>NZ_NRSW01000001.1:1893670-2108125 GCF_002288635.1 Mucilaginibacter sp. MD40 | reverse complement strand
CTTTTAAAAGCGGCCTTTTTTGTTAATTCTCATTTATATCATTTTGCTGTTTACCGCATGAGCCAGTGCTTCGGCAATGTTGCTTACGTTAAGGCGTTCAAAAATGCGGCGGCGGTAATATTTAACCGTATCAGGCGAGACAAATATTTTCTCCGCTATCTGGTTAATGGTTAAACCCTGCGCATGCAATTGGAGAACCTCTATCTCTCGCTGTGATAACTGCGGCTTTACCACTTTTCGCCAGGCAAGGGTTTCGATATCCAACTGCCAAAGCTGATCGCTGCCCTGCCTGCTAATAAAAACATTGCCCGCCTGCCGTTGATGAGAAATAGAAACAACGCACACAGCCTTCCACATTTTCCCCTCCCCTGTCAGCAACAGCGGGGTGAGCTTATGATTGATCAGTAAGGCTTTGTCATCTTTATTAATCAAATGAAAATCATAGGTAATAGTGTACTCTTTGCGCTCCCCATGCGGTATCTTATCAAAAAAATCAAACCCTGCCTGGTTAATAGTAGCCAGCATTTGCAGATCGGCCTCCGGCACATGCCTAAAATAGAATTCATAACCCAATGCCAACACCTCCTGCGCCGTATATCCGCATAAAAACAAGGGGTTTTCCGACACATACTCAAAACCCATTTTCTCATAATCAATCACGTAAATGCTTTCGTAGGTTAAGCGAGCAAACGATCTGATGGCTTCCAGGTAATCCAACTGCTGTAAACGGTCGGCCTCTGCTGTGTTGTTTATTTTATTGCGGGTTAATAAACCAGTTTTGATGTCGGTTTTCATAGGTATATATCTTCAAATTTACACTAAAGTGTAGTTTACAAGCCTATCCGATTTTTAATTTTTGCAGTATATCAATAACCTTATGCTTGTAAATATGATAAACTGCGGCCACTGCCATACAGAAATTGCTTACAATTACTGCCCGCAATGCGGCCAGCCGGCAAAGCTCAAAAGGATTGATGCACATTACATACAGCACGAAGTATTGCATGTACTGCACTTTGAAAAAGGTATTTTTTATACCATAAGGGAATTATTGATAAGGCCGGGCAGGAGCGTACATATTTTTATGGCCGAGAACCGCAGCCGGTTAATAAAACCCGTCCTGTTTATTACCTTATCGTCCCTGCTTTACACTATCATCAGCCACTTCTTTCATATCGAGGAGGGCTACGTTAGCATGAAGGGCATGGTAGGACCCATAACCACATCTATCAATAATTGGATACAAAACCATTATGGCTATGCCAATATCATTATGGGGATATTTATCGCCCTGTGGCTCAAGGTATTTTTCAGGAAAAGCGGTTATAATTTTTTTGAAATATTAATACTGCTATGCTTTATCGAAGGGGTTGGCATGCTCCTGTTTTCCGTATTCGCCATTGTGGAAGGGATAACCAATTATAAACTAATGGCAGTATCCAGCGCTCTATCCGCGGTATACATCTCATGGGGAATTGGCCAGTTTTTTAACCGGGCAAAGTTGATGAGTTATGTTAAAGCGCTTATTGCCTATCTGTTAGGCATGCTTACATTTAGTATAATCGTTTTTGCTATAGGTTTAATTGGCGATCAGTTCCTTAAACATTGAGTCGGTCACGCATGCTAAAACAAGCAGGCTAATTGTACAAGGCTCCCTTTCATTTATCACCTAATATCTTCTCATTTAACTTCAACGTAAAAACTTAGCCTTTTTAGCCAACAATTAAGGTTTAAACTGTTATTATACATCAATAGCCTTTTTGTATTTTTACCGTTCAGCTAAGTTATGGAGAACAAACCAATAGCCCGCACGTTTCGCCTTTTGTCGCAATTGATGGAGTTACATGAAGAAAACCCTTTCAAGACAAAATCAATAGCAAACGCGGCTTTTAAAATAGATAAATTACCCTTCGCCGTTGCCGGTAAAACGCAGGATGAACTGGAAAAGGTTGATGGCATTGGCAAAAGCACTGCCGCAAAAGTAATGGAGCTATTACAAACCGGTACCATTACCGAGTTACAGGAACTGCTTGCTAAAACCCCCGAAGGCATTGTAGAAATGATGGGGATCAAGGGCATCGGCCCTAAAAAGATCGCCATCATATGGAAAGATTTAGGCATAGAGAATATAGGCGAACTGTATTATGCCTGTAATGAAAACCGCCTGGTTGAGGCTAAAGGTTTCGGCTTTAAAACCCAGGAAGAGATCAAAAAAGTGATCGAATTCCGCATGGCAGGCAATGGTAAATTCCTGTATGCACAGGTAGACCACGAAGCGCATGAGCTGTTAGATGAGATCCGTGGCATTTTCCCGGATGCCTTAAAACATATTGCCGGCGAAGTAAGGCGCCGCAACGATATCATCAGTGAACTGGTAATTGTTGTTGGCAGCATAGACCAGCAGATCGCCTTCGATGCACTGGCAACATCTACGCTGTTAAATAACGTAACGCTTAACGGCAACCATATTTCGGGCGAGCTGAATAATGGCTTACTGGTAGATATTATTTGCGTACAACGCTCGCAATACTACAAGGAACTTTTCCTTAATACTGGTAGCGAAGACCATGTTGAAGCGGTATTAAAGCGCATTACAGGTGAACTGGAAGCGCCTGAAAGTGAGGAGATCATCTACGAAAAAGCCAATCTGCAATGGATGCCGCCCGAACTTCGCGAAGGAACGGATTTTATAGATAAGGCTATCCATAACCAGCTGCCTACCTTAATTACGCTTAATGATCTTAAAGGTGCATTGCACAACCACAGCACCTGGAGCGATGGTGTAAATACCCTTGAAGAAATGGCTGTTTACTGTCGCGATGAACTAAAACTGGAATATTTAGGTATATCAGATCATAGTAAAAGCGCGTTTTATGCCAAAGGGCTGAGTATTGAAAGGGTTTTGCAACAACATGAAGAGATAGACCATCTGAATAAAAAACTTGATGGCTTCCACATATTTAAAGGTATCGAGTCGGACATTTTAAATGATGGTTCGCTTGATTACCCTGATGAGATATTGGCAAGGTTTGATTTTGTTGTAGCCTCTATTCACGCTAACCTTAAAATGACCGAGGAGAAAGCTACCACAAGGCTCATAAAAGCGATAGAGAACCCTTACACTACTATATTAGGCCATCCTACCGGCAGGTTATTACTCAGTCGTAAAGGATATGATATTGATTATAAAAAGGTAATAGACGCCTGCGCGGCCAACAATGTGATCATTGAAATAAACGCCAATCCGCTAAGGCTTGATCTTGACTGGCGCTGGCACCAATATGCTATTAGCAAGGGAGTTATGCTTTCCATTAACCCTGATGCGCACCGCAACAGCGGCTTCCATGATATGAAATACGGCGTTATAGCGGCCCGTAAAGGCGGCCTGGCAAAAGAACATTGCCTTAACGCGCTGCCATTAGCAGAAATTAAAGACCTATTTGAAAAAAAGAAAGGTGCGGTGAGTGCATAAGTTGTATAAGCAACAATTTAAACAAACTGCCTTAAAAAATTATGTTATCACAAAAAGTACGCGACCTGCAACAGGCAGGGAACCGGCCAAATATCTTGGTCATTGGCGACCTGATGATCGATCATTATATTGTAGGTGAAGCCAACCGCCTGTCGCCTGAAGCGCCGGTACCGGTAGTAAACGTTCGCAACGAGTTTATTACCCCGGGCGGCGCGGCCAACGTAGCGCAAAACCTGCTTTCGTTAGGCGCTGGTATTACCCTTGGCGGCGTTACCGGAAACGATGCCGACGCTGATCGGCTTTCAGACGTGCTAAAAAAAGAAGGCATTGATGCAAGTGCCATTTTTAAGGATGCTACCCGGCCTACCACCGTAAAAACACGTGTTATGGCGGGCAGCCACCAGTTGGTACGGGTCGATAGGGAAACCACTCATCCGCTTTCTGCCGATCTGCAAAAGGCATTTATAGCTCACGCTAAAAACGCTATTGATGCTGCTGACATTATTGTATTTTCTGATTACAACAAAGGCTTATTCGCTCCTGAACTTACCCAACATCTGATAGAAGAAGCTAACCGTAGAGATAAAAAAGTTATTGTTGACCCCAAAGGCCTTGATTATCATAAATATAAAGGTGCCTACATTATAAAACCCAACCGTAAGGAACTTGCAGAGGCTGCCAAGACGGAACGCATTAGCAACGTGGAGCAGTTGCAGGAAGCGGCAAGGGTTATACTTAAACAAACCGGGGCTCAATATATTGTGGTAACTTTGTCTGAGCAAGGTATGGCCATCGTCAGTGAACTGGCTTACCAGCTATTACCGGTTAAAGCAACGTCGGTATTTGATGTAACCGGCGCCGGAGATACCGTAATAGCAGCCATGGCATATTTTATGGCACAAGGCTTAAATATAGATGAAGCCTGCGAACTGGCTAACCATGCGGCGGCTATTGTAATACGGCAGGCAGGTAGTGCGGTAACCACTGTTGAAGAAATATTGCAGGACATGGAGAGCAGATAAAGATATTTTAAGATCTCCGATGTCTTAATCAAAAAGAACAAATGGTAATAGAAGAATTATACGAGCACCAGCAAACCCTAAAAAAGGTAATTGAAACCCTTACGGGAGATATTGAGTATGCGTGCAAAATGATATGCGACTGTGTACAAGCAGGCAACAAGGTATTAATAGCTGGTAACGGAGGCAGCGCTGCAGATGCACAACACATAGCGGCCGAATTGAGCGGCCGTTTTGTAAAGGAACGCCGGGCTTTACCAGGCATTGCTTTAACGGTTGATACCTCTGCCCTAACCGCCATTGCTAATGATTATGGTTACGACCACGTTTTCTCGCGCCAGGTTGAGGCGCTTGCACGGCCGGGCGACCTCTTTATAGGCATATCTACCAGCGGCAATAGCAAAGGCATACTTAACGCATTTGCATCAGCCACAAAATCCGGCTGTAAAACACTGGGCCTGAGCGGCCGCGATGGTGGTAAAATGAATGGAATTTGTGAGCTGAATATTGTAGTACCGGCAGAAGTAACGGCCCGTATACAGGAGATGCACATTCTCATCGGGCATATTTTATGCAAAGCGGTAGACGACCTTTTTTAATTTATATAGTTTTGTATAATGCGCCATCAGCTGGAAAAAACACTCTTAGATAAGATCACTACCCTACCTGCTTTGCAAGCCAACATAGCCCGCTGGAAACAAGCTGGTGAAAAAGTGGTGTTTACCAATGGTGTTTTTGACTTGCTGCATCTGGGGCATATCACTTATTTATCAAAAGCAGCAGAACTGGGCGATAAGCTAATCATCGGCCTTAATACAGATGCTTCCGTTAAACGCCTTAAGGGCGAAAGCCGGCCCATAAACGACCAAAACAACCGGGCAGCATTGCTGGCATCACTATTTTTTGTAGATGCGGTTGTATTGTTTGAAGATGATACGCCTCGTGATCTGATCGCCCAATTACTGCCTGATGTATTGGTAAAAGGTGCTGATTACACGGTTGAACAGATAGCAGGTGCAAAAGAAGTATTGGCTAATGGCGGTGAAGTGAAAACCATTACTTTGGTAGACGGCTATTCATCAACATCCATTATTAACAGGATAAAAGCGCAAACTTCCTGATGAAGATCCTGGTTATCCGCTTCAGCTCCATAGGCGACATCATTTACACCACACCGGTGGTGCGATGCTTAAAAAAACAATTGCCTAATGCCGAAGTACATTTCATAACCAAACCGGCGTTTAAATACATCTACGAGGGCAACCCATATACCGATAAACTGCTGCTGCTAAAACCTAAACTTGCCGATACCATAGCCGAAATAAAATCTGAAGGCTATGATCACATTGTTGACCTGCACAACAACCTGCGCACCGCAATAATCAAATGGCGAACAGGTATACCCGCGTACACCTACCAAAAGCAGACCGTACGTAAATGGCTCAGCCTTAAACTAAAAAAAAATCTGGTATCGCCCCTGCATCTGGTAGACAGGTATCTGAATGCGGTTAAGCCTTTAGGCGTGGTAAATGATCACAAACCGATAGATTATTTTATCAAAAAGTCATATAACCTTGCCAACTTATTGCCTGCCACGCACCAGGCCGGCTATGTGGCCTTTGTTATTGGTGCTACACATTTTACCAAACGGATGCCTAACGATAAGATCATCAGCATCTGCAAACAAATAAACCTGCCTGTACTATTATTAGGAGGTAATGATGTAGCCGTTAACGGAGAAGAAATTGCCGCGGCAATTGGCTCAAAAGTTTACAATGCTTGCGGCAGAACCTCGCTTGATGAATCTGTTTTTTTAGTATCTAAAGCCATGCGGATCATAGGGTTTGATACCGGCCTTACGCATATAGCTGAGGCATTTGACCGGCCCATTGTATCGGTATGGGGAGGTACAGTGCCCGATCTGTTGGGTGTACAGCCCTACATGGTGAAAGATGCACTGGTAGCCGGTATAGATATTTCCTGCCGCCCCTGCTCCAAATTCGGCCTTGCCAAATGCCCGCTGGGTCATTTTAAATGCATGCGCGATATTTCCGAAAAGCCTATTACCGACTTCCTCAATAAATTATAGCAATAAAGAATATTCTTATTAACTTCGTGCTTAAACTAAATCTAAAGCACAATGAAGAAAATTCTACTTTCTATTTGCTGCGCATTCGTGGCTACTGCCACCTTCGCGCAAGTTCCCTCTTTTGGTATTCGTGGTGGTGTAAACTTTGCCAGCTTATCAGCCTCAAACGGTAATATTTCTATATCAACGGGCTCAACAACTACGTTTGCTGCCGGGCTTTTCTCCGATTTTAAAGTGGGTACAAATACTACCATACAACCGGCTTTAAATTACATGGGCAAAGGTGGTAATATTACCGGCGACGACAATACCAAAGTTGATATCAAAACTTATTATCTGCAAATGCCTGTAAACGTGGTTTACCACGTACCTGCCGGTTTTGGCCACGTATATTTGGGTGCCGGCCCTTACGTTGCATTTGGGTTAAATGGTAAAGTTAAAGGTACTGATGGAAGCAATACCGCAAGCCAGGACATCACTTTTGGCAGTGGGCCAGAAGACTTTAAACGAGTTGATGCAGGCCTTAACGGCATTGCAGGCCTTGAATTTAACAGCGGATTTTTATTAGGTATCAACTATGACCTGGGCTTAACCGATATTGGTAATGATGGCAGTAGTGAAGTGTCAACCAAAAACCGTGTTTTTGGTATTTCAATAGGTTTTAAGTTTTAACCACTAAAAACTTTATAACAAAAGCGGGACATAACATCCCGCTTTTGTTATTTTTAGGGCATATGAAAAAACTGCTGTTTATACGCCATGCCAAAGCAACGCATGATACGGGCTTTACTGATTTTGAACGACCGCTTACTAAAAAAGGACTTGCACAATGCGATGTTATGGTTAACCGTTTAATAGTAAACAATATAAAGCCAGAGCAAATGGTAAGCAGCCCGGCGCTACGTACGGTTACTACAGCTGATGTATTTACCAAAGGTCTCGGTTTACCAACCGCAACTTATTATCCAGAAATTTATGACGCCAGCGAAAGCGCCTTATTAAAGGTGATTTATCATCTTGATGATCAATACGATTTTATTGCCCTTGTAGGACATAACCCGGGCATTAGTCAAGTGCTGTACTACCTGAGTGGAGAATACCGCGAGGTGACCACCTGCGCCCTCGCGCTGATGGAATTTAATACCGAAAGCTGGGCAGAATTAAGTGAAAATACCGGTACTTTAACTTACTTTGATAGCCCTAAAGATTAATTAACTACGTAAGTTTTACCCGGTAGGGAGCGTATAAAGCCCTGCAACTCCATATCAAGGAGAGTCATGGCGAGTTGGCTGGTAGGCATATTCACTTTTATAGCCAGTTCATCAATTGCCAGCGGCGAACTGTTAGAGCGGATCACTTCATAAACAGCACGCTCTTCAGCAGTAAGATCAATCGCTAATACAAGTTGTTCAGCTCCTTTTACGTCACTGTTTTTTTCCCAGCCCATGCTGTAAGCAAGGTCGGCCATGCAGGTGAGCAGGGCTGCTTTGTTATTGCGTATCAAAAAGTTACATCCTTCAGAATATTCGTCCCCTAACCTGCCGGGAAAGGCAAATACATCACGGTTATAGCTGTTGGCAATCTCAGCGGTAATTAATGCACCACCCTTTAAACCCGCTTCAATCACGATAGTAGCGTCGGCCATACCGGCCACTATGCGGTTACGCTCAGGAAAATGCTGCCTGTCTGGCCGTGTACCTGAAGGATATTCGGACAACAAGCCGCCATTCAACAACATTTTATCCGCAACAGAACGGTTTTGATGAGGGTACAACTTATCCAATCCGTGCCCCAAAACCCCTACAGTAGGTAAATGATGCTTTACGCATTCTTTATGTGCAGCTACATCAATACCATGTGCAAGCCCGCTTATTACCAATACATTGTAAGCTGCAAGTTCCTCCACTAATTGCCGGCATAGCTGCCTGCCATAATCAGTAGCATTACGCGTACCTACTATACTCACACATTTTAGTGGGTTAAGGTTAGCATTTCCTTTGCTGTAAAGCAAAACCGGCGAGTCGGCACAATTTTTTAAGCGGCGTGGATATCGCGAGTCGGTGTAAAACAGTACATCAATGTGATTATCCTCCACAAATCTCAGCTCCTTTTCGGCCCTGTGCAGAGGCTCTGCCATATCCAGCTTACCTACAAGGGTTTCACCTATGCCGGGTATTTTTACCAGTTTGGATGGAGAAACTTTAAATATCTCCTCGGCACTGCCTAAATGTGCAACAAGGTTTTTAGCCCTGGTGTGGCCTATATCTTTTAAAAAAGTAAGCGCGATCTGATGAAGTAGTGACATAGTTATAAGTGCTACAATATAGCGATAGCATTAGAATTATGCCTCCTCTTAAAAAAACTATAAAAATAGTTTGAAAACTATAAAAATAGTTTATACCTTCACTTAACTATAAAAATAGTTTGCTATGAAACTAAAAGAACTCACCAAGGCCGAAGAACAGATCATGCAGATATTGTGGCAGTTAAAAGAAGGTATTGTAAAAGATATATTGGAGCAGATGCCAGAACCTAAACCTGCTTACAACACCGTGTCAACCGTAGTACGGGTATTGGAAGGAAAGGGCTTTATTGATCATAAAGCTTATGGCAATTCCCATGTTTACTTCCCCCTCATCAGCGAAGCCGACTACAAAAAATTCAGTATTGATAAGCTGATGACCAATTATTTTGATAACTCTTATAAAAGCCTGGTATCATTTATTGCTGATGAAAAAAAGCTGGGCGTTAAAGAACTGGATGAATTAAGCGCGTTGATTGAAAAACTTAAATCTGAGAAAAAATGAGCTGGTTACATTATCTCACCGAGGCAAATATTTACCTGCTGGTATTTTATTTATGCTACCGCTTGCTGCTTGCCGGCAATACACATTATACGCTTAGCCGGGTATACCTGATATTATCTTGCATCATATCTTTCATCATTCCGCTGATGCAGGTAAGCGTATTAAGGCCCAACATACAGGAGGTGCAAACTTTTACTAAGGTGTCCTACGTACTGCCAGCTGCCAATCTTAATATACCCGTTCAAAACCAAGGCTTCGAATTTTCTGTAAAAAACATCCTGCCATACATTTATATAACCGGTACCTTAATAGCTGCCATAGTTTTTGCTGTTAGATTGTGGTGCTTGCTTAAGATAACCAAAGCAGGAAAAGCTTGTAAGTATGGTAATTATCAAAGGATTGATCTGCCCGATCAAAAAACCGCTTTTTCATTTTTCAATTATCTGTATATAGGCACAGGTCTTAAGCAGCCGGACACCATTATAGCGCATGAATTGGTGCATATCCGTCAAAAACACACACTTGATGTGCTCTTCCTGGAGATACTAAAAATAGTGAACTGGTTTAGTCCGGTGGTTTACCTGGTACAGCAGAGTTTAAAAACCCTGCATGAGTATATTGCCGATGAACAAACTGCCGCGCTTGAAAGAGACGCCCTCTCATATTCCTCTTTTCTACTCAACAATGCTTATGGGCTGGCAGGTGCACCGGTTACACATTCTTTCTTTAACAATAACCTATTAAAAAGGAGAATAATTATGTTAAACCAAAAACGATCAGGCAAGTTAGCAAGGCTAAAATACCTGGCAGCAGTACCGCTTTCCGCGGGGATGTTGTGTACATCTACCCTACTGTTCAGTAAAAATTACGGGGTGATAGAACTGGGGCCAATCAAGCAAAAGAAGATGGCTGTTCAGCAAATTGACAGTGGTAAATATGCGCTTAAATTAACCGAACTTAAAAGCGGACTTACTGTAATTTCAGATGATATAGAACTAAAAGACTCAGCTGCAAATAAAAGTAAACTTTATTCTGTAAAAACTTTCTCTGGTGAACCACAAGAAGTTAATTTAAAGGGTAATTGGTACAGGATAGAGAAAGTGCTACGTGACTCTACTAAAGTTCTTTCTGAGCAAAAACAACATCCACTTCCCCCACCCCCACCGCCGATATTTCCGGTAAAAACTCCATTTACGGCATTTACTCAATACATCATCAACAAAGTAAAATACCCGGCAGAAGCTGTAAAAAACAACCAGAACGCCAACGTTTTGCTAAGTTTTGATGTGAACAGCGCAGGCCGTGTAAGCAATGCCAGAGTAGCAGGCAAACCGGGTAGCGCGTTTAATGATGTGCTTGCAAATACTGTAAACCAGTTTAATGGAAAAATAAACACACATGCAGGTACTTACAAAATGAATGTGCATTATTTTATACTTGGCCATGAGGGCGTAAGTTTTCCGCCTCCTTTTGTAACAAAAAGCACCAATTATATTGGTGAGATACAGATAGTTGGAATGACCAAGGCTCAAGATAGCATGATGAACATGCCGCCACCTCCCCCGCCACCGATAGAGCCGAGAAAAAAAGTTAAGGGGATTCCTCCGCCGCCACCTATTGAAAAACTTAGCGATGTAAATAATGCTGACCAAGATAAAAGCCTAAAGGCACTTTATACTCACTTAGGCAGAACAGTGAGATATCCAGCAATAGCTTTTGAAAGCGATAAACAGGGTAGAGTGATTTTAACTTTCAATGTTGAAGACAAAAAAATAAGTAATATTAGAATTATCAGAGGCCTAATGCCAATAATGGACGGTGAAGTAGTTAGAGCTATGAATGACTTTGATAAGCCATTAAATTTAAAAAACGGCAAATATAGTATGCCGGTATTGTTTGCAATAACTAACGATAGTAAGGAGCCTGATGTTAAAAAAGAATACCCAGCCACAGGTTATACGCTTACTAAAGGAGAAACGACAACCATATTAAGCGAAGTGGTTATTATGGGTTACAAATCTAAATCTTGACGTAAATAACCTGTTTGGTTTCAAAGAAATCCTCATCAAAATAATCTTTGAGGTAGAATTGCTGCACGGCTAAACCCGCGTCGGCAATTTCTTGCGTAAGGTCCCCTCCTTTTAAATAGAGTATACCATTAGGCAATTTATTCTTAGACTGTTTATTGAATTTGTCCTTTACCCAAGGATAAAAATCCTTCAATTGCGTAACCGCGCGCGATACCACAAAATCAAATTTTTCCTTTACTTCTTCAGCCCGAGAGTGCGATGCACGCAGGTTTTTTAAACCAATTGCCGAAGAAACCTCACTTACTACTTTTATTTTTTTACCAATGCTGTCCACCAGGTGAAACCGCGTATCAGGGAACATAATAGCCAGTGGAACGCCGGGAAAACCGCCGCCTGTACCCACATCCAACACGTTTTCGCCGGGTAAAAATCCCATTACTTTGGCTATACCTAAGGAGTGCAATACATGCCGCTCATACAGCAGATCTATATCTTTACGTGATATCACGTTGATCTGGTTGTTCCAATAAGTATACAGTTCCTTTAGCTGCGCAAACTGCTCCTGCTGCTCTATCGTAATATCGGGGAAGTATTTTAACAGGATATCAGATTCCATCCTTTTTATATCGGTTTATAATGTTACCCAGTAAATACCGGCCCCTGAATAATTGCGCCTTAACGGTTCCCAAAGGCAGGTCAAGCTGCTGGGCAATTTCTTCGTATGATAACTCATCAAAGTAGCGTAGGGTTATCAGGTTGCGGTAACGGGGTGGTAAGCTTTCTATCAATAACTTTAACTCGGCGGTTTGCTGCTTTTTTATCGACGATTCTTCGGGGTTTAACGTATCAGCTTTTATCTGTAATGGCTTTTCGTCACCATCATCGTCTATCATACCATGTATAGATTGCGTATTCAGCTTCTTCTTACGGATAAAATCGATACAATTGTTGGTAGCCACTCTGAATAACCAGGTACTAAAGGCAAATTCGGGCTGGTATTTATCCAGCTTTTCAAAAGCCTTGGCGAAGGTTTCCACGGTGAGGTCCATGGCATCTTCCTTATTATTTACCATTTTCAGCACCATAAAGTATATCGAATCCTTATAGCGCTGCATCAGGTCGGCATATGCTTTCTGGTTGCCCTCGCGTGCTTTTACCACCAAATGAAAATCATTTTTGGCATTTTCAGTGAAGTTTTTATTTACTTCCATCGCGTGGTTTTAATAAATGTACCAATCAATCCAAACACGTTTAAATATAAATAATATATCATGTCAAAAAAGGGCAGCCACCATAACAAATCGCCGCAATCCAGTTTTTTAAATACACGCCTGTAAACGAGTAACTGCAATATAAGCCTGAATAATAAAACACCTGCCGCCAGCAATGGTTCAAACTTTAAAATAATGAACAAAATAAACAGTACGTAAAACAAAAATCCGCTCACCGCATCGAGGCTAAGCATGCGCCTGTGACTGTTCCGGTATAGTTTACCAACGCCCATATGACGCTTTTTCTGGGTGAACCACGAGCTCAAAGTAGTTTTAGCATCACTGTAAGTAAACGTATCCGGGTGTATTTCTATAGCGGCATTGGTTGGTGTGGCGTTTTGGTTCACAAAAAGGTCGTCGTCGCCACTCATTACATGCATGTGCGATGCAAAACCTTTAGCCCCAAAAAACAAACTTCTCGTGTAAGCCAGGTTTCTACCGATACCCATATAAGCATCGCCTTTTAAAGCGCTCGACAGGTAATTAATAGCGGTTTTTAACGTTTCGAAACGGATAAAGGGGTTTAAGAAATTGCGCGTACGCGTGTAAGGCGAATATCCGAGTACGATCTGTGTAGTGGCGTTAAAATTGGCCGCCATACGTGTTATCCAATGCAGGGTTGCAGGTTTGCAGTCGGCATCTGTAAACAAGAAATGTTCGTATCTGGCCGCTTTAATGCCCATGGTAAGCGCGAATTTTTTACCTGTTTTATAACGGTCGTGTTCGGTAACGGTTACTATCTTAAGGTGTGCAAACTCTTTTTGGATATCCATCAACACGTCGGCCGTTTGATCTGTAGAACGATCGTTGATCACCACTACTTCATATTCAGGATAGTTTTGCTGTAATATATAAGGCAGGTATTGGGTAAGATTATCCGCCTCGTTACGGGCACTGATAATGACTGATACCGGCACGGTTGGTTCCGGCATCTCCTGCGGCGGAGTATAACTGCCAAGCCCGTTGTGATGAGTTAACAGGTAATATAACTGAACAATTAAACAAAGTTGAAATAGTACGAATAACGCCTCGTGAATATAAGCTTCCAATTTAGCTGTAAATAAGCGACAAATTTGTTAAAAATCAACGACAATTACGATTAAGATTGTTGGTTTATATGGTTGTATTTTAAACCAATAACAATCTGATCATTCAGCAATTTAACAATCGATATGGTGTGGCAATAAAGCCATGCCTTTACAAATTGATTTTTGTAATTTTGCCGGGACATAATGAAATTTACTTTACAAGCACAAGACCCGCTTTCAAAAGCCCGGGCAGGCGAACTGGTAACCGACCATGGCGTTATCCAAACCCCTATTTTTATGCCGGTTGGTACCGCTGGTACGGTTAAAGCTGTACACCAGCGCGAACTAAAAGACGATATAAAAGCCCAGATCATATTAGGAAATACCTACCATTTATATTTGAGGCCCGGGCTAAACACTCTTGAACAGGCTGGCGGATTACATAAATTTAATGGATGGGATGGCCCTATTCTTACTGATAGCGGCGGCTACCAGGTGTATTCGCTTACCGAAGTACGTAAAATTAAGGAGGAAGGGGTTACCTTTCGCTCACATGTAGACGGCTCCAAACACCTGTTCACGCCTGAAAATGTAATGGATATCCAGCGCATTATTGGCGCGGATATTATTATGGCTTTTGATGAATGTACCCCCTATCCGTGCGACTATAATTATGCGAAACGCTCGATAGAAATGACCCACCGGTGGCTTAAACGCTGCTGCGACAGGTTTGATAGCACGGAGCCCAAATATGGTTATAGCCAAACCTTATTCCCGATTGTGCAGGGTTCCGTTTACAAGGATCTTAGGGTACGTTCGGCTGAGGTGATCGCCTCTTTTGAACGCGAAGGAAACGCCATTGGAGGCCTTAGCGTGGGTGAACCAGCCGAAGAAATGTATGCCATGACGGAGGTTGTTTGCGACATATTACCCAAAGAAAAACCCCGTTACCTGATGGGTGTGGGCACCCCGGTTAACATACTGGAAAATATTGCTTTGGGTATTGACATGTTTGATTGCGTAATGCCAACCCGTAATGCCCGTAATGGTATGTTGTTTACCCGCAATGGTATCATAAATATCAAGAACGAAAAGTGGAAAAACGATTTTTCGGCCATTGATGCTGATAGTGATTTGTTTGCGGATAAGGTTTACACCAAAGCTTACCTGCGCCATTTGATCCATAGCGGTGAGATGCTGGGCGCCCAGATCGCTACGTTACATAACCTGCATTTTTATCTGTGGTTAGTGGGCGAGGCACGCAATAAAATCATTTCGGGAGAGTTTTACGACTGGAAGAACAAAATGGTAACCCGCTTAGGCACAAGATTGTAAATGAAGAGATTACTTCGCAGATATTTAACCGTTATTGACCGCTTTATAATGGGCAAATACCTGGGCACATTTGTGTTTACACTGGGTATTTTCCTGGTTATTTCGGTAATATTTGATATATCTGAACACCTGGACAACTTCCTGGGGAAGAATGCCAATCTGCATGATATTATATTTAAATACTATGCCGGCTTTATTCCATTCTATTTGATGCTGTTATCGCCGCTCATTAATTTCCTGGCGGTGATATTTTTTACGGCCAAAATGGCTAACCAAACAGAGATTGTACCCATACTTACCAGCAGGGCCAGTTTCTATCGTTTTTTAAGGCCATATGTAATATCGGCAAGCATTATTTTTACCGCCTCGCTGCTGCTGAATGTATATGTGATACCTTATACAAACAAATTAAAGGTAGACTTTGAAAGCGCAAACTTCTTTGCAAATGATGATCAATCGAAGCTGGATGTACATATTCAACTGGATAAACATACCTATGTTTACCTGCAGTCTTTTGACCCTGCTATGCAAACCGGCTACCAGTTTATGATGGAAAAGTTTGATGGCGACGAGATGAAACAACGCCTTACCGCCACCAGCATTAAGTACGATTCGCTCAAAAACCACTGGATTATTAATACTCCTACCCGCCGTTATGTAAACGGTTTAAAGGAAACCTGGACCACAAGCAGCACCTCATTAGATACCGTTTTAGATATGCGCCCGATAGATTTTCAGGCACATGATAACGTGGTAAGTAACATATATGGCGCCATGCCTTTGCCTGTTTTAAACGCTGCGATAGCTAAAGAAAAAATACGCAGTACAGGCGCTGTTATTGATATGGAATTTGAAAAATACAGGCGTTTTGTAGAGCCATTATCTACCTTTGTGCTTACTTGTATAGGCGTTGCCATATCGTCTAGAAAGGTACGCGGCGGTGTTGGCTTACCGCTAGGAATAGGTATTTTCATCTGTTTCACATACATCGTTGTAAACAAATTTGCCTTGGTTTTTTCAATAAAGGGGGGCTTTGATCCACTCATTTCGGTGTTTATTCCTAATGTACTTTTTGGTATTTTAGGCTATATACTCATTGTAAAAGCGCCTAAATAATGTCTCAAAACTTAGCAAAAACAGGTTTAAACAAGAACCTTTTGATCCTGCATTTCACCGTTTTTGTGTGGGGATTCACCGGAATTTTGGGCCAGCTTATTTCTATTTCGGCCATAAATTTGGTTTGGTACAGGGTTTTTATTGCCAGTTTTTCGCTGTTTTTGTATTTCAAATTCAACAAAACCACGCTGAAATTAAGCCTTCAAACTATCCTTAAACTGGCGCTAACAGGCGCTTTAGTGGGCGGGCATTGGGTACTTTTTTTCGCTTCTATAAAGTTTTCCAACGTTCCTGTCACGTTAGTTTGCCTTTCGTCGGTCACACTTTTTACGGCAATTTTCGAACCGCTCATTAATAAAAAAGCTATTTCCAAGCTGGAAATTGTGGCAGGATTATTCATCATTATTGGTATTATCCTGATATTTAAATTTGAGACAAAATACACTAAGGGAATTATCACAGGGTTAATAAGCGCGGTTTTAGCCAGCCTGTTTTCTATTATTAACGGCAGGCATGTACAAAAAATAGAGGCTCCTGTAATTGCATTTTATGAACTTTCCGGGGCGTTTATTTGGATAACCATTTACCTTTTTATTACGGTTGGTACCGCCGGTTTTATCATCCCTAAAGCCTCAGATATTGGTTACTTAGTTATCCTTGGCACGGTTTGCACCTCGCTGGCATACGTTGCCGGCGTTTCCGTAATGCGCGAACTCTCGGCCTTCAGGGTAGCGCTCATTACCAACCTTGAGCCTGTGTATGGTATTATTATGGCCTTTCTTTTTTTTAATAACACCAGTGATATGAGCATCGGTTTCTGGGCCGGTGCCGTTATTATTTTGTCTACTATTTTCTTGTTTCCGGTAGCACAGAAACAGGTAGCTAAACGCCGTTCCAGGTAACAGATTTCACTTCTTTATTTCAGCCATATTACTCGAAAAAGTATAGGGTAGGGGCAAAGTAAACATGAGCTTATAAGCCATTTTTAGCCCCTCTAAGCCACTTTGATTTTTTACTGCACTTTTCCTTGTCAAAAATCTTTTGATCGTTTACAGCTATTTTTAATCTTCTACTTAGTGTATCATTTGAATATCCTTCAAATTTCCACCAATCCTTTATTAATATGCTCAATAACTGAATTTAACACCTTATTCTAAATAATATTTAAAAAAATAAAAATCACAAAATCAATTAATTATATAATTTAAATAAATTTATAAATTATATAACTCAAAAAAATAGGCACATCAAAAACTAAATTTTTTAGTATCTTCTATTTTATGGCGTAAATTAATAGTTTAAATAGCTATAAATCAATGTTATTACAATAAACAATTGAATAATAAATTACACCAATGAAATGCACGAGTAGATGGGCAATAAGTGTATTGAAATGTTAAATGTAGAATTTTGAAAATAAGGCAGAGTACCGGCTTTGGTATACAAATCAATCGAGCTGGCCAAAAAATTATCAGAATTTTCAAACGAGGATCCGTTGTAGACGGGCATAAAAAAGCGGATCAAAAAGTCCGGGGCTTTAAAAACACGGAGAAATAAAATGCGAAGTATACCCCTATCCTATCAGGCTAATATCTGCACAATCATTCCGGACCAAAAACCGTCCAAATTTTTCATCAAAATTTCCATGCTCGCGGATTGGAAATATTGTTGGCACTACACGCCAACAACCCTGCCCTATTGGGGTTAATGTTTTAAATAACGTAACTTGTTTAAAAGATAACCGGAACCAATTTTATGAGCATCAAAAATATCATCGCGCTGATCATCGTCGCACTGTTAACGGTAGTATTCATGCAAAATACCGACGAGGTAAAATTCACCATTTTGTTTAGCTCGGTATACCTCTCAAAAGTGGCCATGCTCACAGCGGTGGCAGTGTTCGCATTCATCCTGGGCGTACTGGTTGGCCGCCCCAAAAATAAGAAGTATAACATTAGCGAGCATTATAACGACATCCACGGAAAAGAAAATCCCGATACACTAAGTGACGAAGACAGGGATTATATTAGTTAGTGGTGAGTGGTGAATAGTGAGTGGTTTTACGCTGAGAAAAACTATTTGCTTTGGTTTGGTTGGCACCCCGTTGGGAATTCGTTGCATACTACTCCCTGTTACCTACTCACCATCACACCCCATAAAACACTCGGCAAGTTTTTTCCAATTCGCCCAGGTCGGGCTTGCTCTCAAAGATCCCAAAAACGGAAGCGCCTGAGCCGCTCATACTGGCGTATAATGCACCACATTCATACAAGCTTGCTTTTACGCCACGGATAACTGGATGATTATTGAAGATATGACCTTCAAAGTCGTTACGGATATGCTTTTTCCAGGCCGCTACGGGCATTTTTACCAGGTCGTATACAGTTTCCTTAACCGGAGCGGGTTTTACGCCTCTATAAGCTTCTGCGGTGGATACGTGCGCATCAGGCATTACCAATGCAATGTGGTAGGCTGAAAGGTCCAGATTAACCGGTTCAAACTCGTCGCCCTTCTCAAAAGCAAACACCGGACGGTTACCAATGAAGAAGGCGCAGTCGGCACCGAGCTGTCGGGCATAGTCCATCATCCCCTCTTCGTACAGCGCGAGTCCAAATTTATCATTCATCAATTTGATGAAGAACGCCGCGTTGGCCGAACCCCCTCCAAGCCCGGCGCCTATCGGAACATTTTTGTGCAGATGGATTTTTACCGCGGGCAGATTTGGAAAATCTTTTTTGAGCAAATGATATCCTTTGATGCAAAGGTTATCCTCGGGCCTGCCCGGTATGTCGAGTCCTGATGACTGGAAGCTTAGGTCCGCAGCTTCGATCACTTCCAGCACATCAAAAATTTTGACGGGATAAAAAACCGTTTCGAGGTCATGATAACCATCGGGGCGGCGGGCGGTAATGTTTAGGCCAATATTTATTTTTGCGTTCGGGAATACGATCATCAGCGATTGATTAACAACGGATGTATTTTTGCACATCCGTAGGATACCAAAATTAGATTATTTTTCTTTGTACTTCATCGTCATTGGTCATTTAGCTTCGCTGTCATCAGTCGTTGGTGATCGTGGTAAAATACTAATGACAGATGACTGATGACCACTCAACAAATTTCAAGAAATGAAACAGTACCTCGACTTGATGCGATATGTGATGGATAACGGAGCGCAAAAGCATGACCGCACCGGAACGGGCACCCTTAGCGTGTTTGGCTACCAAATGCGTTTTAACCTCAAGGATGGCTTCCCGATGGTGACCACCAAGAAGCTCCACCTTAAATCCATCATCCATGAGTTGATCTGGTTCCTGAGCGGCGACACCAATATCAAGTACCTGAAAGATAACGGCGTGCGCATTTGGGACGAGTGGGCCGATGAGAACGGCAACCTTGGCCCGGTGTACGGTTACCAATGGCGCAGCTGGCCTACGCCGGATGGCGGCCACATAGACCAGATCACCCAAGTGGTAAACACTATCAAAAACAATCCTGATTCGCGCCGCATCATGGTGTCGGCATGGAATGTGGCGGATGTTAACCAGATGGCACTTCCACCCTGCCATAGTTTGTTCCAGTTTTACGTGGAGCCCGCCGATGCATCAAAGGGCGAAACGAGAGGTAAGTTATCATGCCAGTTATACCAACGCAGTGCCGATATATTTTTGGGCGTACCTTTCAACATCGCGTCATACGCTTTGCTCACCATGATGATGGCCCAGGTTTGCGACCTGGACTATGGCGATTTCATCCATACCTTTGGCGATGCCCATATCTACAACAATCACCTGGAGCAGGCGCAACTGCAATTGAGCCGCGACCCTCGCCCGCTGCCTACCATGAAGATCAACCCCGAAGTGAAAGATATTTTCAGCTTTAAGTACGAAGACTTCACTTTGGAAAATTATGATCCGCACCCGCATATCAAAGGGGTAGTTGCGGTGTAATCAGAAATTTAGTAAATTTGAGATTATGAGCACTACAGAGTTAAAAGAAGAGATACAAAAAGCTATTGAGCAAATTCCTGAAAGCGCTCCTGAGAACTTACTGCAAGATGTTTTGGGTTACATTCAAGATGTAAATGCGAAAATTGCCCAAAAAACAAAATATGACCAATACTTTAAAGAGATCCTTGCGGAAGACGAAGAAGTATTTAGGAAGTTAGCTCAATGATCGATTTACAAATTGTTGAAGAATATCACAATGCTTTAATCGATCAATTTGGCGGAAACAAAGGCGTCAGAGACATTGCTGGTTTGGAAGCTGCATTAGCACGTCCGTACATGACGTTTGATCAGCAAGATCTTTATCCTACTGCCATAGATAAAGCGGCAGCCGTATTTGAAAGTGTAATAATTAACCATCCATTCGTTGATGGTAATAAAAGGGTTGCCTATCTATTGCTTCGTCTCACGTTAAGAGACGCTCATATCACTATGTTAGCTTCTCAAATAGAGAAATACGATATGGCAGTATCAGCAAGTATGGGTCATATTAACTTCGACCAAATAAAAGCCTGGATTACCCAGCATTCTATCAAAACCCAATGACAATTTCAATCATAGTAGCCATAGCTGAGAACAATGCAATCGGCAAAAACAACCAGTTACTTTGGCATATGCCAAATGATCTTAAACATTTTAAAGATATCACATCGGGTCGTACCATTATCATGGGTCGCAAAACGTTTGATTCGGTTGGTAAACCCCTGCCAAAGCGCCGCAACATTGTAGTTACCCGGCAGCATATTGAGATACCCGGCTGCGAAGTAGTAAAATCTATTGACGAAGGCCTGGCACTTTGCCAGGGTGAAGACGAAGTATTTATTGGCGGCGGCGCCGAGATCTACCGGCAGGCAATGGATAAAACCGACAGGATATACCTCACCATTGTTCACCACCAGTTTGAGGCAGATACCTTTTTCCCAACAATTGACCACAACCAGTGGACCGAAGTAAGCAGCGAGCGCCACGAGGCCGACGAAAAAAATCCATACCCCTATTCGTACATTACGCTGAACCGCCGGTAACAAAAACGGCGAATATTTTGTTTCAATTTAAAATTTCAGGGTTGTGAAATTTTATTAGATTTGCCGTCTTATTTAAAAAAGCTTATAAACTAATTAATTACATATTTAATTCGCAATGCAAGGTAAAGGGGTTATTAAATTTTTCGCCATTCTGCTGGCTTTGGTATGTATATACCAGCTATCATTTACATGGGTGACGCACAAAGTTGAGAGTGATGCGAAAGCATACGCCAAAGGCGATCCCAAGAAAGAAACGGCGTATCTGGATTCTATTTCTACACAACCGGTGTACCCGGTATTTGGCCATACTTACCAGTATTGTGTTGACCGTGCGCTTGCTCTTGGTTTGGACTTGAAGGGTGGTATGAATGTTACCATGCAAATATCGCTGCGCGAACTGGTGACCGAGTTATCAAACAACAACAAGGACGTAGTTTTTACCCAGGCGTTAACCAATGCGCAGGCAAGAAGCGTTACCGAGCAAAAAGACTACATCACCCTTTTTGTTGATGAGTACCAGAAATTAAACCCTAACGGTAAACTGGCTACTATTTTCGCCAACAACAGCAATCAGGACAAATTAAAATTCAATTCAAGCAACAGCGAGGTTGAAGCTTACCTGAAAGACCAGGCCAATACTGCCGTACAACAGTCATACACTGTATTGCAAAGACGTATTGACCAGTTTGGCGTAACCCAGCCTAACATTCAGCTGCAAAAAAGCACCAACCGTATCCTTATCGAGCTGCCGGGTGTTAAAGAACCTGAACGTGTTCGTAAACTGTTATCAGGTACAGCAAAATTGGAGTTTTACCAAACTTTTGATAACGGCGAGATATACGGCCTGTTGGGTAATATCAACGGTATACTGGCCGCTAAAAACAAAACCGGCGTTAAAGATACCACTGCAAAGGCTGATACCGCTAAGAAAACTGCTACTGCTGTAGCGGCTACCAAAAAAGATTCGGCTGCCTCATTATTGAGTAAAATTAAAAAGGCTGGCGCTAAAGACTCTGCCGGCGTTAACAACAAAGCACAGCTTGCCGCTCAAAATCCATTGTTCGCGGTTCTGTCGCCAATGGTTTACCAGGGCCAGGATGGTTCGCCGCAATTAGCACCTGGCCCAATTGTTGGCCGTGCCGAGCAAAAAGATACCGCTAAAGTAAACAGCTACCTGCACAGTGCCGATGTTAAGGCCGTATTGCCGCAAAACCTTAAATTCCTTTGGGGTGTAAAACCTGAAAAAGGCACTAAAATATTTGAGTTGTATGCCATTAAACTGGCTGGCGCCGAAAACGGCCCGGTATTAAATGGCGATGTAATTACCGATGCCCGCAGCGATGTTAACCAATTGCAGGGCGGCTTTGAGGTAACCATGTACATGAACTCGCAAGGTGCCCAAAAATGGAAAAACATTACTGCCGAGGCTTCTGCAGGAGCAGGCAAAAAAGCGATTGCCATTGTTTTGGATGACAACGTATACTCTGCCCCTAACGTGCAGAACGAAATTTCTGGTGGTGTATCATCTATCTCAGGTGGTAACTTTACCCAGGAAGATACTAAAGACTTAGCCAACGTGTTAAAGGCAGGCCGGTTACTGGCCCCTGCACGTATTGTTGGCGAAGCGGTAGTAGGCCCTTCATTAGGCCAGGAAGCTATCAGCGCGGGCTTATTGTCTTGTGTACTTGGTTTGGTTGTGATCCTGATCTTCATGATCGCTTACTACAATCGTGCGGGTACTGTTGCGGTAGTTGCCGTATTGGTAAACGTGTTCTTCCTGATGGGTGTTTTAGTAAGCATCCGTGCCGTATTAACCCTGCCTGGTATTGCCGGTATCATCCTTATCCTGGGTGTGGCGGTTGATGCTAACGTATTGGTTTATGAGCGCGTTCGCGAAGAGCTGAACCTGGGCAAATCACTACGCATTGCCATTGCCGATGGCTTCAAGCACGCTTTGCCGTCTATCCTTGATGCCAACATCAGTACCTTCCTTACAGGTGTTATCCTGTTCGTGTTCGGCTCTGGCCCAATCCAGGGTTTCGCTACCACGCTGATGATCGGTATTGTGACTACCCTGTTCTGCTCATTACTTATCTCAAGGTTGATCTTTGAATATATGCTTGAAAAAGGCTGGGATATTAAATTCTCACGCCCATGGAGCTCTCATACTTTCAAGAACGCCAACTTCGCGTTTGTTAAAAACCGTTACAAGTACTATGCTTTCTCTGGTATTTTCATCATTGCCGGTTTAGTATCTATGTTTACCCGCGGCTTTAACTACGGTGTTGACTTCGGTGGTGGCCGTACTTACCTGGTTAAGTTTGGCCCATCAGTTACAACAGAACAGGTGCATGATGCTATTGACGCTACGCTTGGCCGTGGTACCGAGGTAAAAACATATGGTACTGATAAAATAAGCATCACTACCAACTACCTTATTAACGACAACGCCGAAAGCGCTGACGCCAAAGTAGAGGATGCTTTAATAAAAGCCTTAGCAAGCAACCCGGCAACTAAAATCACGCCGGACCAGATATTAAGCCACCAAAAAGTAGAGGCAACTGTAGCCAACGAAGTGAAGGCTTCGGCAAAATGGACCATTATTATTGCCATTATCGTTATCTCGGCTTATATCCTTATCCGCTTCCGCAAATGGCAGTACAGCCTTGGCGCCATGATCGCTACCGCGCACGATTCATTGCTGGTACTTTCATTCTTCTCGCTGTTTAAAGGCTTGTTGCCATTCTCGCTGGATATCGACCAGGCTTTCATTGCCGCGTTGCTTACCGTTATCGGTTACTCTATTAACGATACCGTGGTAGTATTTGACCGTATACGTGAGTACCTTAACCATTCAAAAAGTGGCAACAACGAGGAAGTGATCAACAAAGCTATCAACAGCACGCTGAGCCGTACCATTATCACCGCGTTAACCGTAGTATTGATATTGGTTGTATTGTTCGCGTTCGGTGGTGATGTTATCCGCGGTTTCTCATTCGCCTTATTGATCGGTGTTCTGTTTGGTACCTACTCGTCAATATGCGTGGCTTCACCGGTAATTATCGATTTCGGTAAAAAAGAACTGAAGTAAACAGCGATAGCTAACTCAAAAATATCAAAGGCTCCAAAGAACATTTGGAGCCTTTTTTGTTATACATTAGTGTACTTTAAACAATAACAGGCATGAATGTTAACGGATCATCAAAGTTCCCCACTGTTGTCATCATTGGCGGTGGTTTTGGCGGGTTACAGGTAGCTAAACAGCTTAAAGATAAACCCGTAGAAGTGATACTGATAGATAAGCATAATTACCACACCTTTCAGCCCCTGTTGTACCAGGTGGCCACGGGTAGCTTGGAGGCTGAGTCTATTGCTTTCTCACTGCGTAAAAACTTTGATAACCAGAAGAACCTGCGTTTCCGGAACACAGAAGTATTGGGTATTGACCAAGCCGCTAATACAGTGCACACTACCATAGGTAATATCGCTTATGATTACCTGGTTATTGCCACCGGCTCAACCACCAACTTTTTTGGTAACAAAGAGATAGAGCATTATGCCATGCCCATGAAATCTATCCCCGAAGCCATGAATCTTCGTTACCTGGTGCTTCAGAACCTCGAGGAGGCTATTTTAAAGCCCTCTAAGGAAGAAAGAGCGCCATACCTGTCATTCGTATTGGTAGGCGCTGGCCCTACCGGTGTAGAGCTCGCAGGCGCCCTTGCCGAGTTGCGCAACCACATCCTGGATAAAGACTACCCCGAGCTGGCCAAAGATGAGATGAAGGTTTACCTTGTAGATTTTCTGCCTAAAGTATTAGGCCCATTCTCTGATGAAGGTTCTAAAGCGGCGGAAGGCTATTTAAAAGACATGGGCGTGGAAGTTTTACTTGGCGTTAAGGTAGAAAGCTATAATGGCGAAGAAATAAAATTTGAGGGTGGAAAAAGCATACCAACAAAAAATGTGATATGGAGTGCCGGTGTAATGGGTGTAGTACCTGATGGTATTTCAAAAGATAGCATAGAGCGCGGCAACCGCATTAAGGTGGATAATATTTGCCGCGTAGTAGGTACACAAAATATTTTTGCCATTGGCGACGTAGCCGCCATGATAACGCCTGAAACACCTAAGGGCCACCCGGGGGTGGCGCAGGTAGCCATACAAATGGGGCAAACCACCGGTAAAAACATCTACCGTATAATAAAAGGCGAAACTACCGAACCATTCAAATACAACGATAAAGGGTCGCTGGCTACTATTGGGCGCAACAAGGCCATAGCTGATTTGGGCAAACTCAAATTCCAGGGATTTTTTGCCTGGCTCATATGGATGTTCGTTCACCTGATATCATTAATGGGCGGCCGCAACAAAGTGATCGTGTTTATTAACTGGGTGGCCAGCTACTTTACCTATAATGGTGGCAGCCGCTTAATTATACGTAACTTTAAGCGTGAAGAACTTGTAGAAAAAGACCAGCAGGTATCACAACCCGATTAAATGACCGACCATATTAAGATTACTGAATGCCCGCGCGATGCCATGCAGGGCCTGCATGATTTTGTGCCGACCGATGTAAAGGCCGCTTATATTAACCTGCTCTTACAAGTGGGTTTTGATACCATCGATTTTGGCAGCTTTGTATCGCCTAAGGCTATACCGCAAATGCGCGATACCGCTGAGGTGCTGAGTATGCTTGATATGGACCATAGCTCATCAAAATTATTAGCCATTATTGCCAATTACAGGGGTGCTGAGGACGCCGTAAAACATCAGGAGATCACTTATCTGGGTTATCCCTTCTCTATTTCAGAAACCTTCCAGATGCGGAATGCGAATACCACCATTGACAAGGCCTTTGATGATGTTAAACGCATAAACGAACTATGCGCCGTTAATAACAAGGCTTTACTTATTTATCTTTCCATGGGCTTCGGTAACCCTTATGGCGATGCGTGGAGCAACGACATTGTACTGCACTGGGCACAGAAAATCATCGACGAAGGTATTGGCTACATCGCCCTTTCCGATACTATTGGCATTGCCCAGCCAGAACAGATCAGTAGCTTATATCCAGCGCTTAAAAAACTATCAGAGATCACCGAATTTGGCGTACACCTGCACTCTACCCCCGATACCTGGCAGGAAAAGATAGCCGCCGCCTATGAAGCCGGCTGCAATAAATTTGACGTGGCCCTTAAAGGTTACGGCGGCTGCCCTATGGCAAAGGACGACCTCACCGGCAACATCGCGACAGAAAACCTTGTGGCGTTCCTTTTGCATCAAAACGTACAGCTGAGCCTCGATCTGGATAAACTTGCCGAAGCTATGGAGTATTCGGCAAAGGTGTTTACATAGAAAAATAAAGATATAAGAGTTAAGATATAGTTTACCGCATCTAACCGATCTTGTTTCTGGACTCTTGGCTCTTGATTCTTAACTCCTCGCTCTTGTTTCTTAATTCTATCTAATAACCATTTTAAAATGTTGTATACCAGCCTCCTCAAACATAGTGCCTGAGGGTTTAAAACCAAGCTTTTCATAAAAGCCAAGAGCCTGCACTTGGGCATGCAGGTATATATAAGAAGCATCGGATGGGAGATCGTTTAGAACAGCTTTAACTAAAGCCTCTCCTACCCCATAACCTCTGAATTTAGCTAACACGGCAAATCTTTCTAACTTATAGCCTTTATCGGTTTTACGCCAGCGTGCCGCACCTGCCGGCTCGCCTTCTACCGTAGCCAGGAAATGGGTAGATATGTCTTCATTTTCCCATTCAAGTTCCGGAGGGCAGTTTTGTTCGTCAACAAATACTTCACGCCTGATGGCGAACACGGTTTCCAGGTCACTGGGGTCACTTACTTTTTTTACTTCTGCTGATGAGGGCATTTTGATAATGCTTCTTGGTCTTTAAACTGGATAATTTCTCGTTATGATTCTCTTCTGCCGCGTCAATAGAGTGCGTACAGGTAATATCATCTTCTTCTTCGGCTAATTTAGACAACTTAATATAAAATCTGGCCAACTTATCAAGTTCATCTTCTGTAAGGTCCTCAATATGCACCATACGGTTACTTGCCCCCTGGTGCGATGCCAACAGCTCGTTAAGTTTCAGGTGCACGGCTTTAGAATCTTTATTCTGCGACTTTTGGATCAGAAACACCATGAGGAAAGTAATAATAGTGGTGCCCGTATTAATTACTAACTGCCAGGTATCAGAATATTTAAATATTGGCCCCGTCACAATCCATACAATGATGACAACCGTTGCGGCAATAAACGCCGCAGAACTGCCGGTAGCAATGGTTGCCCAGTTTGCGAACCGCTCAAACAAGTTTTTTTTGCGTTGTGTACTTTTAGCCATAGACTTTGTAGGTATAAATCCACAACTAAAAAAAAGCGCCAATGTTTTTAACACGGGCGCTTTTTACTCTTTTTAGCTATATATGTTACAGCTTGCTATTCACGTCAAGGCAGTTTAGGTCTGCAAAAGCTTCTGTTAAGCGTTTAACAAAAGTTTCTTCGCCTTTGCGTAACCATACACGTGGGTCGTAATATTTTTTGTTTGGAGAATCATCGCCATCCGGGCTTCCGATCTGAGATTGCAAATAAGCTTCTTTAGATTGGTAATAATCTTTAATACCTTCCCAGAAAGCCCATTGCATGTCGGTATCAATGTTCATTTTGATAGCGCCGTATGAAATAGCCTCGCGGATCTCTTCCTGGCTTGAGCCTGAACCACCGTGGAACACAAAGTTGATAGGTTTCTCGGCAGTAAGGTTATGTTTTTGCTTCAGGAACTCCTGCGAATTGTGCAGGATAACAGGCATCAGTTTAACATTACCCGGTTTGTATACACCATGTACGTTACCAAAGGCAGCCGCAACAGTAAAGCGATGGCTTACTTTTGACAGTTCTTCATAAGCGTAGGCAACTTCTTCCGGTTGGGTATACAGGCGAGAGCTGTCAACATCAGAGTTATCAACACCATCTTCTTCGCCACCGGTAACACCCAGCTCAATTTCAACGGTCATGTTCATTTTGGCCATGCGCGCCAGGTATTTGGCAGATATCTCGATGTTTTCTTCGATAGGCTCCTCAGAAAGGTCAAGCATGTGCGATGAAAAAAGCGGTTTGCCGGTTTCAGCAAAAAACTTTTCACCGTGGTCTAATAAACCATCAATCCATGGTAATAATTTTTTTGCGGCGTGGTCGGTGTGTAAAATAACGGCTACACCATAGTGCTCGGCCAGTAAGTGCACGTGTTTAGCTGCTGATACAGCGCCCAATATGCAGGCCTGCAGCTTTGAGTTATCTAATGATTTACCTGCGTAGAACTGGGCGCCGCCGTTTGATAACTGAATAATTACAGGAGAATTAACCGCTTTGGCGGTTTCCATTACAGCGTTGATAGAATTGGTGCCAATTACGTTTACAGCGGGTAAAGCAAACTGGTGTTGCTTGGCTGCTTCAAATAACGCCTGCACCTGATTGCCATGCAGTACGCCTTTATAATTTTTTAAATCCATGAGCATTTGTTTGGGCTTCGAAGTTATAAAAATTTACTGTTTTGCCTAATATTTATCACCTATTTTTGATTTAAGCATCTGAATAATAAGCGTATTTAGCTTAAAATCCTATATGCCTACCTGCTTAATAGTAATTAGTGGCGATACTATAGTGTATTTAATACAACAAGGATGATATCTTACCTACTGAAACACAAGCTAAAACACGTTGCTATACAACCACATAGTGTGCTGATAAATTTATGCAATCAAATTACCAGCTTTTTTTGTTTCTTTGCAGTTACTTTTAACCACTTTTTAAGATATGGCTTGGTTTAAGCGCGAAGACAAAGGCATTATTACCACTACACAGGAGAAGAAGGAAGCACCGGACGGGATATGGAATAAGTGCCCAAATTGTAAAAAACCGCTTCATTATTCAGAACAGGTTGAAAACCAATATGTTTGCCACTATTGCGGTTTCCATTTACGTATAGGTTCAAAAGAATATTTTTCGGTATTGTTTGATGATAACCAGTTTACCGAACTTTTTGCAGACCTGCACTCAGGCGACCCGCTGCATTTTACTGATACCAAAAAATATAGCGACAGGCTTACAGAAACCAAGACCAAAACCGGTTTAACTGATGCTATACGCGCAGGTGTTGGTAAAATAAACGGACAGGATATTGTGATCGCCTGCATGGACTTCAACTTCATTGGTGGTTCCATGGGATCTGTAGTAGGTGAAAAAATCGCCCGCTCTATTGATTACAGCATCAAACATAAAGTACCTTTCCTGATGATCTCAAAATCGGGCGGTGCGCGTATGATGGAGGCAGCCTTCTCGCTCATGCAGATGGCTAAAACATCGGCTAAGCTGGCACTGCTTGCACAAGCAAGAATTCCATATATATCTTTACTTACCGACCCTACCACTGGTGGTGTTACCGCATCATACGCTATGCTGGGCGACATTAACATTGCCGAACCAGGCGCTTTAATTGGTTTTGCAGGCCCGCGTGTAATTAAAGAAACTATTAAAAAAGACCTGCCTAAAGGCTTCCAGACTGCAGAGTTTGTACAGGAACATGGTTTCCTCGATTTTATTGTAGACCGCCGTGAAATGAAAGAAAAATTAGCCTCATTCCTTAAAATGCTCGCCCCATATGGCGTACAGGAACCGGTTGCAGAAAAAGAAGCAGATAACAGCTAACCATTGCTGATGAACAGATAACAAAAGAGGCGTTTGAATATTCAAACGCCTCTTTTGTTTAAATGTACGCAAGTGTTATTTATCACTTGCAATGATCTATTCCATCATTATATTCCCTCTGTGCCCGGCTCGTGGCCTAACATACGACCTGTAGTACGGCCCAGGTCGCGGCTGGCGAAATCGGTTTTAGTAGCCACACCTTCCGAAGGAAATTCGTGCCTTTCAGGTGGGGTAACATCTATTTGTTCACTGAATGAGGTATCAGCACCCTCACCTGGTTGGTCTTGTTCTTCCTGCTGTGAGTAACCGATGCCCTTGTTATCCGACTGGCCTTCTTCCGGCATTTCGTTAGGGTCATCCAATGAAGAATTGATGGTCCCGGTATATGAGCCTGCAGAGGCGCCATCCAGGTCAGTATCTTCTTCCATATCGGCATCCTCATAATCCTCATCCTCTAATTCATCATCTTCAAGCTCGTCATCTTCGGGGATATCATCACCTGTTGCCAGGTCATCATCCTCATCGCCAACACTGTTTACACCGCTCATGCTTTCATTAGATGAATAGCTGCCGGGGATATTACCACCGCCTTCGGTACCGTCCAGGCGGCTTTCATCAATATTCTGGTTGCTTGCGGCAAAAGAATTGGTAGCGTAGCCCTGGTTCTGATCTGTATCATGATTCCAGGTGTTTTCTTGGTTAGTCATCATAGGTTTTGTTTTTGATTGTACCTATGTATAGCAATACGCCTGCCAACTTTCAAAAAAAGAAAAAAAATTAATTAAGCATTTACCATACACAGCTCTTTAAGCTTGGCAACAGTATAATCAACCTCTTCTTTAGTATTATATTTAGAAAATGAGAAACGCACTGAAGGCCTGTTTGGGTTAGCGCCAATGGCTGATAATACGTGTGAGCCTATATCTGTGCCCGAACTGCATGCGCTACCGCCTGATGCCGAAATACCGGCAATGTCCAGGTTAAAGAGCAGCATGTCGGCCATTTCCATTTCAGGGAATGATACGTTAAGTACCGTATACAGGCTTCCTTCAGGATCAGTTTCGCCATTAAATTTTATACCGGGTATTTCCTGCGTGAGCCTGGCCATCATGTACGATTTGATGTCCTGAATATAGGCCTGATGACCTTGCATATCGGCATAAGCCAGTTCAAGCGCCTTGGCAAGACCGGCAATACCATATACGTTTTCGGTACCGCCACGCATATTGCGCTCCTGCGAACCTCCGTAGATCATCGGGTTAATTTTTACTTTGTGGTTGATGTGTAAAAAGCCTACCCCTTTTGGGCCATGCAACTTGTGCGCGGCGCAAACCATAAAGTGCAATTTAAGCTTGCTGAGGTCATGCACGAAATGCCCAACGGTTTGTACCGTATCGCTATGAAAAAGCGCGTTGTGAGCCTCGCAAATATCGCCCACACGTACAATGTCTGTTAATGTACCCAATTCGTTGTTGGCGTGCATAAGCGATACAAAGCTGCGCTCGTTGTTTTGCAGCAGTTGCTCCAGGTGGTTGTAATCAACCAGTCCTTTATCATCAACATCTACGTAGCTCAGTTTAATAGCACCGGCCTTTTCCATGGCCTGCAGGGTATGCAGCACAGCATGGTGCTCCAGTTTGGTAGTGATGGCATGTTTAAGCTGATGATCAATGATACCGCAACGGATGGCGGTATTATCAGCCTCGGTACCGCCGCTGGTAAAAAATATTTCGGCGGGTGAGGTATGCAGCAGGTTGGCTATGGTTTTGCGCGATCTTTCGATCAACGTACGCACCTCGCGCCCGTGGGCATGGATAGATGATGGATTGCCAAACTGGCTTTCCATTACCTTGTACATTTCTTTTAGTACTTCAGGGTCGAGCGCGGTTGTTGCTGCGTTGTCGAAATAAACTCGCATTTTATCAATAATTATGGGGTCAGTAAAAATAAACGGTGTAACCGCAGGGTCTCCGGTCCTGCGGTTATACCTGCTATTCGTTTAAATTTAATATCTCTTTTATATCAGTAATGATCTTGTTGGCCAGGTTATCCGCAATAGTTTCTGAGTTCCCTTCAGAATAAATACGGATAATAGGCTCTGTGTTTGAGCGGCGCAGGTGTACCCACTCCTTATCAAACTCGATCTTTAAACCATCAATAGTACTGTGCGGCTGTTTCTGGTACTTATCTTTCACCTTTACCAGCAATGCGTCGATATCCATCTCCGGCGTTAACGTAATTTTATTTTTAGAAATAAAATAGCCCGGGTAAGAGCTTCTTAAAACCGATACCGGCTTGCCATATTTGGCCAGGTGGGTAAGGAACAGCGCTATACCAACCAAGGCGTCGCGGCCGTAATGCAGTTCGGGATAAATTACCCCGCCGTTGCCTTCGCCGCCTATGATGGCGTTCACCTCTTTCATTTTGTTTACCACGTTTACCTCCCCTACAGCAGCCGCGTGATACGCTGCGCCGTGCTTTTCAGTTACATCGCGCAGGGCACGGGTTGATGACAGGTTTGATACCGTGTTACCTTTGGTATTCGCCAGCACATAATCTGCTACGGCTACCAACGTATATTCTTCGCCGAACATGCTGCCATCCTCGCAAACAAAGCAAAGGCGATCCACATCCGGGTCAACGGCAATACCCAGGTCGGCTTTAGTTTTCAGCACTTCTTTTGACAATGCTACCAGGTTCTCGGGTAGTGGCTCCGGATTATGCGGAAAATGACCGTCAGGCTCGCAGTATAATTCATGTATAGTTTCTACACCAAGCGCCTTTAACAGGGCCGGTACAAAAATGCCTCCGGTTGAATTAACGCAATCGATAGCTATTTTAAAGTTCGCTTTCTTAACGGCTTCCACATCAACCAGCGGAAGGGCTAAAACCTTGTCAATATGTTTTTTCAGGTAACTATCATCATGGGTATGTTTACCCAGGTCGTTTACATCAGCATAAATAAAATCGCTGTTTTCGGCTATGTCCAGTACTTCCTTGCCATCGGTATCACTAATGAATTCGCCTTTCTCGTTAAGGAGCTTAAGGGCGTTCCACTGCTTGGGGTTGTGGCTGGCGGTAAGGATAATACCTCCTGCTGCCTGCTCATCGGGCACGGCTACTTCAACGGTTGGTGTAGTAGAAAGGCCAAGGTCAACCACATCAATACCCAAACCCTGTAAAGTACCTATCACCAGGTTATTCACCATACTGCCAGACAAGCGGGCATCGCGGCCTACCACTATTTTTTTAATGCCGGTACGTTTAACCGCCCAACTGCCGTATGCAGATGTGAATTTAACAATGTCTAACGGGGTGAGGCCGTCGCCAGCGGCTCCGCCGATGGTACCCCTAATGCCTGAGATTGATTTTATGAGTGTCAAAGTATATAGATGTTTGGCGCAAAAATAGCAATATTTGCGCTAAGCGAGTATAAAATTCATATATATTTGGCAAGGTATAACGCGCTGTATCAGCCTATATTTCATAGCTAAATGCCCGATTTTCTGCTACATCTGGACCGGCACCTGTTCTACGTGATCAACCACGATTGGGCTAACCCGTTTTTTGACGCGGTGCTGCCCGTGATGCGTAACGCCCGTTTCTGGATACCGCTATATGTTTTCATCATTGGTTTTAGCCTGTGGCGATACAAGAAACGTGGGGCCGTGCTGATCCTTTTCCTGGCGCTTGCCGTTGGCTTTGCCGATTTTACCAGCGCGAGCATAATAAAACCCTCGGTGCACCGCTTGCGCCCCTGCCGCGACCCTCACACCAGCGCATCCGTTATTAGCCGCGTACCTTGCGGAACGGGGTATAGTTTCCCCTCTACGCATGCTACCGACCATTTTGCCATCGCTATTTTCTTAGGGATTGTATTTTATAAAAGGTATAAATGGGTGCTCCCTGTACTGATATTTTGGGCTGCCCTGATCTCGGTGGCACAGGTATATGTTGGGGTTCATTTCCCGGTTGATGTTACCGCAGGAGCTATCTACGGGAGTTTGGCGGGGTGGCTGTTTGCTTATGGATTTAGGGTGGCCGCAGCTAAGTACTTTCAGCAGGAGCAATTGTAACATTTACTCGCCCCGGCTTTGCCTTCGGCTCATTGCCCCTCTTTAATGCGCAAAGAGGGTGGAAAATATAACACTATGTAATTAAGAGCGATAGCCCGATAATCTCAGAACAAAGCTAATGTTATTGCTTTGTCGCTCATCCTCGCAATAACATGGATTTTTAGTTGGTGTCAGGAAGAAAAGTAAGTTTTGAGTTTTAAATTTTGACTTTTGACTTAAAACCTACCCTCTCATCTTATCCAGCAGATCGCTGAGCAGGCCTGCCTCCTCCTCGGTAAGGTGTTGTTTAAAAAGGTCTTTTGTTTTAAAATCAATATCCATTTTTTTGAGGATAGCCAGCCCCTCTTCGCTGATGCGGATATCTACGGCGCGGCGATCGCGGGAGTTGGTGCAGCGCGATACCAACCCTTTTTGCACCAAACGATCGACAATGCGTGAAGCGTCAGACATTTTATCTACCATGCGCTCTTTTAAGAGGTTTACAGTAGCCGGCTTGGGGTATTGGCCGCGCAATATGCGCAGGATATTAAATTGCTGCTGGGTGAGGTTGTGCTTTTCAAAAGCGGGCCGCATATAGTTGTTGAGCCAGCCTGAGGTGTAGGCCAGGTTAACTACCGCTTTATGGTAATTATCCTCAAAGTTGGTGCTTTTTATATCTTCCTCTATTCCCATGGTATAAGAAATTAATTACAAATATAATCTATTTATTTTTTACATCGCTCTGTGGCTTAGGCCTTCCGTAATGCCACGGGCAATGCAGGCACTTATTTTTACAGCAATATCCTCGCTTTAAATGGTATTCTTTAGTGAATACAAAGTTGCCATCGGCATTTATGTAATAGTCTATATTCTCCTGCAGCATTATGCCATTATCTTCACAAAAATATCGTTTTCAAAATGCTTTTTTAGCTGGCGCCCGTCGCCGTGCAGGGTCCATATCTGTTGCGGCTGCACATGGTTTACCATTTGCAATATATCGTTCCAGTCTACATGGTCTGATATGAACAGCGTGTCCTGCTCATTAGCCTGCAGGTTTTTCCAGCCCGATGCAAACAGCCTCTTTACGCCTGTTGCCCGCAAATAGCTATCAAAAGTAAAAGGCGGCACAAGGTAAATATACTCCTTTTGCTCCTTCATCAGCTTACGGTTATAGAGTTGGTGCGCACCCAAATCATAACCCAGGCTTTTGTAAACCGCATTTATTGGCATTATACGGTGGTGCACTAAAATGATTTTTTGAGGTACGTATCTATTAATCAGGCTGATAAGCCGCTGGCTTTTCCCCAGCCCGTAAGCCCCCAGCAGGATATTTACCTTAATATCCGCCAGTTTTTTGATCTCGGTTACCGGATCGGGGTGCTGCGTGGCCGGGTCAGCAAAGGTACTTTCGGTGATCAGCACATTGGCCTGCGTAAATTCAATGGGTTCGCAGGTATCATCGGCCTGTAGTTTATAATCACCGGTGTAGAGGTATCTGACGCCTTTATATTCCATTAACACCTGTGCTGAGCCAGGCATATGCCCCGCGGAAATAAAAGTGAGCTGCACGCCGCCAATGGTAAATGGCTCGTGATAAGGTATCGTATAACTTACTTTAAAAGCATTCTTCCCATAACGCAGCTGCATAAAAGCCAGGGTTGGAGCGGTGGCATACACATTTTTATTACCGCTAACAGCATGGTCGGCATGGGCGTGGGAAATTACGGCCTGGCTCACCGGCTGTTGCGGGTCGAGGTAAAAATCTGCGTAACGGCAATACAGGCCATTGGCTGTAAGAGTTATAAAATCGTCTAAAATCATTGAGCTTTAGCGAGCGATAAGTATAATTGATGCAGTTGCAATACCTGCGGAATTACCAGTTGGGTATCATCATTTACAATGATATCATCAGCGAGTTGCTCTTTTTTCTCCTGCGGGTACTGGCGGCTTTCGCGTTTTTGAACTTCCTGCTCGGTTACCCCGTCGCGCTGTATTACCCGTTCCATACGTGTTTCTAACGGGGCTGTTACCAACAGGCTGCGGTCGCATTTTTTATATGAACCGCTTTCAAACAAAATCGCGGCTTCTTTTAAAACATACGGCGCATGTTCTTGCTTTTCTACCCAGGCATCAAACGCCCTGAAAACAGCAGGGTGCACCAGTTCATTAAGCCGTTTAAGCTTATCCTCATCGTTAAAAACAATGTTGCCTATATACTTGCGGTTAAGCGAGCCGTCGGCAAAATACGCCTCGTTCCCAAAAGCCTCTTTTATACCGCTTATGAGTAATTGGTCATCGGTCATTACTTTTTTAGCGGCATCGTCGGCATAAAATACCGGTATGCCCAACACCTCAAATACCTTGCAAACGGTGGTTTTTCCACTGCCTATATTACCGGTTATCCCTACTTTAAACATTTATTTTTTTATGATAAAATCAATTACCCGAGGCTCTATCTTGGTTACCTTACTGAAGGACGGCATACGGGTTATTTTTACCGGCAGGTTATGATAGCCGTACTGCTCCCATAACGAAAGATCGACCACAGCTTCAAAGTCATCCTCGTTCATATCTGGGTAATCGGTAAGCGAGGTAGTAAACGTCACCTTAATTTTCTGCGGAAAAATTTTCACATCATAATAGTGATGGTTGTTGATCACCTTAACAGGTATTTCAAGCGTTTTCTCGGTATACTCGTCTACCGGTATATGTACCGATACCGATTTAGGAATAATGGACAGGTTGCCCTCCTTTACCTCATGCAGCGCCACCCGGCGGGTAAAATCCTCATTAACATCAGTAAGTTTAACGGTATCGGTCTTCCATACCTTGATATTGCCAATGGTTTCAGCCGGGCCGCTAATGGTTACATATTGCGGCCTTATGGCCACATTGCCCGATTGCGCGAACTGTTTCTGGTAACTGATATTGGCCACCAATGCCACAGGCACCTTTTTGATAATGCGGTTGCTGAAATCAAAATACAAGGTATCGGGGTTAATAGCGATGATCTCGTGGTTAAGATCTTTTTTGGCGTTTATTTGCTTAAGCTGCTGACTAAGTACAACGTAGTTCTTACTCTCCAGTGTATGAAGATCAATATTAACGGGCTTGTTGTTGTAGGAGCCTTTAGCAAATAACATTTGCCAGCCCGTTCCCTGCACAATGGTGGTCACGGTATCAGACTGCAAAGGATAAAACGCCCTTTTTTGCGGTAGGTTTTTATAACTGATAGCCTGCTTTACCGTAAACTTGTAGGTATTGGATAAAGCTGTAAACAGCCATGCACACGCGGCAAATACCAGGCAGGTTATAAAAACCGATAACCGCCTCCTTTCCATTGCCGATAGTTTGATGATGGCCATTTTTTCTTTACGAGATAAAAGCAGAAAGCGAAAAGCTGAAAGCAGTAACGCATCAGCTTTTCGCTTCTAATATAGTGAATTAAGCTATAAGCCTATTTAAGCTTTTAGCTTTACGCTTTAAGCCTACAGCTTATTTAGCAGGGGTATTTAACGCTTTTGAAGCATCCAGCGATATAGCTGATTTATCAAAACGTATGCGCGCGCCGTTCTCTACTTCAATTAAAAAAGTAGTTTCGGCAACTTCATATATCCTGCCATGTATACCGGCGCTGGTAATTACCCGATCGCCTTTTTTAAGTTCATCTACGTATTTTTTCTGGTCTTTTTGTTTTTTAACCTGCGGGCGGATCATAAAGAAATAAAATACCACGGCAATCAAACCAAACATGATTAGATTTTGGGTTCCCATTCCGCCGGCCTGTAATAAAATTGTACTTATCATTTAAATTAATTATTGAGTATTTAATAGTTTAGGCAGCTTGCAAGCAAATAACAAGCCCCTATTTTTACTGTAGACTTTTACTTAGCAACAACTTCGCCAATCAAATGCACCATGGTTTGGGCAGGGTTAGTATTAGCTGTAATAGTGATCTGTTTATCCTGCAGTCCCATTTTGGCAGCGCTGTTAAAGGTTACCTTTATTTCGCCCGGTGCACCCGGAGCAATGGGTGTTGCAGGCCACTCCGGCTTGGTACAGCCGCAGGTGGCCACCGCGTCTTTAACAATAAGCGGCGATTTGCCTTTATTAATGAACTTAAAGGCATAAGTTACTTTTTCGCCCTCTTTTATCTTACCAAAATCGTGCGTATCATTCTCAAACTTCATTACCGGCGCGTTGGTAGCGCTTACATTACTGGTATCAGCAGTAGCGGTGTTTGCCGGGGCTGTACCGTTTCCTTGCTGGTTGCAGGCGGTAAATAACATACCGGCAACTGCTGCAACTACAACTAATTTCTTCATCGTGTTTGGTTAATATTATTCAATTAATCCCCTGCCAGATTTACGTACTTTATTCTGTGCTTTTAATTCAAAAAGTATCTTATCTAAAATACCGTTAATAAACGAGTTACTTTTAGGCGTACTAAACTCTTTTGATATCTCCAGGTACTCGTTAATAGTAACCTTTACCGGGATAGATGTAAAGTTAATAAACTCTACAATAGCCATTTTCATTAGCAAGGTATCCATCATGGCAATACGATCAGGTTCCCAGTTCTGTGTTTTTTCAGCTATCAGTTCCTGATACTCGGCATCATGGCGTATGGTTTGCTCAAATAGGTTTACCACAAAATCGCGGTCTTCAACCCAATTACTGCTGATCTCTGCCAGTTTGTTTTCGGCAAAATTTTCCGAAGCGAAATTTTTGAAGGTTTTGGCGATCAGCGCCTGCAGTACCTCTTTATCTGTAGGCCAGTAAATAAATTTATCTTCAAATACCTGCTCGGCAAGTGATGATTTCAGGATCACTTTCTTGAAGATGAATTTAATAATATCCTTATCCGTTTGGATGGTATCATCGGTTTTAGCCAGGTATTCGGCATATTCCGGTGAGTTTTTTAGTGTAGTGAAGAGCGATTTGGCTAATTCGGGGTCAAAAGACCAGTCAACCTTATATTTACGGATACCATTCAGATAATCCTTATTGTCTAATACCGAAAGGTAAAACCGGTTAGTCAGTATTTTTTGGTTAACGTTAAGGTCTTCGGCTGTTGGGCGGTGTTTGTTGGCCCTTTCTTCCGCATCGCGGGATACATACTCAATGGTCTCGTTAATAAGCGAGAGCATCCAGATGTACATTTCAAAAACCTGATCGATACTGTTTAACAGGTTTTTTTCGAATAATTTGATGTCTTTAGTGTCCGACTGGTGGTACGCGTAAAGCGATTGTAACACTTTTACCCTAAGGTGCCTTCTGTTTAGCATTTTTGTAAGAACGATTTATAGCCTGCGTCTTGCGGCCGTAATGATATATTTAATAGGTTGATTTTACTTTTCTAATATCTGCAATGCGTTTTTCAGCAATTTTGTTTGCCGCTTCAATGGTAGAAATATTTTCTGCCTTTGAAAGTTTTAAAACATTCCGGGTGGCCTCATAAATATTTTCGGTAAGCTGCATGGTACGGCGCTTACTAAAGCCCTGCAACTCCGAATAACAGTTAATGATACCGCCCGCGTTAATAACGTAATCCGGGGCAAATAGTATACCCTTATCTAAAAGCATTTTCCCATGCTCATCTTCGTCCTGCAACTGGTTATTGGCCGAACCCGCGATAATGCCCACCTTAAGCTTGCTGATGGTTTGCGAGTTTATGGTTGCTCCCAGGGCGCAGGGTGAGTAGATATCCGCGTCGATATCAAATATCGAATTGTTTGATACCGCTTCCGCACCATATTTTTTTGATACCTGGCGTGTGCGCTCGTCATTAATATCACTTACGTAAACCTTGGCATTCTCCTCGCGCAGCAGTTTTACCAGGGTTTCGCCAACGTGGCCTATGCCCTGCACAATTACCGAGCGGCCGGTGATGGTATCATTACCGTACATTTCCTTTACAGCCGCCTTAATACCCATTAATACACCTTTTGCAGCTACAGGAGCCGGGTCACCGCTACCACCCAAACTTTCGGGGATGCCGGTAACGTGTTCCGTTTCCATACGGATATATTCCATATCGCGTGGGCTGGTGCCCACATCTTCTGAAGTAATAAATTCGCCGTTTAGGTTTTTAATATAGCGCCCAAACTTGCGCATCATGGCCTCAGTCTTATCACGGCGCGAATCGCCAATGATCACTGAATACCCCCCGCCCATGTTTAGGCCGGCAATAGCGCATTTGTAAGTCATGCTTTTTGATAAGCGCAAAACGTCATATAACGCCTCGGCTTCGGAGCGGTAAGTCCACATGCGGGTACTGCCAAAAGCAGGGCCTAAAGTAGTATCATGTATAGCAATGATGCCTTTTAAGCCGGTATCTGTATCGCTGCAGAACACCACTTTTTTATGCCCATAAGCATCGAGCTGACTAAAAATACTATCGTTTGTTTGCTGAGCGGACATTCGTATCTGCAAGTGTTGATAAATCTTTGTAAAAGTAGCGGTTTTTTTGGTTGCAGCAAGTTATTTGTAACTCCCCCCTGCCCCTCTCTACTGCGCAAAGAGGGGAGTTTGCTTTAAGTGTCTTTCTTTTATCCTCTTTGCGCAGCAGAGAGGTCGGCCAGCGAAGCGGTGCCGGGGTGAGTCATGCGTAATTAATTAAATCAATTGGCAGCACACGGTTGTTGCTTCATTTCGTACTTTTGATACGCGCATGAAAGACCTCGCTTACCTCAATAAATTTTTCTACAAATACCGCTGGCGACTTGTTCCGGGCATCCTGTTCGTTATTATTTCCAACATATTTGCTGTATTACCGGCCCAGGTTATTCGCGTGGCGTTTGACCTCGTAACCGAAAATATAGGCGTTTATCAATTATTTTCAGGCTTTAACCGCCAGGAGATGATCTATGATATCTTCGGCTCCAGCTTGCTGCTTTTTGGCGTACTGGTATTGGTGCTGGCTTTATTAAGGGGGCTTTTTCTGTTCTTTATGCGGCAAACCATTATCCTGATGTCGCGGCATATTGAGTTTGATCTTAAGAACGAGATATACGCGCACTACCAGGTGCTGTCGCTTGCCTTTTACCGCCGCCACAATACCGGTGACCTCATGAACCGCGTTACCGAAGATGTAAGTCGCGTACGCATGTACCTTGGCCCCGGCATCATGTACTCCATTAACACCGTTATACTATTTGTGCTGGTGATATATGCCATGCTGATGGTAAATGTAAGGCTTGCCATATTTTCGGTACTCCCTTTACCTGTGCTGGCGGTGATTATTTTTTATGTAAATACGATTATAGAGTACCGCAGCGAAAAGATACAGCAGCGCCTCTCGGCCCTGTCCAGCTTTGTACAGGAAAATTTTTCGGGCATCAGGGTGATCCGCTCGTATGTGCGCGAAGGTTTTGTAAGGAAACGCTTTGCCGATGAAAGCGAAGATTATCGCTCACAAAGCATGGCTTTAGCTAAGGTGCAAGCGGTATTTTTTCCATCGATGCTGCTGTTGATAGGGCTTAGCAATGTGATCACCATGTACATTGGCGGTGTTGAAGTAATGAAAGGCAATATTACACCGGGTAACATAGCCGAGTTTATTGTTTACCTTAATATGCTGGCCTTCCCGGTAATATCACTGGGGTGGGTAACTTCGCTTATACAAAGAGCAGCCGCTTCGCAAAAACGTATCAACGAGTTCCTGCACCAGGAACCAGAGATCACCTCTCCCAGCCGTGCTACTCACCAGGTACAAGGTAAGCTGGAGTTTAATAATGTTACCTTTAACTATCCGGATACAGGCATTACCGCGCTAAAAGAGGTTTCATTTACCGTAAAAGCAGGCGAAATGCTGGCTATTATTGGTCGCACAGGTTCTGGGAAATCCACCATCGCCAACCTTATTATGCGGATGTATGATGTAAGCGAGGGCAGTATTACTGTTGATGATGAGCGTATTGATACCCTTAACCTTAACAACTATCGCTCGCAGTTAGGTTTTGTACCGCAGGAAGTTTTCCTGTTTTCTGATAAGATATCGCATAACATCGCTTTCAGCGCCGATGTGCTGGATATGCCTGCCGTTGAACAGGCGGCCCGCGATGCCGCCGTATACAGCAATATTATGGAATTGGAGCAGGGTTTCGATACCCTTATAGGCGAGCGTGGGGTAACCCTCTCAGGCGGGCAAAAACAGCGTGTGAGCATAGCCAGGGCCATTGTAAAACAACCGCAGATATTAATATTTGATGATTGCCTTTCGGCGGTTGATACGCGTACGGAGGAAGAAATATTAAGTAACCTGGGGCGGGTTATGCAGGGCAAAACCAGTATTATTATCTCGCACCGCATATCTACCATTAAAAATGCCGACCAGATATTGGTTCTTGACGAAGGCCGGATCATTGAGCGCGGTACCCATGCCGAATTGATGGATTTTAAAGGCGCTTATTTCGAATTATACGAGAAACAACTGCTTGAAGAAGAGGAAAAGATGTAACCTATACAGAAAATTAGCGTAAAAGTTTTAATAAATATATACTAAATGCTATTACACCCTTGCAATTGAAACACTTTTGTATATATTTAGGGCACCAAAACTATTACACTAAGCAAATTTATGGGAGATTTTGACAACAGAGAGCGCGAAGAAGTTTACTCAAAAAAGGTAAGAGCCGGTAAAAGAACTTATTTTTTTGACGTTAAAGCCACCAGGGGTAATGATTATTATGTAACCATTACCGAAAGCAAAAAACGTTTGGAGGATGGTGTGTTTATTAAGCATAAGATATTTTTATACAAAGAGGACTTTGAAAAATTTGCCGAAGGTTTAAAAGACACGGTTGATTACATCAAACAACACCAGGAAGTGGTTGAGAAACGCTACGAGTTTAGCGAGAACACCGAAACTGCCGGCGCCGATGAAGACTTTTCTTTTTAAGAACTAACTGTAAATCTATAATAACAATAAACCCCGCCTGAAAAGGACGGGGTTTTATTTTTAATGTCTTTTTCGATATTACTTGTTCATCATAGATGCGGCGCCAATGCCAGCAAATATGGAAAAGATAAATATCAGCACCATTAACACAATATAAATAATGGTGATAATGCCCCACATCTGGAAGAATGCTTTAAGCTTACTTAACGCGCTGGTTAACTGCTCGGTATTACTGTAAGCGATAGCATCCTTTACGCGGCTGCCAAACTGGTATAAATACAGCGCAAAGAAGAAACTTACTACTGCCAGCAACAGGTAAAAAACTGTTACCAGGCTACCCATACCAGCCGCGGCACCCATCATAGGGTTCATAGTAGCCATGGTGGTAAAAATGGTACCCATAAATAAAGCCGCAATAGCTAAGAAGCCGGTACCAATAAAGCCCATGATACCCAGGAAGCTGGCCCATTTACCGGCCTTTTGTAAATAAAACTGCGCCGTTTCCGTTAAGATCATGTTCGGCTCAGGCGTTGGCGCAACCGCCGGTGGAATGTTTTCGTTGATTTCCATTGTGTTCAGGTGTTAAATTATTTTCTTTAAAGATATAAATTACGCCAATGTGAACAACAAAAAATGCTAAAAAAGCAATGATACGGCTCATTACGTTCTACAACAGCACGCCTTTCATAAACATAACAGCTACGCTGAAATAGATGATCAGCCCGGTTACGTCAACCAGTGTAGCCACAAATGGAGCGGAAGAAGTTGCAGGGTCAAACTTTAGTTTCTTTAGCAACAACGGTAGCATGGAACCTGATAATGACCCCCAAAGCACCACACCTATAAGCGAAAAACCAACCGTAAAGCCTACCAGAAGCCAGTGAGGGCCGTAAACGTGGCTAAACATGCTCCATACCGCCACACGTAAAAAACCTATGGTACCCAGGGTTACGCCCAGCATAAGGCCCGACAATATTTCGCGCCGCATTACCCGCCACCAATCTGCTATGGTTACTTCGCCTAAAGCCATGGCCTGTATTATAAGGGTTGATGCCTGCGAACCGCTGTTACCACCACTTGATATGATGAGCGGTACAAAGAAGGCCAGCACTACTACTTTCTCTATTTCATCGCCAAAATAACCCATGGCAGTAGTGGTAAGCATCTCACTAAAGAATAATATGATGAGCCAGCCTACCCTTTTCTTTACCAGCCTGAATAGGTTGATATCCAGGTAGGGTTCATCCAATGCCTCAGTACCACCAATTTTCTGGATGTCTTCGGTATATTCTTCGTTGGCTATCCAAAGGATATCGTCAACCGTTACTATACCTAAAAGTATGTTCTCACTATCCACAACCGGCAACGCCGTGCGGTTATTCATTCTGAACACGTTGATCGCCTCTTCCTGAGGGTCGCTGGCGCGCAGGGATATCGAGCGCCCGTCCATCAGTTCGCTTACTTTAGTTTCCGGGTCAACCAGTAATATCTCACGGATACGGATATCGTCCAGTAACACGCCGTTATCCCCTATCACATATATCACGTCGATAGTTTCAGAATTTTTACCGTAGCGGCGTATGTGCGCCAACACCCGGCTTACATCCCAGCTCTTTCTAACGGCAATATAATCGGGCGTCATTAAACGGCCAACGCTATCCTCCTCGTAACCTAAAAGTACAAGGGCCTCTTTCCTATCGGCCGGAGACAGGTGCAAAATAAGGGTTTTAACGGCATCGCCATGCAGCTCGGCAAAAAGCGCCGTACGATCATCGGGCGGCAGTTCGTTTATCAGCTCACTTATTTTATTACCCGGAAGTTTTTTGATAATACGCTCCTGCGTAGGGAAATCAAGAATACGGAAAACATTCACCGCACGGTTTATATTGAGCGTTTCAATAAACTTGGCGCCGTGCTCAGGTAATTCATCAATAAGGCTTTCAACGTCGGAGATATTTAAGTTGTTCAAATATTCCTGTAACTGTTTATGATCACTTTGTTCCAGTAACAATTCTACCTGCTCAACCATCTCTTCCATACGCTTATCAATTTTACATGTTAATACCTGTTTACCTACGGTTTTTCCGCCCGCAAAAGTCGTTTATTTTTTCAAATTTCAAGGCATTTTTTCTGTTATCTTTGCGCTTTTAAAAGAGGCAGGAAAACAAGAATCAGGAGACAAGATTCTTTTCTTGATTCCTGACTCTTGAAATCTTGATTCAAAAAATAAACAATGGGTTTACAATGTGGTATAGTAGGTTTGCCAAACGTGGGTAAGTCTACACTTTTTAACTGTTTATCAAATGCTAAGGCGCAGGCGGCTAACTTTCCGTTTTGTACTATTGAGCCAAATGTTGGCGTAATCACCGTGCCGGATGAGCGCCTTACCAAGCTGGTTGAGATCGTAAATCCAAAAAACACTGTTCCCAACGTTATCGAAATTGTGGACATTGCCGGCCTTGTTAAAGGTGCCAGCAAGGGCGAAGGTCTGGGAAACCAGTTCCTGGGCAACATACGTGCTACCAATGCCATCATCCACGTTTTACGCTGTTTTGATAACGATAACGTGATACACGTAGATGGTTCTGTTGACCCTATCCGCGATAAAGAGATCATTGATACCGAACTGCAATTGAAAGACCTTGAATCTATCGAAAAGAAGATACAAAAGGTAGAGAAGATGGCTAAAACCGGCGGCGATAAAGAAGCTAAAAAAGCTTACGAAGTGGCGCTGGTGTACCGCGAGCACTTGCTTTCGGGTAAATCTGCACGTACGGCCCCGGTTGCTGATGAGGATAAAGAATACATTGAAGACCTGCACCTGCTCACTGCCAAACCAGTGTTATACGTTTGTAATGTTGACGAAAGCGCAGTAAACACAGGCAACGCCTACGTAGAAAAAGTACGTGAGGCTGTTAAAGACGAAAATGCCGAAGTATTGATCATCTCCGCGCAGATAGAATCAGAGATCTCGCAGCTGGAAACTTTTGAGGAGCGCCAGATGTTTTTGGACGACCTGGGCCTGGCCGAATCTGGCGTGAACAAGCTGATAAAAGCCGCATACAAGTTGCTTAACCTGGCTACCTACTTTACTGCAGGGGTACAGGAAGTACGCGCCTGGACCATCACCCGGGGCTTTACCGCGCCACAAGCTGCGGGCGTTATCCACTCCGATTTTGAGAAAGGCTTTATCCGCGCCGAAGTAATTAAATACGAAGATTTTGTAAAATATAATGGCTCTGAGGCCGCTATTAAAGAAGCGGGCAAAATGGGCATTGAGGGTAAAACATACATTGTGCAGGATGGCGACATTATGCACTTTAGGTTTAACGTGTAAGCGATCAAACCCTGATGCAAAATAAAATAGAAACGTCCTCATTGGGGCTTTTCTATTAATAAAGAAAGGTGTTATTTCGAGCGAAAGCAAGGTGAAATGACAGAAAAGTATAAAAAGAAAAGCCCCAGTTTGGGGCTTTTCTTTTTATTACCGTACCACGTTTATCGAAACGAAGCACTGCTTTTAATTTATGTAAACGACGGGAGTTTTACCTTTCATTTTCAGGAAAATCCGCACCGAGGGTAAGATCCTTATAAGCTTCAAAGTTTTGTTTGAGCATATCGAGCTTTTCGTTAGCCAGATCAAGGGCTATTTTACCCAACAATAAACGCAACTTGGTGTCGCCATCTTCAACAGCATCAATAATGGCTTGTGAGCCTCGTACAGGGTCGCCCACTTGTTTGCCGCTGCCCTCAAGGCTGGTAGCCATGCGTTTACCAACGGTATCTTTATAATCATCCAACTGCGTTTCGGTTCGTGCCGTAGAGCGCCCGGCCCAATCCGTACGGAAAGGCCCGGGTTCAACCAGTAAAACTTTTATACCCAGCGGTGCTACCTCTTGCGACAGTGATTCTGACAAGCCCTCAACAGCAAATTTAGTGGCATGATAAAAACCTGTTGATGTAAACGCACGCAAACCACCTATGGATGAGAAATTAACGATGTGGCCTTTGCGCCTTTCGCGCATATGGGGCAATACAGCTTGCGTCATGCTAACCAGTCCAAAAAAATTAGTTTCAAACTGGTCGCGTATTTTCTCCTCCTCCCCTTCCTCAATACTGGTAAAATAGCCGTATCCTGCATTATTCACCAACACATCTATCTTCCCGAATCTATCGAGTGTTTGTTTAACCGCATCATTCACCTGTGCGTTGTCGGTAACATCGAGTTTTAATACAAGGGCATTATCTTCATGGCCATTGGCAAGGTCTTTTATTTTCTCGGGATCACGTGCTGTAATTACGGTATGATAACCTTTATCTAATAACAATTTGGCAAGCTCGCGGCCAAAGCCGGTGGAACAACCGGTGATAAACCACACAGGTGCATTTCTATTTTCCATGGTTGATGATATTTATAATTTAAACCCATCTCGCCTGTTAAGGGTTTTATATAATAGCGCTGTTTTTGTCAGCAGGGTATCATAAACCTGATAAAACCATTAATTTAGAAATTCAATCGGTCATAAATCTCGTTAGTTATAAAACACCCATAATATTATTAAACCATGATAAAAAAAATTGCTCTATTTATTTTTACCATATTATTTGCTGCGTCGGCATTTGCTGGCAATAAGCCTGTTGCTAAAGCCCCTGCTGCAAAGCTCGACACCGCCACATTTGCCACCGGTTGCTTTTGGTGTACCGAAGCTAAATTTCAGCAATTACGTGGCGTTAAAAGCGTAACATCTGGCTTTACAGGCGGGAAAACGCCACACCCAAGTTACGAGCAGGTTTGTACCGGCAATACCGGGCACGCCGAGGCTTGTAATATTGTTTACGATCCATCGGTTATCAGCTACGACGAATTGCTCGAAGCTTTTTTTGTAGCGCATGACCCTACCCAGCTTAACCGCCAGGGTAATGATGTGGGTACGCAGTATCGTTCGGCTATATTTTACCATAACGCCGCCCAAAAACAAAAGGCCGACTACTATATTGGTAAGCTTAATGCCGAAAAGGTGTACAAAAGTAAGATTGTTACCCAGGTGGCTCCATACACTGTTTTTTACAAGGCCGAAAACTACCACCAAAACTATTATAACCTTAACGGTAGCCAGCCTTATTGTAAATATGTGATACAACCCGAGCTGGAGAAATTTAAAAAAGTGTTTAAAAACAAATTAAAAAGCTAAATGAAACGCACCATCATGATACTGGCCGTTTGCCTGGGCTTCACCGTGGCATCGGCACAAAACCTTAAGAGCAACAAGGGGCATGCAAATAACCCTTACTATTCTAATACCGATACCCGGCATTTGAATGTTTCAAATGCCGAATGGAAAAAGATACTACCGCCTGCGCTTTATGCTACTGCGCGTGAGGCCGCTACCGAACGCCCGTTTACCGGAAAATTTTGGAACGCAACTACTAAAGGCACATACTACTGCGCAGTATGCGGTAACAAACTTTTCCGCTCGGATGCTAAATTCGCGAGCGACTGCGGATGGCCAAGCTTTTTTGAAACGGTACGTAAGGACGCGGTAAAATATAAAGAAGACCATACCTATGGTATGGACCGCACTGAGGTGCTTTGCGCCCGTTGCGACTCGCACCTGGGGCATATTTTTGACGATGGCCCAAAGCCTACCGGTAAACGCTATTGCATGAACTCTATAGCCCTTGATTTTGAGCCTGACGGGTTAGGGAAGTAAATAATTTTCCATCGTTTTTGCGCTGAAAGAGTTTTACATAATAAAGGTCCTCTCCGATTGGAGAGGACCTTTATTTATTGGCTCACCCCGACTTCGCCTCCGGCTTGTCGGCCCTCTCTGCTGCTCAAAGAGGATGAGGATATTTACTACTTCTTATTACCCTCTTTTCGCAAAGCGAAGAAAGGGTGGTTGAGCAATTGCGATGACCTGGTGAGTACTAACAAAAGCGCCCGCTACTTGCGTAACGGGCGTTTTGATTAAATTAAGTATAAAGAACGAGTGATAAAAAATCCGTTAGAAAGCGTATCTTAAACCAAACTGCATTTGCCAGCGTGAAGCAAACAGATCAACTGAATATGGTAGTCCAGGATCGGCAAATGTGTATTTAGGATACGTTGTGGCAACATTACCAAATGTTGGCGTAGCTGCCTTAGTTAAACCAATACTTGCGGTTGAGTTGAAAGTATTAGCTGAGAAATAGTACTGGCCCCATTTCTTGTTCAACAAGTTGGTAAGGTTAACAATGTCATAGGTAAAGGTAATTACCTGTTTGTGTTTACCGCTACCAAATTTAAAGTCCTGCGCGAAACGGAAATCCAATTGGTTGTTCCACGGAGTGAAAGCCGCATTGCGCTGTGTAAAGTTACCACGGCGTGATGACAAATACTTATTGTTATCAATAAAGCCATCAAAGGCAGCTGCCTGTTGTGCGGCAGTTTGTGCCGGTGCTGTAGCGGTAGCTGCTATATCGCTGAAGAAATTAACTGTTTCGCCTTTTTTGGGTATGTAAGCCAAGCTAACTTGCTGGCCGGTACCATCAATTGCGCTTGGGTAGAAACCGTAAGTATACGGGTTACCAGATTGTGCACTAAAGAAGAAGCTGAAGTTAGCTACCAGGTTGTGGGCGGCATCCCAATCGTGCCTAAAGTTAACTGTTGAAACAATACGGTTACGGATATCAAAGTTTGAATTAGCCAGGCCAGGGTTATTAGGGTTAAGCGCCTGGTTCAACTGCCAGTTTGACTCCATTGAGTTACGTATACCGTTGGTAACATCTTTTGAGTGGCCATAGGTATAGGCAACCATAAAGCTCAACGCATTCATAGGATTAAATTGCGTGTTCTTAGATACCTGTGCTGTTACACTATAACGATAGCCCTGACTGGTATTTGATAACAGGTAAGCATTCGTATACAGCGGATTAATCTTCTGGTTAACGAAAATAGGCTGTTGTTTTTGCGTATCGTAAGGATAATAAGCTACGCTATCTTTTGTATTTACCTGCTGGAATTTTAAGTCATGAATAACTTTGGTGTAGATACCTTCCAAAGTAAATTTCCACTGATCTTGGGTATTGTAATCAACGGCTAAACTACTTCTCCATACCTGAGGCATTTTAAATTTATTGTCAATAAGGTCAACCTGAGTTGCACCGGCAGCATTGGTAATGTTAACACCTCTGTCTTGTGCTGCTTGTGCACCACCGTTGGCCGGAGCCTTAACAATGGTTGGGCCTGCTGCAGGCGGGTTACCATCATAAGCACCATAGGTAACACCGTTATTGTAAAAGGCGTAACCAAACCATGCAAACGGAACACGACCGGTAAATAAGCCGCTACCACCACGTAAAATAACACTCTGGTCGCCGTTTATATCATAGTTGAATGATACACGCGGGTTAAATTCGTAGTTATTAAGGTAGTTTTGTTTAATATCCCTTGGCTTGGTATAAGTAAAGGTATTACCGTAGTTAAGGTCAACCGGAGCGTTAGTAGTTTTAGTACTTAATGGCTGTTTGTCAGGCACGTTAGCGTAATCAACACGCAGGGCCGCTGTTAATTTAAAGTTGTCTGTTAGTTGTATTTCGTCCTGGCCGTATAAGCTTAACAGGTTTACTTTAAATTGTGCAGATGGATTAGCTAAAATATAATCACGGGTATTATTTGTGTAATTATAGTTAGCACGTATACGTGAAGGTTTATCAGCTAAGAAATCCGCAACACTTTTGAATGCATCACGACCGTTCCAGGAGTTAACAAAGTTATAGGTAATGTTATAAAACTCATTGTGAGTACCAAAGGTAAAATTGTGTTTACCTTTAGTCCAGGTAAGGTTATCAGTAAACTCAGCGGTTTTCTGGCGCATATCAAAAATAGCTGCCTCACGGTCGGTACCCAGGAAGATAGTTGTACCAGGAGTTCTGCCGGTGATCTCTATTTGTGGCAACGCAGGGTTTGAATTAGGGTCACGATAATCATGAACATTTGAGTAACCTAACACTAAACTATTGTTTACAGAATTTGATAATCTCGATTTTAACTCGGCAACGGTTGATGTTGAGTTATTATGCGAGGTGTAATCAATACCACCGAAACGGAAGTTTTGCTGATCGCGCTCCAGGTTGGTGGCAGTTGAGCTGATAGTATTGTTACGAAGGGTTAACTGGTTATTGTCATTAATGTTCCAATCTAAACGATTGAAGAACTTGTTTGACCTTGAGAAGATGCTGGTATTTTGGTAAGTACCTGCGTCAAAACCGGCAGCAGCAAATTTCGCTGATATAGCTTGAGCGTCAGCTAAAGATAAGATCTGGGTTGAGCCTGTGCCATCTGCACCGCGAATTACAGGATCTTGTCTACGAGCTATCTCCTCATTGGTGAAGAAGAATAATTTGTTTTTGATGATAGGCAAACCTAAACGGATACCGGTTTGATAATCGTGGAAAGAGCTTGGCAGTTTAGAACCATCGCCACCTGCAGCTGCTGAAGCGTTATTGGGGCCTACCAGGAAAGCGCCGCGGCCGTAACCATAAATAGCGCCGCTTACATCGTTTGTACCGCTACGAGTTACCGCATTAATACTACCGCCCAGTACGTTACCAATTTTAATATCATAAGGAGCAACCAACACTTGTATATCCTGTATCGCGTCTAATGATATAGGGCTGGTACGTGTACTGCTACCTACCTGGCCAGACGCATTGCTTTGACCACCCAATGAAGGGCTAAAGCCGATAGCATCATTGTTGATGGCACCATCAAGAGTTACGTTATTGTAACGGAAGTTAGTACCCTGGAATGAGTTATTGTTACTTTGAGGGGTTGTACGGGTAAGATCTTGTAAGCTACGGTTAATAGTAGGCATATTGCGGATCTGGCTTTGGCTGATGCGTGTGCTGGCGCCGGTTTTGGTGCCGCCCGCGCTGGCGGTTACCCTCACCTCTTTAAGGTTAGTGGTAGCATCAGTAAGCTTGAAATTGAATGTAGCGCTACCCAGGCTAAGGGTAACATCCGTACGCTCGTCTTTGTTAGAACCTACAAAGGTGGCGCTAATGGTGTAAGGGCCACCCGGGTTAATGTTAGGGATGGTGTAGCGGCCATCGGCATTGGTTTGCGAGCCGTAGCGGGTACCGGTGCTGTTATTAACAACAGATACGGTTACACCAGGCATAGCAACACCTTTCTGATCTACAACCTTACCACTAATTGTGGCCGTTGTGATCTGCGCGTTGGCTGCAACGGCAAAAAACAGTGCTAAGATAATAAGGTAAAACTTTTTCATTTCTTGGGGTTATTTTTCTAACCACAAAAGTCCCCTGTCAATGTTAAGAGTTGGTTACCAAAAGATTAGAATGGCATTAGAAAGAGATTAGAAAAAATACCTAAAGAACTAATTTTCAGTTATTTAAACATTTAAATATGTTATTTCAATGTTAAGCAAACATTTAATAATGTTAAGCAAACGTTACAAACGTAAAAAGCCACGCTCTGGGCGTGGCTTTTTACGTTTGCTTTTGCGTGTTATTTTGAGGCAGCTACCTGCATAGGGTTAATCCCTGACGACTGGCCACGAACCGGCCCGCCGTTTTTCTGTTTAAACAGCTGCAGCTTTGACGGCTCAGGCATTTTACCCCAGTAATTATTGCTTTCATCAATATCAGCGGTTTCGCGCATTGGATCAAGCTTTATAGAGGCCACTTCCTTATCCAGTATGTAAAATTTAGAAGCGTTCTTCTCATTCAGGCGCCATATTTGTGCCGCGATACGGTCAACCCATTTGGTGCCGTCCTTGTAGGTAAATTCCACAATGATCGGCATTACCAAACCACCCTTATTGCTGAAGTTAAGTTCGTAAAAATACTTACTGTTATACTTGGCAGTTTCCGCATCGTTTAATGGCTCGGTCGCGAAAGGCTGTGGAGCAGGCTGCGCTTTAACCATGGCCTCAAATTTGGCGGTATCTACTTTTACCATTCCCCTGTCGTACTTCCAGTAAAAATCGTGCGTGGCAGTGTCCAGGTCTGTCTGGAACCTGATGTTCTTGTCATTACGGTTGCGCACTTTAGAAAGGTCATCAAAATCATTAACGGCCGGAGGCGCAACTTTTTGTGCACCGCGTGGACGCATAGCAGGCAGCTTGGCGTTCAGGTCGGCCTTAGCGTATTTAACCGAATCGAGCGAGATATCTACAGGGTCGGTACCGTAGAACCAGCCTCTCCAGAACCAGTCGAGGTCTTCACCGCTGGCATCTTCCATGGTACGGAACAAATCAGCAGGTGTAGGGTGTTTAAACGCCCAGCGGCGCGCGTATTCTTTAAAGGCGAAGTCAAATAGCTTACGGCCCATAATGGTTTCACGCAGAATGTTTAGCGCTGTTGCGGGCTTGCTGTAAGCGTTAGGGCCAAAGCGCACAATGTTTTCAGAGTTGGTCATGATAGGTTCCAGCTCATTCTTAGGCAGCTTCATATAATCAATAATGTTATACGCGGCTCCTTTTTTAGTAGGGAACTTGTTATCCCAAAGTTCTTCGGCCAGATATTCAACAAACGAGTTAAGGCCTTCGTCCATCCAGGTCCACTGGCGCTCGTCGCTATTAACGATCATCGGGAAGAAGTTATGGCCTACCTCATGGATAATTACACCGATCATACCGTTCTTGGTGCTTTCACTGTAAGTACCATCCTTTTCTGTACGGCCATAGTTAAAGCATATCATCGGATACTCCATACCGTTTGATGCCTCAACAGATTGCGCTACAGGGTAAGGATAAGGGATAGAAAAATCAGAATAGGTTTTAATAGTATGCGCAACTAAACGGGTTGAGTATTTGCTGTACAGGTTATAAGCCTCTTTACCATAGTAGCTCATGCACATTACATTATGGCCGCCAACTTTGGCGCCCATAGCGTCCCAAACAAACTTGCGCGATGAACCCCAGGCAAAGTCGCGCACATTGTTGGCCTGGAAAACCCAGGTCTTTTTAGCAGTTGAAGGCGCTTTTTCAGCAGCTTTGGCCTCAGCAAGGGTAACAATCTCTACCGGTACCGATGACGTTTTAGCTTTGTTGTAACGGGCCAGTTTAGCAGGGCTTAACACAGCGCTGTAATTGATACATTCGCCTGTGCCGCCAATCACGTGGTCTGCCGGAACAGTCATCTGCACACGGAAATTACCGAAGGTAAGCGCGAACTCGCCGCGGCCGGTAAACTGGTGGTTTTGCCATCCCTGGAAATCGCTGTAAACGCACAAGCGCGGGTACCACTGCGTCATGGTGAAGAGGTAGTTGCCATCTTCAGGAAAGTACTCGTAACCACCACGGCCGCCAACTGTCATTCGGTCGCTTATTTTATAGTTCCAGTCAACTGTAAATACAAACTGAGCGCCGGGCCTTAAAGGTGCAGGCAGGTCAATACGCATCATGGTTTTGTTGATGGTATAACTCAGCTTTTTGCCGGTAGCATCAACAAGGCGGGTAATTACATCGCCCAAACCGTTATCATCTTCGCCGTTACGTACGGCACTCTTATCAATGTTTTGTGTAGTAGTAGCACGCGGCATGCTTGAGCTGCTTTGGTAACCCGAGTTGCGCAGGCTGCTATGCTCATTCTCATCCAGTTGTAACCAAATATAGGTTAGCGGATCGGGCGAGTTGTTGTAATAGGTAATAGTTTCGGTGCCGTTAAGCTTAAGGTTTTTTTCATCAAGCTCGCACTTAATGTTATAATCGGCCCGCTGCTGCCAGTATTTAGCACCCGGCGCACCGCTTGCCGTGCGCTGCTCATTAGGCGTACTTAAGATAGTACCTAACTGCTCAAATTTATTGCCATGATTGCTGCCAGGGTTATTTTGTATGTCCTGGGCAAAGGCGGCCGTTGCCAGGCTTACTGTAAATAAAAAGCTGGTAAAAATTCGCTTCATATGTTTTATGTGATTGGTAAACAAATTTAAATTAAAATGGCAACCTTTCAAATGCCATTTGTATGGATAATGCAAATACCCCGGCCGATATAAAAAGCACCCAGTCGCGCCGGGCCACTCTTAACTTATCAATAAACAGCGCGGCCAGTATCAGTATAACAGCTACTACTACTATCTGCCCCGCCTCCAGCCCCAGGTTAAAACCAAAAAGCCCCCAGCTTATGGTTTCGTCTTTAGCCAGCATAATGCGGATGCTGTTGGCGAAACCCATACCGTGTATCAAACCAAAGAAAAGTGCCAGCCAGTAATTTACATTTACGCTGCCGTTTCTTTTACCAGCCCGCCAAAGATTGTTAACAGCTGTAATAATAATGGTACAGGGTATTAAAAACTCTACCCATTTACCCGGTAAGCGTATCACATCAAGCACGCTGAGTGCCAGTGTTAATGAATGCCCTATGGTAAAAGCGGTTACAAGTATAAGTACCTGCTTAATATTTTTAAAAGTATAAACCGATGCCAGCGCTAAAATGAACAACTGATGGTCTAAAGCATCGGTACTGATAATGTGTTTCCATCCCAGCCCGAAATAAAAACCAATATCAGACATAATATTTTTTAAATGAAAGCGTAAATTTAGCAGCTTTCAGCTATAAAACTATCCACAGGCTAACATGACTGCTTTTTTAGGTAAATCTATATTATATTGTTACATACTTTTAGGGCCTTTAGTTGCCTGGAAACCTGCCCCGGTAAATTTTCATCCCCTGCATGTGAGCACTACAGATATCAGCTACAATAACGCTGATAAACAAATGGAAGTGGTTTGCACCATTTTTACGGATGATTTTGAGTTGGCCCTGCAAAAGGAATTTCATACGAAGATTGACCTGAACCGTGCCGATATGCATAAAGCGATGGATGCTCTGGTGAAAAACTACATCAGCAGCCGTTTGCAGCTAAAGGCTAATTCATCTTCGCTGCCGCTCAACTACCTGGGCTATGAGATAAGTAACGCTACCGTTAATGCCTACCTGGAATCGCCAAAGGTAGCCACGCCTAAAACTATTGATGCACAAGTGAGCCTGCTGCAAAGCCTTTATGCCGACCAATTGAACATTGTACACATGACCGTTAATGGCACCCGTAAAAGCACCCGGCTGGATGCGCCCGACAAACAGGTAACGCAAACATTTTAACTCATTAACTTAAATTGGCTTTGCTGAAATACTGCCTATTTATGCTTAGGCAGTGATATAGGGAAACTGGTTTCGCGCTTAGCCTCTTTTAACACAAAAGTGCTTTGTACTGAGCCAAGCGGTACTACATTGAATAGCTTTTTCATCAGGAAATCGTGATAGGTATCAAGGTCCTTTACGGCTACGCGCAGAAAAAAGTCGAACCCGCCCGACATCTGGTAACATTCCAGTACTTCCTCAAACTTTACCACCTCCTCTACAAAATGGTTAAGGTTTGATGCCGAATGGTCGCGCAGTTGTACCTGGGTAAAGGCCATTAGCCCGCGGTCGATCTTCTTATGGTCCAGTATAGCCACATAGCCTTTTATATATCCCTGCTCCTGCAATTTCTTTATCCGCTCGTATATAGGTGTAGGCGTTTTATTCAGCTTTTCGCCTATCTCCTTATTGGTAAGGCGGGCATTTTCCTGCAAAAGCTGCAAAATGCGTATATCAGTACTATCAAGCGAATTTAACATAGGATGATTTTTTTCTAAAAAGCACGGTTTGGCAGCTATCTAAAAGATTATTTAACTACCATTTTGCTAAATTAAAGATTTATTTACCAAATAAACAAATTTTTACAGATGATATTACTTTACTACCGACATTTGCAGTGCTTAGTTAAAGAGGGAGTAGTTAACCCATGGGAGCTTTGATTAAGTAACTTACAAACAAGCCCCCAAGCTTTTTGTTAAGTTGGTTTAGTAAATAGTTTAGTTAGTTAGGAAAAAGGCTGTCATGTTCATCACGACAGCCTTTTTTGTTATATTTTAATAAAACAAAGCCATTTTACGCGAAGCCAGCTCGATCAGTTTATTTAAGCCCGAGTTTTTAAGCTGCCTCACTCTTTCTGATGATATGCCAAAGTTGGAGGCGATATCAATAGGCGTAAGGCTGTAATCGCCCTTTAAACCAAAACTTAATTCAATAACCGCGCGCTCTTTAGTGCTTAACTGCGCTAATAGTTTTTCTACATGGTAATTGCGGCATTCGGTTTCCATGGTACCAAAGTCTTCCTGCCCGGCATCAGGCAAGCGGTCTGATAGGGTAAAATCACTATCCTCGCCTCCAATAGGCATATCCATGCTCATCGTACGACCACTGTACATGATAGAATCTTTTACTTTATAGGCCTGCACCTGCATAGATTCGGCCAGCTCATCAGGTAAAGGGTCGCGCTGTAGCTGCTGCTCCAGGGCGCTCTCATGCTTTTTCATTTTGGTGAGGATATTGATATGGTTATCCGGAAGCCTTACCGTACGTGTATATAAGGATATAGCATCCATAATGGCCTGCCTTATATACCAAACCGCGAATGAGATAAATTTAAAGCCTTTACTCTCGTCAAAACGGTGCGCAGCCATAATAAGCCCAGTATTACCCTCGCTGATCAGATCTGCCAGAGGCAAGCCCTGGTGTTGGTATTTTTTCGCTACCGACACCACAAAACGCAAATTGGCTTTCACCAAACGCTCCATAGCAGCCTTATCGCCCTGTTTTATTTTACGGGCCAGCATCACTTCTTCATCAACACTTACCAGGTCAACCTTTGCTATGTCTTTCAAATAGCTTTCAACCACCTGCGATGAGCGGTCGGTTATGTTTTGCGTAATTTCCAGGTTCCTCATACGTAATACTCCTTTCCGGGGAATACACCGGTGAGCGCAATGCGCGTCACCGTGATTCCCTTGCCTGAATAGTTAATTTTTTATAGTTTGGTTTAAACCAAATGTCAGGATATGCAGAAACACATGCTACAGATAAGCATAACTTTGGATGAATAAATGGTTTACAGGGGTTTTTTGAAAAATTTTTCTAAAAACGACATGCTTAAATGTTAAAAACAGAATAATCATCTGCACAACCAAGCATAAAAATCATAAAATGATTAAATTTTCAGTACACTAAGTAAAATCAGCTTCTTAAAATATCTTAAAAACAAACCGCCATTTTAACCTTGTTTATAGATAGTTATTATCCCTATGTTTGATCATAACCCCTAATTATAAATTGTACTTTATACACTAAGTAACATGAGCAAAGTAAAAACACTGGGGCAGTTCATTATTGAAAAACAGGCAGATTTCCCGTATGCCAAGGGCGAACTTTCGCGCCTATTACGTGATATTGGCATAGCCGCTAAAATTGTAAATCGCGAGGTAAACAAGGCCGGACTGATGGATATACTGGGCCAGGCCGGCAGCACCAATATACAGGGCGAGCACCAGCAAAAGCTGGATATTTTTGCCAATGAGCAATTCATCAACGCCCTGAAAAGCGGGGGCGAATGCTGCATAGTAGCCTCAGAAGAGAACGAAGATATTATTTTAATTGATACACCGGTGGCTAAAAATGCCAAATACATTGTAGCGATTGACCCGCTGGACGGATCATCAAACATTGATGTGAATGTAGCCATCGGCACCATTTTTTCTATTTACCGAAAAACCGATATCAGCCGCCGGGCATCATTGGCTGATGTTTACCAAAAAGGCACACAACAGGTTGCCGCGGGCTATGTGATCTACGGCTCATCAACCATGCTGGTGTACACCACAGGAAAAGGCGTAAACGGCTTTACCTTAGACCCCTCTATTGGCGAGTTCTGCCTCTCCCACCCCGACATGAAAACACCTGCCGATGGTACCATTTACTCGATAAACGAAGGTAATTACATCCATTTCCCGAAAGGTGTAAAACAATACATTAAATATTGCCAGGTAGAAGATAAGCTTACGCAAAGGCCCTATACTTCGCGCTACATCGGCTCTATGGTGGCCGACCTGCACCGTAACCTCATCAAGGGTGGTATATTTATATACCCGGTAACGGCATCGGCACCTAACGGCAAACTACGGCTGGTATATGAATGCAACCCTATGGCCTTTATTATTGAACAGGCCGGTGGCAGGGCAACCAACGGCAGCCAAAGAATACTGGAGCTGGATGTTACCGAACTGCATCAGCGATCGCCCATTTTTATTGGCTCCGAAAATATGGTAAGAAAAGCCGAGCAGTTTATGGTTGACGCCGGTGTGCTCTCCTTCGCCGAGGCCGAACCGTTGCTTTCGGCATAACATAAGCCCACTCAAGCACGTTATGAAATAATGCCTGTGGGCGGATACTACTATTTTTATATATTTGCATGCATTATTGCACCCGTAGTTCAATGGATAGAATGTCAGATTCCGGTTCTGATGATATGAGTTCGAATCTCGTCGGGTGCACGGTAATTATTTGATAGTTAGGTAAACTTTTTTGAAGTTTTACCTAACTATTTTCTTTTTACTACTGAAATTAAAACCTAAAGTTCATACCTTATCATGAGAAAATTCCAACTCATTTTTGCTATTTTTATACTGTTTTTAAGCACTTTTTCCTGCAAAAAAGACGCTGCAACACCACCAACTCCAGTTAAAGAAAACTCCAAACTTGAAGGTACCTGGAAAATTGATAACACAGATTATGACATGTATGCAGCTGGTAATCTGATAACAAGTTATAACGAAAAAGATAAAACAAATACCGTAGTTACCTTTAATACAGATGGAACCGGAACTTTCAAAAGCGATGGCGACGAGAATACAAAATTTAGCTATGTATTTGCTGACAACAAGTTAAACTTTACCAATGTACAATATTCCGGACTCAGCAGTAACTATAAATGGCGCAATGTCGTTGATTTTACCTATACAGACGTTAAGCTTGGATTCAATCAGTTAACTTACAAAAGGGAGGGACTAGTTGCACAACCAGCCTCGTATACTTCTTATGAAGCTACTGTGAATTTAATTAAATAGCATTTTGCCGTGAAATGAAACAACAAAGGCCTGTATATACAGGCCTTTGTCATTAACAATTTTTTAGTGTTTTTCCAGATCAGCAGTGTACTCGCCGCGGCGAGCCAGGTTATTTAGATAAGCCCTTTTGTAGAGTATATCCTGTGCTTCTTTTACGTTGGCATCATCACCGGCCCACTTTTCCAGCGCAGGCTGGTGCAGTGCCCTCGAGAACGAGAAGGTAAGCGCCCATGGCAACACCTGCTCATACTGCACATGCATGGCGTTAAGCCGCTCGGTAGCCAGCTCGGCCTCCTGCCCTCCTGATAAAAACGCTATGCCCGGTACCGCGGCAGGTACGCAACGTAAAAAGCATTGTGTGGTAGCATCGGCAACCTTCGTAACATCGTCCTGTACCGATGCGTCCGCCCCGGGCAGCACCATGTTGGGTTTCAATATCATCCCTTCAAAAGCAACACGCTGCTCGTATAAAGCGTTAAAAACCGCATGCAAAACCTCTGTGGTTACTTCCTGGCAGCGCTGCAGCGTGTGGTTACCATCCATTAATACTTCAGGCTCTACAATAGGCACCAGTCCCGCCTGCTGGCATAGTGAAGCGTAACGGGCCAGGTTAAAGGCGTTTGCTTTTATGGCGGCTGCAGTAGGTGTATTTTCTTTTATAGTAATTACCGCGCGCCATTTGGCAAAACGCAATCCTTTGCTGTAATAATCTGCCAGGCGGCTGGCAAGCCCATCAAGCCCCTCTGTGATCTTTTCGCCCGGGAAACCCTCCATATCCACAGCACCTTCATCAACCTTAATACCGGCAACTATTCCCTGCTCTTTCAGCACATCTAAAAAAGGTTTACCATCAGCGGTAGACTGGTGTACGGTTTCATCAAATAATATGGCTCCGCTTATACATTCGCCCAGGTTTGGGGTGGTTACAATCAGCTCACGATATTTTCGCCTGTACTCTTCGGTTAGCGGGATGCCCAGCGGCTCAAAACGCTTATTAATAGTAGAAAGGCTTTCATCCATAGCAATAAGCCCTTTATCAGGTGCCATCAGGCGGCTTGCGGTACTTTTTAATTCAGCTAAATTCATTTGGGTTGATGATTAACTAATACCTTAAACCATGATACAGCCACCTTGTTTGAAATCAAACCGATACCTTGCAGTAAACTGACAAAAATTTAAAGTCCGCATAGTTAAGTATGCGGCCTTCTATTTACAGCACCGATCAGTGTTGCAAGGCAGGTTGCATGTGGGTACTGATGGCAATGCGGTTCCAGCAGTTAATGGCGATAACGGCAACCAGTACTTGTGCTACGTACTTTTCGCCTAATACTTCTGCGGCTTTGGCATAGGTAGCTTCAGATACACCGCCTTTGCTTATCAGTGTAGCCTCTTCCACAAAGGCAAGTATCGCTTGCTCTTTCTCATCAAAAAATGGCGTATCTCTCCAGGCACTGATGGTGTAAAGGCGTTGCTCGGTCTCACCCAATTTGCGTGCATCACGGTTATGCATGTCCAGGCAAAAAGCACATCCGTTAAGCTGAGACGCACGTATTTTTATCAATTCTTTGTGTATGGGGGTTAGCTCTGTGCTGTTTACGTAATTTTCGAGCACAAGAAATGTTTTGTAAGCTTCCGGAAGGGTCTTAAATAGATCTACTCTTTTCATGGTGTTGTTTGTTTTGATTTGTTAAACCAAAATTGCGAACAAACAATCCCTCAAAAAATGAACTGAGGTTAAGAAACGGTGTATTGAAGCAAGATCCGAGAATCAAGATGCAAGAATCAAGATGCAAGAATCAAGATTAAACTAAACAATACCTATAATTGAGATAATTTCTTTATCTTAATTCTTGACTCTAATATCTTATATCTACCTCTTCCCCCTTATCCGGCTTAAAAACTGCGGTGTGAAACCAAGATAGGATGCCAGCATATATTGCGGAACCCGTTGCACAAAATCAGGAAAGAGGCTAATGAAATACCTGTAGCGTTCTTCATCAGTTTGGTTAAATATAAAGCCAATGCGACGCTGTGAAGCCACAAAAGCGCGCTGCATCATGATACGGAAATAGGTTTCCAAACGGGGTATCTCAGATAAAATGCGATCCTTGTCTTTAGAGGGTAGTAGCAACACCTGAGTTGGTTCGAGCGCCTGGATATAGGTGGTGGCAGGCACGTTATTTACCAGGCTATCGTGGTCGGCTATCCACCAGTTCTCAAGTGCAAACTGTACTATTTGTTCATTAAGTTTGGCGTTAACATAGTATTGGCGTATCAGCCCGCCCAAAACAAAATACTCACCTTTACAATGCTTACCCGGCTCAAGAATTAATTGCTTCTTTTTAAACGTTAATAATTGCAGGTTATCGCACAACAAGGTTTCTTCCGCAGATGAAAGGGTTACATGCCGGTTAATATGAGCGATGAGCTGCTGATATATCATCAGGGCAATTTAAACTGAAAACGAAAATTGATATCAGTACCCGATTGGGTTTGATCTGTAACCACCTCACCGTCAACCTTTACAATGGTATGTATGCTACCTTCAGGTTTGGTCTTAGGCAGTTTGGCATCAATGGTGAACTTTATTTCCTTACCCGATTTAATGGTGTAAGTTTTATCAAATTTGCCGGTATATTCCTCTTCGTAATATTGCACATTCTTAGCACCAATGTAGTACATCTTAGCTTTTACACCCGGCGGTATTTCAGTAATATATTCTACCTGGTAAGTATCTTTCTTAGCGATCTTAAGCTCACCGCGGTTCATATCATAAATAGCTTTATGGCAACCGCTTGTTGCAATTACTACGAGGAAAAGGTATAGGAGTTTTTTCATGGAGACTAATATAAATAAAAAGGCCATGTTAGTTTGCACAACATGGCTTTTATTTAAAGGCGTTATTGTTCTTTGAGATTGCCGGGCTATCGCCCGCAATGACACTGACCTTTGGTGGCTGATTATTTCAATGCCTCAGCGGCATAAGCTCTGCATTTTTTAACTTCGGCAACGGCATCAGACCCTTCAGGTATCTTATACTCCAACTCAATGGTAGCCGGAAACTTATATTTATTCTTTTTCATGAGTTGCAGCACCTCTTTTATCGGGGTATCCCCTTCGCCCCATGGAGCATTGGGCCCATCATGAAATTTACGGTCCTTGATGTGCATACTGGTAATACGGCCGTGGTATTTCTCAATAAACGGAACAGGGCTGCTACTGGTGCCTGCCGTATAATGGCCAATATCCAAATTAATACCGTTGTATTTAGATTGCGCGAGGGCTGTATCCCATAAGGTTGGGGTTGCCTGGGTATGGGCGTGGTAACCCACCATCATTTTATGTTTGGCGGCTATGTCGCCAAGGCGTTGGGTTTGTGCCGCATCAGGCAGCTCAACTGTTACGTGCGTACATCCCAAAACCTTACCCACGTTAAAAGCATAATCAATTTCGGCGTCGGTATTTTTGGGGCCAAGCGCGTTGGGTTTCCATGCGTAGATGGTAACACCCGCATCGTTATACATTTTACGCAGCTCTTTAAACTTATCCATATTAGCCGATGCCCTCCAGGCGGCTATTACAGGCGCGTAATCGGCCCAGCTTTGCGAAGGTTCGCGTTTAGGCGCACCGGCATAAGCTTCAGCGGCATCGCCCATCAGCTCAATGGCATTAATATTACAGTCAATACAGTATTTAAGCAGATCTTCTGCAGTGCCGGGCATGCTTCTGAACGAGTAGGTAATAGCCCCTATTTGCACGCCGTTAATGATCGAATTTGGTTTACCCCAGCGATTCATTAATGACAACGCGAACGACGCTTTTGAAGCCAGCAACAAACCTGTAGCCGCTACAGCGCCTGCGCCAATAAAGCGGCGCCTGCTTAAATTGTTATTTTCCATGATGATAACGAGGTTAATGTATTGGTATAAACCAAAGTTATCAAAATTTGCAAGCGGGAAAAATGTGTATCAGCAGTGTTACTTAATAACCTGGGGCAGTACGATCTCAAAATTGGCGCCTTTGCCAGGCTGTGAATAGATACGCATGGTACCTTTTAAGCTTTCAACCAGGTGCTTCACCAGCGCCAGGCCAAAGCCATACCCCTGTTCGCCGCCGGTGCCATTAGTTGATTCCGCTTTTCCGCCCAGTATATTTTCAATAACTTGCTCGGTAAGTCCCTCACCTGTATCCGCCACGTTAATCTGCAGCGCGTTGCTTTGCCCCTCAATTTTCAAGCTCAGGTCAACACTAACCTTTCCGCCTTCGGGGGTAAACTTCATAGCGTTTGATACCAGGTTGCCAATGATCTGCAAAAGCTTATTCTTTGAAAATGGTATACCGGCCGAACTCACAGACGTATTTACCACAAAGCCTATATTTTTATTGCGCGCCTGAGGCATGTATAAATGTTCCAGCTTTTCCTTAAGTACATCTAATGTAAATTCATCATTTCTAAGCTCGCGCTTCGGTAACTCGGTTGACAGTATCTCGTCGGCCAGGTCGAGCAATGAGCGTCCACTGCGTTGTATCAGGTTAATAAACTCCAGCACTTCCTCAATCTCGTTCTCGTGCCCCTGCTCGCTAATAACCTGTGCCAGCCCAATAATACCACCAAGCGGGCCGCGTATGTCATGTGCAACCTTTTTACGTGATTCATCAGCCTCGTGCAGTTTATTTTTTAGCCCGTTAATTACTTTATAAGCTTTTAAACGGTTTACGATCTCGTCGGCAATGATCTTTAGCAACTCTACTTTTTCGGGTGGCAGGGTCTTGGTGCTATCATCAAGCACACATAAAGCGCCAATGTTATGGCCGTCATCCGTCCTAAGCGGAACGCCCAGGTAGTATTTGGCTTTTGGCCCGCCCGTTACGTAAAATTTGTCTTTAAATCGCTCATCCGCGGTGAGGTCCTTTATCTCAAAGGGCATATCACCAACAATGGTGTACTGGCACACAGAGTCTTCGCGCGGCATCTGTTGCAGATCAATACCATGGTTGGTAATGCTCCACTGGGTAAACGAGTCAATTAAGTTAACCAGCGATATGGATGTACCGGCTACTTTAGCCGCCAGCTTGGCAAGATCTTTAAAAGCATCCTGAAAGCTGCTGTAATCAAGGTCATAGTCTGAGAGTTCTATGATCCGCCCCATTTCATTATTAGGAATTGGCTGTTGTTGCATTTTTAGAGATTATAAAGACGCCTGTTTTTCGGCTTACTATAATAGCAAAAATACGCTTTGTTCCCATCATTGGTTTACTGTTTTAACAACTCAAAGTTGTTTCAGTAAAATATTATCTTATAATTAACAAAAAAGCCCCGCAAAGCAGGGCCATAACAACAATGGTTAACTTCTATGTTAATTGCTTACCACAACGGTAGCAGCCGCCATACTTGAGTGTATCTTGCATATATAAGTGTAAGTGCCGGCTTTGGTAAAAGTATGGGTAAAAGTTGCCGACGTAGCCAGGCTGCCGCTGTCAAACTCGGTACCATTATCAGTAGCGGTATGCGGTGCAGTATCTTCGTTGGTCCAGGTAACGTTGTTGCCCACCTTTATATTTACTGATGCCGGGGAAAACGCGAAACCTTTGATGCTTACTGAGGCATTGCCGTTAGTTGGCGTTGTTGGGTTGGTGGGCGTAGTTGGGTTGCTTGGCTGGGGCGTGCTGCTGCTTGATTTTGAACAAGCTGTAATGCCTGTAACCACTACGGCAAGGCCCAATGTAATACCTAAGATGTACTTTTTCATATCAAATGCTTTTAATGAGTTTGTATTCTGTAATACATTGCGGTTGTTAATGCCGCTATGGTTGCCCGGCATAGTAAATTATGTTATTATACTTAAACCAATTCGCCGGTATTTAAAACGATATTTATGTTGAGGTAACTGTTACTTAATATTATGCCTTTTTTTAACTTTGCGCTCCTTTAATTTAAGTGGTGAACGGTAACAGCAAAAAATCGGTAAAAGAAATATGGGTGGCGGCACTGCAATCGCCCAAAAAGCGCGACAAGCTGCTTATCGGTTCGTTTATTATCGCCATAATGCTGCTGGGGATGCCTTTCTTTTTCAGCTACATACAAAGCAGAAAAGGAGTTGTACTAAACGATTGGGTGTTGGGGCACCTGCCTGCGCATGATGTTTCCGTTTACATTTTCATGCTGATATGGGGCATGGGCCTGCTTATTTTATTAAGAGCTTTGTACAATCCCATTATTTACATTAATTATGTTTGGACGCTGATATTTGTCAATATCGCCCGCATGGTTACCATCCTGTCGTTCCCATTGGACCCTCCTAAGGGCCTCATTCATTTGATCGACCCGCTTACCGGTGTATTTTACGGCAATACCATTATTACCCGCGACCTGTTCTTTTCGGGCCACACCTCAACCCTGGTGCTTATTGTACTTTGCCTGGAGAAAAGAACCGATAAAGTACTGGGTATAATAGCCGCGGCCGTTGTAATGTTTCTTTTACTGGTACAGCATATCCATTATACTATTGATGTGGTAGCTGCTCCTATCCTTGTTTACCTGATATTCAGGCTGGTGCGCCACTTCCTGAAACTTGATCAGCTCAAAGCCAGCGAATACTAATTGCCCAATTATTTACGGTTTAACTTGCATAAACAGCCAATACACGTATTTTTGGTTGATACCAATTTTACCTGTTTTATGAACCATTCCCGCAGAGGCTTCTTAAAGTCGGCCGCTATTGCAACTGCTGCAGCCACTACCGCATCAACCGCTAAAGGTTTTACCATATTGCATAAAGAAAAACCTGCTGATGAGCAGATCATCGGCCATAACGGCTTTACCTATAAGGTTGACAAAGGCTGGGCTAAAATAAGCGTAAACAATACGCCGCTTGCCAATTGCCACGAGATGGTACAGGATAGCAAAGGCCGCCTGATTATGCTGGGCGATCATACGCACAACAACGTGCTTATCTTTGATAAATCGGGCAAGTTATTGGATTACTGGGGCACCTCGCTACCGGGCGGGCATGGCTTAACCATTAGCAAAGAAGGCGGTGAAGATTTCCTTTTGCTAACTGATTGCGGCTGGGCCTTAGACCGCACTGGCGGCACCTACGGGCAAGCCGGCCAGGTACTAAAAACTACCACGGACGGCAGGCTGATATTTGCCATAGGCCATCCCCGTACCATTGGCATCTATAAAGATGATGAGCCATTTAAACCTACCGAAACAGCCGTCGCACCTAACGGAGATATTTACGTGGCAGATGGTTATGGTTCTGATTACATTATCCAATACAACGCCAAAGGGCAATACATACGCCATTTTGGTGGGCACCATAACGCTAACCCCGACCATAACCTGCGCAATGCACACGGTATAACCGTTGACACCCGCGATAAAAATAACCCAACATTGATATGCACCTCCCGCGAGGAGAATTGCTTTAAAATGTTTAGCATGGATGGCAAGTTCATTAAACGGATAGACCTGCCCGGGATGTATGTTTGCCGCGCCGTAATTAACGATGACAATATTTACGCGGGTGTGTGCTGGTCTAAAAACGCGGAGGGCAAGCAGTTTGACGGATCGGGCTTTGTTACCATTTTGGATAAGGATAACAAGGTAATCTCTAATCCCGGCGGTATGGCTCCTGTTTACAAAAATGGCGCGCTGCAGCAAACCTTACAGGCCAAAAACGCCACCTTTATGCATGGCCATGATGTATGTATTGATGAGGATAAAAGCGTATACGTTTGCCAATGGAACGCCAACCACACTGCGCCGGTAAAATTAACAAGGGTGTAGTTGGTTAAAACATTTTTGGCCGGCAATTGCTATCATATAGCCTAACGTTACACCGGACATATGGATATTGCCCTCGGCTTATTTACCTGTTTATTACTCACTTTCACCTTGCTGCCGCTTATCCGCCATGATTTTTGGATATTCAGGGTATTTGATTATCCGCGCCTGCAGAAACTGTTTCTGAATGGGCTGGCGGTGGTTTTACTGCTTACATTTTATAGTGGCAATGCTACTTCAAAATATCTGCAAGTATTACTATTAAGCATCAATATCATTTATCTTTTATGGCTCATACTGCCCTTTACCCCTCTTGGTAAAAAACAGGTGCTAAAAGCAACGGTAAAAGACAACGAAAAAAGCCTGAGTTTGATGATAGCCAATGTATTACAAACCAATCACAATACGCAAGGCTGTTTAAACGAGATAGCTAAAGCCGACCCTGATGTGGTGATTTTATTAGAAGCTAATAACAGGTGGGATGCGGAAACAAAAAGCTTATCAGAAAAATACCCCTTCGCTAAGAAGGTGCCGTTGGAAAACATGTACGGCTTACTATTTTACTCAAAACTGGAGCTGGTTGATACAGCAGTTCACTACCTGGTAGAGCAAGATATTCCCTCTATACACACAAAGATAAAACTACGCAATGGCCAATTGGCGCAATTTTACGCAGTGCACCCTACGCCGCCAGCACCGGGTGAAAACTTAAGATCAACCGAGAGGGATAAAGAGTTGCTTTTAGTGGCCGACCTTGCCAAAGCAAGTGAGCTACCTGTTATTGTAGCCGGCGACCTTAACGATGTGGCCTGGAGCCACACTACCGACCTCTTCCTGAAGATGAGCGGGCTAGTTGATCCGCGGCGGGGCCGTGGGTTCTTCAATTCATTTAACGCGCATTATTTCTTTTTGCGCTTTCCCTTAGATCATGCTTTTATCTCTCGGCATTTTAAGCTACAAAAGCTTAAACGGTTAAACAACTACAATTCTGACCATTTTCCCATCTTCCTGCAAATACAACTGGATGAACATGCATATGCACAGCAGCAGCCGCTAATGGCGGACAGTGATGATAAGGAGGAAGCACAGGAGAAGAAGGAGAAGATCTAAAACCTTACCTCACCGGCTTGGGAAACACGGGAATACTCTCGTGCCCATCTGCATCAACAGACTGTACGGCAAACAGGTAGTTATCTTTTGAGTAGCCTATCTCAGCAGATGTACCGCTTACAAAGATCTTTTTCTCCCAATACGGGCTGGTGGTTTCACGCATTAAGACGTAGTAACCTGCGGGTGCTTTGCTACCTTTAGGCACTTCCCATTTCAATTGCGTTTTGTTGGTTAAGCCGCTGGTAACAATGCCCACATTTTGCGGCCTACAGGGGGCAAGTGCAAGGTTAGCTAATACAGATAGATTCATCCCTGCTACTTTCTGCGTGTAATCATAATCGGCAAAATCGGGCAGGTCGCCATAATCAACACCTTTTTCCTTGCGGACATCCTGGTGCTGGCGGTTAAAATCCTCATTCATCTCTGTGATACGTACCGCTGTATAGCCTTGCTGCGAGAACGGCGTGTGATCGCCGCCACGCAGGTACCGGTCGCGGCGGTAGATAAGCTTTACATCCAATTGCTCCACGTAACGCTCTGCCACTTCTTTTATATAACGCGCCAACTCCCGCGAGGGGCTATCATTTTCGCCACCAACCGAATTGCGTACCGTGGCTTCCTTTTCCGTTTCTGCGGCAGGTACCCCCTCGCTAAAAACACGAACGCTGCGGTTATCCCTCAGGCCTGTTTCCATACCGTAGGTATTGCCTACAATGTCGTTGTTCAGCATAGCATCTATTTGCCAGCCCTCAGCTTTGGCGCGTTTAGCCACATTGGCCGAGCCATACAAGCCCTGCTCCTCGCCCACCACGGCCATAAAAATAATGGTAGCCGGAAATTTTTGCTTAGCCATTACCCTGGCCAACTCCATAGAAACCGCCGTGCCCGATGCATCGTCCACCGCACCCGGCGCAAATGATTTTGCATCCATTACATCGGTAGCTCTTGAATCGTAATGCCCCGAAACGATGTATACTCGTTTATCGGCTGTGTCAGTCCCTTTTAAAATAGCCAAAACGTTTTTCATAGGTGTAGGCTTATCAATGCGGCTGCCAACAGGCTGTATAAACTCATCAAACATCACCGTTATGCGGCCGCCAGATGCTTTAGCGTAACGCTCGTATTCGGCTTTGATCCAGTTGCGGGCGGCACCAATACCCTCTGTTTTACTGGTGGTATCACTTAGGGTATGGCGCGTTTTAAAACTTACCAGTTTACGAACAATGGTCTCTATATTCTTTGCTGAAACCTCGTTCACCATATTGGCAATATTAGCATCCTGCTTTACGGTGGTTTGTGCAGATGCAGAAATGGCAAAAAAAGAGGCTATGAAAAAGCAGATATATTTCATGACAGCAAATTAAAAATACTATTGCTGAAACAGAAGCATCAACAATTAATTTACATGTTAACGCTTGCTAATCCTGTTCAGGGTTATTTGCCTTTGCAGGTTACATTTAAACCTGTTGGTACCATCCACTTGTAACTTTGAATGCTTGGTACGCCTGCCTTGCACTCTTGCCCGCCACATTTTAAAGCTGCTTAACTTCATTTTTCGCCTCATCAGGTCTATCACGTTTTTCTCGCTTAGGCCAAATTGCGCTTCAATAGCGTCAAAAGGCGTCCGGTCTTCCCATGCCATTTCTATGATACGGTCGATATCAATTATAGAAAGACCTGTTGTGATAGCTGATTTACTCATGCTTGCTTAACCGTTGAAAATAAAATTTGTTGAGCATAAAAAAGAGCCGCGAGTTATCGCGCCTCTTCTGCTATTGCTTCACTGTGTAAGTCTTCTTATCTACCCCTACACCTGTTATTTTAAGCGATTTCCAGTTTGGCGGCAAGGCGCTTCTGATCTGGGTGATACCTGTTGGGGTGATATCCAATCCACCGAAACCCATCAGCATGGCCTGTATGATACCACCCGCGCCGGTAGCGAAGTACGGGTTAGTACCACCTTTTGTTTCCGCGATAACACGGAACGGAGGGTTGAGATTAGGCTCATAAGCATCCTTAAACCAGTGGTAGGCCTTTTTTCCGTTACCCAAACGTGCATAAAGCAACGCGAATACACCTTGCGTCATGGCGGGTGTACCTTCATTGGGCACCCGGGTTTCATAATATTCCAGGTCTTTCCTGATCTGTGCCGGATCAGTAATGGTTTTAAGCGGGTAGGCCAGCAAGTTCACATCAGCCTGTTTAATCCCTTCGCCTTTATATTGGGCGTGTTCCTGGGTTACGCCATTGCTCATTTTCAGGATCGGGATGTTGTTGGCTACGTTCACCCAATCGGTATCGGCCTGTATGCCTAAAACCTGTGCAGCGGCAGTAGCATTCATCAGGTTGGCCTTTGCCGCGGCATTGGTAAACGCGTTATTATCAATATTCTCTGCCCATTCATCGGCAGCTACTACGTTCTTGATATCGTAATGGCCCGGCCCATTACGTTCTACACGGCTGGCCCAGAAATCTGCAGTGGCGGATAACAACGGCCAGCCCTTTTCGCGCAGCCATTGCTTGTCTTGCGTTACGCAATAGTACAACCAGGCGGCGTTACCTACGTCAGCGCTGATATGATGCTCAAACGGACCGCTCAAAGCCCAAACCGGTGTTTCCTCTACCCCGCTATCCGCGCTCTCCCAGGGGAACATTGCCCCTTTGTAGCCATGTGAAAAAGCATTTTTACGAGCATTCTCCAAACGTTCAAAACGGTACTCCACCATTGATTTGGCTATTTCGGGGTGCAATACCAGCATGGCGGGGTACATCCATAGATCGGTGTCCCAAAAAACGTGACCGTTATAGCCTAAGCCCGATAATCCCATTGGTGACGGCGACAATGCCGTACCTGCACGCGAGAAGGAGTACAAGTGGTACAACATGCTATGCACATCCTGCTGCGCCTGCGCGTCGCCCTCTATCTGGATATCACTTTTCCATAGCTCGTCCCAGGCTTTGTTATGGAACTGGATAAGCCTGTCCTTGCCTTCCAGCTTGGCGAAGATAGTGAGGCGCTCGGCTTCATTTAAAGGGTCGGCATGGTGGGCTGATGTGATGGAAGATCCGGTAACGCCGTACTTATAAGTTTGCCCGGCACTCAAGGCTTTACTAAATTTCATTAGGTGCATGTTATTATCCCACATCTCGTGGATAACACGCGGCTCTTTGCCATGCTCCTCATTAAATAAAAACGATGTTGATGCACACAGCTGTAATTTGCCGGTTGGTGATTTAGCGGTAGATGTTAGCAGACTGATGGTTACATGCGGCCTGTCTATCTCATTATAATAGTTTTGTACTTCTTTTAAAGCATCAGGCGCTTCCATTACGCTGGCGGCGGTAATGTTGATGGCTTTTTTTGCCGTGATGCTCACATCTGTTAACACAGTGAACGGCAAATGGCGTAGTGAGTAATAAGTATATTTAATGGTTGCCTTATCGCCGTAATCAAATGTGGTGGTCATAGCGGCGTGCTGCATATCCAGTTCCTGGCGGTAATTGCTTACCATTTTACCGTCGAGTCGTCGGCCATCTACCTCCAGGTACATATTGAGGAGATTAAAGCTGTTCAAAAAGTTGCTTACCCTGCCACGGCCGTATAGGTCATAAGCGCCTGCCAGCACCACATTTTTTACTTTGAACGGCTCCGGCGATGACACAATGCCGATCATTCCATTGGCCACGGTAATACCGTAATAGTTATTGGGATCTATCTTATCAGCTTTAATTACCCATGGATTTATGGTTTGGGCGGCTGCACTTATGCTGATGGCCATACCGGCGAGCAAAGCAATAACACTTTTCATAAACTTCACTTGATCTTTAATTGTAACTTCTGGTTTACGAGGTCGCCTATTTTAACACCTGTCTGGTTGCCCACATCACAGGCAATTTTATAGTGGATACCACCATAAACACGTGAGATGGCTGCTTCTTTTGCTGCCTGCCTGAATGATTTAAAAGAACGCGGCGGTATGCCAAACTCAGATTCAGAAGAATCAGTATACGCTTTATTATCACCAAAACTATCTGTCAAGGCTTCCGCGGCAGCGGCTGATATAACCGCGTGCCCGCTGATATACTCGGGGAATGGCGGTGTTTGGATGTAGGGCTTCCAGTCGGGGTCTATCAACTTATTGATCACCGTTTCGGGGCGTACGCTGTTAGCCTGGTATTTAACATACCAGCAATTAATAAACGCGTCAAACAACGCTATTGAAGCCTTGGTGTAAGCAGCCACTGTAGTATTGAAATCAGCATTGGCCATTTTTGAGCCGATGCCGGCAATATTCATCCAATGCCCTGCCGGGCCAAATTTTTTGGTAGCGAACGACGCATGGCCTATCACATTTAGCTTGAAGGCATTATCGTCCCAGAAATCGGCCATATGCTTTTGTTCGGGGGTAAGGCCGTCTATCTTGCCTTTCACATCCATCACATTTTTATAGAACACACTGTTCTTATCGGTCATATTGTAAGCCGGAGGCTCGGGTGCGGGTATCTGCGCGGCAGAATCAAGCACCATCGGGCGTATCTCGCCCCAGTGTGGCTCAAGAGCCTGCGCGTACATTGGTGGCGTAGGTATCCATCGGCCATCTTTACGCACAACGGTATACTTGCTTGCCGAACGCGTTTGGGCGTAGTTGTCCTTTTTACTCCATTTCATGATGCTCTTGGCTACGGTATCAGAATAAGCCACAGAGTTTTCAAAAACATCAGAAGGCATACCGGCATCTTTGGCTTTCTTCTTTAACTCGTCCACATAAACAAACATGCTGCCTTCGGGGAAGGTAACCGCGTTACCTACATAGCAGAAGGATAACAGGGAAGCAAACTGAAAATCGATATCCTTACCTTTTTCAGGCTTAGGCATGACGGGCATATGTTTAATTTGCCCCGCAAGCGAGCGGTAATGTGAAGGGTCGCCGGCGGCTATTACCTCATAAGCGGCAATGTTGGCATAAACGTAGTTACGCGACGCGATAACCGGCGGAAAATTATTTTCCAGTACAATATCATTGAGTTTTTTTACTGTAGCGCGGTAAAGCTCGGGGTTATGAGTTACTTTCTGGTAATCAGCTTTTTTGCATGAGGCAAGGCATATCGCTGCAAATGCAAACAAAAACAGGTAACGGTTCATAGTTTAATTAAAGGCTTACAAAAAACCCGGCGGGCTTTGGGCCGGCTGGTATTGGTTTAATTGTTTAAAGGCTAAATATAATGGTTTTAACGCACTGGGGAATACATTTTTTAGGTTGATTTTTACACTATTAAATAATTATTTTTACCGCCTTAATTACGCCACCATCAGGGGTTGTACTTTTTGAATTTGCTGTAGGATTATGAAGAAACCGGCCCTTATAATTTTAGCTTTACTGCTGCTTGTATTTATCAGTATCTATTTTATTATTCCTCAAAAAATAAAAACTACCAGCGCCATACAGATCGACGCGAGCGATATGAATGTGGCCAGGTTCCTGGTGAATAAGCGGGCATGGCAAAAGTGGTGGCCGGGCAAATTCAACACCCAGGACAGCTCCCGTTATACTTATAAAAATATGGCTTTTACCCTGCACGATAACACCAACGGCAGCATGCCCGCTTTGATAAGCTATGGCAACACAAAAGCCGGCAGCAGCCTTACCTATAACAGCATAGAAGAAGGCTCATGCATGGTTTACTGGACCGTAGAGATGCAAACCAGCCTTAATCCTATACAAAGAGTTAAGGAGTATTTTGAAATAAAAAAGCTGGGCGGCGAACTACAGGACATACTCCGTATTTTTAAAAAATTCATGCAGGCTGATAGCAATGTTTACGGCTTTACTTTTGGTATTAAGAAGATAGACTATGAGTACATGATGGTTACCGCCACTCAAACAACCGCTTATCCGGCAAGCGATGTGGTTTACAAACTCATTGATCAATTGAAAAACGAAGCCGGAAAGCAGCACCTGCAACAGGTGGCAACGCCCATGCTTAACGTTCACCAAACTGATGAAAACGCTTACCAGGTAACTGTAGCGCTGCCGGTAAACAAGCCATTTAGCGCCAATAACAGCATTAAGATGGAAAAAATGGTGTTGGGCGGTAACTTATTACAAACCAGTGTAAACGGCGGCCCGGGTAACATAAAAAACGCATTCAGGCAATTAAAGCGTTATCAGAAAGACCACCACCTGATATCGCCAGCCATGCCTTATGAACTGCTGGTTACCAACCGCTCCGAACAGCCCGATACCAGCCAATGGCACACCACTTTATCGTGGCCCATTTTTTAGTTAACGGGTAACCAGCACCAGTTTACCATCATACGTGGTAACTATAAAGCTTTTACCTGTGGCTGTTTTGTAAGGATAAATATGAGTTAACTCCTGAGAGTTGAACAGGCTGTTTATCCAGTATTCTGGTTGCGAGAACTGCTTCCTGGCCTTATCATAATGTGTGGCTACCAGGCCCAGCGCATCATACTTACCTTCGTAAGGTACAACACCCCAAAAGTTACCGTTAAGCAGGATATCCCTATCCTTATTATTTAAAGCGATCACCGAGCGTACAGGCGCCTGCTGAAAAAGGAAAGGCAGCGCTGTAACATTCTTTGTATTCAGCACATCGTTTGCAAAAATTGTATTAAATTGATTGGCCTCCAGCCTGCCCTCATCCTTTATCTTATCCTTAAATATCTCTTCGGTAGTTTTATCGGCCATTTTCTGAAAGCTCAGGAACTCCTTTTTCAGGAACGGCAGTTCCTGTTCCAGATCATTCTTAGGCCTGAAGGGATAATATTTGCCTTCATAGAAGTAAGATAGGATCAGGTCGTTCTTGCCATCATTGTCAATATCGTTATTGTAAGCATACAACGGCTGCCCGGGCGCTACGTTGTATTTATTGTTAAGCCCCCAGTTACCGGCAAGCAGGTCGGGTTTGCCATCGCCATCAATATCGGTTACCAGAGCAGATTGCCACCAACCTTTCTGCTCATCAAGCGCGGGAATATTTTGCTTAACCAGTTTGTTTCCCTTGTTTAAAAAGACCTGTATTGGCTGCCATTCGGCGCTCACAATTACATCCTGCTTGCCATCGCCGTTTACATCGGCAGTACTAATGCTGCTGATATATTTGATAGACGTTAATTCGGGGTAGCTGGTTTTTGGTGCTAAGCTAAAATTACCGCTTCCATTATTCAGCATAACCACCGACTCTGCCGCCATGGTATAATCGCGGAAAGGCACCGCGCTCACCAGCATCACATCCTGCCGTCCATCGCCATTAAAATCATAAACAAATATTTGCGAGGGCTGCATGGTAATTTTAGGCAGCGCCTTAGCCTCAAACTTGAAGTTCCCTTTATTAATGTACAGCCTTGGCTGCTTACGTTTCTCGGCCTCAATAAACGGATGGCTGGCAGTGGTCACCAACAAATCCTGTAGGCCATCGCCATTTACGTCGAGCCAATGCGCGTCAACATCGGCCATCGCCTTATCCACGGCAAAAGCATCTACGGCTATTTTGTTGAATTTGCCGTTCCCGGCACCTGCCAATAAATATTTGTCTTCATTCTCAACGCCGCCTACATAGATATCCTCTATCCCGTCGTTATTTACATCCGCAACAGCTACCGCGGGAATATGCGGAAGGTAAGTATGCGGTAATAAGTTGTAATAATTAAAATCGGGCGTTTCATTAGGGGCGATGTTGGCTAATACACTCGCTTTTACATCGGTATAGGTAAATTGCCTTTTTCCATTAATGTAACCGGTTATAAGGCCGTTTATATCAGCCGTTATGCGTGTATCTTCTTTTTTATAGCTGATGACGGACTTCTTGTTCAGAGAGAGTTTATTGATCACCTGATAAGAGTTATCAGGCCATATCACCAGCATATCTACAGGCTTATCGCCGGGCAAAAAGGTAAACAGCAGGTTGCTGTTTTGGGTACTGGCATAAGCGGTGCTGGTTTGTATTTCCTGATGGTCTACCTGCTGCACCGAACGCAGGTAAAACTTAGCACCAATAGCATCAGGGTTGCCTTTGTTATACTTGGCGCTGATTTTTATATATGATGGCTTTGCTTTGCCCGCATGTTCCATGGTCATGTTCTGGTAAATGAAAGCCGGCTGGTCCATATTATTGGTTACCAGATCAAGGTCGCCATCATTGTCCAGATCAACAGCTACCGCTCCTGAAGAGATAGACGGATCTACCATATCATTACCGGATGAAATATCGGTAAATTTCAGGTCATTGGCTCCCTGGTACAAATAGTTATGTACCTGACCGTCGGGCATGAGATTGATCTTTTCTTTATCAAAGAAACGGCTGGTCTTAAAATCCTTTATCACGTTTGGGTCGCCCAGATATTTAAGGTAATCCATATCGTTCAAACGCTTTTTTATACCGTTTGAAAAAAACATGTCCTTGCGGCCATCCATATCAAAATCCTGCACCAGCGGCGACCATGTCCAGTCGGTTGCAGACATACCCGAATACAGGGAAATATCTACAAACTTCTTTCCGTTGCCCACATTGAGTTGCAAACTGTTTTTGGAATACTGGTAATAATAACCGGCGCTTACTTCCTGGTTGTAAATATCAAGCGGTTCGTCGTTAATGGTCGATTTCAGCGCTTTCATCTCACCGGGCAGCATGTCCGTACTGATCACATCGAGGTGGCCGTCCTTATTTACATCGGCAAGCGTGTTGCCCATAGAGAACAAACTGGTGTGCCCGAAGGCACTTTTCATTTCCTCCTTAAAAGTGCCGTTATGCTGGTTGATATAGTAATAATCCTGCTCAAAAAAATCGTTACTCACGTAAATATCGTCCCAACCATCGTTGTTAAGATCGCCCACGCTCACGCCAAGGCCGTAGCCTATGGGTGCCGAATAGATACCCGAACCGGTGGTAACATCGGTAAAATGGCCATTATCATTCCTGAAAAGGTGATCGCCGGCGTCGTGGCTTACCTTAAAGCGCTGGGTAGAGTCGCCATAGGTATCATTACTGTGTACCGATGAAGTAAGCAAGAACATATCCAGATCGCCATCCTTATCATAATCAAAAAAGGATGCCTGGGTGGAAAAGCCTGAGAAATCGAGCCCATATTTGGCCGCTGATTCGGTAAAGGTGAGGTCGCCGTTATTGATGTACAGCTGATTTTTACCTTTAAAGGTTTTATAATTGGATACTACGCTCACATAAATATCCTTTAAGCCATCGCCGTTGATATCTACAATGGTTACGCCTGTTTTCCAGTTACCCGTACCGGCAACGCCGGCCTTAGCGGTAATATCTTCAAACTTGAGATTGCCCTTGTTAAGATACAGCTTATTTCCCTGCTGGTTGGATACAAAATAAATGTCTTCCAGTCCATCGTTATTAAAATCGGCAGTGGCCATGCCTGCACCGTTGTAGAAATACAGGTAATCCAGGATGTTCACCGAATCGGTTACGACGTTCTTGTTTACAAAATTGACGTTAGTTTTCTCCGCAGGCAGGAGTGTAAATATAGCCGCGCCCTGCTTATTAGTGCGGCATGAGGTATATACGGCAATGCCTGCCGCTATGATGCAGCAAACTATCAGCAATTTTTTATAGATGAGCGGTTTCGCTTTTGGCTTTTTCGCTTTTTGTTTTGGCATATCGCTTATCGTAGTGTATACGCCCTCAGCTTATCATCATTAAACCCAAACAGATAATATTTCCGGCCTTTCGCATTCCTGACCAGTAACGACGAGCGTACCTGACCGTTAAGCCTGATACCGCTTTTTACCGGCGGATAATATTCAAATCCGTTTTTAGTGTATTTATACAACTGACCATAACTGGCATCCAGGCGACCAACTTCGGGTTTAAAACCGTAAAAATTGCCCCCAAGCATTATTGAAGGGATGCCACTACCATCAATATCGTCGCATAAAATAGTATTTACGCTTGATAATTGCGCATAATAAGGCAACACCTGCGCTGTAAATTTACCGTTACCATTGTTCATAAACACCGATGAAGTAAAATAATTTATTTCGTGTACCTCGGCGCCCTGCAACATATCATCAGTAAACACCTCGTTAAATGTTTTCCCGGCGTAGTCGGCATATTTCAGGTATTTCTTTTTTAGTATGGGCATCTGGCCTACCAGGTCGGGCTTCATATGAAAAACGTACGGCTGGTGCTCGCGGTATATTGATGCTACACATTCTTTGGTACCGTTACCATCAAAATCTTTTACGTATAGCCGCATAGGTTCCTTATCCGATCCTCTGAACTTACTATTAAGCCCTAAATTCCCGGCAATAATATCCGGTTTGCCATCGCCATTTACATCGGCTACGGCCAGGCTGCTCCACCAGCCTTTGTATTGGTCCAGTTGTTTATCAAGAGTAAAGCGACCGCCCTGGTTACGGTATACCTGTATACCCATCCAGTTTCCTGCGATGATAAGGTCAGGATAACCATTGCCGTCTATATCGGCCCATACCGCGGATGTAACCATACCGGGCTTATTTGTACCTAAAACTTGTTTGGTAACATCAGTAAAGCGGCCTGTGCCATCATTATGCATCACGTATGAATTAGGCGATTCGCCATACGTACCCGGAACGCTTCTTCCACCAATAAACAGGTCGGGGTGCCCGTCCTTATCATAGTCTGCCGCTACAATAACCGAAGCGTTCACCGCCGCCGGAATCATCTTTTGCGGGTTACGGTGCAGGTTACCCTTACCATCATTCTCGTAAAACCTTGGGAAGTAAATATTAGTGCCCGCCTCTTCGGCATTACCACCCACACCAATAACAAGGTCCTGATCGCCATCGCCATCAAAATCGCCAAATGCAGCTCCGGCATTTTCCAAATAAGTTTGCTTCGCCAGATCGGCCGGAATGTATTGTTTAAAATGCCCGTTCTTTTGCTGCACATAAATAGCGGCAGGGCTATCCTTTGAACTACCGAAATAAAAATCGTCGAGGCCATCATTATTGATATCACCTTTAGCCATGTATGGGTTCTCGGTAGAGAGCATCTGGAGCATCAGCCGCTCGTTATCAAAGTCAATAAATCCGTCTTCGGTATGTTTGGGTACGGAGTCAAACAGGGTTTGCTCTGTTTCGGTGAACAGGGGCTTAACTACCGGTTTTATATAATTGTACTGCCTGTCGGCATCAGTAAAATTGTAGGCGTAAACTTTATTTACAGCTACGTTTTTAAGGGTTTGGTATTTGCCACCCGGCCAGATCACCTGCATGGAATCAATTTTGCCGATCTTACCCAAACCGATAGTCATGAGATTAGGCGATGTGCTGCTTTGGAAACCCCGTGTTGGCTGGTGGTAACAGGTTAATTGCTGGTTGCCGGCAAAAACCTTTACCGTAGTACCTACGCCAAACCGGTTTTGCCCCGGGCCGGTAAATTTTAGCTGTATATGGTTATTATGTAAACGCTCGGCATTGCTTTTATATACAGATACCGGCATGTTGACGTTGTTAACGATCAGGTCGTTATCGCCATCATTATCCAAATCTCCATAGGCCGCGCCATTGCTGAATGAGGGCTTATCCAAGCCAAAATTAACTACCTCGTTGGTAAAAGTGAGGTTTTTGTTGTTATGGTACGCGTAACTTACCAACGGCGTGGATATCATCTTGTTGGTAAAGTCCTTGTAGTCGAATTTCTTTTTTTCGGCAATTTTGTCCATGTTTTCGCGGTTGCCTAAAAACTCCACGTAGTCCTGGTCGGTAAGGTCTTTATAGATGCCGTTAGATACAAAAATATCTTTCCAGCCGTCATTATCCATATCAAAAAATAAGGCTCCCCAGCTCCAGTCTGTAGCTGGTACTCCCGCGCTAAAAGCGATCTCCGAGAAAGTGCCATCGCCATTGTTCAGCTGAAGGCAGTTTTGCATAAACTGATTAAAATAACCATCATGCTGCTTGAGCTTAATCACATCGTATGATTCAAACGAGGTCATTTTTTTGAGCCGCTTATCCCCTTCTGGCAGCATTTCGGTGGTAAATATATCCAGGTTACCATCGTTGTTGATGTCGGCAATGTCTGACCCCATTGATGCCAGGCTCAGGTGCCCCATCTCGTTCTGGATATCCTCTTTAAAAGTACCGTTATGCTGGTTGATGTACAGGTAATCGCGCTCAAAGAAATCATTGGAAACATAGATATCCGGATAGCCGTCATTATTCACATCAGCTACAGATACGCCAAGCCCAAACCCAATATCGCTGGAGTAAATGCCTGCCTGCTGGGTAACATTGGTGAAATGCCCGCCATCATTACGGTAAAGCCTGGCGCCGCCAAGCGGGTCAACCACAGCGCGCAGATTTCTGCTGAAATCAAAAGAACCGATAGGCCTGAAGGAATTGTTTAGGATAAAGCAGTCCAGGTCGCCATCGTTGTCCATATCAAAAAAGATGGATTGGGTTGAAAGGCCATTGTCAACCAGTCCGTACTTCGCGGCTTCCTCTTTAAAAGTACCATCGTGCTGGTTAATAAAAAGCTCATTTCCTTTACGGTCAATTATATTGCCGCTGTGGCACACGTAAATATCCAGCCAGCCGTCGGCGTTAATATCAACCATCGTTACACCTGTGCTCCAGTATTTGGTACCTTTAACACCGGCTTTGTCGGTAACATCATCAAACTTCCAGTTGCCGCGGTTAAGATACAGGTGGTTACCACCCTGGTTGGAGGTAAGATACACGTCGTTCAACCCGTCGTTATTTACATCGCCTATGGCTACTCCGCCACCATTGTAATAATTACGGAACGAGAACACGTTGGTACGGTCCTGCACGTTAAGCATGTTGGCAAAATCAATCCCCACGGCGCTATTGTCCTGAAGGGTAAACAAAGGATTTTCCACGCCCGACTTATGGCAGGAGGTAAAACCAAAAAGAATAAATAGCAGGGGTAAAAAACTACTCTTTTTAAGCATCACTGTAGCTCGGAAAAAACAAACGTAGCGAATTGCTTCGCTACGTTTAAATCAAATATAATTAATTGGAAACAGGTTTACAATTAATAACCCGCATTTTGTTTCAGGTTAGGGTTGGTATCAACCGCACGCTGAGGAATAGGGTATAAAGTACGTGTTTTATCAGTTTGGTTAGGGCGTTGGTCAACCGGATCATTGAACTTACCAAAACGGATAAGGTCATTTCTTCTCCAGCCTTCCCAGTATAACTCACGGCCACGCTCTGCAAGGATATCAGCCTCGGTAACAGTAGCGTAAGTTTTACCACCACGCGGAACACTGATCAGGTTCATAAGCGCGGCCGGTGTTTGGCCAAGCGGATCTGTACCGCCACGGAATATCGCCTCTGCCTTCATCAGCAATACGTCAGCATAACGCAGGATAACGTAGTCGTTATCTTCACCGCTATCATTTACAGTTCCATCAGCATTAGGGTGCGGGAAGTACTTAAACACACGGATACCCTGTGCTTCTGTTGAGAAGTTAAGGTTTACCTCACGAGTAAATACCAGTGGCTGGCCACCGCGTTGCTTTAACACTTTGCCGCCCGGGCCATACTGCTGTCCAACTGCAAAACCGGCGCGTAAACCTACCTTATCGGTAAGGCCTGGATAAGCTACGCCACGGCGCTCATCACTTGCCTGGAATGAATCATAAAAATCGGCCAGGGTAGTAAAGCCGTTCCAACCGTCAGGTGTTTGGTTGTAGTGCAAGCCCATTTTCCAGCGGTTTTTAGCTGAAGCTTTAACCACTGCAGGCGTGTTGTATATACCAAAAATATTTCCGCGTGACTGGTCTGAGTTATCCCATGCGAAATCCTGGAAATATTTACCTGCAGGTTCAAGTGTATAACCGGCCGCGGTTACCGCGTTGGCATAATATATAACCGAGTCCATATCCGATTTTGCAAACGTGAACGGACCACCAACGGTACCGGCTGTATATACCGCCTTGTTCAAATAAACTTTGGCTAATAAGGCATCGGCTGCGGCTTTGCTGGCAACGCCTATGTTTGCTACACTGTTGGTTAAGTTAGCGTCAGCAAATCTCAGGTCTGCAATAATGAAATTGGTTGCCTCAGGGCGTGCATATACTTTTGGTATTGACGAGTTTGGAGCAGCCGGGTCGCGGAAAGGAGCCTGGCCGTAAAGGTCAACGATCTGGAACATAAAGTAAGCTCGTAAAAAACGGGCCTGTGCTTTAATGCTGTTATCTGTTGCACGGTCAATAACCTGTGTTGCACGATAAACACCGATATTCAACTGGTCCCAGGTATCATTAACCTGGTTGTGTGATGGTGTCCAGGTATGGGTATGCAGCTTGCGCCAAGTACCAAAGTCGCCCCAGTCAGTACCGCGGGTCGGGCCCATCATTTCGTCTGTTGAATGTTCCTGCAAGGCATAGGTGTTAGCCTGGTCGGTTTGCCCGAAAAGCTGAGAATAAACACCGTTAAGGTCTGATGAAGACGACGCGCCACCATCATCTACTGATTTTGAGCCGTAAACCGTCTCATTTAGCTTCTTACAACCTGCAGTAGCTATAAGTGCCAGGCTGCAAATTGCTAATTTCACTGTTAATCTTTTCATACTAAATATTTTATTAGAAACCTGCATTTAAACCTAAAGTGAAAGTACGGGCACTTGGGTAAGCGGTGTAATCGATACCGCGTGAAGGCACACCGTTTCTTTCTTTGTTTGTGTTAATTTCAGGATCAAGACCACTGTATTTTGTTATCAGGAATATGTTTTGGCCTGTAAAGTTTACACGTAACGATTTGATTGCACCGCCTTTGATAGGGAAAGTGTAACCTAAGCTCGCGTTTTGTAAGCGCAGGAAATCGCCTTTTTCAAGGAAACGTGTTGACACCTCACCTGAGTTAAGCGGGTTTTCATTAGTGGCTGCAACTGCTTTTGTTACGTTACGACCACTAACCAGGTTGCCTTTGTAGAAGAAAGCGTTAGCTGTGTTGTTGTAGATATAGAAACCGGTTTGCGCGTTCAGGAAGAAGCTCAGGGTCCAGTTTTTATAGCTGAAGTTGTTGGTTAAACCTGCAATGAATTTTGGAAGCGGGCTGCCCTGTGGTGTAGCAGCATCAATACCGTTTGGATAGATACCGAAACCATTTGCATCAAGGCCACTGTACACAGGTACGTTAAAGGTATACAACGGATAGCCGTTACCAATAAACTGTGAGTAAGCGCCAGACAGACCCTGACCATCAATGTTACCGGTAATTACGTTACGGTTACCGAAGTTTTCTACACGGTTCTTGATCAATGTCATGTTGTAAGAGATATCCCAGCTAAAATCTTTACCCTGGATAGCCGATACGTTTAAGCCTAACTCCACACCGGTGTTACGTACGTTACCCGGTAAGTTTACCCAATAGCGGTTAACCGCTGCAGGCTGTGCAAGATCTTGCAGGAACAGCAGGTCTTTTTGCGATTTATTGAAATAATCAACACTACCGGTTACACGCCCTTTAAGGAAGGTGAAGTCTAAACCTGCACCATATGCGGTTTGTGTTTCCCATTTAAGATCAGGGTTGGCCGCGTTAAGTGGTGTGGTTGAGGTACCATAGTAGTTAAGCTGTTTTAAAGCCAGAGAAGCGTATGATGGGTAATCCTGGTTACCGGTTTTACCCCAGTTAACTCTCAGTGCTAAATCATCAAAGAAACCACCCTTAGGCATAAAGCTCTCGTTAGAGATACGCCATTTACCGGCAAGTGCAGGGAAGTTGGCATACTGGTGGTTTTCACCGAAACGAGATGAACCATCGCGTCTTACCGTAGCGGTAACAATGTAACGATCTTTATAAGAATAGTTTAAACGTGCAAAGTATGACTGCAACTGGTATTTGCTACTATCCCCCACCGGATAAGCCAGGTGATTCTGGAACTGGTCGTAATTTTTCAGGTACTTACCACCGCTGCCCCAGCCAAACTGGCTGCGATAGAAATTTTTGTAGGTTTGGTAAGAGTAACCTACCAATGCTGTTAACTGGCTGTTATTGCTGAATTTTTTATCGTAATTTAAAGTATGCTCAGTAGTAACGCTAGTTAACTCGTTGTACTGTAATATACCACGGCCATTACCTGTTGCCGAAGGCACGTTGAAATCACGAATGTTAGTTTGATCGGTAAAACCTACAATGTAAGGATCAAAGAAGGTTTTCCTCAAGCTGCGAGATATATCAACACCTACGTTGCCTTTGTAATAAAAACCATCAAAGAATTTAATAGTTGCGGTTAAGTTATTCAGGTAACGGTTAATGTTATCGCGGTCATCAATCTGGTTAAGCATTGAAACCGGGTTACGGAAGCTGTTACCCACAGGGAAACCGTTAGCATCATAACCGTTAATGTTAAAATAACGGCCGTTTGCATCATATACCGGCGCGGTTGGGTTAAGCTGGATAGCTGAACCGATCAACGAACCATTGAAACCCGCGTTATTGGTAATTGGCGCATACTGGTTTTTTACGTTTGAATACAATGAGGTAAGGTCAAACTTAACTACATCCTTAAAGAAAGACTGCGACGCGTTGATACGGCCTGTAAAACGCTTAAGGTTAGTATTTTTTACGATACCTTGCTGGTCGTCATAACCAACTGATGCGCGGTAGTTACCGGTATTGCTGGCACCGCCAAAAGCTAAGTTATAGTTTTGTGAAACAGCTGTACGCAATATTTGCTTTTGCCAATCGGTGTTACCGCCGTAATCAACAGCTGTTGCATCAGCACCTACAGCGGCTACGCTTTTCAGGAACTGGTCGCGACCCAAAAGATCATACGTTTTAGCAGCATTAGATATACTGGTGCTGGCACCAAATTGTATACCCGCGCCTTTACGACCTTTACGTGTAGTGATCAGGATTACACCATTGGCACCACGTGAACCGTAAATAGCCGCAGATGACGCGTCTTTTAACACTGAAATGTTTTCGATATCGGCTGGGTTAATGAAGGCTAATGGGTTACGTGCCGAAGCGCTACCCGCGCCACTGTCATAACCACCTGCGGTACCACCGTTATCCAAAGGCACACCGTCAACTACGTAAAGCGGACTGCTGCCTGAACGGATAGAACTTGCACCACGGATGTTAATGGTTGCACCTGCACCCGGCTCACCACTTGCCGGCGTTACCGATACACCTGCTACGCGGCCCTGCAATAACTGCTCGGGAGTAGCAATAACACCTTTGTTGAAGTCTTTGGGGCTTAATGAAGCTACAGAACCAGTAGCGTCTTTAACGCGTTGGGTACCGTAACCAATAACCACCACCTCGTTAAGGTTGGTACTGGCCGATTCTAGGCTAACAGACAATGAAGTTTGCCCGTTTAATGCCACGGTTTGCGGTTTGTAACCAATGTAGGTGAAATTAAGGCTGGTTACAGATGCCGGTACGGAAAGCCTGAAGGTACCATCAACAGAGGTTAATGTACCTGCACCGCCGGGAGCGCCTACTGATACGCCAATTAATGGCGAGTTGTCTTTTTTATCGATAACCTTACCTGTAATTACTTTGTTCTGGGCCAGTGCAGGCTGAACAAACAGGCAGGTTAAAGCAAAAAAACAAAAAGCGAGTAAGTGTTTAAATTGCATAGTTTGTGGTTTAATTAATAATTGGTTATATAAAGTTCTTGTAGCATGAGCAAGCATATCACCAAACAGCACGAACTAACGTTCCCGCAACGTGAATAAGCAACATGGCCTGCAGCCGCTAAAAAATTATCTTTTGGTTATATTGGTTTATAATCGCTTTCGCGCTTCGGAAATCAATTATTTAACAAGCCTAAACTTGTAAAAGTTTTGTTTCCTCATACAAATATGTGTGTACTTATCGTTATTACCTACTATTTTGACCCGGCAATTAAAAAATATAAGATTTATAAAATATATAATTCTGAATATCAAACAATTATATATTAAAAACACTTTAAAAATATAACGATATTTTAAGCTAAAGAGCTGCATTTGATGCTGTAAAACACGTTAAATAGTTTTTAAAGCATGCTTATAACGATTTTGCTAATCAACCGGTTCAACCGCTTTAATTTGCATAATGCATTGCTCAAATTGCTCAGGATTTTTTGCCTTGGCCTTTATCCGCATTTTGTACACATAAATGGTATTAACAGAGTACTCGAGTATCTTGGCAATCGTTTCATTATCGTTTATCCCCATTCTTATGAGGGCGAAGATGCGTAAGTCGGTATTTAATACTTCGTGCTCATGCGGCCATATCTGATCTTTCTCTTCAAACTGCGAATTAAACACGGTAATGAAGTTGGGAAATATCTTAAGGAAAATATGATCAAAACTATGGTAAAGTACTTCGCGTTCCTTTTTAATGTTAATGTCATTCATGATACCCCTGATATCATCATACTTTTTGATGGAAAGCTTGGTATCAACCGACATCTTTAGTTTTTCGAGCTTAAGGATATAGCCTGAAATCACTTTAAAGAACTGGCCTATATATTCCTCCTTGATATGCGCGTCTTCACTCAGCTTATAGTTAATATCCTTCAGCAGTGTGTTCTTCTCCTCTATCACTTTCTCTTTATGTTTCAGTTTGGCTAATTGTTTGTATATCATCACCAGGAAAATGATCACCAGCGAGGCCAGTGCAGTGATAGCCGCAAGGTAACCGAGAATTTTACGTTTTTGCTGTTCGGTATTATTCAGCTCCTCCGCGGCAATTACGGGCAAAATAGCGCCTATCTGTATCTTACGCTGCCGGGCTCCGTAAAAATCGGCATCGGCTTTGGCCAGCTGTATAAATTCGTAGGCATCTTTCACTTCACCGGTCTTATACAATTGTTCGGCAAGGCTAAAGAGCGCCACGGTTTCTTTGGTAGAAGATTTAACATCGGCAATGGCCGATCGGATGAGCATATCCATCCCTTTGTCCTTTTCCCCGTTGTTAATGAACATCTGCCCAAGCGAACAGGCTACCATGGCCCGCAAGTGCATGGATATATCTGTTTTGGGGCCAATCAACTTACCTAACTCTGCGGCTCCTGCCACATTATCATTTTCGCCTACATGTTTTAAGCCGGTATAGTAAATACGCTCTATAGAACCTGGAGCCGTTAATTGAATGGCCGAATCAATATAGGCGTTGGCTCCACTTATATAATGCGGTGTAAAGTATTTATCGCTGTTATATTTAGCCAGGTCGCTGTTGCAGCGATACATAATAAAATAGTACTCCTTACGCATGCTATCATTAAGTACCCTGGGGTTAATCACCCGCATTACATCAAACGTTTCCTTAAACATGCCCGACGACAGCAGAATAAAGCCCAGCTTGATCTGGCTGTAATACGCACGAGACATATCATTGATGGCCGTGCTGATATCTTTCAGCTTGTTCACATACACATAAGCAGAATCGTACTGGTACGATTTATACTCCTCATATAACTCCAGGCATAGGTCATACTGCCGGGTATGATCGCCGGGAGGCGTATTTTGATACTGCTGCCTTAATTTCTGTATACGGCTTTGCTTGGCACCGTCATAAACGTCCTTTTTACTCAGTGCTGTTTTTAAAGCTGTCAATAGGCTGTCTGTCTGCTTGCTAAAAGCAGCGACAGGGCTAATTAACAGTAATACCAACAGTACCCGTAACAACAATTTCATATAACTGGCAAGAGAGGATGAATAACTGGCATAAAAACGTCTGTAGAGCCGCTTTTACTAAGCGTAATAATAGTAATTATCCTTTGAATTAAATTACAGGTGCACGGTTTTTATGAAAACCGCAATAAAAAAACCCGTAACTTAAAATAAGTTACGGGCCAATTATGCAGGGGTATTAAAAATTGCTAATCCTGGTAGGTTACGGTTAGTTCTTCACTACTATTGCGGAATACAATGCTCTGCACATTTTCTCCCTCTACAGGGTTGGAAAAGCCCGTAGGGTCAAAACGTGAAATTGGCACCATCAACGACTGGAAATCTTTGTTGGCGCGGCTGGCTCTGCCATTAATTTTAACAGGCACACTGTCCTCTTTAAAGCCATGCAATATCAGCTTTATGTTATTGAATTTAGATTTCGCAGAACCCTCTACTCTGCTAAAGCTGATCGACTTTTTGGTTGGATTGTAGGATATGTCGCGTTTGTAGTACTCCCCTTTCTCGTAATTGAATGATGCACCATCATCTTCATAATAAACAAATTTATTGTTGATGCTGCCTTTGTAAACATGAAGGTAAAGTGTATCCGCTGGTGTTTGAGTGGTATTTTGCACGAGCGACTGCATAGGGATAATGCTGCTTTCCTTTACATATGCCGGCAGTTTTGAGATGCCGAGGTCAATAGCGGTCTTTTGATTGCCTTGCTGTACCCGACCATTGTAAAGATTGTACCATTTGCCTTGCGGGAAGTAAAGTTTACCGTAATTGGTAACACCATCAAACGGGAATACCAGAAAAGCTTTACCAAACATGTACTGGTTTTCGTATAGGCTGTTGTAAACATTTTCGTCGTGTGTATAATCGATGGTGAGCGAACGCATGATGGGGCTCCCGTTTTGAGTAGCTTCATAAAAGCTTGAGTACAGGTAAGGGAGCAAACGATAACGGAGGTTAATGTAATTACGGGTGATCTCGAGCACCTCTTCGCCGTAGGCCCAGGGCTCAGATGCCTTAGAATTAATGCCCGAGTGGTTACGCATGTAAGGGTTAAACGCGCCTATTTGCATCCAGCGTGCATACAAAGCCGGCGACGCCCCACCCGTAAAGCCGCCCACGTCCATACCAGAGAACGGTACGCCGCTTAGGCCAAGGCTGTTTAGCAGGCGTACACCCAGCAGCATGTGGTCGTTTTCGGCGCGGTTATCACCCGTCCAGATAGCCGCGTAACGCTGCAAGCCCGCATACCCTGACCGTGTGAGGATGAATGGCCGCTTGTTCTCTCTTGCTGCCTTGTAACCCTCATAGCTCGAGCGGATCATTTCTAAACCATATACGTTATGTACCTGCGGATGCGCCGCGCCTTTACCTTCATAATTAAACAGGATATTATCAGGCGCTTTTTGGCCCCAGGTACTAAATTCGTTCATATCGTTCCAGATACCGCTTATCCCTTCCGATGCATATTTTTTTAATTCATTGGCCCAAAACGCCCGTCCCTTAGGGTTGGTAAAATCCGGGAAATGGCACCAGCCCGGCCAAACCTGCCCGGTATAGTAACTTCCATCTGGGTATTTGGCAAAAATATCGTCCTTTACACCCCGTTCATAGGTGCCATAGCCTTTTTCTACCTTTACACCGGGGTCAACAATAAGCGTTACCTTAAAACCCATATCACCCAGTTTTTTGGTCATGGATGTAGGGTTTGGGAAACGGCTTTCATCCCACGTAAATACTTTGTATTTATCCATGTAATGAATATCAAGCGTAATACCATCGGCTGGTATCTTCTTCTCTCTCAAAGTCTCGGCTATACGCATTACTTCTGTTTCGGGGTAATAGCTGTAACGGTTTTGCTGGTAGCCCAAACTCCACAAAGGCGGCATTTTCATCAGGCCCGTTAATGAAGTGTATGACCTGATGATGTCGGCAATGTGCGTATGGTAAATAAAATAGTAGTTCATCTCCCCGCCTTTAGCGCCAAAAGACGAGAACCGGTTATTACTGGCACCAAAATTAAAATCGCTTTGCCAGGTGTTATCGAAAAATATCCCATAATTCACCTGATGGTGCACGCCTATATAAAACGGTATGGTTGAATAAATAGGGTCCTGGTTGGTGGTATAAGCATAGGTATCACTATTCCAATGAGTGTAAGCATTTCCTTTTCTGTCGAGCGGGCCGGTCTTTTCGCCCAAACCTATAAAATGCTCGTTTTCCTGCATATGTTTATAGGTGGTAACCGATTCGTTTACCCATGATGTGGTTAAACCCGGTTCGTCCTGGTTGATCACTTCGCCGCCTGGGGTAAGAAATGTTACCAGAAAGGGTTGTTTCTTAATATTTACCTTTAAAGAATCAGTATTGATGTTGATCTCATCAGCCGTTTGGTCGACACTGACCCGCGTTTTGGCAGGTGTGCCGATAACCGCGTAAGAAAAATCGTCGCCGAGCTTTTGCTTATCCATGCGCACCCGTACGATAGTGGGGCTGTATACCGTTAGTTTTATAAAGGCATTATCTGTAGTAATATCTACCTGCTGCCCGCTAAGGGTTACAGCGGTGACGTTACCGGTTTGCTTTACCCCGCTTTGGGCATATATCTTTTGCAGGGGTGTAATAAAAAGTAGCGCGATAGCTAAAATTCTGTTGAGTTTCATCTGTAAAAATTGGATCGTAGGCCGGGTTTTGGTTTCCGGGTAATTGGTTTTGTGCGGATGAAATTAAAACAGATGATGCGTTTAAGCTATCAATTTAAACTTTGTATACTTTTTTTATAAACATAAGACCCGCTTATCTTATCAATAAGCGGGTTTTGCAACTGTTGCAGCTATAAAAATATAAGCGATAATTTAAGCTAAAAACTTTAATAATCGGCCAGAACAATGATATTATCACTAATAGGGGCTATTTTTTCATGCCCGTTAAGGAAGCCCAGGCCCACTACAAAACTAAAGCCGGCTACCTGGCCGCCCATTTCCTTTATCAGTTCGCTGGTAGCGTTAACAGTGCCGCCGGTGGCCAGCAGGTCATCATGTATAAGTATGCGATCGCCGGGTTTAAAAGCGTCGGTGTGTATCTCTATGGTAGCGTTACCATATTCCAGGTCGTATTTTTTTTGATTTACCGAATAAGGTAATTTACCCGCTTTACGCACCGGTATAAAAGGAACCCCTAACTGTACCGCCAATGAAAGGCCGAATAAGAACCCCCGGCTTTCCACTCCCGCAACGGCATCAATATGTGTATCCTTTAACCTGGCTACAAAAGCGTTGTTAATTTGGGTACAAAGCTCAGGATCTTTAAGTATGGGGGTAACATCCTTAAAAACTATACCCGGCTTTGGGAAATCGTGAATGTCGCGTATGGCTTCCTTTATTTGCTGTTCTATCATTTATAAATTAAATAAGGTTCAATTTTACGCAAAATTTGTTCATCCATAATGGCAATTGTTGCCAAATCATTTATACCCGTGTAGTTGCCGTGCTGGGTGCGATATTCTATGATAGCGTTTACCTGTTTATAGTTAAGGTACGGCAATAAGCGCAATTTATCGAAGGTAATGGTGTTGATGTTTATTTTATGGATGCGGCTTGGGTTTACCCTTACTTGTCCTTTGATCTCGCCATACTTTACCTCGTCTATACCAAAAACCTCTTTCAGTTGTTCTTTATTAACAAAACCGCCCAAGCGTTCACGATAATAAATGATACGTTTGGCAAAAGAGGGTCCTATACCTTCAACAGTTACCAACCGGGCCGAATCCGCGCTGTTCAATTCTATCACCTGTGCCGTGTGGCTTACCGACTGCCGTATCCTCATCTGCGGAGCTAATCGGGTATAAAGTGAATCGGTTATGCCATATATCTTTTTCAGGTCTGTAGGTTTACGAAAACGCCCGCCTTTGGCCAGGTAGTTTTCTATAGTGCGGGCCTGCGCATCAGTAAGCCCATGCCGTTGCCAATCGGCATAGGAAGCACTATTGGGATCAAAATGAACGGCCAGTCCTGTACGTGTATTTTGCCTGCCCGCGTTTTGCTTTTCTAACAGGGCAACCGCCGCGGCAAACTCCTTTGCATTTATTGTATTATCTTTGCGAAAGCCTCTGTAAATATATGGCGCCGCAATTACCAGCGCCATCAGCAGCAGCATAACCACCAAGCCGTTCCATTCTGCTTTAGTAATGGAAAACTGTTCTTTTAGCTTTGGCTTCATTTTGGATTGGCATATGGTTTAGCAAGAGGTTAAATTAGTAATTTTTTATAGAGTTAGCAGCGTTTTATACCCATGAAGATAATTACCACCGAAGAGTTTGCCAGGGCTACTAAATTGGATAAGCTTAAAATGCCCGGCCTGGCCGCTCTTTTAATGGAATTAATGAAGATTAACCAGGTAAACGAATTGTTTGCCCAGGCACAACCCAAAGTAGGCCCTGACTTTGTTGACGCCATATTAGAGGGCTGTGGTATTACGGTTGACTTTGATGAAGATGAGCTGAAGCACATCCCCAAAGATGGCGCTTTTATAGCCATAGCCAACCATCCGTATGGTGGCATAGAGGGAATGGTATTGTTAAAGATACTCACCATGGCCCGCCCAGATGCTAAATTGATGGCCAACTTTATCCTGAAAAAGATCCCTAACCTGGCCGATTATTTTATTGCCGTAAATCCGTTTGAGAATGTAGAACATTCGTCGAGCATCAGCGGGTTAAAAACAACGCTGGAGCTATTGGCTAACGGTACCCCCATAGGTATATTCCCGGCGGGTGAGGTATCTACCTTTAAGGTTGAAAAACGTGAGGTGACCGATCGTTTGTGGCACCCTGTTGTAGGCAAGATCATCGCTAAAGCTAAAGTGCCTGTAGTACCCATTTATTTCCACGGTAACAACGGGCTGCTGTTTAACCTGCTGAGCATGATACACCCTGCCCTGCGCACTGCTAAGCTACCTTCGGAATTGTTTAATAAACATGGCCATACCATTAAGCTGCGCATTGGAAAACCCATTAAGTTTAATGATATCCCCGATAATAATAATAGCGGCAAAATACTTAACTACCTGCGTGCCAAAACCTATGCCCTTGGTGCCGGGCTGGATGAAGAGAAAAAGATATTTAGTCCGCGTAACCTGTTTAAGATAAAAAAACTGCCTGAGGCTATTGTACCGGAAACTCCCGCTGATAAACTGGAAAAAGAAGTAGAACCGCTGCGCGAGAATTACCGCGTTTGGGTAGAGAAGAACTATGAAGTTTTTATTGTACCTACGTCTGAAATACCCTGCATCATCCGTGAGATTGGGCGTTTGCGCGAAATTACTTTTCGTGAGGTTGGCGAAGGCACCAATAAAGCCACCGACCTTGACGAGTACGATATTTATTACCACCACCTGTTTATTTGGGATACCGAAGGTAAAGCCATTGTTGGCGCTTACCGCATAGGCCTGGGCGACGAGATATTTTACAGCGTTGGTAAAAAGGGCTTTTATATCAACGAACTGTTTAAGCTTAAGGAGCAATTTACACCCGTATTAAAGAAAAGCCTGGAACTTGGCCGCTCATGGATACGCAAGGAATATCAACAGAAGCCGTTGCCGCTTTTCCTGCTTTGGAAAGGTATATTAAAATATGTGCTGGATAACCCGCGCTACCGCTACCTGATAGGCCCGGTGAGCATCAGCAATAATTTTTCCAAGTTCAGTAAGTCGCTAATAGTTGATTACATTAACCGTAACCACTTTGACCATGACATGGCCCAGTTGGTTAAACCCCGTAAAAAGTTTAAGGTAAACTTTGAAAATATTGATACCGACGCACTGCTGGCAGCCGGCGACTCGTTCAAAGGGCTCGACGCGCTGATATCTGAAGTTGAAACGCACAGCATGAAGATACCGGTATTGCTGAGGCAGTATATAGGCCTCAACGCCAAGATCATCAGCTTTAACATTGACCCTAAATTTGCCGATTGCCTGGACGGTTTCCTGGTACTCGATCTGCAAAAGGTACCGCAGGATATGTTGGAAAAACTGGGGAAGAACCTGTAAGCATACCCAAAATACACACCTTTAAAGATGCTTCCCTACCGGGAGGCATTTTTTATGCGCTTTAGTAGCGCAATTTGAGCTTACGTGTGAGCCTGAACATTACCCAAAGTGGCGTAACATGTGCCAGTTTGGTATCGTCGTTAAAAGATTGCTCTTTGCCTTCTATCTTACCACCTATATACTGGCCAAGTAACGCAAGTAGCAATATGCCTACACTTACAGCGCTTAGCTGCGGGCCGCCCGCTTTTTCCCATGTTTCAAACTGCATAATGAGGTAGCTAAAGCCAAACATCAGGAACAGCATAAAATACGACAACAATGGCGATAATTTGAGGTAATAGTAAATAGCAATGGCAATTACAAAAGAGGCCCAGTTAAAGTAGCCTTTGTAGGCCTTTAAAAAGCCAATCTCCGGGAAGGGAACAGCCCAGGCCATACCTAATATCCCCAGCACCATTAGTGGTACGCAAATGTAATGCAACACACGGTTGGTAGGGTTTTGATGACTGGCATCTAAACGTGCGAAAAAAACTTCAACCGGGCGCAGGTCTTCATGCTTTGGTTTGGCGGGACTTGAATATTTGTGGTGTTGTTTACCCATCTCTAAAAACAAAAAAGCCCTCCCCGTTTACAGAGAGGGCTTGTGCAAAGCTATAAATTATTTCGCGAACGCTACTGAGCGTGTTTCGCGGATAACGGTCACCTTTATCTGGCCAGGATAGGTCATTTCGGTTTGGATACGGTTAGAGATATCCGCCGCTAAAACTTCTGATTGCGCGTCTGATATCTTTTCGCTCTCTACCACTACACGTAACTCACGGCCTGCCTGTATGGCAAATGTTTTTTCGACGCCAGGATATGATAAAGCTAAGTCCTCAAGCTCTTTCAGGCGCTTGATGTAACTTTCTACCACCTCGCGGCGCGCGCCCGGCCTTGCGCCCGAAATAGCGTCACAAACCTGAATGATGGGTGATAACATCGAGGTCATCTCTATTTCATCGTGGTGGGCGCCTATGGCGTTGCAAACTTCCGGATGCTCTTTGTATTTTTCGGCCAATTGCATACCCAAAATTGCGTGTGGCAGTTCAGGGTTATCATCAGGCACTTTACCAATATCGTGCAGTAACCCTGCGCGTTTTGCCAGTTTTACGTTTAGGCCCAATTCGGCCGCCATGGTAGCGCAGAAGTTAGCCACCTCGCGCGAGTGCTGCAGCAGGTTTTGCCCGTATGATGAGCGGTAACGCATACGGCCAACCATGCGGATCAGCTCCGGGTGAAGGCCGTTGATACCTAAATCGATAACGGTACGCTCGCCTATCTCTACAATTTCTTCTTCTATCTGCTTTTTAGTTTTGGCAACCACTTCCTCAATACGGGCAGGATGTATACGGCCGTCGGTAACCAGGCGGTGCATAGCCAAACGGGCTATCTCGCGGCGAACCGGGTCAAAGCCTGAAAGGATGATCGCCTCCGGCGTATCATCAACAATGATCTCGATACCGGTAGCAGCCTCCAACGCGCGAATGTTACGCCCCTCACGACCAATGATACGGCCCTTTATCTCATCGTTCTCGATGTTGAAGATAGATACCGTATTCTCGATAGCGGCCTCTGTAGCGGTACGCTGTATGGTTTGGATAACGATCTTTTTAGCCTCCTTATTAGCGGTAAGCTTAGCCTCATCCACAATGTCCTTTATCTGCGCCATAGCTTTACTGCGGGCTTCTTCGCGCAGGTTATCAACCAGCTGGTTTTTGGCATCTTCCGCACTTAAGCCTGCTATGTTTTCTAACTGAGCTACGTGCTGATTTTTAAGGTGTTCAACCTCTTCCTGTTTTTTAGCAACTACCTCGGTTTGTTGCTCCAGCTTCTTACGAATATTATCGAGCTCGCTTTCCTTGCGGTTAAGGTTCTCCAGTTTCTGATTAAAAGATTGCTCTTTTTGTTTGATGCCGTTCTCGCGCTGATTTAGCGTATTGTTCTTAGCATTTACTTCCTGCTCGTGCTCGGCCTTCAGCTGTAAAAATTTCTCTTTTGCCTCTAACAAACGGTTCTTTTTAAGGATCTCCGCGTTGTTCTCAGCATCTTTTAATATCTTCTTTACTTTGTTTTGGGCTGCTATTTCCTGGTCTTTGAATAATTTACGCAGCAGGAAACGCCCTATGACGATTCCCGTAGGAACGCCGCAAAGCACCCCTATAATTACATATAATACACTGTTCATTCTCTTTTTTAGGTTATAAAATAAAAAAACCGCAACTAAACTTCTAAGTGTTCATGTATTGTTAAAACTTCTTGTCGGATGTATCGGACCACGGGTTACCGTTAAAATACACGATCAACGCATGCCTCCTTTTTGATCCGGAGATATTGAAGCGTTAAGTTTTTAATAGTGAAAACTTAAAATTTAACTGCGGTTAAATCTTAATGGCTCATTTTTGAGCTGAAAGGTAAAAGGTAAAAGCTAAAAGGTTTTCGCTTTCGGCTTTCCGCTTTGTGCTTTGAGCTTATTTAAAGAACGTTATTGTTTAGAAAAAAAGTCGTTTAGCAAATGATCTAACTGATAAACCTTTTCGGTAACCTCGGTATCTTCCGTGCTTACCTTTTTATCTGCTTTTAATGATGATGTTGCGTAGTGCAGCACACACATTGATAGCAGGTCTTGTTTATCTCTTACCGCATAATTTTCCTGATATTCCTTTATACGGTCGTTAATCAGCTTTGCTGCCCTTCTTATAATTTCTTCCTCTTCCATGTTCACCTTTAGCGGGTAAACTCTGTCAGCAATATTTATTTTTATTGAGATTTCTCCCATTTGAGCTTTTCACTTTCTGTATTACTTCTTAAGCAACACAATACACTTATCTATTTCCTGCACAAAGTCGTTAATTTTTTGCTTAATGTCAACACTTTTTTCATTTGTTTCTGAAAACGACTTTGCCAACTTCAATACACGAAGCTTCTCTTCCAGTTCTTTGGTCTTATTAGTACTGGCCTTAAGGGCTACATTTAACGCCTCACTCTCCAGCTTTAACAGGTCATTCTCCTCCTGCAAAGCCGTACAAAGCTCTATCAGCCTTTCGGTTTTTTCTACTACGTTATTTAGTTGGTCGGCAACTGACATTATTAATTGTTGAATTATGGAGTTACTGAATTATTGATTTAAAGTAATCGTTAGAAATATGATAAGGGAAGACACCCAATCAATAATTTCATCGATCAGTAATTCAATAATTATTTCCTAATCTCCGCTCCTGCTTCTTTGCCTAAATTATAAATAATTTTCTGCATGATGGCGTCTATAGCCTTATCGGTCAAAGTTTTTTCGGTGTCCTGCAAAATAAAGCTAAGCGCATATGATTTTTTTCCGGCAGGCAGCTTATCGCCCTGGTAAACGTCAAATACGCCTATCTCTTTCAGCAGTTTTTTATCGGCACGCTGTGCAATTTGTTTAAGCTGACCAAATGTTACAGCAGTATCAACCAGCATACTCAAATCGCGGCGCACGGCCGGAAATTTAGATACTTCCTGGTAAACGATCACGTTTTTACGTACTGCGTTCAATATCAGGTCAAAGTTAAAATCGGCATAGAAAACCTCTTTATCCAGATCAACTTTCTTTAAAGCAGTTTTGGCAACAGCACCAAACTTAACCAGTTGCTTGCCGTTGAGCATGTATTGCAGGCCGTAAGCCAGTTTACTGCAGGTGGCATCTTCAACCACGTAATCGGTTATTTTAAGGCGCTGCAAAATACCATCAACTACGGCTTTTAGGTTGTAGAACGAAACCTGCTTTTGCTTATGGTTCCACTGCTCGGCAGTATCGTTACCGGTGATGAACACCGAGAAGCGCTGGTTCTCTACATACTTATCTTCTTTGGTAGCATAAACCTTACCGAACTCATAAAATTTAAGATCGGAGCTTCTGCGGTTCTGGTTATAGGCAATAGCCTCCAGACCCGAGTACAGCAAGGTTTGGCGCATAGCATCCAGATCACTGCTGAGCGGATTCACTATCTTAACGGCACTTTCCGGTTTATCAGAGTATGCCAGTTTGGTAAGTGAGTTAGCCAGCATCTCGTTGAAACCGTTGGCGCTCAGCATATCTGAGATAGCGTTTTGCACAGTATCTTTCTCCGGGCGCTGCGATGTGTTTAACGACGCGCGTATCTGCGTAGGTATCTCAATATTGTTGTAACCATACAGGCGCAATATCTCCTCTATCACGTCAACCTCGCGGGTAACATCTACACGGTAAGGCGGCACTTGCAGCGACAGGCCTTCGGCTGTTTCGTTAACGATCTTGATATCAAGTGAGGTCAAAATACTCTTGATGGTATCGTTACCAATGGCTTTACCAATTAAACGGTCGATATTTTTATAGGTCACCTCTACATTAAACGGTGCAACCGGTGCCGGGTAATGGTCGAATATCTCTGATGAAACCTCTCCGCCGGCAACCTGCTGAATTAACAAAGCAGCTCGTTTCAATGCAAACACGGTCATGTCCGGGTCAGTACCGCGCTCAAAACGGAAAGAAGCGTCTGTTTTTAAACCGTGGCGCTTGGCTGTTTTACGTACCGATACCGGATTAAAATAAGCACTCTCCAGGAAGATGACTTTTGTACTCTCCGTAACGCCCGACTTTGCACCACCAAATACACCGGCAATACACATCGGTTCATCGGCATTGCATATCATCAGGTCATCGGCAGATAGCTTTCTGTCCACATCATCCAATGTTTTAAAAACGGTGCCATCCTCAACATTCCTTACGATCACCGTACCACCGGTAATCTTAGCAGCATCAAAGGCGTGAAGGGGCTGGCCCAGCTCATGCAATACATAGTTAGTCACATCTACAACGTTGTTGATAGCACGCACGCCAATAACAGCCAGGCGTTGCTTTAGCCAATCCGGTGATTCTTTTACTTCAATACCTGAAATGGTAACGCCCGAGTAACGCGGACTTGCCTGCTCATTATCTACAAATACTTCTATGTTAAGGTCGTTATTATCAACCTTAAATGCAGAAACATCCGGCTTTTTAACAGCAATTTTAAGGAAGGCTGCAATATCACGCGCGGTACCCAGGTGCGAAGCCGCATCCGCACGGTTAGGCGTTAGGCCTATCTCGTACATGTAATCGTCCTGTACGTTGAAGTGCTCTTTAGCCGGCTTACCTACGGGCACATCAGCATCAAGCACCATAATACCCTCGTGGCTATGGCCAAGGCCAATTTCATCTTCGGCACAGATCATGCCCTCAGATACTTCGCCACGAATTTTGGATTTATTGATCTTAAAAGGTTCGCCGGTGGTCGGGTGTACCATAGTACCTACAGTAGCTACAACCACTTTTTGGCCGGCTGCCACATTGCTTGCACCGCAAACAATCTGCAGGTCTTCACCTGTACCAACATCAACTTTGGTAACCTTTAACCTATCGGCATTGGGGTGCTGGGTGGTTTCTTTAACATAGCCTATCACCAGGCCCTCTAAGCCGCCGGCGATAGCCTGTACCTTCTCGAGGCTTTCAACCTCCAAACCGGTACCCGTTAATATTTTTGAGATCTCTTCAGGAGATTTTTCAGTATCAATAAACTCTTTGAGCCAGTTGTATGAAATTTTCATTGCAACGGCAAAGATATGATTTGAGGGGGAAAGGAAAAAGGCGGTTTAGGTTCATTTGATGTCATTTCGAACGATAGTGATAAATCTCCTGCGCGTAATAATTACATCGTAGAATATTTCTCCTCGCTTTCGCTCGTTCGAAATGACAAAAGTTTTTAGATTTTTCTATTCATCATCATCCACATTCAGTGTATACGATGGTTCCGACGCGTCATAAGCCTGGTTGGCCTGGTCAGTTTCGTCTATCTCGCCGATATCTTCGTTGGTATCATCAAAGCCATTGCTATGGATATCCTGCTGGCTCATTTGCTCTTCGTTCTCAGTCTGGCTTAACTGGTCGTCCTGTTGCAGCATATCGTCTTGTTCTTCCGGTTGAGTTGTCATGATTTTTGTTTTTGATTTATAGACATAGAACGCATGGTATATTGCGTTGTTTGAATTTATCGCAAACCTTCTTCATCTTTTGAATTTTTACCTTTGAATTTTGACTTAAATCAATCCTTCATCCCCAAAACTGAAATAGCCGTTATCAGTCAGTATCAAATGATCAAGTACGTTGATATCCAGCAGCCGGCCGGCGTCTACGATCTTTTTGGTGAGTTTCAGGTCTTCCTGGCTTGGCTTTAAGTTTCCTGAGGGATGGTTATGCACCATAATAATGGCACTGGCCTGGTGCTGCAGCGCCATGTGAAAGATGATCTTTGGGTCGGCAACAGTACCGCTCAGGCCGCCCTTACTCACCAGCTCTTTGGCAATTACTTTTGATGAACGCCCGATAAGCATCAACCAAAACTCTTCGTGGTTAAGATCACGCAGGTGGCGGCGCATAATGTTGTACCCGTCACGGCTGCATTTAACTTCATCAGGCACCGGCGTTTCAGTATTATCCCTCCGACGACCAAGCTCCAGCGCCGCGATGATAGAAATGGCTTTAGCCTCGCCTATGCCCTTGAATTTGCACAGTTCACTAATAGAAGCCTTGCCCAACTTATTCAGATCGTTGTTGTAATGCAGCAGGATGCGTTTACTCAATTCTACGGCCGTTTCGGTACGGCTGCCACTACCTATCAGGATAGCGATGAGTTCGGCATCGGTAAGGGCACGGCGGCCTTGTCCGCTTAGCTTCTCACGGGGGCGGTCTTCTTCGGCCCAGGACTTAATACTTATTTTGTTTTGATAGTCTTGCAAGCGGGTAAGGGTTAGAAGACTAAAGTAAGAGAAATATTTAAAAGTTGACTCACCCCGCGGCACTTCGTGCGCGACCCTCTCTGCTGCGCAAAGAGGGTGAGCTCCATTTTTACTCTTTTCTCTTGCCTCTTTTTGGTTCTCTTGCCCTCTTTTCGCACAGCGAAGAGAGGGTCGACGAGCGTGAGCGATGTCGGGGGGTAAGTAAACAAAAAAGGGATAGCGCTTACGCACTATCCCTTTTTAAATATTATTAATTAAGCTATTAGCTTAAACCGTTAACAAATTTAGTAAGCTTCGATTTATTGTTTGAAGCTTTGTTTTTGTGAATAACGTTCTTTTTAGCCAAACGGTCAAGCATAGAAATTACTTTAGCCAAAAGCGGAGTAGCATCAGCTTTAGTAGTTGCACTTCTTAATTTCTTAACAGCGTTTCTGGTGGTTTTAGCCTGATACCTGTTACGCAGACGCTTCGCAGCATTTGCCCTTATTCTTTTAATTGATGATTTATGATTTGCCATTGTAGCTTGTTATTCTATTTTTAAGGCTGCAAATATACTCACACATTTTTTTATATGCAATAGTTTTTATGGATTTTCTTGCATAGTTTTTAACATCGAATTAAGAATTTAGGAATATTGGCGTTACCTGCGGCCCGGGCTATCCGCTCATACGCCTGCAGGCCTTAGCCGCAAAGCCGGTATCCGCTGCTATCCCTAACGGGTATTGTCTAAACTCAAATTAAAGAATTTACAGAAGTTTTCTATTTCAAACGATTACGATTAGATACTTCGTACCTCAATTAGAAACACTATCTCGACTAACTTAGTTCTCCGATTAAACTAAATCCCCTATCTTCACCCAACCATGAAGCAACGGCTTTTAACCTTTATCTCCTGCATCATCATTATCACTACCTGCTGTTCATGGGGATTTTTTGCCCATTACCGCATCAACAGGTTGGCGGTTTTTACGCTTCCTAAAGGCATGGCCGGTTTTTATAAAGCCAATATCGAATTCATAACAGAACATGCCGTAAGCGCCGATAAAAAGCGCTATGTAGATTCATCAGAAATACCACACCATTTCTTTGACGCGGACCATTACGGCAAACAGCCCTTTAAAGTAATGCCACAGCATTGGATAGACGCGGCGGCAAAATATTCATCAGATACATTGAATAAATACGGCACCGTTCCGTGGGCTATTACCAGTAATTACTATTGGCTGGTAAAGGCTTTTAAGGCGCATGATACAACGGGCATCCTCATTACCTCGGCTAACCTTGCACATTACATTTCAGATGCGCATACTCCTTTGCATTTGACTCAGAATTACGATGGACAGCTAACTAACCAACAAGGCATCCATGGGCTTTGGGAAAGCCGCCTGCCAGAGCTTTTTGCCAATGGCTATCATTACAATGTTGGTAAGGCCAGGTACATTAGCAATCCGTTAAATGAGGCTTTTAAGATCTGTATTAGTTCATACAAAAAAGTTGATACGGTATTACGCATAGAGCGAATGCTGAACAAAACCTTCCCGCCATTACAGAAGTATGCCATGGAGCAGCGTGGTAACAGAAAGGTAAAAGTGTACTCGGTTGCCTACAGCCGGGCGTATCACAAATTGTTGCGCGGAATGGTTCAGCGGCAGATGAGAGCATCTATACTCAGTGTTGGCAGCTTTTGGTTCTCCGCCTGGGTTGATGCAGGGCAACCGGACTTGAATAAACTTATCACCAGGCCGCTAACCAAGGAGGAAAGGCAAAAAATTGACCGTGAGGAGGAGCTGTTTAAGTCAGGTAAAGTTTTAACAAAACCTTAACTAATCCACATTCACTTTGTGTTTCTTACTCACGCGGCTTTTCAGGTAAGCAAATATCGGCGGAAGCAACGATACCAGTATGATGATGATCGCCACCAGCGAGAAGTTCTTTTTGATGATCTCTACGTTACCAAACAGGTAGCCACCATATAGGAAGATGATTACCCAGGAAACGCCACCTGCAATATTGTAAACCGTGTAACGGCCAAATGGCATACGCCCTACTCCTGCCACAAAAGGCGCAATAGTGCGAATAATAGGCACAAAACGACTAAATATTACGGCTTTGCCACCATGCTTGTCAAAAAAAGCTTTTGTCTTAAGGTAGTAGCTTAGTTTAAGTATTTTGTTTTCCTCTTTAAATACACGGGCACCCAGGTACTTACCTAACAGGTAGTTTACCGTATTCCCCAATACAGCGGCGATGATCAAAATGAGGCAAAGGAGATTAACATCCATACCGGTTGCACCACCGGCTATTAAAGCGCCTGCAGCAAAGAGCAAAGAATCTCCGGGAAGGAATGGAGTAACCACAAAACCTGTTTCCGCGAAGATGATCACAAAGAGGATGAGGTAGGTCCACCCCTGGTACTGACTAATGATCTGTGAGAGATGTTTATCAATATGCAGGATAAAATCTATAATGCCGTGTATTACTTCCAATGCCTTAAATTTTCTGCAAAAATATAAACATAAAGCGGTTAGCCAACTTTAATACGTTGTATTTGGCGGCAAAGTGTTTAGTAAAGCGTTAACACCATACGCGGTACTATCCGAACCGGTTGAGCGACCGTAAGTAAATATGGTATACAGTTTACCATCGAGTATGGTAAAATTAGGAAGGGATTTTATTACCGTTGTGGGGGCGTTATTAGCCACAACGTTAATGTTATAGGTACCTGCAGTTACCTCTACCCAGTTACTTACCGTGGTGTACAATTGCTTTTTAAATGCGGTGGTGCCATTCAGCACCAGGTCAATCCCCGCGGGGATATTTCCCATGCCATTCACCAGCCTTATTTTGCCACGGCCATTCGCAGGTACCGCCGATGTATCAGCCGTTACCACCGCCTGCAACGAGCTATCGGCACGCAGCCCCATCACAAACATAGTATAGGGGACACCACGGGTTAGCGTTTGCTTTAAGGTAAGCAGGTTAACCACATTAATATTGTTACTGGTTTGGGCTGTGCGTATCTGCAATGGGGTATCAGCAGCGTTAATAAGAAAATATCCCGATGGATTAGGATAAGTATAAACAGGTGTTTGCCTGATGTAACGGGCATACAGGTTAAACGGCAGCACATCATTACTGATGCTTACAATTTGCAGGCGCGCGTTGTTACCACTACCGCCAATAGCACCATCCTTACCGCATGACTGCAGTATGGCAAACAACATAAAACCCGAAACTAACAGGAATAAACCATAAAGTATACCGCTCTTGTTTTTTGCAGCCATGTGTTTACTTGTTAACAATTAATCCTAAATTACCTGTTGCAAGCCCGTTTGCACCCAAACCAGTTTTTACAAACAGTGTATAGGCACGGTTATCTAAAAACGTAAGGGTATCTGTAGTTAACGCGTTTTTTGTGCCTGCTTTAAATATCTGCACGCGCTTAGTACCCGGTGACACCGCCAGGAAGGATGTTGTTTTTTTAAAAGCGCTGCCGCTGAAACGCAGTGTATCATTCATTACCACATCAACTGCACCCGCGTTTGGTGCAGTATGTACAAAGCGAACTAAAGTAGTATCAGGCGTGTTCTTTATCGTATCGGCATCTGTAAAAGCCTGGTCGGCTGTGTTGCCTGTCAGGTAAAACGAGTACGTTTTGCCCGTATCCAGTGGCACAGGCAGGTTAAAAAGCACGTTAGCGTTGCGGTACTTACGCACCTGGTAATTTTGCTGACCCAATAAGGCATTAATGTAGCCCGACGAACCCATTGGATATAGCGAATTGGTAGTATTTACCCTGCTGCCATTCACATACACGTTTAGTGTATCGCCTGTGGCATTTATAAAGTTTACGGTGGTAAATTGCTGTATAGTGGCGCTATCATCGCCTTTTTTGCATGCTGCTACGGCAATCAGCAGCACCAGGGCCGCGATAACAAATATTCCTGTCCTCATTTATTTAAAGCAGATGCTATATAACTCCATAATAGCTATAAATGTTATTAATGATACAAAAAAGTCCGACTCTGGTCGGACTTTTTTGTGATAGTGATTAGAGATTTGTGATCGGAGATTAGCTTTCTTTTCAGTATAAGCCCTAATCACTAATCAACCAATCTCTAATTAACTAAATTACGCATAGCTATTCAGCATTACCGGCATTACCAGCATTAATATATCTTCGTTCTCGTCGCCGCCTTGTGGCAGTAATAAACCGGCACGGTTAGGGGTCGACATCTCAAGCGATACTTCTTCGCAGCTCAGGTTCTTCAACATCTCGATCAGGAAACGCGCGTTGAAACCGATCTCCAGGTCATCACCTTCATACTGGCAGCTCAAGCGTTCATGCGCTTCGTTAGCAAAGTCGATATCCTCAGATGAGATATTCAATTCGCTTCCGCTGATCTTTAACCTTACCTGGTGGGTAGTTTTATTGGCGTAAATGGCCACACGGTTAAGCGAGCCCAAGAAAGCTAAACGGTCAATAGACAGTTTATTTGGATTCTCTTTCGGGATTACCGCCTCATAATCAGGGTAACGCTCATCGATTAAACGGCATACCAGGTTAATGTTGCCGAATTTAAAGAATGCGCTGGTGCTGTTATATTCTACCGATACGTTTACATCATCGGCAGGCAGGGCTGATTTTAATAATGTTAAAGCCTTTTTGGGCAAGATGAAAGATGTGGTGCTTTCAGCCCTGGCATCCTTACGGCGGTAACGTACCAGTTTATGCGCATCAGTAGCCACAAAGGTTAATGATGATGTGGTTAGCTGGCAAAATACCCCCGTCATGGCAGGGCGCAGCTCATCGTTACTAACCGCGAATATGGTTTTGTTAATGGCCTCGCCTAAAACAGATGCAGGCAGGTTTACCGATGAAGCATTCTCTACAACCGGTATCTTCGGGAAGTCTTCACCGTTTTCGCCGCTTAATTTGTATTTACCGTCGCCGGCGCTTATTTCAATAGCGAATGTACTGTCATCAACAGAGAAAGCTACAGGCTGCTCGGGTAACGATTTCAGCGTATCTAATAATATACGTGATGGGATGGCTATACGGCCGTTCTCTTTCGCTTCAACAGCCAGCGAAGTGGTCATGCTGGTTTGCAGGTCGGTAGCAGAAATGGTTAAGTTCCCTTCTTTTATCTCAAACAGAAAGTTCTCCAATATAGGTAAAACGGTGCTGTTGCTCAGCGCGCCACTTACAGACTGCAATTGCTTTAGTAAGGTTGAAGTGGAAACTATAAATCTCATGTGTCTTTAACGTTTATCTACCAAAAGTATAAAAAAAGCCTCACCTAAATCCTCTCCAATGGAGAGGACTTTAAACCTCTTTTATCCTCTCCTTTGGAGAGGGCAGGGTGAGGCGTATGTGCTACCAAAAGTATAAAATTTAATGGGCATACTTTCGCCTGCGTAAATAATGTTGAAAAATAGCGAATATTAACACCATTGCTATCGGGGCTATGTTATTGAGCAGTTGCCAGAATAGCTTTTCCTGCCGGATTCGGGCACGGCTAAGCAGGCGCATCTGTATCTCTTTTGAACGTAAAGTAATAAGGCCTGAGTCGTCGGTAAGGTAATCGGCCATGTTAAGCAGCAGGTTACGGTTACCGTAGCTTTGCCGTGTATAACGATCATAACCCAACGGAAAAGGCGAACCATCGGCACTTACCTGGTTGCGCAGGATATCGCCATCGCTCAGCACGATCATCTTTGTGGGCTTGCTTTGTTCCAGGGGCTGTATCTTTTCAGTTATCCCGTCAGGTACAGGCCTGTTCCGGAAGTCAGACGTAAACTCGCCTTCGAGCAAAACGCCCGTTATTTTGGGCTGACTCTGAAAAGCTTTTGGATCGGGCTCCTGCTCCAAAGCTCGCAGCGACAACATATGCGGCGCGCTCAGCTTTTTATTGTAAGGAGATGTGGTAAGCAACACGGTAGCTTTAACATTTTTAGCGCCCAGTATATCAATGGTACTGGCAAACTGGCTGCTGATACCATCCAGATTTTTAACAATAGGATGTTTGGCAAAAGGCAAAAAAACCGGGTTAAACAGCCATGGTAGCATTTGTATCTGCGGCTGCCCGCCGGCATCACCCGTGGTAACCGGTATTTGCGAACAGTTCATATCCGCTATGAGGTCATAATTAATACGTATACCGTAATTAAATAGCTGGTCGTCCAGGTTGAGCTGTTTGTTAAAGGCCAGTTGATCTTCGCCTTTATTGCGCAGGCTATCCAGTTCGGCGCTTACCTGGTCAATGGCCCACAGCACACGGCCGCCCCGCATAATAAACTGGTCGAGCTTAAATTTTTCAGTCTCGGTAAACGGCTTGTCGGGCTTAGGTATTACCAGAAGGCTTATTTTCTCTAAACTATCAAACGGAATGGTGCTCAGGTTAACCCTGCCTACGAGGTAACCATCGCTCAGGCTTTGCATGGCACCGTTCAACTGGCGGTCGGTAAGTTCGTTATGCCCTTCGGTAAAACCAATTCGCTGCCTGCCGCCGGTAGTGACTTTTTTTATGGCTGATGAAAAAGCATACTCCAGGTTTTGGATAGAGTTATTTAAAACTTCGTCGGGCGTAAGGTTAACATTACTTTGCGTTTCCAGCAGCTTTACCGGAATGCTTTTATTGCCGTAACTCACCAGCGCGAACGGAATGATGATTTTTTGTGAAACGCCATCGTCGGTTTTTACGCTTAGGTTTTGTGCTTCTATCCCCTTTTGGGCCAGCTCGTCCAGCTTTTGATTTTGCTGCTCCTGATTAAGGCCATTGAGTACATCTGTAAATTCAAATTGAAGCTTATCGCTGCTGTAAGCCTGCAGATCGGTGAGCATATCCCGCACAGATGTTTGCAGCCTTTTCATCCCGCCCGGAAAATTTTCTCCCTGTAAATAAACAGTAATCTTTACCACGCCGGGCAGCTTTTGCATAATCCCTCTGCTAACGGGAGCTACGGTAAACCGTTTCTCTTTGGTAAAATCAAACCGGGTAAACAGTTTCCCGGATACAATGGTGAGCGATGTAAGTGAAAATAATATCCCTAATGAACTTAAGAACGCCGTATTAACAAATTTGCGTTTTAACTGGCGGTGTAGCACATACAGGGTGAGCCAGATAAAAAAAGCTACGAGCACAAGGAAATACATCAGATCGCGGGTATCCAACACACCCCGACTAATGGAGTTGTAATGTTCAGTGATCCCCAGGTTTTGCAACCCTAAGCTTTGCAATGACAATATGGTGCTCAACGAATCGAAACCGCTGTAAAAAAAGAAACAAAGGAAAACCGCAATGGTAAATGCTATTACCTGCGTTTTACTTACCGACGAGGCAAATAACCCGATAGCTGTAAAAACGGCTCCTAATAAAAACAACCCTATATAAGAGCCTATTACTGCCCCGGTATCAATATTACCTTGTGGTGTGCCCAGTGTGTAAACACTAAAATAATATACCAAGGTAGGCAACAGCGCTAAAAGCACAATAAGTACCGCCGCAAGGTACTTACCTAACACAATTTGCAAACTAGTAAGCGGTCGGGTAAGCAATAACTCAAAAGTACCTTCCTTACGTTCCTCTGCCAGTGAGCGCATGGTAATGGCAGGCACCAGGAACATAAATAGGTAAGGCGCCGTGCTAAACAAGCTCTCTAAACCGGCGTAACCATAGGCCAGTATACTGGTATCGGGGAAAACCCAAAGGAAAAGGCCCAGCACCAGCAGGAATACGCCTATGGTTATATAGGCCACTAATGAATTTAAATAAGTACTTATTTCTTTTTTGAGGATGCTGAGCACGGATATGTAATTAGGACGGTAAAGTTACAAATTGCCCCTCAAACAAAAAGCCCGGTGCAATATTGCACCGGGCTTTAATTAAATTTTATTTACGGCTAATTAGAAGCTGTATGCTAAACGTAAAGCAACCTGGCTGGTTGTGCCATTTTTAGACCAACCTTCATAGCGCACACCAAGATCTACATTAGGACTGAATGCATAACCTATCCCAGGAGCGTAAGCAAATGCAGTATTGTGAAAGCTACCCAAACCTGTAACTTTTTCAGTTTGAAAAGCTGCACCTAACTGTGCTTCGCCGTAAAAGCCTTGATCAAAGAAGTATTTAACACCTACTTTAACCGGAATAGCGTAAAAACTACCTTCATCTTTAAATTCAGATTTGTAAACAAATTTGTTGTAGCCAGCAGAAAGCGTAAGAAATGTATTCTCAGCTACCGGATGATCGTATTTTAAAGAGCCACCGATAACAAAGTTTGATACATCCGAAGCGTTACCTACCGGCAAACCTGCTTCAACGCCAATGCTAAATTTTCCTGTTTGTGATGATGTTTGTGCTTTTGCAGCAACTGATAAACCGCAGATAACGGTTAACATAAGTAGTACTTTTTTCATAATTAATAATGTTTAAGTTTTACCGGTAAAAATAGGCGTTAACATACAATACGAAATACCCGTTTTTAGGCATTTATCATATCATCGTACGAATACGGCATTTTTCCAGCTTTCCTATCAGACGGCTTTACAACCTATAGTGTTACAGTTAACATTATTTAAATTATAATACTAATTGATTATCAGATACTTTAATTTTAACTCCAACAACCACTAAGCATTGGTAAGCTTAATAAAAATGCTCTCAAGCGAAGCATTATGGTGAGCGGAATGCAGCCCGGCAAGCGTGTCATTCGCTACAATGTTACCCTTATTAATGATGATCACCCTGCCGCATACGGCCTCAACCTCCTGCATAATATGGGTGGATAGGATAATGGTTTTGGTTTTCCCAAGATCATTGATCAACTGCCTGATGCCAACCAGTTGGTTAGGATCCAGTCCGGAGGTAGGCTCGTCCAGTATCAGCACCTGCGGATCATGCATAATAGCCTGTGCCAGCCCTACCCTTTGCCTGTAGCCTTTAGATAACTGGCCTATTTTCTTATGTTGCTCGGGCCCAAGGCCGGTTTGCTCAATCACCTCGGCTATACGCTTTTGCGGTTCATGTAGCTGATGAATACCAGCGATAAAGCTAAGCGCTTCTTTCACATACATATCCGTATAAAGCGGGTTACTCTCGGGCAGGTAGCCTATGCTGCGTTTCACTTCCAGCGACTGCCTGGAAATGTCAAACCCGTTAACAGTAGCAGTACCCGAAGTTGGTGGCACATAACCGGTAAGCATTTTCATGGTGGTACTTTTGCCGGCGCCATTAGGTCCCAAAAAGCCCAACACACCGGTTTTAGCTTCAAAACTAATGGCGTTAACAGCCGTTTGCCGGCCATAAACTTTGCTTAAATTGGCTACCTGTATGCTCATGGCGTAAAGGTATTGCATAGACAGCAGATTTAATAACCAACACCGAATTTCGAATGCAAAATTTCGAATTTACTCACTTCATCATTCGTAAATCGATATTGGTTATTCGATATTAATTCAACATTAACACCTTTAATATTAGCCTCTAAAATATATCTTTGCCACACTATGAGTACGCAAACCGACGATCTATTTAAAAACGTAATATCACACGCCAAAGAATATGGCTTCGTTTTCCAGAGCAGCGAGATCTATGATGGCCTGAGCGCCGTTTATGATTATGGCCAAAATGGTTCTGAATTAAAGAACAACATTAAAACCTACTGGTGGAAAGCCATGGTGCAGATGAACGAGAACATTGTGGGTATCGACTCTGCCATTTTCATGCACCCTACCGTTTGGAAAGCCAGCGGCCACGTTGACGGCTTTAGCGACCCCATGATAGATAACAAGGATAGCAAAAAGCGCTACCGTGCCGATCAGTTACTGGAAGATCGCATTGCCCAGTTAGATGAGGAAGGCAAAACCAGCGAAGCCGAGGAGTTGCAAATTGAGATGGATAACGCGCTTAAGGCCGAGAACCTACCGCGCCTGCGCGAACTGATCATCGAACAAAATATAAAATGCCCGCTCAGCGGCACCGCCAACTGGACGGATGTACGCCAGTTTAACCTGATGTTCAGCACCCAGGTAGGCGCTATAGCTGATGAGTCTGATACCATTTACCTACGCCCGGAAACCGCGCAAGGTATTTTCGTAAATTACCTTAACGTTCAAAAGTCTGGCAGGATGAAAATACCTTTTGGCATTGCGCAAATTGGTAAAGCTTTCCGTAACGAGGTAATTGCCCGCCAGTTTATTATCCGTATGCGCGAGTTTGAGCAAATGGAAATGCAGTTCTTTGTTCGCCCGGGCACACAGCGCGAGTGGTTTGATAAATGGAAACAAACCCGTTTAAACTGGCACCTTGCCCTGGGTACCTCGCCAGAAAAATACCGCTACCACGAGCACACCAAACTGGCCCATTACGCCGATGCTGCCTTTGATATTGAGTATAACTTCCCGTTTGGTTTTAAAGAGGTAGAGGGCATACACAGCCGTACCGATTTCGACTTAAGCCAGCACGAGAAATTCTCCCGTAAAAAAATGCAGTACTTTGACCCTGAGGTTGATCCTGAAACCGGCAAACCTTACGGCAACTATATTCCTTACGTGATAGAAACCTCAATAGGTTTAGACAGGATGTTCCTGCTTACCCTCATAAACGCTTACGAAGAGGAAGACCTGAGCACTGAAGATAAGCAAGATAGCCGTACGGTATTGCGCCTGCACCCTGTACTGGCTCCTGTTAAAGCGGCTATTTTCCCGTTAACCAAAAAAGACGGTCTGCCCGAGAAAGCCCGCGAGATAATGGACAAACTAAAGGTAAACTTTAACCTGCAATACGAAGAAAAAGACGCTATTGGGAAACGTTATCGCCGCCAGGATGCTATCGGCACGCCTTTTTGTATCACGGTAGATCACCAAACTTTGGAGGATAATACCGTAACCATACGCCACCGTGACAGCATGGCCCAGGAGCGCGTAAATGCCGATGACCTGGAACGCATTATAGGCGATCTGGTGAGCTGGAAGAACGTATTATAATATTTATAAAAAATATTAAAAAAAAGCCCGCTATTAAAGCGGGCTTTTACTATTTTAACGGTGTTGAAATTAACAGTTCCCCCCACCTGGTTAATGATAAACTTTGCCGTAACCGTTTTATACCTGAATTTTATTGAAACCTATCAGATACTTATTTATATTTTTTGTTTTTTGCGGCAGCGTTGCTGTGGGTAAACCGCCAGATGAAGGGGTTGATAGCCTTAAAAAGTTATTGAATATATCAGCGGCGCCCATCCGTAACAGCGATACAACCACTATTAACCGCATTAATGAACTGGCAGATCACTACTATGAATCCATGCCGGATAGCAGTACTTATTATGCAAAGGTAGCTGTTGATCTTTCTAAGAAAAGCGGTTATAAAAAAGGCGAAGCAGCAGGTAACAATATTTTAGGCAGGGTAAACTCGTTTAACGGTAAATACGACGAGGCACAAAAAAATTACAATACCGCGCTAAATATTTATACCACATTAAATAACCAATTAGGGATAAGCGAATCTTACATGGGGCTTGGCCGCGTGCAGGATTTTCTCGGTAATTACGATAAGGCCATCAATTATTTTCACCTCGCGCTGGCCATTCGCAAAAAACTCAATAACCCATTAGAAATAGCCCACTGCTATGCCATAATTGGTATTACTTATGATAATAAAGGCGACTTTAATAAGGCGCTGGATAATTACTTCCACTCACTTACTATTGATCTCAGGCTGAATAACCAGTTAGCCGCCGCCGATAACTATTGCAATATTGGCGTGGTGATGCAGCACCTTGAGCTGTACGCAAAAGCGCTGGAATATTTTAACAAGGCTAACGCGTTATGGCTAAAGCTGGATGATAAGCAGGGTATCAGCACCGCGTACCAAAACATTGGTGAAGTATTGCTGGCCCAAAAGCAATATGATAAGGCTTTGCGATACTTTAAGGAGGCCGGGGCCATGTATCATGAGCTTGGCGACGAAGAGGGTATTGGCCTTATTTATTATAATATTGGCCTCTATCATTTCCATACCGGGCGTATCGACTCGGCCTTGCACTATCTTAACCAAGCTGTATCCTACTCAAAAAAAAGCAGGATACCATACAATGTAGTAAACGCTTACATTGGTTTGGCAACTGTTTATAACCAACAAAAAGACTTTCTTAATGCTGAAAAATACGCCCTACTCGCCCGCGAAACAGCCGATAAATTGCAAAGCCTTAACATGCGCGCCGATGCCGTATTACAGTTGAGCATCGCACTCGCGGGGCTTAATAACTTCCGGGAAGCTTATGCACAGCACAACCTTTACTTACGCTTACAGGACAGCCTGAAAAACGACGTAAGCCTGCAAAAGCTTAGCTCATACAACCAGATGCTCGATTTTGAGGCTAATCAGCGCAAGGCATCTCTCAAGGAAAAATATTTGATGGAGAAGCTGGCTCAGCAGCGCCGCACCAATATTGTATACGGCATTATTATCCTGGTGGTAACCATTATGCTGATATTTTACTATAATGCCAAAAGGAAACAATTTGAGGCCAACGCCCAACTGGCCGAAAAAAATAAAGAAGTTATTGAGCAGGCAGAAAAGCTTAACGACCTTAATCATCTTAAAGATCGCCTTATAGGCATACTGGCGCATGACCTTCGGGCCCCGCTCAGCACGCTGCGAGGCGTATTTTCACTGCTTACCAGTAAAGACCTTACTACCGATGAATTTATGGCGATGGTGCCAAAAGTTTTTGTTAAGCTCGAGCAAACTTCCGATTTCCTGGATACGCTGCTGTTCTGGATAAACAGCCAGGTTGATAATATTGAAGATACCACCGTTAGCTTTTGCCTTTGCGATGTGGTAGACGAAGAACTGAATATACTGGACGAACAATTCAGGTTAAAAAATATCACCCCTGTAAACAACGTAAATAACGAGCATACGGTGCTGGCCGACCCCAAATCAATACGCATTGTAATACACAACCTGCTCACTAATGCTATAAAATTTTCGCACTGCAACAGCGAAATACACATAGCTGCCACCTGCCTGGATAACCGCATAAAGTTTTCGGTGCAAGACACCGGTGTGGGCATGAATGCCAGCCAGCTCAAAAAGCTATTCGCCGGTAAAATGGTAAGTCAGCTGGGTACCCTTAACGAACGAGGAACGGGCATGGGTATGGTATTCTGTAAAGACCTGATAGAGAAATACAACGGCACTATTTACGCCGAAAGCGAGCCGGGGACGGGTACAACTTTCAGCTTTATTCTTCCTGCGGCAAAATAGGCTCATCTACACCATCCTTAAAAAAATCAAACACTTGTTCAGCAGGTAAGAAGAGTTTCCCGCTTAATGGTTATGTGAGCAATAAAAGCATCTTCCTGGTACCGTACTTGACCCAAAGGGGCTGTTTCAGAACAGTTACAACATTGCACTGCAACAAAACACCTACTAAAACAACGCCCGTTCACACGGGCGTTGTTAGTTAAGGGCCCATGAAAACAATTATGGGTTACGCTCCTTATCTGCTTATAAACTAACTGCATGAACATCAAAATAAAGGACCAGCCTTTTTACATACAAAGTACGGTGGTGCTTTTCGGGCTTATTTTACTGGTTTACGTACTTAATATCCTTGCCGAGATATTAGTACCACTGGCATTTGCCGCGTTTTTAGCCATTTTGCTTAACCCGCTCTGCAACCGCCTCCAAAAAATGCGCGTACCGAGGTTTCTGGCTATCCTGATAGCGATGTTCATCATGATAATTACCGTGCTTTTGGTGTTTTACTTTCTCTCCACCCAAATTGTTCAGTTTGGTGAGGCAATGCCTATGCTGCAGAAAAAGTTTGAAAGCATTACGGCCGATGTAAAAATATGGGTAAAGGATAATTTTGGTGTAGCTGTTGCCAAACAGGAGCAGATGATAAAAAACGCGCTTAACAACAGCCAGGCCATGGTTGGCCGTACGCTCAATAGCGTATTGGGCATATTGTCGGTAGTTTTTCTGCTGCCGGTATATATCTTCCTGATGCTATATTATAAAACACTTATCCTTAATTTCCTGTATGAGGTATTCGCCGAAGAAAACTCCAAAAAAGTAAGCGAGGTATTGAGTGAAACTAAAACAGCTATACAAAGCTATATTGTTGGCCTGCTGATAGAGATGATTATTGTGGCAGCCATGAACTCGGTAGCATTGATACTGCTTGGCGTAAAATACGGCATTCTTATCGGCTGTATTGGCGCAATTCTCAATCTGATACCCTATTTGGGTGGTATTATCGCCATAGCACTGCCGGTACTGATGGCTACGGTAACAAAAGACGGTTATTCTACGCAACTGGGTGTGATAATTGCATATATTGTTATTCAGTTCATCGATAATAATATATTGGTACCGCGCATCGTATCATCAAAAGTGCAGATTAACGCGCTGATGTCTATTATCGTAGTACTGCTGGGTAATCAGTTATGGGGCGTATCGGGCATGTTCCTGTCTATCCCATTCGTAGCTGTACTAAAAATAATTTTTGACCGGATCGAGCCGCTGAAACCCTGGGGTAAACTCCTGGGCGATAACATCCCTACCATGCATATGGTTGAGATATGGCGCAACCGCCGCAGAAGACAGGCAGTAATGCCTGTTAAGGCCGATAGTTAAGCAGTACAATGCATTTCATGTAATATAAAACGGCCCGGTATATTACTCCCGGGCCGTTTCCAAAAAATATAGGCGTCGCTAATAATGACTAATCACTATTAACCACTCACTAATGACCAATTAATTACTTACCGGGTTATCGGCTTTGTTTAAGGTACCATTGGTATATAGTAAAGGGTTCACTTTTTTAGTATCACCCTGGTAAACCCATATAATATTGCCGATGTATTTACGGAAAGCGTCGCTCACTTGGGTAGTGGTCAGTTTCTTTACATCATCTGCAAGAGTTAAAGAGCGTTTCCAGTTGTTATGCAGCACCTCATTAGCAACAATAGAGCCGGCCTGTGCAGTATTGGTTTCGTTCTTGTAATAAAAGCCGGTTAAGTAGGTTACTTTCATATCGGCTACGTCGGCATCGTTAAAGCCGTCCTTTTTAATTTTATCTACCAGTTTATCAAATACAGCAATATACTTATCAGGCTGGGTGGTTGAAACGGAGAACTTGGCAACTGATGTTGAACCTACGCTGAACCATGCCTGCGGGGCATATGATAAACCGTTATTAGTACGCACATCCAGGAAATGCCTGTTAGCGAAAATACGCATGGCTACGTTAAAAGCGTCAAAATCAGGTGTGCCTGGGGCAGGGCCGCTTGTTACGCCCTCAACATAGTTGGTAGCCAGTTCGCGGCTCTCGGCAGAGAAAGTGTTTTTGTAGGCCCTAAAAAATGATTTTTTTAATTCAAAAGGAGCACCTTGTTTGATTGAGCCAAGCAGGCCTTTCACTTTTGCTTCAATATCAGACCGTTCCAGATCGGCCACTACTACGATCAGCATACGCGATCTGGTGAGGATAGATTGGTAATATTTCTTTGTTTCCTCAGCGGTGAGGGCTTTTACTGTTTCGGGCGTACCGTTAGGGTTTTTAGCATAATCGCGGCCGGTAAAGGCAACTTTATCAGCATACTGGTCTATGGCATAATCAGGGTCAGAGTCCTGTGATTTCAGGTTATTGATCTGGTCCTGCTTAATACGTTCAAACTCATTAACGTCAAATTTAGGTATGGTAATGGCCTCAACATAAAGCGGCCAGGCCACTGGCAGGTCGCTCTTTATGCAATTTACCTTTATAACAGAATAGTTTTTGGTAGCCATGCCATATACGGCCGCGCTGATCTTGTCTAACTGATTTTTAAAGCTGTTCTTATCGTGTTTTAAGGTACCGCACTCGTTAAGGGCATTCATGGCCATAGCTTCGATACCGGCTTTGTTGGCCGGATAATTCTGTACTCCGCCTTTAATAACAGTTTGTATCTCTACAATATCGTTACCGCTTGGTTGTACAATCACCTTCACGCCGTCAACCGTCATTTCGTAGGCTTTTTTCTGGGCATAAGCAGGTTTAACACCAGCAGTGGCAGCGGCGATAACTAATAGATATATAATTTTTTTCATGATTAATTTGCTGTTTAGGTTAGTTGGCTACAAAAAATGAGGCTACGTTTGCCGCCTTACTTGCCTCGGGCGTTAAAATAATGCCGGCAACCATTGGCTTACCCACTACATAAGTATTCATAAACTTGGCAATATCGGCCCTTGTTACTTTCTGGTAATTGCTGGTAAGGTCGGTATAGTAGTTTAATGATGTACTGCACCACTGGTAGCTTAACTGAGATGGAATTGATGATGGTTTTTCCATTTGCCTGCTGTGGTTACGCAATAATATCGCTTTGGCATCAGCCAGCTGCTCATCGGTATAATAATCAGGGCGGCCCCATTGGCTCATTTGGTTTTTAATCTCGGCATAGCATTCTTTTAGCTTTGTAGGGTTGGGTATCACAAATAACGATACCGGACCAATGTAATGCGAGGTATTGTAACTAAAATCAACAGACGAGGCAAGACCTTTATCTACCAGTGCCTGCTGTAATTTGGAAGAATTAAGGCCTGTTATAGTTGAAAAAACATCGGCAGCTACTGTAGATGCCGAATCTGTCATGTAAGCCGGGCCCTGCCAGTCAATCATGATCATGGGTGTACGGGCTATAGACATTTCCTTTACGAAAGCTACGCTTTTATCAAGCGGCTTAAATGGAGGAATAGGGTACTTTACATGCGGGTCGAAACCGCTGCTTTGCCAGTCGCCAAATATTTGCTCCGCCTTTTTAAACGCGTCTTCGTGTTTAACATCACCGCAAATGGTAAGCAAACTGTTGTTAGGGTAATAATATTTGTTCTTAATGATCATCATCTTTTCAGGCGTCGCTGAATTGATGACCTCATGTATCCCGATAGGCATTTTACGGGTGATGAGATCGCCCCAAAGGTGTTTGTTCACATCATAGTATAACTGAAAACCCGGGCTGCTCTCGTTACGCTGGAACTCGCCATCAACCACCGGGCGTTCCTTTTTCATATCTTCCTCACGATAAATAGGGAAACGTATAGAAGCATTCATGAGCTTCATACCTGCATCCAGGCTGTCTTTACCAACCGTAAAATAGTAGTTTACCCGCTCTACGCTGGTGGTACCGTTCCATATGGCGCCAAGCTCCTGCGTGCGTTTTAAGAATTTTTCCTGGGTAGGGTAATCCTTGTTGGCTTTAAAGAACATATGCTCAAACAAGTGTGAAAGGCCGCTAAATTCAGGGCCTTCGGTGTAGGCGCCGTTCTTTACAGCAATTTCAATGGTAGTTAGCGGAACTTTGCTGTTCTCGATAACAACAACTTCCAGTCCGTTGGGAAGCTTTTTCCAAAAGTAGCCTTCCGGAAGCCTTGGTTGAGCCACTGCGCAAAGCGAGCCGATTAAGCCAGCCGCGGTAAGCGTCAATAATTTAGTGATTTTAAGGGTCATAAGAGTTTAAATACTGATATTCGTTTAGATGACAAGACCCCTAAATTATTACATTATTGTTTAAGTTTAACTATTGATATCTATTTAAATGATAAAGCAACTTTCTTACCCGAAATACTTTCCAGCAATGGTTTAAATATGGTGCCCGCGTTCTCGCGTGCTTTACCTAAAATATTAAGCTCGTTGGCGCTGCTCAGCATCTTTTTTTCAGCTATTTTATATACATCTTCTACCATTTGCTTGCTTTTATCGGCAAACCAAACGCCTGATACATCATACACCCTTGATCTCTGGTGATCTAACTTCACATAACATATCTCGGGCTGTGGCAGGGTTACCGTAACGCTATCCTTAGTTTGTATAATATTTTCCTTGCGTATCCTGGTAAGATCTATGCAGGCGGTTACCTCTCCAACGGCTACAAACAGTACCCGAGAATCGGGCAGCAGCATATGCAGTTCTTTTTTCTCAACCACATCTTTCATGGCGTATTTAACCAGTTCCAGTTTACCCATGTTCACAATTTTTGACACCATCGCGTCTTCAGTGATCTCGGTACGGGTAGTGGTAAATTCATGTTTGATGTAAAAGAACATGAAAATTAAAAATCCGGTAATAATAAGCGCGAACATTAAGGTAAGCGAAACCCTCGAGCGTGTGTTAAGCATAAAAAATGTTTTTAAATACCTACAAAACAAAACAGCGATGGTTTTGCCATCGCTGCCTGTATTTATATTACGCTTTTATTAAGCGTAAGTAACGTTTAAAGTGATAGGCACATTAAGCGCTTTTGAAACTATACAATTAGCTTTAGCGCCTTCGGCTACTTCTTTAAATTTAGCTTCATCAACACCATCAATAACCGATGCTTTAAGCTCCAGGTGTATACCTTTAATTTCAAGGGCCTGCATATCCAGGTCTAAAATGGCTTCTGTTGTAAGGTCGCCCGGTTCAACACCTACCTGAGATAGCGCGGCGCTTACCGCCATGGTAAAACAACCTGCGTGAGCAGCGGCAATTAACTCTTCCGGGTTGGTGCCAACGCCTTCTTCAAAACGGGTTTTAAATGAATATTGTGTATTATTAAGTGTGGTGCTTTGGCTGCTGATCTCGCCTTTACCACTTTTTAAATTGCCATTCCAATGTGCATTTGCTGTACGTTTCATGTTTGTTTAATTGATTATGAGTATATACTAAAATAAGATGTTGTATTGATATTCAAAATAATTTAAATGTTACCTATTTACTTACCCTTTTGTTTACTCACCCCGACTACGCTACGCTGGTCGACCCTCTCTGCTGCGCAAAGAAGATGGAGGATTTCTGTAGTTACCCTCTTTGCGCAGCAGAGAGGGTCGCGCACGAAGTGCCGCGGGGTGAATCAAACTTTACCATTTTGCCCGCTCATACTGCACGGGCCACTTCACCTCTTGACCCAACTCATGCGCCGCACGCAGCGGGAAGTTAGGGTCGCGCAGGAGTTCACGCGCCAGCAGCACTACATCAGCCTGCCCGTTTTTTATAATGTCGTTGGCATGCGTAGGCTCTGTTATTAAGCCTACGGCCCCGGTCAGGATATCGGCGTTCTCTTTTACGGCTTCGGCAAACTCCACCTGGTAACCCGGTTTCAATGGTATTTTCGCACCTGCAGCGTTGCCCCCGCTTGAGCAGTCAATGAGGTCTACGTTTCTTTGTTTAAGTAGTTTGGCTAATGCGATAGAATCATCAACACTCCAGCCGCCCTCAACCCATTCTGAAGCCGAAATACGTACGAAAAGCGGCAGGTCTGCCGGCCATACGGTGTTAACAGCGTCAACCGTTTCCAGTAAAAAGCGTACGCGGTTTTCAAAAGCGCCTCCATACTCATCTGTACGTTTGTTACTTAGCGGGGAAAGAAACTGATGAAAAAGATAGCCATGCGCCCCATGTAATTCCAGCACCTTAAAACCCGCTTCCAGTGCCCTTACAGTAGCGGCTTTAAAATCGGCGATGATGTTACTTATGCCGGCCTTATCGAGTTCATGCGGCGCAATTTCATTTTCATAGAAAGGGACGGCACTCGGGGCAACAGTTTCCCATCCGTTTGGTTCCCCGGGAGCTATTTGTTTGCCCCCGTTCCAGGGCTCGGCATGGCTGGCCTTACGGCCGGCGTGAGCAAGCTGTACACCCATTACAGCGCCCTCCTGCTCTGCAAAAGCGATGATCTCTTTAAGTTTTTCGATATGATCGTCTTTCCAGATACCCAGATCGGCAAAACTGATTCGGCCCTCCGGTGAAACAGCGGTGGCTTCTGTTATAATTAAAGCCGCGCCGCCAACCGCACGTGCACCAAGGTGTACCAGGTGCCAGTTATTAGCAAAGCCGTCAGCAGACGAATACTGGCACATGGGCGATACCACTATGCGGTTCTTAAACTCGATACTTTTTATTTTTAAAGGAGAAAACAGATGCGCCATGGTTATTTGTTTTTTTGCCAAATATGGTCAACCTTCAACAGCCTGTGTTCAGTGGTTTGTCATAAACCCTGCACAACAGACATATTTACTTACAAATGAACAATGGGGCTTGTTTTATAAGCGGAACTTTACAAAACAACTCAATGCTATATTTAAGGAGTTGTTAAAGCCACAGGTAAAATTTTTCCATTGAAGAACTTATGACCGGTTAATGCAAAATCGGCAATGTATTTACCCATCTCAAAAGCCATAACCGGCGACTCATACCCCGGGAACGCTTTCTCCAGCATCTCGGTTTGTGCCGACCCCAGCGCCAGGCAGTTTACCTTTATACCTTGTTCAGCAAACTCCTGCGCCAGGCATTCTGTGAGGGTATGCAAGGCAGATTTTGATGCTGAATACGCTGATAAACCGTTAAACTTCGAACTTCCCTGAAAACCGCCCATACTGCCAATGTTTACTATATGAGAACCATCGCCCATAAATTGCAGCAGGTTTTGTATTACACGCACATGCCCCAGGTAATTGCTTTGAAGCATTTCTACAAAATCCATTTCCTGTAACTCCATAAATGGTTTATTGATTAGCACGCCTGCATTATTGATGAGCACATCCACCTTACCATCCATATTTGCGGCAATAAACTGCTGTAAGCCTTGGTAATCGTCATGTACAATATCAAATGCTATCGCGTATAGCTCGCAATCGGGGTTGAGGCTTTGAGATATCTCCAATAGCTTTTCGAGTTTTTCCTGCGATCGCGATAAGGCCATCACCTTGTGCTTCCCTTTAGAAGTAAGTTCAATTACAGCTTCGAAACCTACGCCACTGCTGGCTCCGGTAATAATGATGTTCATAGATATCAGATATTGGCGACTACAAATCTATAAAATTATCTATACCACCAATTTCTCGGTAACAGGATGCGCTATCAGGCAAAGCCCGTCTTCTATCAGCTTTTTATATTCAGGCTCCGTTGCGGCTTTAGTAAGCAAAAACTGACGTATTTCCGCAGCAAGCTTAGGTTCCGCGTCGTTATGATCCAGCAGTTCCAGTATCTCCAACGCGCATAACCAGTCGTCATGATGGTGCTTTTGCAGCATCATCCACACATTGCCTAAATAACCAAAGTCGCCGCCTTTATGCCTGCGTTCCCGAACCTGCCGGCAAAGCTGATGGAGCTCCAGCGTACGTTGGTCATAATGAGGATGGTGAGTAACTACAGTTGATTTTTGCGCTATTTCAAGAAAAGCATCCTTATCAGCCGCCCCGCAGAATACCGAAACGATACGACCTCCTACAGCCATGTCATATTCGCCCCACGCAGGGTCAAACAACACATTACCCTGCTTATCCGTTACTGTGCAGCCGGTAAAAGTGATCAGTTGTGTTTTACCACCATCAGTAAGGATGGATTTAATTTTCCCTGATACCTGTATACCGCTTTTGAATTTAAGCGTAGTATGTTTTCCCTGCTCAATACCTGCTAAAACCAACTCTTCGGCGTTTAGGTCTTCCAAAGGTTTATCGAAGCCTGCAAGTGAACCAACCGGAGAGCTAAAGCCGTCCTTATGGTAATCCTTGCCGTGCCCCTTTAGCTGCTTGTTATTGTATGCCAAAGCCGACGGACCAGTTGTTTTTATAAAAGCCGGTGAACCGTTCTCAACTATCATATCCGTAAAAGTGCCCGAAACTTGCAATCCTGAACTATAAACAGCCGTGCAGGTATTTTTACTATCGATAGCTTTTTGCATTCCGTAAACACCACCTCTTCGGAACGACATGGTATCGGCAAACTGCTCCAGCACATCAATCAGGTTCTGGAAGGCTGGAGTTACAAAAAGCTGCGGCTGCGGTTTGGTAATATCATAAGGATAATTAACCGCGTCTATGGTGTAGGGTAGTTTTTTCACATGAGCCTGCATGCAGCTGGCGCTCTCCCCTATGGAAGATAACAAGCCCGCGCCGTAGATTTTAGGGTCGTCCAGACTGCCTATCAGCCCGTACTCAACCGTCCACCAGTGCAGTCGGCTTAACAGGGCCATTTCAGACGGTTCGCCCATATTGGCTTGCTGCCACTCTACCCGTTCTTCGGCTTTTTGTATTTCCGCGGCATCGGCATCAGGCATTTCTTTGAGGATGGATAATGCTCTTATGGCTTCGTACAATTCAAAATCTTGAGCGCTGAACATGGCTTTCGCGCCTATCGAGCCAAAGTAGCTTAAATAATTATGGTAATCTTTATCAGCAATAATAGGCGCGTGCCCCGCCGACTCATGTATAATATCCGGCGCGGGGGTATATTCAATATGTTTTAACTGACGAATATCCGCAGCAATAACCAGCACGCGGTAAGCCTGGTATTCCATAAAAGCAGCCGGGGGTATAAAACCATCAACCGTAACGGCGCCCCAGCCAATTTTGCCTAAGGCATTATTCATTTCCTGCAGGTCGGGTATCTTTTCTATGGTTAAACCTGCTTTTTGCAAACCCGGTATGTAGGGGTAATATGCTACATCTTTAAGGTAACTGTAATTCTGCCGCATTACATATCGCCACACGGCATGGTCAATCGGTGTGTAATGCTCATAATGCTGATCAACTATAAATTGCTTTAAATGCGCGGGCAGCGCGGCAACCTGCGCGTTGTTAAAATCATTAAATCGGCTCATTTCGGTTTTGCTGGTTATTAACAAAACGTAAAACTAAGCAATAGGTTGGCAGAGAGCCAAAAAACAGATTATAATTCTATTTTGGAAATATATTTAAGAATATTATTTTGAATTTTCTATTTCACTATCAAGCGGCTCTTCCATTTTCGGCAAGCCATCTTCTAACCGACTTGGGCGGATCACATAGTATACACCCAATAGCGCTACAAGTAATGAAATGATGTAAAACGTTCCCGGCAAAAAAGTGGCAAGGCTCTCATCCATTGGAAACACTTTAGTAAGCTGCAGGAATACCGTTTCGCGGATACCGGCGCCGCCAATACTAATAGGGATGATGGTAGCCAGGGCCGAGATAAGAAACGACAACAGATACGGAGAATACTTACCGGTAAAATCCTGACCTATCATCACAAAAACAATGGCTATTACCTGCAGGCTTTGTACGCCTATGGCCTTTAAATGCGCCTGCCAAAAATAGCGCGTATATTCCCTGAAGAATTTGTACGCTATAAAGTAATATATGGCTGATGCTACAACAAAGATGCTAAGTGGGATGCCGATATGGATATCGATCTGCGGGATCAGAAATATCAACGCGATAATGATGAGGCCGATGGCCCAAAGGCCGCTGAGCCTGTCGAACATAATTGCCCAAAATACCTTTTTGGCCGGTAGTTTATAGTTTTTATGAAGCAGGTATATTTTATAACCATCGCCACCTATACCGCCCGGTAACAGGAAATTGTAGAACAATCCTAAAAGATACAGGCGAAAGTTAAACCTCGGGTCGAGCTTCAACTTAATGGATTTAAAGAAGCTGGATAACCGCCATGAAGAAATCACCATCGACGCGAAAAAGCTTATCAAAGCGGCCAGCATCCACCAGTAATTGGCATGCAGCAAGCGGTACTTCACTTTCTCTAACGGTACCTTCCTGAATACAAAGTATAACAGAACGCCCGTTACAATGAATTTAAGCAACACTTTGGTAATGCTCCATAACCGTTGCTTCCATGTTTTGGGGGCAACCAGTTCCTGTGCTTCGTCTTCCTCTGTTTGCGCTAAGTCTTTCATGCGGGTGCAAAGGTAGTAAATTAGTGATTAGTTGATTTGTTATTAGTTATTAGAGATTTGTGATTGGCGATTAATTAATATAGCATTAACCTGTACTAAACCACCCAACAAACTTTACAATAAGATGAGTGGTACTAATCAACTAATCTCTAATTAACTAATCTCCAGTCTTTAAAAAACCGTATTTTTGCGGCAAATTTCATAAATGCTATGGGTAAGGTACAAGTAGGTATTGTGCAGATGAGCTGCACCGCAAACAAACAGGAAAACCTGGATAAAGCTATTGTTAAAGTGCGCGAGGCTGCGGCCAAGGGTGCCCAGATAGTTTGTTTACAGGAGCTGTTTACGTCGCTTTATTTTTGCGATGTTGAGGATTACGACAACTTTGCATTGGCCGAGGCTATTCCCGGCCCATCAACAGATGCTTTGTCTGTCGTTGCGGCTGAATTAGGTGTGGTGATCATCGCCTCATTGTTTGAGAAACGCGCGCAGGGTGTTTACCATAACACTACCGCCGTTTTAGATGCCGATGGCGCATACCTGGGCAAATACCGTAAAATGCACATCCCCGATGATCCGGGTTTTTACGAGAAATTTTACTTTACCCCGGGCGACCTGGGTTACAAAGTTTTCAAAACTAAATTTGCGACTATAGGCGTATTGATCTGCTGGGATCAGTGGTACCCGGAGGCTGCCCGCATTACGTCGTTGATGGGTGCCGAGATATTGTTTTACCCCACTGCTATAGGCTGGGCAACCACGCAAGACGAAGCTACCAATATCAAACAATACAACGCATGGCAAACCATACAGCGCAGCCACGCAGTTGCCAACGGCGTACACGTAGTAAGCGTTAATCGTGTTGGCGAAGAAGCAGGTGTTAAATTTTGGGGTGGTTCTTTCTTTGCCGATCCGTTTGGCGAGCTTTTGCATCAAACTACGGTTGATGAGGAAGAAGTGATCGTGAAAGAACTTGACCTCAACAAATCAGACTATTACCGCAGCCACTGGCCGTTCCTACGCGATAGAAGGATTGATTCTTATCAACCGATTACGAAGAGGCTTTTGGACAATGACTAAATTCTTTATCATGTCATTGCGAGCGGCAGCGTGGCAATCTTATCGCCGACATATCGAACGCGACGAGATTGCCACGTCGCTACGCTCCTCGCAATGACATGTTTTATATTGCTCTGCTATGAACAATGAACTATCAACCATGAACTTTTCCGACTTAAAAGGCTTCCACTTCCCTGCCGAATGGGCACCGCAAACTGCTATGTGGCTTAGCTGGCCGCATAAGGAGGCTTCGTGGCCGGGCAAGATCGACTTGATATACCCTAAATACTGCGAGTTCATCAAGGTGGTTTCTGAAGGGCAGATCGTTCGCATTAACGTAGCCGATGCACAGATGGAAGCTTTTGCCAAACAGCAACTGCAAGCTGTTGGTGCCGACCTAAGCAAGGTTGAATTCTACCACTTCCCTACCAACGATGCCTGGTGCCGCGATCATGGCCCGGCGTTTTTGGTAAATTACGAGGAAAAGAAAAAAGTGATCGTCGATTGGGGTTATAACGCTTGGGGCGATAAATACCCTCCTTATGATCTGGATGATGTGATCCCGACCAAAATAGCGCAGCGCTTTAACCTGCCGGTTTACCACCCCGGCATTGTGATGGAAGGTGGCTCTGTTGATTTTAACGGCGCGGGCACGGTGTTAACCACCAACGCATGTTTACTGAATGAGAACCGCAACCCGCACTTAAACCAGCAAGAAATTGAGGGTTACCTGCAAAAATATTATGGCGTTGAGCAGGTACTTTGGCTTGGCGACGGCATTATAGGTGACGATACCGACGGCCATATTGATGATATTACCCGTTTTGTAAATACTGATACCGTACTTACCGTTATTGAAGAAAACAAGAACGATGAGAACTACCCTATCCTGCAGGAGAACCTGCAAACGCTTAAAACCATGCGTTTGCTTAACGGCAAGCAATTGAATATTGTTGAGCTGCCAATGCCTGATCCGGTTATTTACGAAGATCAGCGTTTACCTGCATCTTATGCTAACTTCTACATTGCCAATAGATCGGTAGTAGTGCCAACCTTCCGTTCGAAGAACGATGATAGAGCGCTCGACATCATTCAAAGCTGCTTCCCGGACAGAAAAGTAGTTGGTATCGATTCAACAGATATTATCTGGGGCTTGGGGAGTTTCCATTGTTTGAGCCAGCAGGAACCAAGTGTTTAGCGCTTTCAAATTATAGCTAAGGGGAATGATAAGCATTCCCCTTTTTTGTTCCATATGGTTCCGCAAATTTTTCACCGACAATTCATCCGCTTTTACCGACATCTTTAATGATGTTGCCCATATTAAGTTTGCTAATCTCTAACGTTAGTTTAGATTTGGTTAACTTTTAAATCAAGATCCACCATGTACAACAATATAAATACCCCCGACCGCTCAAAAAGCAAAGTGATGCTTGGAGCCATCCTGCTTATTGTAGGTGTGTACCTTTTGTTAAGACAGTTAGGTATACTTTTCATTCCCGATTCTGTAGAACTGTGGCCATTATGGTTAGTATTCTGGGGCTTAGTGATCGGTTCACGTAATCATTTTCAAAAATCATCAGGTATTATCCTTATCGGCCTGGGTGTTATCTTCATGATAACCGCCAACATCCATAATGCCGATGGCTTTATTTGGCCAGCGGCTATCATCGCGCTTGGCTTTTGGATCATGTCAAAAAAGAGCCACAAAAATGTGCCGAACTTTGACAACAACTACTGGGATAAAAAATACCGTGCAGATGTTACCGAAGAAAAGCCATTGACCGACTTTAGCAGCACAGTTAATGCTGATGCTGAAAGCGGTGCTACTGCTGATGTGCCTCCCGTACAACCTGCTGGCAGCATGCCTCCGCCACCTTCACGTGATGATTTTTTAGACGCTACAGCCATATTTGGTGGTGTTAACCGCACCATTGTATCTAAAAACTTTAGGGGCGGCGACCTTACCAACATATTTGGCGGTACCGAGATTGATTTTACCCGGGCCGATATTAACGGACAGGTGATCATTGATATTACCCAGGTATTTGGCGGCACCAAACTGATTGTACCGGCCAACTGGCATGTGGTGTCTGATATGGCCTCCATATTTGCCGGGGTGGATGATAAGCGTATTAAAACGGCACAACCCAACAGCCCGGATAAAATACTGATCCTTAAAGGCGTTTCTTTATTCGCGGGTGTGGATATAAGGAGCTATTAATATAAAGAGCCTATCCCTTAATACCTATTAGGGGACAGGCTCTTAAAAATGTCCCTTAGGGATGAGCTTAAAAGAGTTTTATAAACTAATAAACTACAATTGACATGAACTGGTATGTAGCAAAACTGGTTTTCAGGGTAATAAGCGGTAATGGCGACCATAGCGCTCAGTTTGATGAGCAACTAAGGCTTATTAACGCCGAAACCGAGCAACAGGCTTTTGAAAAGGCCAGCGCCATAGGTTACGCGAGCCAGGATAGTTTCCTGAACGTGCAGAAACAAACCGTAAGATGGCAGTTTATTGATGTGGCCGAACTTAATATGCTTAACGGCCTTACTGATGGCACCGAGCTTTATTACAACATACATGAAGCCCCCGATCCTGACCTGTACATTAAATGGGCACACCATAAGAGCGCGCTATTGGGCGTAAGAAACTAAACTTAAACTCATTAATCAATAAAAAGGCTGTGGCTGCGTCACAATTATCAACCTCCAAATTATTTACCGCATTTGCTATTTGTGGCGTAGTATGGGCCGCATTGCAGGGCTATATTATCCATAGCTTTGGCTTTGTGTGGCTTACATCGGTAATTGATGCCGTTTTAAGCGCTGTTTTATTGGCTATTGCCTGTTGGCTCATCAACAATAACCTGCGCTATTACCAGCCCGATAAAGAGAGCTATTTTTACCTGTTTATATGGTGCGCGGCATTGGCTATTGCCTGTGTTGCCGGCTGCCGTTATATATTGCCGTTGTTTAACCTGGGGCAGGTATATTTTAACTTCCTGCAGCAATCATTAGAAATACGCTTTTTTACCACTTTCCTGGCGTTGGGCTGGATGGCCATGATCAGCGCGCTCTGGTATACCCAGCTTGACCATAAGCGCACCGAACAGCGTAAAACCGAGGCCGAAAAGCTGGCTCGTGACGCAGAGCTTTATAACCTGCGCCAGCAACTGCAGCCACACTTTCTATTTAACAGTTTAAACTCAATTAACGCGTTGATAGGCTTTAAGCCTGAGCTGGCCCGCAAAATGATCCACCAGTTATCAGATTTTTTGCGTGGTACGCTCAAAAAAGACGAGCAGTTGTTAGTGCCGTTAAATGATGAGCTGGCACATTTGAATTTATACCTGGAGATTGAAAAAGTACGTTTTGGCCACCGTTTGCAAACAGAAATAAGTTGTGATAAAGCCTGCGGCGAAGCCATGCTGCCCTCGCTTTTATTACAGCCGCTGGTAGAGAACGCCATTAAATTTGGTTTATATGATACAACCGATGCGGTTACCATCAGCGTACGTGCCGAGGTAGAAGACCAGTACCTGGTAATTATGATACAAAACCCGTACGACCCCAAAACTTCGCGCCCACGCAAAGGCACCGGTTTTGGTTTGAGCGGTGTACAGCGCAGGCTTTATTTGATATTTGCACGTAACGACCTGATGGAAACTCACGCAAATGATAATATATTTACAACCATTATAAAAGTACCGCAGTTATGAAACGCGCTTTGATTATTGACGACGAGCCGCTGGCACGTATGGTTGTATTGGAATATTTGCAGGATTTTAAAGACCAGATAGAGGTATTACAAGAATGCGGTGATGGTTTTGAAGGCTTAAAAGCTATACAACAGCTACAACCCGACCTGGTGTTCCTGGATGTGCAGATGCCTAAAATAAACGGCTTTGAGATGCTGGAACTGGTTGATAGCCCCCCCGCGGTAATATTTGCCACCGCTTTTGACGAATACGCCATAAAAGCTTTTGAAGCCCACGCCGTTGATTACCTTTTAAAGCCATTTAGCAAAGAGCGTTTTAATAAAGCCATTGAAAAATACCTGGCCATAAGCCCGGCTGCCGTCATCACAAAAAATACTGAAACCTTATTGGAAGCCGCCGCGCAATCACCCGCGCAAAATGAGCGCATTGTGGTTAAAACCGGTACTAAGGTGAAAATTATTGCCGTGCAGGATGTTGAATATCTGCAAGCTGATGACGATTATGTGAGCGTAGTAACCGCCGAAGGCGCCTTCCTGAAAAATAAAACGATGGCCTTCTTCGAGAAAACGCTTGATCCGGGTCAGTTTGTACGTGTGCACCGCTCTTACATCGTAGCTATTTCGCAGATAACCCGGTTAGACCCGTACGAGAAAGACAGCCATTTAGCCATTCTGAAATCAGGCGCTAAAATACCGGTGAGTAAAACCGGCTATGTGAAATTAAAACAGGTGCTGGGAATTTAAGGTGCCGGGCTCGCTCACCACATACTGGAAAGTTATTCCATAGGACGGTTTGATGGGAATAACTACTTTTCCATTTGCCATAATTTCTCTGTTACAATTGCTTTTTCAAAGGCCTGTTTAAACTGATCACAGTTGTTGAACTTAAGCTGTGGAATTAACCTGCTTTCCAGGGTCAGGCTGAATTGATCATCCTCGAATGGCCAGGGCGTTACAGTAAGTTTACCGCTTTCTTTACGCATAAGCTTGTATTGGGTATCATCAGGCCCCTGGCTTACTTCAATAACCCTTTTCTCCGGCTGCACCTCATGCTGTGCAAGCAGCAAAGAAAACGCGTCGCACCATTCCATTATGCCATAAGCTTTCCGCACTTCTGCTTCAGTGAGTTTTAACTCTGTAGACCATTGCTTTTGTAAATGCCTCTGCTCTTTTATAAAAGCCTTTACCTGCGGGTTATCTTTTGCTTCTGCAGTGTGCAAAAACTCCATGTGGACAGAGGTGAGCAAAGCGATGAACTTGCTTTTAGATAATGAAAAATGATGCAAACGACGGCAATGCTCAAGCTCAAACTTTTTCATGGCAAAGTTAACAGGTCCTCCTTGTTCGGTGAGCAGGTCCTCTGCTTCCAACTCGGTTTGGGCATCATCATGATCGGCAATCGCAATAAGGGTTTCTGCCCACCGTTCGGGCCGGCCTTTAATACGCCAATGCATAGCCACTTGCGCGGCAAGCAGCCCGTGCGCCCGTTGTGTTATAATTTCCCAGCCTTTTTCTGTGTAGTTGACGATCATTAAAAATATAATGATCAAAAAAGGAAAATGTTTAATTCAAACCCACCTGTTATTCGGGTACAGTATAAATACACTATTCTGCCAGCAGCGCCATCCAGGCCTCTGTAACGCGGCCCTGCTCAAGTAGTTGTTTGGCGTGCAGGTGTAATTGCAGCTCGCGGGTGCGGTTATCGCCAATGGTAGCATCAAATATTTGCTTGATCTCCTCGCGTTGGGTATATTCTCCTATCGCCTCATCGTCAGGCAAAGCCTCAACATTACCTAACTGGCCAAGGTTATTACCTGTTAACACGGTTGAGTTTCTTATGGCTGATGGTATACTATCTACCCCTATGCCGATAGTGCGCACAGGCTTTGCTACTTCAAACAGATTACCTGCATTAACACGGCAATACCAATCGGCACCCAGGCGGGCCACTAGGTCGGTTTTAGTTTGGTCGATGCTGGTACCCGCATCATTTAATATTTCATTCTGGATGTGGATAACCTTCACTTCGGCTATAATGAGGTTTCCCGCGCCGGGGCCATCGCCTAAGGCAATAATATCTTTGATAACACACTCCAATTGTACGGGAGATTCGGCAACACGGGGCGGCTTTACCAGTTCGGATGGTTGCTCCGTTAACCCTGCTTTAATAAACTCATTTACTCCCGCAGGGTATTCAACACTCGAGAGCGATACCTGCTGCACCATATCGTAACTAACGATGTTGATGACGCATTCCGGCACTTCTTTGATATTCTCCAGCGTATGTTTAGTAGTATTGTCTCTTACCCTGCGCGACGCCGAGAAAACACAAATAGGCGGGTTAACGCTAAACAAATTAAAGAAACTGAACGGACTAAGATTTACATTACCATCCTTATCAATAGTTGATGCCAGGCAAATAGGCCTCGGCGCCACCGCATGGTTAAGGTAGCTTTGGATCTGTAACGGAGTAAGGTCTTTTGTTTGAAGGGTGAGCATGGTATTTTATAGTCAAACCATGTCATTGCGAGCGATGGCGTGGCAATCTTAGCAAACAGGCCTTATAGATCTGCTTATGAGATTGCCACGTTGCTACGCCCTCGCAATGGCACGGTGATGTTTTTTACTTCTTCAACTTCAAAATAGAAAACTCGCTATCAGCTTTCTTGATTATATTACCTAAAACCCCTAAGCCGGTTATTTCCATTTCAACAAGGTCATTTGGCTGCAGCCATTGGGTTTGGTAATTGGCATCGTTTAACAAGCCGGTACCATTTAGCTCAAGAAAGCATCCTGTACCTACCGTGCCCGAACCGATAACATCGCCTGGTAGAACATCGCAACCATAGGCACATCTTTCAATGATCTCTGCAAAGGTCCAGTCCATATCCCCCATATTACCCAGGCTTACCTGCTTGCCGTTTACGTGGCATTTCATTTCCAGGTTGTAATTAGCGCCAACGTGCCCCTCTTTAGCAGGCACTTTGTATTGTTCCAACTCATCGGGTGTTACCAGCCATGGGCCTATCACGGTAGAAAAATCCTTTCCCTTTGCCGGGCCAAGGTTCAGCAGCATCTCTTCCATTTGCAGGGTGCGCGCGCTCATATCGTTCATGATCATGTAGCCTGCTATATAACTGTCAGCCTCAGCCGCGGTAATGTTGCGTCCTTTCTTATTAAGCACTACGGCAACTTCCAGCTCAAAGTCAAGTTTTTCGAAATGATCGGGCATACACTCTATTTCACCAGGGCCCTGTATGGCGTTGTGGTTAGTAAAATAGAAGATGGGATACTGGTCAAACTCGGGTATCATTTCTACCTTGCGGTTACGGCGCGCGGCGGCAACGTGCTGCCTGAATGCATATCCGTCGCGGCACGATGTGGGATGTGGCACAGGTGCCATCAACTCATAAAAAAGTTCTTCCTTAGCCTCAATCTTACCGCTTTTGATATCTTCGTTAACGCGTTTAGCATGTTCCATTAACTCTTCGCCACCCCACAAAAATTCGTTCATGTTATCGGGTATCAGCTTATCGCACGAGTTAAGGTTGTAAATATGTCCGTTTACGTAAACGCCAAGGTGCTCTCTGTCTTCGGTTTTATAGGATACTAATTTCATAAGGCGGTAATTGGTTTATAAAAGAACTCAAAAGTAGGGATTTTGCTTGTAGAGGTGCGGTACTTGACCATTTAATTTGTTTCATTTTAACCCCAAGACGCGAGGTATCGGGTCTGTGCGCAATTATAACCCAATCGCTGATCAACCAATCACCAATCACTATTATTATGCTTGCATATTAAATAAATTCCACTTAATTTCGTTTATCTTATGATGAGCATCAGTAAACAATTCTACTTTTCCCTTGGCCTCACCTCAATGAGCAGGTCGGCCATGTTCAGGGATGCTGTGCTTGCCAAAATTGTCTTGGCGCAGTTCTAACGCCGCTGTTGTAAGGTTTTAAAGTCGAAAGGTTGGAATGTTGTTCCGGCTTTTCTAAAAAAACCATCTCTAATTTCAAATGTTTGATTATTAATTTGTTAGGGTAAAGTTTTTCAACTTTACAACCTTTCACCATTCCAACATTTAAACTAACCAATTATGCCAATTTACCATACCTTAGGGAGCATCCCGCATAAGCGGCATACCCAATTCCGTAAACCCGACGGCAGTTTATACGCCGAAGAACTGGTTTCAACGGAGGGTTTTTCCAGTTTGTACTCGCTAGTATACCATACTTACCCGCCCACAATTGTTAAAGAGTTGGGCGAACCTTACTCTGTTGAACCTAAAATTGCCCGCGAGAAACACCTTAAACATACCAGCCTCATCGGTTTTAACATCAAACCGGAAGATGATTACCTGCAAAGCCGTAAACCGGTGCTGGTGAACAGCGATCTGCACATATCTCTTGCTGCCCCGCGCAAAAGTATGACAGATTATTTTTACAAGAACAGCCAGGCGGACGAAGTAATATTTATTCATGAGGGTACCGGAACGCTGAAAACGGGCTTCGGCAAACTGAAATTCGAACATGGCGATTACCTGGTAATACCCCGCGGTACCATTTACCAAATGGAGTTTGACAGCGAGCAGAACCGCCTGTTCATTGTAGAAAGTTTTAGCCCTATCCGTACGCCAAAACGCTACCGCAACCAGTATGGACAGTTAATGGAACACGCCCCTTACTGCGAACGCGACATTAAGCGGCCTACCGACCTGGAAACGCATGACCAAAAAGGCGATTTTAAGATACTGATCAAAAAACAAGGCCTTATCTATCCATACATTTACGGCACACATCCTTTCGATTTTGTGGGATGGGATGGCTTCCATTACCCCTGGGCATTTTCTATTCACGATTTTGAGCCGATAACCGGCCGCGTACACCAACCACCACCAGTACACCAAACATTTGAGGGGCACAATTTTGTGGTCTGCTCATTTGTACCGCGCAAGTTTGACTATCACCCACTGTCTATCCCTGCTCCTTACAACCACAGCAATGTAGATAGTGACGAAGTGCTTTATTACGTAGATGGCGACTTTATGAGTCGCAAACACGTGGTAAAAGGCCAAATTACGCTGCACCCCGGCGGTATACCACACGGCCCGGCACCGGGCTCGGTTGAAAAATCAATAGGCAAAGAAGCTACCGAGGAACTTGCGGTGATGATAGACCCTTTCCGTCCACTGATGCTTACCGAAGATGCCGTAAATATCGAAGACGGAGATTATTATAAAAGCTGGATCTCTTAGTTGTTGGAAGGTTGAAATGTTATAACGTTAAAGGTTACCCTATGACCGATGCCAGGCAACATTATAACTTTCCAACCTTGAAACCTTTAAACATAAAAAACAAAATGGAAACACTAACAATAGATAAAAAAACAACCTCAACTGATTTTTTGCCCCTTAATGGCACCGATTACGTTGAGTTTTATGTGGGCAACGCTAAGCAGGCTGCGCATTACTATAAAACAGCATTCGGCTTTCAGGACCTGGCATACGCAGGCCCGGAAACCGGTGTGCGCGATCGCGCTTCCTACGTACTGCAACAGGGTAAAATTCGTATCATGCTGACCACGCCCCTGCATTCAGACCATCCCATCAGCGAGCACATTAAAAAGCATGGCGACGGTGTGAAAGCCCTTGCCCTTTGGGTGGATGATGCTTATGATGCTTTTGAGCAAACAACCAGCCGTGGTGCCGAAGCTTATTTGCAGCCGCAAACCATAAAAGATGAATTTGGTGAAGTACGTACCAGCGGCATCAAACTGTATGGCGAAACCGTTCACCTGTTCATTGAGCGGAAAAATTACCAGGGCGCGTTTCTACCCGGTTATGTTGAACTAAAAACCAGCTACCACCCTACCGAGACCGGCTTATTGTATGTTGACCATTGCGTAGGCAACGTTGGCTGGCATAAAATGAACCAGTGGGTAAACTTTTACGAAGACGTTATGGGCTTCCGTAACATCCTTACGTTTGATGACAAGATGATCTCTACCGAATACTCTGCATTAATGAGTAAGGTAATGAGCAACGGTAATGGGTACGTTAAATTCCCGATAAACGAGCCGGCCGAAGGTAAAAAGAAAAGCCAGATAGAAGAATACCTGGAGTTTTACGAAGGCGAAGGCGTACAGCATTTGGCATTGGCTACGCATGATATTGTTAAAACCATTACAGACCTGCAAAGCCGTGGCGTAGAATTTTTAACCGTGCCTACCACTTATTACGACGACCTGATAGACCGCGTTGGCCATATAGATGAAGATCTTGAGCCGCTCAAAAAATTAGGTATACTGGTAGATCGCGACGATGAAGGTTATCTGCTACAGATATTCACTAAACCGGTTGAGGACAGGCCAACGCTGTTCTTTGAGATCATCCAGCGAAAAGGCGCCAAATCTTTCGGTGCGGGTAACTTCAAGGCACTGTTCGAGGCTATCGAACGTGAACAGGAAGCACGCGGCAATCTGTAACAGTAAATCATATGCAAATTAAAACAAAGGCTGGTTACAAAAACCAGCCTTTGTTTTTGCTTAATCGCTGTAGTTGTAATAAAGAGCTTTATCTATTAACTTAGCTGTAACTAATTATAAACACTATTGTTATCAATGCAATGAGTACAGCAGCATCAGCAAAAAGATTTCAGCTTGTCCCATTCATTATCAGCCTGGGTATAACCCTTGGGATAGGTTTTGTGGCATCTGTGTTTACACGGCCTGAAATTGAAGGCTGGTATGCAACCTTAAAAAAACCCATATTTGTCCCACCAAATTGGGCCTTCCCGGTCGCGTGGACTATCCTCTATATTCTTATCGCCATTTCGGCCTACCTGGTTTGGGTAAAACGCGATAACAGCCAAGCTTATAAAACCGCTGTGGTGATATACTGCCTGCAACTGGCTTTTAATTTTGCATGGTCGATAGTTTTTTTTGGCATGCACCAGATATTTGGCGCTTTATTGATCATCATAGGTCTGCTGGTACTTATTATATTCAACATCAGCTGGTTCCATCGCTACAGTAAAACGGCGGCATATTTACTTGTACCCTATTTATTATGGGCATCATTCGCTACGCTATTAAACCTGAGTATTTTTGTATTTAACAAATAGAAAAACTTTATTTTTATTGCGTTAGTCTGCCACTATTCATGTTAACGCAAGTATGAAAAAACTGTTATTGATCTGTTTGTTAATTATCTCAGCCAGCAGCTTCTGCTATGCGGATAAAGTAGCTATTGACCATTTCGTGGTTAAAGAAAACCCTTTTGCTACAGACGAGATAGCCTTTGTAGCGGTTGACACGGCCGGCACCATACAGGAAAAAGTTAACGGCATTTTTTCATTTACCATAAATGGGTTCACCGAAACCTTAACATTTGATAAAGGCACAGCTTTTTACAGGCATAAAATAGAAAAATCGAGCTTTGTTTACGCCCGTCATCAGAACGACGAAGGGACACACTCCGTACTCTATTATATTTACCGGCACGATAGCAAGCTCTCGCCTGTAAAAATTAGTTGGATCTTACTGCTGGCTATCCCCATTGTACTTATCCTTATTGGCTACTTATTTAAAAGGCTCATCATTATCGCCATAATCGCATTCTGTATTTTCCTGTACTTTAACCATAGTAATGGACTAAGCATCCCTACGTTTTTTCAGAGTATTATAGACGGGTTAAAAGGAGCGTTTTAGATTTTAGATTTTAGATGGAATAATCTGCGGGAATGTTGTTTGCTTTTTTACTAATCTTTGATCGCAAATCCCCAATAACCAAACATTAGAACGGAAGGCCTATACCAAAGTTAAGCTGCATAAAGCCGTAATTATCGCCGTTGGTTTGCTGGTATTTGGTTTTGAAAGGACCTCCTCCAAAAAGTTCATTCATGTGCTTTAAGAATACCCATTGATCAGATCCTGTGAACTGCGGATCTTTAAACTTGAACGCTGCATCAAGCCTGAAAATAAAAAAGCTAAGGTCGAACCGTAAACCTGTACCGATGCCAATTGCGGTGGACTGCCATAGGTTACCAAAACTAAACTCGCCGTTAGGGTTATCAGCCTGCTTATGTAAGCGCCAAACGTTACCCGCGTCAACAAAAAACGCCCCCTTTAGCTTAGAACCAAAAAAGTTATCGGCTATTTTATAGCGGTACTCGGCATTGGCCACAATTTTAACTTCGCCAAACTGGTCCAGATATTTTAACCTTGCACGGGTGGTATCGGCCGCGCCGCCTACCCCATAACTAGCACGGTTAAAATTACCGGGGCCCAATGTACGTGGTAACCATGCACGCATATCATTGGCGCCACCCGCGTAAAAATTCTTTTCAAATATCAGTTGGTCGCTATTGCCGTAGGGTATACCAATACCCGGATTGATACGAAAGATAAACTGCCTTTCGCCACCCAGGCTACGGTACCAGCGGTAATCAAATTCGGTTTTAACGTACTGGGCAAACGTATATCCAAAAAGTGTACGGTGACCGAGTGTATCTTTAGGAGAGTTGGTAAGCTTACTTACAAGGGCCAGAAAATTGCCGCCTACATCCAGGTTACCCCTGAAATATATAAAGTTCTTATAAGAATTTAACTCGTTGGCATTGTACTGAAAGGTATACTGGCTTCCGGATGTAAAAGTGGTGCGCCCGATAAGGTATACGTACGAATAACGGTTCTGGCTAAGCAATTCGTTCTTTGCAATAGGATCAATGGTGCCGTTAGAGAACTCTATACTGATAGGTGTAATGGAGTGCTGTTTCCTGAAAGTTTCAAAAAAATCATATGTAACCGAATTGATGAAACTGCGCCGCTCCACCAGCCCTTTCTGATAAAACAACTGAAAGTTAGACGCGAAAGTGGTATGCGGCACCCCAAACTTAGCCAGGTTAGGAAAGTCGAAAGGCAATATGATACGTGGATATATCAGGCTCGCACCTACACGGAAGTCCTGGTTTTGTATGCCTTTGGTACCTGCAAAGCCGTTATCAAACAATATACTCCAGTTAAGCTTTAGCTGCAATGCCGCGGCTTGTTTAAACATGTTGCGGTTAGTAAAGGTATTGCCGAGGTTATAACCGTAGCGGCCTCCGTTAAACAAAAACTCAGCCTCCACGCGGTCGCTCATACGCTTAAGCGGTACTATATCAATTTTACTGTTAAGGCGGTTAGTACTGTCGGCCAGCTTTTCGTAAGTGGGGTTAGGCACGTTCCTGAAAACATTCAGTTCCGACAGGCGTGAGGTGGTCATCGTCTGCTTGTCAATGTCATATATCTCCCCCTTTTTCTGGAAAATATAATCTGTTACCGTGCGCGGTTTAAAGCGTCCCGAAAAATCAACAAACCTGAATTGCGAATCAACCTGTAAGGTATCAGCCTTTCCGGGGGTACGTCCGTTGCTGCGGGCAATGGTAATAAGCGTATTATTGATGGTATATACCGGGTGGGCCGATTTACCGGGTGGGTTATCGATAATCATCACCAGGTCAACCACACTTTTGTTCCAGTTAGAATCGGGGGTATAGGTAATGTACTGGCGGTAAAAATCAAAATAACCGTTCCGTTTCATCTCCTGGTAAAACTGGTCGCGGTCATAAGCCAGGCTATCGGTATCAAAGCGGCTGCCTGGCTTTACGTGTGTGTACAGGTCGCGGGTCTTGCGGTATATCTGGCGTACTTTGGGGTCGTAAATGCTATCCCTAAAATTCCGGATGTGGAATAGAGGACCTTGCTGGGCAGTAAAATACAGGGTAGCCTTACGGTTTTTTATACCGATGGAATCGGTCACCTTAGCTTTAAGGTAACCCTTATTAACAAGAAATTTTTGTATCTGGTCGCGAGAAAAGTCAACCAGGTTGCTATCCAGTATGGCCGGTGCCTCCCCAATACTGCGCTTTCCTTTTTTACTAAAGGTATAGTAGATTTGCAGGTTAAGCCAGTTGTTGGGCTGAACCTCTTTATCTACATAATTAAGGGCCATTTCGGAGAATTCTTTGTCAACCCCTTTTATTACCACCTTACGAACTATGGCCTGGTCTTTACGGATACCGCGCGTAACGCTGCAACCCGAAGCAATTATCAGGGCCAAAATACTTAATATTGCAGTACGTAAAGTTAAAGGGGTATATGCTTTCAAAATCTCAAATCAGTTTACTTAACTCGTTACAACATAAAAAGTTTCGCAGAGAACATGGTTTATTTATAGTGGAGGGATATAAGTCAATAATTGAATTTGCAGATTCCGGATACCACGTTAACACCATATACCATACGCCTGACGCAACCCCAAAATTGCTTAATTTATCGCAAAAAATAAACTATCAGGACATAACTTTAACCGAACTACAAAAAATAAGTGCGTTAAAGACCCCTGCTGATGCGCTTGCCACTATAAATATACCACAACAAACCGATGTTGACCACCAGCGTTTAAAAAACAAATTTAGCCTGGTGCTTGATGGTGTACAGGACCCGGGTAACATGGGCACCATTATCCGCACGGCCGACTGGTTTGGCTTTACAGATATTATTTGTTCGGAAGATACGGTTGACGTTTACAACCCCAAGGTGGTGCAAGCTACCATGGGCTCATTAGCACGGGTAAACGTACGCTATGCTAACCTGATAGAATTTATTAAAGCACTTAAAATACCTGTGTTAGGTACCCTGCTTAACGGAGAAAATATTTATACCACCCAATTGGGCCACGAGGGATTATTAGTTTTAGGGAACGAGGGCAATGGTATACGCCCTGATATACAGGCATTAATTACCAAAGCGGTAACCATACCACGCGTTGGCAAGGCCGAATCATTAAACGTGGCAGTAGCTGCGGCGGTATGCTGTTCACAACTTGTTGCAAAAACCTACAAATAAAATTGATTAACAATAAATAATTACTATTTTTGCAGTCCTTAAAAATGGTCGGATGGCCGAGTGGCTAGGCAGAGGTCTGCAAAACCTCCTACAGCGGTTCGAATCCGCTTCCGACCTCAGGTATTAAAATATTAAAAACTAAAGTCATGGGTGTTACTCGTTTAAAAAGAAAAGATAGAAGAAATAAAACCACTTCTCGTTTAGAAGTTCAGTTTTTAAAACTGGCTACCAACATTGAATTAGGCAGCCGTTCTGCGCAGAAAAAAGGCAACCAGATTGAAAAAAACAACGAGGTTTTAGCTAAAGCTGCTGCTAACAACTAATCTTTTTTGAAGGAAATTAAAAAGGCGTATCGTTAACCGATACGCCTTTTTGTATTTGCAATATTTTTACAACAACCGCCCTACTGGGAAATTCTCTTTATTGTATATCTCTTTCCAGTAATCGCGCACAGCCTTAAGATTTGGCACGTTGTACGATTCCTTTACCAGTTCTGCGAAATCAGTTCTTACCTGGCCTTTGTTAAGCCTGCCTAAAATAGCGTCGTTGTATGACGCAACCACCAGTTCAAATACATGAAACCTGGCGTCATCATCTAAATCGGCGCTTTTATAATAGTTAATAAATTCGGCTACCCTGGTTGGGTCAGAATTTACAATCCCCCAGTCTTGCGTATCGCCTGGGTCAAACTCTATCTTTAAAGCCTTACAAACTTTTTTTAACGATTCTTCTACACTCATTATTTCCTTTTCAATATTTCCTTATTAATCCTTCCTATCAACCCGGGCCCTTCATAAATAAAGCCTGTGTAAAGCTGCACCAACGATGCTCCGGCGTTTAACTTCTCTATGGCATCTTCAGCAGAATGAATACCGCCCACACCAATTATCGGAAACGCACCTTTAGATACCTCATACAAATAACGTATCACTTCGGTAGATTTTTTAGCCACCGGTTTGCCGCTTAGCCCACCCATTTCATTTTTGTGCGGAGAGGTTAAGCCTTCCCTGTCAACGGTAGTATTGGTAGCAATAATACCCGCGATACCGGTTTGTTTAACGATATCGGCTATATCATCCAGCTGCGAATGGGTTAGGTCAGGCGCGATCTTAAGCAGTATAGGGCGACTGATACCATTTTTACTATTGCACTGCTGCAGGGTGTTCAGGATATGCATCAGGGGTCCTTTCTCCTGCAACTCGCGCAGGCCGGGTGTATTGGGCGAACTTACATTTACCACAAAGTAGTCAACCACATCAAACAACCTGTCGAAACATTTAATGTAATCGCTTACGGCATCCTCGTTAGGGGTTACCTTATTTTTGCCAATGTTTCCGCCAATAATCAGCGCTTGCTGACCAGGCTTTACCGAACGCCGGTAAGCGGCTATACGTTCAGCGGCAACATCAACGCCCAGGTTATTAAAACCCATACGGTTTATGAGCGCGCTATCTGCCGGCAGGCGAAACATACGTGGCTTAGGATTACCGGGCTGCGGCAAAGGCGTAACGGTGCCCACTTCTACAAAACCAAACCCGAGGTTACCCATTTCGGCTATCATCTCGGCATTTTTATCAAAACCTGCCGCTAAGCCTACCGGGTTTTTAAACCTCAAGCCAAAAACCTCGCGCTCAAGCCGCTTATTATCTATTCCCCATACCCATCGGCTTAATGCCGCGCCACCTGGAAACCGGTTAAACCGCTTTAAATTTCGGGTAACAAAATAATGCACTTTTTCAGGATCGAACTTGAATAGTAGCGGCTTGATGAGTTGATACATGCCGCGAAGTTAATTAATTTGAATAGCGAACACGAAATTTCCAACGTCGAATGATGAAGTATGTGCCTGATATTTCATGATTCATTATTCGGGGTTCGTAATTCGTTATTAACTACTTATCCTTTCAGCTCTTACCCCAAAACCGTATCTTTGCGCCCGAAATGATAGCTATAAATAACCTTACGTTTGAGATTGGTGCGCGCGCGCTGTATGATGAAGCTAACTGGCATATAAAACCCGGTGAAAAAATCGGCCTTATCGGCGCTAACGGTACCGGTAAAACCACATTACTAAAGCTAATAGTTGGTGATTATAAGCCAACATCGGGCACGATATCAATGGCTAAGGACCTTACCATGGGCTATCTTAACCAGGACCTGCTATCCTACTCGTCTGATAAAAACATTGTGCATGTGGCAATGGAAGCCTTTGAGCGCCAGAACCAACTGCATGACGAGATAGAAAACCTGCTGAAAAAGCTGGAAACCGATTACAGCGAAGACCTATTAAACAAACTAAGCGACAAACAGCACGAGTTTGAACTGCTTGATGGTTATAACATTGAATATAAAGCCCACGAGATATTAGCCGGTTTAGGTTTTAGCGAGGCCGATTGCCAGCGCAAACTAAGCACGTTCTCGGGTGGTTGGCGCATGAGGGTAATGCTGGCTAAGATACTTTTACAGGCACCGGATATTTTGTTACTAGATGAGCCCACCAACCACTTGGACTTACCCTCTATTCAATGGCTGGAAGACTATTTAAAATCTTTTGAAGGCGCTATCATCATTGTATCGCACGATAGGTGGTTCCTGGATAAAGTGATCAACCGCACGGTGGAGTCGCGCAAGGGTAAGCTTACCGTTTACGCAGGTAACTACAGCTTTTACCTCGAAGAAAAAGAGCTTCGCTCAGAGATACAACGTGGTGAGTTTAAAAATCAGCAGGCTAAAATACGCCAGGAAGAGCGCCTGATAGAACGTTTCCGCGCTAAGGCCTCTAAAGCGAAAATGGCGCAATCGCGTATCAAAATGCTGGATAAAATGGAGCGTGTTGAAGATGTGGATGATGATAACCCTGAGGTGAACTTCAGCTTCAAATTCAGCAAGCAATCCGGCAGGCATGTGGTAACTTTAGAACATATTACCAAAAAATATCCGGGCATTGATATTTTGGAAGATGCCGAAGCGGTAATAGAGAAAGGAGATAAGATAGCGCTGATAGGTGCCAACGGTAAAGGTAAATCAACCCTGTTACGCATTGTTGCAGGGGCCGATAAAGACTTTGAAGGCACCGCGCAAACCGGCCACAATGTTACACAAACCTTTTTTGCACAGCACCAACTGGAAAGCCTGCACCTGGAAAACCAGATCTTACAGGAATTGCAATCTTTCGCGCCAAAACATACCGATACGGAGCTGCGCTCGATATTAGGCTCTTTCCTGTTTACCGGCGATGATGTGTTTAAAAAGATAAAGGTACTATCGGGTGGTGAAAAATCGCGTGTGGCATTAGCTAAAGCGCTTACCGCCGATGCCAACTTCCTGGTACTGGATGAGCCTACCAACCACCTGGATATGGCTTCTGTGAACATACTGATACAGGCATTACAGCAATACGAGGGTACGGTGATAGTAGTATCGCACGACAGGTACTTCCTGGATAATGTGGCCAACAAAATTTGGTTTATTGAAGACCAAAAGATCAAACAATACCCCGGCACTTACCAGGAGTATGATGAATGGTATGCCAAACGTAAGCTGGAACCAAAAGCCGCGCCTGCACCTCAGCCTAAAAAGGAAGAGAAAAAGCCCGATCCGGTTAAACAACCCGCTGATAACAAAGCCCAACAATTAAAAAAGATGAACCAGGACCTTACTAAATTAGAAGAGTTGGTAGGTTCATTGGAAAAAGAGGTAAAAAACCTGGAAGCCCAGCTGGCTGATACCAGCCTTTACAACCAGGCAGATAAGCTCCAGAAACTTACCGATACTTACCAGCTTAAAAAGCTGGAAATGCGTGAGCAGCAGGCCCGCTGGGAAGCCCTCGCCGAACAGATAATGGAACTGGAAGGTTAACCTATATTTAAACAGGCGGTTGCACTCACAACCGCCTGTTTTGTTATCATACATTCATGAAAATACATATCATGGGGGCTTCATGCGCGGGCTCAACTACATTGGGAAAGGCGTTGGCACAGCACTTGGACTGGCCCTATTTTGATACCGACGACTATTTTTGGCTACCATCGGCCGTACCGTATACCCAAAAACGCGATCCCGTGGAGCGAAAGGCCATGCTGCTTGCCGATTTTGAGGCAGCAGATAATGTCATTGTTGGCGGCTCATTGGTAAGCTGGGACGATAGCTGGCTTACGAAATTTGACCTGGTAGTATTTCTTTTGATACCACATGAGATACGCATGCAACGCCTGGATGCCCGTGAAGTAGAACGCTATGGCGACCACATTTTTACCGACCCGGTAAGGGTGCAGCTTTACAAAGATTTCAGGGACTGGGCCAAGGGCTATGACGATAACACCACCAACGGCCGCAATTTAAACGTACACCTGCAATGGCTGGAGCGCTTCCAATGTCCGGTTCTTAAGATAGAAGGCGACACTACAGTTGGGGAACGGATAAACAGCGTGTTGGAGGCGATGGAAAGCCTGTAATTTAAAAAAGCATGTTATTGCGAGCGATAGCGTAGCAATCTTATAAGTATTGTGGTCTTGTCCTTTAAGATTGCCACGTCGTTCCTCCTCGCAATGCCATGGATTCGAGTATAAGTATCCTCAACTTACTCCATCGAAATAAATTCCGCGTCGCGGCGTTTTTGTTTTTATCTTGCATTAATGAAAAGTCTGCTAACCGGCCTGTTGATCTGTTTTTGTTTGTTAGCCCGGGCCCAAAACCTCCCCTACCAAAACAACGTTTACCGGCACGAAATAAAAAGCGTTGAGTTTTACAATTCAGCAAAGCCGGCATCATTCCCCATCATTAACCTGGGAAGCGGCGAAACCGTAACACTTGGTTTTGACGACCTGAGCGGTGGCACTCGCACTTTTAATTATACCCTGCAACACTGCGATGCCAACTGGCAGCCATCTAACCTCACCACTGCCGAATACCTGGAAAGCTATACCGACGACCGTATTGATAACTACACCTATTCAAGTGCCACCTATCAAAAATACACCCATTACGAAATAAAGCTTCCCAACCGTAACATCATTCCAAAAATTTCAGGGAACTACATCCTCAGGGTTTATGAAGACGGCGATCAGCAAAAAATGGTGCTTACCCGTCGCTTATATGTAGTTGCCCGCAAAACAGCCATATCAGCCACGGTACAGTCATCAAACAATGTCGCGCTAAGGTCTACAAATCAAAAGGTAAATTTCACGGTAGATTGCTCGGGTTTACAGGTACAGAACCCAAGAACGGAGATACGGATATTGGTCATGCAAAATGCTCGCCCCGAAACCGGGCTTATGAACACTGCCCCTACTTACATTCGTGGCCAGCAACTTATTTACAACGACGTAAGCATTAATGATTTTTCGGGCCGTAACGAGTTCAGGCACTTTGATACCCGTACGCTCAAACTTAATTCAGACAGGGTAGCAAAGATCTATAAAGATACGGCTAATACGGTGATGCTACTGGGCGACCCCAGCCGCAACCTGCCCAATTATACCTTGTATTATGACAATGATGGTAAATTTTTTATCATCAACCAGGATGGTAGCGACGCCCGCCGCGATGCTGATTACGCGTACGTATACTTTACACTCCACGCGAATAAAAGCCAGGCCGAAGGTACGCCATACATTGTTGGGCAGTTTAACGACTACCAGCTGGATGACAGAAGCAAACTGCAATACGACGACCGCGGCCGGTGGTATACCCGCCTGCAACTCAAACAGGGCGTATATGATTACCAGTACATTTGGGTAGATAAAGCCACCAAAAAGCCGGATGATACTTTACTGGAAGGCAACTATTTTGAAACCGAGAACGAATACCAGATGCTGGTTTACTACCGGCCGGTGGGCTCACGCTATGAACAATTGATAGGCTTTGGCATGCTGAATAGCGTAAAGCAGTAGTTGCTATGTTAGCATAGATTTTTGCTACTTAAAACCTATCTTTGCGGCATGAAAGGAAAATCGCCCAAAGAATCACATACCATTATGAATGAGCTGGTATTACCCAATGATACCAATACGCTTAACAATTTAATGGGTGGGCGGCTGTTACACTTTATGGATATCGCGGCGGCTATTTCGGCTCAAAAGCACTGCAACCGTATTGTGGTAACCGCGTCTGTAGATAATGTTTCTTTTCACCATCCCATAAAACTGGGCGATGTAATTACTATTGAAGCCCGTGTTTCGCGCGCGTTCACTACCTCGGTTGAAGTAAGGCTTGATGTATACGCCGAAAATATACCATCGGGTACCAAAGTAAAAAGTAACGATGCTTATTACACTTTTGTGGCCCTGGATCAGAATGGCCGGGCCATCCCTGTGCCGCCTTTAGTACCCGAAACAGAGGCTGAGCAGGAACTTTTTGACGGAGCTCTTCGCCGCCGCCAGTTAAGGCTGGTATTGGCGGGTAAAATGAAGGCCGATGACGCTACCGAACTAAAAGCGCTATTCTTTGCTGCCGATAAAAAATAAAACCGCAAACATCATATAAACTTGTCCGGTTATCTTTTTATGGATGAGCGGATAAAAGTAATACAGGGCGATATTACCAAACTAAGCGTTGATGCTATAGTAAATGCAGCCAACAGCAGTTTATTAGGTGGCGGAGGCGTTGATGGTGCCATACACCGGGCAGGCGGCAAGCAAATTTTAGAAGAGTGCATTGCTATACGCAACCGGCAGGGTAGCTGCCCTACAGGCGAGGCCGTTATCACTACCGGAGGTAATTTACCGGCCAAATTTGTCATACACACTGTTGGGCCGGTATGGAATGGCGGTAAACATAACGAAGAAAACCTGTTAGCTAATTGTTACCAAAACAGCCTGCGGCTGGCTTTAGCAAACGGTGTTAAAACCATCGCTTTCCCCAATATCAGTACCGGCATATATCATTTTCCTAAGCCTTTGGCGGCACAAGTCGCGGTGAACACTGTTGATGCCGCTTTGCAAGCCAATCCGGCTATTGAGCAGGTACTATTTGTTTGCTTTGATAGCGACAATTATGAACTGTATACCAAGCTCACAGGCTAAAATATTATTCGCCGGCAAGTTGGAGGATATGGTCAAACTCTTCGCGTTTTACAGACATTACCGATAGACGGCCCTGCCTTACCAAGCCAATATCTTTCAGTTGCTCGTCGGCTTTTATTTGCTCCAGTGTAACGGGCTTTTTAAGGCTTTGTACCGGCTCCAGATCAACCACTACCCAGTTGGTATCGTCAGTAGTAGGGTCCTGGTAAGCTTCTTTCACCACCTTGGCTATACCCACTATCTCTTTTCCCTCGTTACTATGGTACCACAACACCAGGTCGCCTACCTGCATAGCACGCAGATTATTACGTGCCTGGTAATTACGCACGCCATCCCAAAAGGTACGGCCCTCCTGGTTAAATTTTTCCCAGCTATATTTAAACGGTTCTGATTTTACCAACCAATGGTTCATGTTTACGGCTATAAGTGTGTTTTAAGATCACAGTTGTGAACACAGCAAATTTATCAAGAACCTTGGTAATTAAAACCGGTAATATTTAAATTAAACCAGGTGCTCCATAGCTACCTTGTTTAAAAGCTGCTCGTTTAACACGGCTATGCTTTTACCGGTCACTGATATAAGTTTGTTTTGAATGAATTCATTCGTCACTTTAAAGAGCGTTTCGTAAGATACCGCCGCGAATGACGATAGGTCTTGCCGGGTAAGTTCAATATCAATGGCGCCCGCTGAGGTGGTTCCGAATTGCTTTTTAAGCGTTAATATGGCCAATGCTATGCGTTCTTTTACCTGCATATGTACCAGGTTACGCATACGTTTCTCTGAGTCCTGCAGTTGGTTGGCAAAAAACTTCATGAGCGAATAAGTAAGCTGGGGATTCACCTTTAATGACGACTCAAAAAACTGAAGATCAATAAAGCACACTGTAACAGGTTCTATAGCAGTGGCCGATACCGGGTATACTGGTTCATCGCCCAGGCCCATATGGCCCAAAATATCACCGGCACTTGCAAAACGCAGTATGATCTCCTTATCATCATCCCAGCGTTTATGAACCTTTACTTTTCCTGAGTAAACAAAATACATCCCCGCAACTGCATCTCCTTCACTAAAAATCCGTTGGTTCTTTTTTACAGAGAAATTCTTTTTGTTCGCGGCAATGGCCGGTATCCATTCATTAACACAGTGTGTACATAAGTAACAACTTTTTAAATTACAACCAACGCGACTTTCTTTCATACAACTAATTGCAAAAATACCCGGAAACAAGTTCTATTGATCAGATACCATATCCTGTTTCATGGTGGCGAGATACTCATCCGCAGAAAACTTTCCCGACCCAATAATGGCAAATAATATCAACAACAAGGCTGCAACTACAGATACCCAAAAGTCGCTATTGAACGGCGATCGCAGATCTTTTAGAATAAATAAAGCGGCTATAACTACGGGTAGTTGGAATAACGATGCCAGGCGGGTGTACAATCCTAATATGACAAGCGCTCCACCCGATAAATGTACCAGCACTACATAACACATTATTACATTAATTAAGGTTGTTGACAAAGCCGCGAGCTCCTGCCCGGCAAGCAGTTTTTCAAGATAATTAAGATTAACCAGGAAAGCACATCCTTTAAGCAGTAAAAAAAACCGAATAACACACGCAATACGTCTGCTACTGCCGGGAGGTGTTTGCTGCCGCGGGGCCTTGTTTTATTTACCGTATTCATAGCCACTATGCATCATTACTTAATACAGTTTCTTACCATATAGGCTACGCTGCTCCATTGTACCGATATAAAAACAAGCCCCTACCATAAATATGATGAAGCCGGTGTAGGTTAACCACGGAAATGAGAGAATACCATTAACGTTGATGGTCCAATTGTGCGAATCAACCGCGTTAATGTGATTTAGATTACGGAAGATCAAACATCCGGCGATCATGATAACTGCTCCGAGTATCATCATCCAATAGCTACTTTTTCTCATTTTTATTGTTTTAACAATTATTTTATTAATATTTTTGTACAAAAATGAATAAATAATATTGTATAAACAATGAAAAAATTAAACGGTTTTAATTATTCAACCGGTATACCTGTATCTCCTGCTCTTCCTGAACCTGATGATCGCGGCCCTAAAACCCGTTACTTAAAGGCACGTTTGCTGCGCATTTGCTTATACGCGGTAGTGGTTGCTATTACTATAAGCTTTATAGCCAAGTTTTTGGTAATATTGATTAACCTGGTAACTAATATTGCCTTCTTCGGAGAGTTTGATTTAGGGTTTCATAGTCCGGCCGGCAACCACCTGGGCCTATGGGTTATTATCATACCCGCAATAGGTGGCTTAGTTGTTGGCTTAATGGCTCTGTATGGGTCTAAGGCTATAAGAGGGCACGGCATACCGGAAGCTATGGAGCAAATACTCGTTAACCAAAGCAAAATAAAACCGTCTATCACTTTTTTAAAGCCTGTATCATCTGCCATAGCTATTGGCACAGGCGGGCCTTTTGGCGCGGAAGGCCCCATCATAGCCACAGGCGGGGCATTAGGTTCTACACTTGGCCAGTTGGTTAAAATTACTTCAAGCGAACGCAAAGTAATATTGGCTGCCGGTGCAACAGCGGGCATGTCTGCCATATTTGGTACACCCATCGCCGCTGTTTTTTTGGCTATTGAACTTCTGCTGTTCGAGTTTTCGCCAAAGGCCATACTGCCCGTAGCACTCGCCTGTATTACCGGGGCGGCGGGCCACCATTTATTATTTGAGGCCGGGCCGGTATTTGAAATGCCGGCACTAAGCGTACCAAATAACCAGGCACTGGCTATTTATAGTTTTATAGGTTTACTAATAGGTTTCCTTTCACTGGCTCTGACCAAAGCTGTTTATGTAATTGAGGATTGGTTTGAAAAACTCCCCATCCATTGGACGCTGTGGCCGGCCATAGGCGGTTTAGCAGTAGGTTTGGTTGGATACTTTTACCCACATACATTGGGGGTTGGTTATGATAATATCACAGGCTTACTCTCCGGTAATTTACCCTTATCTCTTGTATTGGCACTTTGCTTTTTCAAGTTTCTGTCATGGGCAATAGCGCTGGGCAGCGGCACATCCGGTGGTACACTTGCACCTCTCTTAACTATCGGAGGAGCATCAGGCAGTATAGCTACTGCGCTTATTTTGAACTTCTTTCCGGATTGTGGGATTAATATCCCTATGGGTGCGCTGATAGGTATGTCTGCCATGTTCGCGGGTGCGTCACGGGCCTATCTTACAAGCGTAACTTTCGCTTTAGAGGCTACCATGCAATCGCACGCGCTACTGCCATTATTAGGGGCTTGCACGGCATCGTACCTGGTTTCGTTCTTCCTGATGGAAAACACTATTATGACAGAAAAGATAGCCCGCCGTGGTGTTATCACCCCAGATTCATACGAACCTGACATTCTTCAAAGAATTACGGTAACACAGGTAATGCGTAAATATGATATTAAATTATATGACGAGATGAGTATAGGCGAGTTGAAAGATTGGCTTACCACACACCATGTTAACGATGACGCACTTATTCTGCTGAATGCAAATAATAAATATAGCGGCGTAGTAAAACTGATGGATGTTTTTAACTTAAGGCATAACGACCATACCCCAGTAAAAGCGATAATGTATGCAAATACCGGTTATTTGAGAGAGACTGATCTGTTGAGAAATGTGGTAGAACTCATGGCTTGGAAAAACACCGACTTGCTACCTGTAATTAATAACGACCAAATAACCGGGGTAGTTGGTTACGCGGATATTTTGTCGGCATACAAGCAGCATTTTGAAGATACCGAAACCGAAGGCACACATATTTCGCTGAAGCGCGAGAGATTAAAGATCTTTCTTAAACGTCGTATCAGGCTCAATAAACAATCGCGAACGGTTTAATGTTTCAATGTATTATTTTAAACATTAGTTCACGCATTAAACCGCCATGATCGGTGTTGGAATCAACACCTTTGCTTTTTAGATCGTACTCACGCAGGTAACTGATCACCTGGAATACTTTGCCCAGGTTATAGCCACGCGCTGCCTGTTCATAGTCTTTCAGAAAATAGGGATTTACTCCCAGTTCACGGGCGGCATTTGATTTATCTTTTACGTAATGATAAGCCAGCACCTTACTGAAAAAGTTATTGAGGTTGCCTAAAACCAATACTATAGGGTTGGCTTTGGGGTTCGCTTCAAAATAGTTCACTATCTGGTTAACCTTGTAAGCATCCTTTTTCACCAGGGCGGCCTGTAGCTCAAACACGTTATATTCCTTGCTGATGCCAATATTGTCCTGTATATCTTTCAGGGATATTTCCTGCCCCTGGGCTATATTGAGCATCAGTTTATCCAGTTCATTAGCAATTTTTGATAAATCATTGCCCAGATATTCGGCCAGCATAGCGCTCGCCTGCTGGCTTATTCGGTATTTTTTTTCGGTGATGTAAGCTTCTATCCAACCGGGTATCTTATTGTCATATAAAGCGGTTGATTCAAATATCAGCCCATGCTTATCAATGGCCTTGTAAGTTTTTTTACGCTTATCAAACTTCCCGTACTTGTAACAAAACACCAAAATGGTGCTCTGTAGCGGGTTTTCCAGATAGGCCAGCACTGGGTTAATACCCTTCTTGTCATCATCATCCCGTCCCCACTTCATATCCTGGGCTTCTTTCACTATTACTACCTGGTAGTCGCTCATCATAGGGTACCGCTTGGCAGCGTTAATAGCGGTCATGATGTCCGTATCTTTACCGTATAGCACCGTTTGGTTAAAACCCTTTTCGGCGTCAGACAGCAGGTGATGCTCAATGTAATTACCAATAAGATCAATGTAATATGGCTCCTCGCCATGCAGCAGGTACACTGGTTTAAATTTACGGTTCTTAAGATCTTTGATGATATCCTGCGCGGTAGCCATGGGTGGCTCAAAATTAAAAATTCAAAATTAAAAAGCACCCACATTGTGGATAAAAGCACAGTACTTTTGACTATTTACTTTTTACTTTTGACTTCATGTTAGAGCCGCTCAATCTCCCGCCCTATCCTTTTAAATTAACTGACGACAACGGGCGACTGAGCATTTTTGATGAGCTAAGGAAAAAGCAAATAGTGCTGACCCCAGAGGAGTGGGTGCGCCAGCATTTTGTACAATACCTCATCAGGGAAAAAGGCTACCCCAGAGCGTTGATAAAACTGGAAGGCGGCCTAAAACTCAATGGCCTTGCCAAACGAACAGATATTGTGGTTTTTGATACCGAAGGCCGAAAAATATTACTGGTAGAGTGTAAAGCGCCTGCCGTTAAAATAACACAACATACCTTTGACCAGGCGGCGCGTTACAATATGGTACATAAGGTCCCTGTTATGGCAGTTACCAATGGGCTGGCGCATTATTATTGCCGTATTGACCATACCGCGGCAACTTATGCCTTTTTGCAGGAATTGCCGGCTTATCCCTTATCGTACTGATACCGGAACCAGGTTCTGTATCTTTTCCATCAGATCCTCGGGTTTAAAAGGCTTGGCCACGTAATCATTCATGCCGGCATTGCTAACCTGCTCACGTATATCAAACAGGGCCGATGCCGTTAAGGCGATGATAGGAATGTTAGCCTTCGCCGGATCATGCATTTTACGTATCTCAACGGCCGCGTCAAAACCGTTCATTACAGGCATCTGCAGGTCCATCAATATCACATCAAAGTTTCCGTATTGTACAATCTCTACAGCGCGCTCGCCATTTTCAGCAATGGTTGGCACTATATTCCATTTAGAGAAAAGCTTTTTCATTAGCATGACGTTCACAGGGTTGTCTTCCGCTATGAGCACACGCAATTGTTCAACGTTAATTGATGAGGCAGGTACCAATTCATCCTCTTCGAACCTGATGGCTGGTGCCACAGCTACACCACTCCTTGCCGAACGTGCTTTTTCGGCATTCTGAGTAATGGTTTCTGTTGATACCGTGAACTCCATATTGAATGAGAACTCTGAACCCTGATTTTCTACGCTATTCACATACATCTGCAAGTTTTGCAACTCCAGCAGGCGTTTCACAATAGCAAGGCCTAAACCTGTACCGCCATACTGGCGAGTAGTAGTAACCGACTCCTGTGTAAAAGGCTCAAAAATAGTTTCGAGGTTTTCTTTTTTAATCCCGATACCAGTATCTTTTACAGAAAAGCTTACGGTTATGTTATTGTGCCGGTCCTCAATACAGGTAACCCTTACCCATATGCTGCCCTGCGAGGTAAATTTAATGGCATTACTTACCAGGTTAAATATGATCTGTGTTAAACGGGTGGGGTCGCCGAACACGATCTTGCGTCTTAAAGAACTGTCAACATCCAATTTAAAAATCAAGCCCTTTTCCTGCGCTTTGATCATTTGCCCCCCGCAGATATTCTGCATAAGGTCGACCAGGTTAAACTTGATCTTTTCAAACACAATCTTACCCGACTCTATCTTATTAAAATCCAGCACATCATTTACAATAGCCAGCAGGTTATTGGCCGAAAATTTAAGTATCTCCAGGTTTTCGCTTTGGTCGGCACGCGGGTTGTTCATCAGCAACAGGTTACTCATCCCTATTACCGCGTTCAAAGGAGTGCGTATCTCATGCGACATGGTCGAGAGAAATTCAGACTGTGCCTGTGATGATTTTTCGGCCTTTTCAATCGCTTTTTCAAACTTAATGTTAAGCGCAGCCTGCTCTTCCCCTTTTTCCTTAAGCTGTTTAATGTTAGCTATAAAGGCATTGTAAAAGTGGCTGTGAATAAATATGATGAGTATAAAATTCACAAAAACGGCTATGATAATGGTTGAATCGTCGGCACGCTCTGGTTTAAGGCTGATAAAGTAATTATGATCATACTTCATCACCATAAACAGTAATACAGGCAGCAGGTTAAGCAGCGAATAGAACATCCCCCAGTTTTGCCCAACCATGTAAAAGCTGAATACAATAATGAGGATGATTACCTGTATGGTAATTACATTAACATCCTGCAGTATGACAAATACGCTTGACAGGTTAACAAGCGTACCAATAACCAGCGTAAAATGGGAAATAGTAAGTAGATGCGGCTTATAAGTAAGATATTTAAACAGCACTATAATGGAGCCCAGCACCACTCCTGTAGTTACAGTCATTATTTGTAAGCCTTGTAAATAAACACTTACAAAGAGTGCCGATAAACCCACTATAACCAGTAAAAAACCATAATAAAGCAAGCGAATACGCGCCTTATCCAGAAACGATTTTTCACCGGTTAGTATCTTGCTGATAGAAAGGTTTAGAAAATTCACTTTTTTCCGGCGATAATGATCAAACTAAAATAGCAATTAGCGTTGTAATACGCAATGCTTACACAGGTTTATGCGCCGCAGGTAATGCAATTAATTTGCCAATCCCCGTAACCCTTCTTCCACTATACGTAATTTTGCTTCGGCATCGGCTTTCTTCTTGCGTTCGTTTTCTACAACATCAGGTTTAGCATTAGCCACAAAGCGCTCATTTGATAATTTGGCATCTACCGTTTTCAGGAAGCCTGTGAGATATTCCCTCTCTTTTTCGAGGCGTTCTTTTTCAGCATCCGCGTCAATTTCAATATTCAGCGTTACAAAAAACTCATCTGTACCCGCGATAAAGGTGTTTGCCCCCGCTACCGGCTCACTTACAAAACTCATCTCGCTAATGTTAGCAATGTGAATGATAATGTCGCGATAGCGATTATAATCGATATTACCGTTTGCCTTAACAGCCAGCGGCAATGTCTCTTTCGGCGACAAGCCTTTGCTGTTACGAATATTTCTTACCTGCGCTATAGCCTGCTGTACAACTTCCATTTCGGCAATAAGCTGTGTATTTATCTCCCCAATTGTTGGCAACTGTGCAACAATGCAACAGTCCATATCGGCACGTGTGCCAAACAACTCGTCGTGCCATAACTCTTCCGTCAGGAAAGGCATAAATGGGTGCAGCAGTTTCAGGATATTTTCGAAGAATGCTACCGTTGCTTGGTACGACTCCGCATCAATGCGTTGTTTCTCAACATTTTGTTGGTAAGCTGGTTTCACCATTTCCAGGTACGACGAGCAGAAATCGTCCCATACCAGTTTATATGATGCCATTAAAGCTTCGGATAAGCGGTACTGACTAAAGTTCTCTTCTATTTCGGCAAGCGCCTGGTTAAAACGGCTTTGGAACCACTCAATAGCTACCGAATTATTTGCTTTGATGCTGTCGTCAGCCTCCCATCCTTTTACCAGCTTAAAGGCGTTCCAAATTTTATTACCAAAGGCACTCCCCTGCTCACAATATTTTTCATCAAACATCAGGTCGTTACCCGCAGGTGAGCATAAGAGCATACCTACACGTACACCGTCGGCACTGTGCTTGGCTATCAGATCAAGCGGATCGGGCGAGTTACCTAATGATTTTGACATTTTACGGCCCAACTTATCCCGTACGATGCCGGTTAGGTAGACGTTGTTAAACGGCTTTTGCTGGCGCAACTCATGCCCCGCCATGATCATACGTGCCACCCAGAAGAATAAGATCTCCGGCGCGGTAACCAGGTCATTTGTTGGGTAGTAATAGTTTATCTCAGCGTTATCAGGGTTACGTACACCATCGAATACTGAGATTGGCCACAAGCCCGATGAGAACCAGGTATCCAGAACATCCTCGTCCTGTGTAAGATCATCTATCGTGTATGATGCATTTAGCTTTTGTGCCTCTGCCAGGGCCAATTCTTTGGTTTTGGCAACCACATATTCGCCATTTGGCAGGTAGTAAGCCGGTATTTGCTGTCCCCACCACAACTGGCGACTAATATTCCAGTCGCGCACGTTTTCCATCCAGTGGCGGTAGGTGTTGATGAATTTCTCAGGGATCAGTTTTACATCGCCGTTTAAAACATATTCCAAAGCAGGTTGTGCCAATTCTTTCATTTTGCAGAACCACTGCATAGAAAGCTTTGGCTCTATTACTGCCAATGTACGTTCAGAAACGCCGATCTGTGAGGTGTAGTCCTCCGTTTTGGCTAAAGCACCTGCTTCCTCCAGCATTACCGCAATTTTTTTACGCGCGGCAAAGCGGTCTTCACCAACTAATATCTGCGCTTTCTCGTTAAGCGTACCGTCATCATTCAGGATATCGATGACAGGCAGGTTATGGCGCTGGCCCAATTCATAATCGTTCAAATCATGCGCAGGTGTAACCTTTAAACAGCCGGTACCAAAATCCATGGTCACGTACTCATCCAGAATAATCGGGATTTCGCGGTGAATTAGCGGGATATTTACAGTCCGACCATGTAGATGTTTATAACGCTCGTCATTAGGGTTGATACATATCGCAGCATCAGCCATAATAGTTTCGGGACGAGTTGTAGCTATAATTACAGGAGATTCAGCTTCGTAGTTTGTAGATTTAGTAACGGCAGTCCCTACTAAATGATACTTGATAAAGTAAAGCTTCTGATTAACTTCTTTACGCTGTACCTCCTCATCACTTACCGCGGTTTTACCCTGCGGGTCCCAGTTGATCATGCGGACGCCACGGTAGATGAGGCCTTGTTTATGCAGGTGAACGAAATAGTCGATAACGGCTTCGCTCATATCCTCGTCCATGGTAAACTTGGTACGGTCCCAATCGCATGAAGCGCCTAACTTTTTAAGCTGCTCAAGTATGATACCGCCGTACTTATTCTTCCAATCATAAGCATGTGCAAGGAATTGCTCACGGGTAAGGTCTTTTTTGCTGATGCCCTGCTCTTTTAGCATAGCCACTACTTTTGCTTCGGTAGCAATGCTGGCATGGTCTGTACCCGGTACCCAGCAGGCGTTTTTGCCTTTCATGCGGGCACGGCGTATCAGCACATCCTGTATAGTATTGTTAAGCATATGACCCATGTGTAGCACGCCGGTAACATTGGGTGGCGGAATAACGATGGTATATGGCTCGCGCTCGTCCGGCACCGAACGGAAAAATTTATGATCTAACCAATACTGATACCACTTTTCTTCTGTTGCTGCGGGTGAATAGGTCTTTGCAATACTCATAGCCCGCAAAAATAACAAATCCGTTGGCTGAAGCCAATGGGAATGAGATTATTTAAAACATATCTCCGTTGGCTGAAGCCAACGGCAATGAGATTGCCCTCCCAAATCATTGCCGTCCCATTCATGGACGGATTGCAGACGATCAAAATCCGTCGGCTGAAGCCAATGGCAATGAAGTTTTCCATGCATAATCATTACCGCCCCATTCATGGGAACGGACTGCTGGCAATGACCAGCCTCAATCCTTAGAACCGTTATAAATTAACTCAGGCACTACTTTCGCAACAATAATTTTACATAGCTGCGTTATTAGGTTAATAAACTTCAACAACATGAGAACATTGCCTGCAAACCGCTTACTGGCAGCTATTATTAGAGTGTCGAGGTTATCCGCCATCATCAATTGGTTTAACCGCTAAGTTTTTCCTGGCGCGGCCCACTTGCCTCAACGCGCATTAATTTTTTAACTTTAGCTTTTTACTGATTAATTATGAAGTTAAAGTTCACGCATCTGATGCTCGCAGGCAGTTTATGCCTTACCGCGACGGTTTATGCCGCCAATGGAGATAAGCCTGTAAAAGGGCGAACAACCGCTAACCCTCCTAAAAAATTTATCGATCCGGCCAACATGGACCTATCGGTAAAACCCGGGGACGATTTTTTTGAATACGCCAACGGCGGATGGATAAAACAGAACGCCATACCAGCAAAAGAAACCCGCTGGGGAAGTTTCAACATCCTAAGGCAAGAAAACACCGACCGCCTACTTTCGCTCCTCGACGAGGTAAGCAAAAACCCTAACTCGCCTAAAGGCAGCTTAAAGCAACGTGTTGGCGACCTTTATGCCAGCGGGATGGATAGCCTGGCTATCGAGAAAAAAGGTTACTCGCCTATCAAACCTGACCTGCAAAGAATTGATAAAATCAGCGACCTCAATGGCGTTATCAATGAGCTGGTATATGAGCGTATGAATGGCATAGGCAGCCCGCTGTTTGGTTTTGGTGTAGGCCAGGACTCTAAGCATGTAGATAATTACATTACGCAATTACGCCAGGGCGGCACCAGCCTGCCCGACAGGGATAATTATTTGAAAGATGATGCTCGTTCTAAAAAGATACAGGACGCCCTTAAAACCTATATCACTACGCTGTTTGAACTAACCGGCACTCCTAATGATGCGGCCGCAAAAAACGCTAATACCGTTTATGATATAGAGAAGAAACTGGCTTCGGCTCAAATGAGCCGTGTAGCTATGCGCGACCCTAATGTTACCTACAACAAATTTTCGGTGGCCGATTTCAGCAAAACCACCCCTCATCTTAACTGGGTAAAGTTATTACCTATGATGAAGGTAAACGGCCAGGACACCATCCTGGTGGGCCAGCCTGCTTTCTTTAAAGATATTGATGCCATGTTAACGGCCATATCTGTTGAGGATTGGAAAACCTATTTAAAATGGAACGTGCTAAAAGGTGCGGCGTCATCACTAAGCTCTCCTTTTGTTAATGCCAGCTTTGTTTACAGCAGCGCGTTAAGCGGCCAAAAAGTACAAACCCCGCGTAACGAACGCATGAGTGGCCTGGTGGATGGCAGCCTGGGCGAATTGCTTGGCCAGCTTTATGTAGAAAAATACTTTACCCCCGCTGCCAAACAATACATGATTGGCCTGGTAAATAATCTGAAGGTTACCCTTGGCGACCGCATTAAGCGTTTAGAATGGATGAGCGATGCTACTAAAGAAAAAGCGTTGCGCAAACTCAACGCCTTCACCGTTAAAATAGGCTACCCGGATAAATGGGAAGCTTATGATGGCGTAGTGATCGACCGTAACGATTATGCCGGCAATCTTAAACGCCTGTCTATCTGGCGCTATAACTTTAATGTTACCCGCCTGGGTAAACCGGTTGATAAGACCCGCTGGGGCATGACGCCGCCAACCGTTAACGCGTATTACAATCCAACTACAAACGAGATCGCCTTCCCTGCCGGTATATTGCAGTTTCCGTTCTTTGATTTTAAGGCGGATGATGCGGTAAACTACGGTGGTATTGGTGCCGTTATCGGCCACGAAATGACCCACGGTTTTGACGACCAGGGCCGCCAGTATGATTCTGACGGCACACTGCGCGACTGGTGGACCAAAGAAGATGCCGATAAATTTAAAGTGCGTGCCACACAGGTTGAGAACCAATACAATGCCTTTACCGTGTTAGATACCATGCATGTAAACGGTAAACTTACCCTTGGCGAAAACCTTGCCGACTTGGGCGGTTTAAATATTGCTTACGAAGCGTTTAAGAAAACCAAACAAGGTAAATCAAACACTAAGATTGATGGCTTTACGCCTGATCAGCGTTTCTTCCTGTCATGGGCACAGGTTTGGAGAGGCTCGCAAAGGCCGGAGGCTGCCGCGCAACGCATCCTGACAGACCCGCATTCGCCAGAGCAATTCCGTACCAACGCGCCAATTACCAATATGGATGCCTGGTATACCGCTTTTGACGTTAAACCCGGTGATAAAATGTATAAAAAACCTGAGGATAGGATAAAGGTGTGGTAATATAGTGAGCAGTGATTGGTGATCAGAGATTAGTTGCGAAGCCCGGCATTTAACGCCGGGCTTCGCTTTTTTAAATGGCTTCCATCATTTTTAAAGCCGCTATAGCAATACCATTATCCGGGTATTCTGATAAGATCTTCTTGTATAGTTCTTTTGCCTCTGCACCCCGGCCCATTTGGCTAAGGGTGAAAGCCTCGTTACAAAGCCCCATCTCCCGATAACCCATTCTTGACGAACTGAAAAGCGTGATAAAACGGTATTTATCTATCCAGGCATTGCGTTCAAAGTAGCTTACACTCTTTTTAAAGTAAGCAAGTGCCTGCTCATAATGGTTCTTTTTAAGGGCCGCAATACCTTTGCGATGATCTGTTGCAATGAGCCATCTTAACAGGTACAAAATAGCCCAATAGGCAATAAAGGCATATAAAACATCCATGCCTTCTTCCGCGAATTGCGAGAAACCCCATATCAGTAAAAAGATGAGTAATATTTGCGGTATGGTATACCACCATACAATTTTTCCTCTCACAAATGGTACGTTCGCCATAGGTAAAATATTTTCGCTAAATTAAATTTTTCATTACAATAATCTTACCACCCGTCGACATTTCCATCCTGCTGTGTAACACGCAAAATCCTATCTTTGCTGCACTGACTTCATTATGATCATACACCAGTTTTACGACAAAGGGCTGGCACATGCCTCTTATGCTATTGTGCGCAGTGGAAAAATGATAGTAATTGATCCTGCACGTAACCCGCAGCCATATTATGACTTCGCTACGTTGCATGAGGCAAATATCTTAGGCGTTATAGAAACACACCCGCATGCTGATTTTGTAAGCGCGCACCTTGAGCTGCACCAAACTACCGGCGCCACCATTTACGTGAGCAAACTGGCAGGCGCAGCCTACCCTCACGAAACCTTTGATGAAGGCGACGAAATAAAACTGGAAGACATAAAGCTCAAAGCCCTTAACACGCCCGGCCACTCGCCTGATTCTATTTGTATTTTGGTTGAGGACGAAAGCGGAAAAGATTGCGCCATATTTACCGGTGATACGCTTTTTGCAGGAGATGTTGGCAGGCCCGACCTGCGCGAAAACGTTGGTAACATTACCGCGAAGAAGGAAGAACTGGCCAAAGCCATGTACCACTCTACCCGCGAAAAACTGATGACCCTGCCTGCCGAAGTAACCGTATACCCTGCACATGGCCCCGGCTCACTTTGTGGTAAAAGCATGAGCCCCGACCTGCAAACTACCATTGGCAAGGAACTACGCGAGAACTACGCGCTGCAATTAATGGATGAACTGGCATTTGTGAAAACCCTCACTGCCGACCAGCCTTTTATGCCCAAATATTTTGGCTACAATGTGGAACTGAACAAAAACGGCGCACCTGCCTTTGCGGAAACCATAGCTGCGGTTGACAGGCCTGCCGGAGATATTACTTTTGAAAAAGGATTACCCATTATAGATACCCGCAAACGGGAAGATTACCGGGGCGGACATGTACCTGGCTCATACAATCTGCAGGATGGTGAAAAATTTGAAACCTGGCTGGGCTCAATTGTAGGCCCTGATGAGCAATTTTATTTAATAGGTACCGATGATGACGCTTTGGATACGGTTATTGCCAAAGCGGCTAAAATTGGCTACGAGCGCCATATAAAAGCGGCTGTATTAACGCCTGCCACAGCAACAGAACAGTCGGCCTTAATTAGCTTGGAAAACTTCAAATCCAATCCCGATGGCTATACTATTGTTGATGTACGTAACTGGGCAGAGATTAATGCCGGCAAGCTGTTTTCAGATGCGCTAACTATCCCTTTGCCTGAATTGCGCGAGCGCGTTAGTGAAATACCCACTGAGAAACCTATAGTGGTACATTGCGCGGCCGGTTACCGTTCGGCAGCGGCGGTAGGCATTGTTAACGCGGTTATTAAAAATGTGCCCGTATATGACCTTGGTGAGGCAATAAATGATTGGAAATAATTAAACCTCTCCTTTCTTTAAAGCATCAACAGCATAATTAGCCGCGCGCGCGGTAAGTGCCATAAACGTTAACGACGGGTTTTGTGTGCCGGTGGATGTCATGCAGGCGCCATCGGTCACAAATACATTCTTGCAGGCGTGCAGTTGGTTCCACTTATTGAGCATAGATGTTTTGGGATCGTGGCCCATACGCACACCTCCCACTTCGTGTATGTCCAGTCCGGGGGCTTGTTTACTATCGTTAGTAGCAATGTTCGTGCATCCGGCCTTGTCTAACATCTCAGCGCCTTGTTGTAAAAAGTCTTTGAGCGATTTAATGTCGTTATCATCATAATCAACAGAGATCTGCAATTGCGGCACGCCCCATTTATCCTTCAAATTTTTGCTTAGTTGCACAAAGTTGCTGGCCTTAGGGATGGTTTCGCCCTGCATCATCATATAAATACCCCAAGGCCCGGCTTCGCCGATATTTTGCTTAAAATCTGCCCCTATCTGCGCACCATCTGTTTGGTGGCCCCATCCGGCACGGGTAGCGGTATAAAACACCATGTATCCGCGTAAAAAGTCTGTTTCCTGCTTGTGAACGTTCCTGAAGTTGGGCATCATCACCGCGGTCGGCCTCCGGCCATAATAGTAGCTATCCATCGGCCCATCAAAAGCGGCAGTTAGTGAGCCGCGGTAATTATGGAAGGCAATGTATTTTCCCAACAGGCCATTATCGTTACCCAAGCCATTAGGGAAACGGTTTGAAGTAGAGTTAAGCAGAATGAGATTACTGTTCAGCGTTGCGCCGTTAACAAAGATAATGCGCGCAAAATATTCTATGGCCTTGCCGCTGTGCGCATTTATAACCCTTACACCAACTGCCTTTTGCTTTTGCTCATCATAAATAATAGAATGCACAACAGAATCGGGCCTCAAAGTTAAGTTGCCGGTTTTAGCCGCCCATGGAATGGTTGATGAATTGGAACTAAAATACCCACCGAACGGGCAACCACGTTCGCAAAGGCTACGGGCCTGGCATTGCCCCCGGCCCTGTTGCAGGTGTATCTCTTTTGGTTGTGTAAGATGTGCGCAGCGGCCAATGATGACGTTACGGTCTTTATAGTTGGCCATAATGCGTTTCTGTATCTCTTTCTCCACCACGTTCATGGTCCATGCGGGTAAAAACTCACCATCGGGGAGGGTTTCTAAGCCATCGTGGTTACCGCTAATGCCCGCGAACCGCTCTACATGGCTGTACCAAGGCGCCAGGTCCTCGTATCTTATCGGCCAATCAACCGCGAAGCCATCCCGGGCGGGGCCTTCAAAATCAAATTTGCTCCAGCGCTGCGTTTGCCGGGCCCACAGTAATGATTTGCCACCCACCTGGTAGCCACGTATCCAGTCAAAGGGTTTATCCTGCACGTAAGGGTGCTCTTTGTCTTTTACAAAGAAATGCTCGGTGGCCTCACTATAGGCATAGCAACGGTCAACTACCGGGTTTTCCTGTTTAACCGCTAAAGGCAAATGGGTACGGTGCGGAAAATCCCATGGGTTTTTGGTAGCTGTAGGATAATCCTTCAGATGAACTACGTCTTTACCGCGCTCCAAAACAAGCGTTTTAAGGCCCTGTTCGCATAATTCTTTGGCGGCCCAGCCACCACTTATGCCCGAGCCTATTACAATAGCATCAAAAGTATTGTCTTTATAATTGTTCAGATTTACGTTCGCCATACGGTTTACATTAGCGAACGTAAGATAAACATTTACGCATTATTAAAGCAAGGCGCTTAAGGCCGGCCAAACGTTTTCTGCAACTATTTTATAACCTTCGGCAGATGGGTGAAACCTGTCCTGGAGATTAAGGTGCCGTTGCCCGGCAACGCCTTTTAAGATAAATGGCACCAACGGTATATGATTGGCGTCGGCTATGTTCTTGTAAATGGCGTTAAAGGCAGCTACCGCACCTCCGCTTGCAGCAAATGGTATTTGCATACCCAAAAGCAATAACCTTACTGCAGGGTAACGGTCACGTACCTGGTTAATGATCAATTGTAGGTTATGTGCTATCTGTGTTGCCGGTATACCGTGCCTCAGATCGTTTATGCCCAGTTCCAGCACAAATATATTAACCGGTTTACTTAGCCAATAATTAAGCCGGCCGAGGCCGCCTGCGGTGGTATCGCCGCTTACACCGGCATTGCTTATTTCGTATTCAAAACCTGCAAGCCGCATTTTATTATCCAGCAAAGCAGGAAATGACTCTTTAGCAGGATTTGCAAGACCATAACCGGCGGTAAGGCTATCGCCAAAAAAGAGGATGTGTTTCATTGCTGATCTCCTAAGTCCCACATACCCGGATGGTCGCGAAAATGACTGATATTCTCAATGATCTCCTCTATTTCTGTCGCGGTTAGCTTATCCTTACCATCAGGAGTATAGCTAAACATCTTGCCGGGGTCTTCAAAAGTAATAAAGCCCAGGTAATTGGGGTCGAGCTTTTTGTCTAACAAAAGTTCAGCTTCCTGGCGTTTCTCCAGCTCGTCATCTTCGTGTTCGCTCGCCATATAAATATTGTAGGTATAAGTAATAACCGGGTGCCCATTGGCCTTTGCCTGTATATTAGGTATTATTTTAATACTCTTACCGTCTCCAATACTAAAGTAAATTGGTGTCATCTCTCCTCACTTTATAGCAACAGAACAAATGCAATACCAATTAATTTGTCTTTAAAAGATAAATGCTATTTTAGGATAAACTTAACCCATACCGCATGAAAACTATTGACGATGAGCCGGTTCACTGGTCGGCAGCCCGTAAAATCGCTTTGCGCTTTTTCCTCGTGTTCTTCCTTTTATACATTTTCTTTAATCCCAACGGCGTACTACCCTATGTTGACGTTTTATATGAAAAGTACATTGAACCGTTCCACAGCCTTGTAGTTTGGCTTGGCAGCCATGTGCTGCATCTGGCAAAACCCATCACTACGTTTACTAACGGCAGCGGCGATACCACTTATGACTATGTGATCATGCTGCTCATTTTTGTGCTCGCAGTAGTATGTGCCATTATCTGGAGCCTGGCTGACCGCAAAACCCGCAATTATAACAAGCTATTTTACTGGCTTACGGTAGTGGTACGTTACTACGTGGCCATCACCATGCTTACTTATGGGTTTGTGAAGGTGATCAAGCTGCAATTCCCCTCGCCTGATCTTAACCGTTTGCTGGAACCCATCGGCGACGCATCACCAATGGGTTTGGCGTGGACGTATATGGGCTACTCCTACGGCTTTAATCTTTTCACCGGGCTTGGCGAGGTTACATGTGGTTTGCTGCTGTTTTTCAGGCGCACCTCAACACTCGGGGCCCTGCTTGGGTTGGTTGTGGCCGGCAACATTATGGCCATTAACTATGCCTTTGATGTACCTGTGAAGCTGCTGTCTACCATGTTAACAGTAATGTGCCTGTTCCTGCTATCTAAAGATGCCGCGAGGCTCATCAATTTCTTTATCCTTAACAAGCCCGCGGCTCCGGCCAACCTTACGCCGCATACTTTCAAGAAACGATGGGCTAATATCACTACCACTGTAGTAAAATATCTGCTCATCGTATATGTGCTTGCCGGTAATTTAGTAAGCGATATCCAAGCCATGAGCCAGTATGGCGATCATGCGCCTAAACCACCTCTATGGGGTATTTACCAGGTTAAAAGTTTTATACGTAACCATGATACCGTACCGCCGCTTACTACCGATACCATGCGTTGGAATAAACTCATACTACCCTATAATAGCACTGCGAGAGTAATATTTATGGATGATAGTACCAGATATTACAACTGGAAATTAGATACCGTTAAACACACGGTTGTAATGTTTCCCTATACAGATAGCTTAAACAAAGGCACATATACCTACAGCATGCCTAAAAAAGATGAGCTATTGCTTAAAGGGGTAAAACGCTCCGATTCTCTTGAGATATGGCTTAAAAAGGTAGACCTTAAAAAATTCAGGCTGATCAACAGGGGCTTTAACTGGATAAACGAATATCCTTATAACCGATAGAAAACTCTTTAAAACAAGATCGCCCCTGCAAATGCAGGGGCGATCTTGTTTATATTAATATTTGTGTATTGATTATTTTACAGCACCCGGAGTAGTGTACGGCATTGAACCAGCGTTGAAGTTAGTCCAGCCGGCAGTCCAGTCATTAGTACCAACAGCACCACGGTAAGATACCTGCTCAAAGAAAGAATCGTTCAGTTTGGCATCGGTGAACAAAGCGCCTGTTGCAGCAGCAGAACCGCTCTTAACTGTAAATACTGGCGTACCAGGGTTAGCAAACTCAGCAGCGTATTTGAACGGATCTGAGATCAGCGCGTCAGCGAAAAGGCTTGATTCAAACACGTTATCTAACCTTAGCTTAGCTTCAAACAGGGCTTTTTGAGTAGCGTTGTCGCCTTTAACTTCATTACCCTTTTTGTTGTTACCATAAAACAGGTTGTTTTTAATCACCAGGCTACCGCTTGTATAATTGGTAGAGGTAGCACCTGCTGTAGCTACTTTTGAATCATCAATATAAACACCTTCGGCATAACCCGCGAATACAGAGTTGAATATGCTGATAGATGAGTTACGACGGATCTGAGCGGCATGCTGGTGGTTAGCATTTACGTTTGAAGTATTTGCAGCAGCGTATGGGCCAATCATGGTCATGTTAGTGAACACAGCCGATGTTTTAGGCGTTTTGTTAGAACCGTCCTTATCGTTATCTGATTCGAAACCATTTGATCCTGATACGTCAGCAACGGTAGTGTAACGCTGGCCAATACCAAACTGTATTTTACCCGCGAAACCGTTATCGGTATCAAAGTCATCATCAATGCTGCCGATAGCCAGTAAGTGTTTACAGTTTACTGTACCACCAAACCATTCGAAACCATCATCGCCAGAACGGAAAACTTCTACATAATCAATAGTAGTACCCGAACCTACGCCACCAAAAGTGATACCGTTAATTTCGTTATCAGGTGAGAAAGGGATACCGGCATACTCTACACGCACATATTTCAATGTACCTGAGTTATCGTTAGCTACGTTACCCCCGTACTGGATGTATTTAGCGGCATCGCCTTTGGCATCTAAACCACCTTCAATAGCTACGTTATCGCCAGAGTTTACAGGTGCGCGGCCCAACAAGATCAAACCACCCCAATCGCCTGGAGCACGTGTTCCGGCAGCGAATGAAGATGTGAATACGATAGGCTTATCTACAGTACCAACAGCTTCGATCCTTGAACCACGGGTAATAGTTAATGTACCTTTAGTAGCCTTGTCGCCTTTAATGATAGTACCCGGCTGGATAGTTAGCACAGCGCCATCAGTTACGTAAACGAAACCTTTTAAAAGATAGATCTTGTCGGCTGTCCAGGTAGTGTTGGTTTTGATATCACCAGATACCTCCACCACACTTTTGTCGGTGCCGGTACCCGGGGTAACCGGCGGGTCAATTACGGCATCTTTCTTAGAGCACGATGATGCCAGGATCACTGCGCTTAACGCCAGGAATAATAATGATTTTTTCATTTGGTTTACTTTATACTTAATTTAATAGATTCTGTTCCGGAGGTGTATACTTAAAAGGATACACCGTAACAAGCTGCAAAATAACCGCGCTAATGTTAAGCGGATATTAAAAATCCTTTAACAAATATTAAAAGCAGATTAAAATGTGTAATTAAATGATAATGAATAGTTTGCACCCATAGCATACTGCCTGTAGGTATAACCCTGGCCTGATATTACGTATGGTTTGCCATCCAGCTCATACCTGAAATTGTAATTCGGGTTAAGGATATCGCTGCCGCTTAATTTGATCTCGCCGCGGCTTTTGAGCACTTTGTAACCTACCTGAAAATCAAGCACGTTACGTGGTTGCTCCCAAACGCTGGCATAGTTTGACCCACCTACCAGGAATATGCGCTTACCCAGGCGGTTGTACAGCACGTTAAGGCTTAACTTATTGTTAAGTTCGGTGTGTTGTATACCTGCGTTAATTACATATGGCGACTGGCCAACCAGCGGGCGCTGCTTCTCGAGCCTCACGATGCCATCATCAGGATTGGTGATGCGCGACCTGTTTACAGACAGGTTAGCATAAGCGGTAGTATTCTTCAGGAACTTGGTATCATCAATAAATTCAAGCGATTTGCGGGCTTCTAACTCAAATCCGTACACGTAAGCGCTTTTTGAATTGAAGTAGCTGATGGTTGGCGATGAGTTACGGTCTTCAATAGTAGGCTCAATGGCATTCTGGAAACGCTTGTAGAAAGCCGAAACCGAGAATATCTGCCCTGCCGATGGGTAGAACTCGTATCTAAGGTCGGCATTATCAATGCTGGTCCTTTTTAACGAAGGCGTACCCTGTACAGTTGCCAGCAACTCATAATCATAATAAGAGAACGCGGCAAGTTCCCTAAACTCCGGGCGGGCTATGGTACGCGCGTATGAAGCACGCAGGTTTGCCTTTTGCGTTAACGAGTACGTAAAGTTTAGCGATGGCAGGAAATCGAGGTTATTCAGTTTAACTTTTTGCGCGGTAGGGTCTTTAGTAGCCAGGTCAAGATCAAATTTCTCTACCCTTAAACCATAAACCAACCTTACTTTATCGCCCATTTTGCTGTCTAACATGGCATAACCGGCGTTAGTCCAGCTGTTGGCATTGTAACGGTCGGTAAGGTTCTGTATCTCATCCAGTCCATATAAACCAGCATTAATGGCATTACGGCCAAAAAGTGTAGATATAGGTCGCAAACGAACATCCTCAGAGTTAGGATCATTACTATTGATAACCAAACCCAGAAAACGCGCGTTAAATACCCTGTCGCGGTATTGCGAGTTAACACCCACTTTAAGCGTGCTTTGCTTAAACAGATTTACCGGCAGCGAGAAATCCACCTTACCTGAATAGATATTCTCATTCAGTTTTGAAAATAAACGGGCGTTCTCTTTGGTTAAGTTGGTTACCTGGGCAATATAGTCGCCGCCCTGGTTAAACTGCGCGTAATTTACCTTACGCTGGTCGGGCTGGTCATTAGTGATATTGCTGTAACCCAGATTCCATTTTAATTTGGTACTTTTTTCACCAAAACCGTGCTCACCCTCAAGGGTTGATTTAAACAGTCCCTTCTCCAGCATGTCATAAGCGTAGAAACGGTTATCTGTTGTAGTGGTATTAAGGTTTGACCCGGTACGATAAGTAAACTGGTCGTCGAGTATGCGGTTGTAAAGGTTTTTGAAGGTGATCTTGTTCTTACCGAAGCTGTAAGCGATGTTAGCCAAAGCGCCAATATTGGTAGAAAACTTATTTTGCTGACTACGGTAGTTATAGCTATCGTACTGCTGAATATAATCCGGAACAATGATCTGCGAGTTGCGGTAAGTTAACGCTATGGTAGTACCCAGCCGGTTTTTATTAGCGCCAAGTTCCTTTACGTTACCTATAGTTAACTGGTAGCTCTGTGTAGGTAGTGCTTTGTTATTGTATACGGTAAAATTATTATTCAGGGAGTTGATAGATTGTATCACCTGGTTGGGCGTAAGCTGCCTCAGGCTGATCTGGTCTGTTGTAGGGAAATTACGGGCCAGTTTACGCGAGCCGTCATCAAACGCGAAATAATCGCTCGCGCTGCGGTAGCCGCTTTTAAAATCTTTAAATGTACTTTGAGTATTGTAACCCTCGCTTATGCCGATGGTGACAAAATTCTGGTCGGGAATATCCTTGGTTAATATCTGCACGTTACCACCCGCGAAATCGCCCGGAAGATCAGGCGTTGCAGTTTTGCTGATCACGATATTATCGATCAGGTTAGAAGGCACAATATCAAAAGAAAAAGCCTTACGGTTAGGTTCGGTACTTGGCAGCGGGGCACCATCCAGGGAAGCGGTGTTGTACCTGTCGCTCAGGCCGCGTACTACCACAAACTTATTATCCTGTATGGTGGTACCGCTTACACGTTTTAATACATCACTGGTATTTTTATCGGGCGAGCGTTTTATCAGCTCAGATGAGATACCATCAGAGATAGAGGTACTGTTCTTTTGTATAGCATATAGCGCTCCTATACTCTCCTGGCGATAGGTGGCCTTGATCACCACCTCCTTTAAAGCTGTGCTTTGGGCGGGTACAGCCGCGATATCCAGCGTAGTGGCCGCGCCTGCTTTTACTTCAACATCTGATATTACCTTGGTTTGGTAACCCATGTAGCGCAGCATTACGCTGTATTTACCGGGCCTGAGGCCGTTAAGTACATAATGGCCATCAACATCGGTAGCGGCGCCGTTGGTGGTGCCTTCAATGCTAACGGTAGCGCCGATAAGGGTTTCGCTGGTTTTTTGGTCAATTACCTTCCCGGTGATCTTCCCGGTGGTTTGCGCATGGGCGCTCTGAAACAACAGCGCAATAAGCGCCATTGTGCTAATAGCGTAAACGATTTTTTTCACGTGCCTTAATTTAATGCAGCAAAACTATTACGCCGATGTTAGTTGAATGTTAATGGTTTATTACCATAACTAAGCCTTAACATTAAGAAAATGTTAATAAAGATTAGAAATATTTGTTAGCCAGCCTGTTGCCTGGAATCGTTGCCGGGGAGGCCTTTAATTTCCTGTAGTTCCAGCTCATATGCGCGCATACGGGCATGCAGGATATCCACTTCGGTACGCAGCATTTGTATCTCGGTGATGAGTTTGGCCGAATCCTGCTTGTGTATCATTTTATCGCCGGTACCCAATATGAGCCACTCGGGCGAGTATTTGAGCTGAAAACAAAGCTTACGGATAAGATAGTAGCTCACGTCCTGCTTGCGGTTGATGACCTTGCTGATGAAACCCTGGTCCACACCGATGGCGTTGGCCAGCGCGAGTTGCCCGCCATGTTCCTTTACAATTACCTTCAGCCGTTTTACTACCGCATCATCAGACATGCTGCAAGTATAAACATTTTTGGTAAAGTGGGGGAAGTGTATAAATCAAGAAGAAATTGAATCTGAAACTATATGTCGTAGCCGCTGAATAATATCTTTAATGCGGTCAAATCATAAAGCCTTTAATATATTTAATCATATCAGTTGTGACGTTTTCTTTAGTAGTGGTTTGAATAAATATATCTGATTGTCTCAAGCGTAAAAATTCTATCATAAACCAATAGTTGTTCATGTGTATGAGTTTAAGTTCATTCATTAGATCGCATGGACATACATGATCTGTTTTAAACACCGTTTTGTAAACCTCCTTGTAGTATTCCAAATTAATTATACCATCTGTAAAAGAATCAAATTCGTTTAACGAAATCCGCTTTGTGATTGATTCATCTATAAAAATTGCCATCTGTTTATTCATAGAGTATGCAATCATTATTTCTGTCAAAGTGCCGAATTGTTCGTCATCTTCAAGATATGCTATCATTAAATTTGACTGAGAAATCATTCTAAAATCTTCCTCTACTGTTTGAGAGAGATTAATTCCTGTGTGGTCACATCCGGCATATTCAGGGTGAAAAAATCCAATTTTCTTATTAAGCCTAATCGACTCAAATTCTAAATTACTGCGCCAAGTCGTGATCGATCCTCTAAATGCTTCAGTAGGCATTTTACCTGCTGTATATATTTGTATGTCAGTACTATTTTTTATCCTATTGAATGATAAATTTCTTTCTTGGTTCTCGAAAAACCTTTTGTATAAATTCACTTGCCTACTTAATTGTTTCTCCAACCAATCAACATCATAAATCAATATTTTAAATGGATATTGATTTTTAACTCCTTCAAGCCAATCATGTACATTAGGATTCAAAGTGTTAGTGATGAAAATCGCATAATAATCTGGATTATGCATTCTAACTTTGTTGATTTCAGCACTTATACTTTCAATTGTTAAATTAGTACTGACATAACGCTTGCATTGTATTATCCAATTCTGGATCTCTTTTGAACCAAATATTAGAGTTGACTCTTTTTTTGCTATTATATCTCTACCACGATCACCCGACCCGCCCATTCTGCGTATATTATAGAAACCCTCCCCTTCTATAATTTCACAACATAATTGCTCAAATCTTTCTGGTGATAATTTATTCCAATCTGCCATTCAACTTATAATTATATTGTACTAATATAATCGAATGGTAATATATTTTACCGCTACATAATTTGACAATCCCCCCATTACCACATCCGCATATTTACTCCTATCTTTGCGGCATCAAATAACTCGTCTATGTTAAAAGGATTTTTTAACGTTCCTGTGCCCGTTAACGAGCCGGTTTTAAACTACGGCCCTAACAGCCCCGAACGTGCGGCCCTCAAAGCCGCGCTCGAAAAAGCACGCGCCCAGCAAATTGATATACCCATGTACATTGGCAGCGAAGAAGTGCGTACAGGCAACCTGAAAGAACTGCGCCCGCCGCATGACCATCAGCACCTGTTAGGTACCTTCCATTATGGCGATAAAAGCCATGTAACAGCGGCCATTAATGCTGCCCTGGCTGCTAAAGCCAACTGGGAAAACATGCCTTGGGAAGGCCGCGCCGCTATATTTTTAAAGGCTGCCGAACTGGTTGCGGGCCCTTACCGCTATACCATAAACGCGGCTACCATGCTTGGCCAAAGCAAAAACGCTTACCAGGCCGAGATTGACGCGGCCTGCGAGTTTGCAGACTTCTTGCGCTTTAACGTGCAATACATGACCGAAATATACCAGCAGCAACCTCCGGTATCTGGCAAAGGTATCTGGAACCGCCTGGAGCAGCGCCCGCTGGAAGGTTTCGTTTTCGCGCTTACGCCATTTAACTTTACGGCCATAGCGGGTAACCTGCCTGCATCAGCCGCCATGATGGGTAACGTAGTGGTTTGGAAACCTGCCGACCCGCAAGTATATGCCGCCAACGTGATCATGCAGATATTTAAGGAAGCCGGCGTGCCTGATGGCGTTATCAACCTTATTTATGCCGATGGCCCTGAGGTTGGCGATGTGGTTTTCAGTCACCCTGATTTTGCGGGTATACACTTTACCGGCTCTACCAAAGTTTTCCAGCACATATGGGGCGAAATTGGCGCCAACATACACAAATACAAAACTTACCCGCGCATAGTAGGCGAAACCGGTGGTAAGGACTTTGTACTGGCACACAAAAGCGCTAATGCCGATGTAGTGGCTACTGCCCTGCTTCGCGGCGCTTACGAATATCAGGGGCAAAAATGTTCTGCCGCTTCACGCGCCTACATCCCTGCAAGTCTGTGGCCTGCGGTAAAAGAACATATGGTACGCGAAATGGCTACCTTTAAAATGGGCCCTACCGAAGATTTTGAGAATTTTATTAACGCCGTGATCAGCGAGGTATCGTTTGATAAACTGGCTAAGTATATTGACAATGCCAAAGCCGACGAAGGCGTTGAGGTAATTGCAGGTGGTAACTATGACAAGAGCAAAGGCTGGTTTATTGAGCCAACCCTGCTGCAAGTACAAGACCCGCATTATGTGACCATGTGCGAAGAATTGTTTGGACCGGTACTGAGCGTTTATGTTTACGAGGACGACCAGTTTGAGCAGATTATGGAAGTAATTGATACTACCTCCATATATGCGCTTACAGGCTCTATCATTTCTCAGGACCGCTACGCTGTGGCCCTGGCAACAGAGCGCCTGCGCAATGCTGCCGGTAACTTCTACATAAATGACAAGCCTACGGGCGCGGTAGTTGGCCAGCAGCCATTTGGCGGCGCGAGAGGATCGGGCACTAATGATAAAGCCGGTTCTATGATCAACCTGCTGCGTTGGGTATCGCCACGTACCATTAAGGAAACTTTTGATCCGCCTACCGATTACAGGTACCCGTTCCTGGCTAAATAATCGTTATCGGGATATCAAATATTCAAAGGCGAAAGGTACTACCTTTCGCCTTTTTCATTACAGCTGCATGACCTACATTAGCCCCGGCTTTCATATGTTTGTTTAAACACTAATCAAATGGAAATAGGGATAGACAGCTTTGCATCGGCCATGTATGGCTCCAATCAGTTAACACCGGTTGTTGCTATGGAACAACTACTGGAACGCATTGAACTGGCCGACCAGGCGGGGCTGGATGTATTCGGTATTGGCGAACATCATAAAAAAGAATTTCTGGATTCGGCCACAGCGGTGATACTGGCTGCCGCCGCCTCGCGTACCAAAAATATACGTTTGGGCAGCGCCGTAACTGTTTTAAGCGCTGCCGACCCGGTAAGGGTATTCCAGAGCTTTGCAACGCTTGATCTTATTTCCAAAGGCCGTGCCGAACTGGTAGTGGGCCGCGGCTCGTCTGTTGAGGCTTACCCATTGTTCGGTTTTAGCCTGGATGATTATGACGCGCTTTTTAAAGAAAAGCTTGATCTGCTGCTAAAGATCCGCGACCAGGAGTTTGTGACCTGGCAGGGAAAATTCAGGGCGCCGCTACATAATCAGCCGGTTTACCCAAGGCCCTTGCAGCAAAAATTACCCGTTTGGTTGGGTGTTGGTGGTACGCCCGAATCTTTTGTGCGTGCCGGAGCCTTAGGCCTGCCATTGATGGTGGCTATTATAGGCGGTAATACGGCGCGTTTCCGCCCGTTGATTGATCTTTACCGCGAAGCAGGCACCCGCTCCGGCTTTAAGCCCGATGAATTGAAGGTAGGATTACATTCTCCGGGATACGTAGCTGATACTGATGCTATCACCATTAACGAATACTACCCCGGCTATGCCGAATTGTGGACCAAACTGGGCCGCGAGCGTGGCTGGCCACCGGTAACCCGCCCGCAGTTTGATCACCTTGCCGGCCCGGAAGGGGTACTGGTATTAGGCGGCCCGGAACGCGTAGCCGAAAAACTGCTCCGGCACAGCGAGGCTTTAGGCGGTATAGACCGCTTTACGTTCCAGATGGATAACGCGGGCCTCACCCATCAGCAACTGATGCATGCCATTGAGCTTATTGGCGCCAAAGTAATTCCGTTGGTAAAAGCAGGTTAATACTTACTTAGTCACCAGCGGTGTACCTTCAAAAGCTATACCAGCCCAGCCATTATCCATAAACTGCCTGATGTTCTGGTGATCGTTCCCATTAGGGTTATCCAGTACGGCACGGTAATGCTCGGCAAACAGCCACAACGTGTCTTCGGCGGATAGGTGGTTCAACTGCGCAAAACCAAACACTTTCGCGCTGCCCTGGTTTTGTGTAGCTTCGTTATAAGCCTCACCATTTTTAAAAGCGGTTGGCTGGTGGTCATAGTATTTCTCTATAAACTGCAATACATCGCCAAAAGCGGTGTTTCCTTCTTTTAACGATGCGAGCAAACTATTTAGCTGTTCCTTCATAAATTACTTCAATGATCAGCGGCGAAAATAGTCATTACCTTTTTTCCGGTCCCAAAAAAATCCCCGACAGACCTGCCGGGGATAATTATTTGATCAATATTTGGCGTTACTTTTCAAACTTAAACACCTCATCCATTTTTGAGTTATTGTGAGTGCTTACCTTCATATCCGTTATTAAACCGGTTGATAAGCTGTAAACCCAGCCATGCACACTTAAATTACGGCCGTTGGCCCAGGCGTTTTGTACGATAGACGTTTTACACAAATTGTTTACGTTCTCGATAACATTGAGTTCAACCAGCCTGTCGCCGCGTTTGGCTTCATCTTCAATGGCGTTCAGCTCGTCGGCATGTACACGGTAAACGTCTTTAATATGGCGTAACCAGTTGTCAATCAATCCAAATTGCTTATTGGTCATGCTGGCCAATACGCCACCACAACCATAATGGCCGGTTACAATAACGTGTTTTACTTCCAGTACGTTTACGGCATAGTCCAGCACGCTCAGCATATTCATATCCGTATGGATCACCATGTTAGCGATATTACGGTGTACAAATATCTCTCCCGGATTGGTACGGGTGATCTGGTTGGCGGGTACACGACTATCGGCGCAGCCTATCCATAATATAGGGGGTTTTTGGCCGTTGGCAAGGGTGGTAAAAAACTCAGGGTCTTCCTTTAAAGCATCGGCAACAAACTGCCTGTTCCCTTCCAGAAGGCTCTCGTAAGAAATATGGCTGGTATCGAGAATTAATTTCGCGCACATAATTATTAATTTTTCAGTGATGAATTGTCAGTTTTAGTTGGGTAAACTATTTGGTATATTTTTCTTGCTATTAGCGGCAACAGATCGTAATAAATAATTGTGAGTAATATAACGGGTACAAAGTAAAATACTTTAAACTCATATTCATCAAAAAAATAACCTCCAATAAAGCCACCCAGTATAAAAAAGGCCAATATGGTTACACGTACGTATATCTTCCTGCGTACTTCGGCCCGGTCTGTAGTTCGTGGGTGCATCCAGTCGGCCAGTTCGCTGCCTAGGTCCGTAAACAGGCCGGTGAGGTGGGTTGATTTGATAAGCCCGCCGGAAACATTGGAAACCAGGCTATTTTGCAGCCCCATAGCGAAAATCATGGCGCTGATCACGATTTCCCTTTCCTGCTGCGTTTCGTCATAAAAATGATTGCCATACACCGCTACAAAGATAAGCACCCCAATTTCCAGTATAACAGGTACCGAATGTGCTTTGTAATAGCTAATGTGCTGTAACGATTTAACAATAAACTTGGTGACAAATGCCCCGGCCAGGAACATACTTAGCCATACACTAAACAGGATGATCGAATGATAATTCTGGTTAACGATATTTTTGGCCAGGTTGGCCACGTGCCCCGTAATGTTTGACGTAAAAGCGAGAAAGGCAAGCAACCCACAAACATCTGTTGCGCCGGCAACAAACGCGCTTGACGATGCCAGCATTAAGTTATGTTTCAGTGTACGCTTTTCCTTTGGCTGCCTCAGCATAAAAATAGGTATTGCTTTTTAACAGTGTTGCAATGAGCCTGTTTGCAAGTGGGAGACAAATTAATAAAAAAGCCCGTTCCTTTTTTAAAACGGGCTATTTATACTGAGCGTAAAGTTTAGTTAGACAAAAATCTGGTAGAACCTTGTCCTGACGTAGTATCATCAACCGGCCGTTTCGAACGTCGTAGAATGTAAAACCCACCTTTTATTAGTTTAGAAACAGGTATATTATAGGCAATAGTAACAAAACCTCTTTTTTGGTTAGGTGAAACCGTACCGAGCTCCATACCATATCCTACCTGGAAGTTTAAGATAGAAATTGATAAAGTTGGCGCGAAAATATTTTGTGTGTTTCCGTTATTGGTGTTAGCGGCAAATAATACGCCTAAGTTAAGCCCGAACGTGCTGTACATATTAGAATTTATTACATGGCCCGTACTATCGGTAGTTACTTCCATTCGGCCCCAGTTAATGCCAAACCCTGCCCCTATTGAATTAAATAATGATACACTACCTTTCATGGAGGGGTCGCCTGTGGTGGAGTTAAAACGAATAAGCGGTATAGTAAAATTAGTGTTTAAGGCTGTGGCTTTGTATTCTGAAGTTCTGCTTTTAGGATAGGGATCCCATTGCGTATCATTACTTACGCGATCATTATCTGCCGAACGGTTTCCTTGTTGTTGCTGCTGTTGTTGCTGGCAGAACGCTACACTTGCAATTGTACATAGCATAGCGGCTATGAGAATTTTTTTCATGCGATTAAGATTGAAGGTTAAGCATTGAAAATAAGACGTTTAAATAAAAAAAACAACTTTAAGCTCTGTATTTTTTATTTTTTAACTTACCTATAGGAATTTTCTAAAAATTAGAAAAAATGTATAATACCAGTTAAAGCCGTTGTTATTATATAATTCCCTATTTTTAGCACTTTACCAATTCATATACCGTGAACAAAAAGCTGGATATTCTACAAAACAAACGCGAGCAGGCCCTTGCCGGAGGCGGCGAGGTGCGTATAGAGGCGCAACATAAAAAGGGCAAACTAACCGCCCGTGAGCGGCTGCATTTTCTTTTAGATGATGGCTCTTTTCAGGAGATAGGCATGTTTGTTTCACACCGCTCAACCGATTTTGGCATGGAGAAAGAAAAATATCCGGGCGATGGTGTAGTAACGGGCTACGGTAATATCAACGGTAGGCTGGTATATGTTTTCTCGCAGGATTTTACCGTTTTTGGAGGGTCGCTATCTGAAACACACGCCGAAAAAATTTGTAAGATAATGGACCTGGCCATGCAGAATGGCGCACCCGTAATAGGCCTTAACGACTCAGGCGGTGCGCGTATCCAGGAAGGGGTGGTATCGTTAGGTGGTTATGCGGATATATTTTACCGTAACACTCTTGCCAGTGGCGTTATTCCGCAGCTATCCGCCATTATGGGGCCTTGCGCCGGGGGCGCAGTATATTCTCCCGCTATTACCGATTTTATCCTGATGGTAGAAAATACCTCATACATGTTTGTTACCGGCCCTAACGTGGTTAAAACCGTAACACATGAGCAGGTAACGTCCGAGGAACTGGGCGGCGCACGCACACATGCCACCAAAAGCGGCGTTACGCATTTTGCCTGTGCCAACGAAATTGAGGCCATTAACCACATTAAGCGCTTGCTAAGTTATATGCCCCAAAATTGTGAGGACCGTGCGCCTGCCATACCCTATGAAAGCGGCGATGAAACCCGACCAGCCTTGAACGATATAATGCCGGATAACGCCTCTCAACCCTATGATATTCGTGAGGTAATTGAACAGGTAATAGATGCGGGAACCTTTCTTGAAGTACATAAAGATTTCGCGGAAAACATTGTAGTGGGCTTTGCCCGCCTGGCCGGCCGTAGTATAGGCATTGTAGCCAACCAGCCTATGTTTTTGGCTGGCGTATTGGATATAAACTCATCAACCAAAGGCGCACGCTTTGTACGCTTTTGCGATAGCTTTAATATACCGCTGCTGGTGTTTGAAGATGTACCGGGATTTTTGCCCGGTACCGACCAGGAGTGGAACGCCATTATTACCAATGGCGCCAAACTGCTTTACGCCTTCTGCGAGGCAACGGTACCACGTATCACCGTAATTACCCGTAAAGCCTATGGCGGCGCGTATGACGTAATGAACTCCAAACATATTGGCGCCGATATGAACTACGCCTGGCCTACGGCTGAAATTGCGGTAATGGGCGCCAAAGGCGCCGCAGAGATCATCTTTAAAAGGGAAATTACCGCCGCCGAAGACCCCGAAGCTAAATGGCGCGAAAAGGAGGAACAATATGCCGGCATTTTCGCCAACCCTTACCGCGCCGCCGAGCGTGGCTTTATCGACGAGGTGATTGTACCATCAGAAACCAGAAGCAAACTTATTCAGGCTTTTAAAATGCTGGAAAATAAGGTGGTAAACAACCCAAGGAAAAAACACGGGAATATACCGCTTTGATGAAGTTAAGTAGATAGTTAAAAGATTGCTTTAGCGAAACTCATTGCCGTACCCTTTCAAGGGACGGTTAAGAAATACTCCTAATAGGCTTTAGCCGAAAACTTTTATTTAGGCTAAAGCTTTTTTGCTTGCTTATTATCCGTTGGCTTAAGCCAACGGCAATGATAGCATACCAACTCGCACCTCCATTCATTGCCGTCCCTTTCAAGGGACGGTTAAGAAATACTCCTAATAGGCTTTAGCCGAAAACTTTTGTTTAGGCTAAAGCCTTTTTGCTTGCCTATTATCCGTTGGCTGAAGCCAACGGCAATGATAGCTCCGCTCTCGCATCTTCATTCATGGCCATCCCTTTCAAGGGACGGCCTGCAGCAATGATGTGCCCTTCATAATTCAACATGTAGTGTTTAATATTAAATGTTTTTGCTTTTATTAGTACATGCTCTCCATCGAACAAATCACACCGCACCTCACCTGGCAGTTACGCCGGGATATACTCTACCCTAACGAGTATAAATTTAATATGGAAATGCCCGAGGATGAGCACGGCTACCACTTCGGTGCATTTACAGATAACAAGCTGGTGGGGGTTGTATCCTTATTTAAGGATCTCAACGACTGGCAATTCCGAAAGTTGGCGGTTGACGCTGCTTACCAGGGTAAAGGCATAGGCACACAGTTACTGCATTACCTTACCGGCTTTGTGAAACAAGAAAACGGTGAGCGCTTGTGGTGTAATGCGCGCACATCGGCTGTTGGCTTTTATATCAAACTCGGCTTTGCCGAAACCAACAAAACCTTCCATAAAAAAGGTATTGATTATGTAGTAATGGAAAAATACCTCGATGATTAAAACAAAAAGTCAGCATGCCTTGCGCAAACTGACCTTTTACATACTAAACTGACTAACTAATTTTCTTAAAATTAACGCTGCAAAAGTGCGGCTGTAATATGAAGTATATGTTAAATAATAAATAAACTTCATAACCGTCATAATTACATTTATAAACTTATCATTTGCTTTACTATATTTGCCCCGAAGCTATCTCCCCAATAGCGTAACCAACAATTTCTGCACATGGCGAAAAAGAAAACCGAAGTTGAGCAGCAAAAGCCTGCTGTTGTTAATGAAACGTCCTTAGCATTTTTTGAAAAATATATCAACAACCCGTCTCCCACCGGTTTCGAGTGGAAAGGCCAGGAAATATGGCTCGATTACATTAAACCATATATTGATGACCACTATGTAGATAACTATGGTACGGCAGTAGGTATTATTAACCCAGAGGCGGATTATAAGGTGGTTATTGAAGCACATGCCGATGAAATATCATGGTTTGTGAACTATATTACCAATGATGGATTGATCTACGTGATCCGCAATGGTGGTTCTGACCATCAGATAGCACCATCAAAAAGGGTGGATATCCATACCGATAAAGGAATTGTTAAGGCCGTATTCGGCTGGCCCGCCATACACACCCGTCTGGGTGGCGAAAAGGAAGAAGCTCCAACGCTTAAAAACATTTTCCTTGATTGCGGCTGCACCAGTAAAGAAGAGGTTGAAGCCCTCGGCATACACGTAGGTTGTGTAATTACCTACGAAGATGAGTTTATGGTGCTGAACAATCGCTACTATGTTGGTCGCGCTTTAGATAACCGCGCAGGTGGTTTTATGATAGCCGAAGTAGCCCGCCTGTTAAAGGAAAATAACGTAAAGCTGCCTTTTGGTTTGTACATCGTAAATGCCGTACAGGAAGAAATCGGCCTTCGCGGCGCCGAGATGATAGCGCATCGCATTAAGCCAAACCTAGCCATTGTTACCGATGTTACGCATGATACCGGCACACCTATGATCAACAAGATCACCCAGGGCGACCTTGCTTGTGGTAGAGGCCCGGTTATTTCATATGCGCCGGCTGTGCAAAATAACCTGAACAAACTGCTGATTGAATCAGCCGAAAAAGCCGGTATACCGTTCCAGCGCCAGGCGTCGTCGCGCTCAACCGGCACCGATACTGATGCTTTTGCCTACTCTAATGACGGCGTACCATCAGCACTGATATCATTGCCGTTAAGGTATATGCATACCACGGTAGAGATGATCCATAAAGATGATGTGGACAACGTGATCCGCCTCATTTATGAATCATTACTTAATATCCAGAACGGACAGGATTTCAGATACATTAAATAAATAAAAACATTTTTACGCAATTGGCATTGTGTAAACGCATTACCTATACCCTACTTATACCATGAAACCAACATTATTAATTTTGGCCGCAGGGATGGCCAGCCGTTACGGCAGCATGAAACAAGTTGATGGCTTTGGCCCTAATGGCGAAACCATTATTGATTACTCTATATATGATGCTATTAAAGCCGGCTTCGGTAAAGTGAGCTTCATTATACGTGAGGAATTTGCTGACTCATTTAAGGCCATTTTTGAGCCTAAATTGAAAGGACGTATCGAAACAGACTATGTTTTCCAAAGCTTTGACCTTACGCCCTTCGGCATTAATGAGCAGATAGAACGTGCCAAACCATGGGGTACCGCGCATGCCGTACTGGCTGCACGCAACCAGGTACACGAGCCTTTTTGCGTAATTAACGCCGACGACTTTTATGGCTATGAGGCCTTCGAAAAAATGGCCCAATTTCTTACAACAGATGTAGCCGACGACCGCTACGCGCTGATGGGTTACCAGGTAGACAAAACCTTGTCAGACTACGGCACCGTATCACGCGGAGTTTGCGCTGTTGACGAAAAAGGCAACATGACCGAGGTAAACGAACGTACTGAAGTATACTTTAAAGAAGATGGCAGCGTAGCTTATAAAGATGCTACCGGCGAACACCCGCTAAGCAATGATACCCGCGTATCCATGAACTTCTGGGGCTTTACACCGGCCGTTTTTAAACAAAGCGAAGACCTGTTTAAGAAATTTGTTGAAGCCAACAAAACCAATCCAAAAGCTGAGTTCTTTATTCCGCTGGTTGCCGACGAACTTATTAAAAATGGCACAGCATCTTTTAAAGTAATCCCAACTGCCAATAAATGGTTTGGCGTAACTTATAAAGAAGATAAGCCCATTGTACAGGCCAGCATCTCTGAGCTGGTAGAGAACGGCACTTATCCTGCCAACCTCTGGAATTAAGCTTTAAAGCCAATAAAAAACAGCCCGCTAATAACGGGCTGTTTTTTTATTGTAACTTTCTCATTACACATAGGCTACGGTGACGAGCTCTTGTATTTTGAGCCGTTGCTTTGCTATATTTATTACCTAAACTTTTAAAATGAAAATCAAACTTTCAATCATGCTGCTTTTAACGGGCCTCTCGGCTAATACGTTAAAGGCGCAAAGCCCCTACGTTTGGAAAACCGGCACATCCGGCGGATATACTTACAAATACGTAACCGGCGACCCTACTCACTCCCGTTTCTACACCCTAAAGAACGGCCTTACAATAATCCTTAGCCCTACGGCCAAGCAACCGCGTATACAGGCATACATCGCGGTAAAGGCAGGCAGCAAAACCGACCCTGCAGACCATACCGGCCTGGCCCACTACCTGGAACACATGATGTTTAAGGGTACCGATAAATACGGAACCCTGGATTGGACAAAAGAAAAACCTTTGCTAAATAAAATAGACGACCTCTACGAGCAATACAACTCTACAAAAGACGAGGCTAAGCGTAAAGAGATCTATAAACAAATAGATAAAACATCAGGCGAAGCAGCAAAATTTGCCATTGCCAACGAGTATGATAAAATGATGACGGGTATGGGCGGCCAAAACAGCAACGCTTTTACCTCTTTTGAACAAACTGTTTACACAGAAGATATCCCGAGCTCGTCTATAGATAAATTTCTGACCATGCAGGCCGAGCGTTTCCGTGCGCCGGTATTACGTATTTTCCACACGGAGCTGGAGGCTGTATATGAGGAAAAGAACCGCGGGCTCGACAGTGACCCCCGCAAAGTTCAGGAGGCATTATTTGCAGCCATGTTTCCTAACAACAACTATGGTAAGCAAACTACCATTGGTACTATTGAACACCTTAAGAACCCTTCGTTAAAGGCCATTCGTAGATATTATTACGATTACTATGTGCCTAATAACATGGGAATCATCCTGTCGGGCGATTTCAACCCCGATGTGATGATAGGCAAATTGGCCAAAAATTTTGCTTATATGAAGTACAAACCTGTACCTCCGTACAAGTTTGCACCCGAAGCGCCTATAACCAGCCCTGTAACGCGTGAGGTTTACGGCCCCAACCCCGAAAACCTTACCATTGGCTTCCGTTTTCCGGGTGCCAGCACACGCGATGCCCGCGTACTTAACCTGGTAGGCAGTATACTTGCCAATGGCAAAGCCGGCCTTATTGATCTCGACCTTACTAAAAAGCAAAAGTTGCTAAGTGGATCGGCATCTGCTGATATTTTAAAAGATTACAGCGTACTCACGCTGCGCGGTACACCAGCCAAAGGCCAAACATTAGATGAAGTTAAGGACCTGATGCTGGCAGAAATAGATAAGCTGAAAAAAGGCGATTTTTCTGACGACCTGATTCCATCGATCGCCAATAACTATAAAAAAAGCAAAATTGAGCAGGATGAAAGTTATGTACAGCGCGCCAGCAACCTTATGGATGACTTTACATCTGGTGTCGACTGGAGAACCGACGTTGCTGCAATTGCCGAGTTATCAAAGATCACCAAGGCTGATATTATGGCGTTTGCCAATAAATATCTGCACAGCAATAACTACGTAGTAGTTTACAAACGCCAGGGGGCTGATAAGAATGTGGTTAAGGTTGATAAACCACCTATTACTCCGGTTGAAGTTAATGCCGGTAAGCAATCGCCTTACGTACAGATGATCAATGCTATGCCTGCAAACTCTGTTAAACCGGTTTGGCTGGATTTTGATAGGGATATACAAAGGGCTAAATCAGGCAATGTTGATGTTTTAGCTGTTCAGAATAAAGATAACAGCATCTTCCGCCTTTATTACAGGTTTGATATGGGAAGCTGGAATAACAAACTGTTACCAATGGCTGCACAATACCTGCAGTTTTTGGGTACAGATAAAATGAGCGCTGAGGATGTGAGCAAATCTTTTTATAAGCTGGCCACCTCATTCAGTGTAAATACCAGCACTGATCTGTCGCACGTGATCATCAGCGGGTTGCAGGAAAACGTTGGACCATCTGTTACACTGGTTGAAAATGTACTGGCCAATTGCCAACCAAATGAAACCGCTTTAGCCAGCTTAAAGGCCCGGATGAAAAAATCAAGGGAGAACTTTAAGCTAAATAAAAGCGCTATTATGCAGGGCCTTGTAAGCTATGCGCAGTACGGTGCCGATAACCCTTTTAACTATACTTTAACAGATAAGGAGATAGACGCGGTAACCGCACAGGAGCTTGTAAATATACTGCATGGGCTTACCAGTTATAAGCATACCATTTTATATTATGGCCCGCAAACAGCAGCCCAGGCCGGCAGCACCCTGGCACAATTGCATAAAACCCCATCAGCATTTGTAGCCTACCCCGCCAAAAAGCAGTTTACCCGCGTAAACCAACCCAAAAATACCGTACTGTTTGCCAACTTTGATATGGTACAGGCCGAGATACAATGGGTACGTAACGAGGAAATGTACACGCCTGCTAAAACTTCAACCGCCGAGCTATTTAACGCTTACTTTGGCGGGGGTATAAGCTCAATAGTTTTCCAGAACATTCGCGAATCCAAGGCACTTGCCTACTCAACATATGCCAATTATGCCCAGGCAGGCAAAAAGGATGATAATGATATTTTTATCAGCTACGTGGGTACACAGGCCGACAAAATGAACGAAGCCATTATTGCCATGAATGAACTTTTAAATAACATGCCGGAATCGGGCGAGGCATTTAAGGCTGCGCGTGAAAACATTGTTAAATCAATTGAAACCGAACGCATAACACAGGATGGTATCTTATTCGCCTACCTTGCCGCTGAACGCAAAGGGTTGACTTATGATATCCGTAAAACGGTTTTCGAAACTGCCGGAAAATTAGGTTTTACAGAGCTGAACGCTTTTCATGATACCGAATTAAAAGGCAAACCCTACACTTACTGTATTGTAGCGTCAGACAAACGGATATCTGACGAAGACCTTAAAAAATATGGCGATCTCACCAAGCCGGATATGAAGCAAATATTTGGTTATTAATATTTTATCATCAGGACCGGCATAGTTCGGTCCTGATGATTCTTTTACATAACAACATCTTTACATTATACAAAAATTAATAAATTGTAAATTATACGCTTGGGTATTAGCCATGATTTAAAAAAATCACAACACTAAGCCCAATTATTTATACCCGGAAAAAACTAATTGCTGATCCGCATCGTAATTTACGATGACCATTTATTTACTTACTTATTACGAAATTGAGCCGTACTGCTAAATCCCCCAGCACCTATTGCCCAAAATGTGGCAATCTATTTCATCACCAGCTGCACAGAAGCTGGTTTGTTAAAAACATCTTGTTTTTTATCCCGTACAAAAAATATTTTTGCGCCAATTGCAAAAAAGCCAGGTATATAATTAAAGAGCAAAAAGAGTAATCGCTGGTATACAGCCAATTGTTGGTATAAATATTGTTATCGCATACGTAATAATGTTCAGATACTTAATAGAGAGCTTATGCGACGGATTTTAGCGGTAGACGATGACCACGATATATTAGAGATTTTGCAGTTTATTCTGGAGGATTCGGGTTATAAAGTAGACACTTTATCAGACGGCAGGCTGTTAATGGAAACCATCAGAGAAAAAAACCCAGACCTGATACTGCTTGACATTATGCTGGGAAACGTTGATGGCCGCGAATTATGCAAAGAAGTAAAGAAGCGCGATGACACTCATGGTATCCCCGTGATCATGATCTCAGCCAGCCATAACGTAGGTAACACCGTAAACCAGGAAAATGGCCCCAATGATTTTGTAGCCAAGCCATTTGATATAAACGACCTTTTGAATTCTATACAAAGGCAACTGCAGGCAGCCTAACTATTTTTTATACCCGCAGCCGAAAGTTGGTCATCAATATATTTATTCCACTCCTGTTGTTTTTGGCGATTTCGACTGTGTGACGTTTCATCATCATACCTTTTCTGCAGATCATTCATCTCACGAAGGCAATCCAGATAAGCCACATTAATTTCTCCCTCAAAGTTTTGGGGTGACATACGAATAGCATCTAAACGTTTCTTAAAATTCTCTGCCGCGATCTTCGTCAGATCAAAGTGCCGCTGTTCATGATTAAGTTCATAACTGCCCGTTACACCATTACTTACCCAGCATGCGCTTTTGGCCAGCCACGTTTTTAAGCTGATAGTCACCTTTACTATACCTGCCTTTACCTCGGCATGCTCATCATATCCAATACTACTAAACACTTCTGCGAGATGATTGCTGTTTCCCGAAGGCCGGCCGTTAAAATCGGCCCAGGTAAGTGGTCGTCGGGCATTGTAGTAGATGGTATCGCCATCCTGTTTGTCCTGGTAATCCTCAAAAACTATCTCGACAGCTTTGGCCAGCTTAATATTATGGTTAGCCTGCCCGGCCATCCAGTCGTTAAAATAAGCCAGCCCATCATTTATCGTCCCGGCCAATAATGCTCCTACATTTTGCGGCCTCCCTTGTGGGTGCTGAAAACGGGTAACCGTGCTATAGTCTGTAAGTTTAACGGTATCATAATCCCGTTTAAGCCCAAAGGATAAATCGATTCTTATTTCGCCTTTAACGGTACCGTTACCGAGCTGTTCATTTACCAAAAGGTTATGAATGGTAATAATGATGGGCCGCAAATGCTGATCATTATTCACACTATTTAATACAAACCGTTTTACAGCTGTAGTACTGCAAGCGGCATCAATTAATTTAACACCGCCGCCTGTGTTACCGGCAGGTATTAATTTCCCGATCATATATTTATCTGAGCGGGCGTCAACTACATCATCAACATAGTAAGTAGTGGGTTTGATGGCTGCTTGCGGTTGAGGGAGTTGTATAACAAATGGCTTGGGTTGTGCCGCTGCCATAAATGTTATCCAAATCAAAGCAAACAATAGTAAAATAGGCTTGTAATTCATTTACTTACAAAACGGATGGCCCGGTTTAAATATTTTTATAATAACCCGAGTTTACAAACCTTTTACAAAGTATATTTGCCTGCCGGTTATGCCTAACATCTATGATAATATTATATTTTTCCACAGGCATACCATTACCACAATATGTACCGTTTTAAAAAAGTGCTTTTCCACACTTGTTAATTACTAATGTGGATTGCATTTTTGCGATTACGCTAATTTAGCACCACTATAATTGCGCTCTATGATAAAACATAAATACGTCGCCTTAATTGCCCCGGTATTTTTAGCCCTGCCAGCGCTCGCACAGCAAAACCCATCATTTCATGTAAACCGCACCTATCAGAATGCTAATAACCTGATGGCGATGGGTAAATACGCTTCAGCGGCAGAACAATATCGCCTGGTTGAGCAAACAAGGTTAACTACATCTTCTCAATCAAAATTTGAGTCGGAACTATCGCTTCTTAAAGAGAACGCCCAGTACTACGAGGCACTGTGTGCGCTGGAGCTGGGTAACGATGATGCCGAAAGCATGTTTACCCGCTTTATTAAAGAGCACCCCGAAAACCCGCTGGCCAAGGCCGCGTATTTCCAGGTAGGTAAATCGTACTTTAAACAAGGCAAGTACAGTGAGGCATTGGTATGGTTCAATAAAGTAAACGCGGGCGACCTCACAGGCAGCCAGAGTACCGAATACAACTTCCGCAAAGGCTACGCTTATTTTGTTACCAACGATTACAAGAACGCGCAGCTGCTGTTTAGCCAGGTAAAAAATAAAAGATCGGCCTATACAGACGATGCTACCTATTACTTCGCCTACATCGCTTACCTGAACAAAGATTACCATTTGGCACTGGTAAACTTTGAGCGTTTAAAAAATTCTAAAAAATACGAGGCCAGTTACCCGTATTACATTACAGCCGTTTATTTCCTGGATAAGCGTTATGACGATGTAATTAACTACGCCATCCCTATCATCAACAGCACCAAGCAGCAGAACGAAACGGAAATGCTGCGCATTATAGGTGCTTCATATTTTGCAAAAGGCAATTACGATAAAGCGGTAGAATACTACAGCCGCTTTGAAGAACAGGACCAGGGCCGCACACAAAACACGCAAGACAGCTACCAGATAGGCTATGCCTATTATAAAGTGGGCAACTATGGTAAGGCAGCCAGCGTATTAACTAAGCTGGTTGCGCAAAATGATAACTATAGCCAAAGTGGTAGCTATACATTGGGCGATGTTTACCTGAAAATGAATAACAAGCAGGGCGCGCGTAACGCATTCTTCACTGCTTCGAGGTTAAATTACGACCCGCAATTGCAGGAAGACGCGCTGTACCAATACGCCAAGCTTTCCTATGAACTTGATTTTAATAACGACGCGCTGGTAGCCGCACGCCAGTACCTGAAAAACTACTCACGCTCGGCACGCCGTGATGAGGTAAAGGTTTTACTGGGCGAAGCTTTACTTAATTCCAGAAACTACAAAGAAGCGATTGACATACTGGAGCCTATCCCTAATAAATCAGAAAGCGCGCAGATAGCCTACCAGAAAGTAACCTATTATCGCGGGTTGGAATTTTATAATGAGCGTGCTTTTGAAAATGCCATTGGTGTGTTTTTACGTTCGCTGAAAAACCCGGTTGATACCAAGATACAAGCGCTCACCCTATACTGGATGGCCGAATCAATGTTTGAGGTACGCAAGTATGGCGAATCGGTAGAGAACTTTGAGCAGTTCCTGAGCATGCCGGAGTCAAAGGAAACCGGCCTTACCAACTACGCTTATTATGCGCTTGCTTACTCGGCATTCTATGACGAGCAATACCGCAAGGCTGCTACCTACTTTGAGAAATTTTTGGCTGGCGGCCCTAAAGATCAAAATACCGAGAACGATGCCATCAGCCGTTTGGGTGATAGCTATTTCGGTATGAAAAGCTACGGCAACGCGCTTACTTACTATGACAAGATCATTGCCCGCCATAGCCAGGGCCAGGAATACGCCTTATTTCAGCGAGGTATCATCCAGGGCTTACAGGGATCGTTTGACGCTAAGATCAGCACACTTAACAGCCTGCTAAGCCAGTTCCCTAATTCTGACTATGCGGATGATGCCGCTTTTGAGATCGCTTACGCCTATTTCCTTAAAAATGACGGTGAGCGTGCCAAGGCCGACCTCAACGCAATGATACAAAAGTACCCGCACAGCAGTTATATACCACGGGCCTACACCACTATCGGTTTAATTGAATACAATGCCGGTAATGATGACGCCGCCACTGCCGCGTTCAAGAAAGTAGTATCAGACTATTCATCATCTGACGAGGCCAAGCAGGCCTTAAAACAGGTAGAGAAGATCTATACCGATAAAGGCGACGCGAGCTCGTTCCTTAACTATGCCAACTCTACCTCTATTGGTAACTATACTTCTGCCGAGCAGGAAAGTATCATGATCACTGCCGCCAATAACCTGTATTTAAAAGGCGACTGGCAAGGGGCGGTAAATGCCGTTAACGCTTACTTTGATAAGTTCCCTACCAAGCAGATCTATGAGAAACAGGCACGCTTTATCCGCGCGCAAGGCCTGGCTAACCTGGGTAAAACCGATGAGGCCGTGGTTGACTATAACGTGATCCTGAACGACTGGACCAGCGCGTACAGCGAAAAATCGCTCATCAGCATGGCCAAATTGTACATGAACCAGAAAAAGTACAACGATGCCATTGTGTTCCTGAAACGTTTGGAAACCAACTCGGAGTACAAGGCCGATTACAGCTTTGCCATTAATAACCTGCTGGTGTGCTACTCACAAATTAACCAGCCGAATGATGTGCTTAAATATGTGCAGCTGGTACGCGATTATGAGAAAACCGCACAGGAAGATAAATTCCGTACCGGCCTTTATGCAGGTAAGGCGCAGTTACAACTGGCCGATACCGCTGCTGCCGTAAAGGAGTTTAACTATACGGTAAGCAATACCAAAACCATTGCCGCCGCCGAAGCTAAATACAACATTGCCAACATCGAATACTTGCAGGGTAAATACAAAACATCGCAAAAAACCTGTTTCGACCTGGTGAAGGAACTATCTAACTACGACTACTGGGTAGCTAAGGCCTACATCCTGCTGGCCGATAACTATGTGGCCCTTAAGGATAACTTCCAGGCTAAGGCTACGCTGCAAAGTGTGATAGATAATTACAAAGGCAATGATGATGTACTGCCAGCCGCACGCGAAAAACTGAACAGGCTATTGGGTAAAGCACAAAGTAGTACGGCCCCTGCCGCTACAGAAGAAAAGGCTGCACAAACTGAAGATAAGCCGGCAACAACCGAGCCCGCTGCCGAGCAAAAACAACAACAGGAGACCAAAGAACAATAAACGGAGAGACAAGCAATGAGATCAGTATATAAATTAACACTGCTTACCTTATTAACGGTATTTTTCTTTGCCTCTGCCAACGCGCAAACAAAGAAACCGGCTGATAAAAAACAACCGGCTAAAACTGCTAAAAAAACCATCGCGAAAAAGCCGGCTGCAAAAGCCGCCACGGGTTCGCAGCAAAAGGCTAACGCAAAAAACCTGGGAGAAGCCGCCTCAAAAGTACCGGCAGCCGACACCACAAAAAATGGCGCCAAAAACGCTAATAATGAAGCCAGCCTGGCAGAAGAGATCGTGGTAACCACTTCTTACAAACCTGTACTGGCCGAAGCGGTAAAAATTCGCCGCAACCCCGATCTGGAAGATAAGGAGCCTTACAAAGCACCGCTTAACTATGCGCCAATTGATCGTAAGCTATCGCAGGATAATAACATCAGGCAGCTCGACGCCATGAAACGCCCTGCCGAACAAGACTCGGCCCTGCTGAACAATTATGTTAAAGCTGGCCTGGGTAGCATGAAAACCAGCTTTGCCGAAGGCTACTTTGGTGGCGGCCGCGACGAAGCCCTGCAGGTTGGCGGGTTTGTAAAACACTTCGCGCAAGCAGGCAGTATCAATAAGCAAAGCGATAGTCGCCAGGAAATTGGCGTATTTGGCAAGAGCATTAACAGCGAAACTACGCTTACCGGTCGCCTTAACTACCAGCGCCATGCCACTTATTTTTATGGCTTTGACCAGGACGCCTCAACACCGCCTGCTTTTGATCCGCAGAAACAAACGTTTAACACTATTAGCGGCGAAGGCGAAATAGCCAAAAACTTTAAGGACGAAGAGAATGCCTTTACCTACGCCGCCAAATTTAAAGGCTACTTATGGAGCAATGCCTTCAACGCCCGCGAAAATAACATTGTGCTCAGCGGTTTCATGAACAAAACGGTGAAACAGTTCTATGCAGGTTTGGCCGCGTCATTAGACCTTGGCACACAAAAGGATAGCCTGTATTCAAACAACAACAGCATCGTAAGGGCTAACCCGTACATCAAGTTCCAGGGCGAAAACTACAAGATAGAAGCCGGGGTTAACATTGCTAAAGAGTTTGGCGTTTACTCGAGGTTCTATATTTTCCCGGCAGCTAAGTTAGAATTACAGGTGGTACCTAAATACATACGCCTGTTTGCCGAGGCTAAAGGTGATGTAAACAAGGCCTCTTTAAAAGACTTCACCAATATTAACCCTTTCCTGGGCCAAAACCTTAACCTCGTAAACTCGGTAGATAAGCTGGATATTACACTTGGTTTAAAAGGCACACTGGCGCCCGGGCTGTCGTTTAAAGCCGCGGTATTCCGCAATAGTATTAAAAACCTGCCGCTGTTTGTTAACAACTTCGCGGCAGAGGGCAACAAGTTCAGTGTGATATATGACAATGGCGATACCCGCGTTAGCGGCTTTAATTGTGAACTGGATTATAAAGCCAGTGATGATTTTAACCTGTTTGGCCGTGTAGAGGTAAAGGATTATAAAATGGCCAGCGAAGCGAAGCCATGGAACCTGCCTAAATTTTTATTAACAGCGGGTACAACCATCCATATCAACAACAAAATTGATATTAACGGCTCGCTGCTGTTCCGTGGTTCGGCTCAGGATCCGTTGCTGGTAACAGGCAGTACACCGGCTAACCCCTTGTATACTACTGTGCCATCATTTGCTGATCTTAGCGGCGGCGCTACCTACAAGATCAACAAGCAGTTATCGGTATTTATACAGGCAAACAACCTGTTAAATGCCAGCAGTAAAACCTGGGTATACTATCCTAACTATGGCTTTAACATATTCGGAGGCGTAGGCTATTCGTTTTAAGCTTTTTGAGGTTGTATAATAATACGTACTTTTAGCGAATGGATGTAGGTAATTATATAAGCGAATTGCTGGCACTACACGGCGAAGTTAGCGTGCCCGGCCTGGGTTATTTTGCGCATACCCGTGTTAACGGGCACTATAATGAGCAGGAAGGCCGGTTTTACCCGCCTACCTACAGTGTGCAGTTTGACCCACAGTTTATTGATGATGAAACCCTTCCTAAATACATTGCCGATAAAAAGAATATCTCTGTAGCATCGGCTAAGTATTTTACTGAAAAGTACATCAACACCATAAAAATGCAGGCGCAAAATGGCGACGCGCCATTAGCTGATCTGGGCTGTTTTTACATGGAAGATTCAAAGCTTTTCTTTGAAACCAACCAGAACCAGCGCAATAGCCCCGATTTTTTTGGCTACGAGCCGCTAAGCCTGCATAAAGTGGGCAGCGCTCCTGCGCTGCCTAAACAGCTTATTCAGGAAGATACTACAACAGCCCCTGTCGCGGTAAATATTGCTGCACCGGCTGAAACATTAAATCCGGCAGACGATGAAGATTATCTGTCTGCAGAGGAGGAAGCGTACCTTGTTAACCAGGTACGCAAACGTAAACGGCGTACTACCTGGTTGTTTATTATACTAATGATCTTGTTCTCCGCCGGCGCGCTTTACCTGGTTAACCGCTACAACCCTGTCCTGTTTAATGTTATCGGCAAAAAAAGAGAAACCACCACCAAGCAGCCTGTAAAAGATACCAAAGTGATCAACGCCGCTATAGAGGTAGATAAGGATACTGCGGCTACTGATACGCCTAAAACACAAACTGCAACGCATACAGCAGAAAAGCCAATTAAAGACACCACGGCAAAAAGCACAGCACCTGTAGTGAAGGATGAAGTGGCGGCCGGGCCCCGCTTCGAGATCATGGGAGGCTCTTTTAAAGATGAAAAAGAGGCTAATACCGCTATTGCCAATTATAAAAAACTGGGAGTTGACGCCCACATTGTTACCGACGCGCCCGGAAGGCGTGTGAAGCTTTCTTTAGGTACTTATAAAACCCGTGCCGAGGCCGAAGCCGCGCGTAAGGCAATATTGGCTACCAAAAAAGTAAACAAGGATATTTATACATTAGAAATTAAACCAAAACTATGATGTTACTATTGCAGGTTACGGATACCGCAGCAAAATTAATTGATACCGCGCACCAGGCCGCGCAACAGGTTGCCAAAATACCAGATGAAGAATTAAGGTTTGGAGACCTGCTCATAAAAGGTGGCTGGGTAATGATACCAATTGGTATACTGGCAGTACTTGGCCTGGTGATATTTTTTGAACGATATTTTACCATTCGTAAAGCTGCAAAAAACGAGTCGCATGTAATGCAGCAGGTACGCGGCAGCGTCATGTCGGGCAATCTACAGTCGGCTATTGCCATTTGCCGCAACAGCAACTCGCCATTGGGCCGCATGCTCGAGAAAGGCTTGCTACGCATTGGCCGCCCTATAAAAGATATCGAAGGCGCTATTGAGAACGTTGGTAAACTGGAAGTATCCAAACTGGAGAAAAACATAGGTATCATCGGTATAGTAGCAGGTATAGCGCCCATGTTCGGCTTCCTGGGTACTATCGCGGGTGTGATCAAGATCTTCTACGATATCTCAAAAACCGATAACATCTCCATGGGTGTTATCTCGGGTGGTTTGTATGTAAAGATGGTAACTTCTGCGGCCGGCTTATTCGTAGGTATCATTGCTTATGTATGCTATCATATCCTTAACATGATGGTGGATAAAGTGATCCTGAAACTGGAAACTGACGCTATTGAGTTTATTGACCTGTTAGAGGAGCCCAGCAAATGAATTTAAGAAAAAGACAAAGAGGAGCATCAGCAGAGGTACATACCTCGGCCATGAATGATATCATGTTCTTCCTGCTGCTCTTCTTCCTTATCGCGTCAACGGTAACCAACCCTAACGTGGTAAAATTGATGTTGCCGAAATCGTCAAGCGGGCAATCGGTTTCTAAAAAAACCATCAACGTATCTATCGACAAAAACCTGGTATATACGGTTGATAAGAAACAAGTACCGGTTGACCAGCTACAACCTACGCTGCAATCATACAAAAGCCTGGCATCAGAGCTTACCATTGTGTTGTATGTTGACCGCACCGTGGCCATACAGGATGTAGTAACCGTAATGGATATAGCGCAGAAATTAAATATTAAACTGGTACTGGCCACCGAGCCGAAAGCATAGGAAGCTGAAAGGTTAAAGCTAAAAGGTCAAAGGTAATTGCAAGCTACCAAAACCTTTTACCCCTAACCTTTCGCCTTTCACCTTACAAAAATGAACTACAGGGAAGAAAATAATTATCCTAAGGCGTTTGCCGCGACCGGCGTAATACTGGGCATTGTGATAGCCTTGTGCTATTTTATTGTTTTCCAGATGCCGGTAAAGCAGGAAGACGGCACCGGAGGTATACTGGTAAATTATGGTACGGTAGATGAAGGCATGGGCAGCGATTACACCAGCACCGAAGAACCTTCTGTCGCTGAGAAAGCTAATAAGACCAAGCCCGACAAAGTAACCCCTGCCCCGCCTACCGAAGAAAAAACAGAGGCGGAACAGAGTGATAAAAATGTGGTTACGCAAAATAACGAGGACGCGCCCGAGGTTACAGCCAACTCTAAAGCGCCAAGCAAAACCGTATCTACTACGCCTAATAAAACCGAAGCCAAGCCAACTGTCAACCAAAACGCGCTTTATAAAGGTAAAACCAATACAGGCACCGGCGAAGGCGATGGCACCGGCAGCACCCCAGGTAACCAGGGTAAAACTACAGGCACCACGCTTACCGATAATTATAATGGAACCGGATCGGGTAATGGAGGTAACTCGCTAAACGCACGCAGCTTTGTACGTGCGCCTGCCAAACCAACTGTTTCAAATATTGAAGGAAGAGTAGTAATTGAGTTCAGGATAGATAAAGATGGTAACGTGGTATACGCGGGTGTAGGCCGTGGCTCCACCCTGATAGAAGGCGACGTGGTTGACAAGTGTATACAAGCGGTTAAAAACGCCAAGGTTAGCCCTTCTGCCGGCGCCAGCGACCAGCAAACCTATCGCCAAACCTTCGTATTTAAACGCCAGTAATCATCCTGATTTTATTTTAAGTTTGCATTGTCATCCATAGCTATGGACCATTGACCATGAACTACCAGCAAACCCTCGACTACCTGTACACCCAGCTCCCCATGTTCACGCGTGACGGGGCATCCGCTTTTAAAAAGGACTTGATTAATACCCTTGCGCTTTGCAGGATTTTAGATAACCCGCAACAGCGCTTTAAAAGCGTGCATGTGGGCGGCACTAATGGCAAGGGTTCTACATCGCATATGCTGGCCGCTATTCTGCAGGTAGCCGGTTACAAAACAGGACTGTACACTTCTCCTCACCTGCGCGATTTCCGCGAACGCATCCGTATTAACGGACAAATGATCGGCGAACAAACCGTTGTTGATTTTGTAGCGGCTAACCGTAAAAACTTCGAAGATATACAACCCTCCTTCTTTGAGATGACGGTGGCGCTGGCCTTTGATGTTTTTGCGAAAGAACAGGTAGATATTGCTGTTGTTGAGGTAGGTTTGGGCGGTCGCTTAGATTCTACCAATGTCATCACGCCTATCCTGTCGGTAATTACCAACATCGGCTGGGATCATATGAATATGCTGGGTAATACCCTTGAACTGATCGCAGGCGAAAAAGCCGGTATCATTAAGCCCGGCATACCTGTAGTAATAGGCGAGCACCAGCCGGATGTAGCCTATGTGTTTACAGAAAAGGCAAAAAAAGAAGGGAGCGAAATATGCTTTGCATCGGAAGTTAAGTCAAAAGTTAAAAGTCAAAAGTCAAAAGTAGACGGGCTGCTGGATGTGAGCGTAACTGCCGACTCAGAACTGCATACTTTAAGCTTCCAACTGGACCTTACCGGCACCTATCAGCTTAAGAATGTAAGAACGGTTTTAACCGCAGTAGACGAACTTCGTAAGCAGAGCTTCACTATTACTAATGAACACATTTCTACAGCGCTCAGGCAGGTAAAAACCTTAACCGGGCTGCATGGCCGCTGGGAAACACTCCATACCCAACCACTCACTATTTGCGATACCGGCCACAATCCCGATGGCGTTGAAGAGGTGATGAAAAATATAGCTGCAGTTAAGTATGATCACCTGCACTTTGTGATCGGTATGGTGAATGATAAAGATACCAGCAAGGTGCTGGGCATGTTGCCAAAAGATGCTACTTATTATTTTTGCAAACCCGATATACCAAGAGGCCTAAGCGCTGAAATATTACAGGAACAAGCGGCGGTGTTCAATTTACGGGGGCGCTCCTATCCTTCTGTACAGGCGGCCTATGACGCGGCCAGAAAAGCAGCAGGAGATAACGATCTGGTGTTTATTGGTGGCAGTACTTTCGTGGTAGCCGAAGTGGTTTGACTTACGCGGCAGCTTAAATGCGAATATTACTCTTCAATAACGACTGGTGCTACCAGCCTGGCCACAAACATGGTATCTGCCTTATGCTCGTAACCTTTTAGCACTTGTTGCTCCTCCAGTTGAAGGCCAAGCTCATTAACCAGGTAGCTCACGGCGTCTTCGTTCTCGGATTTAAAGGCAGAACAGGTGATATATATGAGCGGTTTGCCCGGCTTTAAATGCTTAGCCACATTTTTGGCGATACCTTGCTGCAGGCGTTTAAAAAAATCGAGTTTATGCATCTCGAACTGGCTGATCATCTCCGGCGTACGCCCCCAGGTACCCGATCCGCTACAAGGCGCGTCGAGGATTATCCCGTCAAAAGCGTAATTATATAGTAGCTGCTCGTTGTTCTGCATCAGGTCCATCACCTTTTTCTGGTACTTCATCAACCCGGCTTGCTGGAAACGCTCGTCCAGGTTGGATAAGATGGATTCCCTGATATCTGATACCACTAATTTAAGTTCAGGCTGCAGACTATGCAACAGCAATGATTTACCGCCTGATGCCGCGCAGGCATCCCACCAGCTATCCCAGCGGTTGGGTTTAAAATAATTAGCTGTTTGCTGCGACGATAGGTCCTGAACCTCAAACCAATGCTGTTTTGGAAATATTACATCCAGCCGGGTGCCGTTGGGCAGCGACAGGCAGTTGTTGCCCTCATCCCTAAACTTGATATCGGCTTTGGTTAGTTCTGCCTTTACCTGTTGCTCAAATCCTTTAGTGATGCGGATAAAAAGATCGGGCTGTACAAAAAACGATTTCAGAAAGCCCTCTTTGTCAATGCCATCAGATAGTTCTTTACTCCAGGGGAAAACATCCTCCAGTTTAAAATCCGGGTAGGTGGTTTTAACCAGCGCTATCTTTTCGTCGATACTGAAAGCGATGCAAGCTGCCCAATCGGGTTTGAAATGCTGCAAAAAAGAGTTGGTTTGGGTGTTGCATAAAAACTCAGCAACCATCAGCCTGTCCTCAGGCGGCAGGTTGGGTAAGGCACTACCCAACCGGAAATAGTTATAAATCAAACGGCCGGCAACCTTACGGTCGGTAGAACCCATTTGCTTATTCTGCCGGTAAAAACCGGGCAAAAACTTATTTAAAGGCGTATCCGCCGGGTATTCATCCAGTATGCGCAAAAATGTCTTTAACTGGTTTATTGCCTTCATTTTACCCGTTTAAGATCAAAGTTCTCGTATCGTAATACATCAACATGTGTATTCACCCAACCGGTACGGGGCGTTTTCACAAAGTGGAAACTGTTGTGTATACCGGTAAAATCTTTGAGATCGGGCTGACCCATATTTTCGCCATCAGCCAATAATTGAGCAAAATACAGGCCTTCGTCAAATCCTTTTATGGCAAAATCGGTAGGCTCGGCATGATAGGCGCGCCGGTAGCTACGCAGGAATACATTGGTTTCGCCGCTTTTGTAATCAATTTTATCTGCCGAGGTAATATGCGTATTTAACCGTTGCAGCAATGCCGCTTTCAGAAACGCGAATTTCTCCCAGTTAGGATGCCCAAAAAGCGTTACCGGGAATTTTTTAGACAAGGTATCCAGGGAACGCAGCGTAACCATTAAAAAAGCTTGTTTGGTAGAGGGCACCAGAAAAACGTTCTGTTCTGTGGGTGATAATTGCTTTACCAACGGCGTTAAGTTACCCCGGTTAATAACCATGGTAATTACCTGTACACGGCGTTTGGTAAGGCTATCAATAGTACGTTTAAATGGTGAGGCATATATTTTCTCGCTGCTGTAGCCCGATGTGAGGATAAATACCTTTTTCGGCTTGAGCCTTTTAGCCACATACTCCGCGGCACCCCGGGCATGGTATTCCAGCGGCGGTGTCATAGTAATGAGATTATCGCTCTTAAACGCAGCAGGCGAGGCCGGTGATAATGGCGAAACTACTGCACCACGGGTTGTGCCAAGCCCTGCTGTAAATGCTTTGATATCATCCGGGAATACCGGCCCTACAACCAAATCGCTTGTTTTTACCTGCGGGTTCAGCGCGAGGCTATGGGCCTGCGCGGTATTGTCTTTAGAATCAAAAACCTGTAGCTTAAAATTATGCCCATCGGCGGCGGCAGAGTCAAGCGCCAGTTTAAAGCCCTGGTAATACTCTACCGATAAATTGGCCGACTTTAGTTTGGCGGCTGTATAGCTTTGCCCCGCCACGGCATGCTCCAAGCCTAATGGTAATATCAGCGAAACAACAGAAGCCTTTTCTTCAGACTGTTTTACCTGGGGCTTTTCAGCAGGTTTATTCTTCTTTTCGTTAGTTTGATCAGTCGTTGGTTTAGCAACGGGTTTAGATACAGGTTTCACCTTGGGCGAACATGCACCAATTACCGCTGCTAAAACAAATAATAACCACTTATTCCCACTCAATAGTGGCCGGTGGTTTGGAACTGATGTCATATACTACCCGGTTAATTCCTTTTACGTTATTGATGATCTCGTTGGAGATCTTGGCCAGCAGGTCATATGGCAAATGGCACCAATCTGCCGTCATACCATCTAATGATTCTACTGCGCGCAGGCATATCACGTTCTCATAGGTACGCTCATCGCCCATAACTCCCACCGATTGTACTGGTAAGTAAATGGCGCCTGCTTGCCAAACTTTATCATAAACACCTGCCGAGCGTAAATTGTTGATATAAATCGCGTCAGCCTGCTGCAAAATATCAACCTTCTCCGGCGTAATGTCGCCCAATATCCTAATAGCCAAGCCCGGGCCCGGGAATGGGTGGCGGCCTAATATGTTCTGGTCGATACCCAATGCGGCACCTACCTTGCGCACTTCATCTTTAAATAAGGTATTCAGCGGCTCAACTACCTTCAGCTTCATAAAGTCAGGCAAACCACCTACGTTATGGTGCGATTTAATAGTTGCCGACGGACCTTTAACTGAAACCGATTCGATCACATCCGGGTAAATAGTACCCTGCCCCAGCCAGCTTACGCCCTGTATCTCATGCGCGGCATCATCAAATACTTCAATGAATACACGGCCAATGGCTTTACGTTTTTTCTCAGGATCGGTTAAACCGGCCAGCGCATCGTAAAACCGTTGCTTGGCATCAATACCCCTAACGTTAAGGCCCATGTGCTGGTAAGAGTCTAATACAGATTGGAACTCATCCTTACGCAGCAAGCCGTTATCAACAAAAATACAGTGCAGGTTAGCGCCGATAGCCTGGTGCAATAACACTGCGGCAACTGATGAATCTACACCGCCAGATAAGCCTAAAACTACCTTATCGTCGCCCAGTTTAGCTTTCAATTCGGCAATGGTGGTTTCAATGAAAGAATCCGGTGTCCAATCCTGCGCGCAGCCGCAAATGTCAACCAAAAAGTTTTGGAGGATCTGTTTGCCGTCAATACTGTGGGTAACCTCCGGGTGGAACTGGATGCCGTAGGTCTTAGTATCTGTAATATGGTAAGCCGCAACCTTTACGCTATCGGTGCTGGCTATAATTTCAAAATCAGTAGCAATGCGCGCGATGGTATCCCCGTGCGACATCCATACCTGCGAACCCTGCGGTACATCTTTAAACAGGATGGTATCCGGTTTGATGTAATCCAGATTGGCACGACCGTATTCGCGGGTGCTTGATGCCAACACCTCACCACCGTTGAAATGGGCAACGTACTGTGCGCCATAACAAACGCCCAGGATAGGCAGGTTTTTGTGATGTTTAGCAAACTCAAAATGAGGTGCATCGTCCTGGCGAACAGAGTAGGGACTACCCGAAAGGATGATACCTTTTACGCTGCTGTCAACTTCAGGAAATTTATTGAAAGGATGGATCTCACAGTAAATATTGAGCTCCCTGACACGGCGCGCGATGAGTTGGGTAAATTGCGAGCCAAAGTCAAGAATAAGGATTTTTTCTTGCATGGGCAAAGATACCCTTGCAAAGTGAAAATTAAAAGTAAAAAGTCAAAAGGTTTTCAGCGGGTTAACTGTAGATGAAAACCACGTAGCCAGATGTACAGAATTAGTTATTTAAAGCCCTTGTACCCGCGTACTCACAGATCTTTCGGTTTATCTCATCCGGACTAAGCACATAATCGGGGTGGTCATTCGCGATCAGGTTCTGAGGTAGCGATGGGAACTCGGCGGTTATGGGATCCTGAACGATCACCAAACCTTTTTGGTTTTCAATAGCTTGCGCGCCCTGCAAACCATCGCTTCCCGTACCCGATAATATCACGCCAACGCTTTTATCGCCTGCAACCTTGGCAAGGCTAAAGAAAAGTTTGTCAATGGTATGGTTGATCTTTTCGCCGGCATCACGTGCCTCTGCCTGCAAAAAACACCCCTCCAGTTTAAATTGCATGCCGCTGGCCATAACATATACATTACCCGGTTCAATGTATTCAATGGTTTCAACTACAACAACTTTAAGTTTGGAGTTACGCTCTACCAGTTTACCCAAATTGCTTGGTGTGCCGGTGGGTAAATGCTGATTTAGGATAATAGCGGCGTTGATGTTGGCCGGTATGCCGGTAACAATATTTACCAAAGGCTCAATCCCCCCTGCCGAAGCACCCATACCGATCACATAAAAGTTGTAGTTGTTCATAGAGAGGAGGGTTATTAGCTAATAACGGGGGAAGCGGTGAATTGTTAGAATTTAAAAATTCAAGCCCACTCTCAACCCGTTCTTCACGTTTCCTTCGCCGGTGTTAAACGAGGTGCCGTACATTACCCTCAGGCCAAAATTGGTTTGGAAGCCGAAGCCCAATTCCGTGTAATTCTTAAGGGCCGGGGTAGTTAAATAATTCACATCGATGATCTCCTGTAATTTAAGCTTGCGCAACAGGGGCACCTTGTTTACTAAAAGGCCTGTAAAATTATGTTCGATATGCCCTTCCAGGTATTTATTACCGGTACTATAGCCGTAATAATTTAACAGCATAAACTTGTCGATACCCACCCTATAGACCGTTATCTGGCTTCCTGAGAACTGGCGTAGATCGGTGTAATAGATGTTTTTTACATCAAAGAATTTACCGGCGCCTACCCAAAAGGAGAATTTACCATAGTAGCCCACAGGGATGTCGCTCTTGGTGATGTCTGCGGAGATAAGACTGTAATCGGCATCAGCGCCCAACACGTTTTTAATAGCCTTGGTAAAGCTTACACCGATGGTAGGGTACTTTGATGGCAGGTAACGCCTGCCCGTAGGATAAGTTTCATACTGATTGCTAAAATCGTAGGTGCTTCTTAAGGTAACCTTGAACGATTGGTTATTCTCAAAAAGCGGAACATCCGCCTCCGGAATAAAAGGGTTGTTCGACGTAAACTCCTTTCCCTTAGGGTGAAAAAGGCTGTAGTCGGACGTGTTATCTAACCACTTACGGTTAGCCCATTCTGCGGATGCGCTGGCTTGCCAGCCGCCGTAAATACGGGTGCTAAGCGTTGCCGAAGCGAACTGCTTTTGGTAAAGCTTCTTGTAATTCTGTCGATAGAGCAGCGTATGTATAGAATTAACGAAAGACGACATCGGCTCGCGGTCGTTGAGGTCGGCTATGGTAGAGCCGCCTGATAGATTAAGGGTAGCCGGGCCAACCGGGACCACCACCCCTCCATAAGCGTTAAATAACTTGTTAGAGAAGCCGTAGCGCACATTGCCATATACCGCGAAACGCCTGTTGTTCAAACTATCTATCAATTTGCTGAATGTACCGCCATAATTGAGCGCCAAGCCTTCAACCGTGTTGTACTGCACCGCGCTAAGGAGCGAACTGGTAGTGAAATACTCATGCTTAAAACGGTTGCGGTGGAAGTAGCCACGCAATAGCAGCCTGGTTATGTTCACTTTGTTGTTCTCACGATCTATAGAATCCAGGTACTCTTTTGATTCGCGTTTGGCCGCAAGTACCTCTTTCTTTTTGTAATCAATCTTCTCCTCATCGGTAAGCGGAATGGGACGCTGCTGCTGCCAGTAAACTGAGTCGAGCTTGTTAATACCTTTATTAATGCGCAACACTTCTTTAAACTGGCTCTTATCTAACTGAGGATCGATCTCATAATCTTTATACAACGATACAAAGTACCCGGCAAACTTAAAACCCAAAAAGCCCCCGTTAAACTCAAATTTCATGGATGCCGGCATCCACACTTTATTGGTCACAGGCACATACTGTTCATCTACCCGCAGGGTATCAACAAAGTTGATGTTGGCTTTCTTGGTGATATAAAGCGATAAACCCTGCAGACGCCAGCTATCCTCCAAAATATAGATATAGCCGCTAAAGCATGGGTTGCTCTCATTACGCGGCGTTACCTGTATCTTGTTAATGGTTTCGCCGTTTTCTATTGTAGCACCTATCAGTTTGTACTTGTAATAGCTCAGCGCGTTATCGGCAATGGGCGATATCACGGGGCGGTTACTTAACCCTTCCCAGTTTTGCATGTTCTCATAAAAATTCACCCGTATATCGCCTGCCCTGTTAAAACTAAAAGCCTGGTTACTACCTGATACTTTTGATGAGATCATTTCCTCATGTACCTTATCGGGCTTCATAAAGCTGAGTTTTGATTGCGATTCCGAAAGGTAGATGATCCCCCTGCGGTTAGAATCCAGGCCATTTTGCCGCGCGAATTTTTGAACATCAAAGCCCAGGAATTTCTTAGGTGCATCCAGCAACCGCTGCAAACCTTTTATGTATACCTCGCAGGTGTAAGCATTTACTTCGTTAAGGTAAGTCTTACGTTTTTTGATGGCCTTACGGATAATGTCATAAGCGGGGTCTTCGCCCCCGGCCCTTACAGACACCTCGTTTAACTGATATTGCTCCCCTTTTAGGCTGACATCAATTTTAGTATCAGCCAGCAGACTAATGTTACGACTCTCCTGTTTATATCCTACCGCTTTAAATAATACCTCGTGTCGGCCTTTAGTTAAATTGAGGGTATAGCCACCGTCGCTGTTGGCAGAGGTACCTTTTGTAGTATTGCGAACATATACCGAGGCAAACGGAATTGGCTTGCCGGCATCATCCGTTACTTTACCGCTTAACACATAAGTTTGCGCGAAGCCCGGAAGGGCAAAAAGAGAGAATAGAATGATCAGGTAGTTTCTCATGAAAGAGTTTAAGTAAGCGCTAATATGGGTTTTATTGTTTGCACTTATTAGATGCTACCTGTTAATATTTGTTAAATTAAAGGCGTACTTTTTTGGTACGCCTTTAATTGCGGGGAGCGTCAGCGACGCGGCAATCTCATAGTGCGTCGAATATGCTTATCCTTTGAGGTTGCCGCGCTATCGCTCGCAATGACATATTGGATAGTATTAACTAAGAATCCCCTCTATACGCGCCAATTCCTCTCCTGAGAAACTGATATTGTCCAAAGCTTTCAGCGAATCAGCCAATTGTTCAGGCTTGCTGGCACCTATCAACACGGATGTTACGCGTTCGTCTTTCAGTAACCAGGCCAGTGCCATTTGGGCAAGGGTTTGTCCGCGTTGTTCGGCAAGGCTGTTCAGTTGCTTTACTTTGGTTACCACTTCTTCCGTTACCTGGCCTTCCTGTAAAAAGCCGGTCGATTTTGCCGCGCGTGAATCTTCCGGTATGCCATGCAGGTATTTGTTGGTTAATAAACCTTGCGCCAATGGCGAAAAAGGAATACAGCCAACACCATTTTCGCCCAAAACATCTAACAGGCCCTGTTCCGGCTCGCGTACAAACATGGAGTATTTAGGCTGATGGATCAGGCATGGTGTACCCATTTCCTTCAGCATGGCAATGGCCTTTGCCGCCTCCGCTGCGGGGTAATTAGAAATACCGGCATACAAGGCCTTTCCCTGGCGTACAATCAGGTCAAGCGCGGCCATGGTTTCTTCCAGCGGGGTTTCGGGATCAGGGCGGTGGTGATAAAAAATATCTACATAATCCAAACCCATGCGTTTAAGGCTTTGGTCAAGGCTGGCAACCAGGTATTTTTTTGAACCCCAATCGCCGTAAGGGCCATCCCACATAGTATAACCCGCTTTGCTGCTAATGATCATCTCATCGCGGTAGCCACAAAAATCGTCTTTAAGTATCTTACCGAAATTTTCCTCCGCGCTGCCGGGAGGCGGGCCGTAGTTATTGGCCAGGTCAAAGTGGGTAACACCACTATCAAAAGCCAGGTGCAAAATCTTACGGAAGTTTTCCATCACGTCCACATGGCCGAAGTTGTGCCACAGGCCCAGTGAAATTTCGGGTAATTTAATGCCGCTTTTACCGCAGCGGCGATAACGCATTTTTTGATATCTATCGGCAGAAGGTTGATAATTCATCATATTTGGGTTTAAGGCTAAAGTAATACTTTTTGGTTAATCAGTTTTACTTGTATCTTTTAAGTTACTACACTTACAAGCCGCTCCATAAGTTAAAATATGTTAATGGTTTCGGCAATCCTGTTTTGGGTAACTACATTCGTACAAACCATAACCCTATGCTGTACAACTACTTTCTTATTGGCTGGCGAAATATCTTAAGGAACAAAGCATTCTCCGCTATCAACATTATCGGTTTAGCCATCGGTATCACCTTTACCATGCTTACCACCGTTTACATATGGCAGGAAATGCAGGTAAACCATCACCTTAAAAATGCCGGCAACCAATATATACTGCTTAGTAAATGGAAAGACCCCAACATGGGTTACGAAATTGGCACCTGCGCGCCATTACCATTAGCGCTAAAAAAGGAATACCCCAACCTGGTTAAAAATTATTACCGTTGGGATGGGGTAACTTCCAATGTATCAAAAGGCGACAAACACTTTCGCGAACATATACAAATAGGCGATAGCACGCTTTTAAATATATACGGCTTTAAACTACTTGCCGGAAACGCGGCGACTGCTTTTAATGACCCTTTTTCGGTAGTGATCACCCGGGATAAGGCCATAAAATACTTCGGGCATACCAATATCATAGGCGAAACCATCACCGTTGAAAGCTTTAAGGGCGATAAGCATGCTTTTATGATAAGCGGCGTACTGGATAAAATTCCAAAAAACTCGGTTACCAACCTGAGCCAGGATGATAATAACGATATCTTCCTGTCATTAGGAGCAGCCAAATTTATGGGCCGCGATTTGGATACCTGGGCCAATACCATTGTTGTAGGCTTGGTTGAGTTACAGCCCGGTGCTTCCAAAAGTGCTGTTGACGCCGCTATGCTAAAGCTCGTTAAAGCACACGCGCAGCCACAGGTTGCCGCCAACCTGGTACCGTATATTGTGCCACTAAATACCTATTACCTCGACTGGGGGCCAAAGAAAATGCTGTATACGCTGAGCCTTGTAGCGGCTTTTATCCTGTTTATGGCCATTATCAACTTTGTGAACATTTGTATTAGCCGGTCGGCACAGCGCATGAAGGAAATGGGTATACGGAAAGTTTTAGGAGGGCTGCGCGGGGCGCTCATTAAACAGTTCCTGACGGAATCGGTAATTATGGTTGTCGTGGCTACCCTTTTTGCTATGGTGCTGTACATGATCGGGCGCTACTATTTCGCGGATATTTTACAAACCGAAATGACAGGCTTGTTTAGCTTCCCCTGGTACTTCTACGTTATTATACCGGGCATGGTTATAGTTACCGGTATTTTGGCCGGCTTGTACCCTGCTGTGTTGTTATCATCGCTTAAATCGGTTGATTCGCTTAAGGGCAAGTTGGGGACGGTTAAAGAGAACGTTGTTTTGAGAAAAACATTAATAGGGTTCCAATTTGCCACCGCCGCGGTGGTATTGATCTGCGCGATAATTGTATCACGGCAAACCAACCTGTTCTTTGGTAAAAGCCTTGGGTACGATAAAGAACACGTGCTTTACGCGCAGCTGCCCCGCGACTGGTCTAAAAAAGGAGTGGCAAAAATGGAAGGCATACGCGCCCGCATAGCACAGCTGCCGCAGGTAAAAGCTATTTCACTATCATGGGCCATACCCGACGGTAATTACAGCGCGCAGTTACAGGCCTACAAAATGAGCGATGATAGCCTGCACACCTTCACCTCTCAGGTAGTAAACGTAGATAACCAGTATGCGGCAGCCTACAATTTAAAACTGAAGGCCGGAGAATTTTTCGGGCCCGCGTATGTGCCTGCCGATTCTGCCAGGGTGGTGATCAACGAGAAACACATGCATGCTTTAGGGTTTAACCATGCGGCTGATGCTATTGGGCAACCGTTTAAAGCACAGGGGATGCCGGTATTAACTATTTGCGGTGTGGTGCAGGATTTCCGCTTTGGTTCTATGCAGCAAGAACTGCAGCCCATGACGTTTGTAAACGTAAATTACCAGCCCTTGTACCGCTTCTTCTCCGTAAAATTGAAACCCGGCGATCTGGAAGCGGGTATTACCGCGCTGCAAAAGAAGTGGGCACAGGAAATGCCCGACGCACCTTTTGAGTACGGCTTTATGGACGAGGCGCTGGCCAAGTTATATCAAACAGAGATACAACTAAAAAAAGCGAGCTACCTTGCCACGGGGCTGGCCATAATTATTGTATTACTGGGTATTATAGGGCTGATATCGCTCAGTGTGCAAAAACGCACTAAAGAAATAGGCGTGCGTAAAGTGTTAGGCTCATCAGCCGGTAATATTGTGAAGCTTTTTTTAAAGGACTTTTTACTAACGATAGCCGTATCAGGCGCTATGCCTGCCCCGTGGCTTTCTTATTGATGCGGCACTGGTTAAACGATTATGCTTACAAAATAAGCCTTACACCCATGCCTTTCCTCATCAGTATGGTTGTGCTTTTAGTGGTTACAGCATTGCTTATTACCCTGCAAACGTTAAAAGCAGCATATGCCAACCCGGTAAAAAGCCTCAGGACGGAGTAGCAAGCGTATATTATTTTAACTCGTTCAGCAGCCTGAACATTTTTTCGCGTATGGCGCTGCCGGTGCCGCTGTAGTTATTTACCATAATAGCGAAGCATAGCTGGCGGCCCTCATGCGTTTGAAAACCCGCATAAGCCTGCACGCTGTTAATGCTTCCGCTTTTCATTTTCATATCGTTATAAACGGGCAGACTTTCGTAAAAATCACCAAACCACGGCTGGCTGCTGGCCGACTGCAGTATGCGGGCCATAGTTGAGGTAGTGATGCGATCCTCGGGCGAAAGGCCGCTACCGTCAAAGATGTTCATAGAGCGCTTGTCTATCCCCTTTTGTTCCCAAAACGATTTTACAACTGCAACCCCATCAGCAGCGGTAGCTGTTTTGCCCATCTTTAAAGAAATGGTGGCCAGTAATTGCTCGGCATACAGGTTAATGCTTTTCTGGTTAAGCCAGTAAACAATTTTGCTCAGGTTGGGAGATAATATAGTAATTAAACCGGTAGCGTTAGCCGGTACCGCCTGGTTCTTTTCCGCCAGCATTATGGACGACTGCGGCTCGCCACTTACCTGTATGCCAATGTGTTTTAAGGTATCTGTTAACCGCAGGGCGGCATCATAAGCCGGATCGGGTATGGCCGCCCCTACGCGTTTTTTAGTTTGATCAATAGCGTATGTACCACGCAGGTACATTACCTTACTGTTAAAGGCCGGCAGGTAAGGATAAGCCTGATCACCGGTTTTAGCAGCGCCATTGGTAAGCTCGCTTTTGTATTGCAGGTAATTGGTTTCGGGGTTGGTACCGGCTATGCCTACAGGTGTGCCCACGCTGCCTGTACGCAGTAGTATGTCAAACTGGTTCTCGCGCCAGCAAAGCCCGGCAATACCCGCGCCGTAGTAGGTGCCCAGATCCTGCCATATCCAGCCATCGGGGATGGATTGCCCATTGTAAGCGCCGTTATCGCCTATTACCCGCCCATTGATCTTTTTGATGCCTGCCTTTTTCAAAGCAGCAACCATAGTGTTTAAAACTACATTATCTTTGGTGTTTGCATAGCGCCAGCTGCCCAGTGTCGGGTCGCCACCGCCTTTGATCACCACATCTCCGTTGAGCGTGCCATCGGCGGTAATTGCTCCGCTATAGCCTAACTGGGTTTGGAACTGAAAATCCTTCCCTAAAACATTGAAAGCAGTAATGCTGGTAACCGTTTTTAAGGTAGAGCCCGGCGCCAGGCCCATATCCGGGTTGCCGCCAAAAACCAGTTCGCCGGTTTTAGCATCCAGTACGGTTAATGATACCGCGCCATATTTGCATTGTTCATCGGTTTGTAAACGGGCAAAAGCGGTTTGCAGCCGCTTTTGTAAAGGTGTTTGCGCGCATAGCGCGTTCGAAATAAATAAGATACTAACTAACCAGGTCTGTTTTATCTTCATTACCAGTGTTTCGTTGCGAAATATAATAGATAGGTATACCTACCAATACAATACCTAATCCGTATTTAACGTAATCGCTTTTATAAACGCATAACAATACGCAAAAAGCAATACCCATAATTATATATAAGGCAGGTAATACCGGATAGCCTATCGCCTTATACGGGCGCTCAGCATTGGGGCGTTTAGCGCGCAAAATATAAATACCAATTATGGTAAGTACATAAAATACGACTACAACAAATGATATCATATCCAGCAGGTCGCCGTACTTGCCGCTGAGGCAAAGCAGCGAAGCTACTACCGCCTGTATCCATAAGCCAAACTCCGGTACCGAGTTTTTGTTTAGTTCGCCTGTCTTTTTAAAGAACAGACCATCTTTAGCCATGGTATAATACACCCTCGCCCCTGATAATATCAACCCGTTATTACAACCAAAGGTAGAGATCATGATCATGAGCGCGATAATGTAGGTGCCTATGTTGCCAAAGATCACATGCGAGGCCGTAACTGCCACACGGTCCTTATCAGCGCTGGCAATATCCTGTAACGAAAGTACGCCGGTATATACCACGTTAGCCAGAATGTAAATAACCGTAACGATGATGGTACCAAACATCATGCTCAGGGCCACATCTCGTTTGGGGTTCTTCATTTCGCCGGCTACGAAGGTAACACTGTTCCATGAGTCGCTGCTAAAGATAGAACCTACCATGGCGGCGGCTATAGCCCCAAGCGCGGCCCCCATGCCCAGTTGTGTAACGCTGCCATCTTTTGCCAGGTTATGCAAACCCCAGGGACTGGCCCAGTTGGCGCGCCATATATCGCCTTTAAAAGCTAAAAAGCCAAAAGCGATAAGCCCGAACAGGCTTAATAGTTTGGTAAGCGTAAAGGTGGTTTGAATAAGTTTACCTCCCTTAACACCTTTTGTATTGATATAGGTAAGTAAGAATATCAATACGATAGATACCAGCTGCGCCACGCTGATCTTAACAGCGCCAGCCTGGAAAATAATATTATCCTCACTTAAAGGCTTCCACAAATAAGCGGCAAATTTTGAAAATGCCACCCCTACCGCCGCGATGGTACCCGTTTGTATCACCGCGAAAAAGCTCCATCCGTACAGAAAAGCAATAAGCTTATTATATGCCTCTTTCAGGTAAACATACTGCCCACCCGCCCTTGGGAACATGGCGCTGAGTTCGCCATAACTTAATGCCGCAGTTAGCGTCATAAAGCCGGTAATCAACCATACGGCGATAAGCCAGCCGGATGAACCTACATTGCGGATAATATCGGCACTTACGATAAAGATACCCGAGCCGATCATGGAGCCCGATACCAGCATGGTGCCATCGAGCAGGCTCAGCTCGTGTTTCATTTTAGAGGGAGAGGAATCGTTAGTCATTTAGGGTTTTTCATTAAACCACTAAACTATTTAAAACTTTCTAATTGACACGCTATTGTAAATAAATTAATTTACTATTTTGCAGCAACCAATTATTAAAAGCTTCCCCCGGCTTTTCAACTAAGCACACTTTATAACTAAATTATTATATGGATCTTTTGAACAATTACCTAATTTATCTGATCCCTGTGATGGGCTTAATAGGTTTACTCGTTATGGCGGGCAAATCTGCATGGGTTACCAAACAGGAAACGGGCGACGCCTCTATGAACCAACTGGCCGGCTACATTGCCGATGGCGCGATGGCTTTTTTAAGGGCCGAATGGAAGATACTGAGCTACTTTGTCATCATCGCCGGCATTTTACTGGCCTGGAGCGGCACAACCGTTGCTACCTCAAGCCCGGTTATTGCCATTTCATTTTTAATTGGCGCGTTTCTATCAGCCTTTGCGGGTTTTATTGGTATGCGTATAGCAACAAAGGCCAACGTACGCACCACCCAGGCAGCTAAAACAAGTTTGGCCAAAGCGCTTAAAGTATCATTTACAGGTGGTACGGTAATGGGCCTTGGCGTAGCGGGTTTAGCTATCATAGGCTTAGGTTCGCTATTTATAGTATTTTACACCCTTTATGTTAAAAATACCGGAGGCGACGTTAACGGAGCCGATATGGAGAAAGCCCTTGAGGTATTGGCGGGTTTCTCGTTAGGTGCTGAATCTATTGCGCTGTTTGCCCGTGTGGGTGGCGGTATTTACACCAAAGCGGCCGACGTAGGCGCCGACCTGGTAGGTAAAGTAGAAGCAGGTATCCCTGAGGATGACGTGCGCAACCCCGCCACCATTGCCGATAACGTAGGTGATAACGTAGGCGACGTAGCTGGTATGGGCGCCGACCTGTTCGGCTCTTACGTTGCTACCATGCTGGCTACTATGGTATTGGGCCGCGAAATAGTATCAGCAGATAGCTTTGGCGGCATTGCACCGGTTTTATTACCAATGGTAATTGCCGGTTTAGGTTTAATATTCTCTATAGTAGGAGCCGCCTTTGTAAAAATTAAAAATGAAACAGATAGCGTGCAAATCGCCCTGAACATGGGTAACTGGGCCTCCATCCTGTTAACCGCTATTGCAACTTACTTCCTGGTGCAATGGATGCTGCCAGGAGGCGAAATGCACCTAAAACGCGACCTGGATGCAAGCGGCGCTATTAAAGCAGGGGCATTGGTGTTCACCAAGAATGGTGTGTTTGGATCTATCCTGGTAGGTTTGGTTGTAGGTACGCTGATGTCTATCATTACCGAATACTATACCGCAATGGGCAAACGCCCGGTGCTGAGCATCATTAAACAATCATCAACCGGGCACGCTACCAATATTATTGCCGGTTTGGCTATAGGTATGGAATCAACCGTGTTGCCGATCATCGTATTAGCGGCCGGTATTTATGGTTCGTACTTCTTTGCCGGTTTATACGGCGTGGCTATTGCCGCTGCGGGCATGATGGCTACTACCGCTATGCAGCTGGCCATTGACGCCTTTGGCCCTATCGCGGATAATGCCGGCGGTATTGCCGAAATGAGCCAGTTACCACCTGAAGTTCGCCACCGTACCGATAACCTGGATGCTGTGGGTAACACTACCGCCGCAACCGGTAAAGGTTTCGCTATCGCATCTGCTGCATTAACTTCCTTAGCGTTATTCGCGGCTTTTGTGGGTGTGGCAGGCATAGAGCACATTGATATTTATAAAGCCAATGTACTGGCCGGCTTATTTGTAGGCGGTATGATTCCGTTTATCTTCTCGGCCCTGGCCATTTCAGCAGTAGGCCGCGCGGCTATGGCAATGGTTGAAGAAGTTCGTCGTCAGTTCCGTGAGATACCGGGCATTATGGAGTACAAGGCCAAGCCTGAGTATGAGAAATGCGTGGCTATCTCTACCAAAGCTTCCATCAGAGAAATGGTTGCCCCGGGTTTGATCGCTTTGATCACCCCTATTATTATCGGCTTTGCTTTTGGCCCGGAAGTGTTAGGTGGCCTATTAGCCGGTGTAACCGTATCAGGCGTGCTGATGGGTATTTTCCAGAGCAACGCCGGTGGTGCCTGGGACAATGCAAAAAAATCATTCGAGAAAGGCGTAGAGATAAACGGTGAAACCTATTACAAAAAATCGGAGCCACATAAAGCTTCGGTTACCGGTGACACCGTGGGCGATCCGTTCAAAGATACTTCAGGCCCGTCAATGAACATCCTCATCAAGCTGATGTCTATCGTATCGCTGGTTATTGCTCCGCACTTAAATAATGCGGTGAATACCAATGAGCACATTCAAAAGCAATTAAAAATACAGTCGATGAACACCACAACGCATGTGATCAAGACTGATAAGAAGATCTGAAGATACGCAATCTATACAAAAGCCCCCGCCAACCAGCGGGGCTTTTGTATATCAAAATTAAATGCATATGTTAACAGAAAACGACGTTATTAACACCTTAGAAACGCATCTAATCTCATTGGGGTATTCTATCAAAAAAAAATCAACTACTATCCAAACTGGTATCGATTTAGTTGCAGAAAATTCGAATGAAACCCTCTACATTGAAGCGAAAGGGGAAACAAGTTCTAAGAAAGGCACTAATAGATATGGTTTGACATTTAGTCCGAATCAAATTAAATCACATGTCGCTCGTGCTATCTTAACATCGATGATAATTTCGCAACAAAAACCCGCAGGTTCTAAAACCAAAGTTGCAATTGCGTTACCGGATAATTTCGGGCATAGAAACCTTTCGGAAAAAATACTACAGCCTTTGAAGCAACTTTCTATAACAATCTTTCTTATTAAAGCAGATGGAAGCGTGAGCGTTTTATAAATGATTGATGAAAAAAGCCATTCTTTATATCCTTTGCCTTTACAATATCTATCTGTACCTGGATGATATTTTTGCGCTGTTGAATATTAATATCATCCCGCCAACTTTGGACAGTCTGATGTATTTTGACGCGGCTATGGTACTGTTCGGTGGATTGGTGCTGGGCTACCTGCTGCGCAGGCGGGGCGATAAAAAACTGGGCTGGGCCATGATGGGTTTAAATTTAATATTAACGCCCTGGTTTATTTGGAGGGCTTTGCCATAGCCATGTATGAGGCTGTTGGATTAATATAAATAAAAA
>NZ_NRSW01000001.1:1395521-1893645 GCF_002288635.1 Mucilaginibacter sp. MD40 | reverse complement strand
AAAATGGCGGCCAGGTTGGCCGCCATTTTTTATTTATAGTGATAAGCTATAATCGGTAACCCAAACCTACACCAACAACCCAGGGCCTTATTTTAACATCCGCAGAGATATTTTGCAATACCGGGCGCAATGCCTCATTACCTGATGGTGTCAGGTTTCCGGCATTTACCGTAGCCTGGGTGGATAGGAATATCTTTTTCACATCGGCATTAATGAACACTCGTTTACTCACGTCATAATCAAAACCTAATTGCGCGGCAAACGCAAATTTGTTCTTGTAATCAATACCCTGTACTACGGGGCCTTTATCCGCACTGTAAAAAATAGTATAGTTGGCACCAGCGCCTATGTATGGCTTAAACCCGGTACCTGTAGGCAAATGATATTGTAAGGTAAGTGTGGGCGGCAACAACCAAACATGCCCCAGGTTAACATCGGCAGCAGCCGGGCCGCCAATGGCCGCCAGGCTTGATGAAGTAGTTTTTACATTATGCTTTGTTGTGGCCAGGATAAGTTCGGCAGAGAAGTTTTTAGCGAAATAATACGTAAAGTCTACCTCGGGAACTACGGTATTACTAATATTTATACCACCGCCGATCACTCCTATGGTTGCACTCTCCTGCGGCAATACTCCTATTGCCCTTATACGTATATCCCACTCGTTTTTTTGTTGTGCAAGCGCGTTGAGGCCCGGTAATAAAAATAAGATAAATGCGAAAAGTTTAAATTTTTTCATGATGTATATGATTAATTAACACATCAAAAGTATATTGGGGCAGTAAGCAGCACCATGACCAAAGGCAGGTGGTTTGTTGAGGTTGGTCATTAATTGTTTACCCATAATATGGAATATTTTCCCGCTTAATAGTTTAAGAATATGCTGCCATATTATATTTGGCGTAAATAAGATATTGCCTTGTTACATTAGTCTTTTCATCTTTTCAATAATTTTAACTACGTTTGGGGAAACTGTTTTTTACTAAACTGGTCTTATTATTTAATTTAAACAATGAAGGTATTTGTAAAGAAATCTATTGAACAACTAACGGCCTCAACCGAGGGCGAAACCCTTAAGCGAACGCTTGGGGCGGGCAGCCTGGTTGCGCTGGGTATTGGTGCTATTATTGGCGCCGGTTTGTTCGTAAGAACCGCCGCTGCCGCTGGTGAGCATGCCGGCCCCGCGGTAACCCTGTCATTCATCGTAGCGGCTATTGGCTGTGCTTTTGCCGGCTTGTGCTACGCCGAATTCGCGTCAATCATCCCTATTGCAGGTAGTGCTTATACTTACGCTTACGCCACCATGGGCGAAATTGTTGCCTGGGTTATTGGCTGGGCGCTGATATTGGAATACGCGCTCGGCGCGGCCACAGTATCCATCAGTTGGAGCGAGTATCTCAATAAGCTCCTCGGCGGGGGAATACCCTATGAGTGGTGCCACTCCCCTATGGAAAAAATTATTGTTAACGGCCAAACTATCCATGGTATTGCTAACCTTCCGGCTTTACTCATCCTGGTTGTTTTATCGTTATTGTTGATAAAAGGTACGCAGGAATCAGCTACAGTGAACGGTATCATCGTATTTATTAAAGTTGCTATCGTATTGGTGTTTATCGCCATCGGTTGGCAGTATATTAACCCTGCCAATCACCACCCGTACATCATCCCTGATAATGCGCCTGATATTAAATTATCCAACGGCGAAACCTACTCCTATGCGCCATTCTTTAATCACGGCTGGGGAGGTATCATCAGTGGTGCCGGTGTGGTTTTCTTCGCCTTTATTGGTTTTGATGCCGTGTCAACCGCAGCACAGGAAGCTAAAAACCCAAGCCGTGATATGCCTATCGGTATCTTAGGTTCATTAGTGGTTTGTACTATTCTTTACATCCTTTTCTCATGGGTATTAACCGGTGTAGCGCCGTATACCGATTTCATGAAATCAGGTAAGGAAGCTTCTGTAGCCTTTGCTATCAGTAACTATATGCACGGTTATGGCTGGTTATCTACCCTGGTTACCGTAGCTATTCTGGCTGGTTTCTCTTCGGTTATCCTGGTGATGCTGATGGGCCAGTCGCGTGTATTCTACACCATGTCAAAAGATGGTTTATTACCTAAAATATTTTCAGACCTGCACCCTAAATTTAAAACACCTTACAAGAGCAACATGATCTTGTTCCTGTTTGTGGGCGCTTTCGCGGCCTTTGTGCCGGGTAGCGTAGCGGGCGATTTAACCTCAATTGGTACCCTGTTCGCGTTCATACTGGTTTGCGCGGGTGTTATCCTGTTACGTAAGAGTGATCCTAACCTTCCTCGTCCGTTTAAAACACCATTGGTACCATTGGTACCTATATTGGGTATGATCGTTTGCGCGGGCATGATCATAGGTTTACCTCGCGAAACCCAACTGAGCGCTTTAGTATGGATGGTATTAGGCTTACTGATCTACTTCGGTTACAGTAAAAAACATAGCAAGCTGGGTACAGCTGGCGACATTTTACCAACCGCCTCAGATTTCGAAAAACAGTAATTTTTTGATTAAGATATATAAAAAGGTTCTGCCATGGCAGAACCTTTTTTGTTTCCAGGCCTTTTGTAATAGCATGAAGGCAAACCGCATGATATGGGTTTTGGTGCTGATAGCCGTTATCAACTCCATGGGCTTTGGTATTATTATACCGCTGCTATATCCCTATGGTAAAAAATTCGGCGTTACCGAGCAGACAATAGGCTTGTTAACAGCAGCATTTTCTATAGCACAATTTATTGCTACGCCCATATTAGGGTCGCTATCTGATAAATGGGGGCGCAAACCCATACTCATCATCAGCCTGATAGGTACGGCAGCATCATTTGTATTATTTGGCCTGGCTAACAGTATCTTTATGCTTTTTGCCGCACGCGTTTTAGACGGACTTACCGGTGGCAATATTTCTGTGGCGCAGGCCATGATATCAGATATTTCTTCTCCAAAAGACAGGGCCAAAAACTTTGGCATCCTTAGTTCAGCCTTTGGTTTTGGCTTTGTGATAGGGCCTGCCATTGGTGGCCTGCTCAGCAAGTTTGGCATGCAGGTACCCTTCTTCTTCGCGGCAGGTATTGCTGTAGCAGGCGTATTTTTATCGCTGCTTTTGCTAAAGGAAACCAACCAAAATAAGAATAATAAAAAGCAGGGTGATGGCTTTACCCTATCATCGCTGGTAACGGTGCTGAAAAAGCCGGTGATTGGTACCGCGGTATTTACCGGCTTTTTGCTTACCATGGCCCAGTTTACCATGCTCATCGGTTTTCAAACTTTCAGTGTTGACCAATTAAAGTTAAGCACCTCGCAGATCGGGATATTTTACGCGGGCTTTGGCATTACCGGCATACTCATGCAGCTATTAGTGCCGGCTATAAAAAAGCTGATATCGCTGCAATCAATGATCCTGCTCCTCTCTACCCTCATTTGCCTTGGCGCAATGCTGCTTACCGGTTTTTCAACCGGATTTATACTATTCGCTGTTGCTATAGGCATTTACGGCTTGTTTAACGGCTTGCGTAACCCCATGCTCAACGCTATCATAGCCGACCATAACGATGAGCGCCAGCGTGGCGAAGTAATGGGCGTTAATCAGGCTTACATATCCATAGGGCAAACTTTAGGGCCGGTAACAGCGGGCCTGGCCACCGCAATTTCTGTACATAGTGTTTTCTTTTTATCGGCTTTCTATATTTTAATTGCACTTTTGTTTAGTTTTCGTTTAATTTCAAAAGAAAAGCAATCCTAAGCTATGCATCCACTCGTTTTTAAAGAGATCATATCTGTAACCATGATCCTCTTCGCCATCATTGATATTTTGGGTACCATCCCCATTATTATCCAGATGCGCCAGAAAGTAGGCCATATCGAATCTGAAAAGGCCACCATAGCGGTACTGGTACTCATGGTTACCTTCCTGTTTGCAGGCGACGAACTGCTTTCTGTTATCGGGCTCGACATATCATCCTTCGCTATAGCCGGTTCTATTGTAATTTTCATCATCGCGCTGGAGATGATCTTAGGGGTAAGCTTTTTTAAGGAAGAAATACCGCAGGCGGCTTCTATTGTACCCTTAGCATTCCCGTTGATAGCCGGCGCAGGTACCATGACAACCCTGCTATCGCTCAAGTCGCAATATCAAACACAGAATATCCTGGTTGGTATTGTGTTGAACACGCTGGTAGTTTACCTGGTACTGAAAAATGTAAAACTGCTCGAAAAACTGTTAGGCAAAACAGGTTTACATATCTTACGTAAAGCCTTTGGGGTAATACTACTGGCCATAGCTATTAAACTGTTCAGAAGTAATTCAGGGTTATAATACACGTATCTGTTTGAGCAAGTTTCGGGTTTTTTACCGACTGTAGGCGCTGTAAATTTGTGGTAAACCATAACGCGATGGAAACAGCAGAACATCTGAATTATTACCGTATTGCCGAAGCTATTAATTACCTTAAGGATAATTTTAAGCGACAGCCCGATCTGGATGAGGTGGCCCAAAGTATTCATTTGAGCCCTTATCATTTCCAGCGGATGTTTACCCAATGGGCCGGCATCAGCCCCAAAAAGTTTTTACAATACCTGAGTATAGACCACGCCAAGCAAGTATTAAAGCAACAAGCCTCGTTATCTGATGCCGCTTATGATACGGGGCTTTCGGGCACCAGCCGCCTGCATGATCTATTTGTGAACATAGAAGGCATGACACCCGCCGAGTACAAGAACGGTGGTAAGGCCCTCCATATTAATTTCAGCTACGCCGAAACTACTTTCGGGAACATGCTGGTAGCATCAACCCACAAGGGGATTTGTTATATGGCTTTCGCCGACGATAAGGACGAGGCTTTTGACGGCTTATATGATCTGTTTCCATACGCAGCTTATTACCAGTTAACAGACACTTTACAACAAAACGCACTGCAAATATTCAGGCACGATTGGTCGCATCTTCCGCAAATAAAGCTACACCTCAAGGGCACGCCTTTTCAACTAAAGGTATGGGAAACTTTACTCAAAATACCTTTGGGTGGGCTTAACACGTACCAGGCCGTTGCACAGCAGATCCATATGCCATTGGCAAGCCGCGCCGTGGGCAGTGCCATTGGCGCCAACCCTGTAGCATTTTTGATCCCCTGCCACCGGGTCATCAAATCAACCGGGCATACCGGACAGTACCATTGGGGCAGTAAGCGCAAAACAGCCATCATTGGCTGGGAAGCCGCACGGGCAGGCAGTAACCAACAATAATTACCCACATTAAACTTAGCGCTGATAAAAAGTCTAAAGGGTATACAGGTAATTAAATTTTAAACCTGATATTCGTTATGATGAACAAGCTAAGGTTATTATTGCTCACAGGTATTTTATTTAGCTTTTGCCGGGCAAGCGCGCAATCAGCTGATGAAGTATACAATCAATATCTGGATTTTAACCTGGCACGCCTGCAGGGCGAAACAGACAAAGCACTGAGCCTTGGCGAAGATCTGCTACCTAATGCGGATAAACTAAAAGCTAACGCCCGCGCCAGTTTTTATTATTCTATAGGGCATTTGTATGAGAACAACGCGCAATCTGTAAAGGCTATTGAGTATTACGAAAAAGTGGTAGCCGCCGTGCCGGAGTATTATGTAGCTCAGCGGGGCCTTGGTTACCTGTACGCCAAACAGGCCGAGGAGCTGAGAGTTTCAGGAAGCGCGAATTACACCGCTATGGCAAGGAAGGCGCTACCTCACCTGGAAAAGGCGCAGGCCTGCGACCCGGATAACGATACGCTCGACCTGATCAAATTTATGTATACGCACATACATGATACCGCGGCGCTGTCTACCTTGAACTCGAGGCTTAAACAGCTCTCTAAAAGCTGTGTTGACCTACTTGATGATAAGTAATTAAAATAGTAAAGCCTTACCCTGCTGCGGGTAAATGAGTTTAACGCCGAGCGTATTGCCCGTTTTAAGTTGTTGCTTTATTTTGCTGATACTGGTGTAGGGCGGCTTCAAGTGTGTGACCACCACGTTCAATCCTTTTAGTGATGTACCGGCCAACTTTTGCAACATCCCCAGTTCATCCATTAATAACTTAGGCGTAAGGTGCCCGAACAGGCTTTTTTCCGGCTGCTCGTTAGGGAATGATACTTCTATCATCAAGGCCTTTAAGCGCCCCTGTTTTACAATCGGCCCTATGGCCGTCCATAGTTTGTTCAGGTTCTGGCTTTTCTCAACGGCATCAGCCCCGGTATCGCCTAAATACAATATATAGTTATCATCATGTTTAACCAGGAATGCAGTACTGGTAAGGTTAGAATGGCTAAGCGGGAAAGCTGTTACCAGCATTTCGGTGTTCTCCACCGGTTGCTGTACCATAGGTTCCAGCACTTGGTAATGGTATTTTTTTAGCTGTGGCGCCTCACCATCATCCGTAAAATTTGCCCAGCTTTCCCAGGTAAAATAGTGCGTTTTGAGGGTTTGCAGTGTCGGAGCCAATCCGTAAACATCTTTTACTGTATCCTCCGGCGAATTAATGACCATACCCGACAAATGATCCAGATGCCCGTGGGATATCAGATAGGCTTTAATATTTCGCCGCATTACCACTCCGGCAGGTTGCTTAAATGTGCCCGCCGCTACGGCCTTTTGCAACCCGTAATTAATAGTACCGGCATCCAGGCACAGGTAATTATCCGAGCCTTGCGGCGCCAGCATATAGGCCGAAAGATTGCTTTCATCAATACCTCCCAAAACACCCAGCGGTACTACTTTAAAAGATGGTTTAACCTTTACCTGCGCTTGCAGCATGGCAGGTAAACCCAATAATATGATAACTATGATTTTATGCAGACGGTACATTGTTGCAAAATTACTAATTTGTGCCCGATGAAAACCAGCCAGATTGCCGCAAAAATTGTCACCCGCCTTTTCCTGATCCTGCTATTGGTAGCTCTTGTTGCGCTCATGAGCGATAAACACCAGCTTGACCATATCTACATCTCCAAACAACAGATATGGACTTTTATAGCGCCTGTTATACTTATACTTGGCTTTATTACCCTGCTCATCATCTGTGCCCGGCAAAAATACAGTAAGCCCGACCTGAACTGGCTGCTGGTGGTAAACACTGTAGTGCTGATGGCTTATGGCATCGCGCTTTTTATCCGTATTTACCAGCTCATTAACCACCAGCACTAAAGCCCGGGTTACTCTGTTTTCATTTTTTCCTTTGCCTTTTCCTTGTATTCGTAATCGCCGCCTAAAAGGTAACCCCATGGTTTAAGGCTTTCTACACGGTCAAATACGATCTTCATTATCGCCATCACCGGGATAGACAGGAACATGCCCGAAAGGCCCCACACCATTTCGCCGATAATGATACCGATGAAAGATATAAGCGCGTTAAGCCTTACTTTTGAACCCACTATGGCCGGAAGTAAAAAGTTAGCATCAACAGCATGGATGCCAATTACGGTTACTGCTGTGGTAAGCGTTTGACTGATATTGCCTGTAGCAAAGGTTACCAGCGTACTCAGCAGCAAAGCGGTAAAAATGCCCACATATGGGATGATATTAAATAAACCCACGATCAGGCCCAACAGCACGGCATACTTGATACCGATCATCCAGAAAACCGCGATGGCTATGGTAGCCACAATTACCATTTCTATTACTAAACCCAGTATATACTGGCGCAGTATTTTCTGGATATTCTCCACAATATCCATTACTACAGATTTGTTATCATCATTAAATACCCATGTAATAAAAGTGATCAGCAGCTTGCGGTAGAACAGGATAAAAAACGTAAAAATGAGTATGAATACGTAGAATAAAGCCAATGATGATACCGCGCCAAAGGTAGTACCCAATACCGCACCGCCTGATGACATGATCTTTTTAGCGGTATCATTTACATACACCATCTGTCTATGCGCGTTGATATGAAAGGTTTGCTCTACCCAGGCATGCAAGTCGTTAACGGATTGGGTTACTTGGTTCTTTAGCATAGGCCAGTCATTAGCTATGCCCGATATCTGGTTGCCTACCAGATATAAAACACCACCTACAAAAATCACCAATAACATTATCGACAAAAAAGAACTGGCACTCCTCGGTAATTTGCATTTGCGCTCGAAAAAGCTGGAAATAGGCAACAGCAATATGGCAAACAACAAACCGAAAATGAGCGGATCCAGCAGTTCTTTAGCGACAATGACCAGATAGCCAAGCACACAAATACCGATTAGTGTTAGCGCCAGGCGTTCATAAAACGGGGCAATAAGTTTTTTTGTAGTCATGGGGTATGTAAATTTTCTTCAATTCGTGAACAGGATTTTAAAGCAGAATGTTTTGCATTAACTTGTATTTAAAACACTTAATAGTTGTTTAAACGGCTAAAAAGTAACCTAACTCATCATTTAAATTTGGCAAAACCTTTGCTTTATCTTAATAAAAGTAAAGTATCATGGCTAAGTATTCAAAAAAAGCATCCGAGAAAGTAGAGGAAACTATGCACGAGATGAAAGAGGGCAAGCTTAAAAGCGGCAGTGGTAAAAAGGTAACCAGCAAGAAACAGGCTGTCGCAATAGGGTTATCTGAAGCGCGTAAGGAAGGCGCAAAAGTACCCAAAAAGAAAGACTAAACTTAAAGGCCGAAATCGTTGGCTATCCAGGCTTCCAGTTCGCCCTTCTCATCTAACGCTATAATGTGCTGTACATCGTCGTCTGTTTTACGGACAGGCTCTGTTTTGTATTTAGCAGCCACCGCGCGAAGGGCGTAAGCCGTGGCCTTAAGCGGGTTGAAATCGGCCTTATGTTCAATAGCGTACTTACAGTACTTCCCCATATATATAAAGCCTAACTGAGGGTTAGCGTCGCTGATATCCATAATGGGTTGTTTAAGCTCAACCGTAATGTAGGGTACGCCCTGAGCCCATTTCAGCAGGAATTGAGTTACCGCCTCCCTTTTTTCCGGCTCGGCTGTCCACGGCGTGCGCTGCAGCCAGTCGGTGGCTTTAATAATATCAGCCTCATATTGCGCGTAATTGGTTTGTTTGCTGAAAGAATAGTTCTTAGGCACCTCGAAACTTTGTGCGGATGCCTTTACCCCATAGCAAAGCAGGAATAAAAAGAGAAATCTATTCATGTTACTGCATTCACACTAAGATAATTATAATTTATGCTGCAAGGTAAACGCATCCATTATTTTCATCAGCACAACTGCTTCATCTATGGTGCAGGGGTTGGGGCCTTCGCCCTTAAAGTAAGCCACAATTTTGGTGATCATCGGCTGCTGAATATGCTCAGGTTGAACAAACTCTACCGTTTCCTCTTCCTCTCCTATTTTGCAGGTTACAAAATTGCCAAAGAATGGGAACGTGATCTTGCCGTTTGTGCCTACTATCTCGCACCTGTCAATGATCTCGGTTTTGGCCACGTTAAAACACCAGGAACCATCCACCACAATTTTATTTTTAAAGATGATCTGCCCGGTTACATGATCATCCGCCGGACTAAATTCACCCTGATTTAAGCTGTAACCGCTGTAAACAGCCGGTTCGCCAAAGAAATACAACATCAGATCCAGTTGATGAGGCGCCAGGTCGTGAAAGTAGCCACCGCCTGAAACCTCCGGCTGTAAACGCCAGTTGGGCGCATTTTGCTCCACCAGTTTAGGCCGCGGCGATTGCCACATCCTGATCTGCACCGTGCGTATATCGCCAATGGCGTTGGTATCTATCAGCTTTTTCACATGCAAAAACATGGGTAAAGCCCTGCGATAATGCGCTACGGTAAGTTTGGCATCGGCGGCATGCACGGCATCAGCCATGGCTTGTGCCTCGGCGGCATTGCGGGTAACCGGCTTTTCTACGTAAACATTAAGCCCTTTAGCGATGGCGCGTTTGGCATACTCCAGGTGCGAATCCGGAGGGGTGGCAATGGAAACCGCGTTCACTTCCGGATCATTCAATAATTCGTCGGCGTCGCTATACCAGCGGTCAACATGGTGGCGCTGCGCGTAGTCGGCTGCTTTTTCGGCATCGCGGCGCATTACGGCAACCAGTTTACTGTCGTCTATTTTATTGTAGGCTTGTCCGCTTTTCTTTTCGGTAACGGCGCCGCAGCCTATAATGCCCCACTTAATAGCAGTCATATGTTTTTGGATAGATGTTATTTTAGTAAAGCCATCAGTTCTTCGTCGCTGATGATAGGGATGTTTAATTTATTGGCCTTCTCTAATTTTGATGGCCCCATGTTTTCGCCGGCCACAAGGTAATTGAGTTTAGCCGATATACTGCTTAGTATTTTACCACCATTTTGCTCAATGATATCTTTCAACTCATCGCGCGAGTATTTTTCAGACGTACCCGAGATAATGAAGTTCTTACCTGCCAGCTTATCGCTCGCCAATACCACTTCCTTTTCTTCGGCAATAAATTGTAAACCTTTTTGGCGCAGTTTTTCTATTTCCTGGCGGTGCCCGGGATCGGCAAAGTATTCGGTGATACTTTGGGCAATGCGTTCTCCTATCTCTTCGGCAGCGGTCAACTCTTCAACGGTGGCGGCCATTAGCCTGTCGATATTTTTAAAATGAGCTACCAGTTTACGGGCAACTGTTTCGCCAACATAGCGGATACCCAGGCCAAAAAGCACTTTTTCAAACGGTTGTTGTTTCGATTTTTCGATACCCTCCAGCATGTTATTGATGGATTTCTCTCCAAACCTGCCCATTTGCTTTAGTTCCGGTGCATGCTGCTCCAGATCATACAGATCGCTAATGTGGCGAACAAAATGCTGGTTATATAAGGTTACGATGGTTTCGTCGCCCAGGCCATCTATGTTCATGGCCTTGCGGCCGATGTAATGCTGTATCTTACCTACTATCTGCGGTGGGCAGCCTTCATCGTTAGGGCAATACCACGCGGCTTCGCCTTCGGTGCGCAGCAATGGCGTATCACACGCGGGGCAATGGGTAACATATTTAATAGCCTCGGCGCCTGGCTTGCGTTTATCCAGGTTTACGCTGATAATCTTAGGGATGATCTCACCGCCTTTCTCCACATAAACCGTATCATGCTCGTGCAGTTTAAGGCGTTCGGTAATTTCATCGGCATTGTGCAGGGTGGCACGTTTAACGGTAGTACCGGCCAGTAAAACCGGTTTCAAATTAGCCACAGGCGTAACTGCACCCGTACGGCCCACCTGATAAGTAACCGCCAATAATTCGGTCTCTACCCTCTCGGCTTTAAATTTATAAGATATGGCCCAGCGGGGCGATTTAGCCGTAAAGCCCAGTTCCTGCTGCTGCGAGTAATTATTTACTTTGATAACGATGCCGTCAATATCATAACTTAAATGATGGCGTTCGGTGTCCCAATGATTAATAAAATCCAGCACACCTTTTATATCAGAACATAGCCGGCTATGGTCATCCACATGAAAGCCCCACTCTTTAACCGCCTGCAGGCTTTCCCAATGGGTTTTAAACAGTTGTTTCTCGGTATATAAGCCATACAGGAAACAATCCAGCGGGCGGCGGGCTACCTCCGCCGAATCCTGTAGCTTAATAGTGCCCGATGCAAAGTTGCGGGGATTGGCGTACGGCACTTCGCCATTATCTACACGTTCTTTATTTAAACGCTCAAAAGCTTTGCGGTGCATAAACACCTCGCCGCGTATCTCAAACAGATCGGGATAATTGCTCCCTGCTATTAATTTCTTAGGGATGGTGTGGATGGTGCGTACGTTAGTGGTCACTTCATCGCCCTGGGTCCCATCTCCACGGGTTACCGCACGGGCCAGTTTACCATCCTGGTAGGTGAGGCTCATGGACAGGCCATCAAACTTGAGTTCGCACACGTACTCAAAATTATCGCCAATGGCTTTACGGATGCGCTGGTCAAAGTCGACCAGTTCCTGCTCATTGTAGGTATTGCCTAAAGAGAGCATGGGCCAGCGGTGCTTTACGGTAACAAATTCCTTGGTTACTTCGCCGCCTACCCGCTGCGTGGGCGAATCAGGGTCTGCAAAATCAGGGAATTCCTTTTCCAGCTTATCCAATTCCTTCAGTTTATGATCAAAATCATAATCAGAAATGGTGGGCATAGCCAGCACATAGTAGTTATAGTTGTGCTTTTTAAGTTCGGCAGTAAGCGCCTGTATACGGTCTTTTGCTTCAGTGGGCGACATGAAACGAAGATAGATTATTTAGTCCATAGTCGATAGTCCATAGACCATAGAAGAAAAAAAAGTACCCAAACTTCAATCGGTCAGAATTAATAATGAACAACGAATTTCGAATGTTGAATAACGAAGTTGGGTTCTATATTCATTATTCAACATTCGATGTTCGGTATTTATTAATACGTTATAACCGCCTCAACCGGGTAATGGTCTGATGGGGTGCGGCCGTGGTAGGTATTGGTCAGGATGCCGTAACGCAGCACTTTAAAGTTTTTGGTCACGAAGATATGGTCGATGCGCTTATCGCCCGCGGTGCTGGCATTAAAATCATTAAAGGTATCGTTCGGTGCCATTTTCAGGGGCGATAATACATAGGTATCTTTTAACACGCCGGAATTATTGATCACCGCATAGCTGTCTGATGTTTGGTCTACATTGAAATCGCCGGTAAGGATGGTGGCGGTGTTACCGGCCATTTGCTTCACCTTTTGCAGGATAAGCTTAGCACTCTCGCGACGGGCAACCACGCCGATATGGTCCATATGCAGGTTAAAGAAATAGAACGTAAAGCCCGTTTTTATTTCCCTGAACTGCGCCCAGGTACAAATCCGCGGCAGGGCGGCATCCCAGCCTTTGTTGGGCCTGTCGGTAACGGTTGACAGCCAGAAATCGCCATGCTTTAACACCTGGAAACGGGTTGATTTATAAAATATGGCCGAAAACTCGCCGCCAACTTTACCATCATCGCGACCCACACCCAACCATTTGTAACCGGGCAGGCTATCGGTCAGGTCGGTTATCTGGTGGTATTTTAGTTCCTGCGTACCAAAAATATCAATATCCTGGAACAGCATCAATTTGGCCGCCCACGGGAAGCGTTGGCCCCAGCCATTCCCGGCAGTTGAATCGCCCTGGTTGGCGTTACGTAAATTGTAGGTGGCAATGTTCAGCTGTCTTTGCTGCGCGTAGCCAAAACCGGCACACAACACAAAAGCTAAGAGAAGGGATAACGTCTTTTTCATAGTGTTGCAAGTATACTGTTTTTGGAAACAATTTGTCATTCTGAGCCGTAGCGAAGAATCTAATTCAGCACCTACTTGTTGGCGACAGATGCTTCGTTCCTCAGCATGACAAATGTATTATTATATTTCTCCTGCTCTCTTCCTCAAGAACCACTCTGTACTTATAAGGATCAATACCAGCACGAACAACCATCTCATATCAACGAGGTCGTGGTAGCGTTTATCTTCATAAACAACGGTTTTGATGTTCTCATCCTTTTTAATGAGGCCGGCCAGCTCATTTAGTTGTGCCGGGTACAGTAGCTTACCACCGGCACGGCTGGCCATCTGGCGCAGCAGGCGGTGGTCGGCGGCGCTCTGGCGTGTTTCCAGATTAAGCGGTTTTACCACCAATTGTCCGTTTGCCTTAAACTGCTGCCCGCCCAATTGTGTAACGGCGTTATAGGTGTAAGTACCGGCCGGTAGGGCGCCCGCGTTAAGCTGGTAGCTTTGCCCTGCGCGGGTAAATAAAAAGCTATAATTTTTACCACGGGTGTCGTTCAGGCTCAATTTCACATCGGGCGTGTTTACCAGTTCAAGCGCGTCGTTATATAATTCGGCATTCAGAAGGATGTTGTCGCCTTCATCAAAAACATTATTTGCCGGGTAAACCCTAAAACGCTGCCTGTTGGCATTGGCCGTTAAGTACTGGATAGTTTGGCTCAGCAACTCGTTAGTGGCGTTGTGGTTACCATACTGCCGGTACTCGGCCAGTTGCCAGCGCCACAGGCCCTCGCCCGTGAGTACTCCTACCTTACGGCCGTCCTGCTCATTGAAAGCTAAAAGCGGATAAGCGGTAACCACACTACCGATCTTTTGCCTGAGCAGTACCCGTGCGCCGCCACCTGTTTGGTAACTGCCATACGGCGCCAGCAGGGGCGGAAAACGCTCCAGTTTGTTCAAGGTAGAATCACTCAGGGTAAAAGCCGAAAAACCCGGCTGCGCCTGCGCGAACACTTCCTGGCTCTCGCTCCTTGCAGCGCCGATGTTTACTACACCTTGGGCCTGGTTAAAGCCCTGCAGATCTGCCTGCGTACCTCCTATAAACCACAACGGTATTTTTCCTTGCAACAATGGTTTCAGCTTTACATAACTCCCTGCCTGTAACTGGTAAAGTACAACCGCGGTATAGTTTGCCGTTTGCCCTGGTTGCAGGTCACTTGTTTGCACGCTTTTTACCTCAAAGTTACGGTTGCTTTCAATAGCTTGTTTAATTACGCTGATATCCGGATGGGTGGCATCATACACCAACAGTATCTTTTGCCGTGCATCCAGCACTTCCACATAAATGGTTTCGGTGTTGTTGGCCGCAGATAGTTCATTAGCAACCGGAGATAGCGAGAAGGTAAACTTGCGTATGCCTTTTTTATCGGCGTTGAGTTTGAGCGCAACCGTTTGGTTAAACGCCGGGGAGTTTACAGCGATATCTTTTTGCGCTACCGGCCTGCCATCTTCTGTAACCGTAAGTTTGGTAACCAGGCCTTTTGCCTGGTAAGCGTTAAGGGCTACTTCCACTTCAAAATCGTTACCCAGGAATGCTGTTTTATTATAATTGATGTTACTGATCAATATATCCCTGCGGGGAACGGTATCGCCAAGAGCTACGGTATAAATACTTGCTTTTATATTCCGGGCCTCATAGGCAGGGTCCGCGCCTCTGTTGTATAAGCCATCGGTAGCCAGTACTATGGCACCTACATTCTGGTTAACAAAACGCTCGTTCAACTGCCTCAGCACGTTTGCTATATCAGTTTGTTTACCGGCGAAGTTCCGGCTGAGCCCATCACGCAGCTCTTTATCAAAGTTAAATTCCCGCACGTCGAAATTATTGCCCAGTTCGCTCTTAAGCTTTGCCAACTTGTTCACGGTAGTTGCCGCAACATTTGGCGGAGAAAACCTGTTAACAGATTCGGAGTTGTCCTGCGCGATGAGGATAAGCGGCTTTTGCGGTGTGCGGGTTACTGTTTTTACCAGCGGCGATAACAACAGCAAAGCCAATAGGCTTACCGCTAACGTGCGCAGCGCAAACAGGCCATACCGCAGCCCTTTGGTTAACAGCAAGGGTTGACGGTACATGACCCAGGCATACAGCAAGCCCAGCACCACACAAAGCGGCGACCACCAGCCCGAAACAGCACCCCAGGTTATTGACATGACTGCAAAATGCGAAATTATTATGAGCGGGGAGCGATAAATTTAATACGAACAGGGCCTTTTATATTGTTCACATCCACCGGTTCACTTTTTTGAGTGATCTCTACTTTACCGGCTTGTTGCAGTTCAACAGCCGCAGCCCTTACTTCCTTCATGTGTTTGCGCCAATCCTGCGGAAACATAGCGCGCGCTATCTCACTCGGGCAAACAGTTTTATCAGGAGCCCGCTGCGCCGACATAGAGAGGATTGTTTCTTTTATTACGTTATTAGCCATTAAAAATCAAACAGGCCAAGCTTACGATAGTTCTTAAACAAAAAAGTCAAAAGCCGCACCCGCGACTTTTGACTTTTTAATTTTGAATTTTGACTTAAGCTTAAAGCATACCGCCGTCAACCGGGATTACCTGTCCTGTAATATAAGCTGCCATATCTGATGCCAGGAAAACGCAGGCATTAGCCACATCGTCAACCTCACCGGCACGTTTTAACGGGATATTGGCTTCCCAGCCTTCTACCACCTTAGGGTCTAACACATCGGTCATTTCCGTACGGATAAAGCCCGGCGCTACCACGTTGGTGCGGATATTACGCGAACCCAATTCTTTGGCTACCGATTTGGAGAAGCCGATGATACCCGCTTTTGAAGCCGCGTAGTTGGCCTGTCCGGCATTGCCCTGCACACCTACTACCGAACTCATGTTAATGAAAACTCCTTTGCGGGCTTTCATCATGATCTTTGAGGCGGCTTTGGTAACGTTGAAGATGGATTTAAGGTTAACGTCCAATACTTCATCCCACTGCTCTTCGGTCATGCGCATCAGCAGGCCATCTTTAGTGATACCGGCGTTGTTCACCACAATATCTAAAGCGCCGAAATCGGCCACTATATCATTGATCAGCTTTTCGGCCTCATCAAATTTAGAGGCATCGCTGCGGTAACCCTTTACTTTAGTGCCAAAGCTTTGCAGTTCCTGCTCCAGGGCCTGCCCTTTTTCTACCGATGATAAATAGGTAAAAGCTACATTGGCGCCATGCTCGGCAAATTTCTCGGCAATTTTACGGCCTATTCCTTTTGACGCACCTGTTACCAGGGCGGTTTTTCCTTCTAACAATTTCATAATTTAAGTATGATTTTTTGCGTGCGTGAAGATAGGGATAATGTGCGAAACGCGAAAAGGGTATTCGCCGCGCGCTAAACGGACTAAATCCGTTTAAAAGTAATAGGTAAGCACCAGGTTGGCCGATGCCGCGCTGAAACCCTTATACACCTCAGTACCGGTACGGGTGTTGGAATTAAAACCGGTAACATTTAAGCCATAGCGGCCCTCTACCCCGATACCCAGATTAGTACCCGCCGCGAAATTTAAACCCAGCTTTGGCCCCAGGTAATTAAGTGAGTTTTTCAGTTCGATCCTTTCGGCACTGCCGTCGGCAAACTGCATATCGCTGATTTCTTTAATAAACACCGAGCCTATATTGGCACCTAAGTAAGCATCAAATATATCGTTCACCTGCAGGTCATACGCTACACCGGCGTATAAACCTATGCCCCTGAAGTTACTGTATGACACGTTGTAGGTACCTAAATAATCGTCGTTTACAACAAAGGTTGATTGCTTGGGCTGGTAAGAGCGGTAATCCACACTTCCCGAAAACAGCCAGTGATTTTTAGCCCTGGTAAGGGTAAGGCCAAATACAGGAGTAGCCTTGTAGATATCACGCAGGTTTTTGTCGGGGCTTTCGTAGCCGCCGGTTAAGGCCAGCATCCATCCATCCTCGCGTACAAAACTGCTGCTACTGCTGTGGTTGCTGCCGCTAAGCATATCGCCATCGGCACCTATGCCTTGTGTTCTGCGGCTTTGCGCAGTGGCCATTGATGAAAAAATTGCTGTTAAAACCAAAAAGGCAAGGCAAACCCGTAACAGGGGAACGCGTGGGGGATAAAAGCACATGGTTGTGATAAAGAATAGCTTTTTTATTTGTTGCCCGAAAATAATGAAAATGTGGATTTTACAAAAGAGAAAAAAAATTTCTACAAACTTTCCTGATACTCTTTCTGCAACTCCAGTAAGCAGTTGGCACACAGGCAGCCATCATACAGTTCGCTTACATACTGCACCTCATTAATGGTAAGCTGCACCGTACTGCACTGGCATTTGGTGTAGGCATTAGCCTTGCACTCAAACGGCTTGCTACAGCGTTCGCAATGGATGATCTCGTGTTTGGCGGAGGTGAGCATGCTTGAGCTAATGGTTAATAGTCAATAGACCATAGTAAGAAAAAAGCTATGGTCTATTGACCATGAACTATAGACAATGATAAAACAATAAGGTTAAAACCCTATCACCTAAACGTAAAAAGACCATAGCCATTATAAATGACTATGGTCTATGGACTATTTTCTATCGACTGAAATTAGGCGAAATTATGCAGAGCAGGTAACGCAACCTTCTTCCATTGAACAGGTTGGGCCTGCCGGCATTTCCTCTTCGCTGGTATTACCAACAACTTCCGGTATAACGGCTTCCATGTTTTTACCGCCCTGGTTCTCTACTGTAAACTTAACCGCTTGCGATGCTGCCTGTGTACGCAGGTAATACATACCTGTTTTAAGGCCTTTCTTCCATGCGTAGAAGTGCATTGAAGTTAATTTAGACGCGTTTGGCGAGTTAATGAACAGGTTAAGCGACTGCGACTGGCAGATATAAGCACCCCTGTCGGCTGCCATATCTATAATGTTACGCATCTTAATTTCCCATACGGTTTTGTACAGTTCTTTGATATCGGCAGGTATCTCCGCGATATCCTGGATAGAACCGTTCGCTGCAATGATCCTGTCTTTCATGGTGTTATTCCATAAGCCAAGGTCAACCAGGTCTCTCAACAAGTGTTTGTTCACTATCACAAACTCTCCGCTTAATACACGGCGGGTGTAAATGTTTGAAGTATATGGTTCAAAACACTCGTTATTACCCAAAATTTGTGAGGTTGAAGCTGTAGGCATTGGCGCAACTAATAATGAGTTACGTACACCGTGGTTCATTACATCCAAACGCAGGTTTTCCCAATCCCAACGGTCGCTTGCCGGTTTAACATCCCACAGGTCGAACTGGAATTTACCTTGAGACAGTGGTGAACCTTTGAACGTTTCATACGGGCCGTCTTTTATAGCCAGGTCCTTAGAAGCGGTCATGGAAGCAAAGTAAATGGTCTCGAATATTTCTTTGTTCAGTTGTTTTGCTTCGTCGCTCTCAAAAGGTAAACGCAGCAGGATAAAAGCATCAGCCAAACCTTGCACACCCAAACCAACTGGACGGTGGCGCAGGTTTGAACGCTCTGCCTCTACCACCGGGTAGAAGTTATGATCAATGATCTTATTCAGGTTCAAAGTTGCCTGATAAGTAACATCATATAATTTCTGGTGATCAAACTTACCATCGATAACAAAACGTGGCAATGCTAATGAAGCCAGGTTACAAACCGCAACTTCATCGGCAGAGGTGTACTCGATAATTTCGGTACATAAGTTTGAACTCTTGATGGTACCCAGGTTTTGCTGGTTTGATTTACCGTTAGCGGCATCTTTATACAACAAGTAAGGCGTACCGGTTTCCACCTGTGAATCTAACACGGCAAACCAAAGCTCCTGCGCTTTAATGGTTTTGCGTGCGCGGCCTTCTCTTTCGTATTTGGTGTATAATTCTTCAAACTCGGCACCAAAGCAATCAGCTAAACCTGGTGCTTCGTGCGGGCAGAACAGGCTCCAGTCCTCATTAGCCTCAACGCGTTTCATGAACAGGTCTGATACCCAAAGGGCATAAAACAGGTCACGTGCGCGCATTTCTTCTTTACCGTGGTTCTTACGCAGATCCAGGAACTCGAAGATATCTGCATGCCAAGGCTCTAAATAGATAGCGAAAGCACCTTTACGCTTACCGCCACCCTGGTCAACATAACGGGCGGTATCATTAAACACACGCAGCATTGGGATAATACCGTTGCTGGTACCGTTTGTGCCACTGATGTATGAACCGGTCGCACGCACGTTGTGTATGCTCAGGCCAATACCACCCGCGCTTTGTGATATTTTGGCAGTTTGTTTTAGCGTATCATAGATACCTTCGATGCTGTCATCCTTCATGGTTAACAGGAAGCATGATGACATTTGAGGTTTTGGAGTACCGGCGTTAAATAAAGTAGGCGTTGCGTGCGTAAACCAGCGTTCGCTCATCAGGTTGTAGGTTTTGATGGCGCTTTCGATATCTTCTTTGTGGATACCAACAGATACGCGCATAAACAGGTGCTGAGGGCGTTCGGCAATTTTACCATCCAGCTTTAACAGGTATGATTTTTCAAGGGTTTTGAAACCGAAGTAATCAAAACCGAAGTCGCGGTCATAAATGATGCTGCTATCCAGTATGTCGGCATTTGCCTGGATGATCTCGTATACATCATCGGCCAGCAGAGCAGCGCTTTTGCCTGTTTTAGGGTCAACGTACTCATAAAGGCGTTTCATGGTTTCAGAGAACGACTTGGTAGTGTTTTTATGCAGGTTGGATACCGCGATACGCGATGCCAGCAAAGCATAATCAGGGTGTTTGGTGGTTAACGACGCCGCTGTCTCAGCTGCAAGGTTATCCAGCTCGGAGGTGGTAACACCATCAAATAAACCCTCAATTACTTTTTTTGCCACATCAATCGGGTCAACCAGGTTGAACCCGTAGCACAGCTTCTCAATGCGTGCTGTGATCTTGTCGAATTTAACCGACTCTTTTCTGCCGTCTCTTTTTACTACAAACATATTGGTGAAATGTGAATGGTGAGTAGTGAATTATTTGTCCTCTTGTTATATACTTAATTTGTTTATCAAAGCGCTTAGATATTTAAAACATTGGATGAGCTTCTCACCCAATTTGTTCAGTTGTTCTACTGTACAGTAACCCAAATCTGATGCTATATCCAGCGCCGCATCGATCTCAATGATCGATCCTCTTGCTATCTCGTAAAATCTCTTCCTTTCCAGATCAGATTTCCTCGAACTACCTTCTGCTAAATTTAAATGAACAGATAGGGCAGCCCGTTTTATTTGTTGTGTTAGTATGTATTTGTCTTCAATGGGAAACTGGTTTACAGCTAAATAACATTCTTTTACAAATTGCCTTGTTATTTGGTACGCATCTAACTTTGTATGCCCTAATTGTAAAAACATTATCGCTGTTTCCTACTCACCATTGACTATTGCCTACTCACCAATCAAAAGTCTTCATCCAAGGAGAATGATTTGCTTTCGGCGCTATTCATTACGCCGCTTTTTTGATAGTCGCCAACGCGTTTTTCAAAGAAGTTGGTTTTACCCTGCAAGCTGATCATCTCCATAAAATCAAACGGATTGGTTGCGTTGTATACTTTATCGTAACCCAATTCAACCAGCCATCTGTCGGCAACAAACTCAATGTATTGCTGCATCAGTTTGGCGTTCATCCCTATCAGGTTAACCGGCAAGGCATCGGTCACAAATTCTTTTTCAATTTCTACGGCATCGGTAATAATGGCTGTAGCGGCCTCTTTACTAAGTTTGTTGTCCAGCATGCTATAAAGCAAACAGGCAAACTCACAATGTGAGCCTTCGTCGCGGGAGATCAACTCATTACTAAAGGTTAAACCCGGCATTAAACCACGTTTCTTTAACCAGAAGATAGAGCAGAAACTACCTGAGAAGAAGATACCTTCTACCGCGGCAAACGCTACCAAACGCTCTGCAAAAGTTCCGTTATTTATCCAGCGAAGCGCCCATTCTGCCTTTTTACCTACGCAAGGCACGGTTTCAATGGCATGGAACAGGCGGTCTTTCTCAACCGGATCTTTGATGTAAGTATCTATCAGCAACGCGTAGGTTTCAGAGTGGATGTTCTCCATCATGATCTGGAAACCGTAAAAACAACGCGCCTCTGGCAACTGCACTTCGCTCATGAAGTTCACTGCAAGGTTCTCATTCACAATACCGTCGCTTGCCGCAAAGAACGCCAATACGTGCGATATAAAATGTCTTTCGCCCGAGTTTAAGCTCTCCCAATGTTTAAGGTCGTCAGAAAGGTCTATCTCTTCTGCCGTCCAGAAACTGGCTTCAGACTTTTTATACATCTCCCATATCGCCGGGTATTTTATCGGCAGGATAACAAAGCGGTCTTTGTTCTCTTTTAACAGTAATTCGGTTTCCTCTTGCATTGCCTCTTTATAATTATTTAATAGCTCCGTTGTCCGTTCTCTTTCAATTTTTACCTGCTTGCCAACGGCAGACACGTTTACCACAGCGAGTTAAAAAAGTTTAGCAGTCGGTACCGACCTGCGCATATTACTCGCTTAATTTCAATCCCCTCTTTCCCTACTCCAACTGGTTATTTAGTTGCACGTTCTAAGCCACGTTTAAGGTGACTTATTTCAAATTTTGCCGGCAGGTTACCGGTAATACAGATAGCCTTGAAAGAACTTGTGATTCAAAGATAGGGCATCAGGCTATTAAGAGATAGTCTAAGTTTTTAACATCCCGTATAAGTTGTCCACAATCGGTAAGATGACATTGGGATTATTGTATCTACCTGAAAATTTTAAGCATTTAAACATCAACCGTTTAACGCTGATCGCAACAAAAAATATTGCTTATCAAAACAAAAATACATCGGCGTTTGTGCAATTTCCACACGTTATAAACAGCCCTAAAACTCAAAGGTAAAGGGCTCTAAAAACGCGGTTTTTGAACCACCTAACACAACAATTTATTTTCAAATTCTTAACAGAATAATAATGTGGAAAAAGAAAAAATCCCCGCCGGCTTTTACAACCGCGGGGATAGTTTTTGGTGTCCCGGTGTTTAGCTTATTTACTTATTTTTTCAATTGGTCAACAGGTACAAATTTCATGGAAATGGAGTTGACGCAATGGCGCGTATTTTTAGGGGTCATGTACTCGCCCTCAAAAACGTGGCCCAGGTGAGCGCCGCAGTTGGCGCAAAGTATTTCGGTACGGCGCCCGTCGGCATCGGTTACCCTTTTAACGGCGCCGGGTATCTCATCATCAAAGCTGGGCCAGCCGCAAAATGATTCAAACTTATCTTCCGACTTGTATAGCGGCGTATCACAGCGTTTGCAAACGTATACACCCTGGGCCTTATTGTTTAGCAGATCTCCGGTAAACGGCCTTTCGGTTCCTTTATGCAGTATTACGTACTCTTCTTCGGGGGTGAGCTGGTTGTATGCCATAGTATCTAATAAATAAATGAATTGTATTAAGTAAAAGCGTTATGCTTTCATACATAAATATACGACAAACGCCTCCCTAAGATTGTTTGGTAAAGAGATGTTTACAAAGGGTTGACGGAGGGAATTTATTCAAGCATTATCTCGAGCGATAGCCTGGCAGTTTCACAGGTTCTTCGTTAGGATTAGCAGTGGTTACTTGGGTCGGCAGTGGATGTTACTTTCTTTTCTCTCAAAAGAAAGTAACCAAAGAACCGAGCGGCAGCGAGCTCATTGATGCCAATTTAAATAACAATATATCAATAAAAGTCGCGACTTGGTAACGCGCTATAACGTTAATGCTATTGCAGTGCTTGTACACCCGCACGTTACACTATGTCGCATTATTGGGTTGCGTTAAGTTTATCACAATACACTAATTAATGTTTGTCATGCTGAGGAACGAAGCATCTAATCTACTACTTGAATAGCTTACATTAGATTCTTCGCTCTCGCTCATAATGCCAGAAACATACCATTTCTTAACCCCATAAATCCAGTTTCTACTCCACCAACCCTATATGGTACTCCTGTATCAGCGGCGGGTTCTCGGGCGTAAGTGTGAATGATACTTTTACCTTGCCTTTCTCGCCGGTGAGTATAAAATAGCCGCGCAGGTTATTTTCGGGCACCACCTCTCCCACACGCACAATTTTACCGGCCTTAGTAAATATATCCGTTGCTTCCGCCTTTAACTTATCAGGGAAGTAATCCATAAAAAAGTTATCAGCGAAAATGCCGGTGGCTTGCGCGTTGCTCCAATTAGGCAGTAGCTTCACCAGTTCATCCCGGCGTTGGGTAAGTATTTTTGATGGCGGCAGTTTGCGCGGTTGGATGTTGGATAGTTTAAGCAAGGTATCCAGCACCATGTTATTGAGTTTGCCCGCGTTTGCGTACGTTAAATTGGCAAAACATACTACACCTACGCCATAATCAGGCATCATGTTCCACTGGCTGCCAAAGCCGGGCAAGCCACCGGTATGGCCAACAAATACTCGACCTTCGCAATCTTTAGCCCAACGTAAACCGTAAGCATAAGCCGAAACCGAAGCACAAGGCTTTGATGGGTTTAATGAGTACTGATTAAGATAGCTAACATCCCAGGGGTAATGCATCTCACGGATAGAGCTTCGTTTGATGGGCCCTTTCTCCGCATCGTCGCGCGGAGGCCAGGCATCCATGTGCAGGGCCATATATTTACTAAAATCTTCTATGGTAGTGATCAAGCCGCCCATGGCGCCGTAAGCGCCATCATGCAGCAGCGGTTGCTTTACCCACTTCCCATCCAGCCAGCGATAGCCATAGGCAAGTTTATCCTTGGGCACCGCAGTGTATTCCCAGTAAGTATGGGTCATGCCCAGCGGTTTAAGAATGTACTCATTGATATATTGCTGGTAAGTTTTACCGCTTACTTTTTTGATGATATAACCCAGGGTGGCAAAACCGAGGTTACTGTACTCGTACCCCTGCCCGGGGTTATGCGAGAAAGAAACGCCCTTCTTGTAAATAGCTATGAGTTCGGCATCGGTAACGGCCAGTTGCCTGTCGCCCCAGGGGTTATCTTCGGGGTAACCGGCCGAGTGCGTAAGCAGGTGGCGGATGGTTACGGGGGCGGCATCTTTGGTCAAATACCGGTTATTACGCATTTCGGGGATATACACATATGCCGGATCGTCAAGCTTCAGTTTACCCTCGTCGCGCAGTTTGAGGATGGCCATGGCCGTAAAACTCTTGGTCATAGATGCTATGCGAAAATCAGACTGTGAGGCTACGGGCGTTTTGCTACTGATATCGGTATACCCGGTATTCCCTGTGTGTATCAGTTTACCATCTACTACTATACCATAGGCCAGGCCGGGTATGTGCATGGCTTCGGCCTGTTGTTTATAAACGCTATCGATAACCGGGAAAGTGGCCTCAATTTTCCTGAGCCGGTCGGCATCAGTAAACTTCGCGGGTTGATACTGGGCAAAAGCGGGAGCGACTGCAAAAGACAGCAAAAACAGGTATTTGCGCATAGAGTGGGAGTTTCCACTAATTTAAGCGACTGTACCTGAATTGAAAGAAATTTATGGAATTATTTAAACTGCAACTGTTCATGCTATACCCCTTCATCAACGGGTAACTATATGCAAAAAGCCGGATAACTATTTATCCGGCTTTTGAATTTGCTATTTTCTTATCAACTGGATCACCCTGGTTGAACTGGTGTAACTACCCCCATCCGGGTAGGTTTCCTGCTCTGACCATGACATGGAGTTATTTCCGGAAAAATTAACTTCAAAAGAATTGTTTGATACATTCAGCATGATCTTGTTATTAACGTTGGTGAGGTTGTACGCGTAGCTGTCATTAAATTCGCCTACCTGTTTAAGCGTAGTTTCATTAACAAATTGGTAAACCTCGCCGTTGTTTCCGTCCTGATTATCGGTCTTAACTATTTTGCCCGAAGCATCATAATAGGTAACCGTTACACTTTGTACCTGCCAGGTACCCATGATCTGCTTTTTGATATCGGCCAGTTTGTCTACAGGGGCCTTATCTTTTTTGCAGCCCAGGAAGGCCATCGATAAACCCATAAACAAGAGCAGTAATTTTGTTTTCATGTTTAGATTATTTCCTTTCACAACACAACCGTCTCTAAAATGTTTATAAAGGAAATAAAACAAGCATTTAAAGAAAGCCCATTAACCTGATGGTTATCTGCAAACTGCCCGGCATAAACAAAAAAATCCCGGCCAAATTATTGACCGGGATTCTTTTATCTTGATTCTTGGTTCTTGAATCTTATTTCTTAGCTAATTCTTCTGCCATTGCAGCGCCAATTTCAGCAGGTGATTCTACCACACGGATACCACATTCGCGCATAATTTTCATTTTAGCAGCGGCTGTATCATCAGCGCCGCCAACAATAGCACCTGCGTGGCCCATACGGCGTCCCGGAGGAGCGGTTTGGCCGGCAATAAAGCCTACTACTGGTTTAGTACCATTATCTTTTATCCAGCGGGCAGCTTCAGCTTCCATGCCACCGCCAATTTCACCTATCATGATAATGCCATGCGTTTCAGGGTCGTTCATCAGCATTTCTACCGCTTCTTTGGTTGGGGTACCAATGATCGGGTCGCCGCCAATACCAATAGCTGTGGTGATACCCAGGCCTGCTTTCACTACCTGGTCAACCGCTTCGTAAGTTAATGTACCCGATTTTGATACCACGCCCACGTTACCTTTTTTGAAGATAAAGCCCGGCATAATACCAATCTTAGCCTCGTCAGCCGTGATGATACCAGGGCAGTTAGGGCCAATTAAACGGGTATCTTTATCGCTGATGTATTCTTTCACTTCTATCATATCCTTTGTAGGGATACCTTCGGTGATACAAACAATAACCTTAATACCGGCTTCGGCAGCTTCCATAATGGCATCGGCACCAAAGGCGGGCGGTACAAATATAATAGATACATCGGCGCCGGTTTGGTCAACCGCGTCTTTCACGGTATTAAATACCGGTTTATCCAAATGGCTCTGGCCACCTTTACCAGGTGTTACGCCACCAACAACATTGGTACCATAAGCTATCATTTGCTCGGCATGGTATGTACCTTCTTTGCCTGTGAAACCTTGTACGATAACTTTTGAATTTTTATTTACGAGAACGCTCATCGGCTTTTGATTTTTGTATGGGCAAATCTAAAGTTTTTGTCCGAATGTGAAACCCTTTTACCACGTAAATTTAAATGTTAACACAAATGTGGCTTTTGATACGTAATGATAGGTAGCACAGGTGCTGAAGTGTGGTTATAGGATAACCCTCCCTATGCAGATGAGGTAAAAGCCATATGGGCGTTGCCTTCGGCCCGGACTTTCCGTTCATACGCCTGCAGGCATTAAGCACAAGGCCGGTATCCACTGCAATCCCTAACGCGGTTCCTGCTCTCTACTCACCACTCACTGATCTCTAAACAGCCACAAACTCCCCTTCACTTTTAGCCACCACAATAGTAGCTACACCATTGCCTATCACGTTGGTTATGGCACGTGCCTCGCTCATAAAGCGGTCTACACCCAGTAATATAGCCACGCCTTCAACCGGTATCACTTTTATGGCTGCCAGTGCGGAGGTCAACACAATAAAACCACTGCCCGTTACCCCTGCGGCGCCTTTGGAGGTAAGCATGAGTATACCGATAATGGTAAGCTGTTGCTCCAGCGAAAGGTCTATCTTAAATACCTGCGCCAGGAAAATGGTAGCCATGGACAGGTAAATGGTGGTACCATCCAAATTAAACGAATACCCCGCCGGGATCACCAGGCCCACAACCGATTTGGAACAGCCGAATTTTTCCAGCTTTTCCATCATCCCCGGCAAGGCTGATTCTGAGGAGGAAGTACCCAAAACGATCAGTATCTCTTCCTTAATGTGCTTGAGGTATTGCCACAGGCTAAACTTAAATAGCCGGGCAATAATGTTTAACACCACAAAAATGAACAGGAACATGGTGAGGTATACCGAGCCCATCAGCATAGCCAGCGGCTGCAGGGTTTTTATACCATAAGTACTAATGGTATAAGCCATCCCGCCGAAAGCGCCCAGGGGCGCTGCCTTCATCACGATCTTCATAATATTGAAGAACACTTTAGACAGCTTATCAAACGCCTGGATAACGGATTGCCCCGCCTGCCCCATCCGGCTCAGGCCGAAACCAAATAATATGGCGAAGAACAGGATCTGCAGAATGTCGCCATCGGCGAAGGCCTTGAACAGGTTGCCTGGTACAATATGCGCGATAAATTCGCCCCATTTCATATCCGCCGCCGCTTTTTCGTAAGCGGCCAGCTTGGCCGCGTCAACTTTAACATGCTGATTAATAAAGTTGGCGCCCGGCTTAATGATATTGGCTACCGTAACACCTATTACCAGCGCCAGGGTGGTTACCAGCTCAAAGTACAGCAAGGCCTTACCGCCAACACGGCCCACCTTTTTCATGTCGCTCATACCGGCAATGCCCAATACGATGGTGAAAAATATAATAGGCGCGATCAGCATGGTGATCAGGCTGATGAAAGTCTTGCTGATCAGTTGTGCAGTTGGCGCGAAATCTTTAAAATATAAACCCACCAATACTCCCAGCAGTATAGCCACAATAACCTGAAAAGTAAGATTAGATAGCAGGCGTTTCATGGTTAGAGATTAGTGATTAGTTGATTGGAGATTAGTATTGGTTGCTAAGCGATAAATATAGTATTTTGTAACTGATCACTAATCTCTGGTTAACTAATCTCTGATAACAACTATATCTTCCCCGTTATCCCGTTATACATCATTTGACCGGCAAGGAAGGTAATTACAATAGCGAACACCCAGCGCAGCCAGCGCGATGATTTGGTATTCACTAATATCTTAGAGCCCGTCATGGCGCCAAACAATACCCCTATAACTACCGGCATGGCTATACCTGGGTCTATATATCCGCGCTGCAGGTATACTACGGCGCTTGCGGCGGCAGTAACCCCTATCATAAAGTTGCTGGTAGTGGTAGAGACTTTAAACGGGATGCGCATAATAGTATCCATCGCGATCACTTTTAACGCGCCCGAGCCTATCCCCAGCAAGCCCGAGATAATGCCGGCGAAAAGCATCATAAAGAAACCACCGCCTACATTGGTTACGCCATAGTTTACAGGTTCGCCATCGCCACTTGGGTAGCTGCCGTAAAGTTTAAGCTTTGCCGCCAGGTAACTGGGTTCTTTAATTATGGTTTCGGCCTTTTTACGTAACGACATAATAGCCGAAAAGGTGAGGATAACACCAAATAAGATAGCGATATAATGCGTAGGTATATACACCGCCAGCAGGGCGCCAACCAGTGCCCCCACGGTAGTGGCAATTTCCAAAAACATACCCAGCCTGATGTTGGTGATCCCTTCTTTTACATAGGCCGCTGCCGAACCTGAGGACGTGGCGATAACTGATACCAGCGAGGCGCCAATGGCATAATGGATATCAACCCCAAGCAGCAATGTAAGCAGCGGGATAATCACCACACCACCGCCTAAACCGGTAAGTGAGCCCAACAAACCCGCGAAATACGCGCCTACCAGAATAATAGCTGTAAATACAAGTACCGACATAATATTAGGTATGAGTGATGCCGGTAAAGTTAAGATAACTTTTTTAAGTTGTTTTCAAAGATGTAACCCTACAGGATTAGTAGGTTTATCCAACGGGCTGGTTTTTACCTTAATGCATCAGCCCAAAATAGTATACCCAGGCTATAAAAAAGACTTGCAGCGGTACCCTGAACCACAGGTAATTGATACCGTTGCCGCATTGGTCGGGCTTTTCGATATTTACTTTTTTAATGGACGCGTAAATATTGGCCGGTAGCAGCAATACAAAAAACACAATCACCAGCCAGGCCACCGGTTCACGCACTTTATTAACAAGCAAACCAACTGCTGCCAGTATTTCAATTATGCCGGTAACATAAACAATAGCCCTTTTAGCCGGCACAAAACGCGGCAGCATTAGCACCATGCCACGTGTAAATTTAAAATGCCCTATCGAGGTAAAAATGAGCATGATACCCATGGCGAGCCTGCCGCAGAAATAATAATCGGCCGGGTGGCCTGCCACAAAACTGGCCACGCAGCTTACTGCAAATACGGCAATTAAAACTATAAGTGGTTTCACAACGCAAATATCGTTAAAAACGCGAATTGTGTAATATCTTTGCCAACAAATGGGATATAAAAGCTTACAAGCCTGCATTACCGATCTGGAGAAGAATGGCCACCTCGTACGTATTAAGCAAGAGGTTGACCCACACCTGCAAATGGCCGCCATACACCTGCGTGTGTTTGAGCATGAAGGCCCTGCTATACTTTTCGAAAATGTAAAGGGTAGCCGCTTTCCGGCCTTATCTAACCTGTTTGGTACGCTGGACAGATCAAAATTCATTTTCAGGGATACGCTGGAGAAGATAAAAACCCTGGTAGATATCAAGAATGACCCGATAAAAGCGGTTAAGCAGCCATTTAAATACGCGGGCACGGCGCTCACCGCGCTGTCGGCTTTGCCTATGCGGGTAGGTAAAAATGCGCCTGTAGCATTTGGCCGCACGCAGATAAGCGAGTTGCCCCAAGTGATCAACTGGCCTATGGATGGCGGCCCGTTCGTGACCATGCCGCAGGTATATACTGAGGATATTGATAAGCCCGGCATTATGAATGCCAACCTGGGCATGTATCGTATACAATTGGGCGGTAATAATTATATACAGGATAAAGAAATAGGCCTGCACTACCAGTTGCACCGCGGTATTGGCGTGCACCAAACTAAGGCCAACGCCAAAGGCCAGCCTTTAAAGGTGAGCATATTTGTGGGCGGCCCACCCTCGCACCCGGTTGCCGCGGTAATGCCGCTGCCAGAGGGGCTTAGCGAAATGACCTTTGCCGGCGCGTTGGGTAACCGCCGTTTCCGCTATTTTTATGATGCAGAGGGCTTCTGTATTTCTGCCGATGCTGATTTTGTGATCACCGGTACCGTGATGCCTATGGAGAATAAGCCCGAGGGGCCTTTCGGCGACCACCTCGGGTATTACAGCCTCCAACACCCCTTCCCGCTCATGAAGGTGCATAACGTTTACCACCGCAAGGATGCCGTTTGGTCGTTCACGGTAGTGGGCCGCCCGCCACAGGAGGATACCAGCTTTGGAGCCCTGATACATGAAATTACTGGGAGCGCCATTCCTAAAGAAATACCGGGCCTGCACGCGGTTAACGCGGTTGATGCCGCAGGTGTACACCCCTTGCTTTTTGCCATAGGCAGCGAGCGTTATACGCCTTACGTAAAGGAGCGCCACCCTGCCGAATTGATTACCATTGCCAACCACATTTTGGGTAAAGGACAATTAAGCCTGGCCAAGTACCTGTTTATTGCTGCTAAAGAGGATAACCCCGGGTTGGATGTGAACGATATCGGCGGCTTCCTCAAACATATCCTGCAACGTTTAGACCTCACCCGCGACCTGCATTTCCATACCCGCACTACTATTGATACACTGGATTACAGCGGCGAAGGCCTTAACAGCGGCAGCAAAGTAGCCGTTACGGTAGCCGGAGATATTAAGCGGGAGCTTTGGACAGAGCTACCATCTACATTCTCGCTGCCACGCCCTATTGTAAATTATAAAATGGCAATGCCCGGCGTGCTGGCTGTAGAAATACCCAAAAACATCCGCCAGAGCGATATGCCTTTGATACTGGATATTTTGCAGGAGCACTTAACAGGGGCTGACCTTAATGGCCTGCCCTTGATGGTACTGTGCGATGATGCCAGTTTCACTGCCGCTACCATTAACAACCTTGTTTGGGTAACCTTTACCCGCAGCAACCCGAGCCACGATATTTACGGCATTAACAGCTTTACCGAGCACAAGCACTGGGGCTGCCACGGCCCGCTGATGATTGATGCACGCATAAAACCACACCACGCCCCTGTACTGGAACGCGACCCGGCTGTAGAGAAAACCGTTGACGCTATGGGTGCCAAAGGTGGTGTATTGCATGGAATCATTTAACAACATCAACCCTAACGTCATCCCGAACTCGTTTCGGGATCTCACTGAAAAGCTTAGCGTGTGGGATGCTGAAACAAGTTCAGCATGACGGGATGCAGCCGCGTTAGGGATTGCAGTGGATACCTGCCTATGCGCTTAAGGCCTGCAGGCGTATGAACGGAAAGCCCGACCTGCCAACCGGCGAGAAACGCCCATATAAGCCGCTTAACAAATCCATAAATTAAATGGTTTATGATTTGCATATCTGCACATTTGCACACCTGCACATTTATGAAATTACTATCTTAGCCACCTTAATATTTGAACATGAACAGATTTCACGGAACGGGAGTGGCAATGGTTACTCCTTTTCAGGCAGACGGAGAGGTGGACTACCCGGCTTTAGGTAAGCTGATAGACCACCTGATTGATGGCGGGGTGGAGTACCTCGTATCATTAGGTACAACCGGCGAAAGCGCCACATTGAGCAAGGATGAGAAGAAGAAGGTGTGGGAATTTACTGCCAAAACCGTGGATAAACGCGTTGCCCTTGTTGCCGGCATTGGTGGCAATAACACACGCGAAACTGTTGCCGAAATTGCCGCTTTTGATGTAGATGGTTATGATGCCATCCTGTCGGCAAGTCCGCATTACAATAAGCCTACCCAGGAAGGTATTTACCAGCACTACAAGGCTATCGCCGAGGCAGCTAAACTTCCCATTATCCTGTACAATGTGCCCAGCCGCACAGGTTCGTCCGTAGCGGCGGAAACTACTGTGCGTTTGGCTAAAGAGTTTAAGAACATTATCGGTATTAAAGAAGCATCAGGCAGTTTTGACTTGCTGAACCAACTGTTCCGCGATAAACCGGAAGATTTCCTGGTAATATCCGGCGACGACCCTATCTCTCTGCAAATGATCGCGATGGGTGGCGTTGGCGTGATCTCGGTTGTGGGGAACGCCCTGCCCCGCCAGTTTTCTGATATGATCAGAAAATGCCTTGCCGGTGATTTTAAAGGTGCCCACGCTTCGCACTACAGCATGATAGAATTTACCCGTTTGATGTTTGCGGAAGGCAGCCCGGCCGGTGTAAAATCCGCCCTGAAACAATTAGGCGTTTGCGGTGATACCGTACGCCTGCCGCTGGTTAACGTAAGCACAGCCGCTGATGCCAAAATTGGCGAACAGTTGAAGGTGGTAAAGTAAAGGCCTCATGTAAGTCATCTCCTCCGGAGAGGACTTTGAAAAATAAAATAAGTATGTCATTGCGAAATAAAGTTTAAATCAGTTGTCAGTCTGAGCTTGTCGAAGACCTACATAAGCGATGAGTGGTTCGGCAGGCTCACCATGACAAATTAAACTTCCAACGTGTCAGTCTGAGCTTGTCGAAGACCTGACTCGCGGCAAGTGGTTCGATAGGCTCACCATGACAAATCAAACATGAGGTGTCAGTCTGAGCTTGCCGAAGACCTACATAAGCGATGAGTGGTTCGGCAGGCTCACCATGACATAGTTAAACATGCAGAGTCAGTCTGAGCTTGTCGAAGACCTAAACAAGCGATGAGTGGTTCGACAGGCTAACCATGACATAGTTAAACATGAGGTGTCAGTGTGAGCTTGGCGAAGACTTATACACAATAATACACTCAATAAAAAATCCGGTAACTTCTCAGTTACCGGATTTTTTATTTTTAAAGTAAATTAACCTCTTTTTGTTGGCAAAAATTACTCTTTGTTCTTGGTTTCCTGTACCTCAAGACGGATAGCCTGCGCTAAGTTCTTAAGATCCTGCATACCTTTACGAACACGGGTACCAGCAGCGCTGTTACCTTTGTTGTAAAATTTGTCAGCATCTGCCTCTAATGATGCAACCAGTTGTTTTACTTCTTCAAATTTTTTCATTGTGACTACTCCTTAAATTTTTGAGGTTTATTGTTTTAATTAAAGCTAATCTAATCGCTTTTAGGTAAATAAAAAATTTTTTTAAGTGTAAAACAGTAGCTTAAAGGCAGTTTTTTTCCACATTTTCAGGCATTTTGATGCTTTAAAAGCACTTGCGGATTAAGCTGCCAGCTACCGCCAGTACAACTTGTTAACAATTTATTTACCATCACCTAATTTTTTTGTTTATCAATCAAATAAACGCCTTAATAGTTACAAAAAAGGCATTTTATAGCTAAAAGGCGTCAACTAAAAATCCCGCGCTATTCGCGCGGAATTTTTGATATATTTTTTAAAAAATTCTCAGGAAGCTATGGCCATTTTATACTCGCCATCCTTCAATTTAGCGGCTACTACACCGAAAGCGGTAAGCGTTCTGTCTACATCCTCAAGCGTGTGCATGGCGGTTGGTATCAGCCGCAGCATAATTAAGCCCTTAGGAATAACCGGATATACCACAATAGAACAGAAGATTCCATGATTTTCGCGCAGGTCGCGGGTAAGGCTGGTGGCTTCCATCAGGTCGCCTTTTAAAAATACAGGCGTAACCATACTATTGGTAACACCTATATCAAAGCCATAAGCTACTAACCCCTTTTGCAGGGTAGTGGCTACCTCCCAAAGTTTCTCGCGCAGCTCGGGTTTTGACCTCAGCAATTCGAAACGCTTTTTAAGGCCCATTACCATAGGCATAGGCAAGGCTTTAGCGAAAGTTTGAGAACGCATATTATAACGCAGGTAGCTGATGATCTGGCTATCGGCAGCTACAAACGCGCCGATACCCGCCATTGATTTGGCAAAGGTGCCAAAGTATATATCAATTTCTTCCGCACAGCCCTGCTCCTCGTGCGTACCAGCCCCGGTTGCCCCCATGGTACCAAAGCCATGCGCGTCATCAACCAGTATGCGGAATTTATACCGGTCTTTAAGCGCTACTATCTCTTTTAATTTACCCTGAGCGCCAGACATGCCAAAAACCCCTTCGGTGATCACCAAAATACCGCCACCGGTTTGCATAGTGATACGCTCGGCATGCTGCAGTTGCTTCTCAAAACTTTCTACATCATTATGCTTATACACAAAGCGCTTACCCATATGCAAACGAACGCCATCAATAATACAGGCGTGCGATTCGGCGTCATAAACGATCACATCGTTGCGATCAACCAGCGCGTCAATTATGGATACCATGCCCTGGTAACCATAGTTCAACAGAAAAGCAGCCTCTTTACCTACAAATTTTGCCAGGTCGTTTTCCAGTTCTTCGTGGTGAATGGTATTGCCAGACATCATCCTGGCGCCCATTGGGTATGCCATACCATAATCGGCAGCGGCCTTAGCATCCGCTTCGCGTACCTCCGGGTGGTTGGCTAAACCCAGGTAATTATTTAGGCTCCACACCAGGTGCGGCTTGCCGTTAAACAACATATGCGGATGTATCTCTCCCTCCAGCTTGGGAAAGGAAAAATAGCCATGCGACCATTTTTGGTGCTGCCCGATAGGGCCACCTACATTTCTATTGATTTTGTCAAATAAGTCCAAAATAGTTTCTCTCTAAAATTCGTAAATATATACCTGTGGGCGGTATAGCATCAACCCCAAAACGCATAAGCCCCGGCTTTGTTGTTAAATATTTCTATAGCTTATTTGTTTAAAACCCTAACAAGAGACATCGGTATTAACAAAAAAGCCTTCCGGGAAAATCGGAAGGCTATATTATAGGGTTTAATCAATTAGTCTACATTATCATGCAGGAACGAGTTGTTATTCCTGATCTCGGTTTTGCCTTCGCTATCAGGCAGTAAAGAGAACCTTGATATCTGGCTTTCGTCAGACGCAGGTGTTTGCTGTAAAGCAATTTCTTTACGCTTGTAGGCAGGCACGTTTTCCAGCTCCTGGATGTTGCCGTTGCGCAGTTTCATGCTCAGGTCTTTAAGGCGCATGATACGCTCGCGCGATTTACGCAGCTGCTCCTCTATTGATTCGTCGGTTTTACCTTCATCGGCATTTAAAGCCTGCGGCTCCGGTTCGGGCTCAGGCTCCGGCTGCTGTACCGGGGCGGTTACCGGCTCAAAGTTCATCACGGTTTCGGTTACCTTAAAGGTAAACTCGGCAGGGTCATTCTCCTCCGTAGCGGCCGGCGCTTCTTCGGTAAGGTTGTATTTAACCACATTATCCTGCTTATCCTGCTCCTCGGCACGTGCGAAAAGATCAAATAAGCCGGTTTGCTTAGGCTCTTCCTTAACCGTACTTTTCATGTAAGGCTGCGAAACCAGGTCGGCATCGTTCTTCACCGGGGTAATAAATTCATTAACCGGTTTTACCAGCGGCTCGTTCTCCGGAACCAGCATGGAAACAACTTTTTTATTGTTGTTTTCTTTCTCGCGCTCATCCTTGGTCTGGAAACCGGTAGCGATGATGGTTACCGATAATTTATCGCCAAGGTTCTCATCTTTACAGTTACCCCAGATGAGGTCTGCTGCCAAACCGGCTTCTTCCTGTATGTAATCCGTTATAATGCTTACCTCATCCATAGTTACCTCGCTATCGCCTGAGCTGATATTGAGTAATATGTAACGAGCGCCCTCAATTTCGTTATCTTTCAATAATGGAGATGCCAGGGCACCTTCCACAGCTTTTAACGCGCGGTTCTCGCCATCGGCACTGCAGCTACCCATGATAGATACGCCGCTGTCCTTCATCACCGTGCGCACATCTTTAAAGTCCACGTTGATATAACCTGGTAGGGTGATGATCTCCGCGATGCCTTTGGCAGCTGTGGTTAAAATATTATCAGCCTGCGCAAACGCCGAACTCATGGTAAGGTTGCCAAATATCTGGCGTAACCTGTCGTTCGAGATCACCAGGTAAGAGTCTACATATTTTTTAAGCTCTTCCATCCCCTCTTCGGCCTGCATTTTACGGCGCTTGCCTTCAAATGAGAACGGAGTAGTGATGATCCCTACGGTTAAGATGTCGAGCTCACGTGCCGCCTTGGCAATGATCGGGCTGGCACCGGTACCGGTACCGCCACCCATACCGGCGGTAATGAACAGCATTTTGGTATTGCTGCCCAGCATTTGTTTAATATCGTCAATATTCTCGATAGCCGAGTTTTTGCCCACCTCGGGGATGGAGCCCGCACCCATACCTTCAGTTAAGCTTGCGCCTAACTGTACCTTATTAGGAATAGGGCTCAGTTCGAGCGCCTGGGCATCGGTGTTACAAATAATGAAATCAACACCGGTGATTCCCTGCCTGTACATATGGTTTACTGCGTTGCCGCCGCCACCGCCTACACCAATTACCTTGATGATAGACGATTTTTCCTTTAACATCTCAAACTGCATAATCCTTATTTTCAGCTATATGTATTTTGACGATCAGATAGATTTTATTAACGTAATATTAAGCCTTTTTCCACAAGGTTTTTCCACAATTGTCAATAATGTGGAAAAGTTTCTGGTTGTTGAAAAAAGTCCTAAACAATAAGTGAACTCACCCCGTCATCGCTTTCGCTCGACCACCCTCTCTGCTGGGCAAAGAGGGTTTTGCTTAACAACAGGGTAACACAAATTTTACTTCAGGAAATCCTCATCCTTTATATCGTCCTTAATAAACTTCTTGCCCGACTCCAATATTTTGGTGAGCAGGCCAAATTTACGGTCATCCGTATACTTGGCTTTCTCTACTTTAACAGAGGCCACGGGTGCCAGCGTCATGCCATCGTATTCCATTTTCTGGATACCTTTTATCAACAATCCAATACCTGTAGCATAGGTTGGGCTTTGCAGGTCCTCATAAGTGGCTTTAGGCAATACCTCGTTTTTAGCCAGGTGCTCGTTAGGGTAACCCACGCGGCAATCCAGCCCGGTAACGTACTCAATAAGCTGCGGCAGGTGTTTGAGCTGCGCGCCACCACCGGTAACTACTATACCAGCTATCAGCTTTTTCTCGTAGCCTGATGATTTTATTTCATAGTACACGTGCTCGATGATCTCTTCCATACGGGCCTGTATCACGAAAGCCAGGTTCTTAACCGATATTTCTTTCGGCTCGCGGCCACGCAGACCGGGAACGCATACGATCTCATTCTCCTTGTTCTCCTCAGCCAGGGCCGATCCAAACTTCACCTTCAATTGCTCGGCTATGTTACGCATTACCGAACAACCCTCACGGATATCCTCAGTGATGCTGTTACCGCCGAAAGGTATAACAGCGGTATGGCGGATAATGCCTTCATGGAATATAGCTACGTCTGTTGTACCACCACCAATATCTACCAGTACCACGCCCGCTTCTTTCTCTTCCTCGCTCAATACCGATTCTGATGATGCCAATGGCTCAAGTATAAGTTCCTGGCTTTCCAATTGCGCCTTGTTAACGCATTTTACAATGTTCTTAATAGCGGTTACCTGGCCGGATATGATATGGAAGTTGGCTTCCAGGCGCACGCCTGCCATACCGATAGGGTCTTTAATGCCCGGCTCGTTATCTACCGTAAACTCCTGCGGTAATACATGGATGATCTCCTCACCCGGAGGCATCACCAGGTTATACATATCCTCTACCAGCTTATCAATATCCTTACGGCTTATCTCCTGCGACAGATCGCGGCGGGTAATAAGGCCCCTGTGCTGTAAACTTTTTATATGCTGGCCGGCAATACCCACATTTACTATACGTATCTCCACGTTTGACTGTGTACCGGCCACATCTACTGCCTGTACAATACCCTGCACGGTTTTATCAATGTTTGATACCATGCCACGTGTTACGCCTGCCGACTCCGCTTTGCCAATCCCTAATACCTCGATCTTACCGTTCTTACTCCTGCGGCCAACAATTACACAAATTTTAGTGGTACCTATATCCAGGCCTACTACAATTGGTGAACTCTTTTCATGTGTCGAACTTTTGTCCATACTTTTAATTTTTAATAGATGTCTTTTTATCCGTATCCTCAATGACCGGGGCATTGTCTGCCTTTGCCGCCGTATCCTGTTTTATTGCCGCCCGTTTAACAGAATCAGCCTCGAATGCCTTGCGGCGCTTGAGCGAATCCAGCAGCGTTTCGTTTTTAACCCCCACTACCTGGTTAAAATATTTTATGTTAATGATCTTGTAAGCATCCCAGCCAACGGTTGGCAGGGCCTGCTTGTAGAATACCTTTAAATTGTTAAACTTCACCTGTAACGAATCAGCGTTGCCCAGCAAAATGCGCTGGTTGCCCACCCGTGGTATCAGTTCTATCTCATGGTCGGCATTTACATAGATCTGTGCTATCTGCGCCTCCCATAACGAATCCTTCCTGATGAAATCAGCCGTCTTATAAATATCCCTGGCCAATGCGGTATGTAACGAATCAACCTTATTGGCAAATAACTCATCAATAAACCCGTTAGCGGCCAACACCCTCGCGGTAAAGTTTTGCGACATCGGCATTTTCATACCATGCTCGTCCACGTAAAAATCCTGGTCAAAGCGGTTCATGATACGCAGCATGGGTTGGCGCTGTACCACCTCTACCTGCAGTGTGCCATCCATTTCTTCATAAACACGGGCATACTCCACAAATGGGTTATGCTTTAATTTGTTCTCGAGCGCGTGTATATCAATATTCTCCAGGCGGCGACCCACCAGGTTATGGCTGCTTATACCCAAAATATTATCCACCTCGGCCTTATCTATAAAGTATTGGTTGCCGGGTATAAACACTTTTACCTTTTTACAAACCAGCTCGGCCTTTTTCTTTTCAATAAAACCCATCAGCACCACCAGGCCCGAGAGGCATATAAGCCACCCGAAACCTATTAACAGCGGTTTCCAGATACGTTTCTTAAACATTTTCCAAAGCGTTTTTAAGTGGCTGTACCATAGCGTCAATATCGCCGGCGCCTACAGTTAAAAGTAACTCAGGTTTTTCAATCCGCACCATATCAATGCATTGTTGTTTTCCACATTTTTGTTTATTCAACATTTTCATGCGGCTAAGGATCATTTCACTGTTCACCCCTTCTATGGGCAGCTCCCTTGCCGGGTAAATATCCAGCAGGATGGTTTCATCAGCCATGTCCAATACCTCCGCGAAGCCATCGGCAAAATCGCGCGTGCGGGTAAACAAATGCGGCTGAAATATCACCGTTAGCTTTTTATCAGGGTAGAGCCTTTTTACAGACGATATGGCCGCACGCAACTCTTCCGGGTGGTGGGCGTAATCATCAATAAATACCGTTTGGGGCGTTTTAATGATATATTCAAATCGGCGTTTGATGCCTTTGAATGAGCCCAGCGCCTCGCGAATAGCGTTAGGGTCAACCTCAACATGTAAAGCGGCCTCAATAGCTGCCGTAGCGTTCTCAATATTATGCAGGCCCGCTATCCCCATACGGATGTTGGGGATGCTTACCTTGCCATCAGTAAAATCAAAAAAGAAGCTGCCATCCTCAATGCGCACGTTGGTAGCCATGGCCTGCGCCTGCTCGTTCATGGCATAGGTAAAACCTTTATCAAGCGGCAGGCCCTTGTGGCATATTAATGTACCGCCCTGTTTGATCTGCGAAGCAAACAGGCGGAATGATTCTTCCAGTTTGGAGTGGTCGCCGTAAATATCCAGGTGGTCGGCATCCATTGAGGTGATGATAGCGATATCCGGGTACAGCGTAAGGAAAGAGCGGTCGTACTCATCGGCCTCTACCACTACAATGTTATTGCTTCCGTAAAGCACGTTGGTTTGGTAATTAGAAGATATACCTCCCAGGAAAGCGGAGCAATCATTGCCCGAATCTTTGAGAATATGTGCTATCATGCCCGAGGTAGTGGTTTTACCGTGCGTACCGGCCACTGCTATGGTAAACATGCTTTTGCTGATGATACCCAGTACCTGTGAGCGTTTGTACAAATCAAATCCGTTATTCCGGAAATAATTAAGAATAGCCGAATCTTTAGGAATAGCAGGCGTATAGATCACCAGCGTGGCCTCATCAGGCGTTTGGAAACTCATGGGGATACTATCGGCCACATCTTCATAAACAATGCATATACCTTCGTTATGCAAGGCCTCGGTTAGTGGCGTGTGTGTTTTGTCGTACCCGCAAACAACACAACCCAGGTGATGGAAATAGCGTGCCAGGCCACTCATGCCTATGCCGCCTATCCCTACCAGGTAAACTCGTTTTATGTTGTTTAATTCCATTTTTTTTATTAACTCCTAATCTCCAATCACTAATTAACTAATCTCTAAAAAGACCCCTGCCCTAAAAGGCAGGGGCTTTTACTTTAATTGTTGTTTGTTATTTGGATAACTTCTTTCGCAATTACTTCATCGGCATCGGGCAGGGCCAGCTTGCCAATATTATTGCTTAATGTTTTTTGTAATTCGTTGTCTTTTAATAATTCCAGCGCTTTATCAATCAGTTTCGTTTCGGCGTCGCGGTCGGGCACAAACAGGGCCGCGTTCTCTTCAACTAGTGCCAGCGCGTTCTTGGTCTGGTGGTCTTCAGCCACGTTGGGCGATGGCACCAGTATCACCGGCTTTTTTATGACGCACAACTCGGCAATGGTACCGGCACCGGCACGTGATATGATGATATCCGCGGCGGCATATGCCAGGTCCATCCGGTTCAGGAATTCTACCACGCAAATATCCGGGTGCCTGTCAGGGCCCAGTTGCTGCAATATGTTCTGGTAATAAAACTTACCGGTTTGCCATATTACCTGCACATCGGCAGCTATCAGCTTCTCAATGCCCGCCATAACGCTGTTGTTCAGGGTGCGTGCGCCAAGGCTACCTCCTGTTATCAGGATAGTTTTCTTGAACGACGACAACTTGTACAGTTCCAGCGCCTGCATATGCTTACCCGCTATATTCACCGATTCTTTACGTATCGGGTTGCCGGTTTTGATGATCTTTTCAAACGGGAAAAACTTCTCCATGCCATCAAAAGCCACGCATATCTTTTTCGCTTTGCCGCCCAGCCATTTATTGGTGATACCTGCGTACGAGTTTTGCTCCTGTATAAGTGTGGGTATACCGCGTAACGATGCCGCGTACAGCAACGGCCCTGAGGCGAAACCACCTACGCCAACAGCGGCGTCGGGCTTAAAATCTTTTATAATTTGCAGGGCCTTGCGCACACTGCGTAATAGTTTTACAGGGAACATTACGTTCTTCCAAAGCGATTTACGCTGGATGCCGGTAATATCCAACCCGATAATTTTATAGCCGGCCGCCGGAACTTTTTCCATTTCCATGCGGCCATTGGCTCCTACAAACAGTATCTCGGTATCAGGATCAAGCTTTTTTAAGGCGTTGGCAATAGCCACAGCCGGGAAAATATGCCCCCCTGTGCCGCCGCCGCTAATGATGATCCTTTTACCCATTTCTTTCTTGATTCTTGATTCTTATATCTTAGTTCTCTTTTAAGCCGCTACTTCCCTTATTTCGCCTACCACTACTTTGCGGGGCTCATCAATATCCTTACTTACCGACAGGATAATGCCAAAGGCCACACTGGTAAACAAAATGGAGGTTCCCCCCATACTCACCAACGGCAATGGCACCCCGGTTACCGGCCCCAAACCAACCGCCACCGCCATATTGGCGAATGCCTGTATGGTGAGGCTAAAGCTTAAGCCGCAGGCCAGCAACGCGCCAAACGCCTTGGGCGCCTTAGTAACAATTTTTATACAGCGATACAACAGGAAGAGATAGATACCCACCAGCGCGAACCCGCCAATTAAACCGTATTCCTCAATAATTGTTGCATAAATAAAATCTGAATAGGGGTGCGGTAAATAATTACGCTCGGTACTGTTGCCAGGCCCTTTCCCAAACACGCCGCCGGTAGCAATGGCTATCTTGGCATGGTCAGACTGGAAAGATTTATCCGGGTTGGCCATCTCCGGGTGCATAAACGCATGTACACGTGAAATATAAGTGGTACGGCGAGGACCAAGGAAAACCACCGCCAGTAACAATACCGCGCCCGCGGCACATACCACGCTAATTTGTTTGATACTGATACGGCCGATGATCAGCAACAATATGCTTACGCCAAACAGCATTAATGCGGTGGAAAGGTTAGCCAGCGCAATGAGTATAAATACCAAACAAACCGACCCCATGATAGGGATAAAAGACTGCTTAACGTCTTTAATATTTTCCTGCTTGCGCGATAAGGTGCGTGCCAGGTAAGTAATAAGGGCCAGCTTGGCTAAATCCGATGTCTGGAAGGTTAAACCTGTACCGGGGATAGATATCCATCGGCTGGCATCATTTACGTGGTTACCAAACACCAGTGTGTATAACAGTAACGGGATGGTGATAGCCATTAGCAATTTGGATATACCGGCATAGTAACGGTAATCTAACAGGTGCGAAAAATACATCAGCGCTAAACCGCCCACTATCATAAATAAGTGCTTCATGAGGATAAACTCATTAGCCTGCCCCCGTTTATAAGCCAGCGTACCGGTTGAACTATATACCGCCAGTAATGACAATACCGACAGCAATATGACGATAAGCCATATCCAACGATCGCCTTTAACGTTGTTCAAGAGCCCCCCAACCCCCTGAAGGGGGAGCTTTTGAGAAGCCGTATTTTCACTGCTTGCACTCATTGGTTTCTCGACTATATTTGTTAATTATCTCTTTTAGATATATCGTAACCTATCTTGATTCTTGATTCTTGATTCTTGTCTCTCGACTCTATTCTAAAGCTCCCTTACCGCCGCCTTAAACTGGTTGCCGCGGTCTTCGTAGTTTTTAAACAGGTCGAAACTCGCACAAGCCGGTGATAACAGTACGGTATCGCCTTTTTCGGCCAGGTGATAAGCTACCTGCGTTGCCTCCTGTGCCGAATTCGTGTTCACGATCACTTCAACATCATCTTCAAAAGCATCGTGGATACGCTTATTTTCTTTACCCAGGCAAACAATGGCTTTCACCTTCTGCTTTACCAGGTCTTTCAGCATACTGTAGTCGTTCCCTTTATCTACACCGCCCAATATCAATACCACATCAGTGGTCATGCTTTCCAGCGCATACCAGGTGGAGTTAACATTGGTAGCTTTGGAATCATTGATGAAACTGATGCCCGACACCTTACCAACCGACTCGAGCCGGTGCTCGATGTTGCGGAAGTTGCCCATACTCTCTCTCATCGTTTCGTTACGTAACTCCAGCACCTTGGCTACGATACCCGAAGCCATAGAATTGTAGATGTTGTGTTTTCCCTGCAAGGCCAGTTCGTTTATTGACATTTGGAAATGTTGTTTATTCACGTTTATAATTAGGTTGTCGGCGTCGAGATATGCTCCCGGCTCCATCTTTTGTTCTATTGAAAATGGCAGCTGCTGCGCTGCAATATCCTTCCCCTCCAGCACCTTTAGCGTTTCGGCATCATCCGCGCAGTAAATGAAATAGTCGGCTGCGGTCTGGTTCTGGGTAATGCGGTATTTTGATGCCGCATAGTTTTCCATTTTATAATCATACCTGTCCAGGTGGTCGGGTGTGATGTTAAGCAGCACCGCTACATCCGCTTTAAAGCTGTACATATCGTCCAGCATAAAGCTGCTGATCTCCAGCACATAGTACTCAAACTTCTCGGTAGCTACCTGGTAGGCAAAGCTCTTACCAATGTTCCCTGCAAGGCCCACATTAAGCCCTGCATTTTTTAGGATATGATAAGTAAGGCTGGTGGTGGTGGTTTTACCATTAGAGCCGGTTATACATATCATTTTCGCATCGGTATAGCGCCCTGCAAACTCTATCTCAGATATTACAGGGATGCCTGCCTCGCGCAGCTTTTTTATCATGGGCGCCTTTTCGGGTATGCCCGGGCTTTTTACCACTTCAACGGCGGCAAGTACTTCCGCCTCGGTATGGCCACCTTCTTCAAAGCGGATGTTCCACTGCTGTAACTGTTCTTTGTATTTATCAGCAATAGCACCAAAATCAGAAACAAAAACATCATACCCCTGCTGCTTAGCGAGATAGGCCGCGCCAACACCGCTTTCGCCGGCACCGAGGATGCAAAACCTCTCCCCAACCCTCTCCAAAGGAGAGGGAGCTGTTTGGGATGATATGTTTTTATTGTCGTTCAACTTCTATCTTGTTTCTTGATTCTTATATCTTGATTCTCTTACCGTAACTTCAACGTTATCACCGTGATGATCGCCAGGAAAATACAGATGATCCAGAAGCGGGTTACAATTTTGGCCTCATGGAACCCTTTTTTCTGGTAATGGTGATGCAGCGGCGCCATCAGGAATATCCTACGGCCCTCGCCGTATTTCTTTTTGGTGTATTTAAACCAGCCCACCTGCATCATTACAGATATATTCTCTACCAGGAAAATACCGCACAGTACCGGCACCAGTAACTCCTTACGGATAATGATGGCAAACACCGCGATGATACCACCGATAGCCAAACTACCCGTATCGCCCATAAATACCTGCGCAGGGTAAGAGTTGTACCATAAAAACCCCACGCAAGCCCCCACAAAGGCACCGGCAAAAATTACCAGCTCGCCCGAGTTGGGGATGTACATGATGTTAAGGTAATCAGCTGTAATAATGTTACCGGATACGTAGGCCAGTATGGCCAGCGTAAGCCCGATAATAGCCGATGTACCCGTGGCCAGTCCATCAATACCATCCGTAATGTTAGCGCCGTTTGATACCGCCGTAATGATGACGATAACAAAAACCATGAACACCAGCAGCGCGTACTGCTCATAACCTTTACCCAAAAACTTAAGCACCTTGCCGTAATCAAACTCGTTGTTCTTGTAGAACGGCATAGTGGTTTTGGTTGATTTTACATCCTGCGTGTATACAGGCTTGTCGCCGCGCATGTGGAAATCAACCGGGGCATCATACTTTACGGGCAGCTTAACTTCTTGCCGGATGGTAATGGAGGGATGGCTGTACATGGTCCACCCGATGATGAGCGCCAGGCCCACTTGCCCGGTTATTTTAAACTTGCCGGCAAGGCCTTCTTTATTCTTTTTAAATACTTTAATATAATCGTCCAGGAAACCTATCAAACCTAACCAAACGGTAGTTACCAGCATCATGATCACGTAGATGTTCTCCAGCTTGGCGAACAACAGCGTTGGAATCAGGATGCCCAGGATAATGATGATACCACCCATTGTAGGCGTACCTGATTTTTGCATCTGGCCCTCTAAGCCAAGGTTACGCACGGTTTCGCCTACCTGTTTAAAGCGCAGGTAATCGATCAGCCTGCGACCGAAAACCGTAGTCACCAGCAAGGACACGATAACCGCCATAGCCATACGGAACGTGATATACTGGAACACACCAGCCCCGGGGATGGTGTAATTCTTGTTCAGGTAGTTAAACAGGTAGTATAGCATTAAACCATTTGTTTAAATTGTTCGGTTAATTCCTCCATATCATCAAAATGGTTTTTCACGCCATTTATCTCCTGGTATTTCTCGTGCCCTTTACCGGCCAGCAGGATAATATCTCCCGGTTGTGCCAGCATGCAGGCAGTTTTAATCGCTTCTTTCCTATCCGCAATGCTTAACGTGTGGCGTTTAAAAGCCGGATCAACCCCTTCTTCCATGTCTTTGATGATCTGTGCAGGGTCCTCGGTACGCGGGTTGTCTGAGGTCAGGATCACCTTATCGCTCCACTCGCAGGCCACGCGGGCCATTACCGGGCGCTTGGTTTTATCCCTGTCGCCGCCGCAGCCAATAACGGTGATCACTTTCTCGTTACCCTTGCGGATATCATGGATAGTGCTTAGCACATTTTGCACGGCGTCAGGCGTGTGGGCATAGTCAACAATACCGATCACCTTGTTAGGCGCGGTAAGGTATTCAAAGCGACCTTCGGCGCCGGTGAGCTTGCTTAGGCTTACCAATACTTTGGCTTTGTCCTGCTCCAACAGCATGGCAGCAGCATAAACAGCCAGCAGGTTGTAGGCGTTAAATGTACCTACCAGTTTAAACCAAACTTCCTCATTATCGATGTTCAGTAACAGGCCGCTAAACTGGTTCTCTACAATGCGGGCGCGATAATCTGCCATACTTTTAAGGCCATAGCTCTTTTTATGCGCCGCGGTATTCTGCAGCATTACGTTACCATTCTTATCATCGGCATTAGTTAACGCGAACGCGTTTTTTGGCAGATGATCAAAAAAGGCTTTTTTGGCTTTCAGGTAGCTGTCGAAAGTTTTGTGGTAATCTAAATGGTCGTGGGTTAAGTTGGAGAAAATAGCTCCCGAGAACTTTAAACCCTCTATACGGTGTTGAGCTACGGCATGAGAGCTCACTTCCATAAAGCAGTAATCGCAACCTTCGTGTACCATATCAGCCAGAAGCTTGTTTAAAGCCACGGGATCCGGCGTGGTATGGGTTGATGGGATCACTTTGCCGTTGATCTGGTTCTCTACCGTTGAAAGCAAGCCGCATTTATAACCCATATCGCGGAACAGCTTGTAAAGCAACGTGGCAATAGTGGTTTTACCATTGGTACCGGTTACGCCCACCAGCTTTAAGTTGGTTGAAGGGTTCTCGTAAAAATTGGCTGCCATGGTACCCAAAGCTTTTGCCGAGTTAGCCACCATCAGGAAGTCAACCTCGGCAGCAGTATGTGCGGGTAACTCTTCGCAAATTATAGCCACAGCGCCATCTTTAATAGCCTGGTCAATGTAGTCGTGCCCGTCAACCGCGGTGCCTTTTACAGCTACGAACAAGCAGCCCGGCACTACTTTGCGCGAGTCAAACACAATGGCTGTTATCTCTACATCCGCGCTGCCCTGCAGTTCGGTAAAGGCTAAGCCTTCAACTATATCGCTCAGGTATCTCATTGCAGTTCTATTAAAATTTTTGATCCTTTTGGTATGATGCTGCCACCCGTTACTGATTGCGAAGCAACCGTGCCGCTGCCCCTTACCGACACCTTGTAGCCGGCGTTACCCAGCGCATACAACGCATCGCTTAAACCCATGCCGGTTACATTGGGCACGGTACCTGTTTTGTATTTATTATCCTCGAAACCAATACCATTGCTGGTATCGATACCGTTTAAATTAGCCGAAGCATAAAGCGGTTTTACACCCAGCTTTTCGTAAACCTTTTTAAGCGCCTTTACATTGCCCTGCTTGTACTTAGGCAGGGTGGTATTACCTACATATCTTATTGGCGACTGGTTAAGTTCCATATCACCGGCGTAAACCTTATCCGCGATCTCCCTGAAAGCCGGGCCGGCAACCGAAGCCGCATAATACCCGTTCTTAGGATCGTTAATAACTACGATAAGCGAATACTTAGGCCTGTCGGCAGGGAAATATCCGCAAAACGATGCCTGGTACTGCTTTTTAGCTTTATAACCTTTATTGGCATCAGCCACCTGCGCGGTACCTGTTTTACCGGCAATTTTATACAGCGGGTTGTAAACGTATTCGCGGCCGCTACCCTCTATTACCACGCCCTCCAGCATCTCGCGCATTTTTTTGAGCGTTACATCAGAGCATATCTTTTCATTCACCACACGTGCCTGGAAACGCTCTACCGTGTTACCCAATCTTCTTATCTCTTTCACAAATACCGGAGTGATGAGCTTACCGTTATTAGCCACCGCATTATAGAAGGTGAGCATTTTTAATGGGGTAAGCTGCATCTCATAGCCGTAAGCCATTTGCGGCAGGGTCATGTTCTTATTCCAACTACGATTGCTTGGGTTTTTAACTACGGGGCTGGCTTCACCCGGTATTTGCAGCTGCATTTTTTCGTTCAGATGCCAGTCATACAAGTGATCAGTAAACTTTGACGGATTTTCCTTGTAACTCGAGTTGATCAGGTAAGCCACTGCGGCATTTGATGATTTTTCAAAAGCCTTTTTAACCGATACCCTGCCTATGCTACCATGCGAATCTTTAATGGTATGGCCCGGGATAGGGTATTCGCCAGTATTTACCATCGTGCTTGTATCTACCTTATGATCTTCAATAAGCGCCATGTAAGAGGCCAGCTTAAAAGTTGAACCCGGGTCCTGGTTACCGGCTATGGCATAGTTAAATTTCTCTTTGAAAGAACCATCGGGCATGCGGGTATAGTTGGCAACCGCCCTTACCTCGCCGGTAGCCACTTCCATTAGTATAGCCGTACCGTGGTCGGCCTTAGTATATATCAATTGCTTTTGCAGGGCGTTTTGTACCAGGTCCTGCATGTTCACGTCAATTGTCGATATAATGTCCGCACCGTCCTTTGGCGCTACCTCATCATCATCATTCACCGGCATCCAAACGTTACCGGCCATACGGCGCTCCAGGCGCTTACCGCTTTCACCGTTGATGTAGTCTGCATAGGCTCCTTCAAGGCCTACCGGGTTCTTCACGTTCTCGTTCTTATACCCAATAGTACGCGCCGCCAGGAAGCGGAAAGGCAGTATACGCTTGTTTTGCTGTACCACAATTAAACCACCTTTGTATTTCCCCAGGTTAAATATCGGGAAGGTACGTATCTGTTTCAGTTGCGCGTAGCTTACCTTACGCCTGATGAGCTGGTAGCGCGAACTATCCTTACGCGCGTCGCGCAGCATGCGGGTGTATTCGCGCGGAGATTTATCGCCAAAATAAGCCGATAGCTTGGTAGCCAGCGAATCTACCTTTTCATCAAATGCTTTCTCATCAGCAATACCGCCGGCCAGCATATCCATATGCAGTTCATACTCGGGTACCGATGTAGCCAGCAGGCTGCCATCAACCGAGAAGATGTTGCCGCGGGCCGCTTCAATAGTTTTATAACGGATAGATTTTTTTACAGCCAGCGCGCGCCATTTATCGCCCTGTATGAGCTGTACACGGCAAAGCTGCACCAGCACCGCGCCGGCAAACAAAAGGATCAACCCAAAAGCCAGGTAAACCCTCAGCAATATGTTAGTTCTGATACCCATTACTGTGCATCCTCCTTTACTTTAATTTTTTGGGGTGGTTCATTACTCTCCCTTATACCCAGCGTATCCGCACGTTTAGCTACTTCAGTGAGCGTGCTTTTGAACGCCAGGTCGGCCTTGGTACTTTTATATTCCCAGCTTAATTCCTTAACTTCCTTATTCAGCTTATCCAGCTCCCTGATGTTGTTTTCAGACAGGTGCCTGTTGGCAATGTAAAACATACCCAATAAGGCCACATATAAAACAAAAGGCAGCGCGCGTATGGCATCATCCGTACTGATGACCCCTTTGGTGAGAAAGCGCATGAACAGGTTGTCAGGAAGTTCCGCCTTACGCGGTTTCTCCTCTACTACCAGCTTCTTCGCCTCTTCCTCTTCTTCCTGAATTTCTGTACGTAAACGGTTGCTCATTTTTTTACAGCTATTCTGAGTTTTGCACTGCGTGCCCTGTTATTTTGTTTTATCTCTTCTTCAGTGGCAGTAATGGCACCCCTGCTTACCGCCTCCAGCGGGCGGTTATCATTACCATAGATGTCTTTTTCCACTTCTCCGCTGAATTTGCCTTTGGCGATGAAATTCTTCACCAGCCGGTCTTCCAGCGAATGGTATGACATTACCACCAACCTGCCGCCTTTTGTTAACACCTCTGCTGATTGCTCCAGGAAATCCTTCAAGGCTTCCAACTCCTGGTTCACCTCTATCCTCAGCGCCTGGAAAACCTGGGCCAGGTATTTATTTTCTTTCCCGCGGGGTATCAAATTACTTATCGCATTCTTCAGATCGGCAATGGTATTCAGCGGGCCATTTAATCTGGCCGTCGCGATGGTTTTTGCCAGCGACTTCGCGTTCTTAATTTCGCCGTAAACGCCGAAAATGCGGTGCAGATCGGCCTCGCTGTAAGTATTTACCACTTCTTTGGCACTCAGGTCTGACGACTGGTTCATGCGCATATCCAGCTCGGCATCAAAGCGGATAGAAAAACCACGCTCCGCTTCATCAAACTGGTGCGATGACACACCCAGATCGGCCAGTATACCATCAACAGGCATAGCATCATGCAAACGCACAAAATTTTTCAGAAAACGGAAGTTCTGGTCAATAAACTCAAAACGCCCGTCGTCTATGCGGTTACGCTGCGCGTCGGCATCCTGGTCAAAAGCCAGCAAGCGGCCGCCTTCACCCAGGTGCTTCATTATCTCGCGCGAGTGGCCGCCACCGCCAAAGGTTACATCCACATAGGTACCATTGGCCTTAATATTTAAACCCTCTATACACTCCTGCAACATCACCGGTACATGATAATTACTCATTGCCACCCTTTCCTCTTTTAACCATCACCTCTTCGGCCAGGTCGGCAAAGTTCTCGGGCTCATTGCTCAGCATTTGCTGATGCGCTTTCTTATCCCATATCTCTACCTTATTTAACATACAGGTTAAAACCACCTCGCCGGTAATGCCCGCGTATTCCATCAAACTCTTCGGCAGGTTGATCCTCCCGGCAGCATCAGGCTCCACCGCGGTGGCACCACCCGTAAAATACCGCACAAACTGGTTTACTTTACGGTCATATTCGTTAAGTTTGCTCAGCTCGTCCAGCTTTTTGTCCCACTCGGTTTTGGTGTAAATAACCAGATACTTCTCGAGGCCACGGTTGATCACAAGCCCCTCAGTGTCAGCTTCTGGAAGCTGCTTCTTGAGGCCCGCAGGGATCATCATCCGCCCCTTGGCATCCAGTTTACATTCAAATTCTCCGGTTAAATAGGACATTATAGATTGTCGGCAATTTTTGTAACGTAAAAGTAAAACACTTCTACCACTTTTTACCACTTTTCTCCACTTAAAAGTTTTCAACAATTTTTAGGGGGTGTGGTTTTGCTTTAATGCCAATAAATTCAAATATTTTACCACAGAGGCCATATACCATAAAAATGCTCTAATCAATTAATTTAAAGGGGTTTATTAGCCCCAAATACTTTAAATGACCCCTGTTTTTTTTGAAGGTGGTAAAAAATGGGAGATTGTTAATACCCCAAGCCACGGTGGTAATTATTATACTTGTAATAACAAACTATAAGCACTTAACAGCTATCCTTCATGACTAAATTTAAAGGACTCCTTCTGTCCGTTATGGCACTTTGCGCAGCTCAGACGAGCTTTGCACAGAGCCTCGAAAAAATGCAATGGTTCAACGAGCCCGAAAAGTGGGAGATAAGGAACAACGCCTTAATTATGGCCGTAACGCCCCAAAGCGATTACTGGTGCATATCGCATTACGGTTTTACCGTTGATGACGCCCCTTTTTATTATACCACCTATGGCGGCGAGTTTGAAGCAAAAGTGAAACTTACCGGCGCCTATAAAGCCCGTTTTGACCAAATGGGCCTGATGGTGCGTACCGACCATGAGAACTATATTAAAGCGGGTGTTGAATTTGTTGACGGCAAGTTTAATGTAAGCAGCGTGGTTACCCACCATACCAGCGATTGGGCGGTGACCACCTTAAATAAAGTACCACCCTTTATATGGATAAAGATTGTACGCCGGCTGGATGCGGTAGAGGTATTTTATTCATTAGATGATGTTAATTACATCATGACGCGTAATGCCCCTATAAAGGATAACCAACCGGTAATGGTGGGTTTAATGGCAGCATCGCCCGATGGACAGGGGTTTGAAGCAAAGTTTGAAAACTTTAAAGTGAAGCATCTGCCGGACCAGCGCCGCCTGGAATGGCTTAAGAAAAATGCCAACTAACCCTGTAAGCGATCATCTTTAAATCCCAGTTAAATGACCAACACAAGCACCCAGGTAAATTTTGCCAGTACCAAACCGCACTTTGAGATATTAGATGGCCTGCGCGGTGTAGCCGCCATAGCGGTAGTGATATTCCATTTTATGGAGATATCGGTACCCAACCCGGCCAATAATTTTATTGAGAACTCTTACCTGGCGGTTGATTTCTTTTTCTGCCTTTCGGGCTTCGTTATCGCGTATGCCTACGATGAGAAATTCGCTAAAATAGGTATCGGTAATTTTTTAAAGATGCGGATCATACGCCTGCACCCACTGGTGATCATTGGCGCGACTATCGGCATACTGTGTTTTTTGTTCGACCCCTTTAGCGACCTGTACCAGAAATACGCGGGCAACCTGGCGGCCATGTTCCTGACGGCCTGTTTCATGATACCGTACCCTATAGTGCCCGAACGTTACAACAACCTGTTTCATTTAAACCCGCCTACGTGGTCGTTATTCTGGGAGTATATTGCCAATATCCTGTATGCTTTTGTGCTGGTAAAGGTGCGCCATAAGCTGTTATGGATACTGGTGATCATAGCGGCCATAGCGCTTATTTGGGAAGCGCAAGCCTACGGCAACCTGGGCGGCGGCTGGGGTAAGGATAATATCCCCGGCGGCGGCATTCGTATGGCGTTTTCTTTCCTGGCAGGTATGCTGGTTTATCGCTCGCAATGGATCATCCGCACCCGTTTGAATTTTATTGCCATTAGCCTGCTGCTGCTGGCGGCTTTTATGGTACCCTACCGCGACGCTTTTAATGCCATTACACATCCCCTGATCGTTATCCTGTACTTTCCGTTTATTGTAGCGCTGGGCGCGGGGGCGCATCTGGGCGACAGCCTAAAAGCCATATGCCGGTTCTCGGGCAATATCTCGTACCCTCTGTATATGGTGCATTACCCGTTTATATGGTGGTTTTTTAGCTACGTACAAAAATATAAGCCCGGCATGGACCAGATCGTCCCGATCATCATATCAGGTTTGATAGCGCTTATCCTGTTTGCCAGCGCGATATTAAAATGGGTAGATGTACCGGTAAGGAGATGGCTCAAAAACCGTTTTGCCAAAGGACTTTAAACACATTATATTTTAAGCGATGATCATTGTTATACAATGCGCCGACCGGGTGGGCCTTATAGCGGCAATAGCCAGGCTGATAGCCAAAAAGGGCTATAACATTACTAGCATGCAGGAACACGTGGATAATAACGAAAACCTGTTTTTTATGCGGCTGGAACTTGACCGTACAGATGGCGCCCCACAACTGGAAGACGACCTGCGGCAACTGCTGCCCGAAGGCGCGCTGATAAAAGTGAACCCCGTACCCGAAAAGAAAATTGTGGTGCTGGTAACCAAAGAATACCATTGCCTGGCCGATATACTGGTACGCAACTATTTTAAAACGCTTGGCGCCACCGTGCAATGCGTAATTGGTAACCATAGTACGCTGCAAGATATATGCGACCGCTTTGATGTGCCCTTCCATGAGGTACCCGCCGGAACGGATAAAACCTTTTTTGAGGAAAACCTGATGGCAGCCCTTGCCCCTTATGAGTTTGACTACCTGGTGCTGGCTAAATTTATGCGTATCCTTTCGCCGGCATTTGTATGGCGCTTCCCGATGCGTATTATCAATATTCACCACTCGTTTTTACCTGCCTTCGCGGGCGCCAACCCCTACCGTCAGGCGCATGAACGTGGCGTGAAACTCATAGGCGCCACCGCACACTACGTTACCGACGAACTGGACGAAGGGCCTATCATTGCCCAGCAGATCATCCCGGCCAGCCATACCCTATCTGTACAGGATATGGTAAAAGCGGGCAAAGAGATGGAAACCGCCGTACTGGCCAAAGCCCTGAAACTGGTGTTTGACGACCGGGTGTTTGTTTATCGCAACAAAACCGTGGTGTTGGAGTAAAATTCTACACTTGAGACATTTGCAATAACATTTGCGTGCACTTTTTACGGATCATGTAAAATGTAAAAAAAGAGTACATAACCATAAAACCGACTGCCCAGTAAGCAAAATAATTTATGATAATACCTATGATGCCCATCCAAACAAACATAAAGACTTGATTAGAATAGTTAACGGCATATTCCATTTCTAAAACTAAGCTATTATTATTCTGCACTATTTCAACCCAGCCTTGGTGCGTCATCATATCAACCTCATGTTTGGGAATATAGCGGTTAGCATTCTCAAAATTGTAACGATATCCGTTGATAGAGGTAATTTTGTACTGCCAGCCAGTGATTACCGCCTGTATTTGATCATCAATTATAGATAAATCGTTATGCGATAAATTAAGCTCTTGCTGAATTCTTCTTTTTATTAAAAAACTGACCATAGCTTTTCAAGTTCTGGCATAAGATTAATCTGGTACCCAAAGCAAGGATTCTCCTTGATTTGGGCAGCTAAAAGCTTAACGCTTTAAAGGTCTAAGTTACGTTACGCTAAACTTAGACCTTTAACCAAAAAGTCCGGTTTTTCCATGCGTTCCATTACCGTTCCGTTATAGCTTCCAAAAGCGTTCCGCACGGAACGGCAGCCAAAAAACACAACCATCAGACTGCCAATTAATTAAAGAAAAAATCAGCAATATTACTAAGTTTTTACTGTTCGCTAAATCACTGGCCAACAAGGTGTTCCGTTTGTGCCACCAATGTATTACCATTAGCGGAACGCTACCCTACCAGATGCTCTTGAGCGGCTGTATCTGCAGGTGCTCTATTTCCATGCCGTGGTTAACCAAACTCAGCTTATTGTAAGGTTTCCGCGGGAAAAACACGGCGGTTAAATTGCTTAAACCACCATCGGCAAACACCTCAACAGACGATTGATCTACCACGAGTTCCATATCGCTATCAAGCATGGTGCTTAGCCTCGGCGCGTACCCGGCATTGGTAAACTGCTTGCTAAACTGCTTTTGCCCTGACGCGGAGCGGTCAATGTAATAGCGGTTTTTAGCGGCATCAAAGCCTATTACCAGTTTTTCACCACCATCGTTAGATAGTATCACTGAGTAATCCTTAGCGGCCTTTGTTTTAAATTTGAGTGTAAACTGCCCCGGCCTTTGCTTTATCACCGAGAAAATATTGTTGTTCTTAACCAGTTGCTCCGCGTCAACCTTAATGGTACCGTTCGCTATCTTACCCATTTCGGGCACTGGCTCCGACCGCAGGTAAATATCACCTGCAGCGAGCGTTAAGCTAAGGTCGCGGGGTACGGTCATGGCATTGCGCCAAACCTTGGTAGGTACTTCATTGGCATACAACCAGTTACCCATCCACCCTAAAAACACTTTGCGTTTGCCGGTATTGCCCCAGGTTACGCCTGCATAGTCGTCGGGGCCGTAGTCTATCCACTTGGTTTTGGTGCTCACCGGGGTAAAGGTTTTACCATCAAAATGCCCTACAAAATATTGCGTAGCCGAGCCTTTATTAGGGCCGCCGGGATTAATGCTCACCAGTAGCACCCAGTATTGTTTACCATTCAGCTGCAGCGGAAAAAGATCAGGGCACTCCCAAACCCCGCCGTGCGCCCCAAGCGACTGGCCAAACTCGCTTTCCTTGGTCCAATCCTTCAGGTTTGGCGACGAATAAAAGGTAATACGGTCTTTAGTGGCCAGGCTCATTACCCATTTGTTCCCCTCATCGTACCAGAAAACCTTGGGGTCGCGAAAGTCCTTGATACCGGGGTTTTTAAGTACAGGGTTACCGGGATATTTTTTCCAGGTGAGGCCTTCGTCAAGGCTGTAAGCGATGCTTTCGTTCTGATAAGTGCTTGATCCGCCTTTTTCACCTTTAGGATCATGGTGGGTAAAGATAGCCACCATAGCCGGTTTATCCTTAGTACCCAGGCCGGATGTATTGCGCTCATCAACCACTACACTACCCGAGAAAATATAACCCAGTTTATCCGGATACAGGGCTATTGGCTGCTGCGTCCAGTGCACCAGGTCCTTACTGGTGGCATGCCCCCAGTGCATAGGCCCCCAAACAGTGGCCTTGGGATAATGCTGAAAAAACAAGTGGTAAGTACCTTTATAGTACACCATGCCGTTAGGGTCGTTAGTCCACCATTTTTTTGGTGAAAAATGCACCTGCGGGCGATAGGGTTCGTGGTAAGCTGTAGTTTTTTGTGCTTGTGAAATTGTCGCGGCTGTTAAAAAAATACTGCCAATGAGTAAGCGCTTTAAGCTCATATTTATACAATTCAGGTTATTAAATAAGGATTTATCAAGTTACTAATAAACCCCTATATAACAAGGATTGTATAAAAAAGTTAATCAAAGGCTACTGTATCCGGCCCGGATAATTTACTTACATGGCAATTGCAGCCTCCGGCTATTTTTAGGGTAACAGATTTCACCTTATCTGTTTGGCTGCTTTTAACCGTTACCCTTACATCATCACCTTTGGAAGAAAATTCTGCTTTGGTATTGTCATTTGCCAGTAGCACAAAGCCTGCAACATAATCTATGGTAGGTGGCATTGGAGGGCGTTGTACAGGCTTATTGGTACGGAGATTTATTACTTCAATATCTGAGAGCGCAACCGCAGATCCGTCGCTATTGGTAAACACTATGCCAACAGATGCAAATTCATCTGTGCAAACCTGGGCGGCGCACCCACCTTTATTCTTTTTACATGCGCTCAGGCCGCAAACAAGTACAAGCAGTAGTATACATAATCTTTTCATAACAATTTTGGTTTTGGTTTAGTCAGATTACGCACACCAATTGGTTATCGCTACAAAAAAGCGGCTTTCGCCGCTTTTAATTATTTAGCACTCTTTAGTTGCTGTACTTCCTGCTTTAATTGTTCTATTTGGGCTTGCTGCTCCTGTATAGCGCTTACCAGTAACGGCACCAGTTTTTGCAGATCGACCTCGGGGGTGGTTACGGTACGCTGGCTGCCTTTACCCGCCTGATACCAGCTGTTCCTATTGCCTACTACAGTAGGCAATACCTGTTTTACATCGGCCGCTATAAAGCCATACTGAGTACCGCCTGGTAAATTAAGCTGCTTATATCCCGCCTGGTCGTAACTGTAGCTTATGGGTTTAAGCTGAGAGATGTAATTAAGGGAATTAGTAATAGGCGTTGTACCTGTTTTAATTTCTTTATCGCTAATGGTTTGTGCTGAAGCTTCAAAGCTGATAGCTGCTAAAACGATTACAAATGATAATATAGATGAAACACGAATTTTCATGATAGGATATTTTTTAAAATGATAGATAAGCTCCCTGAGGGAGAGTGACAATTAAACTGATATTTTTTAGAAGATCAGGCTCTCGCGTCTGGCGGGGGTGTGGGTACAGGTGAGATATAGCCCAAATGCCGTGCGTCATTTACCACAGGATAAACAATATACTCCGCATGTAAAGCAGGCACAGATAAATTATGAAAGGGTTCTACAGCAAGTATCTCTTTTATTTTGCTTTCGCTTCGTTCTGTGGCATCATCATCAGCCTGGGTGTTTTTATCTACCCGGGTTATGCTGGTGTGGGCAATTAACCTGGTCAAAGAAATACCTGTGCTCTCGAGCAACGAGAACAAGCATATCAATATAAAAATTTGCTTAAGCCAAGTGAAGCGCATAGATAATTACTATGCAAACATAACAAAATTAACTCCTGAAATGTTTATTGAACAATGATTTTTTCGGGCCCTGCAAGGCGCTCCACGTGGCAATTGCAACCGCCTGAAATTTTAAAAAACGCTTCAACCTTTCGGTTGCCATACATTGCCGTTACTTTGATATCGTCGCCGCCGGTAGATAAATCCTTACGGTTGGCATCAGTTACAATGGTATAATTTTTAAAACCCGAACCACCCAACAACACACCACGAGGCTCAATTTTTTTATGAGTGCGCTGGTTAAAAACCGTAAAATCGGTAACAGCTACATTATTTCCATTACGGTCAACAAAACGGGTACCTACTGAAGTAAATATTTCGGTACATATCTGGTTGGCCGGGCAGCCAACTGTTGTGCTCCTACTGCATGCAGAAGCCATCAAAACCATTACCAGGCACCAAAAGCCAAATCTGTTCATTACAATATCTGGTTAAATTCCAGTCTTTCGCCATCGGGCCCTGTAATATTAAAATACCTACAGCCTTTTTCCCAGAATTGTAAAAACACAGGCTCCGGCTCAATGATATGAAAGCCAGCCTGCTTTACATGCTCAAAAGCGACATCAATATCAGGCACATTAAACGCGACATGGTCGATATGCCCGTTACCCCGGCTGCTCACCTCATCCAGGTTCGGCTCAGGTAACTGGTAAAGCTCAATAATCATATCGCCACGTCGCATCATCACACAAGTACCCGGAAGACCGTTGTGCTTAAATCCGGCCAGCATAGCTCGCTCAAATCCCAAACGCTCATAAAATGTCTGCGAATCGCCAATATTGGTAACCGGTATGCCTATGTGCTGTATAGCAGTTATGTTAACAATATTTATCATATGTGATTAAGTACGAAAGATCGCTATTTGTTTGGTCGCTACTGCCAGTTCTCATTACGGCTGGTTGTATCAGCTTATAACACCCTTACCTTTAAATAACTTGGATTGGCTTTTGAGCTATAAACCCTGTGCGTTGCCTTCTTAAAGTCGGTATCCTTGGCTTTCATAATATCCTGGAACTGCTGGGTATTTCTGTCGATTAGCGGGAACCAGGTGCTCTGGATCTGCACCATTATGCGGTGGCCTTTCTTAAAAGTATGCAATACATCCTGCAGTTCGAAGTTTACCGGGGTTACCTTGCCCGGTACAAACGGCTCGGGATTGCTAAAGCTGTTGCGGAACTTACCCCGCATGGCCTCACTGCGTACCATTTGCTCGTAGCCGGCCATCTTTACATCTTTACCGGTAAACTGGTTGGCAGTAGCCGTATCAGGATATACATCAAGCACTTTAACGATCCAGTCGGCATCTGTACCGGTGGTACTCACTTTTAGGTTTGCCCAAATGTTACCGGCAAGGGTAACATCATTATCCAGCACGTCTGTTTGGTAAGTCAACACGTCCGGGCGTTTTTCGGCAAAGCGCTGGTCGGCGGTCATGTACTCCCTTTTCATATCAAAGTCAATACCATCAATAAATGGAACGGGATTCATGGGGTCTGATACGAACTCCTTGTAATCGTTTTTAGTGCTTGTTGGCGCGCTGAAAGAAAGTTTACCACCTGGTAACAGATAAAGGTTCTTTTCCTGCGCTTCAACCGGCGGCCATTGCTTATAGGTTTTCCATTGGTTTACGCCGGTCTCGAAGGTATTTACATTAGCGATATCCAAAGGTGTTCCTTTCAGATAGTGACTAAAGAATACGAACTCGATTTTCTCCCGGTACATTGGACCGGTAGGCCCGCCAAAGCTTACATCGCCTAAATGGTCGCCGTTCCCATGTGCCCAACCACCGTGTACCCACGGGCCCATGGCAAAATAAACCGGCGTTGCGGGGTTATTTTTTACTAAAACTTTATAGGTATTTATAGCGCCGTAAAGGTCTTCGGCATCGTACCAGCCGCCGGTTACCAGCGTAGGTGTTTTAATATCATACAGATGCAACAAAACATTCCGGTCTTTCCAATGCTGGTCATAATTTGGATGGTCCATCATTTCGTTCCACAGGCGGATGGTATCTTTATAATACTTCACGTTAGAATTACGCATGCTGCCCAAATCCATAAAGAACTTATAGCCATCATTAGTGCCCGGGTCAAATCCCTTTGCCCTGCGCTGGGTAGGTTTATCATCCTGCCGATTGGTGAAACCCGGATAAAAGCCAAAGTTCGCCACCAGCATAAACGCCCCGTTATGAAAAGCATCATCGCGGTAAAGGTCGGCAATGGGTGCCTGCGGCGATACCGCTGCCAAGGCCGGATGGCGGCTCAACAAAGCGGTTGTGCTATAAAAGCCCGGATAAGATATGCCCCACACTCCTACTTTGCCATTGTTGTTAGGCAAATTTTTGATCAGCCAATCAATAGTGTCGTATGTATCGGTACCCTCGTCAACATCTTTATTGGTTTTATGCTGTTCCAGTTCGGGAGTCATTTCCTCATAGATGCCTTCGCTCATCCAACGGCCGCGTACATCCTGGTAAACAAAAATATACCCATCATGCACAAACTGCGATGACGGCCCCAAGCCTGCTTTATACTTATCTGTCCCATATGGAGCCACGCTGTAAGGCGTCCTATCCATCATGATAGGATACTTTTTCGACTGATCTTTAGGTACGTAAACCGATGTAAACAGCTTTTTGCCATCGCGCATGGGTATCTGGTACTCATACTTGGTGTAGTTATCTTTGATGTAAGCAGCGTCACTTTGAGCGAAGGAGCTGAAAGCTGAAAGGATAAAGCAAAAAGTTATAACGAGGGTTCTTTTCATGTGGTGAATATCAACATTATTCCGTCTATACACAATAACAATACATGCCTTTGACACCCACTCTAATTTTCTCTAAAATTAATGAAACCCCGCCAGGGTTAAATACGTTACAATCATTATAAACCAAACAAACCATTTAAACAGGCCGTCCTTTTTCTTCTTTCAAACGGCAATTAAAGTCGATTGCTCCTACTATTTGTTATTTTCTATTGAGGGATGCCCTGTTTTTGCGCTTGCCATTTATAAACCAATAGTAATAATTATGAGAACAATTTTTAAATCACAGTTAAGCAAAACTTTTGTTACACTCTTGAGTCTGCCGCTCATTTTTACGGCCTGCAAAAAAGACATTACTACCCAAACAACGCCTGCTGAAACTACAAAAAACGCCAGCAAGTTAAGCACTGACGCCATAGGCGTTACCGGCCCGAAAGGTGTTTGTTATGTTGAAGTGAACAACAACGATATCCGCAATGTAGGGAGCTACAAGTTATCTACCGGCCAGCAATTGTTTGATATTGCTATTATCTTCGCGGCCAATATTAATTATGATACCAATACACAGAAAGCAGTACTTTACTTTAACCCTCAAGTTAGCAACGTTTTAAACAACAAAGCAACTTACATACAAACGCTGCAGGCTAAAGGTATTAAAGTGCTGTTATCTATCCTTGGTAACCACCAGGGCACAGGTATTTCTAACTTTCCTAATCAGGCCGCCGCGCAGGCATTTGCACAGCAACTGAGTGATGCCGTAAATACCTACGGACTTGACGGGATAGATTTCGACGACGAATACGCCGATTACGGCACCAACGGAACAGGGCAACCGAACTCAAGCTCTTTTGTTTACCTGGTAACGGCATTACGCCAATTAATGCCTAACAAGATCATCTCGTTCTACTTTTATGGCCCGGCATCATCACGACTAAGCTATAATGGCGTTACCGTAGGCTCAAAGGTAAATTACAGCTGGAACGCCGTTTACGGCACCTACTCTGTACCAAACGTACCCGGCCTTGCAAAGAGTAACCTCGGCCCGGCGGCTATTGACATACAGGCAACCAGTTCATCTACCGCCGCGTCTTTAGCTACCCGTACGGTTAATAATAATTATGGTATTTACCTGTATTACAACTTGCCTAATACAGATGTACATACTTACTTAAGCAGTATATCAAATGCGCTTTATGGTAAAGCCACTACTTATAATCCTTAATAAATAACACGGGTATAAAAGCAGAAAGGCAACCAAATTGGTTGCCTTTCTTTATGTAAACTAAATGGTTCTTATTCGTTAATGGCTTTAACACCCGGAAGCTCTTTACCTTCCATGTACTCTAACAATGCGCCACCACCTGTTGATACGTAGCTAACATCGCCAACCATATCAAATTTAGCAACCGCAGCGGCTGAGTCGCCGCCGCCTATCAGTGAGAAAGCACCATTATCGGTTGCTTTAGCAACAGCATCGGCAATTGCTTTAGTACCTGCCATAAAGTTATCCATCTCAAATACACCCATAGGGCCATTCCAAAGGATGGTTTTTGATTCTTCAACAACCTTGCTGAACAATTGAATAGTTTCAGGGCCGATATCTAAACCCATCCACTCATCAGGGATCTGGCCGGTTTTGGCTACATCCTTATTGGCATCGTTAGCAAATTTATCGGCTATCACGTTATCAACCGGTAACAGCAGGTTTACGCCTTTTTCTTTTGCTTTTTGTACCAGGCTACGGGCAAGGTCAAGCTTATCAGCCTCTAATAATGAAGTGCCGATATTGCCGCCATCAGCTTTGGCAAAGGTATAGGCCATGCCACCTCCAATAATTAAATTATCCACCTTATCCATCAGGCGCTCAATCAACTGTATCTTATCAGATACTTTTGAGCCGCCCATAATAGCAGTAAATGGCTTAGCAGCACCATTCAATATCTTTTCGGCATTATTCAGTTCAGCTGCCATCAGGTAACCAAACACCTTGGCATCCGGGAAGAACTGTGCTATAACGGCTGTTGATGCGTGTGCACGGTGTGCTGTACCAAAAGCGTCGTTAACATAGATATCGCCAAGCTTTGACAGCTTTTCTGCAAAAGCTACATCACCTTTTTCTTCTTCTTTATAAAAGCGAAGGTTCTCTAATAATAATACCTCGCCTTTTTCAATCTCTTTAGATTTTTCTACCGCTTCCTCGCCTACGCAATCGTTGGCGAATTCTACTTGCTGGCCAAGCAGGTCAGACAGGTGCGGAACCAAGTGTTTTAAGCTATATTTTTCGGTTGGGCCATCTTTAGGTCTGCCCAGGTGCGACATCAGTATAACTGCACCGCCATCCTTAAGAATTTTTTTGATGGTAGGCAGCGCCGCGGTCATGCGGTTATCGTCGGTAATGTTGTAATTCTCATCCAGTGGAACGTTAAAATCTACACGGATAAGAGCACGTTTACCATTAAAATTTATCTGATCAATTGTCTTCATTGAAATAGTGTATAATTGATGGAACGGCGCAAAATGCCGAAATTTATTCTAAAGAGCAACCCTAAAGTAAAAAAGGTGTTTATATTTTATCAAAAATTCACCTTATCTTAACATACATTGCATGGTGAGGCCCTATGCCCGGGATATCAAACTCCGGCGACACGATCTCGAACCCTACGCTGAGGTAAAATGGTACCGCTTTTTTACGCGCATTACACCACATGTAGTTAACCTGCCTGCCACGCAGATAGGTAATAGCGAAATTCACCAGCATAGCACCATAGCCTTTGCCACGGTACTTTTCAAGCGTTGCCATTCCTCTTAATTGGTAACCATGGCCCTCAAAATCTCTATATCCCTGCTCATGAAAGGATGCGATACAAGCCAGCTTATCTTTAACAAAATACCCGAGATGAAAGCTGCTATCCTTTTCGTCATTAACAAAGCGGCATTCATCAAGCGTAAGTTTTCCCTCGCGTAAAACCTCGTTGCGGATAGGCAATACGTCATCGGCGGTAATAAACTTAATCATGTTTGCTCCGGCTTATTTTTTCAACCAGATCAGCCAGGCGGCTGGAGTAACCCATCTCGTTATCATACCACCCCACCACTTTAACCAGGCCGCCTACAATAGAAGTAAGCTGAGCATCAAAAATGCAGCTGTGCGGGTTATCTAAAATATCGACAGATACAATCGGGTCTTCGGTGTATTCTAAGATATTCTTCATAGGGCCGCCGGCCGCGGCTTTAAATGCTTGGTTAATCTCCTCAACAGTAGGCTGATGGGCAAGGCTACAAGTAAAATCTGTAAGCGACCCATTTAATACCGGCACCCTGATGCCTGCTCCACCCAGTTTGCCTTCGAGATGGGGGAATATATTGGTAATAGCCTTAGCAGCACCTGTGGTTGTTGGGATGATAGACGACGAAGCCGCACGCGCCCGGCGGAGATCTTTATGCGGGGCATCGTGCAGATTTTGGTCGCCCGTCATGGAGTGTACGGTAGTAATGTAGCCGTCTTGAATATGCCAGTTATCATCCAGTATTTTTACCATGGCAGCTACATTATTGGTAGTGCAGGAGGCGTTTGATAAAATGGGCGCATGAATATCCACAGCATCATCATTAACGCCCAATACCACCGTAGGCATGGCCTTGTCTGAAGATGGTGCAGAGATGATCACTTGTTTAGCCCCTGCTATTATATGTTTTTGCGCACCCTCATGAGAGGTGTACTTACCGGTTGATTCGATAACCAGGTCTATGTCGATATCGCCCCATGGTAATAGTGACGGATCAGACTGGCGCAGCACTTTGATACTTTTTCCGTTAACATTTATGGCATCATCGACTGCGGTAACCGTACCATTAAAACCACGGTGAACGGAGTCATACTTAAAAAGATGGGCAAGTGTGGCGGTATCTGTAAGATCGTTAATAGCCATAACTTCTATACCCGGCCTGTTCAATATAGTTCTGAGAAAGACACGGCCAATACGGCCAAATCCATTAATAGCGATCCTCATCCGGTAACAAATTAGGATGCAAATTTACTTAAATTAAAAAAGCCTTTCCGGGTTATACAAACAAGTTACGGAACGATAACTTTTCGCGTTGTTTGGTACGCAAAGCAACTGTAAGCCCCCAATTAAAAAGCATACTCAAAGAAAAAATGAGTATCATCAATATAAAATTACCCAGAAACGATAATGAATAAACAGCCACAATCAGGCCGATATTTACTACCGCCAGCAGCAGCGTGGTTTGCATATGACTGAAGCCGAGGTTAAGTATGCGATGGTGGATATGATTGCGATCTGCAAGGAAAGGCGACTTACCATTAAGTATACGCATAGTAAATACACGCAGGGTATCAAAAATAGGGCCTATCAGGATAGCAAATGTAACCGCGGGAGCTGATATGATCTCCGGGGTATTGGATACCGTTACTTTATTGATCTCGATAAGCTTTACCGCCATCAATGCTGTTATCAAACCGATGAGCAGCGAGCCAGCGTCGCCCATGAATATTTTTGCCGGGGTAATATTGAATCGCAAAAAACCAAATAAGGCGCCAACAATAGCTAATGATACTACAGCCAGTTCATAATGATTTATACAAATGAATATCACCGCAAAAGCACCGTTGGCAACAATACAAGTTGTTGCAGCCAGGCCATCAATACCATCTATGAGGTTAAAGGCATTTACGATGAGTATGATGAAAAGAATTGACAGGATAACACTTACTGTATAAGAAATATCGTGATAACCTAATATGCCGTACATGCTGGTAAAGCGTATATCACCTACAATTACCAGCAAAGTGGCTACGGCAATCTGTATCAGCAGTTTGGTACTGGGGTTAACGCCCGAAAGATCATCTTTTATCCCCATTATAAATAATACCAGGCTGCCGGCAAGTAAATAGCTTACCGGTATAGTTTTATCAATAATACTGAACAGCAGCAGGGTAATGGTAAAGCCAACGAAAATAGCTACACCGCCCAGCCGTGGTATACCATGGTCATGCTGTTTGCGGAAATGGCCAACATCATCATACAAATGCCGTGTTCTGGCCACATGAAGAATAGAAGGAATGGCGAAAATGGTAATTAAAGCCGAGACTGCAACTACCAATAGGTAGTATACAACATAGTAGGCACCCAAATAGGTTTGCATCAGTTAAATTAGTTAGGGGTAATTAACCCCGCAAATATAGAAATTGATACTATTTTATAAAAACTGTTTCAACTTTCTTAAAGGTTTGATTATAAAGGCCATAATTGGCAAACTGATATTATTTGCCCGCATAGCCTTTAAATCAAACATGAGCGCCTTTACACGGTTGCTCAAACTCCTGTTACTTACTCCTCCTGTGGTCATCTTTACCATTACCATCGGCACGTAATAAGCGTGGGTTCTATTGAGATGCATAAACCTCGACATCAGCTCATAATCAGCCGCGGTTCCATAGGCCAGGCTGTAATTCCCTAATTGCTCAAACAGCACACGTCTGCAGTAAAATGTTGGGTGCGGCGGCATCCATCCGTAATTAAACAGGCCGTGTTTATAATTGCCACTACGCCATTTACGTATAGTATTTCCGGTTGCATCGACATAATCCAGATCGCCGTACACAATATATGCCGGCTGGCTGGAAAACGCTTCGTGTACTACTGTTAAAATTTTTCCGTTGGCGAAAAAATCATCCGCGTTAAGCACTCCTAATATTTCGCCTGATGACAATTGAATGCCTTTATTCATGGCATCATAAATACCTTTATCCGGTTCAGAAATTAAAATGCTGATATTTTTTTCATACCGCGAAAGCACATCGAGGGTGCCATCGGTTGATCCTCCGTCAACAATGATATATTCTATATTAGTATGCTGCTGGCTAATAACCGAGCGTATACAACGTTCAATTGTATTTACAGCATTATAACACACGGTTATTATTGAAATTTTGGCTGGTTGTGGCACTCCAAAGTACTATATTTAGCCGCAAATTATGTATTTTTGAAAATGCTGCATAATTTATTCCCTGATATTTAGCAGCCAATAACAAAATATGCGCCTGTTATATTTAACCTATTTGATAGCCCTGGTTTTAACTGTGAGTTCATGCTCGTACAAGCAAAACCAGTTACTTTTTCATAACCCTGCTACCAGTGTTGATAGTTTGCAGCAGGCAACTGTTATTACCCCATACCGCATACAACCGCAGGATATTTTACAGGTACGCAACCTGCAAAGCTTAAAGTATATTGTTGACGACGTGCCCCCATCAATATCAACGGGCAGTTCTTCCAGCAACACTATTGCCTCGCAGGGGCAAACCTATCAGGTAGAAGAAGACGGTACGGTTACCCTGCCGGCTCTCGGGCATATCCAGGTAGCGGGCCTCACACGCCCACAGGCCACAAAACTTATTGAGGATCTTTATCATAAAATTTTATTAAAGGACCCTATCATTGAGCTTAAGGTGGTTAATTTAAAAGTTACCTTGCTGGGTGAGGTAAAAGCGCCAGGCAATTTCCCTCTCACTAAAGATAATACCACACTGGTAGAGATCATAGGCCAGGCAGGCGGTTTAACCCCACAAGCCAACGAAAAAAACGTAAAGATCATCCGCGGGAAAAATAAAAGCCAGGTTACGATGATCAACCTGGGAGATTTAAGCGCCGTAACAGACCCACGCACCATCCTGCAAAACGGAGATGTTATTTATGTGGCACAAAATAAACGAGCCATACGTAACGATAACTTACAAAGCTTTAATACATGGGTGCAGCCTGCCTTGTTGCTGCTTAACACCGCCTTAATTATCTTTACGCTTAGCAGGCAATAATGGAAGAAACGGAAAACAAGGTTAAAAAACTGCCTAACCAGGAGATTGATTATTTTAAAATAGGCAAAATACTGGTAAGCCGCTGGTATTGGGTAGCAGGCTCATTGCTTATTTTTTTGGTTTGGTCACACGTGTATTTATGGTATACGCCAAAAACCTATGCCACTGCCGGCACCATGAAGCTGGAGGATAAGAAATCCGAAATTCCGGATATGGCCGGTGTGGTAGCACCGGTTGATCGCAGCGTATCACGCATACAAAGCGAAACCTCTATTATACAAAGCCAAACCGTTTTATTAAATGCTATACGCGACCTCAACTATCCTGTTAGCTTTTATATAGAGGGCCGTGTGCGCACCAGTGAATTGTACCCTCAAAAACCGCTTGATGTACAATTAATACAGTTTGATAGCCTGAACTTTTACCATGACATCATTACGTTTAAACCTGTAAATACCAATAGCTTTAAACTTACCTACAAAAACGCGGGAAAAGATAAAACAGACCAGCACAACTTTAACTCGCCTATAACTATAGGCTCAACAACTTTTGTTATTAAAAAGCCCGGTAATGTATCTTACAATACGGTTTACCTTTTTAAATTTAATACCCCGGAGGAACTACTGGGCCGGGTAAGAAGCGGCCTGCGCACCAGCGAGCTGGCCAAAAACTCCAACATAATTCTTCTGCAGCAAACAGATGCCAACCCACAGTTCGCGGCTGATGTGCTTAATAACATTATGAAGGAATACCTGGTGTATGACCGCAGCCGGAAAACACAGTCGGCTACGCAGATGATCAATTTTATTGACGATCAGCTAAAGTTCCTTTCTAACCAGGTCAAGAGCTCCGATAAGCAGATATCTGATTTTAAACAAAAGAACAGGCTGATGGAAGTGAGTACATCAGCAGAAGCTGCCCTGGCTAAGGCAAAAGACTTAGAAACACAACAGGCACTCTTAAAACTTCAGCTATTGGCTATTGACCAGCTCAAAAACCAGATAGCCAAAGAACAGAATAACGTAACCCTTAATTTTAACCTGGGCGATGAAAAGATCGACCCCTCCCTCCCTGTAATTGTTGAAAAACTCGACAAATTACTTAACCAGCGTTACGAACTGCTTAAAACATACAACCCCACTTCGCAGCCCATACAGGATATTAACAGCCTTATTCTGCAGGCCAAAACGGCTGCCCTCAATTCGGTAAATGCTACTTACAGCAATGTTAAGCGCAGTTATGATTATTTAACGGGGCAACTGGCCGGTGTCAACAAGCAGCTTTCGGTACTGCCGGTTGCTGAACGTGAACAAATATCCCTTAACCGCGATAACGAGGTAAGTGATAAGGTTTACTCCTTCCTGTCAGAAAAAAAACTATCGGCACAGATAAGCCGCGCGGGTATATTGCCCGGAGCCAGTATTGTAGAACAAGCTCAGCCTAATTTTAACCCGGTATCGCCTGATGAGCATAGTGTGCGCCGTTCGGCAATTGTATTTGGTATACTTACAGGGCTTGGCCTCATCGTACTCATACGGGTACTTAACCCCTACATTTATGATAAGGAAACCGTTGAAAGCCTTACCACAGTGCCTATTATTGGGGTAATACGTAAATTTCCCAATAAAATTAATGATAGCAACTCACAGCTACTGGCATTAAGCATGCCCAAGTCTATGTTTGCAGAATCTGTACGCTCGGTTAGGACCAACCTCAGTTTTATCGCCTCCGAAAAAAATAGCAAGGTGATCTGTATTACCTCTGAAGTGGCCGGCGAGGGCAAATCCTTTGTGGCGGTTAACCTCTCGAGTACGCTTTCATTAATAGATAAAAAGGTGATATTGATAGCGGCAGATCTAAGGCGCTCCAGGCTGCACCATACCTTTAATGTGCCCAATAACGAAGGCCTTAGCACCTACCTGTCGCGCCAATCGGACCTTGATAATATTATCCTTCATTCGGAACAAGCCAATCTCGATTTTATCGTTTCAGGGCCGGTGCCGCCTAATCCATCCGAACTTTTACATAGTACACGGATGAAGGAGCTCATCGAAGACCTGAAGCAGCGCTATGACATCATCATGATTGATACCGCCCCTGTAGGCCTGGTTTCAGATTCTGTACCGCTTATCCGCATCAGCGATATCAATATCTTTGTTATCCGCTCAGGCAAGTCAAAATATTACGCGGCCACCATTCCACAGCGCATAGCGCAGGAGTATCATCTGGATAATTCAGTAATAGTGCTTAATGCCTTCACTGAAGACCTTTTGCATTCGAGGTATTACACCACCCGTTTCACCGGCGATGGGTATGGCCATTATTATTATTATTCGGATTACAGCGGTTATGAAAAATCGGGATACTATATGGATGATGAGCGCAAGAAAAGATGGTGGGATGTAACCAGTTGGTTCAGGAAATAATTGATGGCTGTGATGAACGGCGAAAGCGCTGCAAGATGGTACCCGGTGTACACCCATGCCAGGGCCGAAAAAAAAGCTTACGAGGCACTAAAGGCTAAAGGTATTGAAGCTTACCTTCCCTTACAGAGAAAACTAAAACAATGGAGCGACAGGAAGAAATGGGTAGAGGAGCCGCTGATAAGTTCATACCTGTTTGTAAACATCAGCCCGCAACATATGGCCGAAGTTTTAATGACCAAAGGCATTGCACGTTTCCTGTACTTTTCTGGCAAAGTAGCCACCATGCCCGACAGGCAGATAAAAGAGCTTAAATTACTTTTAGCTACCGACGCGGAACTTGAAGTAACAGAAGAGGACCTGCAGCCCGGTGAAAAAGTGACCATTAAGGCAGGCCCGTTAAAAGGTATAAACGGTGAGATAATAGCGCACCGCTCACAAAAAAAGCTATTATTGAGATTAGAAAGCATGGGGCAATCGCTTATAGTAAGCATGCCACCATCCTATATAAACAGGCTTTAGACAGGCAAAATAACCTTAAATCTAAAGCATTGTAAAATAATAAGTTGCAAAACAAAAATGTGACTTACCAGGCGAAGCTATGTACACTCCCCCATGTGCAGAATAACAGGTATTGTATCAGAACACTTAACTAACGAGGACGTAATAAGCGTAAAAGCAATGTGTAATGCCTTGCGGCATGGCGGCCCTGATGATGAAGGCATTTATGTAAGCAACCGGAATGACGTTGCCTTTGGCCACCGCCGTTTATCCATTATTGACCTTAGCCGTAACGGCCACCAGCCAATGGCTAATGCCGACCAAACCGTTGTGATAACCTTTAACGGAGAAATATACAACTACCGCGAATTAAAGGCCCGGTTACTAAAGCTTGGCGCAGCATTCCAAAACGATACCGATACCGAAGTAATTATACAAGCCTACAGGCATTGGGGCACGGCATCTTTCAGCAAACTAAGGGGCATGTTTGCCTTTGCTCTGCATGATATTGCCCACAATGAGATTTACCTGGTAAGGGATACAGCCGGAATTAAACCGCTATATTATCATGCGGATGGAAAAAAGCTGGTATTCGCGTCAGAAATAAGGGCATTCAAACAATCAGGGTTAAACTACCAGGCCAACGCCCAATGGCCGGTTCTGTTGCTGGCCTATGGGCATATACCCGAACCGCATACCACTTTACAGGATGTGCTAAGCCTGCCTAAAGGTCATTATTTGCACCGGGATAAGAACGGACGTTGCAAGCTGGTATCGTACGCCATAACATCCGATGGCCAGTTTATTGAGCGCCCGGAAGCTGCCCGTGGGATCATCAGGGATAGTTTACAGGCTGCAGTTAAAAGGCAACTCATTGCCGATGCTCCGATAGGCGTTTTCCTTAGCGGTGGTATCGATTCGAGCTTGCTTTCTTTATTGGCTAATGAAGAGGTAAGCCAGTTAAAAACCGTGTCAATATTCTTCAATGAAAAGCAATACGACGAGCGCCGGTATCAGCAAACAATACTAAATAAATTACAGGGCGAAAACTTTACGCACCTGGTAAAACAGCAGGATTTTGAGCGGTATTTCCAGCAAATAATCTCGGCTATGGATATGCCTACTACTGATGGCATCAACTCATGGTTCATAAGTAAATACGCGAATGAAAACGGCCTTAAAGCTGTTTTGTCGGGCGTGGGTGCCGATGAGTTGTTTGGTGGTTACCCATCCTTTAGCCGCATTAAATATCTGGGTTATATAAAGAGAATACCATTTCAGGTACTAAGACTTGCGCGCAATATGGGTTCATCGGGCTATAAAAGGCTTAGCTACCTGGGCTATAACCACATTGTAGCCGACTACCTTACCCTGCGGGGGCTATTTAGTATAAATGAAATAGCCATGCTTACAGGCACAACAGAACAGCATGTGGCCAATATTCTTTTCGCTGATGACCCACAGCCTTACCAGGGTGCTGATGACGCCCTAAAGGCATCATGGTTGGAAACGAATATATACATGCAGAACCAGTTACTGCACGATACAGATGCCATGAGCATGAGCCATGGCTTGGAGGTAAGAGTGCCCTTCCTTGATGAAGAACTCACCACCGCGGTTGCACGTATATCCCCCGGAATACGTTTTGCAAACCCTCCCAAAAAATTACTGGTAGAAAGCTTTGCTGATATTTTACCTGAAGCCGTTTGGAACAGGCCTAAAATGGGTTTTACATTTCCGCTCCAACAGTGGATGCGCGAAAATGAGGCCATCAGCCATCTAGGTAATTACCAAAGCCCTGCTGCAAAAAAAATGATCGCTGATTTTAACAAGGGGCAAATGCACTGGTCGCGCGCTTTTGCACTATATCAGATACAGGAGCATGTTTAAAAGCATTTATCTCTTATCGCTCCAAACCTTTAGCAGCACCGGCGGCATACAAAAAATGACCCGCGTGCTGGCGCATTCCCTGTTTACCTTATCGCGAAAAAATGGTTGGAAATTTAAACTGGCATCGCTGTATGACAGCAATAACGATTTGATGCCACAGTATGTACCACAAGCCAGCTTTGAGGGCTACCGGCATCAACGTATACATTTTTTATGGAAGACTATGTTGAGTCCTGCCAAAAATGATGTAGTCATATTAAGTCATATCAACCTTGCGCTGGCGGGGCTTTTTATAAAACTTATACATCCGCGAACACAGATCTGGCTTATTGCCCATGGTATTGAAGTATGGCGCCCCCTGCCCTACCACAAACGCCGCCTGTTAAACAAATGCGATAAAGTTTTATGTGTGAGCAATTTTACCCGTTCGCAGCTTTTTAAATGGCACCGCACCTCGCCTGATAAATGTGTTGTACTCAATAATGTACTGGATCCGTTCATGAACCTGCCGCGTGAATTCTCAAAACCCGCACATTTACTTAACAGATACGGGTTAAGCCAAAACAATCAGATCATCTTTAGTCTTACACGGCTGTCATCAACCGAGCTATACAAAGGGTACGATAGGGTAATCAGGGCTGTTGCTAACCTAAAGATTAATCACCCCAACATAAAATATGTATTGGCTGGCGCCTATGATGAGGCCGAAGGTAGGCGGGTAAAACAGCTGATCAATGAGAGTAAACTGGATGATGCCGTAATTTTAACCGGCTACATTCCCGAACAGGAACTAGCCGAACACTTTTTAATGGCTGATAATTTTGTATTGCCCAGCAAAAAGGAAGGGTTTGGTATTGTATTTATTGAAGCGCTGGCCTGCGGCCTGCCTGTTATTTGCGGCAACGTTGATGGCAGCCTGGATGCTATACGTAACGGCGAACTGGGCAAAGCGATAAACCCTGATGCTGAGCAAGAGCTGGAAAACGCCATTGCCACTTGCTTAGCCAACCCTTTAACTATTGATGATAAAAAGCTGTTGCAACAGAAATGCCTGCAGTATTTTAGCGAACTTAACTATGTTGAAACCCTGCAAACCATGATACAGCATGACTGAACCAGGTAAAGAACACTGGGATCTGGAAATAAAACCACGTACCAGCCTGTTCGACCTTAACCTTAAAGCGGTTTGGCAATACCGCGACCTGCTCCTGCTGCTGGTACGGCGTGATTTTGTATCCTTTTACAAGCAAACTATATTAGGGCCTATTTGGTTTTTTGTACAGCCGGTTATCACCATCATATTTTATACCCTGGTTTTTGGCAATCTGGCCGGCATACCAACTGATGGGGTACCGAAACCACTTTTTTACCTGGCCGGCACCATATTATGGAACTATTTTGCCGAGTGCCTCACCAAAACATCAACTGTTTTTAAAGATAATACAGCGCTCATGAGCAAGGTATATTTTCCACGGCTCATTATGCCACTGAGTATTGTAGCATCTAACCTCATCAGGTTTGCTGTTCAGTTTATATTATTCGTGGTTCTTTTGGTATTCTATTATGCAAAGGGTCATCTGACTGGTATTAATATGTATGCGCTGCTTTTCCCCGTACTGCTGCTATTAATTGCCGCGCAGGGGCTTGGGCTGGGCATGCTGATATCAGCCGTAACTACTAAATACCGCGACCTGGCTTTTGTAATAACCTTTGGCGTACCATTGTTAATGTACGCCACAACGGTAGTTTACCCATTGTCAGAAGCGCAGGCAAAATTTCCCGCATACAGCTGGATGATCAAATACAACCCAATTACCGCCATTATTGAAACTTTCAGGTATGGTTTTTTAGGGAAGGGTAGCTTAGATTTAGGTTTGCTGCTGTATTGTACATTAGCTACCATTGTTATATTGCTGTTGGGAACCATAGTGTATAACAAAGCCGAAAAATCATTTGTAGACACCATCTGATGAGCATAGCCATTAAAGCCGAAAACCTTTCCAAAGCCTACCAACTGGGCGACTTCGGTACGGGAACTATCTCGCGCGACCTGGAGCGATACTGGGCCCGGCTGCGTGGTAAGGAAGACCCCTTCCTAAAGATTGGCGAAACAAACGACCGTACGCAAAAAGGCACCAATGATGTGGTGTGGAGCTTGCGTGATATTGATTTTGATATCGAGCAGGGTGATGCCGTAGGGATTATTGGCCGTAACGGTGCCGGAAAAAGCACCTTACTAAAAATATTAAGCCGTGTTACTTCTCCTACCGCAGGTTCTGTAAAGGTAAAAGGCCGTATTGCCAGCTTACTTGAAGTAGGTACAGGCTTTCATCCCGAGCTTACGGGCCGCGAAAACATATTCCTGAACGGTGCCATATTGGGTATGCGTAAAGGCGAAATAAAAAGGAAGTTTGACGAGATTATAGCCTTCGCCGGTATTGACAGGTATGTAGATACCCCGGTAAAACGCTATTCCTCGGGTATGTATGTGAGGCTGGCTTTCGCGGTTGCCGCCCACCTCGAATCAGAAATACTCATCGTTGATGAAGTGCTGGCCGTAGGTGATAGCGAGTTCCAACAAAAATGCCTGGGTAAAATGCAGGATGTTAGTAAAGGCGAGGGTCGCACCGTACTTTTTGTATCGCATAACATGGGCAGCATTAAAAGCCTGTGCAATACGGGCATGGTGCTTAATAATGGCCTGCTGCAAAGTATTGAGCCGGTGAGTAACGCCATTAACACTTACAACCAGCTTTTGAACCGTACTGATAACATCACCCGTATACTTAACGGCAATCTGAAAGATCAGTTGCTGTTTCATAAAATATGGATCAACAACTCGGCCGATGACCATGCTGTTATTAGTATGGCCCAACCACTTTGCTTTAATATTGAGGGCGACGTAGTTAAAGATTTCAACCGCGTGGTGTTTATATTAGCTGTGTACCATGCAGGAGTCCGTTTATTTACATTGCGGGAAGTTGCCGCAGGGCGACATCTCGCCTCCGGGAAGTTTAATGCTTCATTTAATATCAAAGCGGGAATACTACGCCCCGGAGAATATACCATTGCCCTTGGCGCCTGGGGCGATACCGATAATGATTGGGTATGGGGTACTGAAATAGGCATGTTCACCATCAGTGCTGTCTGGGATAATCATATCCGCAAGGCCGACGAAGGAATTATCAATGCCGAATTTATCCGACTAAATGAGTGAGTATTTAAAAACACTTGAGCCGTTGATCAGGCAAAAATCAAACCTTACTGACGCGAGGGAATTTCATGCCCGGGTAAATGTCATATTTCACAACGAGGAGGCTAAACACTACGATAAGCTGCATACCGAAATGTGGGAGAGCTTGCCTGTACAATACGATTTACTGATAGCGGATGTTAAGCCCCACATTAAAAATAACCAGCCGCTTAAAATGCTGGATGTAGGCTGCGGTACAGGCTTAGCCACACAAATGCTGCTGAATGCTGATATGGATAGCCGCGTCGCGGAAATACATCTGCTGGATACGTCGGAAGAAATGCTCAAACAGGCGGTAAAACGCTCTGCAAAATGGGGAAAGAAAGTGTTAGACATTAACGGAGATGTGAATATATTGCATGAACAGTACGACATTATCCTGATATCATCGGTATTGCATCACATACCGGACCTGCCCGCTTTTCTTGAAAAGATCAGTTCGTTACAAAAAAGCGGGGCGCTGCTCATTACCATGCAAGACCCGGCCTCGGAAGCACAGAATAATCAGGTTTTAGAGGGCCGAAAAAAGGAGTACCAGCAATACTATGAAAGCAAGCGGGTTAATAAAACCATAATAGAGCGTGCTATCCATAAAGCAAAACGACTGTTTAAGGAGCCCGATTATATTAACCGGGTTAACAAAAAGCTGCTCGAGCAAAAAATTATTAACCAACCACTTACAGATAGTGAAATATGGAGCGTAACCGATATCCATGTAGAAGGTTTACCCTACTCTGCGGGCGCCGGTATCAGTAAGGAGCAACTGGTTAATTACCTCAAAAATAATACACTGATCAGTTATCGCACTTACGGTTTCTACGGAACCATGGGCAGTAACCTGGATGAACGTTACAGAAAATTAGAACATGAACTGGCGTTAAGTAACGACCAAAACGGCAGGCATTTTTGCTCAGCCTGGATAAAAGCCTGAAATAGTGAACATCTTATTTGTTCTTCCTGAATACTATCCACACTCTGGCGGAGGTATATCTACCTACTATCAGCATTATATTAAAGCCATAAAGCCGCATTGCCAACGTGTGAAGGTTATACTGGGCAGCGGCTATGTGCAGGGTACCGATAATTTCGAACACGAAGGTGTAGAGATAGCGTATCTTGATCCGGCTCTGTACCATGAGTACCTTACCCGATTTGATAAGTTGACTTTTCTGCCTGAATACCGCAATAATATAGCTGCCGCATGGGCCATGTGGCAGCAGGCCAACCAGGGTGAAGGTTTCGATGTGGTTGAGTGTACCGACTTTGGCCTGGGTTATGTACCATGGCTTATCCACCACAATAAACCGGTTATTTCGCGCCTGCACGGCAGCGCCGGCCAGATAGCCTTACACGAAAACAACAGCGATACAGGCCCCGGCATTGATGCTAATATGCATACTGAATTATCGCTGCTACCCTTATCAGACAGGATAATTACACATAGCCGAGCAAACCAGCAGTTTTGGTCTGGTATGTTAAAAGGCACCGATATTCAATATCTGCCACCGGTATACTGCCCGGTTATGGCTTCTCCTTTAAGCCTATCCGAAAGGGACAATTACGGCCTCATAACCGCACGCATACAAAAGTGGAAAGGCCCCGAGGAGCTTTGTAAAGCCGTTAGTGAATTAAAAACTATAGTACCGTTAAAGTGGTATGGACGCGATGTGGCTTATGATAAAGTGCTTACTACTAACGAGTATCTGCAATTGAGCTATCCCAACATATGGTGCAAACTTATTGAAGTAAAAAAGCCGGTAAACCATCACGATGTGCTGGCAATGCAACGGAAAGCCAAGTTTGGCATTGTACCATCTGTTTGGGATATGTTTAATTTTACCTGTGCAGAGTTGATGGCAGCCGGCACGCCCGTGATATGTGCTAACGGTGCCGGTGCGGCAGAATTAATTGAGAATGGCCGCAATGGGTACACCTATGCAGCCAATGATACGCAGGCTTTAGCGGAGTGCCTTATTAGGATGAACTCGCTTACCGAAAGCGAATTCAATAAGATGGCAGCGGCAGCACAGCAAACTATTGAGGAAAAACTCAATAGCCAAGAGCTTATCGAGGCATATATAAATGAATATGCATTGGTACTGCAAAACTTCACTCCATCAAATACGAATGTATTTCTGCGGCATATCTATTCTCCGGGCAATGAAAGCCAAACGCTGGAAGAAGTGCTAAATAAACAGCCATTAAAAAAACTGGTGCAATATCTGCTTAAACGCATAAAAGGTAAATACAGGCAATAACTTTGGATACTTTAGCGCTCTGTATACCCGCCTACAATGCCGAAAAGTATTTGCCCCGCTTGTTAAACTCGGCAAAAGAACAACCTATATCCTTTAATGAAATATGGGTTTATAACGATTGCAGTACTGATGATACGGCAACTATTGCTCAAAAATACGGTGTCCAAGTAATACAAGGCGACGTCAACCGTGGCTGCGCATCCGGCAAAAACAGATTGGCGGAAGTAACGACATGCGATTGGATACACTTCCACGATGCTGATGATGATGTGTTACCCAATTTTACTACCGAGGTACATCATTGGATTAAACATAAGGGCAATAAATTTGAAGTGCTGCTGCTCAACTTTGATTATACAGACGCCCATACGGGCAAACTATTAGGTCGCCCCAATCATGATAGCGAACAATTACATGCCGACCCGCTCAGGTACGCCATCAACAATAAAATTGTAAACTTTGGCGTGTATAAACGTGAGGCTTTTTTAAAAGCCGGCGGTTTCGATCTGGATAAAGAAGTCCTCTACAACGAGGATAACGCCTTTCACCAGCGGTTAGCAAAGCATAATTACAGGTTTGATTACCTGCCCCGAGTAACCTGCATCAACTACCGGTATAGCGAAAGCATGTCGGCCTCCAACGTGCTCAAGTGCGCAAGAGCCAATTACCATGTTTTATCAAAAACCGCGTCTACGCATGGCCAAAAATATCCACTGGAATTAGCAAGGCAACTGTGGCTGTGTATAGCTACCCTTGCTTCTTGTCAGGATTGGGAATATGTACATAAGGCTATTGATCTAAGCAAACGTTTAGGCTACCCTTACAGCCCCGAAGGCAGTACAGGGTTTAAACTTCTTACCCGCATTAACCCATTCTTTGGTGCCTGGGCAAGAGAAAAAATGATCCGTCTGCTTAAACCATATCTCAGACATGGCTGAACCACTCGTATCTATTATTATACCCGTGCATAATGCCGAAAAATACATAAGCGAGGCAATAGCATCGGCCATGGCGCAAACCTGGCCTCACAATGAGGTCATTGTGATAGATGATGGCTCAACAGACCGGTCATTGTCAATTGCCCAAACGTATCAATGCGAATGGGTGAAGGTGATCAGTCAGCCCAACATAGGCGCAAGTGCCGCGCGTAATGCCGGATTAAAGCATGCTACCGGCGATTTTATCCAGTTTTTAGATGCGGATGACCTGCTTAGTAAGGATAAAATTGAGCTACAGATAAAAGCATTAAAAGATGCACCTGAGAAAATAGCTGTTTGCAGTACCATCCATTTTACCGACGGTAGTCCACACAAAGACAGCACCCCATCGGCGTATGAGGAACAATTTCTCATAGATAGTGATAACCCAGCATGGTTCTTAACCCATTTATGGGGAGGCTACGGCGATAATGGCTCAATGGTACAGCCCAATGCCTGGCTTACGCCAAGAGAAATAATAGAAAAGGCCGGGCCATGGAACGAAAGCTTGAGCGTTGATGATGATGGTGAATACTTTTGCAGGGTTTTACTCCAGGCTAATGGTATAGTTAAAACCGGTGGATATAATTACTACAGGAAATACACCAACAATAACTTTAGCTTATCGGCCCGTAAATTAGAAAGGCATTATATATCGCTTATCCATTCGCTCGGTTTAAGGTATGAGCATATCTCGTCCAGAGAACCAACAGAAGCCTTAAAAAAAGCGTATACCCGTAGTTTGCAAAGCATCTACAATAGCATGTATCCGGCATATCCGTTAATAAGGCGACAGATAACAGACAGCATTAAAAAATTGGGTATAACTTCTCCGAAGTATCTTTCGCCTAAAGAGAAGGTAAAAAAAAGGGCAAGGAGTATATTAGGCCCACAGTTCACCAATTTTTTGAAGGGTAATATTTTTAAACCTCGTCAGAAATGATCGCCGTTATTACCTCCACACTTCAACCGGGCAATAAAAGCACAAGGGGATTTTATAATGATAATGAACGTTTGGCGCAAACCTTGCAAACAGTAAAAAGCCTTTATCAACATGGCTTTGAGCATGTTTACCTGGTTGATAATTCTCCTTCTTTAACTGAGGCTGATCTGCAAAGCATATTTACTGGTTCCAGGCATTTAAACGTTTATCACACCAATCAATATCAGTTTGATAATAAGGGCATTAATGAGATACTGATGCTTTTATTGCTGAGCGAGCATCTACCAAAAGACCAGCCTATATTTAAAATAAGCGGCAGGTATTGCCTTACAGAACATTTTACAGTACCGGACTTTCCAGCATTCGCTGTTAAGGGGTATGAGTACCACTCGCGTAACGGGGCTGTTTCAACACGCGGCTACTGGGTAAAGGATGCGGATAAGCTTCAGTGCTTCTTAAAAGATTGCCTTACGGAAGTGTTTGCCTACCCCGAACGGATAGTGGGTATACGTAGCCTTATCAAAAAAACAATTCAACTCGCTTTTAAAAAACCGTACATACCGGTAAATGCATCTATTGAATTTGCGGCCGCCAATGTGCTAAAAAGAGGTAAGCTAAACGTAGCACTGCTGCCGCAGTTAGGTATACGCGGCCTGGTTGCAGGTAACAACCAGCGCGAAGAGATCATAGAATGAAGTTCTTTTTATCATTCCTACAATCGCCGGTAAGGCATCCTGTACCAGCCTATGATTTTTGGGAACACTACCTTAAAAACGGGATAAAAGAGGCTGGCCATGAATGGATGGAGTGCCCTGATGTTGATTGGGCGAAAGGCCTGGTACCACAATCTGTTGATATGCTTAGCCAATGGCGGGCTGATGTCTGGGAGCAAACCATCAAATATCTGAAAAACAATAGGCCCGATGTTTTCCTGAGTTATCTGTATCCGCACCAGGTTGACGTGGGTGCAGTTAAGCAGATAAAGAACATGGGCATACCTACTGTGAACTTTTTTTGCGACAATGTGCGCGAGTTTAAAAAGGCCCCTAAAGAATTTGGCGTATTTGACCTGAACTGGGTACCCGAGTACAAAGCATTGGAAATATATGAGAAAGCGGGTTATAACTTTATCCACCTGCCAATGCCCATGTGGGTGGCTCCTGAATACAGGGGTTTTAAAGCCGAGGTAAACCAGCAGATCACCTTCATAGGCTCAAAGGATATACAACGCCATTTATTATTGGAAGAACTTTTAAAGCTTACGCCTGATATAGATCTGGCAGTTTATGGCAGCGGTTGGCAGCAAACGTCGATAGCACAAATACATCAGCCACAATACGGCTTAAATGAAAAAATAGCCCATCAGTTAAAGGTGGTAAGCAAATATGGTGTGCGTGGTTACGCGGAAAAACTAAAGCAACGCAGGCTACATATAGAAATGAGCCGCACGTTATCAACAAAGCTCAAAGGCATTCCTCCGTATGATGAATATAACCTGCTTACCTCGGGCAGCATGATCACCCTTGGTGTTAACCGCTATCCCTCATACGCGTTCCCGCTACATCAGCCTGATACTTACTCCAGGCTGAGAGATATTGAGGCGCCTGTGCTGGGGGCATGCTACCTCACCGAATGCACGCCGGGACTTGACCAATTATATGAGCTTGGCAACGAAATAGAAACGTATAAAACTGCCGTAGAGCTATCAGCCAAGATAACCGAATTAAAAAACAACCCTGAAAAGCGTAAGAAATTGAAGATAAACGGACAGCATCGCGCGCTTACAGATCACTGCATCCCGCAAACGTTAAAGAAAATACTATGCAGGCTGTCATTGTAAATTTCTTTAAGCAGCGGTTACAACCACCGGGTATTAAATACAAGTATAATTACTCCATAGAGCAATACCGGGGGCTTTGTGCCATACTGGTTTTGCTAACCCATGCGGTTGGCGATCCTAAATTACTGGTGAATAATTTTTCGTGGCCTCTGTTTATGCAATACATGGGAGCCGGCTACTTGTCAGTCATGGTGTTCTTTTGTATGTCGGGCTACGTGATAGGTATTACCAGCAGTACAGGTTTCAGCATTAAAAGCTATTTAAAAAAGAGGGCATTAAGGCTGTATCCTATTTATATCATCTCTATCATCATCTGTATTGTGGTGGCTGGTAAAGTGAGCTTGCCTGTATTGCTGGGCAATCTTTTATTTTTACAAAATGGGCTATCGTACTATCATTTTAAGATTCCCGTGCTGGTTAATTATGCTACCTGGAGTTTAAATTACGAGGTACTTTACTATTTGCTTTTCATCCCTCTTATGATTTACAAGCCCCGTTTGTGGAAAGTACTGCTTGCAATGTTCATTATGAGCGTAGTTTCAATTCCCATCACCGAACCATTCTATTTTATGGGTGGTTATCTCAATGGTTTCTATTTCTGGTTGTTAGGCCTCATACTAAGCTGGAATTTGATTTCAAAACAACCGGATGCGCCTAAAAACATTGTGCCTTTTATCAGCATACTTTTTTTACACTTATCGCTTAATCATTTAGGTATAGGGCAAATTGTACTGCATACATTAGGCATATACACCCATTCTAATTTAAATTGGATATTTGATCTCCCCTTTTGCCTCATGGTGATGAGCACCCTGACAGGTACAGACAATCGCCTTTTACGATACAATAAACTGATTACTTATGCATTACCCGCAGGTGTTTTTATCTACCTGATCATTACCAACAGAATATTTGAAGATACCCGCTGGGTGATGTGCCTTATTTATTGGCTGCTATCGCTGCTTTTTTATTTCGAAACGCGTATCTCCATGTTTATCATGAACAGGTTTACGGGCATTGGTAAAATATCTTACGGCTTATACATTTTACATGTACCCATGGCCTTGCTTATCAAAAAATATATCGTTATCCATAACCAGCTTGCGGAGGTTACGTTGAAATACCTGCTATGGCTCATCCTTACTTTTTCGCTTGCCTATTGGTTAGAGATACATTTCCAGCCGGCTGTAAGGCGCTACTTCACTAAAAATGAAAAAGATACACGTCTACTTCAGAATCCGGCCGCCTAAGAGCCGCTACCTTCCCGGCGATCGCCGGCTGGTACACGCTATCAGGCGCCTGATAAAGGGTGAGAAAGTAAGCGGCGTAAAGAAGGTATTTATTAACCTTTGTAAAGGTTTCGACCTTTTACAGGTTGATTATGATATTAACTTACCCTTTAATAAAATAGCACCGGGAGAACCCGTTGTGGTTTTAGGTGATGGTACCTATGCGTTGGAGGGTTACCAACAGCCCAACCCTGTTATTGCAGGCATAGGCCTGATGACACACCCGGCTGAATGGCCCGATCTGATGCAAGAATATCCTGTGGCCAAATACCTGCAGCATTCCGCATGGGCTAATCATATTTACATCCCATTTTACGGAGAAGCCAATTGTGCGCTTTGGCCGGCCGGTATTGATACCGGGCATTGGAAGCCGGACGGCCACATTAATAAGACGTTTGACATGCTCATCTATAAAAAATTCCTGTGGAATAAAGAGCATGCTGAGGAGGAAGTGGCACAGCCGATCATTGAAAAATTGAACAGCTTAGGCCTTACCTACCGGGAAATTGCCTATGGGAATTATACAGAGCCAGCGTACATGAATCTGCTGAAGCAATGCAAAGCAATGATCTTCTTATGCGAGCATGAGAGCCAGGGTTTTGCCTGTTGCGAGGCGATGGCCATGGATGTACCCGTTTACGCCTGGGACCAGGGTTACTGGCTGGACCCTAATCGCTTTAAATGGAGAACGCCTGTTGTTAAGGCTACCTCCACGCCTTTTTTTGATGAACGATGCGGAAAGAAGTTTACGGATATAGCCGACTTTAAAGAACATTTCGCCTTATTCTGGTCATCAGTAAATAAAAATAAGTTTGCGCCGCGCCGGTATATATTGGAGAATCTCACCTTAGAGAAAAGCGCTTCTGCTATGCTAAGTATCATCAACAGCGTGTATACAAATGCAAGCGAATAAACACATCTGCATCATCACACAATCGCACCTGTGCCGTAACCCGAGGGTGGTTAAAGAAGCACGCCTGTTATCGCGCTATTATAATGTTACCATTATCAATAACACTTATGATGCTGCACTTAGTATTGAAGATGAGGAATTGATCGCCGGTTACAACGTTAAGCTGATCAGTATATCGCAACTGCAAAACAAGAACATTATCTCTTTTACAGACCGGTTAATAAAAAAAATGGCCGATTGGCTGGTGAAATTCACCGGTATACAAACTCACCTTGCACTGGGCTATGGAGCCGACAGATTCGTGTCTGCCGCTTTAAAGTTAAATGCCGACGCGTACATGGGTCACCAGGAACTGGGGCTTTACTGCGGCTGCCGTTTACTGGATGATGGTAAACGGGTAGGTTTTGATTTTGAAGACTGGTACTCGGCCGACCTGCTGCCTGATGCGATCAGCTACCGCCCGGTAAAATTGTTACGCAGGCTGGAAAAAAAAGCTCTTCAAAAAGGCATCTGTAATATTACCACTTCAAACATATTAGCAGTAGAACTCGCCGGGGTGTGTAATTGCCCTGAACCAACTGTTGTTTATAATGTATTTAACAAAAGGGACGATCTGCTGCAGGCCAACAAAACCTATGAACAGCCTTTAAAACTCTTTTGGTTTTCGCAAACCATTGGCAGGGGGCGCGGGCTCGAGCAATTTATAAAGCTTTCAACAGCAGTTAATCATTCATTAGAGATACACTTGTTGGGTAATGTTGATGCTGATTTTCGATCAGAGCTTATTGGCATTACACCTGCACAGCATCAGCTTTTTTTTCACGGCCCGGTGCCCGATAAGCAACTTGCCGATAAGATAGCCGGCTTTGATATTGGCCTGGCACTGGAGCTGGCCACCCCGCCAAGCCGAGATCTTACCATCACCAATAAATTTTTTCAGTACATACAGGCTGGCCTACCCGTGATAGCCAGCAACACACGGGGGCAAACAGAGGCCTTTAAAAAATTTAAACCGGGTATCATGCTATCGCAGCATTACTCGGAGTATGACGGTATCCAACTGTCGGCATGGCTAAGTAACCAGGCCGAACTTATAGCTGCCCGTGAACGAGCTATTGAGGCAGCGCAATACTATCATTGGGAAAACCAGGCAAATCAATTACTATCGGCAGCAAGCCGCTTACTGGAAGCGCCATTTAATCAAACTAAACATGCCTGCTAACGGCGTAACCCTTAAGATCAGCCTTTCGCCACGCGATCATCAATATATTAAGCACCTGCTGCCGCACCAGTTAAAGGTATGGTACAGCCAGGTAAGCGAAGTGTTAATTGTGTTTGATCTCCATGGCTATGATACGGGGATGTATACAGCTATTATTCAAGACCTGGAGGGTTTTATCAAAGAGTTAAGTTTAACTTATCCCGCAATCAATCTGGTAAAAGTAGATTATTCCGCACCGGCCAGAAAAGCCGTAAGCGACGCTTATTTTGGGTCTAAGCCTGTGCCGCTTAAAACGCACCGTTACGGGCCTTATTACTCCTATTTTTACGGTATTTACAAAGCCCGATATGATTATATCCTAAATACCGACTGCGACATGTTTTTTGGCGGACACAGCCCGGCATGGGTACAACAGGCTATAACGCTTATGCAAAGCGATCAGGATGTTATTGCCTGCAGTCCGCACCCCGGCCCGCCCCGTAAGGACGGCAAACTGATGGATCAGGATGGCAAAACAGATGATACGCCATTACGAAAAGTAGTATTTGACAGCTTCAGCACCCGCATATTTTTTATTGACAGGCGATCTTTCGCCAGGCACCTGTGTCCGCTGCCTGTACGTATTGCAGGTTTTACTACAGTACTAAGAGCATTATTAAGGGGTAATCCGGTTTATATGTTGCCGGAAGATGTGATAACGGATATTATGCGTGAAAAGGGATTAAAAAGGGTGGACTTTATGGGTGCGGAAAACGGATTATGGTCATTACATCCGCCGTTTCGTAACCCTCAATTTTTTAGGGATCTCCCTTTATTGGTTTCGAATATTGAAAACAATAACATCCCTGAGCAGCAACGGGGCTATTATGACATCAATGATTCCATGATCAATTGGGAAGATGCGCGTAACCAGATAAGAGAGGCGAGCATGAAATTAAAAATATTAAAGTTTCTAAGGCTAAAAGCTTGAAGGTATTGATTATTTCGCCACATTTCCCTCCGCAAAACGCGGCTGATATGCAGCGAGTGCGTACCAGTTTACCTTATTTTAAAGAGTTTGGCTGGGATGCAGAAGTGGTAACGGTTGATGAAAGCTATTCGCCACTCCCAACAGATCATTTACTGCTCCAGACCGTTCCGGACTACATCAAAGTACATAAGGTTAAAGCGCTCAACCGCAAATGGACATCTAAATTAGGCTTAGGAAGCCTGGCGCTACGTTCGCTATGGTTCTTTTACGCTAAGGTTAATCGTTTACTTAAACAAACCCGGTTTGACCTTATGTACTTTTCAACAACACAGTTCCCAGTGTGCGTACTCGGCGCTTACTGGAAAAAAAGATTTGGTATACCGTACGTAATAGATATGCAGGACCCCTGGCATTCCGAATACTACCAGGATAAGCCTAAAGAGCAAAGGCCTCCTAAGTACTGGTTCTCCTATAGGCTAAATAAAATGCTCGAACCCATCGCGCTTAAACATGCGGATGGTTTAATAGCGGTATCAGCTAATTATATTTATAATTTAAAAACACGGTATCCTGAGATTAAAGCTATACCTGCTGATACTATTACATTTGGCGCCTTTGCACCCGATTTAGCTATAGCATTAAAACATGAACACTCGTTTGAACCGCTATTGAGTAAAAACCATATAAATATTGTTTACGTGGGGCGGGGTGGTTACGATATGCACAAAGCTATTCGGCCTGTTCTGGAAGTGTTTAAGCAGTTACTGTTACAGAATGAAGATTTATATGGCAAGCTTAAATTTTATTTTATAGGCACCAGTTACGCCCCCGCCGGCCAGGGTAAGCCAACCATATTACCGCTTGCCCAAGAACTGGGCGTACAACAAAGCGTGGTAGAAGTAACCAATAGGATAAGCTATTTTCATACCCTTGCCACTTTACAGCAAGCCCATGCGCTGTTTATTGCGGGTTCTGACGATCCGGACTATACCGCATCAAAAATATACCCTTACCTGCTCAGCAAAAAACCTTTACTGGCTGTATTTAACGAAAAAAGCAGCGCTGTAGGCATTATTAAGCAGAGCGCTCCAAAAGCTTCGGTATATACCATACCGGCAAATGATGCCGCCACTCAGGCCGGCATAGGTGCTTTATTAAGCGCATGGGTACAGGGCAGCTTCGACCCGGTTGAAACCACGCCGGAATTTGAAAAATATAGCGCTAAGCAATCAACCCTAAAACAGGTTGAATTATTCGCCGGGGTTTTGAAATCCAAACAAGAGGTAAAATCCATTTGAAAAAGCTGGCTATCGTTACTACGCACCCTATCCAGTATTACGCGCCGGTGTTTAAGCTGTTGCAACAACGCGCGCATATCGCAGTAAAAGTCTTTTACACTTTGGGCGAACACAATGTAGGATACGACCACGGCTTTGCCCAGAAAATAGCATGGGATATCCCTTTATTGGATGGTTACGATTATGAATGGGTAGCCAACACTTCTACTTCACCCGGCTCGCATCATCCAAAGGGAATTGTAAACCCCGGCCTTATTCATCAGATAAACGCCTGGCAGCCGGATGTGGTTCTGTTTTTTGGGTGGAACTATACGAGCCATTTAAAGGCCATGCGGTATTTTAAGAACAAAATACCGGTGTTTTTCAGGGGCGACTCAACCCTGTTAAATCCTGTACATCCATTCAAAGCATTATTAAAAACTATTTATCTTAAATGGGTTTACCGGCATGTAGATCATGCGTTTTATGTAGGCAGCAATAACAAAGCCTATTTTAAAAAATATGGCTTAAAAGAACATCAGCTAAGTTTTGCGCCACATGCTATTGATAACAGCCGTTTTAAGGAAGCCAGGCAACAGGAAGGCATCAACCTAAGGGAGAAACTCCATATACCGGCAAACGATATTCTGATAGTTTATGCCGGCAAATTTGAGCCGGTTAAAAATGTTAAACTGCTAATTTCGGCTTTTGAAAAGCTAAATAATACCAAGGCCCATTTACTGTTAACCGGTAACGGACCTGATGAAGATGCCCTGAAAACGCAGGCGGCTAAAACTTGTGTAAACAGCCATATTCATTTTATGGATTTTGTCAATCAGACTTACATACCCGTTGTCTATGCCGCCGCCGATATTTATTGCCTGCCATCGGTTTCCGAAACATGGGGACTTGCCGTAAACGAAGCGATGGCCTGCAGCAAGGCTGTATTAGTATCAGACAAAGTTGGCTGCGCCGCCGATCTGGTAAAACCGGGCATTAATGGCGCTATATTTAAAAGCGATGATGTGGAAAGCCTTGCTAATGCATTGAGGGAATTAACACGATTCAAACAGCAATTAATTGAGTATGGTAAAAACTCATCCAGTATAATAAAGAACTGGAACTTTAGCGCTATCGCGCAGGCCATAGAAACCCGCTTGTTAAACAACGATAATGTGCAGACTACTGTAGTAAAACCAACGACGAAATGAGCAGGGGCTTAGAACGCTATCTGTTGCTATACATCCCATGGGTATTAGCCTATTTGCTAAGGGCCGATCCGGTGATGTCTTATTTTATCTCATGGCTGGGCTCATTCTACATATTTTACATGTGTTACACCGGCAAAATAAAACCTATGCCGAAAGATCTTAGCGTGGGTGAACAAATTATGCGGCCTGTATACATTGTGCAGATCATTTTTATCGGTTATATGGCCTGCACGTCTATCTTCTACTTCATCAACCTTATCAGTTACCAAGATCTTTCCCTCGATGATAAAATACCATTGGCTGCACAGTGCCAGCAATATTATGTTTTAGGCCATGCCGCCTTTGTTACCGGTATACTCGCCTGCATGAAATACCCTGTTCAAATAAAATACACCTATGATAAAAGCCGCTTAGCCAATGTACTCATGGTAATGGCTATTGTTTGTTTACCGTTATCCATATTATCAAACAAAATACCCGGGTTATCACAATTTTATATCCAGCTATCATCCCTAAGCTTTTTCGCCGGTACGCTGGCACTTGCTTTCGCTATCCCGCTGCAAAAATTGGCAAACACCGCTGTTTGCGGTTTTTTATATGCTACAAATTTTTATCAGGCTCTGGTATCGGGCTTCAAAGAGCCTATCATCATCAGTATACTGGTGTTAGGCATCTTTTTATATCCGTCGTATAAAAGAACCGTATCCATAATCTTCATCCCCCTGCTTATTCTACTTTTTGTTTATCTGCCAACTTATAACCAGGTTTTCAGGCAAAATGCCTGGGCTGATAACGCGGATAGCGACGAAGCTTACGAAGCGGCACTGGATGCCACGCTAAACGCGGAAGGCACTTCCAACAACTGGGACTTTTTAGTATACCGGCTAAGCGAAGTTGATATGTTTACCACATTCATACAATCTACGCCGGAAAAGGTAGATTATTATGGGCTAAGCCTGGTGCAACAATCTGTATATGCTATTGTACCACGCATATTCTGGCCATCAAAACCCATTACCGAAGAAATGGTGATGGAGCGGGTGTATGATGCCGGTGTTGTTTATCGCGGCTCTGCAGTATCTGCCAAACCGGCTTATATTGTAGATGGCTACCTTTCAGGTGGGTGGCTGGGCGTATTGCTCTCCTTGTTCGCATACGGTGCGGTAGTACAACTAATTTCGCAAAAGGCAGAAGAACTGTTTGGTGGTTATTTGCTTGGCGTAGCCCTTATTTTCAGCGGTCTTTTCCAGATTGTATGGCGCGGTCTTAGTTTTGAATTTATGTCCAACTCGGTTTTTTGGGGATTTATAACCATGCTTGTCATTCACCGGATTATGGTGGGCGCTAATTTCTTACGCAGGGTTTGAAAATATTACACATTAACGCCTCTTACAAACCGGCCTATATTTATGGCGGCCCTACCATGTCGGTAAGTATGCTTTGCGAGCGGTTACATCAGGCCGGCGTTACCGTAGAGGTGTTTACCACCACCGCTAACGGGCCATTAGAACTGGATGTTGTAGCCAATACCCCATTGTTAATTGATGGTGTTGAGGTTACGTATTTCAAACGCCTTACAAAAGACCATACACACTTTTCGCCCAGGTTGCTAAAGAATTTGTATAAACGTGTTACCGAATTTGATGCCGTACATATACACGCCTGGTGGAATTTAGTATCGGTACTGGTCTGTTTAATAGCCGTATGGAAACGCATCCCTGTTATTCTATCTCCAAGAGGTACGTTAAGCGCTTATTCCTTCAACAACAAAAACAGCGGTAAAAAAGCCTGGATACACCAACTGTTAGGGAAGAAACTTTTACGAAAAATACATATACACGCTACTACAAATAACGAGGCTAACGCGGTAAGATCCTTAATTGAGCCCATATCCTGTAACGTTATACCTAATTTTGTAAAGCTACCGCTACTTACTGCATATAACACCAGCATAGCTGCTGATAAGCCGCTCAAACTGTTATTTTTTTCGCGGATCGAAGAGAAAAAGGGTCTTGATATTTTACTGATGGCGCTTACATCCCTCAACTTCCCGTTTACCTTAACGATTGCCGGAAGCGGTGAGTCCGGGTATATTAATGAATTGAAAAAACTGATACCTGAGCATCTTTCAGAAAAAGTAAACTGGGCGGGTTTTCATCATGATGACAAGTTTAACCTGCTAAGCAATCACCACTTGATGGTGCTGCCATCGCACGACGAAAACTTTGGTAACGTGGTAATAGAAAGCCTCAGCACCGGGACGCCTGTATTGGTAAGCACCGGAGTTGGCCTTGCCGGTTATGTTCAAGAAAATGTGTTAGGGTGGGTATGTGCCGCCAGCGTTACCGCCCTTAGTGATACACTTAACGATATTTATCAGCATAATCAGGCTCAAATTAACCTTATCAGGCAAGCAGCGCCGCTGATTATCCGTCGAGATTTTGCCGCTGATGAACTGGTAAAACAGTATATTCAACTTTACAGCAAAGTAATTAATGAGTAACTACCACGACTACGGTTACAATAACGCCGAAGCCACCCACAACTTTGGCTATATATTGAAACCATTATTGCAAACATTGGACAAAAGCCGAAACCTGGTTATACTTGATTTGGGCTGCGGCAACGGATACCTGGTAAATTATCTGCTTCAACAGGGCTATAATATTTACGGCACAGATGCTTCTGCAGAAGGTATAGCAATAGCTCAAAGAAATAATCCTGAAAGGTTTTTCTTACAGGATCTCTCAACCGGTAAACTACCCTTGCCCCTACGCCATATAAAATTTGATACCATTATATCAACGGAGGTAATTGAACACTTGTATGACCCTGCGCAGTTTATACAGTTCTGTAAAGACATTCTCGGTAACAGCGGTGAAGTTATTTTATCTACTCCCTATCATGGCTATTTAAAAAACCTGGTGCTAAGTATATTCAACAAATGGGACCGGCATATGGACCCGTTATGGCTTGGCGGGCATATCAAAATATGGTCGTACCGTACATTGAGTAAAGTATTAGCTGATAAGGGGTTCAATGATATTACCTTTAAAGGATGCGGCAGGATGCCCTATCTTTGGAAATCAATGCTTGTAACAGCAAAATTATCTTGAACGCGCATTTTACTTTTATTGTCCTCACCTATAACGAGGAAATGCATCTACCCAGGCTGCTCGCGTCAATAGCCGGGTTACAGGCGCGTACTTTTATAGTTGATTCGGGGAGTACAGATAATACCATAGCCATTGCAGAACAAAATGGCGCTTTAGTAACTCATCACGCGTTTGTTAACCATCCCCTGCAATGGGATTTCGCTTTAAAAAACCTCCCGGTAAGTACGCCCTGGGTTATTTGCCTTGATGCCGACCAGATAGTAACACCCGAACTTTACCGGCAGTTAGAAGATTTCAGGGATGAGAATTACCTTGATGTTAATGGCATTTACTTTAACCGCAAAAACATATTTAAAGGCAAATGGCTCAAATACGGCGGTTACTATCCTTTTTACTTGCTTAAAATGGTGAGGTATGGCATAGGATTTTCTGACACCCATGAAAATATGGACCACCGGCTGGTTGTACCCGGTAAAACTTTGATCTGGAAGAACGGGCATATTATTGAAGAAAACCTGAAAGAAAATAACATCAGTTTTTGGATAGCGAAGCATAACCGATATAGCGATCTACTGGCTATTGAAGAAGTGGAAAGGATAAAGAATTTGCGCAAGCAAACCATAAAACCCGTTTTTTGGGGCTCGCCCGATGAACGTACGGCTTGGTTAAAATACCGCTGGTGGAAAATGCCGCGTTATACACGACCAATGCTCTATTTTATTTACCGTACTATTTTTAAATTAGGTATATTAGATGGGCGCACCGGCATGATCTTCCATTTCATGCAGGGCTATTGGTTCCGGATGGTGGTTGATATTAAAATAGATGAACTGCTAAAACAACAACGGCAGCATGAAAAGCACCAGGAAGAAAATTAACCCGGCTATTATTTTCATCATCAAATTCTTGCTTTTATTCGGGGCATTTTATGGCTTTTATCTTTTATACCTCGGCGTAGTATCTCCTGGAGGGTATTATAACGCCTATCTGGATGAGCACTTTAATTTTATCAACGCCTTCAGAACGTTGCTTATAGGCATTAGTTCGGATGTCCTTAACCTGCTGGGGTATCAAACCAAAACAAGTGCCGAGCAAATGCTGGTAGTAGGCCATAACATTGTACATATTGGTTATGATTGCTTGGGTATTGCCGTGATGTGTTTTTTTGCCGCGTTTGTGATCGCTTACCCGGCAACACTTCGCACCAGGCTAATTTTCGGCTTTGCGGGTATCTTATGCATCCAGCTGCTTAATATCATTCGTATTGTGCTGCTATCGCTTTACTGGAAGCACAACCATGCTTTTATATCAGACCACCACACTATATTCAATATAGTAGTTTACCTGCTTATAGGTATCAGTATATATTTCTACATTCGCCACCAGGATAAACAGCCCCTGCATGCAGCAAACTGATCTCGCTATTTATAATAACCATCCTTATCAGCCGGGCGGAAACGCGTTTAAACGGCTGCTTTGGTATTATGTAAACGCTTTTATAATTAATACAGCGTGGTTGCCGTTCAACTCATTAAAGATAGGTTTACTAAAGCTGTTTGGTGCCCAAGTAGGTAATGGCGTAATTATAAAACCACGGGTAAACATTAAATATCCCTGGCACTTGCGCATAAGCAATTATAGCTGGATAGGCGAAGGTGTGTGGATAGATAATTTAACTACAGTAACAATAGGGAATAATGTTTGCCTGTCTCAGGGCGTTATGTTACAAACCGGAAGTCATAATTACAAAAAGCCAACTTTTGACCTTATTATAGGCCCTATTATAATTGAAGATGGTGCGTGGGTAGGCTGCGGGGCCATTATCAATAAAGGAGTAACACTCGGTAACCATGCTATTTTAAGCAGTGGCTCGGTGGCCAATAAAAGCCTGGAGCCACATGGCATATACCAGGGCAACCCGGCGGTAAAAATACGCGACCGTATAATGCAATAACGATGATGCTTACTAAGCCATATAAAATACATCACCTTATTCTATCTGTTATTTTTACAGGTGTTATTATTTTAAATATACTGCTGTTGCTTAATCCTGCCGCAATTTTTCCCGACGCTTCATGGGGGTTCCAGGTATTACGGTCTATGCAACACGGCAGTGGCTTTAACATCATGACCCAGGTAAGCACCTGGGATATCTCAGCCAATACATCTGAGTTTAAATCGTGGTGGTCGCCGGGGCAATACCTGGTGCCTGCGCTGTTTAAAACCCTTTTGGGTATCAAGTTGGGGCAGGCCATCAGTATTACCATAATCCTGTGCCAGCTATCCGGCCTTGCAGGTTTATACATATTTTTTAAAAAGGCGGGCTTTAGCCAAATCATTAGTGCCCTTAGCGTTGGGGTAATTTGCCTGCAACAAGCGTTTTTTAGTCCTTACATTTTTTACAGTGGCGGCGAGGTACTACTGTTTGGTGTAATAGGCTGGTTTTTATATGGTTGTTTATCTGTAAAAACACCGGGCCCGGCATTGGTTGTCTTCGTATTATTATCCGGCTGGGTGGGTTTTATTGCCAAATCGTCATTCCTGTGGATGTATGGCGCAGGCCTTGTTTTTATATGGATACAACTCTCAAAACATGGCCGCGCAATAACTACATGGTTAAAAAACGGCTTTTGGATTGGCGTGCCTGCAGTGTTATCTGTTGCGGTGATCTATTTGCTTTATCTTTCTAAAGGTAATAATCCATCCTCTCAATCGGGTGGTTTAAGTTTTTCTTTAAACGCTTTTACTTTTCCGCTGGCCTCGCCGTTATTGGCGGGTTTCTCTTTTGATGACCTGGCCAACGGCTTCATCTTTCATAATGACACCATATTATTTAGCCCGGCACAGGCTAATATCATCATAGCTATATTGGCTTTATTAAGTGTCGTATTGGTATATTTTATCTGTAAACGCTCACCTTATACGGCGTACAACATGCTAATGATGTTGGTTTACGGATTCGCTATACTATTTTTTGGATGGGCTTATCTGCGCAAAGCGGATATTTCATATGAAGGCCGCCATTTTCGTACGGTGGGCCTGATAATGGTTCCCGGTACGCTTTACTTGTTCAGTAACACAAGCAGGATCTTTGTTTATATGCTTGGCATCCTGGTGGCAACCATCGGTTTCTTTAGCATACGTTTTTACACCCGCTCATACATTGCCCTTAAACAAGATACCGCACATGGGCCAACAGGCATAGCACAACAGTTTATTGACCAGCCCAGCCTTAATTATATCCATCAGTTAGATGTACACAACCACAACGCTATTTTTGTGTTCCTAAGCCCCGACCTCGGCCTCGAAATACAAAATAACCGTATCATTACGCTTGATCCGCTCAACCGGGATATCAGCATCAACTTTGACGATTATGTGCATAAAGGCCACGCGGGGCCGGTTTATATCCTGCTGCCGCATGAGTACATTGGTGTACGTGCCAATATGATATTAAAAGCTTTTCCGGGATATAAAGGCTTCTCGCTTAAAGAATTAAGCGACGATTATGTATTATATTTTGCCACACAGGCAAGGTAGCTTAACGGTTAATTTCTTTCCAAAGCAGATCTTTAAGCTCAGTGATCCCTTTTTGAGCAACCGCTGAAATGAAGATGTGAGGCACATCCTTCGGCACTTCCCTTTCCATTTCTTCCTGTAATTCCTGGTCAAGCATATCAGCTTTGGTAATTGCCAAAACACGTGGTTTGTGCATCAGTTCAGGGTTGTACTCGTTAAGCTCATTCAGAAGTATTTCGTACTCTTCTTTAATGGTGCGGTTAGTATCGGCAGGCACCATAAACAATAGCGTGGAGTTACGCTCGATATGGCGAAGGAAACGGATACCTAAGCCCCTGCCCTGCGAAGCACCCTCTATGATACCCGGAATATCGGCCATCACAAATGAACGGTTATCGCGATAGCTTACGATACCAAGGTTAGGAACCAGCGTAGTAAAGGCATAATCGGCAATCTCCGGCTTAGCTGCAGATACAACTGATAACAAGGTTGATTTACCCGCATTAGGGAATCCTACCAAACCAACATCCGCCAGCAATTTCAATTCAAGTATGTTCCAGTCCTCACGGCCATCTTCGCCGGGCTGGGCAAAACGCGGCGTTTGCTGGGTTGGCGATTTAAAATGCCAGTTGCCTAAGCCGCCACGGCCACCCGGCGTTAATATTTTGGTCTCGCCGTCGGTATTGATCTCGAACAAAACCTCACCTGTTTCAGCATTGCGGGCAATGGTACCCAAGGGTACTTCTAATATCTCATCACGACCGGTTTTTCCTGAACGCAAAGAACTACCGCCCGATTCGCCATCACCAGCTATAACGTGCTTACGGTATTTAAGGTGAAGCAATGTCCATAACTGGGCGTTACCTTTTACAATCACGTGCCCGCCACGGCCGCCATCACCACCATCAGGGCCGCCCTTTGCTGTAAAAACATCACGATGCAAATGTGCGGAGCCCGGCCCGCCATGGCCCGAACGACAGCAAATTTTTACGTAATCAACAAAGTTAGATCCCTGAGACATGGCTTTTTATTTAGTCGGAAAGCTTTTAGACGGAAAGTCCGAAAGACAGCATGTCATGCGACTTACCGACTTTCGGACTTCCCGACTTACAGACTATCCTAATTATTTAATACTTAGCAATAACGCTGTTGATAGATGCAAAGATATCTTCTATTGAACCTATGCCGTTAATGCTGGTAAACTTATTCTGGTTTTGATAAAAACCGGCAACAGGCGCGGTTTTATCATTGTACTCTTTAATACGCTTACGGATCACTTCCGGATTGGCATCATCCGGCCTGCCAGATGTTTCGCCACGTTTTAACAAACGCTGCTCCAGTTCCTGGTCATTCACCTCTAAGGCGATCATGCCTGATATGGCCGAACCCTTTGATGCTAATAGCTCATCCAATGCTTCGGCTTGCGCTACCGTACGCGGGAAACCGTCAAAAATGAAGCCCTCTGCATCTTTATTAGCATCAAGCTTATTGCTTATCATACCAATAACAACCGCATCGGGTACTAACTGGCCCTCATCCATCAGCTTTTTTGCTTCAAGGCCAAGCGTGGTGCCCTGTGCAATTTCGCCGCGTAGCAAGTCACCGGTTGATAGGTGAATAAGGCCGTATTTTTCGATAAGTTTTTGTGATTGAGTACCTTTCCCGGCACCGGGCGGACCAAACAGAACTAAGTTAAGCATCCCTGTGAGTGATTAAAGTTAAAAGCCTTTCTGCATCTGGATACGGAAAGGCTTTAGAATTATGTGCACTTGTAGGGATTCGAACCCCAAACCTTCTCATCCGTAGTGAGATGCTCTATCCAATTGAGCTACAAGTGCGCTTTACTATGTAAAACACGCTATTGTTTAACCAACAACGTCCCGTTTTTAACGGACTGCAAAAATAGAATAATCTTATATCCGTTGCAAACTTTTTTATCAATTACTTTACTTTTTCTGCAATGGCATTAAAATCAGGCAGGTCGCCGGCGTTCTCAAGTACCTCAGCATAAATTACTTGCTGCTGTTCATCAATCACAAAAGCCGCACGTTTGGAAACGCCTTTAAGGCCAAAAACAAACTCATTATAGATGGCGCCGTAAGCGGTTGATACCTCTTTATTAAAATCAGACAATAACGGGAACTGGTATTTTTGCTCCTCTTTAAACTTAGCCAGCGTAAAAGGCGAATCAACCGAAATGCCCAGTATTTGCGCGTTTAAGCCTTCATAATAGCCAAAGCTATCTCGCATGGTGCAAAGCTGGGTGGTACAAACGCCGGTAAACGCCATCGGGAAAAAATGCAGCACTACCTTTTTTCCTGCGAAATCTGCTAATGATACTTCTTTCAGATCTGATGATACCAATTTAAACTGAGGGGCAGCCTCTCCTATTTGTATAGCCATGTTGTTGTTTTTTATGCAAAAGAAAGCATTAACCGCATATACCGGCAATATTTTAAAAATAAAGTTGAGTAAAATGCTTCGTATAACTAAAAATTTAGTTTAACTTTATTTAACATATTGTTATGTAAACGAACACTACTTTTATAAACGTAAGATAACCACCTAAATATCATCATCCACCATGCTCAAAACCCTAATAAAAATCGCATTTAAAAATCTGTTTAAAAATAAAGGCGTAACGCTCATTAACATATTTGGGCTGGCTTTGGGGTTGGCGAGCTGCCTGCTCATTGTATTTTATGTGGTTGATGAATTGAGCTTTGATAAATTTAATACTAATGCCAACCGCATTTACCGCGTTAATACCGATATCAGTTACGGTGGCAACGCAAGCTCTTACGCTATTGGCCCCCCGCCCCTGGCCGCGGAAGCAGTAAATAAACTACCCCAGGTAGAAAAGGCTGTGCGCATAACCGCTGCTACTGAAGTGCGCTTTAAAAAAGGACCGGAAAATATCAGTGAACCCAAAGTAGCCAATGTGGATTCTACGTTTTTTGAGGTGTTCACCTTCCCTATGCTTCACGGCGATCCGCATACGGCACTTGCAGAACCGCATTCCATTGTATTGACTCAAAGGGCCGCTTTAAAATACTTTAATACCACTTATGCTGTTGGCCGGGTGCTGACCATGGCTAACAATAACGAGAACTTTAAAGTAACAGGCGTAATAGCCAATATGCCCGAGCTGTCGCATTTTAATTATGACTTCCTGATATCAATGAGCACCAACGAGGACAGCAAGGCCAACGTTTGGAACAGTTTTATTTACAGCACCTATCTTCTTGCCCGACCGGAAGCTGACGCGGCCGCATTGAGCAAAAGTTTGGATGCGCTTTTCCAATCGCACTTTGAAAAACAGCCGGGTTTTAATAAAGCGGCCTTCGCCAAAAACGGCAATTATGTACGCGTAAACCTCACTCCACTTACCGATATTCACCTACGCTCTAATAGGCAGTATGAGTTAGGCAGCAACAGTGACATTACCTATGTGTACATCTTTTCGGCTATTGCATTATTCATATTGGTGCTGGCCTGTATCAACTTCATGAATATTTCCACGGCACGCTCGGCCAACCGCGCACGTGAAGTAGGTGTGCGTAAAGTGCTCGGCTCGCCGCGCAAAATGCTGATTTTTCAATTCCTTACCGAATCTACTTTAGTAACATTGGTTGCCGCGCTAATTGCTGTGCTGGCGGCTTGGGCATTGCTGCCTGCGTTTAACAACATAGCGGGCAAAGCATTGAGTATAAATCTGCAAACTATTAAATGGCTGCTACCTGCTATTTTTTCGATGGTATTAACTGTAGGCGTACTGGCCGGCGCTTATCCTGCATTTTATTTGTCAGCTTTTCAACCTATCGCGGTTTTAAAGGGCAAGTTATCAACCGGATTTAAAGGCAGCGTATTGCGTAACAGCCTGGTGGTGTTGCAGTTCTCGGTATCTATCTTTTTGATCATTGGCACCATCGTAATTTACAACCAATTAAATTATATCCAGCAAAAAGACCTGGGGTACGACCGCAGCCATGTACTCGTAATAAAAAACACGCTGGGGGTAGAAAATGCCAGGGCACTTAAAAACGATTTAAAGCAAATTGCAGGAATAAGCGATGCTTCATTGAGTGGCTTTTTACCAACAGGGACTTTAAGGCAGCCCAATTCGGTATTTAAAAGCCGTACACCTGTACCCAAGAATGCCGTATTTACAGAGATATGGCCTGTTGATGAGCATTACCTGCCTACCATGAGCATGAAGTTATCGCAGGGCCGCAACTTTGAAGAAGGCAACATATCAGATTCATCCAAAGTGATCATTAATGAAACTGCTGCCCGTGCGTTGGGCTACGCAGCTAACCCCATAGGTAAAAGCCTTTACTACGAGCCGGAACGCAACGAACGCGATACAGCGATAAAAGAATTAAAAGTGATAGGTGTAATAAAAGATTTCAACTTTAAATCCCTGCGCGACAACATTACCCCTGTGGTGATGATGCTGCAAAGCAACAACAATGCACTTAGCGTTAAACTACAAGGAGCTGACGTAAAACATTTTCTTCCGCTTATTGAGGCAAAATGGAACCGGGCATCTCCTAATCAACGGTTTGAATATTCATTTATGGGCGAGGATTTTAACGCGACCTATCGCACAGAACAACGCACCGGTCAGCTGTTTCTGGTATTTGCCACTTTAGCCATTATTATTGCAGGTTTGGGATTGTTTAGCCTGGCCGCTTACGCTGCCGAGCAGCGCAACAAGGAGATAGGCATACGCAAAGTATTAGGTGCAAGCGTATCATCCATCGTAAGCATGCTCTCTAAAGATTTCATTAAGCTGGTACTGCTATCATTCCTGATCGCTGCGCCACTGGCCTGGCTGGTAATGCATAAATGGCTGGATGGTTTCGCCTATCGCCAAAACATACAATGGTGGGTTGTTGTGGTAGCGGGCGCTGGCTCGGTGCTTATCGCCTTTGCAACTATCAGCACGCAATCATTTAAGGCAGCGGTGGCTAACCCTGCGGAGAGTTTAAAGAGTGAGTAGGTGTCAATAAAAATCATTTTCGATTTATAAAATTTTTCAAAAATCTCTTTGAAATATCGAAATCAAATTGAACATTTGTAGTGTACTACTAAACTAATACACTAATGATACGATTTGACAATTTATCTTTTGGTTATTCCCACAAAAAAATGCTTTATAACAATCTCACACTTTCTGTTGAGAATGGCAGTATTTATGGGCTATTAGGCAAAAATGGCGCTGGTAAGTCCACGCTGCTTAAAAACATTGCAGGAACGTTGTTTCCGATTAAAGGCACTGTTTATGTTGATGGCATTGAACCCCGTGACCGTAAACCGTCGTTCTTAAGAACCATTTATTACTTAGCCGAGGATGTGTATGTACCCGCATTAACCATAAAACAATACCAAGCGCTTTTCGCACCCTTTTACCCTCTTTTCAGTCAGGACGATTTTTATAAGAACCTGCGTGAGTTAGAGGTAGGCATTGACAGTAAACTGAACAAACTATCGTTTGGGCAGCAAAAAAAGTTTGTAATAGCCTTTGCGCTGGCCTGCAATACGAAAATATTATTAATGGATGAACCTACTAATGGTTTAGATATACCTTCAAAGGCGCAGTTTAGGAAACTTATTGCTTCGGCAATGAATGATGAGCGTATCATTTTTATATCCACGCACCAGATACGCGACCTGGAAAACATGATAGATAAAGTGATGATAGTTGATAATGGTAATTTATTACTCTATTCGTCTATAACTGAAATAGGCGAAAAGTTATGCTTTAAAACTGTAAAACAAATTCCCGAAGGGGCTAATATCCTTTACACTGAAAAAATGCTCCGCGGTACATCAGTGATCATGGAAAACATTAACGGTGAAGATACTGCTATTAACCTGGAACACCTTTTTAACGGCGTAACTGAAAACCCTGCTATAGCTCAAAAAATATTTCCAATCAATTAAATTACCAATATCATGAACGATACTTTTGACCCCAGGCGTTTTTATTTACTATTTAAAAAAGTCACATTAGAACGCCCTATCCAGATAATTGGCGTTATGGGCTTAATCTTATGCTTTACGGTTATCTTGTACTCACTGGTACTCTACAGCATTGATTATGGGTCTGCGCAAAATTTATCGTTTATATGGGGGCTTGCCGGTGGCGGAACTGTACTATCAGCCTTTGTATTTAATTACTTTAACACCAATGCTGCCGGTGCCGCCTATTTAACACTACCTGCATCGGTATTTGAAAAATGGCTTTGCGCGGTGCTCATAGCCGGGATATTTTTCCTGCTTATATTTCTTGGCTTTTACCGCTTAATGGATTATTGTTTTGTAACAGCTTACCATAACGGGCTTAACCATGATAGCCCGCTTTACAAAAACCAATATGACCATGTTTATATTTATCCATTTTTACAAAACCAGGTAGTAAAAAAGGTTTTTATTATTTGGGCCAATCTTTCGGGTGTTATGCTGGTTGGGTCGTTATATTTTAACAAAGTAGCCATTGTAAAAGTTGCTTTGGCAGCTTGTGTGTTAGCTGGTATTATTTATTTTCTGAATCTTGCAGTAGCTTCGTTATTTTTTAAAAACATTGATATTGCGTTCCCTTACTATACGGTATTGATCAAAGTACGCTCTGAGGTTGGCGTAATAAATTTACCCCATATCGGCAGCTTTATAGTAGATGCTTTTATTAATGTAATTATACCTGCTACGCTATGGATAACGGCTTTAATTAAGCTGAAAGAAAAAGAAATATAGAATGGATTTTAGAGATAACCAACCAATATACTTACAAATAGCCGAATATGTTTGCGACCAGCTCCTGCTAAAAAAATGGCTGCCGGCAAATAAGATCCTGAGCATACGCGACCTGGCCGTAATGATGGAGGTTAACCCAAATACCGTTCAGCGCGCTTATGATTTTTTACAACAGCAGGAAATTATTATTAACAAGCGTGGCGTGGGTTACTTTGCCGATGAGAACGCGATAGATAAGGTGATTAAACTGAGGAAAGAACAGTTTATAAAAAACGAATTACCGCTGTTATTCAGAAACATGTATCTCCTTAACCTTTCAACAAGCGAAATAACACAACGATACGAGGATTTTATTGATCAAAATTTTAAAGAATCATGAAAAATAATTACAGATATAAAATAAGCAATAGCATACTGTATACTTTGTTAGCCATACTCCTTGCTGGAGTTTTTGTAGCCAACGCGGCAATGAAAAACGTTTATAATAAAATAGATAAAACTGATCTTTACTGGAATTATAACACGGTATTTTCGGAACCTTATAAGTACCTCAAAATAGATGGCGGCAACATTACCAATATTATATTTGAGCAAAATAAGAAAGCATCTGTAAGGGTTTTTAACGATTGGCGCGAATATGAAAAAGGGGTAACATTTAAAACTTTTGTAAAAAATGATACGCTGCACCTGGTATTCCCTAATAAATATAAAAACCTTAACGAACGCGACTGGATGAGCCGGACCGTATTAGTGCGATTGTTTGCCCCACAATTGCTTGCCATTGATGGCAGCAATACCAATTTTGAAATAGAGGGTTTGCGACAGCCTAACATCAGCATAAACCTGAAAGGGAAATCAAGACTGGAAGTAGAAAGTTATAATTACCGATTTGATACGCTCAACGTAACACAGGCCGATTCGAGCCAAGTAATGTTTGAAATGTCGCCGGAATTAAAGGGCAGTAAAAACATGCAATTTGGGTATGTGAATGCCAAATTAAAAGACTATACGATATTAGATATAGGCCATGGCTATGCTAATAAACTTAATTTGGATATTGCCGACAGTGCAGCTATTATCCTTTCAGGCAAATCAGTTAAAGCAATGCATAAGTAGCACATTCAAAACCAGACGGTAGCCCTAAACGTTTACCAAACCATGAAAGCCATCGTAATTACCCAACCCGGCGCACCAGATGTTTTGCAGTTGCAGGAGCGACCGTTACCCATTATAAAGGATAATGAAGTGCTGGTAAAGGTAAAGGCATCGGGTATTAACCGGCCAGATGTTGCGCAACGCAAAGGCAACTACCCCGCCCCGCCGGGCGCTTCGGCTGATATACCCGGGTTAGAGATAGCCGGCGAAATAACTCAAATAGGACAAGACATTACCCGATTTAAAGTTGGTGATAAAGTTTGCGCCCTGGTAAGCGGTGGTGGCTATGCCGAATACTGCGCAGCACCCGAGGACCAATGCTTACCCATCCCCGGCAATATTACTTTTGAAGAGGCAGCATCATTGCCCGAAACTTTCTTTACCGTTTGGAGCAACGTTTTTGACCGTGGTGGGTTGCAACCCGGAGAAACCCTGTTAGTACATGGCGGCAGCAGTGGTATTGGTGTTACCGCCATCCAAATGGCCAACGCGCTCGGCAGCACGGTTTATGTTACTGCAGGCAGCGAAGAAAAATGCCGCTTTTGTGAACAATTAGGCGCGGTAAAAGCCATCAATTACAAAACAGAAAATTTTGCGGAACGGATAAAAGAACTCACCGGTGGCAATGGTGTAAATGTGATACTGGATATGGTTGGCGGCGATTACACGGAACAAAACCTGCAGATACTGGCAGAAGATGGCCGCCTGGTATTGATCAATACCATGAAAGGTAAAGATGTTGCGGTAGACCTTTCCCTCGTCATGCGCAAGCGATTAACCGTTACTGGCTCAACCCTCCGCAACCGCGATGTTGCCTTTAAAACCGCTATCGCTGCCAGTCTTAAACAGCATATATGGCCGCTGCTAACAGCCGGGGAAATTAAACCGGTCATCTTCAAAACATTCACACCAACTGACGCCGCCGCGGCACATCAACTGATGGAAGATAGTACACACATGGGCAAAATTGTGATCAAGTGGGCTTAATCGCTAAAGGTAAACCGCTGTAAAATACCTGTTACAAGCCCTTGTGCAAACCATTGGCTACAAGGCAATAAAAAGTTCACACAAGTGTTTATTATTTTGCCAATAAACCTTAACTTTGCGCCTCTGAAATAGCAGTGCTTAGTATAAACACTATCTGTTTCATTTTAAATTCTTTAAAATACCAGGTTATATATGCCAAACATTGGAAAAATATCAAGGATCATTGGTCCGGTAGTGGACGTTAGCTTTGCTGATGATGCACATCTTCCTAAAATTTATGACGCTCTTGAGATCACAAAAGAGAACGGTCAGAAAGTTGTTTTAGAAGTACAACAACATTTAGGTGAAGATCGCGTACGTGCTATTGCGATGGACTCAACTGATGGTTTATTACGCGGAATGCCGGTTTTAGATACCGAAGCTGCGATTAAAATGCCTATTGGCGATAACATCAAAGGCCGCGTATTTAACGTAGTTGGCGACGCTATTGATGGTATTCCAAACCTTGATAAAACCAACGGCCGCGCTATCCACGCTACACCTCCTCGTTTTGAGGACCTATCAACCGAAACTGAAGTACTATTCACCGGTATTAAAGTTATCGACCTTTTAGAACCTTATGCTAAAGGCGGTAAAATTGGTTTATTCGGTGGTGCTGGTGTAGGTAAAACAGTATTGATCCAGGAGCTGATCAACAACATCGCTAAAGCATATGCAGGTTTATCAGTATTTGCCGGTGTAGGTGAGCGTACCCGTGAAGGTAACGACTTACTTCGTGAGATGCTTGAATCAGGCATTATCAAATACGGTGATGCGTTTATGCACTCAATGGAAGAAGGCGGCTGGGATTTAACTAAAATTGATACTGAAGCCCTTAAAGATTCAAAAGCAACCTTCGTTTTCGGCCAGATGAACGAGCCGCCGGGTGCACGTGCACGTGTGGCATTGTCAGGTCTTACTATCGCTGAGTATTTCCGCGATGGTGACGAAGATGGTAAAGGCCGCGATATATTATTCTTTATCGACAACATTTTCCGCTTTACCCAGGCAGGTTCTGAGGTATCGGCACTATTGGGCCGTATGCCATCGGCGGTAGGTTACCAGCCAACTTTGGCAACAGAGATGGGTACCATGCAAGAGCGTATCACCTCAACTAAACGTGGTTCAATTACTTCGGTACAGGCGGTATACGTACCTGCGGATGACTTGACCGACCCTGCGCCGGCTACAACCTTCGCCCACTTGGATGCTACTACCGTACTTTCACGTAAAATTGCTGAGTTAGGTATCTATCCTGCGGTTGACCCTCTGGATTCAACCTCACGTATCCTTAGCCCTGCAGTATTAGGTGATGAGCACTACAACACTGCACAACGTGTTAAAGAGATCCTTCAGCGTTACAAAGAGCTACAGGACATCATCGCTATTTTAGGTATGGATGAGCTTTCTGAAGAAGATAAATTAACAGTATCACGCGCTCGCCGTGTTCAACGTTTCCTTTCTCAGCCATTCCACGTTGCTGAGCAGTTCACCGGTTTAAAAGGTGTATTGGTTGATATTAAAGATACCATCAAAGGTTTCAATATGATCATGGATGGTGAAGTTGACGAATATCCTGAATCAGCATTTAACCTGGTAGGTAGCATAGAAGATGCTATTGAAAAAGGCAAGAAAATTTTAGCTGAAGCAAACGCGTAATAGATACAAGAAATAAGAGCCAAGAAACAAGAACAGAGAAATATCTTACAGCTTGATTCTTGACTCTTGAATCTAACAAGACATGACATTAGAAATTCTTACACCCGATAAAAAAGTATTTGAAGGCGAAGCCAAATCGGTTACGCTGCCTGGCAATTTAGGTTTTTTTGAAATACTAAATAACCATGCGCCTATCATATCTACTTTAAACGATGGTAAGCTAACCGTAAAAGGTGCTACCGAAGAAGTGTTCTTTATTAAGGGTGGTGTAGTTGAGGCTTTAAACAATAAAGTAACCGTTTTAGCCGAAGGCATTATACACAAGTAATTAAAAAACTTTTCTATAAACAAAAACGCCCGGGCAGTTTGTCCGGGCGTTTTTGTTTAGCTTTCGAAATACATTGTATTTTCAGAATCTTCCTTCCAGTAGGAATAGATTAAATTGAGCTCGTCTGTATCAATAATATTCGATTCCGTTTCTTTTTGAAGTTCTAATAATTTATCTAAAATTATTCGTCTGCCTCTTAAAGTTATAGGTCCCAAACCGACTTTACCATTTCGCCTTTTTTTACATCGGTATTCTTTATTATCTCTGAATTCTGCAATCCAATTTCTAAATAAAAAATATGGGCCTAATTCATTGTAACCATTTTCGATAAGGTTTTCTACTGATTTATCCTTTCTTACAACAGTGCATGTCCAACAGCCAAATCTACCTTTCCCACATGGCGTGCCTTTCGATTCGCGGTAGACAGGACATTCTGCTCCAGCATCTTTATATAGTTGACCGATCTTTTCATGGCTAATGCTTTTTGGAAACTGTTTAAATTTTAGAGTCGCCCACACATCTTGTAAGGAATAATTGATAATCGGTGCGAAAATTGTTGTAACTTTTGAACTACTTTGCCTCAAATAAAAATCTTTATTTAATCTATGTTTCCCAATTGTTCTATCCCTTTCAACACTTTCCCCTTCTCTAACACCCAGTAAAACATACGCTTTCTTATTTTTGTGTATAACTTTTTTTACAGGATTAATTCTTAGTGATTTTGTACACCATCTAAAAATATTTGTGGGGGTTGGATATCCTTTGCCTATTACTTTCACGAAAAATCGGTCTTTTAAATTAGGCTTAACGATTTTAAAATCGATCGGAATTTTCAAGTTTTGACATTCAATTTTCAGCAAATTAAAAGTTTCATACACGTAATTAGTTATTATTGGATTTTCAACGCCTGTATCGCAATATATAACTATAATAGGGCGTAAATAATCATCAATTAAATATAGTGCATTAATTACTAAAGATAAAAGTGCTGACGAATCCTTACCACCACTGTAACCTATATACCAAGGGATATTGTCTTTCTTGTATTCCTCTTTAATTAGCTCAATAGTTAGCGAATCTTTTTCAGATATCGGATTAAGGCATTTGGTGCAAAACGTCATTGGTTATTTGATTTAATTGTACAATGCAATGCGTTTCTATGTACTCTATCTGGTCATTAGATAAGTTTATATGCTTATAATATGCAATGATATGAAAAAAAAGGGCGGAGAAAGCTGTAATTAGCATTATTAAAGACCAATTAAGAAAGACGCTTTTAACGTAAATAAAATGAACGCTTGAAAGCAAAAAGATTACAGATCCAAATCCTGAGATTATAAATAAATCGGCCGTAGATGTCCAAAGCAAACCATTAAAATAGACGAGTGATCCTTTTCTTTTCAATGATTCATCATTGTCAACAATCTTATAAAATATATTTTTTAACCTATTCTTTTGATATAAATATTGCTGTTGATTGTTTGTTAACGTTCCTATATAAAGATTTATAATATTATGCTTAATGTTTAGGTCTATTCTTTTATGAGAAAAATTTGTTATTAAATTTCTAACTTCTAATAAGTGATAAATGGTTCCGATAATCAAGGCTATAAAACTTATATAAGTATAATCTATAAGTTTCAAGTTCAAAATTTCTGTCTTTTTTATTGTGCTGAAAAAAATCAAAAAAACAGCAATCGAAATCAATCCAGGTATTGTTATCCGAAAAAGCTTTAGAGTAGACTGCTCCATTGCGATATAATTTAGATTAATAAAGTTATAAATAACTGCTACTCTTGAATCTGTTTCTATAAAAAAAATTTATTCTCCTATCCATTTCACGCCGAATTTTGAAACTTTATTATGCAAGCATAAAATACATACCGAATACCGTTTTGAATTTTGGTATAGGCATTAAAGAATTATATTCCATTTATTTATTAATTTTAAGAATAAATAATAATTAAATAAAATAAAACAGAATTATATTCTAAATTAAAAAATATTTTTTGCGCTATTGTGTTTAAAAAGCCCTATCCCTAACTTACAGAAATGAAAAACGCCCTGTTAAACGGGCTACTAAATTAAACGCTTAAGGCACACTGCCGAATAGATAATATGAGTTCGCAACAGGATAACACAAACGCTGTAGAATTAAACAAATACAGCAAAACTTTTACGCAAGACCCTACCCAACCCGCAGCCCAAGCCATGCTTTACGGCATTGGCTTAACCGATGAGGATATGAAAAAGGCGCAGGTGGGTGTTGCCAGCATGGGTTATGATGGTAATACCTGTAATATGCACCTTAATGATCTGGCCCAATTGGTTAAACAGGGTGTTTGGGATAATGATATGGTTGGCCTGATATTTAACACCATCGGCGTTAGCGATGGCATGGGTAACGGCACACCGGGTATGCGTTATTCGTTGATCAGTCGTGATGTTATTGCCGATTCTATTGAAGCCATTACCGGTGCGCAGTATTATGACGGTTTGATCGCCCTGCCGGGTTGTGATAAAAACATGCCGGGTTCGATTATCGCGATGGGCCGTTTAAACCGCCCTTCGATCATGGTATACGGTGGCACCATCCATCCCGGCCATTGGAAAGGCGAAGACCTGAATATCGTATCGGCCTTTGAAGCATTAGGTAAAAAGATAGCAGGAACTATCACCCCTGAAGATTTCATGGGTGTGATAAAAAACGCCTGCCCAAGCGCAGGTGCTTGCGGTGGTGTTTATACTGCCAATACTATGGCTGCCGCAATCGAAGCGTTAGGCATGAGCTTACCTTATTCATCAAGTAATCCTGCTTTAAGCGATGAAAAGAAAGCCGAGTGTTTGGCGGCAGGTAAAGCCATCCGCGTACTGTTAGAGAAAGATATTAAACCAAGCGATATCATGACCCGCCAGGCATTTGAAAATGCTATGGTGGTAATTATGGTTTTAGGTGGTAGCACAAATGCTGTTCTACACATGATAGCCATGGCTAAAAGCGTTGGTGTAAAGGTTACTCAGGATGATTTCCAGGCTATTAGCGACCGGATACCGGTTTTAGCGGATATGAAGCCGAGCGGCAAATACATGATGACCGACCTGCACGCTGTTGGTGGTGTACCTGCCGTAATGAAATACTGTTTAGAACAAGGTTGGTTACATGGCGACTGCCTAACGGTTACCGGTAAAACCATTGCCGAAAACTTAGCCGATCTGCCTGGTTTAGATTTCAGCAAGCAGGATATTATCTGGCCGGTTGAGAAACCGGTTAAAGCCACCGGTCACTTGCAAATCCTTTACGGAAACCTTGCCGAAGGCGGCAGCGTAGCCAAGATCAGTGGCAAGGAAGGTGAGCGTTTCTCTGGCCCCGCCCGCACGTTCGATGGGGAATTTGATCTGATAGACGGTATTACGAATGGCCGTGTTAAAGCTGGCGATGTGGTAGTTATCCGCAACGTTGGACCTGTTGGTGCGCCTGGTATGCCCGAGATGTTAAAACCAACATCTGCTATATACGGTGCCGGTTTAGGAGCTTCAGTAGCGCTGATAACAGATGGTAGATTTAGTGGTGGCACACACGGTTTTGTGGTAGGCCATATTACACCGGAGGCTTACAAAGGTGGTGTTATCGGCTTAGTTAAAGATGACGACCTGATAGAGATAGACGCTACCACCAACAGCATCAACCTGAAAATATCCGACGAGGAACTGGCTGCCCGTAAAGCTGCCTGGACCCAGCCACCATTAAAGGTAAGCAAAGGGCTTTTATACAGATACGCAAAAACGGTAAGTAACGCAGCAGAAGGTTGCGTAACAGACGAATTATAGTCTGAACCCGAATTAAAGAATTTAAGAATTAACAGAATAAAACCGGTGCAATCATAAAAAGCATCGGTGTAATCTAAGTTCACAAATGGAAACACAAACAATCACACAGGAGATCGGCGAAACCGCTGCAGCAACGCAGCCTGTTTCAAAGGAATTATCAGGTTCTGAGGCTTTATTAGAGGCACTGATAGTTGAAGGTGTGGATACCATTTTTGGTTATCCGGGTGGTGCAATTATGCCCATTTATGATGCACTTTACGACTACAGCGAAAAACTGAACCACATCCTGGTCCGCCATGAGCAGGGCGGCATCCATGCCGGCCAGGGCTACGCACGTACCTCCGGCAAAGTGGGCGTTGTGTTTGCCACCAGTGGCCCCGGCGCAACTAACCTGGTTACCGGCCTTGCCGATGCACAGATAGATAGCACGCCATTGGTTTGCATCACCGGGCAGGTATTTGCGCACCTTTTAGGTACCGATGCCTTCCAGGAAACGGATGTGATCAATATCACCACCCCTATCACCAAATGGAACTACCAGGTTACGGATGCCACCGAAATCCCCGAAGTGATTGCTAAAGCGTTTTACATTGCGCGCAGCGGTCGCCCAGGCCCGGTGCTGATAGATATTACTAAGAACGCACAGATACAGAAATTTCAGTTTGAGGGCTACACCCCTTGCAACCATATCCGCAGCTATAGGCCAAAACCTATCGTTAGGCCGCAATACATACAGCAAGCTGCAGAGCTGATCAATAACGCCAAAAAACCATTCATTATTTGGGGGCAAGGTGTGATATTAGGCAGTGCCGAAAAAGAGTTTAAAGCTTTTGTTGAAAAGAGCGGTATCCCGGCAGCATGGACCATCCTTGGAGCAGGCGCTATCCCAACAGATCATCCGCAGAATGTGGGCATGTTGGGTATGCATGGTAATTATGGCCCTAACGTGTTAACTAACGAGTGTGACGTACTCATCGCCATCGGTATGCGTTTTGACGACCGTGTAACAGGTCGTTTAGACAAGTATGCTAAGCAGGCAAAGGTAATTCACCTGGATATTGATCCTGCCGAGATCGACAAGAATGTAAAATCAACCGTACCGGTTTGGGGAGATTGTAAAGAAACTATCCCTATGCTGACTCAACTGGTTGAACAACGCCAGTATACAGAGTGGTTGAATACCTTCAATGAATATACCCGCAAGGAAGTTGAACAGGTTATTCATGAAGAACTGAACCCATCAACAGAAGAAATGACCATGGGTGAGGTGATCAAACACCTTAACGAATTGACCAACGGCGATGCAGTTATCGTTACCGACGTAGGCCAGCACCAAATGGTAGCTTGTCGTTACGCTAAATTCAACAAAACACGCAGTAATGTTACCAGCGGTGGCTTAGGTACCATGGGATTTGCCCTTCCAGCCGCTATTGGTGCCAAATTCGGTGCGCAACAGCGCGATGTAATCGCTATTATTGGCGATGGTGGTTTCCAAATGACTTTGCAGGAATTGGGTACCATTATGCAGACGGGCGTTAATGTCAAGATCGTTATCCTTAACAATAGGTTCCTGGGTATGGTGCGCCAGTGGCAGGAGCTATTTAACCAGCGTCGTTATTCTTTTGTGGATATACAAAGCCCCGATTTTGTGACCGTTGCGAAAGGATATGGCATTGCCGGTAAATCAATATCAGACCGCAGCGAACTGGAAGGTTCCTTAAAAGAAATGCTGGCACATGATGGCTCGTTCCTTTTAGAAGTATTTGTCACAAAAGAGAACAACGTTTTCCCGATGGTACCGCAAGGTTGCAGCGTAGCAGAGATCAGGTTAAAATAAGTAATCCATAAACTAAAGACAATGGAAATCCAGGAAACTGATAAGCAGGAATTTAACATCACGGTTTATACTGAAAACCAGATAGGTTTATTAAACCGGATAGCTATTATATTTACCCGCAGAAAAATAAATATCGACAGTTTAAACACTTCTCCATCAGAGATCGATAGTATTCACCGTTTTAATATTGTGATCACTGAATCGGAAGAAGTAGTGCGCAAGCTCACCCGCCAGATAGAGAAGCAAGTAGAAGTATTAAAAGTGTACTATCATACCAATGCCGATGTAGTTTGGCAGGAATTAGCGCTTTACAAGGTGTCTACAGATGTCATCGCGGAGAAAGTAAGTGTTGAGCGTTTGTTGCGCGAAAATGGCGCACGTGCGGTAACCATCCGTAAAGATTATACTGTATTTGAGGCAACCGGCCACCGTGAGGAAACCGATAACCTGATCAAGATCCTTCAGCCCTACGGACTGATCGAATTTGTACGCAGTGCCCGTGTAGCCATCATTAAAGACAGCGAAGGCTTCAACAGCAAGCTGCGCGAATTTGAGCGCCTTGAACCGGGCGAAGAGGTGATAGAAAACGAATACCTCAACCAGGGACAAAAGGTGTTTACGATGTAAAGCCCCCCAGCCCCCTGAAGAGGGAGTAGAATAAAAAGTAACTAATTACAAACGAACTATAAAACTACCATCGGTGTAATCATTAAACCACATCGGTGTAATCAAGTAAAAACAAAAAAATGGCAAAACTAAATTTCGGCGGTACTGAAGAGAATGTAGTAACCCGCGAGGAGTTTCCTTTAGCAAAAGCTCAGGAAGTATTAAAAAATGAAACCGTAGCCGTAATTGGTTATGGTGTACAAGGCCCTGGCCAGGCGCTAAACCAAAAAGATAACGGTATTAACGTTATTGTTGGTCAGCGTAAAGATTCAAAATCATGGGATAAAGCGGTAAGCGATGGCTTTGTGCCGGGCGAAACCCTTTTTGAAATTGAAGAAGCTTTAGAGCGCGGTACCATCATTTGCTACCTGCTTAGCGATGCTGCCCAGATTGAACTTTGGCCAACTGTTAAAAAGCACTTAACCCCGGGTAAAGCGCTTTATTTCTCTCACGGTTTCGGTATCACTTTTAAAGAGCAAACCGGCATTATCCCTCCTGCTGATGTGGATGTATTTCTGGTTGCGCCAAAAGGTTCAGGTACCTCGTTACGCCGCATGTTCCTGCAAGGCCGTGGCTTAAACTCAAGCTACGCTATCTTCCAGGATGCTACAGGTAAAGCTCAGGAGCGTGTTATTGCATTAGGTATTGCAGTAGGCAGCGGTTACCTTTTCGAAACCGATTTCAAAAAAGAAGTATACAGCGACCTTACCGGCGAGCGTGGCACTTTAATGGGTTGTGTGCAGGGTATCTTCGCAGCACAGTACGATGTATTACGCAGCAAAGGCCACTCACCTTCTGAAGCTTTCAATGAAACCGTTGAAGAGTTAACCCAATCATTAATGCCATTAGTAGCGGAGAATGGTATGGACTGGATGTATGCAAACTGTTCTACCACTGCACAACGCGGTGCGTTAGACTGGTGGAAAGAGTTCCGCGATGCTACTAAACCGGTTTTTGAGAAACTATACGATAGCGTAGCTACCGGTAAAGAATCTCAGCGTTCTATCGACTCAAACAGCCAGCCTGATTACCGCGAGAAATTGAACGAAGAATTACGTGAATTACGCGAAAGCGAAATGTGGCAAGCGGGTAAAACCGTACGCAGCTTACGCCCTGAGAACCAGGCTGTAGAAGCGTAATAAGGTTAAAGCTTAAAGGTAAAAGGCTAAAGCCGATTATCAAAAGCCAAACCACCATGTCATTGCGAGCGATAGCGTGGCAATCTCGGCATATCCAACAGGATTGTTTTCTGAGATTGCTTCGTTCCTCGCAATGACATATTTTTATAAAAATAAAAAACATGGGACAAACATTATTTGATAAGATCTGGGATGCGCACGTCGTCAGTAGCGCTGAAGGCTTCCCGGATATCTTGTACATCGACACGCACTTTATTCACGAGGTAACCAGTCCGCAGGCATTTGATGGTTTGCGTAAGAGAGGGTTACCGGTTTTTAGGCCGCAACAAACCGTTGCCACAGCCGACCACAACGTCCCCACCTGGGACCAGCACCTCCCCATTAAAGAAGAACTTTCCCGATACCAGGTAGATATGCTTACCAAAAATTGTAAAGAGTTCGGCATCGAGCTTTACGGTCTGGGGCATCCTTACCAGGGTATCGTCCATGTTATAGGCCCTGAACTGGGCATTACCCGCCCCGGCGGCACTTACGTTTGCGGCGACAGCCATACCTCTACACACGGTGCCTTTGGTGCCATTGCGTTTGGGATAGGCACATCGCAGGTTGAACAGGTTTTGGCCACCCAATGCCTGCTGCAATCGCGCCCTAAGCGAATGAAAATTGAAGTGAACGGTAAACTGCAAAAAGGTGTTGGTGCAAAGGATATCATCCTTTACATCATTGCCCAAATTTCTGCCGCAGGCGGTACGGGCTATGCCGTTGAGTACGCCGGCGACACCATCCGTTCGCTAAGCATGGAAGGCCGCATGACTATCTGCAACATGAGCATCGAAATGGGTGCCCGTTGCGGCTTGATCGCTCCTGACGAAACCACCATCAACTACGTTAAAGGTCGCGAATTTGCACCAAAAGGCGAAGAGTGGGATAAAGCAGTTGCTTACTGGCAAACGCTGTATTCTGATGCGGATGCCGAGTTTGATAGCGTGCTAAGCTTCCGCGCAGAAGATATCGAACCGATGATCACCTATGGTACTAACCCTGGTATGGGCATCGGTGTAACCCAACACGTGCCGGAAACGGCTTCTTTTGACGTAAAAGAGCAGGTATCATACAAAAAAGCTTTGGATTACATGGGGCTGCATGATGATGAGCAATTGTTAGGCAAACCTATCGATTACGTATTCATCGGCAGCTGTACCAATTCACGTATAGAAGACCTGCGCCAGGTTGCCGAATTTGTAAAAGGTAAACACAAGGCAGATAACGTTACCGTATGGGTTGTCCCCGGCTCAAAACAAGTACAGGAGCAAGCCATCCGCGAAGGCTTGGACAAGATCTTTAACGAAGCAGGCTTCCCGCTGCGCGAACCTGGATGCAGTGCCTGTTTGGGTATGAACGAGGATAAGATACCAGCAGGTAAATACTGTGTATCTACTTCAAACAGAAACTTTGAAGGCAGACAAGGCCCTAATAGCCGCACCTTCCTGGCCAGCCCGCTAACCGCAGCGGCAAGTGCCATTACAGGTAGAGTGACGGATATAAGGGAGTTTTTGAAAGAGGAGGAGTTGGTATAAACCACGTGTCATTGCGAGGCACGAAGCAATCTCAAAGGACAATCCTATTGGATATGCTAAGATTGCCACGCTATCGCTCGCAATGACACAAACGAAAAACAACAATGGCGACTAAAATATTCAAACACATACAAACACCCGTGGTGCCGCTGGCTATCGAGAACATCGATACAGACCAGATCATCCCGGCCCGTTTTTTAAAGGCCACTACCCGAGAAGGCTTCGGTAATAACCTATTCCGCGACTGGCGCTTCGATGAGAACGACCACCCAAAACCTGACTTCGTGCTGAACAACCCCACTTACAGTGGTAAGGTATTGGTAGCCGGCAAAAACTTCGGTTGTGGTAGCAGTCGTGAGCATGCTGCCTGGGCTATTGCAGATTATGGCTTTGACGCCGTAGTAAGCAGCTTCTTTGCTGATATTTTTAAAGGCAACGCTCTTAACAACGGCTTGCTTCCGGTACAAGTAAGCGACGACTTCCTACAAAAGATCTTTGATGCAGTAGCTGCAGATCACACCGCTGAAGTGGAGATCGATCTTGAAAATCAGTATATCAAGATCTCTGCCACCGGCGAGCAGGAAACCTTCGAGGTTAACCCTTACAAAAAAGCCTGTATGATAAACGGCTATGATGATATCGATTACATCCTGAGCCAAAAAAATAAAATAGAAGAGTTTGAAGATGTAAGGTAAAAGGCGATAGGTTAAAGCTAAAAGGCAATGACTCAATGAACCAATGACAACTAACCCAAAAGAGATACAACGCGAAGGCAAAGGTACTGCAAAACTGTTCGATGAGCGCAGTTTAGCGGCTGATTACGCCACTTTGCAGCCGCTGCTAAAACAGGGGCTACGCGTGTTGGATGTGGGTTGCGGTACGGGTGCAATATCAAAAGATATTGCAAGGCTTATTGGGCCAACGGGTAAGGTTATTGGCATTGATAATACCGAATACTTTATTGAAAGCGGTAGGAAAACTTACGCTGACACAGAAAATCTCGAATTGCATCACGCTGACCTGTACACTTACGAGCCGGAAGAGAAATTCGACCTTATTGTAAGTGCGCGTACTTTTCAATGGTTAAGCGATCCGCAACGTGCAGTAAACAAGCTGAAGAGCTTGTTGCAACCAGGTGGAACACTATCCATCCTCGATTATAATCACGAGGTACTGGAATGGCAGCCGGAACCGCCTGTAAGTATGCGGAAGTTTTATGCCACCTTCCTTAGATGGCGCTCTGACGCCGGCATGGATAATAGAATGGCTGATAGCTTACAGGAACTTTTTAAGCAAGCAGGCTTACAGGATATTGAGGTACTTGACGCAAACGAGGTTTATAAAAAAGGCGATGCCAATTTTGAGCACAAGGCAGGCATTTGGTCGTCTGTTGCGCAAATGGACCAGATAGTTAATGAAGGCTACATCAGCAACGATGACCGCCTTAAAGCAATCGAAGATTACAACAATTGGATATCAACTCACGCACAACAAATGGTAATGAAACTTAAAGAAGTGCGGGGAACGAATAATTAGTAATGGGAATTAAAAAACACATATTAGTAATACCGGGCGATGGTATTGGCTCCGAGGTAACGACTTGGGGTAAAGCGGTTTTAGAAAAAATTGGCCACGACTATGGCCACGAGTTTACGTTTGACGAGGCGCTGATGGGCCACGCAGGTATTGAGGCTACCGGTAGCCCGCTGCCTGATGAAACGCTTGAAAAAGCAAAGGCAAGTGATGCCATCTTGTTCGGCGCTATCGGCCATATCAAATATGATAATGATCCATCGGCGAAGGTTCGTCCGGAGCAGGGTTTATTAAAGATACGTAAGGAATTGGGCTTGTATGCCAACCTCCGCCCTATTATGCTGTTTGATGAACTTTTAGATGCATCAAGCCTGAAACCGGAGATACTGCGCGGTACTGACATTCTTTTCTTCCGCGAACTAACGGGTGACGTTTACTTCGGCGAGAAAAAACGCAGCGAAGACCGCAATACAGCTTCTGACCTTATGATCTATTCACGCTACGAAGTTGAGCGTATCGCCATCAAAGCATATGAAGCAGCACGTGTGCGCGGCAAACGTTTATGTTCTGTTGATAAAGCTAACGTTTTGGAAGCATCACGCCTGTGGCGCGAGGTAGTACAGGAAATTGCCAAACAATATCCTGATGTGGAAACCGAGCACATGTTCATCGATAACGCGGCAATGCAACTGGTTAAAAACCCTAAGAAGTTTGATGTGGTATTAACCGCCAATCTTTTTGGTGATATCCTAACTGATGAGGCATCGCAGATAGCAGGTTCTATGGGTATGCTGGCATCAGCTTCGGTTGGTGATGGCACTGGCTTCTTTGAGCCTATTCATGGTTCAGCGCATGATATTGCCGGTCAGGACAAGGCTAACCCGCTTGCCTCTATCCTATCGGTAGCCCTGATGCTGGAAATCAGCTTCGGCCTTAAAGAAGAAGCCAAAAAGATAACCGACGCTATCGACAAAACATTAAAAGATGGTTACCGCACCGGCGACATCGCCGATGCCCATACCGATAAAGCAAAAATATTAGGCACCAAAGCCATGGGGCAAAAAGTGCTGGAGTATTTGTAAAAGAGTCCATGGACTATAGACCATGGACCATGGACTAAACGAAGTTTATGAAGTGGAACGCTGAATTATATGATAACAAACATGCTTTCGTATTTCAATACGGCGAGAGTGTTTTGGAAATGCTTAACGTTAAACCCGGCGAGCATATCCTTGACCTGGGTTGTGGCACCGGACATTTAACCAATGAGATACAAAAATTGGGCGCGGTAGCAACCGGTATTGATTCATCGCCCGAGATGGTGAAGAAAGCACGTGAAACCTATGGTAATGTAGATTTCTTTGTGGCTGATGGGGCCGATTTTCATTTCGATGAAAAGTTTGATGCTGTGTTTTCAAACGCTACGCTTCACTGGATCCGCAATGCGGATGCTGTGATCAAAAGCGTTTATGATTCACTTAAGCCCGGCGGCCGCTTTGTAGCCGAAATGGGCGGCAAAGGCAACGTAGCTAAACTGATAGCAGCTACCAAACAAGTGCTCGTTAACCATGGCTATCATAAGCAGGCAAAGACCGAGGTCTGGTATTTCCCATCGTTAAGTGAATATACCAGCAGGTTGGAGGCACAAGGTTTCAGGGTTACGTTTGCGGCGCATTTTGATCGTAAAACACCACTGCAGGATGGCGACCAGGGAGTAGCTAAGTGGATAACCATGTTTGCGCCTTTGTACCTGGTTGGCATTCCCGAAGAAGAAAAGCAGCAAATGCTTACGGAAGTTACGGAACTACTTGAGCCGCATTACAATGAGAACGGCCAATGGTACGCAGATTACGTGCGATTAAGATTTACAGCTGTTAAAGAATAGCAAGTATATAGTATCAAGTAGCAAGACAAAATACATCTTGCATCTGATGCTAAACTTAGCTTTATTAAAATAGAATACATCGAGTCTTGATACTTGATACTAACTACTAATTACTAAAAGGAAAAATATGTTACACGATCCAAACCGCGTTTACGTTTTTGACACCACGCTTCGCGATGGCGAGCAGGTACCGGGTTGCCAGTTAACAACCCCGGAAAAGATAGAAATAGCCCGCGAGCTGGAAACGCTTGGCGTGGATATTATTGAGGCAGGTTTCCCGGTGTCAAGTCCGGGCGATTTCCAGAGTGTTGTAGAGATCTCTAAAGCGGTATCCGCCCCTACTGTTTGTGCGCTAACCCGTGCCAACAAAGGTGATATTGATGCCGCTATAGAAGCTCTTAAATACGCCAAACATCCGCGTATCCATACCGGGATTGGCTCATCAGACCAGCACATTAAACATAAATTCAACAGCACCCGCGAGGATATCCTGGAGCGTGCGGTTGAAGCCGTTAAATACGCCAAAAAGGCAGTAGAAGATATTGAGTTTTACGCCGAAGATGCAGGCCGTGCGGATGTGGTTTTCCTGGCGCAAATGGTTGAGGCTGTTATAGCCGCGGGTGCTACAGTGGTAAACATCCCCGATACCAATGGCTATTGCCTGCCCGACCAGTATGGCGCTAAGATCAAGTTCCTTAAAGAGAATGTGAAGAACATTGATAAAGCCATCATATCTGTTCATTGCCATAACGATTTGGGTTTGGCTACCGCTAACTCTATAGCCGGTTTACAGAACGGTGCCCGCCAGATTGAAGGCACCATTAACGGCATTGGCGAACGTGCAGGTAATACCTCCATTGAAGAGGTGGTAATGGTTTTAAAAACCCATGCCTCAATGGGCTTGTATACTAATATCAACGCCAAAAACTTCTATGAAATGAGCCGTATGGTAAGCAGCCAGATGCGTATGCCGGTACAGCCTAACAAGGCTATTGTAGGCGCAAACGCTTTCGCACACAGCTCAGGCATTCACCAGGACGGATTTTTGAAAAACCGCGAAAACTACGAGATCATTAAGCCTGAGGACGTTGGTTTCCCAAGCGCAAGTATTGTGCTTACGGCTCGCAGCGGCCGCCATGCCCTAAAATTCCACCTGGAAAGATTAGGCCATAAATTAGATAAAGACGAACTTTACGAAGTTTACCAGCGTTTTTTAACACTTGCTGATAGTAAACTGGACATAAATGATGAAGACCTGCAAGGCTTAATGGCAGCCAGGCTGGTAAAGAACTAAGTAATGGATACAGATACAGCAGTGCACCTGGATTTTGACGCGGCCTACGCAAGGCTGAAAGATGTGGTAAAACGTACGCCATTGGAGTACAACCAGCGCCTATCTGAAAAATACGAATGCAATATATACTTAAAGCGCGAAGACATGCAATTGGTGCGCTCGTACAAGTTAAGAGGCGCATACAACATGATAAGTCAGCTCACTGCAGATGAATTGAGCCGTGGCGTGGTTTGCGCCAGCGCGGGCAACCATGCACAGGGTGTGGCTTACTCCTGCAAAAAAATGGGCATTAAAGGCGTAATTTTTATGCCGGAGATTACCCCTAAACAAAAGGTTAACCAAACCGAGATGTTTGGTAATGGCAACGTAGAACTGGTTTTAACCGGTGATACTTTTGACGATTGCCTGCGTGAGGCTTTAGCATACACCGCCGAGCATGGCATGACCTTCATCCCTCCGTTTGATGATTACCGCACCATAGAAGGCCAAGGTACTGTAGGTATCGAAATATTGCAGGACCTGCCAACCCCCGAAGTAGCCATTATGCCTATTGGCGGTGGTGGTTTAGCTGCAGGAATGGGTACTTACCTGAAGCAAACCGTACCTGGTATCAAATTGATTGGTGTTGAGCCGGAAGGTGCACCATCTATGCTTACCTCTATCCAAAACGGGGAGAATACTACCCTTGGCGATATAGACAGGTTTGTTGATGGCGCGGCTGTTAAACGCGTGGGCGAAAAAACCTTTACTATCTGCCGGGAGATACTGGATGATATGCTTACCGTGCCTGAGGGTAAGGTTTGTACAACCATTTTAAGGCTTTATAATGAAGATGCCATTGTGGTTGAACCCGCCGGTGCCCTTTCTGTAACAGCGCTTGACGCGGTTAAAGACCAAATAAAAGGCAAGAACGTAGTTTGCATTATTAGCGGTGGCAATAATGATATTGACCGTATGGCCGAGATCAAGGAAAAATCATTGTTGTACGAAGGCCTTAAACACTACTTCATCGTTCGTTTCCCACAGCGCCCCGGTGCTTTAAAATTGTTTGTGACCGAAGTGTTAGGCCCCGGCGATGATATTACCCGTTTCGAGTTCATCAAAAAAACATCAAAAGAGAACGGCCCGGCCCTGGTAGGTATCGAACTAAAAAATGCCGGCGACTACCCTGCTCTGCTGCAACGTATGCAGGAAAACCGTTTCGATGTAATAGAGATCAACAAAGATGCTACACTGTTTGAGTATCTGGTCTGATAGCCAATTGATAGAATTAAAATAAGCTATAAAAAGCCGTTCAATTTATTGAGCGGCTTTTTTCTAATATCTTCATCGCCTCCTTAGCCGCTATCTGCCCCGAGATCAACGCGGGCGGCACACCCGGGCCGGGAACTGTTAGCTGGCCGGTATGCAGCAGGTTTTTCACGTGCTTTGCTTTCATGGCCGGTTTAAAAAAGGCGGTTTGTGCCAAAGTGTTCGCTAAACCGTAGGCATTACCTTTAAATGAGTGGTAATCGGCCTTAAAGTCATCAAGCGCATAACTGCGTTTTACAACAATACTATTTCTTATGCTTTGGCCGGTGATGCGCTCAAACCTATCTATTAACAAATCAAAATATTTCTCCCGAATAGCCTCATCGTCTTTCAGGTCAGGAGCTATAGGCATCAGGAAAAAGAGATTTTCGCCGCCTTCGGGCGCGCAGCCCGGGTCGGTTTTAGAGGAGCAGGAAACATAAAACAATGGCGCGCCTGGCCATTGTGGCTGTTTATATATCTCAGTTGCATGGCGGTCAAAATCCTCGTCAAAAAACAGATTATGGTGTTGTATACCGTCTACTCTTTTATTAGTGCCAATATAAAATAACAAACTTGATGGCGACATGGTACGGGTATCCCAATATTTTTCAGAATAATTACGTGCAGACTTAGGCAACAAATGCTGGTCGGTATGCTCATAATCAGCTCCAGAAATTACCATATCAGCCTCGTATGTGCCATTGCTGGTTTGTATACTGCTTACTTTTCCGTTAGCCACCTCCAGCCGGGTTACTTTGGTATTCAGCTTAATTTCTACACCCTGGCTTTCAGCAATGCTTACCATTGCTTTAACAATCTCATTCATGCCGCCCATTGGGTACCATGTACCGAGGGCCAGGTCGGCATAGTTCATCATGCTGTACATGGCCGGGGTATCTTTAGGCGTAGCGCCCAGGAACAATACTGGGAATTCCAGCATCTTTATCAGCCTTGGGCTTTTAAAGTATTTGCGTACGTGGCTACTCATGCTGGTTAGCAATTGCATGCTTAGGCTTTTACGTATCATTTGAAAATCTATAAATTCGGTAATGGAATGCGACGGGCGGAACACATAGTCGCTCATACTCACCTTATATTTATACTCGGCTTGCGCTAAAAATTCTTGTAAGCCCTTACTGCTGCCCGGCTCAATTGACTCAAACAGTTTTTCAAGTTGCTGCATATCGGCCGGCACATCCAGCATGTCATCCTTTCCATAATAAATACGGTACCCGGGGTCCAGCCGCTTTAATCTGTAAAAATCACTTGCTTGCTTGCCAAATAATGCGTAAAAATTGTCAAAAACATCGGGCATCCAGTACCAGCTTGGTCCCATATCAAAAGTAAAACCATCTTTTTCCCAGATACGTGCCCGTCCCCCTGGCTGATCGTTCTTTTCCAGTATAGTTACCTGATAACCTTCTTTCGCCAATACACATGCCGTTGCCAAACCGGCAAAGCCTGCGCCTATTACAACGATACGCTCTTTTTTATCCATTTTGCGCTCAATTTAAACAATTCCTTTTAAGTCGTTAAAAAACAATACAGTTTCCATTTTGTACATTTGGTTGATGAACCTATTTGACGCAACCTGTTTCGAATGCAGCAAAGTTATAACTAACAAGTATAGTACATCGTTTAGTGCAGGTATAAAAGCTTTTGATAAGCGTTTTCGTTACCCTGTTTACGCCATATACGGTTTTGTACGTTATGCCGATGAAATTGTGGACACCTTTTATGGCCACAACCAGCGTGAACTGATAGATGAGTTTCAGGAGGAAACCTTTAAAGCTATTGAACGCGGTATTAGTACCAATCCGGTACTGCAGTCATTTCAACAGGTAGTTAACCAGTATGGAGTTGACCGTGAACTGATAGAGGCCTTTTTACATTCCATGAGAATGGACCTGGACAAGACCCAATATAATGACGATGGCTACAAAACCTATATCTACGGCTCGGCAGAGGTAGTAGGTTTGATGTGCCTGCGGATATTCTGTGAAAATAACACCAATTTATACGACCGGCTGGTGCCTAAGGCACGCAGCCTGGGCTCGGCATTCCAGAAAATAAACTTTTTACGGGATATTAAGTCTGACTATGAAGATCGGGGGCGCACTTATTTTCCTGAGGTAGATTTTAATAATTTTACTGAAGATGATAAAAAGCAGATAGAGATTGATATTAAAAAAGATTTCGATGATGCGCTGCAAGGTATTAAACTGCTCCCCAAAGGAAGCCGCCTGGGCGTATACATTGCTTATGTGTATTACCTGCAGCTGTTTAAAAAAATAAGAGCTACCCCGGCAAGTACCATAGTTGATAAACGTATACGGGTTTCTGACACGCAGAAACTGGGTTTGTACATGAAAGCAGTGGTACACCGTAAACTCAATTATATTTAACACACCATGACTGTAGTTTTAAATACACACCGGAAATTATGGTTTACCGCATTAATGGCTTTAATAGCTTTGCTTTTTACCACATCGGCATTTAAAGCTGATGACACTAACGAACCTAACCTGCACCGCATTCGTAAATTGTTGGTAACTGCCCTCGAGAGTAAAAAAACTACTGATTCTTTATACTCACATTTATCAGGAATAAAAGACCGGTCGGCATTGCTTACTGCTTACATGGGCACGCTTGAAGCATTAAAGGCTAAACACGCCTGGAACCCTTATTACAAGATCAAGTATTTGAACGATAGCGAAAAAACATTTAAAGGCGCGGTAAGCGCCGATCCGCATAATATTGAGATACGTTTTATGCGCTTTTCTATCGAGCATAATGTCCCTAAATTTTTAGGCATCAATAAAAACCTAATTGCCGACAGAGAAGAAATGATCAAACAGATAGATCGGAAATACTACTCATCGGCAGATAAAGCCTTAGTGAAAACCATTATTACTTTCCTGCTGGAATCTAAGCGCTGCACGCCTACGGAGAATGAAAACCTTAAAGAACACTTAGCCGCATTGTAGTGAAGCAGTACACCTACCTGATCATTAATATACTCACTATCTTTTTCCCTGTTGTACTATCTTTTGATAAAAGGGTGGCCTTTGCCAAAACGTGGAAGTTTATTTGGCCGGGCATGGCCATTACCGGCATCATCTTTTTGTTTTGGGATGTACTGTTTACTATTTATGGCGTATGGTCTTTTAATGATCAATACATCATAGGCTTACGCTTTTTTGGCTTGCCGTTGGAGGAAATACTTTTCTTCCTGACCGTGCCCTTCGCCTGTATATTTATTTACGCTTGCTTAAATTACTATGTAAAATGGCAACTGCCGCGAAATATAGCTAAAGGTATTTCTGTTATACTGATGGTTGTATCTTTGGTATTGCTTGCTATCTATCATGACAGATTATACACAGCGGTAACCTTTGCGTTACTCCCACTGGTTTTGTTGTTTACTTTTAAAAAAGAATGGCTGCCCAAATTTTACATGGCTTTTATAGTTTCTTTATTGCCATTCTATATTGTAAATGGTTTGCTCACCTCCATACCGGTGGTGTTGTATAACAACGCGCAAAATATGGCTATCAGGGTAACTACCATACCTTTTGAAGATCATTTCTATAGCATGGCCCTGTTGATGATGAATATCGCGTTTTATGATTATTATAAAAATCGTAAGCCATTAGCCGCATGACCGATCTGCCTGTTTTTACACGATCACAACTGGCACTGCGTAACGGGCAGGACAAACCACAGATATGGGTGGCCTACAAGGGCATCATCTATGATGTTACCGAAAGCCGGTTGTGGCGTAATGGCAAACATTACGAACACTGGGCAGGCCAGGACCTTACCGAAGAACTGGCTGACGCGCCACATACTGCCGTCGTTTTCGAAAAGTTTGTGGCTGTAGGGAAATTAGGTTAATAATAAACAAAAGAGGCCCGTTTTGCAACGGGCCTCTTTCTATATATATATATATTGAGTTTAGTATCTAATTATTCATTCTCCGCGTAAACTGGTTTGGCTACACCGTTATCGTAGGCTTTTAAATTCTTTTTAAGCAATTTACGAGCTACGTGAATACGGGTTTTAACGGTACCGATAGGGATATCCAAATGATCGGCGATCTCGTGATACTTATGTCCTTCAAAATACATAGTGAAAGGTACATAATAATCTGATGGTAAACGGTCTAAAGCGCGTTTGATATCATCCATCACAAATTTTGCCTCGCCTTGGTTCTTTGTTGAACTAAATACCAGGTTTGGTGAAGATATTTCATCGCTTTTGGTTACAAAAGTGCTCATCTTAACAAAACGGCGATAGTTGTTGATAAAAGTGTTTTTCATGATGGTATACAACCAACCTTTCAAATTAGTGCCTTCCTTAAATTTATTATAGTAAGTAATGGCTTTCAACATTGTATCCTGAACAAGGTCGTTTGCATCGTCGGCGTCATGAGTAAAGTGTAAGGCATATGACCTTAATGAACTTGCTTGACGTAATACCAGGGTGTTAAACTCAATCTTTGTCATTCTGTTAATGTTTTGTATTACTATTTATACAAACACGATACCATGAATGAAAAGTTGATGAAATTACTTAGCTATATACGGCTTATTATTAAGCTTAGGTAAACTGCAAACTGACTCAGTCACATAGATTAAAACACTGTTTAAAAGGAACTTACACTATTCTGACAATTATTGCTTAGTTGAGATTTCCAGTTAGGCACATAGGAAAGAGACGCTGATATTAAGTTTTTGTAAACCGCTGCTAACTGCACAGAATAGAATACACTACCTAATCATCGTATGATATTTACTTCACGTTGTAGTGAAACGCCAAATTTATCATACACACTGTCTATAATTTGCGACGAAAAGTTGTAGATCTCTTCACCTGTAGCGCCACCGTGGTTCACCAATACCAAAGCCTGGTTCTTCCAGGTACCGGTATGCCCTACCTGTTTTCCTTTCCAGCCGCATTGCTCAATTAACCACCCTGCGGCCAATTTTACCATACCGTCTCCTGCCGGGTAGTTTACCACGTCAGGATGTTTTTGTTGTATGGCCTCAAATTCTTGTTGGGATATCACCGGATTTTTAAAGAAACTGCCTGCATTTCCTATGATAGATGGATCCGGCAGTTTAGATACGCGTATGTGCGATACCACTTGCGATACATCTTTAATAGTCGGCTTTTCTATATTCCGGTTAGCCAGTTCCTGCTCAATGGCACCATATTTTAAATTTAGGTGAGGGGTGAGTGATAATTTAAACTTTACCAGGGTGATGATAAACTGCCCGGCAAGTTCCGCCTTAAACACGCTTTCGCGATAGCCAAATTTACAATCATCTTTGGTAAACGTATGGAATTGCCCGGTAGCTATTTCAAAAGCATGGCAGCTTTCAAACACATCTTTTAGGTCCACACCGTAAGCACCGATATTTTGTACAGGTGATGCACCTACCGATCCGGGTATAAGGCTCAGGTTTTCCATACCGGCGAAATCGCGTGCTACACAGTAATTGACCAAGTCGTTCCAAACCTCGCCGGCACCTGCCTCAACATGTACATCATCATGGCTGATGCGATGTTCAATACCGCGGATGTTCAGGCGGATAACCAACCCGTCGAAATCCTTCACCAAAAGCATATTGCTGCCGCCGCCTAATACCAGGCGCTGCACCTGGTGCCATTGTGGGTCGGCAAAAAGCTCCACCAGGTCTGCCTCATGGTTGATCTCCGCGAAGTAGCGGGCGTTTACATCAATACCAAAAGTGTTAAAGTTTTTAAGGGATACGTTTTCCTGTATTTGCAGCATGCGGGCGAATTTCGGGAAAATTATTAGAAGTTGTTTTATTAGATTCGGGCTTGCTTATTATTAAAATACTTTAATGATTTCATTTAACAGGATCAGGGTTATTGATCATAATATCGTTATCGATAAGAAAAATATATTTTCAAAACGTTCAGCAAATATAAAAGGAGTCATTGAACTGAAAGAGACGATTCCAATTATCAACGTTTTTGAAGGTAAGGAGATCATACGCTCATACGTTATCGAACCTTTATCTTCAAACTACGACCTTAAAGGACAGTTTTTACATTTTTCAATTTCAGTCCAGGAAAATGATGCAGTTATGATTGATGGAATTATATCAAATAGAAATGATTCCCATTTAGATTGGACTGATGAAAACTATGAAGCGGTAAGATTTCAACCTTTTTTTCTTAAATCTTCAGAATATCAAAACAAGCAACTTATTGGCAAAGGCTTGTTTGAAAGAGGATTACATTATCCCGGTACCATAACACCGGGGGGTGTTAGAAATATCTGCATTTGCGATTTCTGTAAAAAGAGTTTTACTCTACAACACATTCATTCCGGATTTTCAGAGGTACAATATTTCTACTCATCAAATAGTCAACGTACCCTATTAGTCAAATACGGCGAAATAGAAAACATACCTGTTCAATTACAAGAGTTGATTGATGAACAATCTTTACAAGAGGTGGAAGCTAAATTGTCCGGTTTTTCAAATGAAGGTTATAGGTATTATAACTCCCTTAATTGCCCACATTGCGCTAAACCATTTATTAATTTTGAGGAAAATAAACATATTAGGCCTGGAGAATACTATGCTAATAAGTTTATAAACAAAGAATTTTTGCACTATACTAAGTAATGCTTACTTCACAATTACTTAAACCACTTCCTACTCGCGACCAGCAACCCAAACTCTTCCGAAGGGTTTTTCTCTGTTGATTTATGGTGTATCTTATGTGCTCTGCGGATGCCTAACAGGTAGCGGTTATTGCTTTTAAAAGCTTTAAAACGGTTGTGGATAAACCAATCGTGAAAAATGAAATAAATGATGCCGTAGGCACTGATACCTACTCCTATCCAAAAGCGGTAATCTAAACTGATATGCCCGGCCCACATCAGCCATAAGGCCAGTGCCGCAAAGCCAATGCTGAAAAGGTCGTTCAATTCAAACCAACCGTGGCGCTGCTGGTGATGCGTTTTATGGATAAACCAAAGCGGCCCATGGAACAGGTATTTGTGCATAGCCCATGATAATAATTCCATTACGGCTATGGTTAATAATAAGATACCGATGTTAAGTAATACCATTTAATTTTTAGCCAATGCTGGCCTTAAAACGTTTTCAATTTCGGCCATGGCTGCATAATTATTACCATCATAACCTGTTTTGTTGAATATAAGTTTGCCTTGTTTATTAAAAACAACAACAGTAGGATAGCCACTGAAACCAAATATATTATCAGCACATTTTGCAGGGTCGTTAGTTTCTGTCCAATGCACGGCTTCACCTTCTATTTGAACTTTAGCGTTACAACCGGGTGAAAAATACACCGGCAAACTAAAGTGGTCAAGCGTACTAAAATACTCATATTGGTCGGTATACTTTTTTAGCAATGGGTCTTTAGCAATAAACCTCTTTACAATATCCCTGTCTGTACGGCTGATAGTAATAAAGCAAAAATTCTTGTTGCCCTTGTATTTAGCGTAAAGATCATGCAGCATTTTCATTTCTATAAAACATGGAGGGCAAGGGATGAACCAATTGTCTATAAACAGCACTTTACCTTTAGCCAGTTCTTTAAGTTTTACCACCTTACCGTTTATATCAAGTAACTCAATATCGGGCGCAGAATCCAGGGGAGCTTTTTTGGTGCCATAAATCTGTGCATTAACCGCTAAAGGCCTATTAAGTATAAACATCAGAATAATAGCGCTGAGCTTTTTCATGAAAGATAATTATATCTGATATAAAGTTATAGAAAAACAGGAAGCTATAATAATGTAATACACCCGAACATGAGCTGTCCGATTCCGAACAATCAAGTGCTAATTTTATATATTAAAATAATTGATAAACAGACAATTAATATATTGGCACAAGCTTTATCATATATTAAACAATATCGCTTACAGCTATGCTCAAAAACTATTTTAAGATTGCCTGGCGCAATTTATGGAAAAACAAGGTATTTTCCTTTATCAACATTGTTGGCCTTGCTACCGGTATGTGCGGCGCCATTTTGATATTCACCTGGGTACAAAATGAGTTGAGTTTTGACCGTTTCCATAAAAATGCAGATAATCTGTACAAGATTTGGAACCGTTCATACAAAGATGCAAGCGGTAACATTTACACCTGGGATATCACCTCGGCTCCCATAGCAACCGAGCTTAAACAGAAATACCCGGAAGTAAAAGCTGCGGCAAGGGTTTACTGGCCGAACGACCGCTTGTTTAATTACAAGGATAAAAGCATTGTAGCCACAGGCCTTGATGTTGATCCGGAGTTTTTAAGCATGTTCAGTTTCCCGATGGTATACGGGAGCAAGCAGGCCCTTAATGATCAGAAAAGCATTGTTTTAACTTCAAGCCTGGCTAAGCGAATATTTGGCGATGAAGACCCTACAGATAAAATGCTGCGGATAAACGATAAAGACAATTACAAGGTAACGGGCGTAGTTAAAGATCCCCCGGCAAATACACAGTTCCAGTTTGATTACCTGGTATCTGTTATTCCGTTAATAGGTACTTCGGAATCCAACAACTGGGGTAACGCCAGCTTTAACACCTATGTACAACTGCAGCCGGGGACCAATGTAGAAGCTTTTGATAAAAAGATAAACGGCATGCTTACCCAGCATGATCCCAATCTTAAATTCGGCATATTCTTACACCCATCCAAAAAATGGCACCTTAACTCAAGGTTTGAAAATGGTGTCGCTGTTGGCGGGGCTATCGAAACCGTGCGGCTATTATTAGGCATAGCTGTATTGATATTATTGATCGCCTGCATCAATTTCATGAACCTTACCACAGCCCAAAGCGAAAAGCGTGGTAAAGAAGTGGGCGTACGCAAGGTGATCGGTGCGGGCAGGTTATCAATCATCAAACAGTTCTTAACAGAATCCATATTGGTTACGGCCATTGCCGGACTGATAGGAATTTCTTTAGTGCAATTGGCATTACCTTACTTTCAGGAATTAACAGGTACCAAGATCTTTATTAATTATAGCGACCCATATTTGTGGCTGGCGGGCTTAGCGTTTATATTATTAACCGGTTTACTTGCGGGCAGTTATCCGGCCTTTTACTTATCGTCTTTCAGGCCGGTTAAAGTGCTTAAGGGGTTGTTTAAAACCCAGACACAAGTCATTAATCCGCGTAAGTTTTTAGTGGTTACACAATTCACGGTGGCTATTGTCTTAATTATCGCAACTGTTATCATTTATCAGCAAATCAATTATGTTCAAAGTAGAAATACGGGCTATGTGCGAAACAACCTGATAGAGCATCCGATAAACGGAACGATAAATAAGAATTTTGAAGCTTTAAAAAACGACCTGATCAATAGTGGCACTGCTGTAGCCGTAAGCAAAACAAGTATGCCGGTAACGCTTGATGCCAGTTCGGGCTCGGGATTTAATTGGGGCGACATGGACCCCGGTCACAAAAACCTGAGCTTTAGCAGGTTTGGCACCACAGGTGACTTTGTTAAAACTTTTGGCTTTAAACTGGTTGCCGGGCGCGATATCGACTTTAATAAATATCCATCAGATTCAAGCGCGGTAATGATGAACGAAGCGGCCTTAAAGGTAATGGGCTTAAAAGACCCGATAGGGCAAACTATATTAAGCGGTACAAACAAATTAACCATTGTGGGCGTAGTGAAAGATTTCATTATCGGCTCCCCATCACAAGCCATTAACCCTATGCTGGTTTTTGGTACAAAAAACTGGTCAAACTCTTTAACCTTTAGGCTCAATCCGCATAAGCCGGTATCGGCGAGCCTTAAACAAGCGGAAGCGATATTTAAAAAGTACAATCCGGCATATCCGTTCCAGTATCATTTTGTAGACCAGGCCTATGCTGAAAAATTTAAGAGCGAAGAACGCACCGGTAAAATTGCCTTCACATTCTCCTGCTTAACCATCATCATATCGTGCTTGGGTTTGTTTGGCCTTGCCGCCTACATGGCCGAAAGCCGGGCCAAAGAAATAGGCATCCGTAAAGTATTGGGCGCAGGAGTAGCCAACTTGATGCAGTTGCTAACGCGTGATTTTGTGGCACTTGTGTTGGTATCCGTGATTATTGCCGCGCCAATCGGCTGGTGGTTTATGAACAAATGGCTGCAGGATTTTAATTACCGCATTCAGATCAGCTGGACAATCTTCCTATATTCCGGATTGGCAGCTGTTATTATAGCAGTGATAACCGTGAGTTACCAGGCTGCAAAAGCAGCGTTGGCAAATCCGATAAAAAGCATTAAGACAGAATAGGATAATTTTGTTGGAATGTTGTAAGGTTGAAAAGTTGGAATGTTAACTTGTTCAGTTATTTCTTCTTTTTATCACCTTCAAACTTCTTTAAGTAATCTATCAAAGATTTTGTTTTAGAAGAGAACTCTATGCTTTTGGCATAGAGTTCTTGGTATATTTGGTCATCAAGTTTTCCTGCTTTGTTGAGGATAACTAACTTATTTCTAAACTCCCCTGACGAACCTTTGGCGTAAGCCAAATATCGTATGAAGTCCGGATTGTTGTTGTATTCAAAACCTTCAGCAATGGTATCAGACATCGAGCAAGCAGCTCGTCTCATCTGGTCTTTCATGCTCCAGTCTGACTTTAATGGTTCGGTATCGCAGAGCAAATAAACATCAACAGCAATAGAAACGGCTATCTTCCAGATATCGAGATCTTCAAATCTATTGAATTTGCTCAAAGCATTTTAACATTACAACCTTTCAACATTAAAACCTTCCAACAATACTAAATATGTATAGCGCGATTTTCTGTGGCTGCTAAGCAAGCTTCGCGCATGGCTTCGGTATAAGTTGGGTGGGCATGGCTTGCACGGGTCACGTCCTCTGCAGAGGCGCGGAACTCCATAGCAATAACCGCTTCGGCGATCATATCCGCAGCACGGGGACCAATCATGTGTACACCTAAGATCTCATCGGTAGTAGCATCAGCCAATACTTTTACAAAACCGTCAAGGTCGCCGCTTGCACGCGCACGGCCACTGGCTTTGAATGGGAATGAGCCTACTTTATATTTTGTACCCGCTTCTTTCAATTGCTCTTCGGTGAAGCCCACCGCAGCAACCTCCGGCCAGGTGTAAACTACACCCGGTATAAGGTTATAATTGATGTGTGGTTTTTGTCCGGCTATAATCTCGGCAACAAAAGTACCTTCATCTTCCGCCTTGTGAGCAAGCATAGCGCCTTTAATAACATCACCAATGGCGTAAACACCTTTAACACTGGTTTCCAGATGCTCGTTAACCGGTATCTTACGGCCACGTTCTTCAACGGTGATGCCAATTTTATCTAAGCCTAAACTATCAGTGTAAGCCACACGACCAACGGCTACCATGCAGTAGTCGCCCCTAAGCTCTTGTTTTTCACCTTTGGCGTTATCAAACGTAACAGTCACTTCTTTGCCTTTAACGGTAGCACCTGTTACCTTGTGGTTAAGGTAAAAGTCCATGCCCAGTTTTTTAAGCACCTTTTGCAGCTCGCGGCCAAGTGCTTTGTCCATTGTTGGGATAATGCCATCCATAAACTCAATTACAGACACCTTCGCACCCAGGCGGGCATATACAGATCCCAACTCCAAACCAATAACCCCCCCGCCAATTAAGATCAGGTGTTTTGGTACTTCGGTAAGCTTTAATGCTTCGGTTGAAGTGATAATGCGTTTCTTATCTATCTTCAGGAACGGCAGGCTCGATGGTTTTGAACCAGTCGCAATAATTACATTCTTGCCGGTAATTTCTGTAGCTGTCCCATCAGCTTTGGTAACTGTAATCGTGTTTTTATCTTTAAAAGAACCTACACCCTGGTGTACATCTATCTTGTTCTTCTTCATCAGGAAAGAGATACCGCTGGTATTGGCATCAACCACTTCCTGTTTGCGTTTGATCATCTGGCCGAAATCAATACCCAGGTTATCCAGTTTAATACCATGCGCTGCAAAGGCATGTGCAGCATTGTGGTAATGCTCAGAAGAATCAAGCAGGGCTTTTGATGGGATACAGCCCACATTAAGGCAGGTACCGCCAAGCGTATTATATTTTTCGACTATTGCGGTTTTTAACCCCAATTGGGCACAGCGTATGGCAGCCACATAACCACCAGGACCAGACCCTACAACGATAACATCATATTGCATAGTAGTATAATTTGGAGGTCAAAGTTACGCAATGTTTATAGCCTTATAAATAGCTATTTAATTAAAATGTGAAGAGGACATGTCTCCACGTAAATATACTGTAAACAATCTTTAGTATATTCACAAATGAAACAATGTTGCTTTTGTAACATCCTTGCAACTTTGTAGCTAATTATCAATATACTTAGTAAATTACGCCCGTTAAACTATTACTGACCCACATCATGAAAAAACTCTCCGCATTATTACTGCTCATAGCGGTTGCCTGCAACCCGCTGTTTGCCCAAAGCAGTTACGTAAAAGAGCACTACACTAAAAAGGACGTCTATATCACCATGCGCGATGGCGTTAAACTTTTCACTTCCATCTACACGCCTAACGATGCCGCTAAGGATAAAAAGTATCCTATTATTATGCAGCGCACCTGTTATAGCGTAGCGCCCTACGGCGAAACCAAATATCCTAACCAGGTTGGCCCGTCGAAATACATGATGCAGGAAGGTTATATCTTTGTTTACCAGGACGTGCGAGGCCGCTACAAAAGCGAAGGCACCTGGACCAACATGACTCCGGTTATCGATAACAAGAAAACCAAGAAAGATGTTGACGAAGGTTCTGATACTTACGATACCATCGATTGGTTGATCAAGAACGTGCCCAACAACAATGGTAAAGTTGGCCAGTGGGGCATTAGCTACCCGGGCTTTTACACGGCAGCGGGTATCCTGAGCAATCACCCTGCGCTGAAAGCCTCATCGCCGCAGGCACCTATTTCCGATTTCTTCTTTGATGATTTTCACCACAACGGTGCTTTCATAGAAGGTTACTTCTTTACTTTCCCGGTATTCGGTGTACAAAAAACCGATACAACTTCAAAAGCATGGTACCAGAACACTATGTTCAATCCGGGCACTCGTGATGGCTATCAGTTCCTGTTAGATCTTGGTCCGCTAAGCAATGCAGACAAGTACTACAAAGACAACTTCTTTTGGCAGGAAACCGTTAACCACCCTAACTATGATGAGTTTTGGCAAAAACGCGGCTTGCTAAAACACTACAATAAAGTAAAACCTGCCGTGATGCTTGTAGGTGGCTGGTTTGATGCAGAGGACTTAACAGGCCCGTTGGCTATTTATAAAACTATTGAGAAGAAAGACCCTAACGCGTACAACACTATCGTAATGGGCCCTTTTGGTCACGGCCGCTGGTCGCGCGAGACTGGGCACACCATGCATAGTAATGTATACTTTGGCGATAGCATAGCAACTTTCTATCAGAAAGAAATGGAGCAGAAATTCTTTCACCATTTCCTGAAAGAGAACGGAGACAAAAATTCCGGCCTGCCTGAGGCTTATATGTTCAACACCGGTAAAAATGAGTGGCGCAAGTTTGATAAATGGCCTTCGCCAGATGCCAGTCATATTAAATTCTATCTGAATAACGATGGCAAGCTCACTGAAACCGCTCAAAACGGTGGCGCAGGGACCAGCTTTGTAAGCGATCCGCTAAAACCGGTGCCTTACACCGAGGACAATACCACTACTATGGGCTTTACACCGCACAATTACATGAGCGAGGACCAGCGCTTTGCCGGTCGCCGTACGGATGTGCTGGTTTTCCAAACCGATGTTTTAACAGATGATGTGACCCTTGGCGGCGAGATCATGGCTAACCTTAAAGTAGCTACTACGGGTACCGATGCCGATTGGATAGTAAAACTGATCGACGTTTATCCTCCTGATGAGCCGAATAACCCATACATGCCAAACAAGAATATTATCCTGAGCAATTACTGGCAAATGGTGCGTTCGCAGATCATGCCGGCCCGTTTCCGCAATAGTTTTGAAAAACCTGAGGCAATGGTGCCAAATCAAAAAACTGCTGTTAACTTCCACCTGAATGATGTGCTGCACACCTTTAAAAAGGGTCACCGCATTATGATACAGGTACAAAGTACATCTTTCCCGCTGTATGCTCGCAATCCGCAAAAATTTGTAGAAAACCCATACAAAGCCGCGGCAAGCGACTATCAGAAAGCTACGCACACTGTGTTTAATGATAGTTTTATTGATGTGCAGGTGTTGAAGTAGTATAGACATTGACTACAACTTGTCATTGCGAGCATTAGCGCGGCAATCTCAAAGGACAAGCATATTTAATTAGCCTGTGAGATTGCCACGTCTCCCGATATACATCGGGACCTCGCAATGACATAGTTATATAATTATTACCATGAAAATTAGAAACTCAATATACGTCGGCATTTTGTTTGCCGGTTTGCTTTCATCAAATGCTCATGCCCAGCTCGGCGTAGCTAAAGAAACATTTACCCGTGCAGATACCCTGCGTGGCTCGCTTACTACTCCACTGCGTACTTGTTACGATATTAACTACTACCACCTGGATGTGAAGTTTGATATCGATAATAAATTTATCAGTGGTAATGTACTTTTTAAATACACTGCTACGCAGGATTTTAACAAACTGCAATTCGATCTGTTCTCTAATCTTAAGGTAGAGAAAGTGATTTATAAGGGCAAAGAGGTACCCTACACCCGCGAGTACAACGCGGTATTTGTAACCTTCCCGCAGACCATTAAAAGCGGTAGTAAGGAGCAGTTTACCGTATATTACTCCGGTAACCCAACCATAGCCAAACGCGCGCCGTGGGACGGCGGTGTAGAATATAATGTAGATTCGCTTGGGCACAAATGGGTATCAACCGCCTGCCAGGGTATGGGGGCAAGCGTTTGGTGGCCAACTAAAGACCAACAAGCCGACGAGGTTGATAGCGCCCTCATTAGCATTAGCGTACCCAATGGCTTAAAGGATGTTAGCAACGGCCGCCTGCGTAAGGTTACTAAACTAAAGGATGGCTATACCCGTTTCGACTGGTTTGTGGCCAACCCTATTAACAATTATGATATTGAAGCCAACATTGGCGATTACGCGCATTACACCGATACATACATGGGCGAAAAAGGTAAACTCACCATGGATTTTTGGCCATTAAGTTATAACCTGGAGAAAGCCAAAAAGCATTGGGGCGCAAACGCTAAACCCATGCTAAAAGCTTTTGAACATTGGTTTGGCCCCTACCCTTTTTATGAGGATGGTTACAAGCTGGTAGAAACGCATCACCTGGGTATGGAGCACCAAAGCGGTACTGCTTATGGCAACTATTACCAAAACGGCTATCTTGGCCGCGACCTGTCTGGCACTGGTTGGGGATTAAAATGGGATTTTATTGTGGTACACGAGAGCGGGCACGAGTGGTTTGGCAACAACATTACCTCAAAAGACCTGGCCGATATGTGGATACACGAAAGCTTTACTAATTACAGCGAATCGTTATTTGTTGAGGATAACTGGGGTAAGCAGGCCGGGCAGGAATATGTGCATGGCACCCGCCTGGGCATACAAAACGATGGACCTATAGTTGGCCCTTATAACGTAAATAAGGAAGGCTCAGGAGATATGTATCCGAAGGGTGGCAACATGCTTAATATGATCCGCACTATAATCAACGATGATGAAAAATGGCGGGGAATATTGCGTGGTTTAAATAAAACCTTTTATCACCAAACCGTTACCTACAATGATGTAGTGAACTACATTAACGAACAAAGCGGCATGAACCTTTCGCCTGTATTTGAGCAATACCTTAAACATACTGTGATCCCTACCCTGGAGTTTGATACCATTAATGGCAAACTGATGTGCAGGTGGATAGCTGATGTACATGGCTTTAACATACCGGTTAAGGTGCGGGTAAAAGGCGGCGAATATCAGTTTATTAAACCAGGTAACCGCTTCACGCCGGTAAACATTGCAGGTGCCACAAAAGATAACATTGAGGTAGACCAATTTAATTATTACATAGGCGTACTTATAGATTAATCTCATCCTTCATTACAATCAATAGCAAGGCAATCCCGATATATAGACTTATCTGTATATCGAGGGTTGCCTTGCCGTTTTACGTCTCTTGTCGGCGAATGCATAATGCATATGTCATATGCCTAATCCAAACCGTGGTAAACGCCAATATTTATTTTCTCTTTTGTGCAACTTTTTTGTTGCAAAAGCATCTAATAGACTAAACACTAAAGAGATGAAGAAACTAAAAACCTTATTACTGGCAGCTTTACTGATGGCCGGCGCTGTCATCGCCAAGGCCGAAGTACAGGACAGACATTTATCCGGCTTTAACGCTGTAAATGCTTCCGGTTCATATGACATATACATTACCCAGGGCTCAACCGAATCTGTTAAGGTAGATGCTCCCGCAGATATGATCAGCAATATTATCACCGAGGTAAAGGGAGGTGTACTTAAAATACATCCTAAAAGCAATAATTACTATTGGAACAACGATAAAAAGGTAACCATTTATGTAACTCTCATTAATGTGAACGAAGTAAATGTGGGTGGTTCGGGAAATGTATATTTTAAGAACGGCTTGAAGGCGCCATCATTAAAATTAGGTGTTGGTGGTTCAGGTGATATACAAGGTAAAATAGAAGTGAAAGAATTAATGAGCAGTGTAATGGGTTCGGGTGATATCAATATTGCCGGCCGCGCTGATGTCGCGAGCATATCCGTTTCAGGCTCCGGCGATTTCAACGCGCAAGACCTTGCAACCGGCTCAACCAAAATAAGGGTTTCCGGCTCGGCAAGCGCACGCGTAAATGTGAATGATAACCTTGATGCGGCAGTTACCGGTAGTGGTGATATTCATTACACCGGCACAGTAAAAAACATATCTTCCCACCAATCTGGAAGTGGCAGTATCAGCCGTATGTAAGCATCGGGTTATCCTAAAATAATAAAGGCCTTGAAATATTCAAGGCCTTTATTATTTGATATCGCTGTAGCTTATTAAGCTAATTGTTTGCTCAATTTATCGGCAAGTACTGATTTTGGCACTGCGCCAATTTGCTTGTCAACAATTTCGCCACCTTTAAAGTATAATAAGGCAGGGATATTGCGGATGCCATACTTCATTGAAATGCCGGGGTTGTTATCTACGTTAACTTTACCTACTACGGCTTTGCCTTCGTAGTCTTTAGCTAATTCTTCAACAACAGGGCCAACCATTCTACACGGACCGCACCACTCTGCCCAAAAGTCAATTAACACCGGTTTATCTGATTTAAGGACAAGTTCCTCGAAGTTCGCATCAGTTATTTCTAAAGCCATGATTTCTGTTTTTTAAATAATGTTATACAAATATATACTAATCAAAACACTTGCCACAACACCCGACCTGACAATGTGACAATAAGATTATCAACAACTACAAACCTGACAATGGCTTTGTTTTATAGGTAGCCGAAAGGGTTACTTTTTGTGTGGATAAGTGCTATTCAACAACCTCGCTTATCTGAATGATCGGCGTAATATTGGTGTAATGGGGTATATCTCCCCTTATTTCTTTGGCATGGATTTTCATACCGTCCCTAAATGCCTCTACGTTCTCAAAATACAGGTATCCTACAGCCAGATATGGTATTGGCGCATCAGTCGCACCGGCTGCCAAACCTTTATCAATTGCAGTGCCCTTTAACGTATTACCAAACAACCGCCTTAACATAGGAAAATGTTTGGTAGTGTAGTAGTTCATGTCAAACTTCTTCCCTTCGCCGTTAGGGTAAAGTATAGTTACTTTGATCATTCCTTTTTTGGCGGATTGAGCTTCAGCATGCTTTGTCTGGATCATACATAAAAACGCCACAGCGGCGATGAGAATAAATAATCTTGATTTCATGATATGGATAATTGGTTACCAGCAAATTAGGTAAACCAAAGCACTTCATCAAGTATACTTAAAGCTTATGCCAATACGGCCCTGGCATTGGTTACGTTGTAAATATCCTCCATCAGATCGTCGCTTGGGCTTACCCGGTAGAGTTTGGAGAACAAGTCTACAGACATCGCTTCCTCACCATCCATGATCTTAAAGCGCAGCTGGCAACTCTTAGCCGGATATTTCTCGTTGTTCTGATTAATTACCTCTACCAGATTATCCAGTAACTGGTTGTTCAGGTTACGTACATCCAGGCATACGGTTAATGATTTACTGAGCTTGTCACGCATTTCAGACAGCAAACTGATAGACACCACCCGCAAGTCCCAGTTATCCTTTTGCCTGAACTTCTCCTCAATGTTCCCCTTGATGTGCAGGAAGTAGCCATCAACCATCATGTTGCGGAACTTCACATAATCATCGCCAAAAAAAGCGAATTCATAAGAGTCGTTATAATCTTCGAGCATAAAAGCGCCAAAAGGCTTACCCATTTTGGTGAAACGGTGCTGCACGCCCGATACCAGGCCGCCTATACATATTTCCCCGCGTTTACGTAGTTCGGCAAACTTGGCCATCACCTCGTCACCGCCCTCACCGGAGCGGGCCTTTTGCAATGTTTTGAGTTCCGTAATGGTAGTGTTACAATACTTATCAAGTTCCAGGCGGTAATTATCCAACGGGTGCCCGGTAAGGTAAATACCGATTACATCTTTCTCATATTTGAGTTTCTCTATCAGGCCCCACTCCTCACACTCGGGCATGGTAGGTTCCGGAATATAGGATGCAACCGCACCGCCAAATAGTGATGCCTGCGAACTATTCTGAGTGTTCTGGTAATCATTAGCGTATTTTATAAGTCGCTCCACACCCGTAAGCAGTCCATTCTCGGTTTTAGCGAAGAACTGGGCACGCTTTAAACCAAAGCCATCAAACGCGCCGCCATAAACCAGGTTTTCGTATGATTTACGGTTAACGTTACGCGTGTTGGAACGCTGCGCAAAATCATAAACAGATTTATATGGACCATTCTCTATACGCTCTTCGATAATACTTTCAACCGCCTTCTCACCTACGCCTTTCACTCCGGCCAAACCAAAACGGATAACCCCTTTAGCATTGGCGGTGAACGACATGTAACTCTCATTAATATCCGGACCCAATACCTCAATACCCATGCGGCGACACTCCTCCATAAAGAAGGTGATCTTCTCCATGCTGTTCTGGTTGTTCAATACCGCTGCCATATATTCAGCAGGGTAATGCGCTTTCAGGTAAGCGGTCTGATAGGCCACAAAGGCATAGCAGGTAGAGTGCGATTTATTGAAAGCATACTGCGCAAAAGCTTTCCAGTCCGTCCATATCTTGGTAAGTTTATCTTTAGGGTGGCCTTTGGCCATGGCCCCTTCCATAAACTGCGCCTCCATTTTGTTAAGCACCTCAATCTGTTTCTTACCCATCGCCTTACGTAATACGTCGGCATCGCCTTTACTAAAGCCTGCCAACTTCTGCGATAAAAGCATCACCTGCTCCTGGTATACGGTAATACCATAGGTTTCGCCAAGGTACTCCTCCATATCCGGTAGGTCGAATACGATCTCTTCCTGCCCGTGCTTACGTTTAATAAAGTTGGGTATATACTCTATCGGACCAGGACGGTACAAGGCGTTCATGGCAATTAAGTCCTCAAACTTATCGGGTTTAAGGTCGCGCAGGTACATTTGCATACCGTCACTTTCAAACTGGAAAGTACCGTTGGTATCACCACGTTGGTAGAGAGCATAAGTTTTCTCATCATCCAGCGGGATGTAGTCAATATCAATTTCTACCCCGTGGTTCTGCTTAATAAGGCGCAGCGCATCCTTGATAATGGTAAGGGTTTTCAGGCCCAAAAAGTCCATCTTGATAACGCCTGCATCCTCAATTACACGGCCATCATACTGGGTAACCAGCAGGTCAGAGTCCTTGGCTGTGGCTACCGGTACAATTTCTGTAAGGTCATACGGAGCTATGATGATACCCGCCGCATGCACACCTGTGTTACGTACCGAGCCTTCCAGCTTTTCAGCCTCACGCAGTACCACACCTTTCAGGTCGTTTGATTTATAGATCTCCTGTAGCTCGGGTACCTGTTCAATGGCGGTTTTAAGGTTAATACCCAGCGTTTCGGGCACCAGCTTCTTCAATGCGTTTACATCACTCAGCGGCATATCCAGCACGCGGCCTACGTCCTGTATACTGGTACGGGCAGCCATGGAGCCATAAGTGATGATCTGTGCTACCTGGTTCTTGCCGTACTTATCTACTACGTAATCAATCACCTTTTGGCGGCCCGAATCGTCAAAATCCGTATCAATATCGGGCATTGACTTACGGTCGGGGTTCAGGAAACGCTCAAACAGGAGGTTGTACTTTAAAGGATCAATATTGGTGATACCAATACAATAGGCCACTACAGAACCCGCCGCCGAACCGCGGCCGGGGCCGATGAACACGCCCATATCGCGACCAGCCTTAATGAAATCGGCAACGATAAGGAAGTAACCCGCGAAACCCATCGTACGGATGGTGAACAGCTCAAAGTTGATGCGCTCCTCTGCTTCGGGGCTAATGTCTTTATAACGCTCCTTAGCTCCCATAAAGGTAAGATGCTTAAGGTATTCCCACTGGTTAAGGGTATCGGCATCGGGCGTGCTTTCGCTGTGTATCTTAAATTCTTGTGGTATAACGTAGTTGGGTAATAGTATGTCCCTTTTCAGTTTAAGGGTTTCTACCTTATCCACTATCTCGCCTGTATTATCTAATGATTCCGGTATATCATGGAACAGCTTACCCATTTCGGCCTGCGTTTTAAAGTAAAACTGGTCGTTAGGGAAGCCGAAGCGATAGCCTTTACCACCTTCTTCGTCGGTAGCTATGGGCGTACTTTGCATGTCGCCGGTATTTACGCAAAGCAAAATATCATGGGCGTTTGAGTCCTGCTGATCTACATAGTGCGAATCGTTAGAGCAGATCACCTTAACGCCGTACTTCTTGGCAAATTTTAACAACGTGTTGTTGATGATCTCCTGCTCATGGATCTCGTGGCGTTGCAATTCGATGTAGTAATCCTCGCCAAACAGATCCAGCCACCATTTAAACTCTTTTTCGGCAGCTTCTTCCCCATCGCGCAAAATGGCCTGTGGTACCGATGCGCCAATACAGCAGGTAGTAGCGATAAGGCCTTTGTGATATTTTAATATCAGTTCCTTATCAATACGGGGCCATTTACTGTAAAGGCCTTCCATATAGCCTAAAGAGCACAGTTTTACCAGGTTTTTATAACCCTCGGGGTTTTTAGCCAGGAAAAGCTGGTGGTAACGCTTATCTTTTTTCTCTTTGGTAAACTGCTTTACGTGGCGGTCATCAACCACATAAAACTCACAGCCAACAATGGGCTTTACATTATGCTTACCCGCCTCTGCTACAAACTTAAATACACCAAACATATTGCCGTGGTCGGTAATGGCCAGGGCCTTCATGCCATCGGCGGCAGCTTTTTTATAAAGCTTGCTGATATCGGCAGCGCCATCGAGCAGCGAGAATTGGGTATGTACGTGTAAGTGCGAAAAATCGGGCATAACAACAAAATCCTTAGGATCACAAAGCTACCAAAAACTAAGGTTTTATCTCATCATCTCCTACAGGTTAAGACTAAATTAAAGACCATCAAAGCATAATTTTTTCCACAAATAAAAAACATCCTTTAGAGTTGTAAAAAACGCCAAATTATCGTACTAAGAAAAAACAATTCCTTCTGGCTGTATGTTACCAACGAAATATACCCCCATTACATCAAGTTACGCTAATAAAACAGGTAACCCTAACCTTTACAGATTTTGGAACGATTTGGACGTTTAGCCCTTAAAATAATTCTTTGGATAGTAGCCAGTGTACTGTTATTGGTATTACTGATCGTTATTCTTATACAGGTACCGGCTGTGCAAAATTTTGCTAAGGATAAAGCGGTAACCTTTCTTCACAAAAAAATTGGCACTAAGGTAGAGATTGGGCATATAAGCCTGGGACTGCCCAAAATGCTGGTACTGGAGAATGTGTACTTTGAGGATCAGAAAAAAGATACCCTTATTGCGGGCGATAAGCTTAAGGTGGATATCTCTATGTTGAAGTTGTTAAAAAACCAGGTTGAGATCAACGAAATTAATCTGCAGGGCATTACTGCGAAGGTTAGCCGCGACGCCGACAGCACCTTTAACTTCGATTATATTATCAAAGCGTTTGCAGGCGATCAAAAAAAGGAGCCCAAGCCTGAAGACACTACCTCTACCATGAAGTTCTCAGTGGATAAGATCATTCTTGACCGCATTAACCTGGCTTACAAAGATGTGACTACAGGGAATGATGTCAAATTCTTATTAGGCCATTTTGACACCCGCATAAAAGATTTTGATTTGGATAAGATGAAGTTCACCATCCCTAAAATTAATCTGAGCGATGTGAACGCGCGTATTATTCAAACGCCTACAGGTTCGTCCATTAAACAGGCTGCCACAGTTGATACGGCAACCAAACCGCTTAATCTTGACCTGAAGTTGGGTGACATAACCGTGCAAAGAGTAAAAGTTGATTATCGCGCCAGCGAAATGAAGACCAACGTAAACCTGGGCAAATTTTTGGTTAGTATAAATGATATAGACATGAAGAACCAGCATGTAGGTATCAAATCTATCCAGCTGGATGAAACCACCGCGGGCCTGTTGTTTGAGAAACCTAAAACCGTTGCCCAAGCCGTTGAAAAAACGGTTAAAAAGATTGATACACTGGCCTCCCGCACGCAGGCTAAAGGCTGGACGGCGTCACTGGATAAAGTTACGTTTACCAACGATCATATAAAGTTTGATAACAATGCGCAAAAAGCCCTTCCACGCGGCCTTGATTTTGCACACATGGATATTAAAAACCTAAACGCTGATGTAGAAAAGCTGGCCTATTCACCTGATACCATATCAGGTAAAGTGAATTCTTTTACCTTTAGCGACAAGAGTGGCTTTGAAGTAAACAAGTTTCAAACCACATTCCTGTATGGGCCTAAGAGCGCCTACCTGAAAGACCTGCTGCTGGTTACACCACGCTCTGTTATACAAAAAGATCTGCAAGTGGGCTATCCTTCTATTGAATCGCTTACGAAGGACCTGGGCAAACTAAGTATTAACGCTAACCTGGATGGCAGCAAACTGGGCCTGAAAGATGTGCTGTTACTGGTGCCCACCATGGCTTCTATGGAGCCGTTTAAGTCGTCGCCAAATTCAATTATTAAGATCAATGGCAGGGTAAACGGAACGGTAAATAACCTGCGTATACCCAGCTTAGAGATCAGCGGGTTTGGCAATACCTATGTTAAAGCTTCGGCCACCATGCGCGGCCTGCCGGATGTAAATAAAGCCTACTTCGACCTCAACATCACTGATTTCCGCACCACACGGTATGATATTGCCCGGTTGGTACCTAAAGGCACAATCCCGCCAAACGTAAGTATCCCGGAGAACATGAACCTTAAAGGCACCTTTAAGGGCAGCATGAAAAACTTTAACACCCAAATGGCGCTGCGCAGCAGTTATGGAGCGGTTGACCTTAACGCGCAAATGAGAAGCGGCCCCCGCAAAGGCAGCGAAACTTACACGGCCGACGTAAAAGCCAATAATTTGAATGTAGGCGCCCTTACCAAACAACCGCAAATGGTTGGCTTTGTTACCATGCGTGCCAACATCAGCGGCGCGGGTTTAGACCCTAAAACGGCCAGCCTTAAATTTAATGGCGATGTGGTAAGCGCCAATATTAAAGGTTATACCTACCGTAACCTGGTGATGAACGGAACATCCCGCAATGGTGCCTACACCGCTAAGGCCACCATGCGCGACCCTAACATTAATTTCACGCTTGACGCGAAGGCCAACCTCAATAAAAAATATCCGGCAGTAAACGCAACGCTGAATGTGGATAGCATTGACCTGCAAAAGCTCAATTTTGTTAAAGACCCTATGCGTTTTCACGGCAAGGTAGTAGCCGATGTACCAACCGCCGACCCGGATTACCTGAATGCCAACATATTGGCTACTAATTTGCTGATTGTAAACAAAGGCGAACGCATAGCGCTTGACTCTATCAGCCTTATTTCTACCGCCAATGCAGATAGCAGCACCCTGCGCCTAAAAACGCCGATGCTGTACGCCCACATGAACGGCAAATATAAACTCACGCAGATAGCGCCTGCCATACAGGATGTGATCAATAAATACTATGACATGAACCTGGCCAGCGGCAATAAAGCGGCGCCCAAGGTAAAATACTCGCCGCAGCAATTTACCTTTGACGCCCGCCTGGTTAAAACACCGCTGGTAACCAAATTCGCGCCTGATCTAAAACAGTTGGATCCGGTACTATTTACCGGCAAATTTAACAGTGCTACCGGTGAGCTGGTGGTAAATGGCGTTGCACCAAAAGTAATATATGGCACCAACACCGTTAACAATTTAAAGCTGGGTATAAACACGGGTAATAACGCGCTTAACTATAGTCTAACAGTTGATGAAATAAAGGTAGGTTCATCGCTTGATCTGCTATATACCAGCATTACCGGCGCTGCGCAAAACAACAAACTGGGTATCAACCTCCAGGTGCGCGATAAAGAACGTAAGGAACGCTATCGTGTTGCCGGTGAGTTTAGCGCCATGCCTGATGAATACCAGTTCAGCTTTTTAAAGGACGGGCTCCTGCTTGATTATGCCCCATGGGCTGTTAATGCCGATAATGCCCTGCAGTTTGGTAATAAAGGTGTACTGGCGCGCAATTTCAGTATCACCAACAACAACCAGGTGTTAAGCGCCAACAGTTCGGGCGGCATGAACTCTCCTATCACGGTTGATTTCCGCAACTTCCGTATTGAAACCCTCACCAAAATGGCCAAACAGGATTCGCTGCTTATAGGCGGCACCATTGATGGTAAAGCGGTGATCAGCAACTTCCAAAAATCGCCAACTTTTGAATCGGCTATCAACGTCAGCAATTTTAACTTCAAAGGCGATACCGTGGGCAACATCGCGCTTAAGGTAAATAACCAAACACAAAACGCTTACGCCGCTAATGTAAGCATCACCGGCAAGGGTAACCAGGTTGACCTTAACGGGCTGTATTACACCGCTCCATCAAGCAGGTTTGATATGAACCTGAACATTGTTAACCTCAATATGAAGAGCATACAGGGTTTTACCTTTGGCTCTATCCGTAACTCCAGCGGTAACATTACGGGCGCACTTAAAATAACAGGTACTACCGATGCACCCGCCGTTCGTGGTGATATTAACTTTAATAAGGTTGCCTTTAATGTATCTATGCTTAACTCTTATTTTACTATGCCTAAGGAGAGCATAACGTTTAATGATGAAGGCATACGTTTTAATGATTTTACCCTGGTAGACTCTACCAATAACAAAGCTGTAATATCAGGCGCTATCTACACAAAAACCTATACCGACTTTAAGTTTGGAATGAATATCCGTTCTGATAACTTCCGGGTTATCAATTCTACCAAGGCTGATAATAAGTTGTTCTATGGCAAATTATATCTTAATAGTGATATTAAAGTACGTGGTGATATGGCCAAACCGGTTGTAGATGCCACGCTGACCGTGAACGATAAAACTGATTTTGCCATTGTACTGCCAACTACAGATCCCGGTGTGGAAGATCGCAAAGGCGTGGTAGAATTTATTGACCAGGACGCTCCAAATACCGACTCGATATTGATTGCCAAACAGTTGGATTCGCTCAAGAAATCGGAAATTACCGGGCTTGATGTGAACGCTACCGTAAATATTGATAAAAACGCCGCCTTTACTATTGTTGTGGATGAACGTAATGGTGACGTAGTGAACCTGAAAGGCGAAGCGCACCTGAGCGGCGGTATTGACCCAAGCGGAAAAACCAGCCTTACCGGAACGTATATTGTTAATGAGGGCTCGTACAACCTGTCGTACGCTACCGTAACGCGTAAATTCAACTTTAAAAAAGGCAGCACAATTACCTGGACCGGCGACCCTACCAGCGCTAATATCGACCTTACGGCTACCTACATAGCCAACGTACCACCTATAGATCTGGTGGCCAACCAACTATCAGACCAAAATACAACTCAGTACAAGCAAAAACTACCATTTAACGTTAACCTCAACCTCAAAAACGAGTTGATGAAACCGCAAATCAGTTTTGATATTGTTTTGCCGGACAGTAACCTGAATGTATCATCAGAGGTAACCAACACGGTTGACACCCGCCTGGCACAGGTAAGGGCCGATCCTAATGAGTTAAACAAACAAGTGCTTGGCGTATTACTGCTGGGCCACTTTATTGGCGACAATCCGCTGCAGAGCCAGGGAGGCAGCGCCGGTATTGAAGGTGCCATCCGCAATAGTGTGAGCGGCCTCCTTACCGACCAGCTAAACAACCTGGCCGGCGACCTGATACAAGGGGTCGATCTGAATTTTGGGGTGACCTCCGGTGAAGATTATTCGTCGGGCACGGCTACTAACCGAACGGATCTGAATGTTGGTTTATCCAAACGCTTCCTTAACGACAGGCTAACGGTAAGCGTGGGTAATAACTTTAATTTAGAAGGAGCGCAGGCAGGGCAAAAAACCACCAACATTGCCGGTAATGTTTCCATTAACTATAAACTGAGTAAAGACGGCCGTTATTCGCTTCGCGTTTACCGTAAGGACGAATTTGTGGTGATACAGGGACAGATCATTGAAACAGGCGTAGGCTTTGCCTTAACCGTTGATTACAACCGCTTCCGTGAAATATTCCGCAAGCGTTCACCGGAAGAAAGAGCTATGCGCCGCAAATACCTGCAGGAACAGAAAGAAAAGGAACGCCTGGAAAAAGAACAACAGCAGAAAGATAAAGAAGCACGCGAAAAAACACAGACAACTACCTTATGATCAAACGTATAATATATTTTATATTTCTTGCTGTGGTTTTAAATGCCTGCAGTACCACCAAATACCTACCTGCGGGTCAAAAGCTATACACCGGGGGCGATGTAAAGATAAATGATAAAAACATACCCAAAAGTGAGGCAAAAGCGCTGCGTTCTGAGCTTAAGACCTATATAAGGCCGAAACCCAATTCGTCCTTACTGGGTATGCGCATTAAGCTGTGGCTTTACTATAAAACAAAGAGCCGTAGCAATTTTATACAACGTTTCCTAAGCAAATACGGTGAACCGCCCGTACTCGTAAGCCAGGTTGACTTACAAAAGAATAGCGATGTGATGCAGAACCGCCTGCAAAACATCAGTTACTTCCAGGCAACGGTAAGCGGCGATACCATTGGCAAAAAGAAAACAGCGAAAACTGTTTTTACCGCTTTGCCGGGACCATCTTACACTATACGTAACCTTACTTTCCCTAACGCTACAGACAACAATTTGGATACCGCTGTCAAGGGCACTATGAAACAAACCTTGCTAAAAAAGGGTGATAAGTATAACCTGGATGTGATCAAGAATGAACGCATACGTATTGATACCCGTTTAAAGGAAGAAGGCTTTTTCTATTTCGCACCCGAACAATTGATAGCTAAGGTAGATAGCACCGTTGGTAACCACCAGGTAGATGTTATACTCGGCATAAAGCCCGAAACACCGCCACAGGCACGTGAAATATATACCATACGCAATATTTATGTTTATCCTAACTATTCGCTGCGCGATACCTCTCTAAAGCTCGACCAGGCGTATAAATACCGGTGGTACAATATTGTTGACCCGCGTAATACTGCCAGGCCTTATCTTTTTGCCAATACCGTATTGCTGCACCCTAATGATGTTTACAGCCGCACTACACATAACAACTCGCTTAACCGGTTTATTAACCTTGGGCCCTATCGTTATGTAAAGAACCGTTTTGAGGATGTTACGCCAGATTCGCCTAAGCTCGACGTATATTATTTCCTTACACCTTACAAGAAAAAATCCCTGCAGTTAGAGTTATTGGGCCGTACCACATCAGCTAACTATACCGGCTCGCAAATTAACCTGAGCTGGAAAAACCGTAATGCCTTTAAAGGGGGTGAATTGTTAACCGTTACGCTTTTTGGTAGTACCGATGTACAGGTAGGCGGGCAAAACAGTGGTTATAATGTTTACCAATATGGTGTGCAAACCAGCCTTTCGTGGCCGCGACTAATTACACCCTGGCGGGTAGAATCATCTAACGCCTACATTCCGCGCACAGTGGTACAATTAGGCTACTCATCTGTAGTAAGGCAAAAACTATACTCGCTTAATTCTTTCACCGGTTCATTCGGCTATCAGTTTAAAAGTAATGAGCATAAACTCCATGAGCTTAACTTGATAGAGGCTACCTATGTAAAGCCGCGTAACGTTACCCAACTCTACACAGATAGCATCGCCAAAACCTCTAACCCTGCGCTTAAGCACGTTATTGACCCGCAGTTTACCCTAGGCCCAAGTTATGCCTATACCTTTGACAACACTACCGAAGATTACCGCACCAACAGCTTGTACTTTCGTGGTAAACTAAGTTTGTCAAACAACCTGTATGGCTTAATTACCGGCGCCGATACACTCGCGGGCAAAGAAAAGAAGCTATTTGGTACCACCTTTAACCAGTATGTTAAGGCCGAGAGCGAGATACGGTTTTTCCATAAGATAACGTCGGGTACCAAGCTGGCTACACGCTTAATTGCAGGCGTTGGCTTACCTTACGGCAACTCCACCATATTGCCTTACAATCAGCAATTCTTTATTGGCGGGCCAAACAGTTTAAGAGGCTTCAGGCCACGTTCAATTGGCCCGGGTACGGTTAATCCTAACCCCGATGGCAATACCTTTATTGCCGACCAGTCGGGTGATATTAAACTGGAAGCCAACATTGAGATACGCCAAAAATTGTTCAGCATTGTACAGGGTGCTTTATTTGCCGATGCGGGCAACATCTGGAACGCCAAACCACACCAGCAGGGAGGCACATTCGGGCCAAACTTCCTGAGCCAAATGGCGGTTGATGCCGGCTTTGGTTTACGCTTTGATGCTACCATACTGGTGCTGCGTACTGACCTGGGCTTCCCGCTGCTGCGGCCTTATACACCTACCAACGGAGGCTCAAGGTCCATCAGCCCAAGCTTTCATAACGCTATCTTAAATATAGCTATTGGTTATCCATTCTAATCAACTGCGAATAATAACAAAGGCGGCATTATTACTATATTGCCGCCTTTGTTATAAACATGCCTCTCATATCATCTATCATTCCGCTGCAAATTATCGACCTCCATGGCGACGGCTTCCACCCTATTTTAGATATTACCGTTTATGGGAAGCCATTTAAGGCTGTGCTTGACACCGGTGCATCACGCACAGCATTTGACCGAGGGGTGCTCACAAAGGCCAATGCTGAAGCTGATATTATTGCAAGCGAAAGACTATCTACCGGTTTAGGAACCTCCACCATGGAATCGGCCACCGCTATAATTGAAAAGCTTTACATCGGCGATTTTGTGATACCGGAAATTGAAGTAGCTGTACTTGACCTATCAACCATCAACTATGCCTACGAACAAATGGGCCATCCGCAGGTACTTGGCGTTATCGGCAGCGATGTGCTGATGAAATATAAAGGTGTCATAAATTTTGGCAAAAAGAAATTGACGCTAAAACAAGAAGCCCCGCTTTAGGCGGGGCTTCTTGTTTATTTAAAGCGGATGCAGACTTATTGCACACCTGTAATTCATCTTATGTATCAATACGTGCATAACGCGCGTTTTTCTCGATAAACTCGCGTCGGGGGGCAACTTCATCGCCCATCAGCATAGAGAAGGTATGGTCGCACTCCGCGGCATTTTCAATACTTACTTGCTTAAGCGTACGATTAGCGGGGTTCATGGTAGTGTCCCAAAGTTGCTCGGCGTTCATCTCACCCAAACCTTTATAGCGCTGCACGTGTACGCTATCTTCCTTACCGGCACCTTTAAGGCGCTGTATGGCTTTATCGCGCTGCTCATCGTTCCAGCAGTACTCCTGCTCCTTACCTTTCTTTACCAGGTAAAGCGGCGGCGAGGCAACATATACATATCCGTATTCGATCAGCTCCTTCATATAACGGAAGAAGAAGGTAAGTATCAGCGTTGTAATGTGCGAACCGTCCACGTCGGCATCCGTCATGATCACAATTTTGTGGTAACGAAGCTTAGTTAAGTTCAACGCTTTGGCATCCTCCGGCGTACCTATGCTCACTCCCAAACCGGTAAACATGTTCTTGATCTCTTCGTTCTCGTAGATCTTATGCTCCATGGCTTTCTCTACGTTCAGGATCTTACCACGCAGAGGTAATATCGCCTGGAACTCGCGGTCGCGGCCCTGCTTGGCGGTACCACCCGCCGAGTCACCCTCAACCAGGTATATCTCGCAAAGGGTTGGGTCACTGTTGGCGCAATCGGCCAGTTTACCGGGTAAGCCGGAACCACTCATTACGCTTTTACGCTGCACCATTTCACGTGCTTTACGTGCGGCCGCGCGCGCTGTAGCAGCAAGGATAACCTTCTGCACGATCATGCGCGCCTCTTTAGGGTTCTCCTCAAGGTAGTTACCCAATATTTCGCCAACGGCGACGTTAACGGCGCCACTTACCTCGCTGTTACCCAGTTTGGTTTTAGTTTGGCCCTCAAACTGCGGCTCAGCAACCTTAACCGATATAACGGCAGTTAAACCCTCGCGGAAGTCGTCACCGGTTACATCAACTTTTACGTTCTTTAACAATCCCTCTTTATCGGCATAAGCTTTCAAAGTACGGGTTAAACCCATCCTGAAACCGGCAACGTGTGTACCGCCTTCAATAGTGTTAATGTTGTTTACGTAAGAGTGAACATTCTCTGAGTAAGTATCATTGTATTGAAGTGCCAGTTCAACTGGTACCCCCTGCTTAATGCCTTCAACATAAATAGGCTCAGGAATAATAGGTACACGTGTACCATCCAGGTATTTAACAAACTCTTTTAAGCCACCTTCAGAAAAATATTCTTCCATTACGTAGCTGCCGTCATCGTTGGTCTGGCGCTCATCGGTAAGGGTTAGTTTGATACCTTTGTTCAAAAACGCGAGCTCGCGTAAGCGGGTAGCCAGCGTTTCAAAACGGTATTCAAGCGTAGTGGTAAATATTTCAGGGTCCGGCTGGAAAGTTTGTATGGTACCGGTGATGTCCGATTCGCCAATTACCTTTACCTCAAACATCGGCTTACCACGCTCATACTCCTGGGTAAATATTTTACCCTCGCGGTGCACCACTGTTTTTACATGGGTTGATAGCGCGTTAACGCAACTGATACCCACACCGTGCAAACCGCCCGATACCTTGTACGTATCCTTATCAAATTTACCGCCTGCGTGCAGCACGGTCATTACTATTTCAAGTGCCGATTTTTGTTCTTTTGTGTTGATACCTGTAGGGATACCGCGGCCATTATCTTTAACCGTAATGGAGTTTCCCTGGTGTATGGTAACGTTAATGGTATCGCAATAGCCGGCAAGCGCCTCGTCAATAGAGTTATCCACTACCTCGTAAACCAGGTGGTGCAAGCCCTTAACGCCTGTATCACCAATGTACATGGAAGGCCTTTTGCGTACTGCCTCTAAGCCTTCTAAAACCTGTATATTATCCGCTGAATAATTCGATCTGTCTTGATTTTCTTCGCTCATATTTTAGTTAAACAGTAACCTTCAAAAATACGATTTTATACCCGAAACCTGTTCAAAATTGTGCAACAATAGTGAGATTGTTGATAATTATCCGCCTCATAAACATATCACTTATGAATAGGAAACTTGAGTTAAAAAATTATATTTGTCAAAATTTTTATAGAATCAGTACAAATGAAATTCAAGGCATCAATTGTTACAAAATCAGTTTTAGCATTAGGTATTGCTGCTGGTTTAGCTGCATGTAACCAAAATAAACCGGCTGATAAAACAGCTGCGGCAACTACTCCGGTAACCGCTACCGCCGGCAAACCCGAAATTGTATTCTTTAACCAAGATTCTGTTGTAGCCAAATATGATTACATAAAGGACATGGAAAAAAGGCTTGAAAGTAAAGGCCGGGCAGCTCAAAGTGATGTGGGTAGCCGCCAGCAAGCCATACAGCGTGAAGTTGCCGAATACCAGAAAAACGCTGGTACCATGAGCGCCGACCAACGCGCCGCTACCGAGCAGCGCCTGCAACGTAAAGGACAAGAGTTTCAGCAATATCAGCAAAACGCTGCTGCCGCCGTACAGAACGACCAGGTGAACGAGCAAACCAAGCTTTATGATAAATTAACAGAATTTACAAAAGCTTACGCTAAAGAGCATGGTTACAAAATGATATTGACCTTTAAAAAAGGCGACCCTACCGTTCTTTATGGAGATCCAAGCCTTGACATAACTGCCGAAGTGATCAAAGGCCTTAACGAAGCTTACGCTAAAGACAAAAAATAAGCTTTTTGATATACAGATTTCGAGTTTGCAGATAGGCAGATGAGAAATTTAACTTCATACAAAACCCCGGCCAATGGTTGGGGTTTTTTAATGGACTAAGTTATGGAACAGAATCACGAAAAATTTATGCGGATGGCCGTTGAGCTGTCGCGATATAATGTTGAGAATGAACAAGGCGGCCCTTTCGGCGCGGTAATAGTGAAGGATGGCGAAGTAGTTGCCCGTAGCGCCAACAAGGTTGTGCCTACTAATGACCCAACCGCACATGCAGAAGTGGCCACCATACGCCTGGCTTGCCAGGAACTGGGCACCTTTAACCTTGAAGGCTGCGTAATATACACCAGTTGCGAGCCTTGCCCAATGTGCCTGGGCGCCATCTACTGGGCACGTATAGATAAGGTATACTACGCTAATACCAAAAAGGATGCTGCCGATATTGGCTTCGACGACCATTTTATTTATGATGAACTGGAACTACCTATGGCCCAAAGGAAATTACCTTTTGAACAATTGCTGCATTCCGAAGCCCTTGAAGTATTTAAGCAATGGCAGGTTACTGAAAAGAAAACTAATTATTAACGTAAAATATGCAGCCACTGGCAATCCTGCCAGTCGGTGAGCATATGGAACAGCAAGCCCACCGCTATGATACGGGTACGGGGGAATATTAACAGAATAACATATACACCTATGGCATACCAGGTATGTAGCGGATGGTAGCCAATACTGCAGCGGTTAGGGTCAAAGATGGGGTTAGCCAGTAAATGATCGGTATCAACCAGCATAGTGGCTATCATAATAAGCCAGGCTTTCTTCCATTTCTTCCTAAAAAAAATAAACGCCAGTAAACCCGGCGCTAAAAAATGCAGGCTGTAGTGAACTACAGTCCGCATTATACTTAGAAAATCGTGATTGCCCATGGATGGCAATTACGCTATCAGTGATTTTATCAATTCTTCCAGATCACGCAGGTAAAGCATGTTAGGTCCATCGCTCAAGGCGTGGTCAGGATCGGGATGGGTTTCAATGAAGTAGCCGCTTGCACCGAAAGCTTTTGCAGCGCGCGCCATAGCCGGTACGAATTTGCGGTCGCCTCCGGTTTTACCACCTGCGCCGCCCGGGCGCTGTACCGAATGAGTACAATCCATACAAACCGGATAACCAAATTCAGCCATATCAGCTACATTCCTGAAATCAACCACCAGGTTATTATAACCGAAGGAATTGCCGCGTTCTGTAAGGATCACCCGATCGTTACCCGCCTCTTTTACTTTTTGCGCGGGGTAAAACATATCCTGCCCCGAAAGGAACTGTGCTTTTTTGATGTTTACGATCTTACCTGTTTCGGCAGCGGCCACCAGCAGATCGGTTTGACGGCAAAGAAAGGCCGGTATCTGCAAAATATCCACCACCTCCGCGCAGGCGGCGGCCTGGAAAGGTTCATGGATATCCGTTGTAACCGGCAAGCCGAATTTCTCTTTTACGTTATTCAGCATCTCCATACCTTTAGTAAGGCCGGGGCCGCGGTAACTGTGTATACTGGTTCGGTTGGCTTTATCAAATGATGATTTAAAGACCACCGTCACCGGGTACTTACTGCCTATCTCCGCTACCTTTTCGGCAACGGTATACAACAGGTCCTGGTTCTCCATTACGCATGGACCAACAATAAAAAAGGGCTTCGAGGTAATATCGTTATAAAGTGCCATTGTCTTTTATCTTTTTACGTGCAAGCTCCAGATCTTCAGGAGTATCTATCCCCTTTTCTATGCTTTTCACTTCAATCATTTTTATTTTGTAGCCATTTTCAATAGCTCTTAATTGTTCCAGTTTTTCTGATGCCTCTAAAAACGATACCGGCATGGTAATAAACTCTTTTAAGAACGTGGTACGATAAGCGTAAATCCCCATATGCTTACGATAAACGCTCACATCGGTCACCTCCTTATCCCGTGAGAAGGGAATGGCGAAGCGAGAAAAATAGATGGCATAGCCATTTACATCGGTTATCACCTTTACCAGGTTAGGGTTATGCAGTTCTGCCTGGTCAACAACCGGCGCGCAGACACTTGCCATAGCCGCGTCTGTTTGCTGCATGGCTGTTATGAGCCTATCAATTATTCCCGCATCAAAAAAAGGTTCATCGCCCTGTACGTTAATTACCAGATCCGCTTCAACGGTATTCATCACTTCGGCAATACGGTCAGTACCGCTGGGATGGTGCTCGCTGGTCATTACTACATTTGAGGTGAATCGCAGGCAGGTGTCCATTACTTCCCGGCTATCCGCCGCTATCCATATCTCATGGTGCAGTTTTGCCCGGGCACAGGATTCATAAACCCGCTGTATTACCGGCTTACCACCCAGATCAAGCAGTACTTTACGTGGCAACCTGGTTGACTGCAAACGGGCAGGAATAACAATTACAGTTTTCAATACTTTTATACCTGGTTAAATATCTGATAAACGCCTGTAACCCGCTCGCTGTCGTCGCGTACTAATAGTGTAGTGATCTTGCGTTCGAGCATTAATGCCTCAGCATCTATTACCAGTTCGTTCTCCTCAATAAATATAGGGCTACCGTTCATAAAATCGGTAATAGGCATATGGTGGATATCAGCATACTTTACCAAACCCCGGCGCAGGTCGCCGTCTGTTATTACCCCTTCTACAGCATCTGCTGTACCCACTATCACCATCCCCAGCTTCCCTTCAGACATGCATATCACCAATTGTGCAAAAGATGCGCCGGGCTCAATAAAGGGCAACCTGTCTGTACGCATATTATCTTTTACCCTGGCCAGTAATTTTCGCCCCAAACTCCCACCGGGGTGGAAACGGGCAAAATCATCAGGAGTGAAATCACGCGCGGTCATTAACGCTATGGCAAGGGCATCGCCCATTACCAGTGTAGCAGTGGTTGACGATGTTGGCGCCAGCTCGAGCGGACAAGCTTCCTGCGTTACTTTCACGTTAAGGTGATGCATGGCATTACGCGCAAGGGTGGAATTGGAATTGCCGGTAATAGCTATAAACGCATTGCCACTGTGCTGCAGATAGGAAACTATTTTCAGGATCTCTTCTGTTTCGCCAGAATAAGATATCAGCAGCACAATGTCGTCTTCGCTAATCATTCCCAGATCGCCGTGGAAGGCTTCTGCAGGATGCATAAAAAAGCTTGGGGTGCCGGTACTGGTAAAAGTAGCCGCTATTTTACGGGCAACATGGCCCGATTTACCCATGCCACATACAATGAGCCTACCTTTTACCTCTAAAATAGTGTTTACCGCTTCTTCAAAACTGGCATCTAAACGCGATGCCACTTCCTGCAAAGAGGCTATTTCTACATCAAATACTTTTTGGGCTAAAGTCCTCATAGCGCAAATTACCTGCCTTTTGGCACTGCAATAATACTCAATAAAAAGAGAAGTTACAGCTGCCGAATTTACATGTAAGGCCTGTTAAACTACAGCTAAAAGCTTAGAGGCTGGCTTTTGCATCTCGGTAACACGTGCTGGCCTGTTATTATCCAGGTGTTCGAACTTTGAGTTTTTGCTAAGGAACTCAGGTACTATATCCTTCATTTTACTTACCGTAGCCATCTCATCACCCTGATTGTTAAGCAGGATAAGCTCGTTGACATTATCAGTAACCTGTTTGTATGGATATTTAATTACATGCGAGATCTTAATTTTCTCGTGGTGTGTAGGCATGGTGTTTTCACCTGTATTAAGCAATTCCTCATACAGTTTTTCACCAGGGCGTAAGCCGGAGAATACAATTTTGATATCTCTATCAGGCTGTAAACCCGCAAGCTTGATCATTTTTAGGGCCAGATCCACAATTTTCACTGGTTCGCCCATATCAAATATAAATATCTCGCCACCGCTACCCATAGTTCCTGCTTCCAAAACGAGGTGTACCGCTTCAGGTATGGTCATGAAGTAACGTGTGATTTCCGGATGGGTAACCGTAATAGGGCCACCTTTTTGTATTTGCGCCCTGAAACGGGGTATAACCGAACCATTTGAACCTAATACGTTACCAAACCTTGTGGTAATAAAGCAGGTATTTTTATTAACCGGATTGTCTTTAAGCGATTGTATATAAATCTCAGCTATACGCTTACTGGCCCCCATGATGTTGGTTGGGTTTACGGCTTTGTCTGTTGATACCATTACAAACTTGCGCACGTTAAATGCTACAGAAAGGTCAGCAATATTTTTTGTTCCCAACACGTTGGCACGTATAGCTTCTGACGGATTTTCCTCCATCATAGGCACGTGTTTGTAAGCGGCCGCATGGTAAACCAATTCCGGCTTGTAATCTGCAAAAAGCTTATGCATACGGTAGTAGTTCCTGATATCACCAATGTATATCACAATTGGTATTTCAGGGAATTTTTCTTCTACCTCGAGCCTGATCTCATGCAAGGGCGATTCGGCCTGATCGCAAAGTATCACCATTGCCGGGTTGTACTTTAGTACCTGTTGCACAATCTCTGATCCTATTGAGCCGGCAGCACCGGTAACCAATACGCGTTTACCCTGCAAGTCTTCTGATATGCGTGTAGTATCAATCTGTATGGTTTTACGTTGAAGAAGATCCTCAATTTTAAGATCTTTTATCTGTTGTAAGTTAAGTTTACCATATATCCACTGGTCTGCCGGCGGCACCGTTAGCACTTGTATGCCAAGGGCCAGGCAAATTTCAAGAGCGGTTTTCTTTTCCTGCTCATCCAGATGATGGTTCATGATCACCAATTTATCAATGGCACGCTTTTCTTTAAGCTTGGCCAGTTTGGCAATATCATACACCTTTACAGATTGTATTTCTTTGTTGATCTTGTTAAGATCATTATCAACAAAGCCTGCAATAACAAAGTTAGTTTTTGCGCTTGCCTCCAAAGCCTGTTTTACCAGCACCGCGTTGTTATCAGAACCGTAAATTAATACAACAGACTTTTTAGCTGTTGAATAATTATTAAGGTAATTAAACGCGCTTTTCACTGCGCTGCGCAACAGGATAAGTAAAGTACTGGATACCGAAAAGTTTACCAGCAAAACCAGATCAATAGTTGGCGAGTTGATATGCATGTATGGTTTAACCCAGGCAGCAATAACCAGCATATATACAATGCTGCTGATAAAAACAGACCCGAATATCCGAAGCACATCCCTGGTGTTTGAATAGCGGATAAGGCCTGTATGAATACGCATTACGTACATTACCAAAGCAGCAATAGCACAATATAAAGCTGTATATATGAAAAAATATCCCCTTAAAATATTGGAGAACTCGAAGCGGTTTACGATGAGATATGATGACGCAAATGACCAAGTGATAATAACAAAGTCTAAGACCATTATCATCCATCTTGGCACCACTTTGTTAAAAAGCAAATATTTCTTCATAGGTGTTGCGTTGTAAATATTTAAACAAATGTAACCATTTTTTAATAAGCTATTAAAAAATTGACAAATAGCGAAACATGTTTGCTATTTATGCTACTGCATAGACATAACAATTGCGCTTTTGTTTAAATCAATTATTATTTTTTCTATTACTATACGACTACACGTATAGCAGTGTAACAACATGTGGGGGGATTTTGTTGTTATATTATGTAAATATAAATTAAGTATATAAATATACAATATATTACATATTTACATAACGTTAATTAATAAATTATGCAGCAGAAAGCGCGTCACGCTTACCCATCATTAACCTTTTTACTATAATATATATAACTACTAAAGGCAAGAGTACCACCACAAATGTTATCGCCGAATTAACATTACCTATTTGGTTAACAAGGAATAAATTGATAATACCCTGTACTATGCCATAGATAGCTGATACCACTAAATGCGGCACCTTACGTTCATTGGCCATTAACTGGTAAAAATGCAGGCGATGTGCCTTAAATATATTTTGCTTGAGTATGAGCCTGTGTATAATGGTTAAAACTGAATCTACACCATATACCGAGAGCAGGAGAATATATTTCCAGTCGTTAGTTTGCAATATAATCTTGATGAGAAAGAAAACCAGCCAGAAAGCGATAGTAATACTGCCAACATCGCCGGCAAAGCAACGGGCCCGGGTACGAAAGTTAAAGTAAAGGAAAACTATGCTGGCCAGCATCAGGAACCATATCATATTAGCCTCTGTAAAAGGTATTACACGCAAATTAATGTATTGCAGGGCACCCAGGGTTACAAGCGTATACACGCCGGTAATACCGTTTATACCATCCATAAAATTATAGACGTTTATAATACCTATAGCTAATATGTAAAATATCACGGGCCAATACCAGCTGAGATGAAATATATTAAGAAACAGGAACATGGCCGTTACCGAAGCGAAATGGACGATAAGGCGGATCTTGTTGGACAAGGTTATACGGTCATCAATAAAGCTGATGGCACCAATCATGAGGCTGCCGGTAGCAGGTAACCAATACGCGGGGTATAACAGTAGAATAAGCAGGCTGGCGGCGCAAAAAATAATGCCCCCTCCTCTAATGGTTACAACCGTATGTGAGCTACGTTCATTTGGGCGGTCAACTATGTTGTATCGTTCTGCGATCTTAAAATACAACAGCATTAATATAAAAAAAGCAACAAGTACTATAAAATAAAGCATGGGTATTAGTTGGCGTTAAAACTTTTAATAGTGCTGGCCAGTCCGTCATTTACCGCGTAGGGTAATTGCTGTACGCCTAAAGCATTTTTTATTTTTTTGTTTGACACCATGTAGTTCTCGGTGAGCTTTTTTAATTTTTCTGAGTTTAATGGCAAATGCAGCAGATCGCCTACGCTGGCAATGGCTTTAATGATCTGTTGAGGGAAATAATACAACCGGGCCTTTTTACCTGAAACACCGGCAATAATATTTACCACCTCTACTGTTGAAAGGGTGGTATCATCGGCCATATTGTAAATACCCGAAGGTGCGTTACCGGCAAGCAACCGCTCAATAATAAAATTCAGGTTCTCGATATAGAGGAACGAACGCATATTACTGAAAGATGCTAATGGATATGGGATGCCTTTTTGAACAAATTTGTAGAGCAAATTTAAGTTCCCTTTATTACCCGGGCCATGTATCATACAAGGACGTAAGATGTATACACGCTTATGCTCGGGCAGGCTCTGAGATAAGATATATTCTTCCGCTTTTAGTTTTGATTGTCCGTAAGGCGTTTTAGGCGCAGGTACGGCATCTTCATCTAACTCTCCTTTAACCGTATCGGCTGCGGCCTTTACACTACTAAAGTAGATAAACACCGAAGCATCGCTTTTAAGGAATTCATTAAAAAGCTTTTTGGTAAGCTCGGTATTGATCTCAAAGTAAGCATCGGCCGATGAAGTATTTTTTACATCATGCGCCTTGCCTGCCAGGTGAATATAAGCATCCAGATGAGCCTGGTGCACCTCGTTAATTTTTTCCCAGCTTAATTGCTTTTCCCCGGCATTAGCCGCAGTACGGCTTAAAGGTATGATGCTAAAGCCTTTTTGCTGCAAGTAAACACTAAGATTTTTACCCACAAACCCCGATACTCCGGAGATCAACACGTTTTTCATTTATAGATAAGATAGTATAGATGTGGCCATTTCTTTATTAATGTGCTCACGTTTAAACTTTTCAAGAAAGTCGTTCCTGTGCTCGTTAGTGTAAGTATAGCTGTTTAATTGCGATACCATATCATTAACATCTCCCGGTAGAAACAAAATTTTATTGGAAATGTGTTCGGCAATAAAACTATTTGCATAACCGGCAACTCCGGCAATAATAGGTTTATCTGAAGCGCCAAACTCAAACACCTTGGATGGAAGCACTTTTTTGAAAGCTTCGTAATCGTTAAGATGCAAAAATAAGAAATCAGATTGTTCGTAAATAGCCAGCAGTTCGTTTCTGGAAACAGGCGGGCGCATTTCTACATTGGATACGCCTTCGTCATTTAAACCATCAATAAGCTTTTGTTTGGCACCACCATCTCCAATGATAAGAAACTTATATTCGTTACCTACCATTTTGGCTGCTTTTGGGATGATTTTGTGCAAACCCTGCCCTTCCCCAATATTACCAGCATAGGTAATAATACGTTGCTCTTTTTGCAAAGACTCACTTTTCGGGAAGTTCATAAACTCTGGATCAATCCCGTTAGAATAGGTGGTATATTGCTTACGCTTATATTTTTCAAAATAAGGGCTAAAACCTGCCGATATTAAGTTGATGTGACTGGCGTAATTAAATACGTTTGACTCAATGGTGTTTAGAACCGGTAAAACGCCACTTTTAATAAACTTGTTCTTAAGCACATCCTTCATTGTATCCGTAAAGATATCGCGGATATCCAGGTAAAGCGGGATGCGTTGCTTGCGTGCTATTTTGTAGCCGAGATAAGCGGTAAACAACCGCGATGATGACGCGAATACCAGATCGTATTTCTTACCCCTGATGAGCTTTTTCGCTTCTTTGTAATAGCGCTGGAAAGATTTGATCTGGTCAGCAAAGCCGCTTTTATGCTTGGGAATAATTATACGGTGTATGGTTAAATTATCACGCTCCTCATAAGCCGGCGCGCTGGTATGGAAAGTACTGTACCTGTTTGGAAGTGTGGTAACCACATCAATCGTAGCCTTGCCTTTAGCTTGTTCGGCCAATTCTTTTGCCAGTGGCGAGTTCCGGAACGAGCCGGCACACAGGTCTGGCTCAAAGTAAAAGGTAAGGTAGAGTATCTTCTTCATTATAATTTAAAGTCAATAATTGTCTCCAATTGCGCATCAAACTCAACTGTTAACAAGGTAGCTTCGGCATATAGGTTGTAAGCTTGTGCAAGCTGGTAATTTTGCAATTGGATGTTTTTGGCTCCGTTAAGGGTTAAAACAGCCATGCCATCACCTGCTTCCAGTTTATTTGCATCGACAAATTTCACATTAATACTGGGATTAAAGTGAAATAATGCCCTGCACTTTAAATTATTATTTACGGGGGAAGTAAAGTCTGTAATGATAATGCTATTATCATTAAAATCAAAACATCTGTTATGCAAAATACCAAAACTCCTCTTGTAGCCGTTTTGCGCGGCACACAACCTGTTACCTGTTTGTTCGGTAACGGTTACATCTGCCCGTCGCCCCACCCTGAAACCGCCCCAAACGTCGGATTGGTTGGCACAATTCACTTCAACAGTATTATGAGCATGCGTAGAACGTTCATAATCACGACGCTCGCCTATCTGGTAGGTTGAGGTACCGGCATCAACAATAAAAGGTGTATTATTGGCATAGAGGATAAACGACAAAGCATCGGCATGGCTATGACCGGGCTGGTATGATGGGCCAACAGGGCCAACATCCACCACACACTCATAATTATTATTCCGATAATTTCTGTATCCTGACGAACCAAGCGTGGCTTCCGCTTCAACTGTTAAACCTAAATGAGCTGCAAAGCCAAACAACTGCGCTGAAGTAAACGCTATGCCGGTTGCGCTGTCGTTAAAATGAGGTATATCGCCATTATTAAAGGTAATAGTCTTTAACCATCCCAGCATTTTTACAGTCTTTTGGATAATAAAGCTGATAAATGCGGCATCGGCATTTTCAACGGATTGATACCAGTCTAACAACTCCAGCATACGGAACAGGATGATCTGGTGGTACATTGGGCTTAACTCGAAATGCGCCCCATCATCCAAAATCTGCTCGTTTAGTTGATCGGTAAGCAATTGTTTGGCTTTCTGTTCCCAGCCGGCCTTTTTAAAAAAGCAGCCACCGGCTATTAGCGCGAAGCCATTTTCAAGCAAATGGTTACCTAATAAATGATACTCCAGGCGGGCATCCAGATAATTTACCTGCGCGTATAACTGACGGGTTAAGTCCTCATCATGATGTTGGATACCGCTTAAAAACCTGATGGTGTTAATGACCCGTAATGATACCGGATAAGGCTCTGGCTTTAGGCGGCCACTTACCAGCCAATCTCCTATTTCCCTTAGCCAAAGCAGTTTTGTGTTATCACTAATATCCTGCTGGCGCAGGAAATCAAAATACTGTAAATTGTAATTCCACAGTTTCCCATACCGCTGTTCATCCCAGTTAATATCGTTAACAAATTTATGCTCAAGATTTAAAAACGTGAATGATTTATCACCCTCAACAATTTTTTGCTGAGGAACATTGAAACTAAATTTTAAAAAGCTTACCTGCACAGGTGTCACAGGTATAAAGGGCGCTAAGCTCTTTACCTTTTTTATCCTGTATTTTAGCTGGTATATGATCTGTTGCCTTTTTAAAAAGCTTACCGTGTAAAACAGCCTGGAAATCTTCTTAATTAAGCCCCCTAATTTCATTTATTTCAGTTCAAGTAATATTTGAGCCACCGCCTTGTCGGCTCGACTGTCATCATCCTGATTATCAGCAACAGAGGCAGCCAATTGCCTGGCCTTAGATGCACCAAATTTTAAAGCATACTTATCCAGCAACTGGTAATCTTGTACGCCTTGGGCAAAAGCCTCCCAACGCCTGGTAGATACAATTTTATTATCGGGACCAATATAAATGACCGAATAATTGGTGTTTTCTGTACCGTTAAAGTTGCTCAATAACGCCTTATTACCAGCATTGTTTCGATAATCGGCATAATTCCAGAAACCAATTCCCTTTACGCCGTTGGCAAAAGCCTTCCAAGCCATTAAACGATAATAGGTATATGGCGAGAGCGACTCTGAAAACGGCGCGATATCGTACATCCATATTTCTTTATCGGAACCTTTTACCGCGGCCAGCATAGCTGGGGTGTTCCTGATCTGTACAAGAGACAACATTGACCCAATTTTTTGCCAGCGCGATGTAGAGGCAACAGTTGCATATACTTTTATGGATGGATGTTCGCTCTTTATCCAGTTAAGGAAATTTACAAAGTTATCCAGCTCCTTATCTGCCACCTCATCATAAGGGTAAAGGTATATCTGCGACTCATCAAAATTCATATCCTTTGAATTCTGGATCAGAGACTGATACCATGTCAGGAACTTGTTCTTCCAGTCGTCAGACATAAACTGCGTACCGTTATAATTATTCTTGTTAGGGAAATTGATATAGATAAGCAGCTTTTTAAAGCCCTGTAAATTTTTCAGGTAATCGCGGTAATAGGTAAAGTTGTTATTCACCACATATGGCAGCACATTTGGCGGCACTACCATAGTATTTATTCCATGCTCTTTCAGATCATTAGCGGCAGCTTCACGCTTATCTGTAAGCATAGGGAAGTTAAGATATGCCCAGTTCACCGCGTTGAGGCTACTCCTGTCAGGCAGAGTTAAGTTTGATACGCTTACATTTACCGGCATCAAAGTGGCAACACCGGCAGAAGATACCTTTATACTGGTTGACGCGGTTCCGGCTCTAATTCCGGTTATCCGGAAAAATATGAGTTTAGATTCACCGCTGTTGAGTGATAGCGTATCGCTTATTTTTAAAAGCGGGTCGGCAATTTGGTCATAACCTTTTCCCGACAGCACATAACCTGCATTATACAGCGTGATACGCGCGTTACTGATAGCGGGAACCGATAGGTTCATTACGCGAGGCCTGGACGATAAGTTAGTTACCATGAAAGCCCGGTATTGATCGCCGTTGATAGCAGTAGCTACTTTGAATGAGTTATCTGCCGAAGCTTGTGGTTTAAACGGCACATTTATCTTGTCCCATTCATTTATTTTAGTTACCACTAAATCCTTATTAAAGCTTCTGCGTTGACTAAGTGCCCATTTTTGCGACGACCGGGCTAATACATCATTCAGGTTACTTTGGGCATCCATATCAGCACCCATTTGCAGTTTACCTATCTGTGCGGAAGTAGCCAACATCCTGTCTACCGATTTATCCAAATCGGCAACAGCTATATTTTGCCTTTCGCCGCCGGCACGGCCACCGCCTGATACTTCAATCTCGTCGCAAAAAACAAACGATCCGTTGGGAATAATTACCAGCTTTACAAACGCGGCTTTTTGCCGCACGTTGTTCAGTACAAATTTATGTATTGCATAGTCGCCGGGTTTGTTATCGGCTCCGGCCGTAACATCGCCCTGGTAACTGTAATTAGTATTGTCTGTAGAAGTAAACGCGAATGCATGTGCCGGGTAATTCACCCCCGCCGAACTACCTCGCGCGGTGTTAAAACTTATCTTATCAATATTGGCAATGCCTTTTAACGGGATAGTTATGGTTACCCTTAAAACAAACTGCCAGCCGGTTGTGGTTTTTGACTGCCAGAACTGCCCGGTTGTATAAACACCATCAGTTAATACGTTATGGTCGTTATCAGCAGAAACTGCCGGGTAATTGCTGTTTTTTGATACGGTGTAGGTTTGCCCGAGGGCCAGGTTTTGAGCAGAAACTGTTTTACAATTAGCCATTATTAATGGCAATAACAAAGCGGCAAGGATTCTTCTAACACGTATCATAGTATCAGCAATTAAATATTTAACAATGTATCAACAATACGATGGGCGGTTTTCCCATCCCATAGTTCAGGTATATTTCCTTTTTTCCACTCACCCTTCAGCAGCTTTTTAAATGCCGGTGGTATAGCGGTAGGGTTGGTACCCAATAGTTCGTTTGTACCTATGGTGCAGGTTTCGGGGCGCTCGGTGTTGTTACGTAAGGTCATGCACGGTACGCCCATTACGGTAGTTTCTTCAGTAATACCGCCAGAATCTGTTACCACGGCTTTGGCATGCTGCACCAGGTAGTTAAATTCCAGGTAACCTAACGGATCGATCATGTGCAGGTTAGGGGCATCTATACCCACACTTTGCAGCATTTTGGCCGTACGCGGATGCACTGGAAAAACAAGCGGCAACCCATCTGATGAATCAACAATCGCTTTCATCAACTTGCGTAATCCATCCTCCTCGTCCACATTAGCGGGGCGATGAAGCGTCATCACGATATATTCTTTAGGCTGCAAGCCAATACTATCCCAAATGGCGGGTTTTTTAAAGTTAGGCATTTGGGTAAGCAGTGTATCAATCATGGTATTCCCAACAAAAAATATACGGCTATCTGGTGTCCCGGCCTTGCGCAAGTTATCATTAGCGGTTTCAGACGTGGTAAAGAAATAATCGGTAATAGCATCTGTTACCATACGGTTAATTTCTTCTGGCATGGTGAGGTCGCCACTGCGTATACCTGCTTCAACATGCGCAACCGGGATATTATTTAGCTTTTTAGCGGCTATTGAGCACGCCATGGTCGAGGTTACGTCTCCTACCACTAATACCATGTCCGGTCGTTTTTCTAACAAAACTTTCTCATAACGTACCATTATGGCGCCGGTTTGCTCGGCTTGTGTGCCGCCACCCGCCTCCAGGTTAATATCCGGTTCGGGAATGCCCAACTGCTCAAAAAAGTCGCCCGACATTTTTTTATCATAATGCTGGCCGGTGTGGATAAGCCGGTAGCTAATATTTTTACCCGCCGCCGCGGCTTGCTTTATTGCCGATATTATTGGGGCAATTTTCATGAAGTTTGGCCGTGCACCGGCTATGATGTCTATGAGCATATTAGTTTAGTAATAAGTTAAAGATCTTATCCGACACCAGCTTTGAGTCAAACTCATCAAATTTGTTTAATGCGTTAACGCTCAAAGTGGCATAATTAGTTTCTATATTTTTAATTGCTTGAATTAATTCTTCTACATTGCCCGGATTAACCAGGTAACCCGTAACCCCATCAGTAACAATTTCAGGTATTTGCTTCCAATAGGTGGAAACAACCGGCTTAGCACAGGCATAGGCTTCTATCAGGATACCAGGATAGCCCTCGCCCGGGTAATGAGTAGGCAGCACCACCACATCAGATCCAGATATGATTTGATATACTTGTTCGGGTGCTATATGGCCTTTGTATGTTGTGTTAGGGTTATTTTCGATGAGTGCCGATAGCTCCGGTTCTACCATGGTGCCATAAAAATGCAATGAGTATGAACTATCCAACTGCTTGAATGCTTCCAACAGCTCTTTAACCCCTTTGCTTTCTTTAATATGGCTGATAAAAACAAAACGCTTTTGGTAATCAGCTGCACTCCTTACCGATGCATTTCGCTCTCTCACATTCGGGAACCAGTAGGTATTTGGATTGATAGCTTTAACCTGCCCCAATAATAGTTTTGACTCAACAAAAACCATATCCAACTTGCTGAGCAGGCGTTTGATGATGGCACCTTTCGTCTTTTTTTTCAGATCCTGATCCAGCTCTCCGCCAAACTTGCGCATTACTATTTTTTTAGGACCAATGGTATTAAAGAAAAACATCAGCGGCAGCAGATATAGGTAATCTCGTGATGAGTTCAAAAAGATGACATCATGCCGGCGCCGCAGTGATATAAAACGACTGATGATGTTAAATACGAAGAGGCCCTTAGACTTATGATTGCTTTTATTAGTATCAATAATAGTATGGCTGATATTGTGCGCCTGCAATTCATGCAACAGGTTCTCAAACAGCACAACCGCGCCACCTGCTCCCTGCCTGGCGTTTAACCTGGGCCCCATTACCAGTACTTTGATATCTTTGTTCATTTCTGTAAACCCGGACATTAAACAAAATCGCGCATCAGAATACCGCTTTTAACCACTTTACCGGGCACCCCTACTACAATAGACCCCGATGGCACATCTGTTAGTACTACACTATTAGGGCCAATAACCACTTCATCGCCAATCACTATATCACCCAATATACGGCAGCCAGCTCCCAGGTAAACATTATTGCCTATTTTGGGCACTTCAACCTTTTTTGACCGCCCGCCGATAGTAATACCCTGCCCAATTACACACCCGCTGCCTATTACCGCACGGGCGTGTACTACTACGCCTATACCGCCATACGCGAAAGTGCTCTTTTTACCAATTTGCGTACTGGCAGGTACGCTGCTGTTGAACATGAGGAACTGGATATAATACAATATTTTTGGCAGCAACGGTATTTTATGCCGGTATAGAAAATTTGCTACCCTATGCAGGTGTATGAGGTTCATATAAATATTTTTGAGGCAATTTCCTTTGCCCTCCGTTTGTCTGAAAAATAATCGAGCTTATTGTATGCTAAATCAGTTATATGCTTCAATTCTACATCATCCAGGTTAAGCATCCGGTTAATTTCGGCTAACAATGCATCTTTATCGTTCGGGTCAATGGCTTCATAACCTGTATCCTTAATTACTTCGGGTATGCCGCCAACATTTACAGTTACAATGGGCAGATGAGCGGCAAAAGCCTCTAACAAAACCAACCCAAATCCTTCATGTTTAGGCAAATGAACCATCACATCGCATTCCAGCATAATGTCATAAATGCCTTTGCATTGGCCCAAAAGCACCACCCTTGATTGAAGTTGATGCTTATTAATCATCGAAATGATCTCGTCACGATAATTTGCAGCTCCCTCTTCCAATGCTTTATCAAAGCTATCACCGGCAATTACCAATGATACATGACCAGGCAGGCGTGCAAGCAATTCCAGTAAAGTATCTATTCCTTTTCTTTTAACAAGCCTGCCAATAAACAAAAGCTTTTTACCTTCTATCGCGTTTAATTTTTGAATTACTACAGGATCAGTAAGGTGCTCGTTTTTAAAACTCTCCTGATCTATTGAATTGTAGACATTCTCTATTTTACCGGGCGCTATATTTAAGTATTTCAGGTTTTCCTTCTTTACAAACTCTGATATAGAATATGCCTTAAATAATTTCCGCACGATTAGTGATTTCCACATTTTAAACCTGCGTGAACCGGTAACAGATTGATGAGGATAGTCATGCAGTGCCACTACATGTTTGAAATTAACAAAAATACGGGCCAGGGCAGCAATGGTATCCAACCCTGTATTGCTGGTAATTACATAAGCATACTTATGTTGCTTTATTAGTTTCACTAATCTCATTACCGCCATGGGTATCCTGGAAGAAGAATTGGCCTCTAACCAAAGGATATTATGCACACCTTTCCCCTTCCAATACTCAGCATCAGCGGTACTGTCCAAATAACCGAGGCTATATTGGCTTAATATGTCGGCCTCAATACCGATACGATTAAGCTCCACTGCCAACCTCGACTCCAGGGTTTCGGCGCCCCCCGCTGAGATCTTCCGTACGCATACCAGCACTTTCATCATTAAGCTTTAGTGAAAAATATAGGAATATTAAAAAAATCAGTATGAAGTACATACTTCTGTCAAAAGTATGGTAGTAAGTCTGGAAGGTAATCACATTAAATATGAGCAGCAATGTCACCAGGTCGGCCATCGGCTTAATAAGTGATCGCCACTTGCGTATTTTCCTGTAAAACAAAAACAAACTTACCAACGCCCCGGTAAGGATAGAGAAGCCTAAAAGACCGAAATCTACCAGGTTGTTTACAAAATAATTATGGCTGTTTGTTGGTTTAGCGCTAATGGTAGGCGCATATTTAAAGATCACCTTTTTACTGTTGTCTAACCCAAAGCCCAAAAAAGGCCGATCAAGAAAGTGTTCCATCCCAACATTGAAAGCAACCCATCTGAAACTTGACTCGTCCTTATCTTCAACCTGGCGTTGATATTTGAGGTTATAGGCGTTCATTTGGGTTTTATATATATCACTCTGCGTAATGTAGGTTAATGAACCAATGATCAGTATTACTGCAAAAGCTACCAAACCTAAACTTTTACGCAGGTTTGCAATAAACACAAAACAATAAATAACCACTATCCCAAAAGCGATAATTACAGATGAGGAATAAGAGGAAAGCAACAATATCACTGATATGAATGCGATAATCTTGTACAATAACGAAAATTTAATATCATTAAAATAGCAGCTTAAGTATATTATTGGAGCCAAAACAATAAAAGAAGAGAAATCAAACTTGTCTCTAAAGCCTCCGCGTACATAAAAGTTCCCTTCGTCAATACCCTGCTTCATGGCACCACCTAACCCTTCCGGAAATGCATATTTATTGGTAACCAGTTCATACATACCAAATAATACGCTCGGTATTAACAATAAAATTAAACGTTGTAATATGAGTATGTAATCTGCTTTACGGATAGGGATTTTAACTATTGATGAAGATACGGTTGTTACCCAAAGCAGGTTAAACGTAAACGTTAGGAAGTATAAATTCATCTCCCCCTCGCTTAGCAGCTTTACTAAAGTATAAAATACAATTACCAGTAAAAAAAGGTAAAACAGCGAAAGCTTTTTGTACACAAAAGGCGACCAGTACTTAATATTCATGGCCACACCTGCCAGTATAGCTATCTGTAAAGGCGTAACAGGGATACCCCCAAAATTAACAGACAGAGGATCGTTAATTTGTGAGGCGACAAAGTATAAAAAAAAGGCTTTTACGCCCGGGTGTTTAAAAACACTACTTTTTCCCATAAGCATTTAACAAGGCTGTAACGTTGTTGTGCCAGTTAAAGCGTTGCTTTAGCCCGGCAAAATTATGGCCTTTATAGTTAATAAGTAAATTACTAATAGTTTTATGCATGTTAGTATGGTTATACAAATAAATCATCCCAGGTTCTGAATGCAGCCTGAAGAATTCAATATCTGTTGCCAATACCGGCTTTTCAAAGCCAATAGCCATTTGGTAAAAGCCCGAAGTGGTGATACGCCTGTATGGCATCCAAACAATATCTGCCAATACGAAAATATCTGCCAGTTCAGCTTCGCTCACTTTCCTGTCAATAACGCTTACGCGCTCTTTTTTCAAAAGCGCCTGTTTATCTTCGTTGGCTAAATTTCCTATTAACAGGAAATGAAGATGAGCCGGTATTTCGTTATTTAACAAATAGTTGACGGCATCCTGTGTTCCCTGGTAATCTTTACCGCTGCATTTTAAGAGTACTACCTTTTTATCAGCAGGTATGCCCAGCGTTTCCCGTGTGATTAAACCGGCCGCTTTGTACCAATCTCCATAGGTGCCGTGTTCAACCAATACGTATTTTTTCTTAAAATCGAAGCCAACAACGGTTTTAAGGTCATTGTAAGCATTTTCAGCGTGCCCAACAATCAGGTCAAACTTTTTAATCAGGAAACGCCGCATCCATTTTTCTAAACGCAATGAATGGTATTCGTGTGGTAACGCATTATGTGCCGACCATATCAAACGGTATCCCAAGGCTTTTGCCACCAGGCAGTTAAACCTAAAGTAAAGGCATTTAATAAACGATAACGGTAAATTACCCTTGCGCCATACCGTTTGCGGCCAATGAAAATAACATACCTGAACGTTACCTGCATGCTTAATTAAATTGGGTATAGTAAAGTTAAACTCCGCCAATTCCCAGCCGTGCGACTTTAATTCGTTATAATACAGCTCCATAAAGGGGTTGCCTTCGGAGTACCTGGGTGGCGGGTATGATACAAACTTAACCATCTATACAGCTCTTAGCTAAGTTTAACCAACTGTATTTCTCCGCAACCGCTTCTTTATCAATATGGAAATCGGCATAACGCTCTCTTATGGCTTTCATAGCTGCCGCGTAATCGTCAACGGTAAATTTCGCCAAAACACCCGTATGCTTATCCACAATCTCTGAAGTTGCCGTAACTATCCCAGGCTGGCCCGAATCAAAAGCCACTACAGGTACCCCTGCATACAAAGCTTCTAAAATGGTTTGTCCAAAGGTTTCGTGGGTTGATGGCAGCAGGTAAACATCTGCCGCGGTATAATAGATATTGGGAGTATTGCTGCGGCCTGCAAAAATAACTTTATCTGTCAAATCCAACTCGTTTACCAACAACCGCAAAGTTTGTTCCTCGGAACCATCGCCTACAATCAAAAATACAGCACCGTTGTGATCTATCCGGCTAAAAGCCTTAATAGCTATATCAATTGATTTCTGCCTAACCAGCCTGGAAAGTATGAGATAAACGAAAGTATCTTTATCAATCCCTACCTTTTGCTTCGCGGTTGGCTTATCAGGCATGCCATCAAAATAGCCAGCATCAATGCCGGGCTTGGTGATGATGATCTTATCCGCTACCATCGGTGCTACACTTAGCACCTGGTTAGCCATATTTTTACTAAACGCTAATATCCTGTTACAACCTTTCAGCAATTTAAACTGAACATTCTCGAGGTAATTGAGAAACACCACCCGGAAGACCAGGTCCTTCAATTTTTTTTCTATTGTTGATGAGGCTACCGACCCGGCAAACTCGCGGTCCTGTATCTTTACTACACCCGGTATAATATAGGCGATATTCTTTAACCCTGCCTTTAACGCGGCATAACCGGTTACGTGATTCCTGGTGATGACTACATCGGGTTTAAATGGCAGTTTTTTAAAAAATGCGGTACAGGAACGTACATCGGCCTGGTACTTGAAAACCTTTAAAGCCGCCATGCCCGGCATATATGTTCTGAACCTCAGCACCCTGAAACCATCAACCATTTCATCGGCAGGTAAACGGATGTTGTTTAGTCCGGCATCACTCGCTGCAATAACTACTTCGTGCCCCTGCTGCTGGTAGGCCTGGGCCAGGTAGAAAATAGAATTTTCTATCCCGCCTACATGGGGTTTGTAGTAATATGAGGTGAGCAGAATCTTCATACTTATCTGAATAACGGGCGATAGTTTAACTTATAAAGTAAATTACTTTTACGCTGGCCAATGAGCTTTGCAGGCACACCGCCTACAATTGTAAGAGGTTCCACATTTTTGGTTACCACACTGTTACTGGCTACCACTGCGCCCCTGCCAATGGTTACCCCCGGCAAAATGGTTACTCTTGAGGCTATCCATACATAATCCTCAATAATCACATCAGCTCCTTTAGATACATGGTAATCGTCATGCACATCGTGCTCCAAGGTCCATATGTTGGTTTCCTGAGCTATGTCTACATTATTGCCAATAACCAATTTGCCGCCACGGCCATCCAGTAAAACCTTTTGATTAATAATGGTATTGTTACCGATACTCACATTACTACCAGCCCTTACTTCAACCCCCATCAGAACAGACGACTCTTTACCGAACGATTTAATGGTGCGTTTCATCAAAAACGCCCTTAAAGTATGCGACGGAAAATACATTAGCCAGTTATTAAACAGGTAGCTTTTAAAGGAGATAAAAACACCCAAAAGTTTTACAAGAAAGCTTTTCATATCATATTGTTATTATCCCGCTAAGCTTTAGCCGCCCTTAACTTAAATGCTTTCAATATATTTTCGCGATACAGGAAAAAGCCGAATACGGGCAGTAATACCAGCATCTCCAGTAACATGGCAGCTATATGTAATTTAAAAGTCCAATGGGTATAATAGCCCGTAAACCCTATCAACACAACAGAAAACAATAAAAACCAGTTAAAATTAGCTGTGAATATTTGCTTTAGATGTATAGAATAAAGGCTATTACCGGCCCTGTACATAAATATACACAAGAAAAAAGTTTGTATGGTTGTACCTAATATCACCCCGTAAAAGCCCAAATAATACGTTAATACGATGGAGAATATACCGTTTAATGTAGCGGTGATGGCTTCTATTTTGAAAATAGCTTTGGTATCGCCCGTAACAAACATGGTGCGGTATATTAAACTGTAAAAACCTGTAAGCATCCAGTTAAATACGGCTATAAGCGCCCAGGTAAAGTATTTGTCATACTCTGTGGTATGCATCCATACCTCAAAAAATTTCTGGCCTAAAATGGTAAAGCATACCATTACAAACAAGAATACGGCAAAGACCATTACAGTTATGCGTACTACAAGCGCCCCCACATCCTTCCCCGCTGATTTGGTTTGTACAATGTAAGGCTGCAATACCGCGTAAATATTTGCGGTAAGTGATCTTAAAAGAAAAAACGGACGAGTTACAACGGTGTATATAGAAACTGCCGAAACGCTGATAAGACTACCTACAATAAATTTATCGGCCTGGGAGGAAAAGAATCCTACTAATGACAGCAGGAAAATTTCCTTAGTATACTTAAATGATGATTGCTGAAATAATTGCTTGTTGATAATAATTTTCAAGCGTATGTTTTTGAATAGCCCATTCTTTCGAACCAGATAAAAATCAATAAAATACGTAAATGCATACAACAGCATACTGGCTATACCAAAAGCGGTAATTGAGGGTTTAAGAAAGTAAACCCATGCTATCATGAAAATGTTTAATACCACGATAATGATCTGGTAAACGTTTTTCTGATGAAAGATACCCGCCCCCTGCAGAATGTTTGAGGGTATAAAATCAAGGAATACGAACAAAGTGCTGAATATCGCTATCAGGAAAAGCACACGAGCTTCTGCTACATCTTTAGCGTCTATACGGAAAAATGTATCAACCTTGAATAAAATAATAGCGCATATGGTTAACACCGCTACCATAGAAATAATATTAAGTGATATGGCCGTATTAACCGACGACTGGTATTTTAGCTTATCCTTATCATACAGATATTCGGCGGTGTATTTGATAAGTGATTTACCAGCCCCAAAATCCAAAAAGGTTAATGATGTTGCCAAACTGGTTGATAACACAAAAAGGCCGTATAGCGCCTTACCGTAAACCGCCAGATAAATAGGCGTGGTAAAAAACGCTAAAAATAATTTTACCGCTAAAATACCATAGTTGCTATACGTATCTTTTAAAACCTTTTTCTTATCCATCTATCTTCCCGCTACTGTATGTATCTGCTTGCCTTATATTAATCCCAAAAAATAAAATCCTTAAGGTCGGGGCGTTCCAGGCTTTTAATAATCCTTATAATATTATCTGTTGCCGGTAGGTCTGATGGCTTTTTAAAGCTATACCCATCAAACAAGCCATTTTTATAGTTTACAGGTATATCCTTTTGATAAAGGAACATCATCATGTAAAAGTATTTATCGGCCAGTTCAACCTGGTCTTTCAGCAGTTCACCGGTTTGCAATAAGCGATTAAGGGTTTCGAAATATTCAGCGCCGGTAACCGGGTCATAGGTGAAGCCTTTGTTACGGTAATTGGTTTCAGAGATCAATATAATGGGCTTACCCATCATGGCAAACTCCAGCCCAACGGTTGAAGTGTTTACTACGCCAATGTCAGACATGTCAATCACCGTAAACGAGTTCACATTCATGTCCGGTTCAATAATGCTTACGTTTGACGGTAAGTTGTTATTAAATTTTTCTTTTATCAGGCTGCCATAACGTTCATTAGTACCCAGTACCTTTTCAGCAGGGTGGCTGCGGATAGCGATATGTACATCAGGGTTGTTTTTGTAGTACTCTATGGTTTGTACAATACAATCCAGTGCCGATTTAAAAGCGATATCCCGCGCAACATTGGCGGCATCCCATATCAGGTTGGTGAAAATAGTGATCACCTTAGCCGATGGATGAATACCTAACTCTTTTTTTACTGCAAGGATATCTGCCTGCCTCGGCGCAGGGTTATAAGAGTACACATCGCCTTTTTGCAGTTCCCTGTCGGCCATATATTGCTTTACCATACCATATTCCTGCTCAGTAAGCTTACGGCCTGTAAACCGTTCCCATGCGGTGTTAAAGCTCCAGTCTGGCGATGGCTGGTTAATGTTAAAATTGGTTGACGCGTTGCGTTTGCCACGATCATAACAAACGTAATTAATGTGATTTAAACGGCAATACTCGGCCACCGGCTGCCAGGTACAGTAGATACCATGCGAAAACATCACGTATTTATATGCTTTACGCTCACATTGCTCTTTAACCTGCATATAATTGGCCAGCGCGGTTTTCAGAAACTCAGCAGCCCTATCAGCAGCGTCGCTTTCAAAATTGGTTGATTTATAAAAGCGGTACATCACCCCTAAAACGATATCGCCAAAATCGATTCCATCATAGGTAAATTTTAGTATCGCGTCCAGGTTGTTCTTTACAGGTTGTATCAGCTGGTCTATTACAGCAGGGAATTTTATAAATGAATAGTTCACATTTGATGCTTTAAGTATCCTTTCAGCATCAGCAACTACTTTAGTCCAAAAAGCATCTTTACCTACCTCGTTCAGTACTTTTTTTGTGATCAGTTCATTTAACGGAACGGCATTATCATATATCAGATAGTCTACATCGTAGCCTTCCATCCTCAATAAGTGATACATTAATATTTCCAACGGCGTAAGGTACATGTTACCTATAGCCACATACATGAGTATACTTCCCTTGGTTACAGGAGGATAATTAATGCCTTTAAAGGTATCTGACAAATACTTATCCTGAAGAAGGTTTTTGACAAGGCGTTTTGCCTTTGTTAAAACAGATGTATTTGATGTTGTATTGCCTTTCATATTCTATATAAAACTCCTGGTATTAAAACTTTAAAAATCAATTACGGCATCCCGAAGTCGTTGGTCAGAGTAACCATCCAACGCTTTTACCTGCGCATTGATCATCGCCTGCTGCGCTGCATCATCGCGGTAAAAATCGCCAAAGGGCCGCATCATCTGTGCAACATCCCCGGCTGATTGTACATGCCCCGCGCCATAAGCCAACTGCTCTTTTACTAAACCGGCATATATGTATTGCTGGTTATCTACATAGTAAACGGTGTAAACGGGCTTACGCAATGCAATGGCTTCAAAGCTTAAGGTGCTTGATGGTACCACCACAACGCGCGACGCTTTCATGTAAAAAGTCATCTCTTCCTGATTAAGATTGGTGAACATTTTTACATTTTGGCCATTTGCATGATCATTAAAATGTATGCTGGCGTCAGGTGTCACCAAATATATCGTATCCCTAAAGCCCTGTTTTAGCAAAAGGTCAACAAAATGGTAACCTATGCGGTATGGGTCGGCCCCGCCAAAGCAAACAAATATGCCGTGGCCATCGGGTGCGGCTTGTACTGTTTGTTTCGCGCTTTCTAAAAACGCCGGCCGTAGCATGGCATAATTAAGCCCGGTTAATATTTTCAGGTCATTAATGTCTTTGTATTTGTCTTCGGATATCCCGGGGCAATGATTAACAATCACATCGGCCCCGTAGGCATCTTCGGGCAGGTCATTGATCTCAACAACCAATTTTACCTTCGTCTTTAGTTCACTTACCCAGGCGTTGTTAAAATGGTAGCCATCAAGCCAAATAATATCATCGCCTTTTAGTACGGCTTCAATGTTATGATCATTGTTGATGTAAGTAGCGGCCCAATCCTGCAGCAGGGGGGCACAGTAATCTTTATTATCAGCGATAATGACGAATATAATTTCAAATTTTTCGCGAAACATCTCTGCGACAGCTATCGTGCGCGAAAGATGCCCCCTGCCAATTACATTATTGGCATCAACCCGAAATAACATTCTGCTCATTTGTATCTTAAATGTTTACTCGTGCATGTAACCGCAAAAGCCGGCTATTTTCCAGCCTTGTTTATTTCTTAAAAGAAATAAACTGCGCCACTTAAGCTCAATTGTTTCGCCGTTAACCAGTTCGAGTACACCATTAAATACTTTGTGTACCAATACCTGGTTATCCTGAAAATCAAAGTTTTCAAGCTTGGTAGTCCGGTAGAATATTTCGCGGGGGTCCGAAATAAATTGTTTACCGGCAAAGTCGAGGCTATCCTTTACCCAAGCATCCCTGTAGGCTCCTAAGGAGGGATAGGTTAATTTCCAATCCTGCGGATTATTGCTTTTGGCCATATCTATGCCAAAAAAACCCTCTTCTATAAAGTCGCCCTTAACAAAGTCCCAACCTTTGGAAAGAAAGCCTTCAAAATCATTTTTGATCAATACTTCCCATATTTCATGCTGGGTGGTACCTTCGGGATAGGGGTTATTGTACCAGCTTTCCATTAGTTTACCTGTGAAAGTTTAACACAATCTCCGTTCTCGATGTCGGTAGTCAGCTCTTTGCCTATCAGCTCATTCATACGATAAGGTGGAAGCGCGTCTTTAGGGCAAGGGCGCAATACTATAAGGTCATCAGCGCTTAGCACAGTACCTGCCTTTAACGCTTTAGCCGCACGTACGGCACGCCTTTGTACAATTACGGTATTTTGCTCATTCTCCTCAACCTCCTTGATACCGGTACCGATCGACAGCTTTAGATACTCTACATTATCCACATGCTTGGCGGTAATGGCAAAGCGCTCATCAAATGACAAACCCGGACGAAGATCGGCCTTCAAAGCTCTGGTTTCATCAACCATCTTCTTCCACTCGGCCGGCATCATGGAGAACGCATGATCCTGTCCTTCCAGAGAACTGTCAAAAGTAAAGTGCTTTTCTACCGCGCAACAGTCAAATAAGCCTACTGCCGCCAGCACACTCAAACTACCATGTGTATGGTCTGAAAGACCTACAGGGATACCCGGCCATAACTTGTTGTAAGTATCCAGCACCTTTAGGTTCAGGTTACTGAAACGTTCGCGCGTAGCGCTCTCCGGTTCGCCATGCCTTGCGGTATAGTTGGTGTTGCATTGCAGCAACAAGATGTTATCAGTTTTTTTAAGGGCGGCTTCTACCGCGAGCTTTACTTCCTCAAGCGTGCTGGCACCGGTGGCAATAATTAATGGCTTAGGGTATGATGCCATTAATTCGATCTCCTCGTGCCAGGTAATATCACCCGAACCAAGTTTAAACGCCGATACATAAGGTTCAACTGCCCTTACCAGCTCAAGCGAATAAGGCGAGGTGAAGTACGACATGTTAAGCTTTTCGGTAAGCTCTTTTAGTTCAAGCGTCCACTCCAATGGGATGGATGCCGCTTTATATGATTCAAATACCGATGTTTTCCATTTGCTTTGGTGCGTGGTAACATTGGTAAGGTTTTTAAAACCATGGTCGGAAACGATGGTTTCGGCGCTAAAATTCTGCATTTTAACCGCGTCAACGCCCGATTCAGAACAAGCATAGATCAGTTCCTTGGCTTTTGCCAGGTCGCCCGCATGATTTGATGCGATATCCGCTATAAAATATACCGGGTTATTAACATCAATTATTTTATTGTCTATTCTTACGCTCATGGCTAATTGAAATTAGTGTATTGTTTAAGTTGGGGTATGGCCAGCAAACCATTCAGCGTATCCTGCTCAGTGGTTTTAAATTCATCGCCAAACAATTCAAAAATGCGGCCGGGAATGGCCACCAGGTTTACCTTACGCTGGCTGCCGCTGGTTACCAGATCTGGCGAATACCCGAAAGCTTTTGCCTGCTCCCGTAAAAAATGATATTCTTCTGAGCTATCGGTACTACCAAAATGGATAATGCCGTTTACCCGTTGAGCTATCAGCATGGCTACACCTTTGATCATATCACTGGCCAGCATGCGGTTTTGAACTACTCCCCTGTCAACCGTTATTTGTTGGCCTGACTGAAGTTTCTTCAGCAAGTTCTCGTTACGGGTAACACGGTGCGGCACCCATCCCTGCAAAGAGGCGAAACGTAAAGCACACCAGTTAATTGATGAAGCTTTCAGCAGATCTTCGCACCGACCTTTGAATATGCCGTATTCCGAAAGACTATTTGCGGGCAGGTCTTCTGTAAGGGGCACATCTGTGTAACCATCCAACGCCAGGACCGATGAGGCGTATACGTAATACGCGCCGCTGGCAGTTGCATAAGCAATACAGTGTTGATGAATTTGCAAGCCCTGCTCATCCTCGCCTCTTAGAAAATTAACTAAAACGGTTGGAGCAAACTCATCTATGGCTTGCACATAATCATCGTAACCGGTGGGTTTATACTTAGTTACCGGCATCTCAAAATCAACATCGAGCTGATGCAGGGTACCGCCTAAAACTGTTGCAGAATTGGTAGAGCCAAGCTGGTTAAGCAATAAATAGCCCAACCATGATGCTGCCCCTAATACTAAAACCCTTTCCTGCTGCATAAGTAACGTTAGCTTAGTAAGTAAATTCCGGATCTATGTGATCTTTGATCAACCCTCTGATACCGTCAACATCCAGCCACTCATCATTTGAGCCAGAGTTGTACTCGAAACCTGCCGGTACTTCATGGGCGTTATTGGCTTTCATGTAATCTTCTTTAGTATACCTAAAAGTTTGTGGCAGAATAACATAGTATGTACCTACGTCAACCGTATTGTATGAGTCTGAAGCGGTGATCATTTCTTCGTGGATCTTCTCACCCGGCCTTATACCGGTTACTACCTTCTCGCATTTAGGGCCAACAGCATCAGCTACATCACCTATACGATAAGAAGGGATCTTTGGAACAAATATTTCGCCGCCCCATGCATTTTCTAAAGCATGCAATACCATTTTAACACCATCTTCTAATGAGATATTAAAACGGGTCATTTTCTCATCAGTAATAGGCAACACCCCTGAGTCGCGTTTTGAAAGGAAGAACGGAATAACCGAACCTCTTGAACCCATAACGTTACCATATCTCACTACAGAGAATTTAAGGTCGCGTGAGCCTTTCATGTTGTTTGCGGCAACAAACAACTTATCAGAACAAAGTTTAGTTGCACCATACAGGTTTATCGGGGCGGCAGCTTTATCTGTTGACAATGCTACTACGTCCGTAACGTTAGAATCCAAAGCAGCGTCAATCACGTTTTCAGCACCAAAGATATTAGTCTTGATGCACTCCATCGGGTTATACTCAGCAGCCGGTACCTGCTTCAGCGCGGCCGCGTGGATAATGATATCAACGTTTTCGCATGCCCTTTTCAAACGCTCTTTATCTCTTACATCACCAATAAAATATCTGATGGCTTTATATTTTTCCGGGCTAAACTGCTGAGCCATTTCAAATTGCTTCAGCTCATCGCGCGAATAAACTATTACTCTCTTTACTTCAGGGTAATTAGTTAAAATGGTTTCGATAAACTTTTTACCGAATGACCCTGTACCACCTGTTACAAGGATTGATTTTCCTTTTAAATCCATTATAATATCTTCTATTTTATTGGTGTATATTTAATTTAAGCCACTGATATATTTCATTAAAATCCATATCAGGCTGTTTGTCATAATTTATATCAATGATCATTTTTTCAATACGCTGGTGATCCTCAGCGCTGTCAACAGTAAGCAGCTTATCTGTTTGGGGGCGCAGTCCTTCATAATCGGAATTAACACAGTGCAATTTAAACTGCTCCGGATTATCCCTGAAATATGGCGTTACATGCTCCCTGTGGTATTCGTTAAGTGTTGCGCTGTCCCAAATTTTACGTAAAGCCCCCACGTTGATCACCTCATAGGCAATGTGCGATAAACCGTCAACATAGGTATAATCATACCCGCCTGTGACATGCGTTTCGTATAAATCGGCACTAACGTCATGCCTGTTAAAAGGATTGTCTGCTGTAACCCGCACAATATTATCCGTACCAGGCAAGCCCTCGGCGGCTTTTACAAAACGGCTTAAAACATCTTTACTGTCACCACGCACGCAATCAATATCCAGGTATTGGCAATACGCCTCTATCGGGTCATCCTCAGGCAATGTGGAGGTAGCCACTATTACATTATTAATAAAAGCGTTACGCTGCACACTGCTGATTACCCTTTTGAGCAATGGCACACCAGCCAGGGGCATTAATGATTTGCCCCGCAGCCTTGTACTACCCATCCGGGCTTGTATAATTGCTACCGCCGCCATGCTTTTATAACCTGGCGTCAACCATGTTACGGTCTAATGTGCCTTTAATGTCAAATATGACCGAGTTTTGCTTTGTATATTTATTAAAATCAAACTCCTTAAACTCATCATGCGATACAGCGGCTACAATAGCGTCATACGGCTCATCGCTTTGCAATTGGTTAAGTACATCTACCCCATACTCATTTTTTGCCTCATGCGTATCAATCCAGGGGTCATATATATCTACCTTAAGGCCAAACTGCTCAAGTTCTTTATAAATATCTACTACTTTGGTATTTCTGAAATCAGGACAGTTTTCTTTAAAGGTGAAACCCAAGATCAGGGCCCTTTCTCCGTTGATCTTATGATCTTTCCTGATCATTAACTTGATCACCTTGTTAGCTACGAACTGGGCCATGTTATCATTAACGCGCCTGCCCGAAAGAATAACCTCCGGATGATAGCCTAATGATTCGGCCTTGTGCGCCAGGTAGTACGGATCCACACCAATACAGTGCCCGCCTACCAGGCCCGGTTTATATTTCAGAAAGTTCCATTTTGTGCCGGCGGCATCAAGCACATCATTGGTATCAATACCAATTTTGTCAAATATGAGCGCCAATTCATTCACAAAAGAAATATTCACATCACGCTGTGCGTTTTCAATCGCTTTTGATGCTTCTGCAACCTTAATGCTTGGTGCTTTATGAGTGCCCGCAGTAACAATGGCCGAGTATAACTCATTTACCATATCAGCTATTTCAGGAGTTGAGCCTGATGTTACTTTCTTTATAGTAGTAAGGGTATTCACCTTATCACCCGGGTTAATACGTTCTGGTGAGTAACCGATATAAAAATCCTGGTTAAACTTTAGCCCTGACGATTTCTCCAGTACCGGTACGCAATCTTCCTCGGTGCAACCCGGGTAAACTGTTGATTCGTAAATAACAATATCACCCCGGCTAAGCACCTTTCCCAACATTTCAGACGCCTTGATAAGCGGCATAAGATCAGGAGATTTGAACTGATTTATAGGTGTAGGTACGGTTACAATGTAAATATTGCACTTTTTTAATGCCTCCCTGTCTGACGAGAAAGAAAGCCCGCTATTACCCTGTTTAGCTAATTCAATCACTTTTTTAAGGTCGTCGAGATTAGCCTCAAGTGTGCTGTCCTCACCACGGGTAAGCTCTTCAACCCGGGTATTATTAATATCGAAACCTAATACCTTAAATTTCTTTCCGAATTCGATAGCAAGCGGCAAGCCTACATAGCCTAAGCCAATGATGGCTAAATGAATATCATCGGATGAACGATCGGCCAGATATTTCTGGATATAAGTAGAAGACATATTGAATTGCTTTATAGTTCAGTTTATATTATTTTTTGAATAATCTCTTAAAAAAACCTTTGCTTTCTTTTTCATCTTCCTGGTAATAACCACCGTAACCGTAGCTGTAACCATAGCTATATCCGTATCCGTAACCATATCCGTATGATTTTTGGATGTTTATAGCATTCATCACAATATTGAGGTTTTTGAATTTCTTAGTTGTAAAGTAATTGTTAAGTGCGTATAACTGATTCTTGGCTGTATAGTCATGCCTTACAATGTACATAGTGGCATCGGCAAACTTGGCCAATATCTGCGCATCAGTAACCAAGCCTACCGGAGGAGCATCCAGTACCACAAAGTCAAAATCCTGCTTAAGCTTCTCTATCAGTATGTCTATTTTTCCGTTTACCAGCAATTCGGCAGGGTTAGGTGGTATTGGGCCGCAGGTAATAATGTAATAATTTTCCTGTGCCGGTATGGGCTTAATAATTTTGTTATAATCCGCCTGCCCTATTAAATAATTGGATAAACCATTATCATTATTAATTTCAAGCCCCTGGTGCAGTTTCGGCTTGCGTAGGTCGAGCTCCAGGATAACCACCTTTTTGCCAGACATGGCTAAACTTGCACCCAGATTGAGCGAAATAAATGATTTACCTTCGCCACTCATGCTGGAGGTAAACAAGAGTGTCTTTTTATCCGGGCCCTGCATAATAAACTGCAAGTTGGTTCTCAAGGCACGTATCTGCTCTGCGATCATTGAGCGCGGTTTAGTAACTACCAGCAAAGGCCCCGAATCTGATGAGTGTGATACTTCTGCAATAACCGGCACCTTGGTAATGCGTTCTATATCCTGCCTGCGTGTGATCTTGAAGTTAAGCAAGCCTCGTAAATAAATAATACCGATAGGGAGTACCAAACCAATTGCAGAAAACAACAAGTATATAACTCCTTTAACGGGTTTCACAGGCGCAGAGCTGCTGTAAGCCGCGTCAATGGTACGGCTATCTGCTACACCTGAGGCCAGCTGCATAGCGGTTTCCTCACGCTTTTGAAGTAAATAGGTGAACAGGTTATTTTTAATCTCCTGCTGACGCATTACGTCAAGCAAGCCACGCTCTTTAACGGGCACCTGCCTTATCACCGATTCGAATTTATTGTTCTTGATATCCAGCTGGCGCTTAGTAGTAAGCAGGTTGCGTTTCAAGTTTGAGACTGCAGTGCCTATCTGCTGCTTTAAAGAAGTGATCTGGTCGTCAAACGAAGTTACCAGCGGATTAGTTTCGGGAACGGTTTGTAACAGGCTCTGGCGTTTTAACTGGATCTCGCCTAATTGTTGAACCAAACCTAACAATGTAGGGTCATCAATACCGAACATGGAAGGCAGGCCGGTAGCATTTTTATCAGCATTTCGCAAATAACCTTCCAGATTATTGAGTACCCCAAGGCGTATGCTTATCTTATTCAGCTCTGCATCATTCTCTCCCGCGCTGGTAATAAATTCTTTTGATTCCTGGCTAATATCAGCAATGCGGTTTTCTGATTTATACTGCTCAACATTCTTTTCAACCGAGCTCAGATCCCGTGCTATTACATTTAAGCGCTCATCAATAAACTTAAGCGTGCTGGAGGTCATTTTATTTTTATCCTCTACTGCCGCCTGGTTATATTCATTGATCAGCTGGTTCAAAATATCCTTACCTCTTTGTGGTATGGCATCTTCCAGGGAAATATTCAATACAGTAGCCTGTTTGCTTACAGGGCTTACTTTTAACATATCGCTTAAAAATTTAGCTACATTCTCAACCGTGTTAAATTTAACCTCGTACTCTTCATTAACCGCCTTTTGCCAGTCGCTGTTTAAGGTAACCAGTACAATACCGAGGTCGGTTTTAACAGGTGTACCTACCGGATACTTCACCTGGTTTATTTCAACCTGGTTTTTATTTAAAAGCCTAACCTTCGTAAGGATACTTAAATTAGCCTCTTTGCTTTTATCGATGATCTGTATACGGAAAGGTATAGTGCCGTATACTTCATGTTTCCTTAATGTTTTGGTATAGTAGTAAGCGGTTTGCAGGTTGAGCTTTTCCACCACTTTACGCATGATGGTTTGTGACTTCAGTATCTGGATCTCGTTATCGATGATCTTGCTGGATGAGAACATATCCAGATCTTTCAATAAATCGTTAGATGTAGAGCTTCCCTGCTTATTATCCTTAATGAGCAAATCTGTTTCTATCTCATACAGTGGCGTAGCCAGTTTTACATAGGCGTAACCCAGAAAAAAGAAGAAAATTACAGATAATAATATCCAGGGCCAGTGCCTGAAGTACCTGAAAAATATTTCACGAAAGTTAGTACCGTCCCTTTCCTGGTCTATAAACTCATTCAAACTATCATTTGCATTCATGTGGCTGTGTGTATTTGTACAGGAAGCGATGGCTATTTACGTGTGTAGTTGAGTATAATGGCTATAAAAGACAGCGCGCTGAGTACAATCGGTATGATCTGGTAGGTTTTGTCGGTTTGCGCTACCCTTCCGCGCCCCGGCTCAACATATATAATGTCATTAGCATGCATATAATAATATGGCGAGCTGTAAACATTACGTTTGGTAAGGTCAACCGTGGCGAATTCCTTTTTACCATCAACGTCACGTATCACCATAACATTGGTGCGCTTGCCGTATATGGTAAGGTCGCCTGCCAAACTTAAAGCTTCGGGCAGGGTAATACGCTCATTAGGAATTACATATACCGATGGACGGGCAACCTCGCCCATTACCGATATCTTGTAGTTCAGAAACCTCACATTTACCGTTGGTTCTTTAAGGTATCCTGCTTTAAGCTTTTCTCTGATAAGGTCCCTGGCTTGTATGGTGGTTAAGCCAGCTACCTTAATATCGCCCAGTAACGGGAGTTCAATATTGCCTGATGCATCAACCAGGTAACCCGGTGTTGATGTGGCCTGCGTAGAGGGTTGTGGGCTTATTCCTGCCGCGGTATTAGCGGCATTATCGGCCGTGCTGCTTGTTTGAGCACCGGCATAAGGATTAAAGAAACTACTGGCAACCGGGTTAAGCGAGGTAACATATATACCCAGTATATCGCCCGACTGTATAGTAGGTGTATAGGCCTTAGCTATGGCAATGGTATCAGTCTGCTGATTACCTTTCTGAAAATAAGCTATCTCTTTCTGGTTAATGCACGAGGTTAACGCTAATACGCAAAACATCAGCATTGTAACGTAAGACGTTATTTTTTTCATAGGTTGAGGGTAAATCGGGAGCAAAAATAGATTTTTTTATTAAATAAACTAACGATAATGTGGTACTTACATCAACATAAGCCTTTAAAATTTTATAATAATACAAATGCGTTAGCGACATGAAATTTAAATTTGGCAATCGCTAAACTTAACACTATTATAATTTGTTAAAATCTGGGGGTACAGAGACGTTTTTAACAATTACGCAACCTAATTGTTTTTGTTAATTAAAAAAATCTTCCTGCAGTCCATCTATCTCCCTCCTGTCGCGCTTGGTGGGTCGGCCTGCGCCGCGGTCGCGTTTTAACACTGGCGCATGGAACATAGATTTAAAAGCCATGGTATCCTCCTGAGGCGTAATGTCCTCATAAAAGTTTACAGCCGTTTTAGCGTCCACCCGGTTCTCCAGCATTCCTGTTACTTTTACTACCTTTTTTTCAATACCTTTTGATACGGTGTAAACCTCACCTACTTTTACCTCATGTGAAGGCTTCATATTATTACCATCCAGCTTAACCCTGCCTGCCTTACAGGCATCGGCAGCAAGTGTGCGGGTTTTAAAAATCCGTATGGCCCATAAATACTTATCTATCCTTAATTTATCTTTCTCAGGCATATATCTTATCACTATAATCAAACAAATGTCCCCAAAAATCCTTTAATTTGGCGAAATTTATTTTTGTACTGATGCTTAACCTGAAGAAACTTATTGAGGATGCCTGGGAAGACCGCAACCTTTTAAATTTTGGTGAATATATTAATGCTATTGAAGCGGTTATTGACCGCCTTGATAAAGGCGAAATACGTGTTTCAGAGCTTATTGGCTCTCGCTGGCACACAAACGACTGGATAAAGAAAGCCGTTATACTCTACTTCCCTACCCGCGCTATGGAAGAAATCAAAACAGGCCCCTTTGTTTTTTATGATAAAATGAAGCTCAAAACAAACTATAAAGAGCTTGGTGTGCGTGTAGTTCCTCATGGTATTGCCCGTTATGGCGCTTACCTGGCCAAAGGGGTAATCATGATGCCATCATATGTAAACATTGGCGCTTATGTTGATGAAGGCACCATGGTAGATACCTGGGCAACCGTTGGCTCATGCGCGCAAATTGGTAAACACGTTCACCTGAGCGGTGGCGTAGGCATAGGCGGCGTGCTGGAACCGGTGCAGGCATCACCTGTAATTATTGAGGATAACTGTTTCCTTGGCTCACGCGCTATAGTTGTGGAAGGTGTGCATGTTGAGTCCGAAGCGGTATTAGGTGCCAATGTGGTTTTAACCGCATCAACCAAAATAATTGATGTTACCGGTTCAACACCTGTTGAGTACAAAGGCCGCGTGCCGGCACGCTCAGTAGTTATACCTGGTTCGTATACCAAAACTTTCCCTGCCGGAGAGTACCAGGTGCCATGCGCGCTGATTATTGGTAAACGTAAAGAATCAACCGACAAAAAAACATCGCTTAACGACGCGTTAAGGGATAATAATGTTGCTGTATAAGTACTTTGTTGATTAAGTTGATTAGGTGAGTTGTTTTTCTTTTACAACGACTCACCTAATCAACTATTCACTTAATCAACTTAATCATGAAAATACTCATTCGGCTTCCTAACTGGCTTGGCGATGTGGTAATGGCTACCGCCTTTGTTAATGCCGTTAAAGCCGAATACCGTGATGCCACAATTGATGTAATCATCAAAAAAGAATTAACGGGCATTGCCGAACTCATCCCAGGCATCAATAAAGTCTATTCATTTTCAAAACAAGATCATCCCGGATTAAAGGGCGTTTATCGTTTCGGTAAATCGCTTAAACCTGAGCGCTACGATATTTACTTTAACCTGCCGCATTCGCTTTCGTCATTTGTAATGGCATGGGCAAGCAGCGCCAAACAACGTGTTGGGTTCCGTAAAGAAGGCGGCGTATTCTTACTGACTACATCAGTTAAGAAGCCTGTTGGCCTGCACCGGGTTGATGAATATATCTGTTTACTGGAAGCGGTAACTAACAAACCCGTGCTACACCGAAATGTAGACTTAAAAGCTGCTGCATCCCAAGACACCAGTAATAAAGTAATTATTAACTTTAACTCCGAAGCTTCATCCCGCCGTATTCCGGTTGATAAAGGCCGAAGTATTATTAATGCGCTTACGGCACATTTTACAAATTTGGACTTCGTGTTTGTTGGTTCTCCTAAAGAAGCCCCTTATATTGATGAACTACTTAAAGAAACCAACAACCCGAACCGCTTACATAACCAAGCCGGTAAAACTAATTTAAAAGGATTGGCAGAACTGATGGCCGGCGCTAAAGCGGTACTGACAACGGATTCTGGGCCTGCGCATCTGGCTAATGCGGTAGACACACCAACTATTGTTCTTTTTGGAGCGGGAGATGAACGGAATACGGCGCCTTATAATAAAACTAATCTGCAGGTCATACGTTACGGTGAATTGCCATGCGAACCGTGTGTACGTAATACCTGCAAATTATATGGCATCCCGAAGTGTATGGAAATGCTTGATGAGAAAAAAATAATAAAAGCCTTAAGTTTGTACCTTAATTATGCTTAAAGACGAAGTTAATAAAGCGCTGAAGATAGTACAGGAGGGCGGTATCATCCTCTACCCTACCGATACTATCTGGGGTATAGGCTGCGATGCTACCAATACCGATGCCATTAAACGGATCTTCGCGCTTAAACAACGTGAGGAAAGCAAAAGCATGATTATTCTGGTTGATGTAGACAACAAATTGCAAAGCTACATACAGGAAGTACCTGACATTGCTTACACATTGATAGAATACGCGGAAAATCCGCTTACGCTGGTAATGCCGGGTGCCAAAAACCTCCCTGCTGCACTTATTTCTGATGATGGCAGTGTGGGTATTAGGGTAACCAGCCACCCCTTTTGCCAGCAACTGATACAACGCCTGCGCAAACCTCTGGTTAGCACTTCGGCCAATATCAGTGGGGAGCCTTCACCGGAGTATTTTGGTAAAATATCACAGGATATAATAGATGGGGTTGATTACGTGGTAGACGTTGATCAGCACCTTACTGAAATAAAAAAGCCATCGACCATTATGCGGCTGGCTCCAAACGGCACATTTGAATTTATACGCCGTTAAAAATTATAATATTAAATTTGCCTCTGCCAATACGAGCCTGTTCGCAGCCTACACTATGAAACAACACCTGCAACATCCGGTATTTTCTGTTATTTCTAAACTTGCTGCCGAAAAAAATGTACAGGCTTTCGCAATTGGCGGTTACGTGCGCGATATTTTCCTGAACAGGCCATCAAAAGATATTGACGTAGTTGTATTGGGTAACGGTATTGAATTTGCCGAAGCGGTTGCGGCAAGCCTCAACGTTAAAGTGTCGGTTTTCAAGAACTTCGGGACGGCTATGCTGCGCTACCAGGATGTGGAGGTGGAGTTTGTTGGTGCCCGTAAAGAAAGCTACCGTTCTGATTCGCGCAAACCAATTGTAGAGAATGGCACGCTCGAAGACGACCAGAAACGCCGCGATTTTACCATTAACGCGCTGGCCATATCGTTGCATCCTGATAATTACGGGGAATTAATAGATCCTTTTGAGGGCATTACAGATCTGAACAATAAACTGATGCGTACACCGCTTAACCCGGTAGAAACATTCTCAGACGACCCATTACGCATGATGCGGGCCATACGTTTTGCCTCACAGCTGGGTTTCAGGATAGATGATGAGGCCGTTGCAGCTATAAAAAGTAACTTACAGCGGATAAAGATCGTATCGCAGGAACGCATTACGGATGAACTGAATAAGATCATCCTGTCGCCACTACCTTCCGTGGGGTTTAACTATTTATTTGATACCGGCCTGCTGCATATCATCTTCCCGCAAATGGCTGCATTGTATGGCGTGGAGGTGATCAACGGTAAGGGGCACAAAGACAACTTTTACCATACGCTACAGGTACTGGATAATATTTGTGAAACTACCGGCGACCTTTGGCTGCGCTGGGCCGCTATATTGCATGATATTGCCAAACCCGCCACCAAACGCTTTGAGCAAGGCCACGGCTGGACGTTTCATGGCCACGAGGACAAAGGCGCCCGCATGGTACCTAAAATTTTCACACAACTCAAACTTCCTTTGAATGAAAAAATGAAGTTTGTGCAAAAACTGGTACAACTGCACCTGCGCCCTATTGTATTATCGCAATCAGTGGTAACAGATTCTGCCGTACGCCGTCTGCTTTTTGAGGCAGGTGACGATATTGAGGCACTCATGCTGTTATGCAAGGCCGACGTAACCACAAAAAACGAATATAAAGTAAAAAAATACCGTCAGAATTTTGAGCTGGTACAACAAAAGCTCAAAGATGTGGAAGAACGCGATAACATACGCAATTGGCAGCCGCCGGTAACCGGCCTGGATATTATGCAACTATTTGGCATAAGTGAGGGCCGCGAAGTTGGCATTATCAAAAACAAGATACGCGAGGCTATTCTGGAAGGGGAAATTCCTAACGACCGCGAAGCAGCGATAAAATACACTATCGAAAAAGGAAAAGAAATTGGCTTGAAAGTTGTGGCAAACTGAATTTTAATTAAATAAAATATTTTTCTGATAAAATTATACTTAAATAAACACAATGGCACTATACAGGTTCAGGGTTACTTTTGAAGATTACGATGATGTTTCGAGGGATATCGATATTAAATCCAACCAAACTTTTGAAGATCTTCATAAAGCTATCCATCAGTCTACAGGATACAAATCCGAATATCCATCATCGTTCTACGTAAGTAACGACCAATGGATGAAGGGTGATGAGATTACTTACATGCCCAATCAAAAAAGGATTGATCGCAACATCCCGCTGATGGAGAAAGCAAAACTAAGCAACTATATTGACGATCCTCATCAGAAATTTTACTACACCTTTAATTTCGACCGCCCGTTTGACTTTCATGTCGAGCTGATGAAAATCATTCTGGACGAGGATCCGGCTGTAACCTATCCTAACGTAGTGCGCTCTGTTGGCGAAGCGCCAAAGCAATTTGGCAACGTGTTTAACCCAACGGTGGTATCATCTGCTGATGAGGACTTCGACTTTTTGAACGAAATGCAATTTAACCCTGAAGATGCTGAAGATTTCTCTGAAGTAACCGATGCCGATGAGAGTACTCCTAAACACCTTAGCGGTAGTGATGATGAACACGAGGAAGAAGAGACTGAAGAAGATGAGTTCGGCTTTGGCGACGATGATAATTTTGAGGAGGACGATCGCCGTTCCGGACGCAGTGACGATTATTAATTAGTAGATAGTTGGTGGTTCATAGTTCATGGCAAAGAACCTATGAACCATGAACTATAAACCATTTTCTATCTATGAACGCTACCAACCCTACTTTAATAGTAATTACCGGCCCTACAGCATCCGGAAAAACAGCGGCTGCCATACAACTGGCACAGCATTACAATACGGTTATCGTATCGGCCGATTCCAGGCAGTTTTTCCGTGAAATGTCCATCGGTACGGCTAAGCCCACCACAACCGAGCTTGCCGCCGCCCCCCACTATTTTATAGATACGCTAAGTGTTACTGAACCTTACTCGGTTGGAGATTACGAACGCGAATGCCTGGCGCTTTTAGAACAATTATTTAAAACTTACAAAGTTGTAATTATGGTAGGTGGGTCGGGGTTATACATTAAAGCCGTAACGGAAGGTTTTGATGACCTGCCCGCAGCCAATACTGACATACGCGACCGGTTAAATACTGAGCTGGCAGTTAATGGCATTGCCGAACTACAGCAAAAGCTTAAACTGGTTGATCCTGACTATTACCATACGGTAGATATTAACAACCCGCAAAGGGTTATACGTGCGCTCGAGATATATGAAGCCACCGGTAAGCCTATGTCAAGCTATTTAACCGGCACTAAAAACCAACGCGGTTTTGACACCATTAAAATAGGTATTGATTTGCCTCGCGAAGAACTTTATAACAGGATAAACATGAGGGTGGATGTCATGATGCAGGAGGGGCTTTTACCCGAAGTGGAAAAGCTTTATTCGCTAAGGCATTATGGCGCGCTCAATACGGTTGGCTATGTAGAACTATTTGATTACCTGGATGGTAAGGTTAGCCTTAACGATGCTATTGACAAAATTAAACAGAATACAAGGCGTTTTGCCAAGCGACAGCTAACCTGGTTTAGGAAGGATAATGAACTTAATTGGCTAAACGCTGCTGAAATAATATCTTTTGCAGAGAAAAAAGTTGTAACTAACTGAAAATTAATATAAATTTAAGATAGTTGCGATTTAAAATTAATGACTTATTGCTATTTTAGCATCAGTTATTAAATAATAATAAAATGCCCCCTACTATTAATAGACGATCCTTTATAGGATCTGCCTCTGCTTTGCTTGTGCTCGTTGGATGCAAGAAAAGCGAGATCATTACCACTACACCCAAACCCGGCAACACTGTAAATACCGGTTCAACCAATCCCGACATTCCGCCAAAGGTTTATGACCAAAGTTTGTATTCCACTACAGAGTTAGGCCCTAACCTTATCAAAGGGACTGATTTTAGTAAAACCCTTTACGGCTACACCGATAAGCTTTCTTATAAAGCCGGGGATATGATAACCTTGTATTATTCTGGACCTGACAACCCGAAGCAGATAATTACTTTAAGTGATTTCAATGGTAAAATACACGCCTCTTATACCACAGCTGTAAAAGTACAAAAGGTAAATACCGAAAAGCCCTGGTTAGACGGCTGTAAGTTCGAGAAAACCGGCGAATTTAAGTTGCCTGATACGCTTAAGCCGGGTGTATATCGTTTCAGAGGTACTAATTACTTTGTGATATCAGATAACGAAAACCCGTATGATATTACCATTGTTTATCCTACCAATACCGATAACGCCTACAATTACGGCGGTGGCAAAAGCGCATATGACCCCGATCTGGGAAACAGGGCAACCGTTTCGTCTTATCTGAGATACCAGGATGGCTTGGTAGGTCGTAAAGACTTTACATCGAGCTTTTTCTTTTGGATGCTTACCCAGAATTATAATGCAAATTACATTACTGACGCCGACCTGGACGATTATAACAATATCCAAAAGTCGAAATTGCTGATGATAGTTGGCCACAGCGAGTACTGGACAAGGGCAGCACGTGAAAACGTGGATAAATTTGTTGCCAGTGGTAAAAACATGCTGGTGTTATCCGGCAATACCATGTACTGGCAAGTGAGGTATAACAAGAAGGATAACCTGATGATCTGTTATAAAGATAATAATCTGGATCCTCTGAAAGACACGCCTTACAGCTCCATTTTGTGGGAAACTGATTTTCTTAAATATCCTATTACCTCGAGCATAGGTGCCGATTTTAGCGGCGGCGGGTATGGCTCTAAACTAACCAACAGGCAAGACGGTTATAAAATAGTAAACGATAAATCGCCATTGTTTGAAGGTACAGGCTTAAAGAATGGTGATATATTAAAGATCCCTACTGTTGAATATGACGGTGCGCCGGTAGTAAAAATGATCATGCCCGGTTCAAAAGAAATACCGGTGATTGATAATTCGAAACTAAAATTTGATAAAATAGAACTTCTTGGTTACGATTTCGCGGTTAACGGTGGCGTTGAAGGCCCTGAAAAAGCGACCAACGGTTTAGGTACATTTATTGTATTTAGAAAAACACCTACTTCAGGCACCGTTGTAAACGCAGCCACTACAGACTGGTGCAGCAAACGTGGAATGGCCGGTGCCGATAAAGAGAAGGTACAACGCATTACCAAAAATATGATTGATAAATCGTTGCAAGGTGAAAGTTTGTTTACACCACAGCACGCTTAATATATAGCTACTATATTTACTAAAAAACCTGCTTAGCTAAGCAGGTTTTTTAGGTATTGTCCGTAGCCGCTTTTGCTATATTTATCAGCAAGAATAGCTAATTGAGATGCATTGATATAGCCCATTAAATAAGCTACCTCTTCTATACACCCAATTTTTTTGGACTGCCGTTTTTCAATTACCCTTACAAATTCGGTAGCATCGCTTAGTGAGTCAAAAGTACCGGTGTCCAGCCAAGCTGTTCCGCGGTCCATTACACCTACCTGCAGTTTACCTTGCTCCAGGTAAACTTTGTTCACATCGGTTATTTCGTATTCACCTCTTGGAGATGGAGCAATGTTCTTAGCTATTTCAATAACGCTGTTGTCATAAAAATACAGGCCCGGTACCGCGAATTTAGATTTTGGCTTCAATGGTTTTTCTTCGATAGATATGGCTTTGTTACCCTTATCAAATTCCACCACACCATACCGCTCCGGATCGGCAACGGGGTAGGCAAATATGGCGGCGCCATCAACATTATTAAAGCTTTGTATCAGTTTACTAAAACCCGAACCGTAAAAAATATTATCGCCTAAGACCAAAGCTACTTTATCTTTTCCAACAAAATCGGCCCCTATTACAAAGGCCTGCGCAAGACCGTTGGGCTGCTCCTGTACGGCATACTCAAACCTGCAGCCAAGCTCTTCACCGGTACCTAAAAGCCGCTTAAAACCGGCATTATCCTCGGGTGTGGTAATAATCAATATCTCACTGATGCCCGCCAGCATCAACACCGATAGCGGGTAGTAAATCATCGGCTTATCGTAAATAGGCATTAACTGCTTACTTATGGCCTTTGTAATGGGATAAAGCCTTGTACCCGATCCGCCTGCTAATATGATACCTTTCATGCGCTGTAAATGAGTTATTAATTACTTTGTTTGGCTAAGCTTCCAGTTTATGTAAACAAACCTTTAAACTATCTTCCCACTGCGGGATATTTATGTTAAATGTCTGCTTTATTTTTGATTTATCCATTACGGAATATAACGGGCGTTTTGCCGGTGTAGGATATTCGGTTGTGGGTATAGGGTGTACTTTTACTCCGGTTGCCGCAAATTCATGTATCGCCCTGGCAAAATCGTACCAGGTTGCGGTACCCTCGTTGGCATAATGGTATAAGCCAAATTTATTAATGCCTGATGATATGATGCCGGTGACGGTTAATGCCAGGTCCATAGCGTAGGTGGGCGTACCTGTCTGGTCGTTTATTACTTTTATCTCGCCTCGCTCCCGGCCTATGCGCAGCATGGTTTTAACAAAGTTGTTACCATACTCAGAATACAGCCAGCCCGTACGTAATATAAAGTACTTATTGAGCAAAGCCGGTATAACCATTTCGCCTTCGAGCTTACTCTGGCCATATACGCTTACAGGAGCCGTGGTATCTTCTTCGGTAAGCGGCTTGTTCCCATCGCCCCCAAATACAAAGTCGGTTGAGATATGAACTAAGACGGCATCATAGGAGTTGCACATATCGGCAATATTCTCCACTCCCTTCCTATTTATAGCAAAAGCTGTCTCACTATCACTTTCTGCTTTATCTACAGCAGTGTATGCGGCACAATTGATACAATATGCCGGGTTGTGGGCAACAAATAACTTTTCTAAAACGGATACATCTAATATATTGGATTCTGCCTCGTCAGGAAATATGTAGCCTTCCAGGCGTTGTTCTTCCGCCACTTTCTTGAGGCATTGCCCCAATTGGCCCGACGCTCCAAATACGATCACTTTATTACGGTTCATCATTATTACCCTTTGTGCTTATTTAAAAAATCGGCATAAGCCAGCTGAATACCCTCTTTTAGTTCTGTTTTATAAGTCCAACCTTTTTCAGCCAGTTTTGATACATCCATCAGTTTCCGGGGCGTACCATCAGGCTTTGAGGCGTCAAATTCAATATTGCCACTATAGCCTACAATATCTTTAATTAGCAGCGCCAAATCCTTTATAGAAATTTCCTTTCCGCTGCCAATATTGATGAAACCAGCTTCATCGTAATGCTGCATTAAGTAGTAACAAGCTTCGGCCAGGTCATCGGCAAATAAAAACTCCCTTAGTGGCGAACCGCTGCCCCAAATAGTTACACTTGGTGCTCCCTGCTCCTTTGCTTCATGGAAACGCCTTATGAGCGCCGGCAGCACATGGGAGTTTTGAGGGTGATAATTATCATTATAGCCGTATAAATTGGTAGGCATTACCGAAATATAGTTACAACCATACTGCGCACGGTATGCGTCGCACATTTTTATTCCGGCAATTTTGGCAATGGCATAGGGTTCATTGGTTGGCTCAAGTAAACCCGTCAGTAAGGCATCTTCCTTTAATGGCTGGGGTGCCATTTTAGGGTAGATACAGCTCGACCCCAGGAACATCAGCTTTTTAACCCCATATACATGCGATGAATGAATGATATTATTCTGTATCTGTAAGTTATCGTAAAGGAATTCCGCACGGTAAGTATTATTGGCTACAATACCACCAACTTTGGCAGCAGCCAAAAAAACATATTCGGGCTTTTCGGCAGAAAAGAAATTGGTAACAGCATTTTGGTCGCGAAGGTCAAGCTCTGCCGAGGTACGCGTAATCAGGTTGGTATAGCCCTCCTGTTGCAGTTTACGCATAATGGCCGAACCCACCATTCCCCGATGGCCTGCTATATATATTTTTGAATCTTTGTTCATTTGATTGGTCATTGAGTCATTGAGTCATTGAGTCATTAGGTAGCCGCACCATAACTTCTGCGCGAAGACAAACCTAATCAACTAATTAACCAATCACTTAATCAACTAACTACGCCTGCCCCATGGTACCACCAAAATTTAGTGGGAACGCGGGTGGGTCGTTTTGTATTTTAATGCGGCCGTGCGCTTCCTCATATTTTTCAATATTATCTTCAAGCGCAGAAAGGAGCCTTTTTGCATGTTCGGGCGTAAGTACTACACGTGATTTTACCCGCGCTTTGGGAACACCGGGCATTACTCTGATAAAATCAAGCACGAACTCTGAACTGGAATGAGTTATAATGGCCAGATTAGCGTAAACTCCTTCAGCCACATCTTCTGTAAGCTCAATATTCAGCTGGTTGTTATTCTGTTCTTCCATAGTAGTAAAAATAGCAAAGCCTTCCATTTTCATAGAAGGCTTTGCAAAAATATTCAAAAAAACCTGATTAAGCTTCCACTTCTTCAGTTTTTGATGCCATCAGGCGATCAAATTCTTCCTGAGAACCCACGCGGATATTTTCATAATCGCGCATACCGGTACCAGAAGGAATTAAGTGACCAACGATAACGTTCTCTTTCAAACCAAGCATATTATCACGTTTACCGGCGATAGCTGCTTCGTTCAGTACTTTAGTTGTTTCCTGGAACGATGCCGCAGAGATGAAAGACTTAGTACCTAATGAAGCCCTTGTAATACCTTGCAGCATTGGGCTTGAAGTCGCAGGAATGGCGTCCCTTACCTCAACCAATTTCATATCACGACGTTTTAACATTGAGTTTTCGTCTCTCAGTTTACGCAATGAAATGATCTGACCGGCTTTCAGGTTGGTAGAATCACCCGGCTCAACAACAACTTTCTTGTCGTAGATCTCGTCGTTCTCCATCATGAAATCCCAGCTATCAACAGCTTCTCTTTCAAGGAAACGGGTATCACCTGCATCCTCAATAGCTACTTTCTGCATCATCTGGTGAACGATAACCTCAAAGTGTTTATCGTTGATCTTCACACCCTGTAAGCGGTAAACCTCTTGTATACCGTTAACCAGGTACTCTTGCACGGCAGCAGGGCCTTTAATTGCAAGGATATCTGCCGGAGAGATTGAACCATCAGACAATGGCATACCAGCTTTAACAAAGTCGTTATCCTGTACAAGGATGTGTTTTGAAAGTGGTACCAGGTACTTTTTAACCTGTCCGTCTTTACTTTCAATGGTGATCTCGCGGTTACCACGTTTTACACCACCTAAAGTTACCACACCATCAATCTCGGTTACTACCGCAGGGTTAGATGGGTTACGTGCTTCAAATAACTCGGTTACACGTGGAAGACCACCTGTAATATCTCGCGTTTTACCGGTTGAACGAGGAATTTTAGCAATAACTTGTCCGGTCTGCAGTTTATCACCTTCATCAACAGAGATGTGGGCACCTACCGGGATGTTGTAACCTTTAACAACATTACCTTTATTATCAACTATCTGGATAGCAGGGTTTTTAGTTTTGTCCCTGGTATCGATAATTACTTTCTCGCGGTGACCGGTTTGCTCGTCGCTCTCCTCACGGAAAGTTACACCTTCCAGTACCGACTCGAACTGAGCGATACCTGCAAACTCAGAGATGATTACCGCGTTGTACGGATCCCATGAACAGATACGGTCGCCTTTAGTAACAGTTGCACCGTCTTTAATGTACAGGTATGAACCGTAAGGGATGTTATTGGTAACAATTACTTTGTTAGTGCCCGGCTCTATAATGCGGAACTCACCAGAACGGCCTAATACCACATCAACAGCGCCGTCTTCGGCAGTTTCATAAGTAACGGTACGTACGTTTTCAAACTCGATGATACCATCAAATTTAGCGTTGATCTGTGATTCAGCCGCGATGTTTGACGCAGTACCACCCACGTGGAAGGTACGAAGTGTTAACTGTGTACCCGGCTCACCGATAGACTGTGCAGCAATTACACCTACAGCCTCGCCCATTTGCACACGTTTACCGCTTGCAAGGTTACGGCCGTAGCACAGTGAACACACGCCACGCTTGCTTTCGCAGGTTAATACAGAACGTATCTCTACACCTTCGAGCGGAGAGTTCTCTATTTTCTTAGCGATCTCTTCAGTGATATCATCACCTGCAGCTACTATTAGCTCATTGGTAATAGGATCATGGACATCATGCAGGGTTGTACGGCCGAGTATACGGTCATATAACGGCTCAACAATGTCCTCATTATCTTTAAGTGCAGTTGTATAGATACCACGCAGTGTACCGCAATCAACTTCACCAACGATCATATCCTGTGCAACGTCATGTAAACGACGGGTTAAGTAACCAGCATCCGCTGTTTTCAACGCCGTATCCGCCAAACCTTTACGCGCACCGTGAGTAGAAATGAAATACTCTAATACTGACAAACCTTCTTTAAAGTTTGAAAGGATAGGGTTCTCAATGATCTCACCACCCGAGCCTGATTTTTGCGGCTTAGCCATCAAACCACGCATACCTGCCAGCTGACGGATCTGCTCTTTAGAACCACGGGCACCTGAGTCAAGCATCATGTAAACAGAGTTGAAACCCTGGTTATCGTTGCTGAGGATATCCATTACGTTCGCGGTTAAGCGGTTGTTGATACGTGTCCAGATATCGATGATCTGGTTGTAACGCTCGTTGTTGGTAATGAAACCCATGTTATAGTTATTCATCACTTCCTCAACTTCTTTTGAAGCCTGGTCGATCAGTTTAACTTTTTGTTCAGGGATGTTGATGTCTTTAAGGTTAAATGAAAGACCACCACGGAATGCCATCTGGAAGCCTAATTCTTTGATATCATCCAAGAACTGTGCTGCACGTGCCATACCGGTAGTTTTCACTACCTCACCAATAATATCACGTAGTGATTTCTTGGTCAACAACTCGTTTATGTAACCTACCTCTTCCGGTACGTGCTGGTTAAATAACACGCGGCCTACGGTAGTTTCAATCAATTTAGTAACGATGCTGCCATCGCGCTCTTTAACACGGCCTTTTACTTTAATAAAGGCATGCAGGTCAATTTTCTTCTCGTTATAAGCGATGATCACCTCTTCTGCAGAGTAGAAAGTTAAACCTTGCCCTTTAACCACGCGGGTTTCATCAGTTTTACGGCCTTTGGTTATGTAGTACAAACCAAGTACCATGTCCTGAGATGGTACTGTAATTGGCGTACCATTTGCCGGGTTAAGGATGTTGTGCGATGCCAACATTAATACCTGGGCTTCCAAAATTGCTGCGTTACCAAGTGGTACGTGCACAGCCATCTGGTCACCGTCAAAGTCGGCGTTGAACGCGGTACAGGTTAACGGGTGCAGCTGGATGGCTTTACCTTCAACCAGTTTAGGCTGGAATGCCTGGATACCCAAACGGTGCAGCGTAGGCGCACGGTTTAGCAACACAGGGTGGCCTTTAAGTACGTTCTCTAAAATATCCCAAACTAATGGATCTTTACGGTCAACTATCTTTTTAGCAGATTTTACTGTTTTAACCACACCACGCTCAATCATTTTGCGGATGATAAACGGTTTAAACAGCTCGGCAGCCATATCCTTTGGTAAACCGCACTCATGCAGTTTAAGGTTAGGACCTACAACAATTACCGAACGTGCGGAGTAGTCGACACGTTTACCCAAAAGGTTCTGACGGAAACGGCCTTGTTTACCTTTCAGGATGTCTGAAAGTGATTTCAAAGCACGGTTACCCTCAGTTTTAACCGCGTTAACTTTACGTGAGTTATCAAATAACGAATCCACAGCTTCCTGCAGCATACGTTTTTCGTTACGTAAAATTACCTCAGGTGCTTTGATCTCGATCAAACGTTTTAAACGGTTGTTACGGATAATTACACGGCGGTAAAGATCGTTCAAATCTGAAGTTGCGAAACGGCCACCTTCCAATGGTACTAACGGGCGTAATTCTGGAGGGATAACCGGAACGATCTTAACGATCATCCATTCAGGGTTATTCTCGATACGTGTTTTTGAACCACGGAAAGCTTCAACAACCTGCAAGCGTTTTAACGCTTCGTTTTTACGTTGTTGTGAAGTTTCATTAGCTGCCTGGTGACGCAGGTTGTATGAAAGCTCATCTAAATTAATGCGTTTCAATAACTCCTCAAGCGCTTCGGCACCCATTTTAGCCACAAATTTTTGTGGGTCTTTGTCATCCAGGTACTGGTTCTCTTTTGGTAAAGTGTCCAGGATATCCAGGTATTCTTCTTCAGTAAGGAAATCCATTTTAGAGATTCCGTCAACTTCTTTAACACCTGGCTGTATAACTACATATCTTTCATAATAAATGATCAGGTCGAGCTTTTTAGTTGGCAAGCCCAGCAGGTAACCAATTTTGTTTGGTAACGAGCGGAAATACCAGATGTGTGCAACCGGCACCACTAAGTTAATGTGGCCCATACGCTCGCGACGTACTTTTTTCTCGGTTACTTCAACACCGCAACGGTCACAAACGATACCCTTGTAACGGATACGTTTGTATTTACCGCAATGGCACTCATAATCTTTAACCGGACCAAAAATACGCTCGCAGAACAAACCATCACGCTCTGGTTTGTAAGTACGGTAATTAATGGTCTCCGGCTTTAAAACCTCACCGCTTGAACGTTCCAGGATAGACTCCGGAGAGGCCAAACTGATGGTAATGGTGGTGAAGTTACTTTTGATTTTATTATCCTTTTTGTAAGACATAGTCTCCTCTTTTTTTAATGTTGTTGAAAGGTTGGAACGTTGTAAAGTTGAAATGTTGTAAGGCTCAAATGATGTGGTGTTAACCTTACAACATTCAAACCTTACAACTTTAAAACAATATTATTCCAAGGTGATATCCAAACCTAAACCTCTTAGCTCGTGAACCAATACGTTGAATGATTCCGGAACTGATGGTGTTGGCAGGTTCTCGCCTTTAACAATAGCTTCGTATGTTTTGGCACGGCCGATAACATCATCCGACTTAACGGTCAATATCTCCTGCAGGATGTTTGCTGCACCGAATGCTTCTAATGCCCAAACCTCCATCTCACCAAAACGCTGACCACCGAACTGTGCTTTACCACCCAGCGGCTGTTGTGTGATAAGTGAGTACGGACCGATTGAACGGGCGTGCATCTTATCATCGACCATGTGGCCCAGTTTAAGCATGTAGATAATACCTACAGTAGTTTGCTGGTCAAAGCGGTCGCCGGTTAAGCCGTTGTAAAGGTATGTACGGCCCGACTCCGGTAAGCCTGCTTTCTTGATCCATTCCTCTACCTCTTCGTGGCTTGCACCATCAAAAATAGGGGTAGCGAATTTCACACCAAGCTCTTTACCAGCCCAGCCTAATACAGTTTCGTATATCTGGCCAAGGTTCATACGTGAAGGTACACCCAGCGGGTTCAACACAATATCAACCGGGGTTCCGTCTTCTAAGAAAGGCATATCCTCATCACGTACAATACGTGCAACAATACCTTTGTTACCGTGGCGGCCCGCCATTTTATCACCTACCTTAAGCTTACGTTTCTTAGCGATGTAAACTTTAGCCATCTGTACAATACCTGATGGCAGCTCATCACCCACGCTTATCGCGAACTTATCGCGGCGGTAAGCACCCAGTTCTTCGTTAACCTTGATGTTGTAGTTATGCAGCAGAAGTTTTATCTGATCATTTTTATCATCATCAGTTGTCCACTTAGTTGGGTTGATGTTTTCGTAGTTAAGTTCAGCCAGTATTTTTTGGGTAAACTTAACGCCTTTAGCTACATAAAGCTCTTTGTAAACGTTGTAAACGCCTTGTGAGGTTTTACCGTTAACAATTTCAAATAACTTATCAACTAAAGTAGCTTTAAGTTCTCTAACCGCTTTTTCGTGCTTGGCATCCAGTTTTTCCAGTTGTGCTTTCTCTTCAGACTTGGTGGTCTTTTTAGCACGGCTGAAAAGTTTGGTATCAATAACCACACCTGCAATTGACGGAGGTGTTTTTAATGACGCGTCTTTTACGTCGCCTGCCTTGTCACCAAATATGGCGCGCAACAGTTTTTCTTCCGGTGATGGGTCTGATTCGCCTTTCGGAGTGATCTTACCTATCAATATATCGCCTTCTTTAACCTCGGCACCTACACGAATAATACCGTCTTCGTCAAGGTCTTTGGTGGCTTCTTCAGAAACGTTAGGAATATCCGGTGTCAATTCCTCTTCACCACGTTTAGTGTCACGTACTTCAAGCTCAAACTCTTCAACGTGTATTGAAGTGAAGATATCCTGAGATACTACACGCTCTGAGATCACGATCGCATCCTCAAAGTTATATCCCTGCCAAGGCATGAAAGCTACTTTAAGGTTACGGCCAAGTGCAAGCTCACCATTCTGGGTAGCGTAACCCTCGCAAAGTACTTGTCCTTTTTCAACCCTCTGGCCTTTCTTAACAATAGGCTTAAGGTTAATGGTAGTGCTTTGGTTGGTCTTTTTAAACTTGGTTAACAGATAGGTCTTGCTATCGCCATCAAATGAAGTTAAACGATCAAGGTCGTTACGGTCATATTTAATGGTGATCTGGTTAGCATCTACATATTCTACTACACCATCGCCTTCGGCATTGATCAATGTACGTGAATCCTTTGCTACACGGCCTTCCAAACCGGTACCTACAATTGGCGCCTCAGGGCGTAAAAGCGGAACGGCCTGGCGTTGCATGTTTGAACCCATCAAGGCACGGTTAGCATCATCATGCTCCAGAAACGGAATCAACGATGCCGCGATAGAGGTGATCTGGTTTGGCGCAATGTCCATCAGATCCAGTCTTTCAGGCTCAATTACCGGGAAGTCGCCCTCGTAACGTGCTTTTACACGCGGGGTAGCAAACTCACCTTTATCATTGTATACAGCATTAGCCTGGCCAATAGTTTTACCGTCTTCATCTTCTGCAGACAGGTAAATAACCGGCTCATCTACCTGTACCTTACCATCAACCACACGTTTGTACGGGGTTTCAATAAAGCCTAAGTTGTTGATTTTAGCATGTACACACAAAGAAGAGATCAATCCGATGTTAGGTCCCTCTGGTGTTTCAATAGTACACAACCTACCATAGTGGGTATAGTGAACGTCACGAACCTCGAAACCTGCACGCTCACGTGAAAGACCACCTGGCCCAAGGGCTGACAGACGACGCTTGTGCGTAATCTCTGCCAGTGGATTGGTTTGGTCCATGAACTGTGATAGCTGGTTGGTACCGAAGAACGAGTTGATCACTGATGACAGTGTACGTGCGTTGATCAGGTCAGTTGGCGTGAACACCTCGTTATCACGAATGTTCATACGCTCGCGGATGGTACGTGCCATACGTGCTAAACCTACGCCAAACTGAGCATAAAGCTGCTCGCCCACGGTACGCACACGACGGTTTGATAAGTGGTCAATATCATCCACCTCAGCTTTTGAGTTGATGAGTTTGATCAGGTATTTAACAATCGCGATGATATCCTGCTTGGTTAATACCTTAGTTTCATCAGAGGTATCCAGCTTAAGCTTACGGTTAATGCGGTAACGGCCCACATCACCCAGGTCATATCGTTTATCAGAGAAGAACAACCTGTCAATAATACCGCGTGCGGTTTCCTCATCAGGTGGTTCTGCATTACGCAGCTGGCGGTAGATATGCTCAACCGCTTCTTTCTCTGAGTTTGAAGTATCTTTCTGTAAAGTGTTATATATAATGGTATAATCACCGCTGGTGGCCGCATCTTCCTTGTTAAGGATAATGGTTTTAACACCTGCATCAATGATCATGTCAATATGGTCGTCTTCCAGTACGGTTTCGCGCTCAAGGATGATCTCATTACGGTCAATTGAAACCACCTCGCCGGTGTCTTCATCCACGAAATCTTCAACCCATTTTTTAAGCACCCTTGCAGCAAGCTTACGGCCGATATATTTTTTCAGGCCTGATTTGCTTACTTTCACTTCATCGGCCAGCTCAAATAATTCTAAGATGTCCTTATCAGAATCATAGCCAATAGCACGAAGCAGCGTGGTAACCGGGAATTTCTTTTTACGGTCAATGTAAGCATACATTACGTTGTTAACGTCTGTAGCAAACTCAATCCATGAACCTTTGAAAGGTATAACACGGGCCGAGTATAATTTGGTACCGTTGGTGTGGCGGCTCTGGCCAAAGAACACACCTGGCGAACGGTGTAATTGCGATACAATTACACGCTCGGCGCCATTGATCACAAATGTTCCCTTAGGCGTCATGTAAGGAATGGTACCCAAGTACACATCCTGTACAATGGTTTCAAAGTCTTCGTGTTCTGCATCGTTACAGCTCAGGCGAAGCTTTGCTTTTAATGGCACACTGTAAGTTAATCCGCGCTCAATACACTCGCGTATATCGTAACGTGGCGGATCAATAAAATAGTCAAGAAACTCTAAAACAAAGATGTTCCTTGAATCTGAAATAGGAAAGTTTTCTGCAAACACTTTAAACAACCCTTCTTTGTAGCGGTTATCTGAAGTAGTTTCTAATTGAAAAAATTCCTGGAAAGATTGTAACTGAACATCCAGGAAGTCAGGGTAATCAAGTACCTTTCTGCTGGTTGCAAAGTTTACTCTTTGGTTATTATCGTTTGCCAAGGTGTTATAATTTTAATTTATTAAACCTGTTTGTATGCGGCTTTTAAGTATCCCAGAAGCCTGGTTTACTGCATTTTAAGGGAAGGGATGAACCACAAACCACAACCCTCTTATATAAGGACGTATATAAACAGCAATAGACCCCGACCAAAAATGGTCGGAGTCTGATGCTATTGTGTGCGGAGGGTTAAATTATTTAACCTCAACTACTGCTCCGGCTTCCTCTAATTGTTTTTTCAGAGACTCAGCTTCTTCTTTAGAAACGCCAGCTTTCAATTCTTTTGGAGCGCCGTCTACTAAATCTTTAGCTTCTTTAAGACCAAGACCAGTTAAGTCTTTTACTAATTTAACAACTGCTAATTTCTGGCCACCTGCTTCTTTCAGGATAACATCAAATGCAGTTTGCTCAGCAGCAGCAGGAGCAGCATCGCCACCGTCACCTGCAGGAGCAGCAACAGCAACAGCTGCAGCAGCTGGCTCAATGCCATACTCGTCTTTTAAGATTTGAGCTAATTCGTTTACTTCTTTTACTGTTAAGTTAACTAACTGTTCAGCAAAGGCTTTTAAATCTGCCATTTTATTTTAAATTTTTACTTTTAAATACTTTGTTTTTTAATGTCCAAACTTTTAAAGGTGTTTGGATTAACCTCTTTCCTGTAATGTTTTTACAACACCTGCAATAATGCTTCCGCCTGATTGTAGAGCAGAAACAACGTTCTTAGCCGGTGATTGCAGTAAGCCAACGATCTCGCCTATCAGTTGTTCCTTAGATTTAAGCTTAGTTAAGGTATCTAACTGATTGTCTCCGATGAAAATTGCTGAATCGATATAAGCTGCTTTTAAAACCGGTTTATCACCTGTTTTTCTCAGTTTCTTGATCAACTTAGCCGGAGCTGTTGCTGATTTAGAGAAAAGGATTGATGAAGAACCTTTTAATACATCGTATATCGCGTCAAACTCGCCACCTGCAGCTTCCATAGCTTTTTTGATCAAGCTGTTTTTGGCTACCTGCATAGTGATCTCGTTTTCAAAGCACTGACGGCGGATATTATTTACTTTTGCAACCGTAAGATCAGCAGTATCAGTAATATAGAAATTACCATACTCTTTAATCTGCTCAGTAAGGGCAAGAACAAGGTCGTGTTTTTCTTCTTTATTCATGATTAGATCCCCGCTACTGATTTAGTTTCAATTGTAATACCTGGCGACATTGTTGAAGAGAGATGTATACTCTTAAAATATGTGCCCTTTGCTGCTGATGGTTTTAATTTAGAGATGGTTTGCAATACTTCTAATGCATTCTCATAAATTTTTTCAGCAGAGAAAGATGCTTTTCCTATTGAAGTGTGGATGATACCGGTTTTATCAACCTTGAAATCGATCTTACCACCTTTTACGTCAGTTACAGCTTTACCTACTTCTGTAGTAACTGTACCCGATTTAGGGTTAGGCATTAAGTTACGCGGACCCAATATACGGCCCAAACGTCCTACTTTAGCCATAACACTTGGCATAGTGATGATAATATCAACATCAGTCCAACCGCCTTCAATCTTGGCAATATAATCATCCAAACCTACGTAATCTGCGCCTGCGTCTTTTGCTTCTTGTTCCTTATCAGGAGTACAAAGCACCAATACGCGTACAGTTTTACCGGTTCCATGAGGAAGGGTTGCAATACCACGTACCATTTGATTGGCTTTACGTGGGTCAACACCTAAACGTACATCAATATCTACTGATGAATCAAACTTGGTATTGGTAAGTTCCTTTACCAAAGCAGATGCATCTTGTAATGTGTAAGCTTTGTTCGCCTCAATTTTGGAGAGTGCCGCTTTTTGATTTTTTGTTAATCTTGCCACTGTCTTAAACTGATTTGTATAAATTAATTATTCCAGGGAGCTGTACCGCTAACGGTGATTCCCATACTGCGGGCAGTACCTGCCACCATTTTCATGGCTGATTCTACTGTGAAAGCGTTTAAATCAGTCATTTTATCTTTTGCAATGGTTTCAACCTGTTCCCAGTTTACGCTGGCAACTTTTTTACGGTTAGGTTCTGCCGAACCGCTTTTTAAACCAGTTGCTTCCAACAGTTGAATAGCAACCGGTGGAGTTTTGATGATAAAATCGAATGACTTGTCTACATACACAGTAATAACCACAGGTAACACTTTACCAGGACGATCCTGGGTACGTGCATTAAACTGCTTGCAAAACTCCATAATGTTTACACCTTTGGCACCCAGTGCAGGGCCAATTGGTGGAGATGGATTTGCAGCGCCGCCTTTTACTTGTAGTTTTACTAACGCACCGACTTCTTTTGCCATTTTTAATTTACTTTATTATAACTCAATGTTAGTAAGTGGAAGCTAAGTAACATTTAAGATTTTGTGAGTAGTGATTGGTTAACCAGTGATCAGTTAATCAGTACAATCACTCTCTTATTTATATTTTTGAATTAATTATGATGAAGAGAACTAATCTCTGATCACTAATAACTAATCTCTATTCTTTCTCTACCTGCATGTAATTCAATTCAAGCGGCGTACGGCGCCCGAATATCTTTACCATTACTTTCAGTTTCTTTTTCTCTTCGTTCACCTCTTCAATAACACCACTGAAACCGTTGAATGGACCATCCATAACCTTTACGTTCTCGCCTACATAGTAAGGTACGTTCATGGTTTCGGCCTGGGTGGTCATTTCGTCAACCTTACCTAAGATACGATTAACTTCTGCCTGGCGAAGCGGGATAGCATTGCCGGCCTTATCGCCTAAAAAGCCAATAACGCTGTTGATGTTCTTGATAACGTGCTCAAGCTCACCATCCAACGCTGCTTCCATTAATACATATCCCGGAAAGTAGTTACGCTCTTTAGCGATCTTCTTTCCATCGCGCATCTGGTAATATTTTTCAGTAGGTATTAATACCTGTGGTACCAGGTGGCTGATGCCTAACCTGTTTACCTCTGCATCAATATACTGCTTTACCTTTTTTTCTTTACCACTAATTGCCCTAACTACGTACCATTTTAATTGCTCACTCATCTATGTTAGTATAAATTAGGTTAGTGAAGTATAAAACTGTTTAAGCAAATAGCCAATTATCTGATCCATACCGAAAATAAGAAGAGCAATGATCAGGGCTGCAACCAGTACCAAAACGGCGCTGTTCTGCAACTCTCTCCAGGTTGGCCAGGTTACCTTCTCGGTCAACTCGATGTATGATTCTTTAATATATTCAGCTACGCCTGCCATTTTATTATTCGCTTAAAGCACGGGAACAAGGATTCGAACCCTGATCAAAGGTTTTGGAGACCTCTATTCTACCATTGAACTATTCCCGTGTATGTAAATTTCTGCTTCCAGAAATTTATATGTTTTGCATATTGTGAATAAAGTACCGAGACCTTTGCCCCGGTACTTTACACAAAAATTAACCGTTAGCTATACCCATTTAAGGGTATGTATTGGATTATGCTAATATTTCAGTTACCTGACCAGCACCTACGGTTCTACCACCCTCACGGATAGCGAAACGAAGACCTTTTTCCATTGCGATAGCGTTGATCAATTTTACAGTGATGGTAACGTTATCACCTGGCATAACCATTTCTACACCTGGTTCAAGTGAAATTTCACCTGTTACGTCAGTAGTACGGAAATAGAATTGCGGACGGTATTTGTTGAAGAATGGAGTGTGACGGCCACCTTCTGCTTTTGATAATACGTAAACTTCTGCTTTGAAGTCAGTGTGAGGAGTTACTGAACCTGGTTTGCAGATAACCATACCACGACGGATATCAGTTTTCTCAATACCACGTAACAATAAACCTACGTTATCACCAGCTTCGCCACGGTCAAGGATCTTGCGGAACATCTCAACACCAGTTACGGTTGATTTCAAGTTCTCAGCACCCATACCCAGGATATCTACCGGCTCACCAGAGTTGATAACACCACGCTCAATACGGCCGGTAGCAACAGTACCACGACCAGTGATTGAGAATACGTCCTCAACTGGCATAAGGAAAGGAAGATCAGTCAAACGTGGAGGGATTGGGATGTAGCTATCTACGGCATCCATCAACTCCATGATTTTACCAACCCATTTTGCATCGCCGTTCAAGCCACCAAGAGCTGAACCTTGAATTACAGGGATATCATCACCAGGGAACTCGTAGAATGATAATAACTCACGAACTTCCATTTCAACAAGCTCTAACAACTCTGGGTCGTCAACCATGTCAACTTTGTTCATGAACACTACAAGTGCAGGTACACCTACCTGACGAGCCAACAGGATGTGCTCGCGAGTTTGTGGCATAGGACCATCAGTAGCAGCAACCACAATGATAGCACCATCCATCTGAGCAGCACCAGTAACCATGTTTTTCACATAGTCAGCGTGGCCCGGGCAGTCAACGTGCGCATAGTGACGGTTTGCAGTTGAGTACTCAACGTGAGCAGTATTAATAGTAATACCACGTTCTTTTTCTTCAGGAGCAGAGTCAATTGAATCAAATGAACGAGCTTCTGATAAACCTGCGTCAGCTAATACTTTGGTGATAGCTGCGGTAAGGGTTGTTTTACCGTGGTCAACGTGACCGATTGTACCGATGTTTAAGTGCGGCTTACTGCGGTCAAACTTTTCTTTTGCCATGATTTATTTTTGTTTGTAGGTTAATTTATTCTTAAAAATAATACTGTTAAGTATTTGAGCCAACAATGGGATTTGAACCCATGACCTCTTCCTTACCAAGGAAGTGCTCTACCCCTGAGCTACGTCGGCTTTTTTGCTGGGTTTGCAGTTTGTAATACACAGTTTGCGGTTCTTTAAAAAACGACCGCCAACTGCTAATTGCCAACTGCTCACTTTAACAAGAGCGGAAGACGAGGTTCGAACTCGCGACCTATAGCTTGGAAGGCTATCGCTCTACCAACTGAGCTACTTCCGCTTAAACCAGTTAGCAGTTCCCCGTTAACAGTTGGCAGCTAAACTGCTTACTGTAAACCGGAAACTGCATACTGAATTTTGTGGGGAGAGAAGGATTCGAACCTTCGTAGCCGAAGCAACGGATTTACAGTCCGTCCCATTTGACCGCTCTGGTATCTCCCCATTGTTATATTTCGGATTTATACTGCTCAATTGGAAGCTAAGCAACATATCTCCGAAATAAACAGAGCCTCCTATCGGGATCGAACCAATGACCTACTGATTACAAGTCAGTTGCTCTACCAGCTGAGCTAAGGAGGCTTATTTGTTTTTAACAACGCGTCACCGTTTCCGGCTGTAACATTATTAGAGATGCAAATATTTTTTTTTGCGCTATGTATTTCTTTTTAAAGAACCATTCCCTTTTTATGTTGAGAGATGTGTTTAAGACCTCTCCGAAAGGGATTGCAAATCTACAAAAAAATAAACCTGTGCAAAATATTTTTGCAAAAAAAATCGGCAGGCTATTCACCTGCCGATCCGGGCTCAATTTTCGCCCTCATATATGCTTATAAATCATCGCCTTCCGTAACAAGGGCTGCTTTTCGCGCAGCTTCGGCCGCAATTGATTTTTTAGTTTTATACTTTTCAATTTGTTTGCGAAGGCTCTCAACCGCCAGGTCGGTAGCTTCTTCAAAGGTCTTACACTGCTCTTTGGCAAACATTTGCACACCCGGGAGCGAAAGTTTAATTTCCGTTATCTTATTAGCCTCATCTTCTACGTTTTCCAACTTTAAATATACTTCTCCACTAATGATGTGGTCAAAAAAAGTTTCCAGCTTATCAGCTTTCTTCTGAATAAAATCAAGCAATTTTCTGTCTGCAGTAAAGTGAATAGATTGCACGGTGATTTTCATTTTTCCTCCTTTTTATGCCTTTGGATGGGCTTGTTTATAAATAGACTTTAATCGCTCAACTGAATTGTGTGTGTATACCTGAGTTGCTGCAAGGCTGGCATGGCCAAGTAATTCCTTTATGGCATTCAGGTCGGCGCCATTATTTAATAAAGTGGTGGCAAAGGTATGCCGCAGAATATGGGGGCTCCTTTTGTCCTGAATGGTGATATATGAAAGATACTTCTGCACTATTAAATAAATTAGCTTCGGATAAGCATCGGCTCCTTTATCTGTAACGACCAAGGTTAAAGAATTGTTATCAAAATTTTGATTTTTCTTTTTCTCACCGTACTGCTTTATCAAACTGATCAGCTCGGCGTTAAGGGGCACAATGCGCTGCTTGTTGCGCTTGCCCAGCACCTTTACGGTCTTATGATAAAAATCAATATCGGTTTCCTTTATATTCAGTAATTCGGCGAGGCGTATACCGGTACCAAAAAGCATTTCTATCACCAGCTTATCGCGCAGCCCCTTAAAATCATCTGTAAAATGGTGCTTACTATTATCAAGTAAATTTGTTAGCCTATCGCTGTCTACAACAACCGGGAGTATTTTGGGCACCTTGGGCGCAACCACACGGGCCGCAGGGTTTTGGGTAACACGGCCCAATGAAAGTAAGAACTTAAAATATTTGCGAAGAGTAACAATTTTGCGCCCAACCGTTCTGGGGCTCATTTGCTGGTCTATGAGGCTCACCATCCAGCCGCGTACCTGGTGGTGCGTAATATCCGCTGGCTGCAGAAATGCCGGCGGAGCATCTTCAGGGTTCAGATACAGAAAGAACTGTTGCAGATCATGCTCATAAGCGGTTACCGTATGTTGCGAGTAACGCTTCTCGTGCCGGATATGATTAATGAAAAGCTCTAAAAACATAAAAACTATTTGAACACCCAAGTGAATTGAATGTACAAATAGTTTTTTTATGCTGACAAGAAATTTGTAAAATTCTTTATCGAAAGAAAGAATTAAACAGTTTCCTGGTTTAAACCTTGTTTGTAGATGGCGTTTTTAACGACATGCCTGCGAGTAACAGATTTCTTTTCAAAAGCCTGACGACTACGTAGCTCTCTTAAGACACCAGTTTTCTCAAATTTCTTTTTAAAGCGTTTTAATGCTTTATCTAATGATTCTCCGTCTTTTACGTTGATAATGATCATAATCCCAAATACCTCCTTTCAGGGACGTCAAAGGTAGAGAAAAACTTTTAAATCTGAAATACAATAATTTATATTTTTTATCATGCGATACATACGCTTCAAAACCTACAGTTTCAATGGTTGCGGAGCACGCTTATCCGGTGGTAATGCCATAAACTTCTTGTAACTATCATTAATATAGGCCGCCATTGATTCGCGATTGTTACTTCTCAAAAATTTATAATCGGGCCTGTACATCGTCATGAAGTTTTCCAGGTCCTTGCCCTTTAATGGGACAATACTACCTACGTATGCCGGGCTAAACGCCTGGTCTATCTGCCGCTGCTCGGCCTCCGTCTGGAAGTATTTTTTTAACCTGCGCGCTTGTTTACCTTCTTTGCTAAACCATGTAGAAGGCGAAAAAACATATACCTTACTTTTTTCATAAACCTCCGGATACTCAGCTCTTGGGTTAAAATCAGGCCGTTTGGCTGTGATGTTCACCTCGCTCAGCTTAATAAACTGCGTAGACATGTTAATACGCTTTGGCCGCATATCAATTACATAAAGTGTATCGGCCGTGTAACCCGGAGAGTTAAATATAAGGATATGCCCGGGAGCGGTTTCTATTTCAAAATTCCCCTTTTTATCGGTGATGGAAACCTTGCGGGTATTATTATCCCTGATGAATACGTTACCAAGGCGGGTACTTGAGCCGTCCTCATAAACCGTTCCTTTCAGGGTGGTTTGTGCCATAGCTGTAATAGAGGCAACGGATAGGATGTAAACAAGCAGCAACAGACGTTTCATGGTTTAAGATATTAGTAAATTTAAAACCTTTGTTTTAACCCAAAGGTTTGCCTGCATGTGTAAAAAGCAATAAAAAACCCGGCTTTTAGGCCGGGTTAATATATATTATTATTTCTTCCAAACGTTATTGTCCGTATTATAATCAGGTGAGGTTTTGTCAGGGTCAACCGTTACTGACTGTATCTCCTCAGTTGACGGGAATTTAGCCATGAAGCTGTTGTTACGTTCCCATATCTCAACCGGCAGGGTTAAGCGTTGTACTTTACCGCTAACGGTTTTAACTTCAAGCGTAACCGGGAAAGGCATTTTATCGAGGTTATCCAGCGTGATCAACGCGCCTTTTGATGGGTCGTTGTTAATGTATTTCACATCGCGCACCCCTATATCCAGCCTCCAGTTATTTACAAACCAGCCTCTCCAGAACCACTGCAGGCTTTCGCCGCCTACATTTTCCATAGTACGGAAAAAGTCGTCAGGTGTAGGGTGTTTGAAAGCCCAGCGCGCAACATAAGTGCGGAAAGCATAATCAAAGCGCTCGGGACCTAAAATGGTTTCGCGCAGCATAGTTAAGCCCATGCCCGGTTTAAAGTATAACAATATACCATTGTTCATTTCCTTTAAGTTCTCGGGGTTGCTCATCACCGGCTCCAGTTCAGGGCGGGTAAGATATGCGCCTACTTTCTGCATATCCATTTTTTTATTGGCATACTCGCCATTATTAAAATCGGCAGTGCTTAAAGTATTGATAAAGGTATTAAAGCCCTCATCCATCCAGCCGTAAAGGCGCTCGTTTGAGCCTACGATCATCGGGAACCAGGTATGGCCAAACTCATGGTCGTTAACTCCCCAAAGAGAGCCTTTGGTAGATTTCCAGCTACAGAACACGATGCCGGGGTACTCCATACCACCAACCACGCCGGCAACGGCTGTAGCGGCTGGATAAGGATACTCAAACCATTTTTTTGAATTAAATTCTATAGATTTCTTTACATACTCGGTTGAGCGGCCCCAGGCATTATTACCATTGCTCTCAACAGGGTAAGCAGATATAGCGGTAGATTTCTTACCGCTTGGCAGATCCATCTTAGCCGCGTCAACAATAAACGCTGCGGATGATGCCCACGAAGCATCGCGGGCGTTCTTGATTCTAAAGCGCCAGGTAAGTTCTTTTTTACCAGCCGGGCGCGATGCCGGGTTGGTTACTTCATCGGCAGAACGAATAATTACCGTTTGCTCGCTCTTTTCGGCAGCAGCCCAGCGCTTCATTTGCTCGGGAGTATATACTTCCTGCGGGTTAAGCAACTCGCCTGATGCGAATACGATATGATTAGCCGGAGCGGTGATATTAATATCAAAATCACCATACTCCAGGTAAAATTCACTTGGGCCGGTGTAAGGCAGCATGTTCCAGCCCTGTACATCATCATAAACATACATGCGCGGGTACCATTGAGCCACGGTATATATTTTACCGTTCTTGGTGTCCTGTATACCGGTACGGTCTGAACCGTATTGAGGCACTATGAAAGAATAATCGATAGCCAATTTTATCTGGCCACCATTTGGAGCTACACCCTGTGGCAAAAATATCTGCATACGGGTATCGTTGATGGTAAATTTCAATTCGGGGCCACCAACCAGTTTTACAGATTTAATAGTGTAACCACCTTGTGAAAGATCGCCACGGCCTCCATTACGGCTGCCTGATGGCGGGATGATAGCCTCACCGCGAGAACCTTGCTTAAAAAGGTTTTGGTCTAACTGCATCCATAAAAAATCCAGCTTTTGGGGGCTGTTGTTGGTATAATTTAATACCTCTGAACCTGTTACCTCGTTGGTTTGATCGTTAAGCCTGGCATTTAACTGGTAATCAGCACGGTTTTGCCAGTATTTCGGCCCCGGCTGCCCATCAGCCGCACGAAACTCAGAACCATTTTTAGTGTAAAAAAATGGCGCGAAGGCGTCGTGATAATTGTAGTTGCTTACAGGTGCCTGAGCGTTGGCCATATTGGTAAAGGCCAGTGCCGCCAGCATCCCACCGGCAATGAGTTTCAATTTCATAATTATTTAGTGATTTAGTAAAAACAAAGAGCAAGTATACACAATATACCCTTGTGTAACTTACCAAAATACAAGTGTAATAAGTAATTTACCTCGCAAGCTTATGGGGAATTAACCTGCCTTGATTATTTTAAATGCTCCGCATACACCTGCTCATCAAAACCAAAGAAAAGGAAGCCATTTTTCTCTATTACCGGCCGTTTGATCATGCTGGTTTTCTCCTGCAGTAACTTAAGTGCGTCTTGTTTGGTCTTGATGCTTTCTTTCACTGCCGAATCCAGCTGTTTCCAGGTGAGGCCATGCTTGTTCAAGAATTTTTCATACCCGGCCTTGGCATCCCATTCTTCTAACTTTTCGGGGGTAACGCCCAGCTTTTTAAAATCATGAAACTCATATGCTACATGATTGGCCTTTAACCAGTCGAGCGCTTTTTTTACTGTATTGCAATTGGTTATTCCGTATACCTTCATGCCGCTAAAATATTAATTTTTAGCGCCGCCTGATGTATCGTCATTATTTATTCCGCGCTTATTCTTTTTTATTTCAGAGCTTAGCTTGCCGAATTTATAATTGAAGCCAATGGCAATGGCCCTGAAGTTTTGGTAATTGTAAGAAAAGTTACTAAAAGCATCGGTACGGGTGTAAAAATCAAGCTTTATATACTTACTGAAAGGGCCGTTTGCATAGAGCCATATGTTGGCCTTTTTATTTAAAAACTCTTTAGAAGCGCTAAAGCCATAGCCCAGATAGTAATTATCTTTACCCTGCAGCAATACATACCGGCTGTCGAAACCTACGTTAACCCCTACCCTGTAGCCATTATCAAATTTGTAGCTGCTATTGGTAAACACATGGCCCTGGTAGCCGCTATTGGTAAAAAATTCGTTGTTATACGTTCCCTTTAACCAAACTCGTAGCAACTCGGCATTAACATTTACGTTAAACTTAGGGGTAATAGGATAATTCCAGCTTACATCGAGCCCGAGGTTTTTGTTTTTACCCACATTGGCGTAGGTAGTGGTGGTAACCGTACCATTTACGCTGGAAAGGTTCTGAATAGTGTTGTTAGCGAATGAGTAGCTTAAGCTCACATTTAATGATCCTTTGGCAAAGTTGCCATAACTAAGTTCAAAGTTATTGTTTACCGCAGGGCGCAGGGCCGGGTTACCGGTACTGATGAATTTGGTGTTGGTACTATCAACAAATGGGTTTAATTGATATATGCCCGGGCGTTGTATACGCTGTGTAAAACCAAAAGTTACGCTGCTGTTCTTTAATGAACGCTGCATAGAAAAGGATGGCACTACATTATTATATGACTGGTCGAGGTTGGTGTTGGTTGATGTAAAATTGGCATCAATTGCCGTACGCTCGTACCTGGCACCTGCTTTAAAGGTCCATTTAGTAAATTTGAGGGTATATGAGTTATATACGCTATAAATATTCTGATGATAATCAAAATCATTAGTTTGCCCGCTATTAGTATAATTACCTAAGGCATCCTTAATATCGGTATGGAACATACTATAGTTTTGCCGGTTGATCATTTTTCCGCCGGCTTCAATATTCAGCTTTTTAAGTGGCTGCACATAGTCCAACTGCGTGGTATGCTCCCTGGCTCCTGCATTGTTGGATTGCCTGAAATCGGCCGTATTACCCGGCGACACAAAATTGAGTGAATTACTGGAGTTGTCGCTGTATTTGTACGAAGCTGTAAGCAGCTGCTCTTTGTTAGCCTTAAAACCTAACTGGTAATTAAGGCCAAAGTCGGTACCACGATTGGTACCTTCCCCGTTATTGATAGTAGTATAGCTGTTGGCAATACCCGCGTTGGTTTCTGTGGTATATTGGGTTGAGCCGCTTTGGTTGGAGCCCTGGTAATAGTTAAACGTGCCGGTAAGCAGGTTTAAGCTGTCAGCTTCAAAACTTAGTTCGGTACTTACATAATTATTATTACCCGTACTATAACGGTTACCATTTTGCATTACAGACGATGGTTGCTGCAAGAAATCAGTCTGGTTGTAAAAATCAGTAGGGCGTTTTGGCCTGTGCCCGGTACCGGCAAAACCGCTTATACCAAACTTTCCCTTTTTCACGGTAAGATTTATGTTAGCACGAGGGCCCCAGATACTGTTATAATTTAAGTTTACCGAGCCATTATAACCCTCATCCCCTTTCTTTTGTGTGATAATATTTATAATACCGGCTAAACCCTCCGCATCGTATTTGGCAGGCGGCGTGGTAATCACTTCTATCTTAACAATATTGGTACCCGGCATGGCCTTTAAGATATCAGAAGGGTTGCGGGCCATCAGTGCCGACTCTTTACCATTCAACAGTATCTTATAATTGCCGCTTCCGCGCAGCTTGATGTTATCACTGCCATCAACTGATAGTAGTGGCACTTTACGGATCATATCCAGCGCGGTAACTGTTTTTGCCTCCGGGTCGGCCTGTACATCATAGCTGAGGCGGTCAACTTCCTGTTTCATCAGCGGCTTGGTTGCTACCACCGAAACCTCCTTTAGCTGGTTGTGGGTTGGCGCAAGCAATATCCTGCCAACATCCGTTATTTTTTTATCGCCTGCTATGCTGATAACTTTTGTTGCGTAGCCCATGTAAACCAAAGCCAGTTTGTAAGGCTTTTGCGGCAGGCCGGCAAATTCAAAAGTACCATCATCTTTAGAAAGCATGCTTTTTACCGGAGCATTGCTGCCTGCATCGGTTAAAGCCACGGTAACGTAGCTTAAAGGCTTGTTGGCTGCTGAATCAATTACCAAACCCTTTACCGTAAAATTTTGAGGAGAAGATTGCGCGAAGCTTAGTATGTAACACATACAGCCTAACACAACCAGCAGGAGCTTTTTCATTTAATAGTTTAGGTGATAAGACGCAAACTGGCATGCGTCTGTTGCACCAAAGCTATTGTTATTACTACTATTTATATTGTAACAAAAACGCTACTTGTTAAACTTAGTCATGGTAAGCTCGGTACCTATGGTGGCAAAGCTTTTTACCATTTCTATAGAACGATCAATAAGCGCGGGTAACTCGGGTTTCTCGGCATCATCAAACCCACTCAGCACATAGTCTACCTGCCGGCCTTTCGGGAAGTTATCACTAATGCCGAAACGCAGTCGCGCATATTCATTGGTACCCAAAACCGCTTCAATATTTTTTAAACCGTTATGCCCGGCAGCACTCCCTTTAGGTTTGAGGCGCAGCGTACCAAGCGGCAAGGCCAGGTCATCTACTATCACCAGCACATTTTGCAGCGGTACTTTCAGCTCCTTCATCCAATGGTTAAGGGCTTTACCACTCAGGTTCATATATGTAGTGGGTTTTATTAGGTGCAGAGTACGGCCCTTATGGTTTACTTCCGTGTAATAAGCCAGGCGCATGTTATAAAATTTAGCGTTTTCCTGCCTGGCGTATTCATCCAGCACCATAAAACCGATATTATGCCGGGTATCGGCATATTCGGGCCCGATATTGCCCAAACCAACTACTAAGTATTTCATACTCCCCTGGCTCCTGTTAACGGGAGCTGCTTTTAAATATTTACTAAAATAGGGCCTTGTACCCATAAGGCGCAAAAGTAATAAAATTAGGCCTTGCTTGCTTTATCCTTTAATTTGGTATTAACCACGCATGAGTCAAAAATAAAAGCATAAAAAATGGCCGGAAGAAATTCCGGCCATTGGTGTCTTTGCAGATCGCTTTTTTATTTATTGCCCGGGTTGCTGCTGTTGTTGCAGCAGGCTGCCGAACTTGTTACTGTATTCTTTGAGTTGTGCCTCCAGCTTGGCAGAAAGCGTACTTTGCTTAAATTCCTTTGTTGATTGCGCCAGGCTATTCAGCAATGAAAGAGAAAGCTGAATCTCACGCATATTAAGGCTGTTATCTCCTTTTTGGTATATGCTATAATTATATTGCAGGGTACTCATCACATAATCATCTATAGCGTTTACCTGCTTGCCGGCCATGTCATTTTCGCCCAGGCTGTAAAGCGTTTCTACCATGTAGTATTTCCGTATGGCAATTTCAGACGAATTGATAGTAGTAGGCATTACATCATCATACTTTTTAAGCGCGTTCTTGGCCAGATCGCGGTGCCCTTCCTTTAACAGGTTATCAGCCAGGGTTGAGTAAAGGCGGCTGATCAATGGATAAAAAAGCGTGATGGACTCATGATCGAGATAACGGGCATTCTTAAAATTGCCGTACTTGTACTTATTCACCATGTTGTTGTACATGATCAGCGTGTTGCTGTTCTCCTGCGCGGCACGTGCGGTATCCGGTTTGTATGGCATCAGGCGGTATGAGAAACCTTCGCTGTAAAGGTATTTATCCAAACCCATCATGTTATCGCTTGGCACGGTGGTAGCAAAATAAATAGGTCGTTTCCAGTTATTATGAGCGATGATATCCATCATGGCCAGGTTATCCTTAGTAACATATTTACCCGGATAAGTCCAGTCCATTTCTGGCACAATGCGGCCTTTTTGATCGGCCGGCACACTTCCTGCCTTAACTACCTCATCGGCATTTACGGTTAGTTTAAAGTTTTTAGTAGGCAGATAGTTGGCATTCTCACCGCTCTGGTACTGCACCATCGCGTTAGCGTTATCAGATGTAATAAAGTCAAAAATATCCTTCAGCTCAACCGGTCCGCTTATTTTACTATCGTTATAATAGATCACATCGCGCACACCTGCCTCAAATTTCTTATCAGGCATGGTTATCGGCAACGGTGCGGACTCGTTCATTTTGGTCTTCATCTGGCGGATGTACCAATCAGTACCCAATAAGCTCAGGTTAACAATACGCACATCCGGTCTAACACCTTCTACTTCCTGTATATACCAAAGCGGGTAAGTGTCGTTATCGGCATAAGTAAACAAAATAGCGTTTGGCGCGCATGAATTAAGGTAATTATAAGCCATATCATGCGGGGTAAGCTTGGTAGAACGGTCATGATCGTCCCACTCCTGGCTGGCCATCAATACTGGTGCTGCAAGCAAGCCAACCGTTGTAGCGATAATGGCACCTGTTTTCGCGTTGATCTTTTTGCTCAATAGATCAGCTATGAACAGCACCCCAAGCCCTATCCATATGGCAAAAGCATAGAACGACCCGGCATAAGCGTAATCACGCTCGCGTGGCTGCAACGGGTCCTGGTTAAGGTATAGCACAATGGCCAGGCCTGTAAAAAAGAACAACACGGTTACTACGCCGGCATCGCGCTGATGGCGCTTGAAATGATAGAACACACCCAGCAAACCAATAATGAGCGGCAGGAAAAATAAACGGTTATAAGATTTGCTTTCGGTAACTGTTTTAGGAAGTATCTTACCAAAGTTGAAACCGCTTAACCAGCTGCCGTCAGGCCCCTGGTTCATTTGCCCGTCCATATCATTGGCGCGCCCCACAAAGTTCCATAGAAAATAGCGCGTATACATTTGGGTAACCTGCCAGCTGAGAAAAAAGCCCAGGTTAGTAGCCATTGTAGGGTGTTCTTCCGGGCCAAGATTGCTCCACATCCTGTAAAACTCCGGATGCTGCGGCTTTTGGCTAAACATGCGCGGGAATAAGGTATTACGATCGTATATAGTGGTTATCTTTTTACCGGCCTCTTCATACTTAGTATCACCGCGGCGATAGATGATAGCACCTTCTTTTTGATCGATAGGTTGCGCGTCAAAGAAGTTACCATAAAGTAATGGTGTTTCGCCATACTGGTCGCGGTTAAGGTAGCTGTTAAGGGCAAAAGCATCCTCAGGATCGCTATTGTTAAGATTAGTGCCTGCTTTTGCACGGATCACGATCATTACAAATGAGCTGTAACCGAACATGATGAACACCGCGCAGATGAGCACCTGATTTAATATGGAGCGCTGCGTACGAACTTTTAAAACATATTCTAAGAGAGCCAGTATAGCTACACCGGCAATAAGGCCAATGATACCGGCGCTAAAGCCCAATAATAATAGAAAGCAGGCAATAGCTAACCAAAGGAAAGTTTTGTTAGCATTAATGGTATAGATGATACCAAATGCCAGCGCGCCCGTAACCAACAGGTAAAATATAATGGCACCGGTATTAAAGCCCATGCCCAGTGTGTTTACAAACAACAGATCTGAAAAAGCGGCGCCTTTAACTGTAAACTGAATAACTCCCCAAAGGATAACGGCTACAGTTATACATCCTAAAATAAAATAGCCGATTGTTCCTTTTGTAGAAACGCTTTTTGCCCTGCGAAAATAGATCACCAGCGCTATGGCAGGTATAACCAGCAGGTTTAGCAAGTGTATACCGATAGATAAACCCATTACATAAGCAATAAAAACGAGCCATTTATCGGCACGGGGCTCATCTGCGTGAGCTTCCCATTTAAGTATAGCCCAGAATACAATAGCGGTGCAAAGCGATGATTGGGCGTAAACCTCAGACTCTACCGCCGAAAACCAGAAAGTATCAGAATAAGTATAGGCTAACGCGCCAACTAAACCGGCTCCCATGATCAGGATGGTTTTAGTAACGTCAATCTCCTCATTGGCTTTCACCAGTAACTTTTTGGCCAGCGCCGTAATGGTCCAGAACAGGAACAATATAGTAGCGCCACTTGCCAATGCCGACGCGAGATTGGTAAAATAAGCCACCTTGGTGTTATCGCCCATAGAAAGGAGCGAGAAAACCTTACCTATCATGGTAAATAAAGGCGCACCCGGCTGGTGGGCCACCTGCAGGCGATAAATACAAGCTATAAATTCGCCGCAATCCCAAAAGCTGGTTGAAGGTTCAAGTGTTAAAATGTAAGTGATGCTGGCAATAATACCGGCCGCCCAGCCCACGATATTGTTTATCTTCTTATAGTTCATGCTGATTTTACTGTACATCAGGTTTAAGCAGCCGAAATTAGTAAAAACATCAGTATATATAACTTAAAACCTAAAAGCTTAACAATTTTTAACGGATTATGAGGCAGTTATCTTCATGTGCTATATTTTTTCATTTTTTGCTTTTGACTTGTAAAAAATCGTCTTATATTTGCATTCCTTTTCGGGGAGATACTCAAACCAAAGGAGATTGCCTGATAGTATAATGGTAGTACGACGGTTTTTGGTACCGTTTGTCTTGGTTCGAATCCAGGTCGGGCAACAATAAAGTTTCGGATTTCGGATTTTCAGATTTGCTTAAACGCGCTGGAAATATGAAATCCGAAATTTTTTTACGGGGTTGATATTAATGATGATCGCCGGTTTACATTTCGCAAACCGTTTATCTGAAATATAAAATCAAAAAATGCCTTTACAGTTTAATACAGTTAAGCTATTTGCCGGTTCGGGTTCAACCGCCATTGCTAAAGCCATTGCCACATCATATGGCAAAGAGCTTGGACAAGTAGCTGTTTCGCGTTTCAGCGACGGCGAATATCAACCGCACTTTGATGAGTCTATCCGCGGCTGCGATGTATTCCTCATCCAGTCAACCAACCAGCCTACCGATAACTTAATGGAGCTGTTAATGCTGGTAGATGCCGCGCGTCGCGCGTCAGCCCATTACATTACCGCGGTTATCCCGTATTTTGGTTTGGCAAGGCAGGACAGGAAAGATAAGCCACGTGTGGCTATTGGCTCAAAACTGGTAGCTAACCTACTGGTTGCAGCAGGTATACACCGTATTATGACGATGGACCTGCACGCCGCGCAGATACAGGCTTTTTTTGATGTACCGGTAGATCACCTTGATGCTTCTATCATATTTGTACCATACATTAAAAGCCTTGGTTTAGAAAACCTAACCATTGCCTCGCCTGATATGGGCGGATCATACAGGGCACGTAGCTTTGCCAAGTATTTTAATGCAGAGGTGGTAATTTGCGATAAACGCCGCAAGCGCGCCAACGAAATCGAGAGCATGACCGTTATTGGTGATGTAACCGACCAGGACATTGTACTGATAGATGATATATGCGATACCGCTGGTACACTTGCAAAGGCCGCAGGCCTGATCATGGAGCGCGGCGCACGTTCGGTAAGGGCGGTTTGTACGCACCCGGTATTATCGGGTAAGGCCTACGAAACCATCGAGAATTCGGCCCTGACTGAACTGATAGTTACCGATACTATACCGCTTAAACAGCAAAGTAATAAGATAAAGGTACTATCAACTGCAGACCTGTTCGCGAAAGCGATCATGAACGTAAACGAGCATGGCTCAATAAGCCAGCTGTTCAGAATAGAATAAAGGCTGCAGTCGGAAGTCAGCAGTCTTAAGAAGAATACTAAACCCTCGTGAGAGGCTAAAGACATCCGTACCAATGGTGGTACGGTAATTAAATAAACAAATGAAATCAATTGCTATTAGCGGTTCTCCAAGAGAGAACGTAGGGAAAAGAGACGCTAAAGAACTGCGTTACCAAGGCTTAGTGCCTGCAGTACTTTACGGTGGTGCTACCCAGACCCACTTTGCAGTGTCCGCAGCTGATTTGAGAGCCGTAATTTACACTCCGGTTGTTCATTTCATCGACATTGAAGTTGCAGGTAAAAAAACTCAGGCTATTATTAAGGATACACAATTCCATCCTTTAACTGAGCAACTGTTACACATCGACTTTTTAGAGTTAGATCAGAACAAACCGGTAACTATCGAGATCCCAGTTAAATTAACCGGTACTTCTCCGGGTGTTAAAGTGGGTGGTAAATTAGTGCAGAAATTACGTAAGCTACGTGTTAAAGCTCTTCCGAAAGATCACCTTGATAACATTGAAGTGAGCATTGAAGAACTGGAAGTTGGTAAATCAGTACGTGTTGGCGATATCAAAATCCCTAACCTTACTATCACCAACGCACAGGAAGACACTATCGTTTCGGTAACTACTTCACGTGCGCTGCGCCAGGCAGAACAAGAAAGCAGAGGTAAATAATTATCCCAGCTCCTTGTAAAGGAATGAAAAAGCGGTGACCATGTGGTTACCGCTTTTTTTTGCATTGATATAGCTCAAATTATGCTTGTAACATTCATACACGTTACATTATCTAACAAGCATGAAAACTATCTGCCTTGCCATATCACTTGCAATATCGCTTGTTGCCAGTGCGCAAACCAAAACCACCATTGTAGATTCATTGATACATCGCAGCAACCGCATTGGCGTGTTTAAAGGCAATGTACTGGTAATGGATAAGGGAAAGGTAATTTACAAAGCCGCTATCGGCTATACCGATGCTACAGAAAAGCAAACCCTCACTACAGCTTACCGTTTCCATATTGGCTCCATAGCCAAAGAGTTTAATGCCGTAGCCATTATGATGCTGAAGGAACAGGGCAAGCTCAGCATCGATGATAAAATATCTAAATATCTCACCGGGCTTCCGGCCTGGGCAGACAAGATTAGCATTAAAAATCTGCTGCAGTATACCAGCGGTTTGCCTAACCTTAAATGGGGCGAATTAAAATCTGATGGAGAAGCTATGGCAGCTCTAAAGAAATTTGATAAGCTCGATTTTGAACCGGGCACCCAGTATGCCTATAACAATAGCAATACTTTATTGCAAAGACAGATCATTGCCGAAATAACCGGCAGCAGTTTCGCAGAGTTTGTAACGAATAAAATGCTCAAACCATGCGGCATGAGCAATTCCATAGTAGACCCTACCGATGAACCTCTGGTAGCTCGGTCATACAATAACGCCAGGGTACAGTCGCCTATGGCATATCCAATTACCGGCTGGACCGCGGTTACCCTGGATGATTTTTACAAATGGGAAAAAGCTTTGGAAAGCTTTAAACTTATTAATCCGCAGTCTACCCGCGAGATACTTACACCTTTTTCGCCCGGCAAACAATGCGGTTTAGGCGGCGGCACTATGGATGGTGAAAAGCTAATTTATCATCAGCATGATGGTACCGCTCTTAACTACCAGGCATTATTGACGGCTTACCCGGCCCGGGGCCGAACTATTATACTGCTCACCAACAATAAGCAAAACACGCTTTACGATGTTAATAAAGCCATTGAGGATATATTGGATGGCAAACCTTATCAGCAGCCTAAAAAATCGGTGCTTAATGACTTCGCCAGGCAATTGGATAGCTTGAACGGCAACGAGATCATACCGTGGTATAATCATCTAAAAAGCAAATACGCAACTGAATATGGTTTTGACAATGAATCATCATTAAATATGATAGGATACTATTATAAAGGGAAAAACCGTATTGATGATGCTATTACGGTATTTAATTACAACACGCAACTGTTTCCCAAATCGGGCAATGTATATGATAGCCTTGCCGATGCCTACAACGCTAAAGGGGATAAAGAAAAAGCGCTGCTTAACTATAAACGATCTGTTACGCTGGACCCGAATAATGAAATGGCGAAGAAGATAATTGAGGAGTTGGAGAAGAAATAGCTTTTATTAGTTGGCGCCCTAATTTGGCGAGTGATATATTTCCCGGCGTTTATAGGCACTTGAAAGATTCTTAGCTATAGCTCGAATGAGCAGCGTCAAAAACAAAAAAAGCGGCTTGATGCCGCGTTCCTGTAATATTATAAAAGACTATTCCTCGACTACCCCCATGCTGCAGAACTTATCAATACGTTCTGTAACCAGCTCATCAATATTGCGCTCACTAAGCGCTTTAAGGTCTTTAAGTAATTGTTTTTTCAGTGTAGCTGCCATAGCAACAGGGTCCTGGTGCGCGCCGCCAAGTGGTTCTTTTATCACCCCGTCAATCAACTTGTTCTTTAACATCTCGGTTGAGGTAAGCTTAAGCATTTCTGCTGCGCGCTCTTTTTGCTCCCAGGTCTTGAACAGGATGGTTGAACAGTTCTCCGGCGAGATAACCGAATACCATGAGTTATCCAACATCATCACCTTGTCGCCTATACCTATACCCAATGCACCACCAGAAGCACCTTCGCCTATAATAACGCAGATGATGGGCACTTTAAGCACCGCCATCTCTAACAGGTTGCGGGCAATAGCCTCGCCTTGTCCGCGCTCTTCGGCTTCCAGGCCAGGGTATGCTCCGGGCGTATCTATCAGGGTAATGATCGGCTTGTTAAATTTCTCGGCCATTTTCATTAGCCTTAAAGCTTTACGGTAACCTTCAGGGTTAGCCATACCAAAATTACGGTACTGGCGTTCTTTTGTGTTACGGCCTTTTTGATGACCAATAAACATAGCGGTTTGGCCGTTCATGGTACCCCAACCACCAATAATAGCTTTATCATCGCCTACGGTACGGTCGCCATGCAATTCAATAAAGTCATCGCACATCAGTTCCAGGTACTGTAAGGTATATGGGCGCTCAGGGTGGCGCGATATCTGTACCTTTTGCCAACCGGTAAGGTTTTGATATATCTCTTTCTGTGCCTCGTGCAATTTAGCTTCCAGTTCAGCTATGGTGGCAGACATGTCAAGCTTGTTCTTCTCTTCAACCTGCTTAACCTTTTCAATCTGTCCCTCTATCTCAGCAAGAGGTTTCTCAAAGTCAAATGTGATCTTCATACAATTTTCCCGCCGCTAAATTAAAAAATTCAATCGGCATATTATTTAATTATGAAATTTTCAAACACTTACTGTGTGTAAACCAGTAATAAATTTTAAGGTTTTTATCACCTTATTACTCTACCTTCATCACCTTAGTTCGCTTGCTTATACCATTCTCATTAAAGGCTTCTATCTGGAAATAGTATGTCGTATCCTTTTCCATGCCATTAAAATAGTACTCGTTAGCGTTGTAAACCATAATATTATTGTACAATTTATCCGGTGCTACGCCCATGTAAATAGTATAACCAACAGCGCCATCCGTTTGCTGCCAGCGCAGCCAGGAGTTTCTGCTCTCGGCCTTGCCGCGTAAAACGATGAAGTTCTTAACGGTATCGGGCACCGCCCCCGCTCCTTTTCCAAACGCCCTGAACCCTGATAAGGCAAACTTTCCGGTAGGCATATGCAGGTTGGTTATCTTTAAGAAGCGTGCTTTAACCGGCGTTTTCAACTCCACATAATCATGCGGCACATCTGTTTTATTCTTGCTTTTGTCTACAATGGTGCGCCATGTTTTACCATCATTAGAGGCTGTTATTTTATACTGATGATAAACGCCTAAAGATTTGCCCATAAATGTAGCATCCTGATCTGCATAGTTAATTTGGATAGCACGCACTGTACTTACATCGCCCAGGTCGGTTTGCAGCCATTCGCCGGGGTTGGCTGTTTTGGCGCTCCAGTAGGTTTTGATATCTTCATCAACTGCCAGGTTGGGCACATAAGCACCCAGGGTTGATGATACCTGTACAGGCTTATTGTAGTTCAGCAGCATCCAGCCGGTAAAGTTGCCGTTCTTTACATGATCTTCTTTACCATTAGGCAGGTAATGCGGGTAATCTCCGTAAGATGTATTGGTGAACAGTGTGCCATCGGCATCAAAGCCGGCAGGCCAGAAACCAATGCGGCGCTCAAAGTTGTTCTTTACATCAATAACCATGGTGGAGATATGCCAGTAATTGCCAAACTTATCAGCCCAGGTTGCACCGTGGCCGGCCCCCTTGGCGAAGCCGCCCGGTTTATAACTGAACGGGTTATGCTTTTGATAAGTGAACGGCCCCAAAGGTTTATCACCCACATAAACACCATCGCCGTAGCCACGGCCTTCGGTACCCGGGGCAGCATATTGCAGATAGTACTTGCCATTATGCTTGTTCATCCAGCCACCTTCCATAAACCCGGTCAGGAAAACGTTATCATTATTTTCGCCGAAACGCTCCCAGCCATGCTGCTGCCAATCCAGTTTGATCATTTCCTTTTTAGGGCCGATGGGGTCAAACGTTTTACGATCTATCTCCTGCCCGTACATTGGCAATGTATTGCTACTACCGTGGTAGATATAAACCCGCCCGTCATCATCCGCAAACAAACCCGGATCCCAAGCCCCTACTTTAAAGTAATCTTTGGCCGCCTTCCAGGTATCGGTACGCGGGTCGGTACTCATCCAAAGCGTAAAATCTTTATTGTAGGTTGAGCCGATCACCAGCAAGGTATCGCCCAGAACCAAGGTACCCGGCGCGCATAGCTCATCGCCCTGCACTTCGTTGTAAGGCCTCACAAACTTACGCGACACAAACTTCCAGTTCAGCATATCGGGACTCCACCAGTAACCAAACTGGTTAGTGCTAAAAAGGTAATAGTTACCTTTAAAAAGCGTCATGGTTGGGTCGGCGGTAGCGCGATGCTTACCCCATGCCGCGAAGTTGGCAAAAGGCGTATATCCATAATCAAGATTTAACGGGTTGCAGTAGGTTAAACGCTTCTGTGCCGATACCTGCAGTGCAAGCAACACTAAAACAATGGTGAATATGCGAGATCTCATAGGCGGAAGATTGGTATGGCACAAATATACAACAATATGTTTCGGCCTTTGGCATGAGCAGCTTGGTTAACTACTTATGAATACTGATCTGACACCTGGAATTATAATTACAAAAAACGCCGGGAAGTCAACTTCGCGGCGTTTCTCGCATTTACATCAATGGGATTGGTATCCCAATTGTTTCATCCTTATCCCCAGCACTTATCCTTACACACATGGTCAACATTTACAATCATCATGCCATTACATGGCATCGTTATTAATTAACTACTAATGTAGCAATGGAGTGCGGCTCGCTCACTGTTTTTGCTGCCCAGCCTTTGATCCATAAACGGTATTCGATCCGCTCATCAGTACGGTTCATTACCACCACAGCGATCTTGCCATCAGGGTTAAGATAAGCTGTACTTAAAAGTTTATCTCGGCTTGGCGAACTGGCTATACGTTTAGCGCCGGGGCGAATGTATTTAGAAAAGTGACCAATATAATAGTAGGCGTTAGTGTAAAGTAACTGGCCGCTGCGGGTATCAGCGTGTACAGGCGCGAAACAGAAATTACCTACATGGTTAGGTCCGCCTTTTTCGTCAAGCAGGATGTTCCAATCTGTCCAGGCTACGGTACCGCCATTAAAATCATTGATCATGGATAATCCGTAGCGTTCGCCAAGACTCCAGTCGTCTAAACGGCTAAAGTCAAACTTTTCTACACAGCCCTCTGTAAAAACGAGGTTCTTGTCGGGGAAAGCCTGGTGTGTTAAGCGCACGCTCTCAAAATTTTGCCCGGCGCCTGTCCAGGTTTCATACCAATGGAAGCCTATCCCCCAAACATATTTTGCGGCGGCGGGGTCTTCCAATACGGTGCTGGCGCGCTGGTACAGCAGGTCGCGGTTATGATCCCATATGATAAGTTTTTTGCCGCCAAGCCCATTTTTTGCTAATACCGGGCCCAGGTGATTTTTAACAAAATCGCGTTCTTCCCCGGCCGTGTAATTGCATGATTCCCATGTTTGCGTTGCCATAGGTTCGTTTTGTACCGAAAGGCCCCAAACAGGAATACCCATTTTTTCATAGGCATTAATAAACTTCACATAAAAGTTGGCCCAGCTTTGAGCATACTCCGGTTTAAGGTGGCCTCCGTGCAGTACATCGTTGTTGGTTTTCATGAACGCAGGCGGGCTCCACGGCGAAACAAAAATGGGCAGTTTACCACCAGCTTCTTTGATAGCCGCTTTAATGAACGGAATGCGGTATTGCTTATCGTGAGCTATATTAAATGTAGATAAACCTTTATCGCTGTTACTTACATAACTGTAGCTGCTGCTGCTAAAATCACAACTTTGTATAGTAGTACGGCCAAAACTGTAACCTATACCATTGCTACTGTAGTATGCCGATAATAATTCCTCCTGCTTATCTTTCGGCAGTTTATAAAAAGTTTCCGCGGCGGCATCAGTAAGCGCGCCACCTATGCCCAACATAGTTTGGAATTTTTTATCCGGGTCAACAAATACCACTGTTTCCGTTTCAGGCGGCTGGGCTTCTGTTTCAAACTTAATTTCGCCTGCCGGTGCAAGGCGTTTGCTGGAGCCTTTTTCTGTTACAAATACTTTAACCGTTCGGTTGGCAGCAGAATACGAAGCCTGCTTTTGCGATACACGCTGGCCAAAGCTGTTAGCCGACACACCGAGCAGCAAAGCCACGAGTAGTTTTTTGTTCATGCTGAATATATAATTTAGTGAATTAATTGGTTGCGTTTATAACACGTATTGTGCCCAGCCATAATAGCGCGTTTAATATCAATTGATCTTCAACAGGGTTACCAAATGTATGTGAAAGATCCTTATTGGTATGATGCTCGTAATCAATATCATTATGGCCCATGTTTAAGTAAACCATCTTATAATTTTTGTTGGTCCATACTACCGGGTAATAACCGCTATGCCATATTTCATTGGGCTTGGGGCCGGTGCCTAAAGGAAAGCTTACCGGATCAATAGAAGCCAATATTTTAATGTTGGGATTTTTGGTCAGGTCTTTTTCCCAGCGATACCACTCGTTGGGTTGTGCTTTAAAGGTGGCAGGCAGGTCACGCATAACCGGGTGCATTTTGTCTTCCACCTTTAAGATGGCCGAGGTTGGCCGCCAGGTATTACTGCCATATTGCCCCGAGCCCAAAAACTCATTATGGTACCAATCCCAGTTGGCGGGTACCGCGGAGTTGTTAAGTGCGAATGCCGAGAAGTGAAAACCCATCCAGCCGCCGCCATTTTTCATGTACCGTTCAAAGGCTGCCCGCTGCGCGGGGTCTTCCGGCCGGGTATCCAGGAAAATAACCACCTGGTAGTTTTTCAGAAATGCATCATTAAGGTTACCCCAGTTGGATGTTGTATCAAACCTGAAATTGTATTTTTTAGCCATAGCGGGGAACCATTTGGTGGCCTCATGCAAAAAGCTGATGTGCGCCTGGTCTTCCTTACCTGTATAAAATCCTATCACTTTAAACCGTGGCTCAACGGCCATTCGTTTTTGAGCAAATGCGCAATTTAAAAAGCACAGGCAGAACAGGCCAAAGAGGGCGGCTTTTATGTAAGCGGTCATAATGTTGGGTTTAAACTGGTTTCTGAAAAAGCTAATTTAAAAACATATAGTGTACTTTTTACATACACACGATTTTATTTATCGGCCGGGCATATTTGGCCTAAGCTTTGCGCCTGCTATATTCATGAAAATAGAAATTGAAATTACCCCGGAGCAAATACAACATTTACTTGAGATGACCCAACAGGATAGGTTAATGGAAACGGTATACCAACAGCTTAAAGACGGGGCCGCGAACGCGGACGACTCACAAAAAGGTGAAGTACCTGCACCGGGCGATAACACCATTATCAGGCGTAGTGAGTAAAAGGCGCTTTTAATCTTGCAATACTAATTGTCGGTAAAGTTTGTCAATGGCATCTTCACCATCTATACAAAAGCCCGGGTGTACTTTAGAAGTTTGCACCACCGTGCTTCGCGTGGCTGTTAACCACCTAAAGCGTGATGGAGCATCCAGCTCTCCTATCGGCCCGGCGCCTTTGCCCCCCTGTGCTATTTTTTGAAAGGATAGTAGATTCTTTTCTACCACATCAATATCTAAGTCTTTTGAAAAAGCGTGCAGCCTATCCCGGTCAATATGATAGCGCATCTGCAGAAATTTCTGTTTGGCACAATACAATATCACGCCCACATTGATAAACTCTTCACGTTCTACCCTGGGTACTACCCTGATAACGGCATACTCAAATAAATGTCTGTCTTGCATTTTCGGCTTCCTTTACAAATATTTCTGAGTTGGCTATGCGGTTGTTGAGGAATTTGGCATATACCTGCCGCTGATCGTCCTCTGTTTCAAATGAGCGGTCGGTTAGCCAGTCATTGGGTATAATGGATACGATGGCATTAATAATATCCGGAGTCAGGATTGCTTTAAAAGCTTTATCTACCTCCTGCAATTGTGTGGCTCTTTTGATCAGTACATGGTCTTTTATCTGCACAAACGGGCGCAGTGACTGCTCCTCCCAGTTATCCATACTGTGATGAAAATACAGGGCTGCGCCATGGTCAATGAGCCATAGCTCACGGTGCCAAACAAGCATATTGGTATTGCGCGGGGTACGGTCGACGTTGGTTAGTAAAGCATCAAGCCAAACTATTTGCGAGGCCAGTAATTCATCCACCTCGGTAACCGTGGGATCAAAGGTGATAGCGCCTGATAAGTAATGCAGTGCCAGGTTTAACCCTACACTAAACTTAAGCAGGTCTTGTATTTCCTCATCCGCTTCGGTACGGCCAAAAGCCTCATCCAAATTCACAAAAACCAATTCCGGAATGCGAAAACCTAACTTGCGGGCTATTTCGCCACCAATCAGTTCTGCTATAAGCGCTTTGGGCCCTTGCCCCGCCCCGCGGAATTTTAACACATATAAAAAACCATCATCCGCTTCGGCAATGGCCGGCAACGATCCTCCTTCACGCAAAGGGGTTACATAACGGGTAACATTAACCGTTCGTAATGCTGGTGGTAACACTGTTGTAGACATGTTGCGGCTAAGATATGAAATTAAGATTGCCCTTTAACATCAGTTATTTCAAGCAGACTTACTCCTTAATGCTCTTAAACATCAATTGCTTACACAAACAAATTCATCACTTTATACTTTATCACTAAAATGTTTATATGCCAAAATGGTTAAAAATATCGCTTAAGATTATCGGTGGCGTTGCGCTGCTGATCTTATTGCTCATTGTAGGTGCAACAATGTATATATCATTCAATAAGGCAAAAGTGCTTAAAATGGTAAATGAGCAACTGGCCAAAAGCGTAGATGGCACCCTGGTAATAGGCGATATGAAACCTAACTTTTTCCGCGGGCTGCCGGATGTTTCGTTAACCTTACAAAACGTACTCGTGCGCGATAAGCAGTTTGAACAACATAAACATACCCTGCTTAACGCCCGCGATTTTAATATCTCACTTAATACACTCGCGCTGTTTAAAGGCACTATTGATATTAACCATATTGCCATTAGCGATGCCAGCATAGACCTCTATACCGATAGCACCGGCTACAGTAACACCTCAGTATTTAAGAAAGACAAGAAACAGGTAAAAGATAACAAGTCTGAAAGCAGTTCGGCGACGCAGTTAAAAAACTTCAGCTTTGATAACGTAAACTTTACTGTTGACAACCGCAAAGATCATAAGCTGTTCAACTTCAGCATTGATGACCTTAAGGGAAAAATGAGCTACCCCGACAGTGGCTGGCATGCCAATTTCCATTTGAATGTATTGGCAAAAAGCATGGCCTTTAACACGCTAAAAGGCAGTTTTATTAAGAATAAGCAGCTCGAGGGTGATTTTGACGCGGGTTATAATGAAGACAAAGGGCAAATAGCCGTACAGGTGAAGCCACTAAATATAGGCGGCGATGCTTTTATGGTAAACGCCTTGTTCCGCACCAAAAAGGAACCAACTGAATTTACCATCAACCTGGCAGCAAATAGTATTTTGTGGAAACATGCCTCCAACCTGCTGGCTGCTAACATACAGAAATCGCTTAACATGTTTAATCTGGACCGCCCCATAGCGGTTACAGCAGCTATATCCGGTAGTTTCGGTGCCGGCGATCCACTTTTATACGTAACCGCCAAAGTGAATAATAACAAGCTTACCACACCCGGCGGTGTTATTGATAGTTGCTCGTTTAATGGTGTTTTTACCAATAGTTATATTAAAAGCCAATCTTTGAGCGATGCCAATTCGGTTATAAAGCTCACCGCCTTCAAAGGCACCTATAACCACCTGCCGTTTACCATTGACACGGGCAGCGTTATTAACCTTGATAAACCTATCGCTACGGGGAATTTTCGGTCCAATTTTCCGGCTGCCGACCTTAACTGGTTCCTGCAGGATGATATTGCCAAATTTAGTGGTGGCTCTGCCGATATTAACTTGCGCTACCGGGCCGACGTGGTAGATTACAAGATCAATAAGCCTTTCGTGAACGGCTCTATTAACCTGCGCCATACAGATCTGTTTTACCTGCCGCGTAACCTCAAGCTAAAAAATACATCCTTCTCGCTCAACTTTGTTAAGAACGATTTGATACTTAATAATATTCATTTACAAAGCGGGCGTAGCGTAGTTACCATGGAAGGCCGTGTAAATAACTTCCTGAACTTGTATTACGATTCACCCGAAAAAATACTGCTTACGTGGCAGATTCATAGTCCGGCCCTTTATCTTGGTGAATTTATGGGCTTCCTGAGCGAGCGTAAGGCCGCACAGGCCACTAAAAGCAGGGGCAACAGCGGCAACTTTGTTGACCAGTTAGGCAACGTACTCGAACGTGGTCGTGCAGAAATGCACATGCAGGTGAATAAACTTTACTATAAAAGATTTATGGCTACCGATGCCCATGCCGACCTTTTAACCACAGAGAACGGCATCCTGATACAGAACGTGGGTGTTAAACATGCCGGCGGTACTTTAAAGATGAATGGTAAGGTAACACAGGGCGATAAACTTAACCGCTTTGCGGTTAATGCCGTGGTAAGTAATGTGAATATGCCTGAGTTTTTTAGAGCGTTCAACAATTTTGCCCTTAAAGATTTTACCGCCGATAATTTAAAAGGCTACCTGTCAGCAAAAACAAATATCAGCGGCAGTGTTACCGATGCGGGTAATTTGGTTCCACGCTCGCTAAAAGGTGATCTTGATCTGAGTCTTCGGGATGCGGCGTTGCTTAATTTTCAGCCGCTGCTCGGGGTAGGAAAATTTGTGTTTCCTTTCCGCGACCTTAAAAACATCCAGATACCTAAACTGGACGGACATTTTGTAGTGAACGGCGATATGATCACCATTAAGCCGCTGGAGGTAAGTTCGAGCGTGTTAAATGTGGATGTTGCCGGTGTTTACGGGCTGGATAGAGGTACCGATATCGCGTTAGACATTCCCCTGCGCAACCCTAAAGACGATTTTAAAATCACTGACCTTGAAGAACGTAAAAAGAAACGCTTTAAAGGCATTGTGGTACACATACGCGCCCACGAAGAAAATGGCAAAATGAAAATAGGCTGGAACAAGAACCATAAGTAGTTCTCCCCGCTGGGTATTACAATATCCTTTTGCAGATAGCAACCAGTGTTTCCCCATCATATATGAGCAGGTTGCCGCTTTTGTCTATTTTGTAAACTTCGGTAGGCGAATTTACGCCAACGTATTTGTCACCGTCTTTACGTATCTCTGATGCCGATGCGGTTATAGGCGGCGCATCATTCAGGGTTAATTCTTTACCCTTAAAGGTAATGGCCTGTATGTATACCTTGTGCCCTTTGCTGATCACTTCATAAGCGATCTCCTCCCCTTTGTCTGATTTAATAGCCTCATCATGCCAGGCACCCACCAGGTGGCCGGTATCGGCATGCATGGTAACCACCGTGTTTGATTTGTCCAAAGCGGCACTATCCGTTCCCGGCTTTTTTTTATCCTCACTGTTGCAGGAGATCACAGCGCTTACCACTAAAACAGCTGCAACCAAACGTAATACTTTATATACAGGCATAATGGTGGCAAAGATACAAAATGCCCCTGTCATGAATATTTCAAATACCGATGAGTTTATTATATTTCGGGAAACTTTATCCATCATGAAAAAAGGATTACTGATATCAGCGTTAATTTTTGTTACCGGCACCTTATCAGCCCAAAATAATTTCAGTAAGGTAGATGAATGGTTTAAGACAAACACGCCGGATATGGGCGGCAGGGCCGTACTGGTTGTTTACAGCAAAGGTAAAGTAGTATACTCCGCGGCGCAAAATAACCTATCGCGCAGGCAAAAGATGATCAACCGCTTTGTTGCCCGCCGCACAGGCAAGGAAGCCGACATGGCCGACCTGAACGCGGATAGCCGCCAGCCTGTTGCCAGTTGCAGCAAATGGCTAAGCGCCGCCCTGGTGATGACGTTTGTTGATGAGGGGAAAATCCAACTAACAGATACCGTTGGGAAATACCTGCTGGCGTTAAGCAAAGCGGGCAAAGGCGGTATTACCGTGTGGCAGTGCATGTCGCATACTACGGCTATTAAGGCCCCGGCATTAAAAGAAAGCCTGGCTGAACTTAAAGACAACAACAGCATGGACGACGCCATTGCCGATATAGCCGCTATGCCAATGGAAGGTGCCCCCGGAAAAGTTTTCCATTATAGCAACGTAGGCCTACAAATTGCCGGAGCCATACTGGAAAAAATAAGCGGCAAAAACTTTGAAACGCTGTTTAACGAACGAATTGCCACGCCACTACACATGACCAATACCGATTTTGGCCACAAACCGGTAGCCTTACCGGCAGGCGGCGCGGTAAGTACTGCTAATGATTACCTCAAATTTCTGGTGATGATACTTAACAAGGGTATTGCGGCCGACGGCAAACGTATATTATCTGAACAGAGCATCAAACAAATGCAGGTTAACCGCTTAACAGCTGATGTTAAAATCGCTTATACGCCGAAAGAAGCCGGGGGTATTGGTTATGGATTTGGCGAGTGGGTAATGGATGGCGGCAACGTCAGCAGCCCGGGCCTGTTTGGCAGCTACCCGGTAGTAAATAATAACGGGCAATATGCCGCCATGCTGGTTGCGTATTATTTTAACAACGATGGGCGTGGCGAACGTTATAAAGAGTTAAACAAGCTCCTTGCCGAGGCCTTAAAATAAAAAAGCGGGCAACATTACGCTGCCCGCCACTCACTTACTCATCAATCACACTATTTATCCTGCACTTGGCGCGGTTACTTTCGCGCCTCTGTGTGCCTTTATACGTTCTATCATTTTAGCTTTCAGGTCGGCGTAGGCTTTTTGTTGCTCCGCGGTAAAAACTGTTTTCAACTGCGCATCGGCGTTCTGCAGCATAGCCTTACGTGATTGCTTTACGGCTGCACGGTCGGCTGGTTTGTTGGCTTTTAAGCTATCCATTTGCGTAGCGCTTTGCAGCAATATGCTATTCACTTTTGCAGACTGGTCGGCACTTAGCGATAACTTTTTAGTTAACACGCCGGTTAAACGCTGCGCTTTTTCATCGGGGGTTTTAGCGCCATGGTGCCTGCTATGAAATTTATTTTTCATTTCAGTTTTCAGGTTGGCATAAGTGGTTTCCTGCTCCGGGGTTAACACCGCGTTCAAACGGGCATCGGTGTTGGTAAATATAGCCTTACGGGCTGCAAAGTTTGCTTTCCGGTCGCCGGATTTATTTGTTTTAAGGCTATCCATTTGTGAAGCCTGTTGAGCGAATATGGCATTCACCTTGGCAGATTGATCTGCATTGAGGTTAAGCTTTTTGCTTAAAGCGGCCGCCCTATGCTGCGCACGTTGTTCCGGGGTCTTGGTTACTTTGGTTTGTGCATTTGCGGCAACACCTATGCCGGCAACAAACGCTAACATTAAAAATATCTTTTTCATCTGTTTTTCTGTTTTTTTGGTGGTATGACGGTGCTAAAGCTATAATAGTTTAAACCGGTGTTTGTAACAATTGTCATTACATTAACATTTGTAAAAAGAATGCTTGCCAAAATAGACCGAACGGTCTATATTTGACCCGTGACAAAAGCAGAACGTACAAGGCAATTCATTATAGAGCAATCGGCGCCGGTATTTAACACCAAAGGTGTTGCAGGTACCGCCATGAGTGATGTGATGCAAGCTACCAAAATGGCCAAGGGCGGCTTGTATGGGCACTTTGAAAGCAAGGAAGAGCTTTCATTCGCGGTAGTAGATTACTGTTTAAATACTATTAGTGAAAGCGTTTGCTCCGGACTAAACAGGAAAAAAACTGCTAAAGAAAAGCTGTTCTATTTTATAGATCACTTTGCCAAAGTGGATAAGCCTGTTATAGAAGGTGGTTGCCCTATGCTTAATTTTGGCTCGGAGGCCGATGATACTAACCCCGCGATAAAGCAAAGGGTTAACAGAAGCATTAAAGAATCGCAGGCTCTATTAAAAGGCATTTTAGCTTGCGGACAAGCCAACAACGAATTCAAGGCCGACTGGCAGATAGACGAGTTTGCTATCAAGATGTTCGCCATGCTCGAAGGAGGAGTACTGATGGCCAGAGTAGCCGACAATAATGATGTAATGAAACAGATCAGTAAAATGCTGAAAGACGAGATTATAGCTAATTGTATTTAATTTTTTTTTGAAATAAAAAAGACCGAACGGTCTATAAAAGATAAAACAAATAACTTCATACAATAATGAAAAATCAAAAAGTAGCACTTATTACCGGTGCAAACAGAGGTATAGGCTTTGAAACCGCAAAACAACTTGGTGAGAAAGGCGTAACCGTTATCCTTACTGCCCGCAACCTGGATGTAGCCAATGAATCAGCCGAGAAATTAAAGCAACAAGGAATAGACGCTTACGGCGCTAAACTTGAAGTGACCAGTGCAGATGATAGAAAAGCCTTAGCCGCTTATGTAGAAGATAAATTCGGCAAGCTGGATATCTTAATCAACAATGCAGGTGTGGCACCAAAACGTTCGTTGTTTGAAAAGATCACCGTCGAAACAACCGAAGAAGAATTTGAATACGTTTTCCAGACTAACTTTTTCGCCCAGGTTTATTTAGCCAATGCGCTGCTGCCATTGCTTAAAAAGAGTGATGCAGGCCGTATCGTGAATCTATCAAGCATTTTAGGATCATTAACTATGCACTCACAACCCAATAGCCCGATAGAGGCCATTAAAGTGCTATCATATGACGCATCAAAAGCAGCTTTAAATATGTTTACTAATCACCTGGCTATTGAACTGGCCGATACCAATATCAAAGTAAACTCCGCGCACCCGGGTTGGGTAAAAACCGAACTTGGCGGCAATGATGTTGCGCCTATGGAAATTGTTGATGGTGCAAAAACCAGTGTGGAACTGGCGCTTATCGGCGAAGACGGCCCTACCGGTGGCTTCTATCACTTAGGCGAACAATTGCCATGGTAATGATATAGAATATGTTGATTGCTTTGCCCGGTGTAAGTGATAACGAAAGTCCGTCATTTACACCGGGCAATTGTTTTATTATCCAACAGCTTCTGCAACCATGCTATTCAGCGTTATTAAATTATGTACCGCCTCGCCCGCGGTATTATTAAAGTAGCAGTAAACCCGCTTGCCATCACCTAACCACTCAACTATTAATTGGGCGTACTCCTGCAGAAATACCTCACTGTAACTACCCCGATAACCGCCATTTGGCCCGTGAAAGCGCAGGTAAACAAAATCAGCGGGCGAATCTATCATCGGTGTAATGGCTTTAGGCATGTCCTGTATCACCATTGCGGCCCGGTATTCATCAAGCAGGCGGTAAACATCTTCGTGATACCAGTTCTTGTTTCTGAACTCGACCGCAACGTCCCAATCCGTATCACCGGTATTGACCAGTAATTTCTCTAACTGCCTTATAGAGCCAATATCCGTTTTCCCCGGAAACTGTATCAACAGGCTTCCCTTTTTATCACCCGCGGCATCTACCACTTGTAAAAACCGATATACATCATCAGGCTCAAATAACAACTCCTTGTTATGCGTAACATCGCGCAGCTGTTTATAAGTAAACCTGAAAGTATCCGGCACTTCATTCGCCCATTTCTTAACAGTTGATGCCATGGGCAGTCTATAAAATGAGCTGTTGATCTCGATGCTGTTGAAAAGCGAGCCGTAATAATTTAAGCGCGAACTGTTCTGGTATTCGGGTGGGTAAGCCTGCTTGTTGGGTACCGGTAATACCAATCCGCTGGTTCCAGAATAAAAATTTGCCGGTAAGTTATACGTATTATCCTGCATAGTAAGGTTAACATGCTTGCATTTATTATTATTGCACTTATATTCGTATTAAATCAACAAACCTCCATCTCATGAAAGTTAAAAACCTGTTGCCTCTTGCGGCCATCGCATTGGCATCATGCACACAAAAGCCTGCTGAAAGTACCGATTCAGAAGCAAGATCCGCTTCGCCTATGGTGGGCACCTGGAAACTGGTATCGGCCATTACGGTTACAAAAGGCGATACTGTTAAAGAATACCCCGTTCCTAACCAGGAAATGATCAAAATTTTAAATGATACCCATTTTGCCTTTATGCGCCATGATCTGAGCAAAGGCAAGGGTAAGGAAGCTACTTATACCGCGGGCGGCGGCACTTATGATTTTAAAGGCGATAAGTACACCGAGCATTTAGCCTACCTGAACGCCCGCGATTGGGAAGGAAAAGATTTTGACTTTACCGTAAAATTTAAGGGTGACACCCTGATACAAAAAGGAATAGAAAAGATTGACAGCCTAAACATTAACCACGAGATCATAGAGACCTACGTTAAGCTGAAATAAGCTTAACGTAGATTTCTTAAGACCAGAAACCCTGGGCCTTGATCTGTGATGAAGGATAGCCTTGCTGCTTAAGCAATTTGCGTAACTGCCCCACCATGGTACTGTTACCCGTTAAGTAAAATATGGTATTCTCCAGGCTATACTTTTGTTTTAGCACCCATTGCATCAGGCTGTGGTGGCCGTAAACATCGCGGCGTTCTACAGGTTCTATGGGTGTCCACAAAAATTCGTGGAACTGTTTGCGGTGGTCTTCATTACCCATAACAATCCCGCCCGAAAAACGTGTATGTGGTAATACCATTTTTTGCAGTGCCAGCAAGTGACCAACGCTGCTTTCGTCGCCTAAAGCAATTATCGCGGAGGTTTGGTCTGGCTGATGCTGGGTGTAACATATCTTTTTAAAATAACTAACCGTATCATTAACTTTTAAGCTCCGGGCCCATTTTGCGCCGGGGCCATTGTGCAGCGCATCAACAAAAATGGTACAGGTGCTTGTCTCAGCATCCCATCCCGATGGTGTGTAGTCACGATAAGTTAGCGGATCAACCCTGAATTTTATATAAGGCACCTGCTCCCAATGTTCCATATTAGTAAATGGCAGATGCAGATCAATTTCTATCATGGTTGATGGTGCCCAGGGTCTTACGTCCAGCACACGGCCGGTTTGCAGTAAGCGCGGCTCAAGCAAGTTGCCTGCTTTTTGTTTTAGTTTGTTAAAAGTAGATGTTTCCATAATGTGCGTTTTGCTTAAGACAAAGAAACGGTCAAAAGCAGCCGGCATCAATGGCAAACCCACGGGAATGATTGGACTATTTACGGTATGATGCTCTAAATGATAAAGGCGTGATACCTTCCGATTTTTTGAAGATCCGGGAGAAGTAGGTATGATCATCATAGCCCAATTTATGGGCTATTTCTTTTACGTTTAATTCGCTGTAGTATAATAAACGTTTGGCTTCTAACACCAATTCGTTCGAAATCCAGTAACTTACAGACATGCCAGTAATCTTTTTTAACGATTCGTTAAGGTAACTTTCAGATACCCGCAACATTTCTGCATATGCAGATGGGCTCTTAACAGTACAAATGTTATCAACTAATAAACGTTTAAACTGTTGTACAATTTCCATTGGCCGGGTTAACCGCACACTTGGATTTGCCGCGCAATTGTAACAGCCCGCAACCATACCTACAAATGCCTGCAACAAAGAGTGTGTCACCGACAGATTAAACGGTAAACTATCTTTTTCCTGGAAACGCTGCAACAGCACCGTTAGCAAACTGGTGCATTGCTTCATTTGGTCATCATTCAACCGATGCGGCTGCTGCAAGTCCATGCTGCCCTCAAAAACCTTTCGGTAATCGGGCGGGACAAGCATGGTATCTACTGCGATGAACCAGCCAGCTGCTTCGTTGTAATCTAAGCTTTGGTGCACCTGGCCGGGCAAAATATAATAAAGCGTTTTGGGGTTAAATTTCACTTCCGTAAAATCGATCATCAACGACGCCTTCCCATCCGTGATCAAAAAAAATATGTAGTGATCATCCCGATGGGCAGCCAATGGCATATCATCGTCTTCCATATCACCGGTTTGATACTGCCACATCTCCAGGCCGGTACTGGCTCTTTCTTTAAGTTGATGTACTGGAATATCTTTCAAGGATAAAGCAAATGTAACAATTTGCATCACCTTATATCCGCAAGGAAATTAGCATAAGAGACTAAGAAAACATGTCATTGCGAGGAACGAAGCAATCTCATAGTTAGCAAAACTTAAGCTGGGTGTGGGATTGTCACGCTTTTCGATATCCATCGAATACTCGTAATAACATGTTTAAACCGGCATAACTTATGCCTGCAACTTTACTTAAAACCCGCTATCATCCAAAGCGAAAGTATTTTTACTCTGCTTCCATTTACCTCGGGTAAAATCAGGGAATTGTTGCGGCGTATTACCTTCTTTTAAGGATTTTTCTGAAAGCGGGGTGATCACGCTCATCGTTAATGAGTCGTAAACATCTATCGGGGTTTGCCTCCGTTCCTTAACAGCCATTACAAACGCGTTAAATACAAACCAGTCCATACCGCCATGACCCGCACCCTCTGCCAGGTGTTCGTTCTTTTTCCAAAGCGGGTGATCGTATTTTTCCAGCCATGCATCAGCCTTATCCCAAACATCCTCTTGCGCTGATTTTCCTTCAATATAAATAGAGTTGGCCACATCCATCCAGATACCGCCGGTACCCTGTACACGGAAGCCCAGCGAATATGGGCGCGGCAAATGCACATCATGGCTCAACATCACCGTTTCGCCATTGGCACAATTGATCATGGTGGTGGTAACATCGCCGTTCCTGAACTTGATCTTAGCGTTCTTATTTCCGGGCGATACTTTCTCAATATATTGGTTTAAACCAACCGACTTGCTTGAAAACGAAACAAGGTTAGTAAAACGGTTACCATGGTTAATATCCAGATAGTGCATTACCGGGCCTGCGCCGTGCGTTGGGTAAATATCGCCATCACGGTTAATGTTCCATTGCGTGCGCCATTGCGATTCGCCCATGGTGTTAGGGCCGTATTCGCCGCCCTTGCCGTAGAAGCTTTTGCCATCATTAAATAAAATACCGCGCAGATCGTGCTGGTAACCACCTTCACAATGCACCAACTCGCCAAACAGGTTTTGGCGAACCATATTTAAAACGGCCATTACATCGCGGCGGTAGCAAACGTTCTCCAGTGTCATGTAAGGCATTTTGGTTTCTTCGTGCGCTTTTAAGATATCCCAGTGGTCCTCCAGAGAAATACCGGCAATTACCTCGCAGCCTACATATTTGCCCGCACGCATAGCATCAATAGCCTGGCTTTTATGAAACTGCCATGGGGTTGCAATAATCACCGCGTCAATATCTTTACGCTCTAGCAGTCTTTTATAGGCGTCTAAACCGCCGGTGTATTCGGCAGGCAGTTTTTTATTCACTTTTACAAATTGCTGGCGACAATATTTAAGTGAGCTTTCCTGTATATCGCAAATGGCTACTATTTCTACATCATCTCGCAACAAACCTTCGCTAATATGGCTGCGACCGCGCAGGCCCACGCCAATGTATCCCAACCTTACCTTATCTGCATTTCTGGCAAATAAAGTTCCTGACGGTATTACGGTTAACCCTGCAACGCCTATGGCGCTTTGCTTAACAAAATCTCTTCTATTCATAAAAACATATTTTTATCGGTTATGGATTTGTGCTCTTTGGCAATGACCAACGGCTATTAGCGTAGCAGGCCCTTGCATTTTATATATTCGTTTAAAATGATCTGGTGCAACACATCGGCATTGCCATGTAGCAGCTGAAACAACCTGAACTGTGCCCTTGCCCTTTGCAGGTTATGCCCCTCAAAATGTATTTTGTAATAAATATCACCGTTAATGTGGTCGGTAAGAAACCTTACCGACTGTAAAAAGGGAAGTAATAAAACTCCTTTAATAAGCGACAGAACCTCCGCTTCGGTTAAAAAGCCCGCGGCTTCTTTGAGGTAACCTTTGGTGTAGGCTTCAAACAAAGGCATATTCAGCTGTATATTTTCTAAATCGGCCTCATCTTCGGCCGCTTTATTAATAATGGTGCGTATCGCGTCGCCAAAATCATAAGCTACATACCCGGGCATCACGGTTTCCAGGTCAATCACACATTGCGCCTCGTCGCGGCTGTTGAGTAATACATTGTTAAACTTGGTATCGTTATGTATCACCCTTTGAGGTAACGCGGCCACCTGCCCAGGCTGCTGAAAGTATTGCATTTCCATAGCGTATTGCCTAACCACTTCCAGCTCTGGCGATACCTGCTTTAGCCTTTCCGGTGTACCTTTAGCGATAGCATGGTTAAGCTGCGACAAACGATGCCTGATATTATGAAACTCAGGTATTACCTCATACAATTCACTTGCCTGGAGATCCGCCAGCATAGCCTGGAATTTCCCGAAAGCCTTGCCCCCTTCAAAAGCCTGCCTATTAGTAGTAACAATATCGTAACTGCGGGCACCATCCAAAAAATACAGCATACGCCAATAGCTGCCCATACTATCCTGATAATAATACTGGTTGGTATGCGTGGGAATGAGTGTTAAGGCTTCTTTAAACGGATCGCCCCCGGCAGCCTCAACCTTTTGCTTTAAATGCGTTATTACCCGGTGCATGTTATGCATCAGTTGATCTACTCTTGGAAAGATATGGTGGTTAATGCGTTGCAATAAATAATGAGGACCGCCGACCGACAAATTTTTCAAAAAGAAGGTATCATTAATATGGCCGGAGCCATACGCTTTAAACCAGCTGCTATCAGCATTACATTTAAAGTTTGATACTACCTCTGCTATATTCCCGGGCTTATGCGGCATGCTATTTTACGCAATATATTTAAAAGTATAGTTTACCGGCAGGCGCGAATCCTGCTATTGCATAGTAAAAATGGCATTAATTACCGGCTTGGGAAAATATGCCGGCAAAAACGGGTATACGAATAGTTTGTGCATACGTTTGCAAGAGGTTACGCAACCGTATGTGTAAATTTTACTTTTTTAAATATAACTATTGAGAATATTCAACCATTTCTGAATCAATTATACATTGCAATGGTGGCATCTCGGGAGCATCAGGTTGTGCCGAGTGATCTATCAGCTTAAACAGGAAGCCGGCAGCTGTTGAAGCCTGCTTGTAAGCGAACTGTTCAATAGAAGCCAACGGCTTCTTATCCATATACTCCCAAACAGGCAGATTAGCGAAACTTACAAAACTGATATCCTTATTTACCTCAAGGCCTGCGTTGGTTACGGCCGCCATACAATCCAGCAAAACATGATCATTAAAAGTAATTACAGCTTCTGGCGGCTGTTCAAGCACGAGTAACCTATTCATGGCCGTTAAGTTATCGGCTTTGCTCAACGTGGTAGAAACAATGATATCCTGATCAATCTCCAGCCCATTTTGCCTGAGGCAGTTAAGATAGATCTGCAGGCGCTGAAGTGTGGCGGCAAGTTTTGCCGGACCATTGATAAGGCCTATACGCCTGTACCCTTTTGCTACCAGTTTAGCTACTGCCTGCAACATACCCGATACCAGGTTACAGGCTACGTAATTGATATCCTGCCGATTGGGCACACGGTCAAAAAAAACTACAGGGATATTAAACTTATGCAACTGCTCAAAATGTTCGTAGGTTGATGTTTCTTTGGTAATGGATACCAGTATACCATCAACCCTGTGGTCCTTCATGTTGGCCACTATCCTTTTTTCGCGCTCAAAGCTATTTAGCGATTGCCCTATGATCACATTGTAACGAGACGTTTCCGCAGCATCTTCAATGCCGGTTAAAGCCGACGAAAAAAAAGGTTCGGCCAGGTCGGGAATTATCACCCCAATAGTATAGGTTTTACGTTCTTTAAAAAAAATAGCCGTCTTGTTTATTTCGTAGCCCAGTTCCTGGGCTACTTTATGTACCCGCATGGTAGTAACCAGGCCAATACTTGGGTGGTTGTGCAGCGCCCTCGAAACAGTTGATGTGGAAACATTTAGCCGCTTAGCTATCTCTTTTACGGTAGGTAATTTATTATGGGGCATGCATTAAGGGGATATTTGCTCTTGTGCCGCTAATTTAATACTTTATACAAACTATACTATATTACAGCAATGGCCCGCTAAACGGGCCATTGCTGTAATCATTAACTTAAATTAAACTAAACGGTTTGCAAACGTAGGGACGGGTTGTAAATTAACCGGTATACCTGCTGCTGTTTGCCCGGCTCTATCATTTCTGATACAGGCACTTCCAGTATGGCACATATTTCCATAAGCCTTGCCAGAGTGAGTTTAGAATAGCCGAGCTCAATTTTTGAGTAGGCGTTTTGTGAAACGTTCATGCGCATCGCCAGGTAGTCTTGTGTATAGTTAAGCCTTTCGCGGGTCCGCCTGATGTTGGTGACAATTTCGTTTACCTTGCTTCTAAAATTGGTTTTCATGTGTTTGTTGTTCGTATTTAAATAACTAACGAGTATAAAACACACGCGGATTTATGATGCGCGGATCAAAAAACAACTTTGTTGTATAATATTCTCTTTAGCCCCTTAACAGGGTAACGTATCTGCTATATTATTACCCAACCAAACATTAGTTAAATTGTTTTTTTAATTGCCTAAAAAACAATTCGTTAAATTAAATAACCCTGCAAACAACATCTATAATTGAACGTTAATAGCTTTTGATGTTAAAAGCAGTTAAAACCCTGATCCTGATTTTTATCGCCGGCTTTCTATCTGCCTTAAAAGCTAATGCTCAGAATGCCCCGATCGATACCGTACAATGCGGTATATACATTACCAGTATACACGACATCAACTTTAAGGATAAAGAATATAACATTAACATGTGGTTGTGGCTTAAGTACAAGAACAAAAAGTTTGATTTTTTGCACAACCTGGAAGTACCACAAGCCAAATCAGTTACTACATCCTTCTCTACTATCGATTCGAGCAATAACCGCATATATATGCTGATGAAGCTACAGGCAGTAATGAAAGACTCCTGGGCTACCAACAATTTCCCGTTTGACAAGCAAAAACTACGGTTCTCTATCGAAAATTCGCAGTTTGATTCCAAAGCGCTGGTATTTAAGGCAGATACTTTAGGCAAGCACTTTGATCCGCGCTTTACCCTGCGAGGCTGGAACATAGATAGTATCGACATCAGCACCGGTATAAAAAAATATGAAACCGCCTTTGGCGACGATAAAATACCCCAACCCCATACCGAGTACAGCAACTTTAAGGTACTGCTTACTATTGATCGCGACGCGATGGGGCTGTTCTGGAAGATGTTCTTGGGAATGTATGTGGCTTTTCTTATTGCCTACATGTGTTTTTACATCCATGCCGATAGTATCGACTCGCGCTTCGGATTAAGCGTTGGTGCCTTGTTCGCAGTAATTGGTAATAAATACATTGTTGACTCCGCGCTGCCGGAGTCCAGCTCATTTACGCTGGTAGATATGCTGCACGGTATCACCCTGGTATTTATCCTTACGGTAATTATCTGCACGGCCTATTCGTTAAAACTGGTAAAACGCAACGAAGCGGAACGCGCCCAGCGGTTCGATTTTATTTGCGGACAGATACTCATATGCACCTATGCCATTTTAAACGCCTGGTTTATATGGCAGGCAACAAGAGGATAACCTGAAGCCAACGTGCTTTACTCATCAGATAGTCAGGATACTCTCATATCCTCAATTAATAGCACGTTACTACCTGTAAAAACTTAAATTTGCAGTGTAAAAAATTTAACCTTTTGGACAGAACAGTAATTATCGGCACACGCGGAAGCGAACTTGCACTATGGCAGGCAAACTTTGTTAAGGACCAACTTGCAGCATTGCATATCCCTGCAGAACTTAAGATCATTAAAACACAGGGCGACCGTATCCTTAACCTTAGCCTGGATAAACTGGAAGGCAAAGGCTTTTTTACCAAAGAATTAGAAGAAGAACTACTGGCAGGCACTATAGACATCGCGGTACATTCGCATAAAGACCTGCCTACAGAAAATCCGCCGGGACTCATCATCGCAGCAGTTTCAGAACGGGAAGACCCGGCTGAACTGTTGCTGATATTGAAGGATTGCGTTGATGTGCGCCAAAAGCTTTCCGTTAAATACGGTGGCATCGTGGGTACTTCATCCAACCGCCGCAAGGCTCAATTATTAGCTCTGCGCCCCGATCTGGAAATAGAAGACCTACGCGGCAACGTACCTACCCGCATAGGTAAACTACGCGACGAGAAATACGATGCCATTATGCTGGCCAAAGCCGGTGTTAGCCGTTTAGGTATCGATCTGAGCGAATTTCACGTAGAGGAACTCACTCCCACGGAGTTTATTCCCGCACCTGCGCAAGGTGTGCTGGCTATCCAGATTCGCGATAATAATCAAATATTATTTGATGCACTGCAGGAATTGCACCACCCCGAGGTGGCCGAACAGCTTTCTTTAGAGCGGGGCGTATTAAAACAATTTGGTGGTGGTTGCCACTTACCACTGGGCGTTTATTGCCGTAAAGAGAACGGACAATTTCAGGTATTCACCTCAAAATCTGATGATGAGGATGAATTTCCTGATCGTTTATTTATAGAAACGCCAACACTTGAGGGTGTTACCGAACGCATTTTGGCCAAGTTTGCTAAAGACAGAAAGTTCCCTTCAAAGGTGTTTATATCAAGAGATATATCGGCAACCAGCTACTTCCGCCGGGCACTGGAGAAACATAAAATCGAAATAGAAGACCGCTCGTTGATACGTACGGTACCGGTGATCACCCGTTTTGATTCTTACATTTTAAAGAACATTGATTGGGTATTCTTCACTAGTAAGAACGCCGTTGAATATTTCTTTAAACTGCAGCCGCAATTTCCTAAGAAGGTAAAATTCGGCGTAATGGGTGCAGGTAGTGAGGATATGTTACGTAAGAATGGCCACTTTGCTGATTTTGTTGGCGAAAGTACCGATACTGCTGATGTTGCCGCCGATTTTGCCGCGCTGGCAAATGGCACAACGGTACTTTTCCCGGGTGCCGATAACCCGATGAGAAGTATTCATCAGGGTTTGTCTGCAGATACCAAGATCATCGACCTGCCCGTTTACGAAACTGTTTTAGAAGAAGACGTAGAGGCCAGCGGCGCCGACGTAATGATATTTACCAGCCCAAGCAATGTTGACGCATATTTTGCGAATAACCTGCTTGAGCCCGGCCAAAAAGTAATAGCTATAGGCAAATCAACCGGTAAAAAGTTTGATGAGATGGGCGTTAAATACGTACTCCCCTTCTCGCCAGACGAGGTAGGTTTAGCCGAGGCAGTGTTTGGGATATAAAGTTCATAGTTGATGGTTCATAGATCATAGTGATTTACTGAAACCAATTATGAGCATGTTAATACGAGGTTGTTGATTTTACTATGAACCATCAACCATGAACTATAAGCTTATGCTACAACGACCAAGAAGAAACCGCAAGAGTGAAGTTATCCGCCAGATGGTACAGGAAACTCATGTAAGCGCGGCCAATTTGATATTTCCGCTGTTTATTGTTGATGGTGAAAACCAGAAAACCGAGGTATCGTCGATGCCGGGTATTTACCGTTACTCTATCGATAACCTGCTGCGCGAGGTAGAGAGTTGCCTTAAATTGGGCTTAAACTCTTTTGACCTGTTCCCTAACATTGAGGAAGCGTTAAAGGATAAGTACGCTACCGAAAGTCACCGCGACGAAAGTTTGTACCTGCGGGCTATCCACGCGGTTAAAAAAGAGTTTCCCGAAGCCTGTGTAATTACCGACGTAGCGATGGACCCTTACAGCAGCGATGGTCATGACGGTATTGTGGAAAATGGTGAGATACTGAATGATGCTACTTTAGAAGTACTGGGAAAAATGGCATTGGCACATGCACGGAGCGGTGCAGATATCATAGCCCCATCAGACATGATGGATGGCCGCGTAGGCTACATCCGCCAGGTATTGGATGATAACGGCTTTACCAACGTATCTATCATGTCGTACTCGGCTAAATATGCCAGCGCTTTTTATGGCCCGTTTAGGGATGCATTGAACTCGGCACCTAAGTTTGGTGATAAGAAAACTTACCAGATGAACCCTGCTAATCAGCAGGAGGCATTAATAGAAGCCCGCCTGGACGAAGCAGAAGGCGCCGATTTCCTGATGGTAAAACCCGGTTTACCTTACCTGGATGTGATCAAATTGTTAAAAGATAATACCCAGCTGCCTATTGCAGCTTACAATGTAAGCGGTGAGTACGCCATGATAAAAGCTGCCATACAAAAAGGCTGGCTGAATGATCAGCGTGCTATAACCGAAGTACTGGTGAGCCTTCGCCGTGCCGGCGCAAGCGCGATATTAACCTACCACGCTAAAGAGGTGTTGGAGAATAAGTGGCTGTAGAAGCCCCACCCAAACCCTCCCCAAAAGGGAGGGCTTAATAAAATTATTAGAATGTTATTCCAANTATTCCAAAAAGGTCTCCCCCTCCTGGGGGAGATTTAGAGGGGGCCAAATAAGATGAGTATAAAAGATATCAGCAGAGCCAAATCTGCCGAACTGTACGAGAAAGCTAAAACCTATTTCCCTGGTGGGGTAAACTCACCGGTTAGGGCATTTAAATCTGTTTACGGTACGCCGTTGTTTATTGAAAAAGGCAATGGCAGCCATATTTGGGATGCGGATGGCAACGAGTTTATTGATTTTTGCTGCTCTTGGGGGCCGCTTATTTTAGGTCACGCAAACCCTAACACACTCGAAAAGGTTACCGAAGTAATGCAAAAGGGCATGTCTTTCGGTGCGCCAACCGCGCTGGAGAATGAGCTGGCCGAACTGATCCTTAGTAACAATAAATTCATTAAAAAGATCCGCTTTACCAGTTCAGGCACCGAGGCGGTAATGTCGGCCATCAGGTTGGCGCGCGGTTATACCAAACGCGATAAGATCTTAAAGTTTGAAGGCTGCTACCACGGGCATTCAGATAGCTTGCTGGTTAAGGCAGGTTCGGGCCTGGTTACCTTTGGTGAAACCTCATCTGCAGGTGTGCCTGTGGCTTTCGCTAATGAAACCATTGTGGTTTCGTTAGATGATACCAACGCTTTAGACAACGCATTCGCGGAGTTTAAAGACCAGATCGCTGCCGTTATCATCGAGCCTATCCCGGCCAATAATGGCCTGCTTTTACAAAGCCGGGAGTATCTGCAATACCTGCGGGATATCTGTACCCAAAATGGCACACTGCTTATATTTGACGAAGTGATCTCCGGCTTCCGGGTAGGCTTTGAAGGTGCGGCAGGTGTTTATGGTATCCAGCCCGATATTATTACCTATGGTAAGATCATTGGTGGTGGTTTACCGGTTGGTGCTTACGGTGCTTCGGCTGAAGTAATGGATCATATATCGCCTGTAGGTTCGGTATACCAGGCAGGTACGCTATCGGGCAACCCGGTTGCTATGGCTGCGGGTATCGCGCAATTAAGCCAGTTGCTAAAACCAGGCTTTTATGAAAGCTTAAATGCCACTACAACTGCCTTTGTAAACGATATCAGGCAATACGCTGATGGCAAAGGTTATCCGGTTAAGCTATTCACTATCGGCTCTATATTCTGGTTCGCGTTTACAGATCAGGAAAGCATCAGCACCGCTGAACAGATTGACCCTAACAGCATGGTGAAGTTCAAAGAAATGCACCGCGAATTACTTAACCGCGGCGTTTACATGGGCCCATCAGGTTACGAAGTTGGCTTTATATCATCGGCACATACCACCGCTGATCTGGAAACAACAAAAACCGCTATATTTGATAGTTTAGATATTGTTTTTAAATAGTGGTAAGTAGCAGGCAGTGCGCGGTTTGCACCAAAGCAATCTGCAAACAAATAACTGCCAACTGAGGACTGAAAACTGCACGCTAATGAAAAAGACACTTGTAATATTTTATGCCATTATTATCTACGCCATTGCCGAACTGGTTTGGTGGGGTTATATGCTGGTAAACCTTAACCCGAGCCGTAAAGGCATGATCATGGGCGAGGGCATGATGTTTATTATGGTGTTTTTGGTAGGCGCCTATTTTCTTCATAAATCGCTTAACAAAGAGGCTAAACTGCATGAGCAGAAAAAGAACTTCCTGCTTTCTGTTACACATGAGCTTAAATCGCCATTAGCCTCTATCAAAATATTGCTGCAAACTATTCAAAAACGCGACCTTAACCGGGAGCAGATACTCAACTTCATTGATAAGTCGCTTTTAGATGTGGAGCGGCTGGACGATATGGTAGAGAACATGCTGCTGGCGGCCAAAATTGAAAACCGCTCATACAGTTTCCCCAAAGCGGAATTCAATCTGTCGGTATTGGTAGATAGTATTGTTAACCGTTTGCAGATAAGCAAATGCGATTGCAACCAGCAGATCATTGCTGCGGAAATTGAACCTAATATTAAAATAACCGGTGATAAGTTTGCCCTAACATCTGTAGTAACCAATTTGATCGAGAACGCGGTAAAATATTCCAGTCCATGCGAAACTGTATTTGTAAAACTGTTTGAAAAAGACAGCCGCGTTATCTTCCAGGTGGCCGACCATGGTATTGGGATAGCAGATACCGAGAAAAATCGCATATTTGAAAGGTTCTATCGTGTAGGCAGCGAAGATACACGTAATACAAAAGGTACCGGATTGGGCTTATACATTGTTAAAGAGGTATTAGATAAGCACCAGGCCAGTATAAAAGTTAAGGATAACCGCCCTGCCGGAAGTATTTTTGAAGTTGTTTTTGCATAAACCTATTCGTAAGATATGACACCCACTAAAAAAAGAATTTTGCTGGCCGAAGACGAGGAACACTTGTTAGAAGCTATTAAGTTAAACCTTGAGCTGGAAGGATATAAAGTTACCACAGCCAATAACGGTAAAAAAGCCCTCCAGATATTTAAAGAGGAACGTTTTAACCTGGTGATACTGGATGTGATGATGCCCGAGATTGACGGCTTTGTGGTTGCAGAAACCATTAGGCTGGAGAATTCGGAGGTACCTATCATGTTCCTCACCGCAAAGAATACCAATGAGGATAAAATATCGGGCCTTAAAAAAGGCGCGGATGATTACCTCACCAAACCTTTCAACCTGGAAGAACTGATATTGCGTGTTAATAACCTCATTAAACGCAGTTTAAAAGGCGAAGACCTCAAAGAGTTCAACAGCTATAAAATTGGCGACAAAACCATTCATTTCAACTCTTTTGAACTGATGAATGATGATGGTAGCATTACTCCTCTTACCAAAAAGGAAACTATGCTTTTAAAGCTGCTTATTGAGCGCCGTAACGAAGCCGTATCGCGCGAGCAGATATTGGAAACCGTTTGGAACTATGACGTTTACCCGTCCACCCGTACCATCGATAACTTCATCCTTACCTTCCGTAAGTATTTTGAACCGGATCCAAAAAACCCGGTTTATTTCCACTCTATACGTGGGGTAGGTTACAAGTTTACCGATAACCACTAATCGTATTGCATGTTTACAAACAGGGCAAGGATATTAGTGGCAGGGATGTTTATTATACTGATGGCTTTCGCTATCAGGTACCAGGTATACCAGTTAGCAGCCGTAGCACTGATGTTTGTGGGCCTGCTGATATGGGGTTATTTTAAACAGGGTACCATTGTACTGGCGGCAAAGGCTTTTCATAATAAAGAATATGCTAAAGCCGAGGATTTGCTGCAACAGGTTTATAATCCTGAAATGCTGAGCAAGAACCGCCGGGGCTTTTATGAATTTATATACGGGGGCGTATGCCTGCAAAAGCAGGATTTTGACGAGGCCGAAAAGCATTACGAGCTGGCCGCGTTATTTCCGCTCAGGAACGCTAACGACCATGTAGCGGCTTTGGTGCACGTTGCCAATATCAACGTGCGTAAAGGCAACTATGATAAAGCTAAAGCGTACCTGCAATTAACTGATAAACATAAAGATACCATATCTGCCAAAATGAAGGACGTGATCCTGAAAGTGAGGCAGGAAATACAAAAGCACTAAAATAGAACCAAGATATTAGAATCAAGAGTCAAGACATCGAAAGGGATTTTGTCTTGATTCTTGGCTCTTGATTCTTGACTCTCCAAAACAAATGAAAGATTCGTTATTTATAAAAGCCGCTTTTTCAGAGAAAACTGAACGACCACCCGTGTGGATGATGCGCCAGGCAGGCCGTTTTATGCCTGAGTATTGGGAAATCAAAAACAAATACTCGTTCCTGGAGATGTGCAAAACACCGGAAATAGCTGCCGATGTCACCATGCTCCCAGTTGATCTGTTAGGGATTGATGCAGCCATATTGTTCTCTGATATCCTGGTTACGGGTGAGGCCATGGGCGGCGACCTGAGTTTTACCGCAGGCGTGGGCCCTAAGTTTGCCAACCCTGTGCGTACCCAGGCAGATGTGGATGCACTGGAAACTAATGTAGGCGACAGGCTGCAATATGTTGCTGATGCCATCAAAGTAATCCAGCAGCGCTTAAACGGCAGCATACCTTTGATCGGTTTCGCTGGTGCACCGTTTACGGTAATGAGTTACCTGGTTGAGGGCGGGTCGTCAAAAGACTTTAAATTAACCAAGCTGATGCTGCATAACCAGCCTGAGCTTGCTCATCAGTTATTGTCAAAAATAGCTACCGTTACTGCTGATTACCTTAACCTGCAAATTGCAGCGGGTGTAAATGCCATCCAGATATTCGATAGCTGGGCGCAGGCATTATCATGGGATGATTATACCGAATTTTCTCACCGTTACATACAGGAGATCATCAGTAAGCTAAACCGCAAGGATATTCCGGTAATATCGTTCTGCAAGGGCAGCTCAGTATTCGCGCCGTTGATAGCCGAAGCTAAACCGGATGTGATCTCTATAGACTGGAATGTGGACCTGCTGGATATGAAGAACAGGTTACCAAAAGGCATAGCCGTGCAGGGCAACCTTGACCCACATATCCTTTACGCTGATAAATCGGTGATCAAAGACCGCATCCATCGCCTGTTTGAGCGTATGCGCGGCCAGGAAGGTTTTATCTTCAACCTCGGCCACGGCATTATGCCTGATATTCCGTTCGATAACGTGAAATACGCGGTTGAAGTGATAAAAGAATTTAGATATTAAGCCCCCGCCCCTGAAGGGGAGCAGGAGGCAATCGAAATAACAATCAAAGTTCCCCCTTTAGGGGGCGGAGGGGGTATGTACCAATACGTTTTAGCCATACATATCATTTTTGTAGTCTGCTGGATGGCAGGGCTGTTCTACATGGTACGCCTGTTTATTTACCACACCGAGGCGCAGGAAAAACCAGAGCCTGCACGCACCATCCTTTCCGAACAGTTTGAAGTGATGGAACGCAAACTATGGTGGATCATCACTACGCCCAGTATGTACCTGGTAGTAATTGCCGGTGCTTTAATGATACACCTGCACAAGTGGTACATGATATGGCCGGGCTGGCTGATCATTAAACTGTTGTTTGTGGTGGGGTTGCTGGTTTATCATTTCATTTGCCAGAATAAAATGAAACAGATGGCCCGTGGCAAATTCACCTGGACATCTACCCAGCTCCGTTTATGGAACGAACTGGCTACCATTATCCTCTTTGCCATCGTTTTCCTGGTGGTGCTTAAAAGCGCGTTAAACTGGATATTTGGCGTGGTAGGCATCATTGCTTTCAGCATCATCCTGATGATGGCCGTTAAGATCTATAAACGGTTTAGGGAGAAGAGATAGCTGCGGTCAATCGTCTTAATGTAACAACTGTAGCTTGATTACCCTGCGCTAAGTGTATGGTATTTATATTGATGATTTTAAATGATTTTGTTAAATCATTTAACTTGCTAATCAGCAAATAAGTGCTTCCTTTTTTATAAAACATCTTGGCTTTGTAATAATCGGTGCGAGTTGATCTTGAACTTGGTTCTTTACATATCTGCAGATTGGATTGTACGAAAGCGCTTGTTTTGTAAAATGTCCATCCAATAAAATCACAACATTTACTTTGCTGATAAAAAAAGTTAATGTTGTTGTAAAGTTTTAAAGTGTCTTTTTTGAAAAATGCACTATCATCATTACAAATTAACCATTCTCCCGAGCCTACGCTTATGCTATTTTTAGATGATTGATCTATATTCGACTTTAAAATTTTTATTACCTTTTTAACGCTTGGATTTACACTTTGTGAGTACGCGGAACTATAAAGTAAAATAAATAATGAAATAAAGAGCCTTGTCATTTAACCTCAGATTAGATCTTACACGACGAAAATTATTGGCTTAAAATACTATTTTTTCACCAACCCATGCAACCAAAACATCAAACCCCACATCTTAGTAATAAATGATGTTTTTGGAACCTAAGCACACGATTAACGAACTGGTAAGCCGATGCATAGCCGGTCAGCGCAAAGCGCAGGAGCAGCTGTACAAGCAGTTTGCCTCTAAAATGCTGGGCGTATGCATGCGCTACGCTACCGACCGTATGGAGGCCGAAGATATGCTACAGAACGGTTTTATCAAGGTGTTTGCCAAGATTGCAGATTACCGCGGTGATGGCTCTTTTGAGGGTTGGGTAAGGCGCATTATGGTACACAGCGCTATTGAATACCTGCGCAGGCATCATAAAATGCTGCAGGTGGTAGATATTAACGAAACCGGCCATGAAGAACCTGCTGTGAACGCAACGGCAGCCAGCAGTCTCGAAGCTAAGGATTTGCTGGAGCTGATAAAAACACTGGCGCCCGGTTACCGTATGGTATTTAACCTGTATGCCATTGATGGCTATTCGCACAAAGAGATAGCCGGAATAATGGGCATAACAGAAGGGGCGTCAAAATCGCAGTTGTCAAGAGCGAGGACTATATTAAAAGAACAGATCTTAAAATTAGATAGTAAAAGATATGAGTATGCAGGATAAAGAGCTCGACCAGTTATTTAGTGATAAGCTTAGCCAGTTATCGGTTGAGCCATCACGAGGGGCGTGGAGAAGCATAGCTAATGGCTTGGATGCGCCAAAGCGCCAAACCAACCTGCGCGTATATTTAAGCATCGCGGCCGCTGTGCTGGTGATGCTTACCATAGGTGTTTATTTAATTGTAGACAAACCGGTAAAAACGCAACAGTTTGCAGGCCTACAGCCTATAAAAAAGAAGCCTGCCAAAGAAACACGTGTTGCTGAACCTGCAGCAAAGCAACCCGTTTTAGCACAAGTGATTGTACCGGAAAAAGTGACGATAGCTAAAGCGAAGCCAGTTGCTGCACACAGACATATAGCGCACAATCAGTTAACATTGCCTAATCCAAAGTCGGTGATTGCCGAACAACAACCGGATAGTAACGGTATTGAAACAACACGCCTGGCACAGGTAGCTTTACCCAAAACGCCCGCTATTAAATTTACCGTTCCTGATAAAAGCACACCTTTGTTGGATAAAACAAGCCTGACAGGCCCTACCGCCGAAAACCTGGCAGCAAGCAAATCAGCCGAAAACAAAACCTTTGCAGCCGCTCCTGTACGTAAACACAAAATACGGGGCATTGGCGATCTGCTTAACGCTGTAGTGAGTAAAATAGATAAACGGAAAGATAAACTGATAGAATTTTCAAGCAAAGATGAAGATGAGCCAAGCGTTACAGGCCTTAACCTTGGTTTCATTAAAATAAAAAAACAAGATCGTTGATTTTTAATTACCTTATAACATGAAACGCCTTTTATTAACCTTAACCATATGCCTGGCAGCAACTACGCTGTTCGCGCAAAACAATACCGATACCGTTAAAACCGATACAACCAAAACACGCCGCACACGCATCCGCCTGGGTTTTGGTGACGATGTAGCGCAGGTAAATATTAACGATACTACGCATACCGTGTCAAAAGCACCTGGCTTTTCCTTCGGGCTTACGTTTACCCGTTTTGATATCGGCTTAACTACTTTGAATGATAACGGCAGCTTTACCCTCTCGCCTGCCAATAGCTTCCTGAGCTACCGCTCGTGGCGCAGCAGCAGCATAGGCTTTGATGTGCTGCAAATGGGCTACCGCTTTAACAGCGCTTTCAGGGTGTACATTGCCGGTGGTTTCGATTGGACCAATCTGCGCCTGCGCAATAACATCACCATACAGCGCGGGCAGCCAACACTTACCTACACACAGGATGATGTTGACTATAGCAAGAACCGACTTTCGGCTACTTATATCCGTATACCTATCTCGTTTGACTTCCGTACACATGATGATGCGGACGGACGCCGCTTCCATTTTGTGGCCGGGCCAGATCTTGGTATCCGCATCAGCAGCAGCCTTAAGCAGGAAAGCAAACAGGGCGATACCAAACTTACCGGCGATTACCATTTCGCTAAAGTAAGGTATGGCGCGGCATTGCGCGTAGGTTATGGCTCTATAGGGATGTTTGCCAAGTATTATTTCAACAATATGTTTGATAACAGCCCCGCGCAGGACGGCCTGAGGCAGTTTAACTTCGGTATGAGCGTGGGCTGGTAAGCAAGCCATTTAAAATACACAACTGAGGGATTTTCATTATGATGAGAATCCCTTTTTGCTTACGCTTAAATCAAAATCTTCAAAGTGCTGCTAATACGTATCTTTGGCCTTAATGGCTAACGAAATATTTTTACGGGCAGATGCAGTAAGCAGATCATACGGAGGGGCGGTACAGTCGGGCGTGAGCAATATCTCATTGGATGTTACACCGGGTAAAATAACCGCTATTATAGGCGAAAGTGGTAGTGGCAAAAGCACCCTGTTACGCCTGCTGTACGGCCTGCTATCCCCTGATAGCGGTACCGTCACTTTCAATGGCGAACGTGTTTGGGGCCCGGAAGAAAAGCTGATACCCGGCCATGATGCCATGAAAATGGTAACACAGCACACCGATGATCTGAACTTATTTGCCCGCGTTTGGGACAATGTTTCGGCTATGCTGCCTAACACCAACGTACAGGCCAAAGAAGAAAAAACGGAACAGGTGCTGCGCCAGTTGAACATGATGCACCTCTCGCTAAAACGCGTGGCCGACCTTAGTGGCGGCGAAAAGCAACGTGTAGCCATTGCAAGAGCTATCATCACCCGGCCGCAGGTTTTATTGCTCGATGAACCCTTTAACCAGGTAGATACCTCGTTTAGAGAGGGCTTACAACACGATATCAGGCAGATTGTTAAGCAAACCGGACTAACGGTAATTATGGTATCGCATGACCCGGCCGAGGTACTTTCCATGGCCGAGGTACTGGTAGTGCTGAAGCAAGGTAAGATAGTAGAAACCGGGCATCCGAAGGAACTCTACAACCATCCGCAAAACTTATACACTGCAGAGTTACTTACCAATTGCAATATCCTTACTGCCGATGAAGCCAAATTATGTGGTATTAATACACATTCGGCAACCGTTGTAATATACCCCGAGTGGATACGCGTTACTACCATGCTTAAAACGAATGAGTGGCTGGTGAAAGAAGTGCTATTTAAAGGCGCTTATGAAGACCTGATACTGGAAAGCAATGGTGTGATTCTCCGTGCAGTAAATAATGAGCCTGATGCTTATAAAGAGGGCGATGTAGTAGGCATCAAAGTTAAGAAATGGCTGGAGTATTAGAAGATGTGCAAATGTGCGGATTACAGATCTGCAAATGCCATAACATTCTAATGCCCTGCAATGCGTAAAAAGTGCAGATCACAGATAAGGCGGCTTAATTTGCATATCTGCGCATCTGTAATCTGCACATTAAAATGGTTATATCTCAAACGACGACAGCTCTACAAACTGCTGTACGCGTTCATTTACCTCTTGTGGTGTTAAGTTCTTTAACTTTTCGGTACCGAATTTCTCTACACAGAACGAAGCAAGCGCCGAGCCGAAGATAATGGCGTTCTTCATGTTGTTGAAGTTGATAGTACCTACTTTAGCCATGTAGCCGATGAAACCGCCCGCGAAGGTATCGCCTGCGCCGGTAGGGTCAAAAACCTCGGCCAATGGTAATGCAGGTGCCGAGAAGATATGGTTCTCATGGAACAATAAAGCGCCATGCTCCCCTTTTTTAATGATGAGGTATTTTGGGCCAAGCGTTAATATTTTACGCGCCGCCTTCACCAGCGAGTACTCGCCTGATAGCTGGCGCGCTTCCGCATCATTAATGGTTAAAACATCTACCATTTTAATGGTCTGCAGCAGGTCGTCCATGGCAATGTCCATCCAAAAGTTCATGGTGTCCATTACAATTAGTTTAGGGCGGTTTTTAAGCCGTTTAATTACCGTTTGCTGTATCTGTGGAGTTAGGTTACCCAGCATCAGGTATTCGCAATCCTGGTAGCTTTCCGGGATGATGGGGTCAAAATCAGCCAGTACGTTTAGCTCTGTTACCAGTGTATCGCGGCTGTTCATATCATTATGGTACTTTCCACTCCAGAAAAATGAATTCTCCCCTTTTTTAACCTGCAAGCCTTCGGTATCAATATGGTGCTCATTGAAACTCTCAATATCCTCTTGCGGGAAGTCGTCGCCTACTACAGCAATGATCTTTGTTTTATTGTAGAAGTAAGAAGCGGCCAAACTCGCGTAGGTAGCGGCGCCTCCAACTATTTTATCGGTTTTACCAAAAGGTGTTTCAATTGCGTCAAACGCCACAGTACCAATGACTAACAAACTCATGTAAAATATTTTTAAAATTTTTTTGTGCAAATATTGTGAAATTACATCAGAAATCATACTTTTGCACACTCCAAACCGGGAAATACTCCTGAGTAGCTCAGCCGGTTAGAGCATCTGACTGTTAATCAGAGGGTCGCTGGTTCGAGCCCAGCCTCAGGAGCAAAAGGCAAGCACGAGAAATCGGTCGCTTGCCTTTCTTTTTTATCCCTATTTCACTTGATTTTAAATTACTGGCGATGAAAAGTATACAAGCGAGCCTTACATTTTAATGAGCACGCTTTCGGGATCAAGACCATGTTCCGATTTGAGAATCCGGTAGTCATGCAGAAATCAATAAGCGTGATTGCTTATTCGCTGCGGGTAAACTTTAATTAAGGGATGGTTTTTAAACTTATCGAAGTATTGATGAATATCCTGAACGTAAGACTTATCGTATTCGTTAGTGTATTCCTCAAATTCGGCCAGCCTTGCTGCAATACAAACCAATTCAACACGCTCGTCAATTACGGGTGCGCCTAAGCCGGCAACAGAAGCCGGTTTTTGACTTTTAACAGGGTTACAGATAAAGCAACAAACAAAAAAGGAACAGGCAAAAGTATTTCATATCGACTTTAAGACGCTTCGCCATATAAAACGTTACATCAACTAAACTTTATATGTCTTCAGGTAAAATGTATCCTTATATCTCTCAAGGTACAAACGCTTGTCATCGCGTAAGCGAGATACTGGCCATAATTGATAACAAAAAAGAAGCTTTGATAAATTCCAAAAAAGTCGCTGTCATTAAATCCAAAAAAACACGCTGCAAATCAAGTCTCTATCAGTTCATTAATAATGTTTTTTATTAGCTTTAGTGCAGAAATTAACGGCATATCAAATGAACTCCATAACCACCGAAACCGCTAAACAAACCATATCCGGTTTAACACTCATGACCATGTTTACATTGGTTTGGGCTGGCATAGCGTTTTACGGATTTAATGGATTGCCTTATGAATGGCTGTTAAGTATTTTTGTGATACCCTGTATAGGCTTTGTTTATTACATTTTTCTTATCAGAAGAATCGCTCCCACTTTACCCGTATCTGATGCGCCCGTTAATGAGGCTGAAGTAAAGAAAAAAGAAAAATGGTTCATGATCATTTGTGCCGGAGAGGGTATCGGAATATTTCTGGCGGTTAACATTGTGGTTAATCTGCACCACCCGGAACTACAGGTGCCCGCCATAGCGTTGGCGGTTGGCTTACACTTTTTCCCTTTAGCTAAGGTATTTGAAAGAAAGATGGATTATTACATCGGCGCATGGAGCACCCTTATCGCCGTACTGGCCATTATGTTTACACTTAACCACGTGCTAAATAAAATGCCGATGATTGTGTTTACAGGTGTAGGTTTGGCCCTGGCTACTACCTGCTACGGCATAAATATGATATTAAAGGCACGCCGTGTAATTAGCTAACCAAAACTGTGCATACGGTTGTGCGGCTATTTTAGTAAATTTGCCGCCATGACCGAACTTGCCCCTTGCCCTCAATGCGCATCTGCCTTTACCTATGAAATGAACGATCTGCTGGTTTGCCCTGAATGCGGCCACGAGTGGAACCAGGAAGATACCCAAACATCCGACGAAGGTTTTGTAGTAAAAGATGCCAACGGTAATATCCTCAACAATGGCGACAGTGTGATCACCATTAAAAATCTGCCTGTTAAAGGTTCGTCACAAAGTATAAAGGCCGGCACCAAGGTTAAAAACATCCGCCTGGTGGATAGCGACCATAATATCGATTGCAAAATAGACGGATTTGGCGCAATGGCTTTAAAATCAGAATTTGTAAAGAAAGCCTGACGGGTATGTTTATACCGGTTATTGGAAGAAAAACTTGAGGAAATGTGAGTTGGCCAGAAATGGTCAATTCATTACTATTAGCTGTTAATCAATATATCCTTGGCCATGATCATGGGCACGCTGATATATTTCTTTTCCATATAGTTGATCACTTTTTCGAGCACGGCGCGAGATTCTTCATCAAGGCCTTGTACCTCATCGGCAAATACAGTGTTAACAGCGTTATTGCGTATCTCTTTGATCTTTTCAGGAACCTGGCGCATAGCCAGCTCAATTTTACGCTGTTTAAGCATTACGCCATATTCAGCAATATTTTGCTCAATTATCGCTTCCGCATGCACCAGTTCGTGGTAACGTTCCTGCAGGTTCTTTTTAGCTACCTCGTTAAGTGAATGTACCTCAATAAAGTTCACATCAAACTGTTCCAGTACTTCGGGCGCGGTATCATTAGGGATAGCCAGGTCAACAATGGTTTTTTTACCGGTTTCGCCGTTCAGAAGTGAAGTGTATATTTCGGGGGTAATAATAGGCTCAACCGCTGATGTACAGGTAATAATAGCATCAAAGCCTTTATGATAATTGGCAAGATCGGTAAGCTCAAATGCCTCGCCGTTAAGATCAGCCGCCAATTGCTGTGCTTTAGACAGTGTACGGTTAAACACCGCGAAATTAGAGAACTTATGTTTTTGCAGGTATTTAGAGATATTACGGTTGGTTTCGCCCGCGCCAATGATCAGGATGCGCGCGTTTGAGCAAAGTTTAAGATCTTTCAGCTTACGGTAAGCCAATGATACCACCGAAATTGGGTTACGGGATATATTAGTGTGCGTATAAACCTCTTTAGCGGCTTTAACTACACATTCCATTACCAAACGTAACTTATCTCCGGTGAGGCCTGCCTCACGGCAATCTTCATATGCCTTGCGTAACTGGGCCAGTATTTCTTTCTCACCCACCACCAGGCTTTCAAGAGAGCATGAAGTACGTAAAAGATGAACAAGTGCTTCGCGACCTTCATAAATAGAGGCGGCATCAAGAAAAGTTTTGGTTACATGCGGGCAAAGGCCAACATGCATAGCGGCTAAAAAAGTTTCGGCAAACTCACGGCTGAGCGGTTGTTTGGAGGCCATCACAAACTCAACACGGTTACAGGTAGCCAGGTAGAAGATCTCGTTGATAGCGAAACGTTCTTTCACTGCCCGAAGCCTGTCAGTTAAGTTTTCCTGGCAAATCACCAACTTCCCCAGTTCTTTCAGCTCGATCTGTTTATGTGTAAAAGCGATAACTTTTAAATACTCCAAAGCAGTTTCTTTTTAACCCAACAAAAGTAACACACCCCTTTGGATGCAATGTCAATTATTTGTCAAACAGACGTATTTAGAATGGTTATAAATAATGCATTTTCCGCAATAAAATTGCGTATTTTTATAAAATTCATCGTTAATCAATCGATTGAACAACATAAAATGCGAATATTTAAAAACATCAGCCTCGTTATTTTGGTGCTATTGTACCTGCTTGCCGGCATCAACCATTTTGTGCATCCGCAAGGTTACATCAGCATTATTCCACACTACATTCCGGCTCCCATTGCTGCCAATTACCTGGCCGGGATATTGGAAATAATATTAGCATTATTGATGATACGGCCGGCAACCCGCAAGGTTGCCTCGTGGGGTTTAATAATCCTTTTAGCCGCTTTTCTTCCGGTACACATCACTATGCTTATACACGCACCCATGCAGATTGGCTCAGTACACGTAACACCAGCTCTGGCATGGATAAGGCTGTTCTTACAACCCGTGCTTATGCTTTGGGCTTGGTGGCACCGAAAATAAGCAGCGTTTCATGTTAAGCCAATCAAACCCTAAATAAAACAATCGGCTTAAAAATGGGTTAAAAAGGCACTATGGATCTGCAAAGTATTGAATTGCGCAACCTGGAAGCACAGGACTACCAGGAGCTTAAAAAATCTATGAAGTCGGCTTACCTGGATATGGATGAAGACTACTGGGATTCGGGCTCCATTAAAAAACTCATTAAGCTTTTTCCCGAGGGGCAGATCTGTGTTACCGTAAACGGCGAAGTAGTAGGCTGCGCTTTAAGTATTATTGTTAACTATGATAAATACGGCGATAACCATACTTATAAGCAGATAACCGCGGGCGGTTCTTTTAAAACACATGATGATAAAGGCGACGTGCTTTACGGCATTGAAATATTTGTACACCCCAAATACCGTGGCCTTCGCCTGGCCCGCCGTTTATATGAGGCACGGAAGGCTTTGTGCGAAAAGCTCAACCTTAAAAGCATCATTGCAGGAGGCCGCATACCCAACTACCAAAAATTCCAGAATGACCTTACACCTCGCCAGTATATTGACAAAGTAAAGTATAAGGAGATATACGACCCTACGCTTTCGTTCCAGTTGGCAAATGATTTTCACGTACGTAAGATACTGCGTAACTACCTACCCGAGGACGCCCGCTCAAAAGGATTTGCTACGCTGATAGAGTGGAACAATGTTTACTATGAGGAGGTAAGCTCGGTTATCAATCACAAAACAGTTGTTCGTATAGGGTTGGTACAATGGCAAATGCGCCCGTACAACAACATCAGCGAATTAATGAAGCACGCCGAATACTTTGTTGACGCGGTGAGCGATTACCAGTCTGATTTTATTTTATTCCCCGAGCTGTTCAACACGCCGCTAATGGCCGAATACAACCATATGGATGCGGCCAAGGCCATGCGCGAACTGGCTAAATATACCGAGCCCATTGTGGAGGCATTCTCAAAGCTTGCAGTATCATACAATGTAAATATCATTGCGGGCAGCATGCCTAAAATAGAGGGTGAGCACCTGTACAACGTATCATACCTGTTTCGGCGCAATGGCAGCATGGAAGAGAGCGTGAAGATACACCCTACCCCATCTGAGATAAGCTCATGGGGCATGCGTGGCGGTAATGACCTGCGGGTATTTGATACCGATGCCGGCAAGATAGGCATCCTGATATGCTATGATGTGGAGTTCCCGGAGCTATCGCGCATATTGGCCAGCCAGGACATGCAGATATTGTTTGTACCTTTCCTTACTGATACGCAGAACGGCTACAACAGGGTTAAATTTTGCGCGCAGGCACGCGCGGTGGAAAATGAGTGTTACGTAGCCATTGCCGGCTGTGTAGGCAACCTGCCCAATGTAAACAACATGGATATATCCTATGCGCAGTCGGCGGTGTTTACCCCATCAGATTTTGGTTTTCCTACCAACGGCATCCAATCTGAAGCTACGCCAAACAGCGAGATGATCGTGATAGCGGATGTGGACTTATCCATTTTGGGCGAACTACATGAGTATGGCAGTGTACAAAACCTGAAAGACCGACGTACCGATCTATACGGCATCACTTTTAACGGGAAGAAAGTGTAGGATCGTTGAGCAATATTTTCATATTTTGCGATATGAAATTGTATATTATAAACCCTAAACCTTACTTACTACAAAGAATTGCCGCTACCGTAATTGATTACGGGATCTATAGCTTGATATTTGGGGTCTACATTTACACCTTTGGTGATAATAGCAGTCCTGGTAAATATACTGTACATAACCTTATGGCATTACCTTTAATAGCATTTTGGCTCTTATATTTTGTTGTTTTGGAGGCAGCAAATAGCTGCACGCCCGGACATGATATAATGAAACTCAAAGTATTTAAAACTGACGGCAGAAAGCCGGGATACAGTGATGTTTTAAAACGGAGATTACTGGACACTATTGATATATTTTTTTATGGCATTCCAGCTTTAATTACAATTGTTAAGACACCAAAACATCAGCGTCTTGGAGATCTATGGGCAGATACTGTAGTTTTAAAATCATCAGATATTACTGTTAAAGAAATTGAATTTTAACACATGATCCTTACCGAGCAATACACCATACCCGGCGCCAAGGGCAGGCCCATTACCGCCGACCTTACTTATGATGATATTTCCCCAAAGGCGCCACTGGTAATATTTGCGCACGGTATACGTGGGTTTAAGGACTGGGGCGCGCATCATTTGGTAGCGCGCCGTTTTGCAGAGAATGGATTCAGGTTTCTTAAGTTTAACTTCTCACATAACGGCACTACACCCGATCACCTCACCGAATTTGCCGACCTGATAGCCTTTGGCGATAACACCTTTTCCATTGAGCTGGATGATCTGAAGAACGTTATCGATTTTGCCTGCAGCGGCTCGGCCATACCTGCCGCCGATGGCGTTTGCCTGATAGGGCATAGTATGGGGGGCGGCATCAGCATCGTTAAAACCGCCGAAGATAGCCGCATTAAGAAATTAGTGACGATGGCTGCAATCAGCAGCTTTTACAACCTATGGCCGAAACAGGCAGAGGAGCAGTGGCGGCTGCAAGGTGTAATGTATATGAAAAACGCGCGTACCGGACAGGACATGCCCTACTGTGTAACCATGCTGGAAGATCTGGAGAAAAACCCGGCCCGCTTAGATATCCCGCGCAAAGCCGCGGAAATCACCCAGCCCTGGCTCATCATCCATGGCGATAAGGATACCAGTGTACCGTTGGCCCACGGCCGTGAGCTACAACAAGCTCAACCCAGGGCGGAATTTGTAGTGATAAATAATGCCGACCATGTGTTTAATGCCACGCACCCTTATCTTGCCAATACCTTAACCCTGCAACTGGAGCAATGCGCTAATACCGCGATAGCTTTTTTTGCCGGTAAAACATCTTAAAGTAAAATAAATACTGACCATTTTTACTTAACGGTCAAAACCGTTTATACTTGTGGCATGAGCATACCCAAATCACGCAAAGAAGGCCCTAAGTTTATCAATACCATCCCAACAAAGGAAGGCGGGCTTGATGTGATGATCCCTATTCTGAAAGAATATATCAATACCAAGGCGGAAAATACTCCCAAAAAGCCATTAGGTCCATTTAAGACGGATATAAGTATTTATCAAACTGCTCCTGCAAACGGCATGCGTATTACCTGGATTGGCCATTCCAGCCTGATCATCGAGATAGACGGCATCCGTATACTCACCGACCCGGTATGGAGCCAGCGGGTTTCCTTCTCTCAACTCATAGGTCCTAAACGCTTTTTTCAGCCGCCGCTGCCGCTTGAACAGCTTCCTCCTATTGATGTGGTCATTTGCTCACATGATCATTACGACCATCTCGACGAGGCTACCATACGTTTCTTCGCCGGTAAAGATATTCCTTTTATTACCCCATTGGGAGTAGCAAACTATCTGGTAAAGTGGGGTATATCGCCGCAACTTATACATGAGGTTGACTGGGGCGATGTAGTGACCATTAAAAATTGCAGTATAACCGCCTGCCCTTCCAGGCATTTTTCGGGCAGGGGCATTACCCACCGTAATGAAACGCTTTGGGCATCATTCGTGATCAAAGGCCCGCAACATAATATATACTTTGGCGCGGATTCCGGCTGGTCGCCTGATTTTGAGAAGATCGGCGAAGCCTATGGCCCTTTTGACCTTACCCTGCTTGAAATTGGCGCTTACGGCAAATACTGGCCGGACATACACATGGGCCCTGACAATGCCAGCAACGCCCACCTGGCCTTAAAGGGAAAACTGATGATGCCTATACACTGGGCTACTTTTAACCTGGCACCCCACGCCTGGTATGAGCCCGGCGAAAAACTGGTGGAATTTGGCCTGCAAAAAAACATTGACCTGCTGTTACCAGAACCAGGGCAGCCTACCGATGTTACAGGACCTTACAATTCTAACTGGTGGAAACGGTTTATGAGTGAAGACGAATAAAAACAAAAAGGCCACTCATTACGAGATAGCCTTTAATTGCACAAGATTTAGGAGGTCTGTTTTTATTGTTTGTTAATATAATTCTGCGTATTTTCAAATATCTCCATTAGCCGTTACGCCTTAAGGACATACAAATATTATATAAAAAATTAAATAAGTCACTATTTGGTGACTTATTTTTGTTTCAACTTTTCAACATTTTTGGCAAAACATCCTTTAACAATGGCTACAACAAAAAAAACGCAGCAAGCCGTTACCCGTAACAAGGACCGCAGCAAGCAAAAATTATTGAAAGCTGTTGGCAAGATCATCAAGACTGGCGGCTTTAGCACACTTGGTGTAAACCGTGTGGCCGCAGTGGCGGGCATGGATAAAAAAATGATCTACAATTATTTCGGCAGCCTAAATGGATTGCTGGATGAGTATATAAGTTCGCTTGATTTCTGGAGTAATGTTAAAGGCGATAAACTACCAACTGAGTTCCCTAATGGCGGCCATGACTTTGTAAAGCAGATGGTACTGGCGCAATTTGATTATGTGCATCAAAACCCTGAGTTTCAGAAAATTTTGCTTTGGCGTTTATCCGAAGAGCGCGATGCGTTAAAAACCCTTACCGCCAGACAGGAAGCAAACGGTGAGGTATTATTACAAGGCATTACCGACCCGCATTTTGCTGATAACGCCGAAGCTTACAGGGCAATAATGGCGGTAATTATCGCAGGCACCTATTATTTAAATTTATTCGCCGAATTAAACGGGTCAACTTTTTGCGGTATCGACCTGGCAACAACAGGCGGCAGGAAAAAAATAGAGGAGGCACTTGCCTTCCTGATCGATAAAACCTACGAAGGCCTTTAACTGGCCTTTTTTTTTCAAACGTATCACCACCTTTAGCGTTAATACTATTAAACAAGTGATGTTATGGCAAACTTTAAAGATATAATCGCCTCTGACAAGCCCGTCCTGGTTGACTTTTCTGCCGAATGGTGCGGCCCATGCCAAATGATGCCCCCTATTTTAAAGCAGGTAAAAGACGCGCTGGGTGATAAGGTCACCATCATAAAAATCGACATTGACAAAAACCCGTCAGCCGCCAGCGCATATCATGTACAAAGCGTACCTACGTTAATGATCTTCCAGAAAGGCCAAAGCAAATGGCGGCAAAGCGGCGTATTACAGGCTTCGCAATTGCAGCAGGTGTTGCAGCAGTACATATAACTATAAATAGCTTAACCACCACTGCCGGTGAGTTTTCTTGTATTTTGAAAACCATTTGCAAGGGTAGTATAGTATCAGTATTACACCCAGCCAGAATAGGTATGCTACCTTAAGGCTAAAACCCATATGAGGCGGCGTAAACAAGAACGGATCGTTAGGCGTAATGATCTGCGAGGTTTTGAAGCCCTGTAAAAAGAACACGATAACGGTTATGATGCGTATGAGGTAAAAGTGCAGCACGTAGTAAAAAAATGGCACGCTGCCGTAAGTCTTAAAAAACTCCACCAACTTACCTGAAACATTCTCTGTAAGTGCCAACACCATTAGGCCTACTGATAATGTTAAACAACAATACATAAGGGATGGCGGGTATTTACTGATATTTAAGAACGATATTACTGTAAAAACAGGGTTTCTTTGAACCGACCACGGAGCGGGGTCGCCATACCCGTTGAGTACCCTTAAAACCACAAACAGTACGAATAACGACGCCGAACCTATTAATAAGAACCGCCTGCGGCTTGCCGGATTGTAACCGCTTTTGTAGAGCGTGCCGAATAAATAACCAAGAAACATGATACCCGTCCATGGCAAAATAGCATACAGATCGAACACAATGTGAGTTTTATCTAAGAAGAATAGTGTTCCCTTCGCTGTAAAAAATAGCTTTAGCAAAACATCTCCGGTACTATTTGGTATGGCGCTTACAGGCGTGATCAGGTCATGCCCTGCAATGAGGAGTATCCCTATTACGCCAATAACCCGCACCGGCAACCATATCAATAATCCTAACAATATCATGCTGATACCGATCACCCATATCACCTGCAGGGCAATGCTGTTGAAAAGCGGATTAAGTGAAAACGCGAATGATATCAATATGATCTCCACAAAAACCAGCCATATCCCGCGTTTGATCAGGAAGCCGCTTAATTCGCTTTTTGTGCGGCGGGTGCTTACAAGGTAAGCTGATACACCGCTTAGAAAAACAAATATCGGTGCGCAAAAATGGGTAATGAACCGGGTGAAGAATATAGCCGGAGTGGTTGTTTTAAGATCTGTGGGGTCGGAGAACATGGCGCCGTGGTGCAGGAAATCGCGCACATGATCAAGCGCCATTACCAGCATAATTACACCGCGAAGTATATCAATAGAGGCTATCCTTTGCTTGGTAGATAAAGTAGTGACAGTCATTGCTTTCAGGATTTGGGTAGCCTGAAATTACAAATATTATTTAGTTTCGGCAACAGGGGCCTCTGCAGCATTGGCCGGCTTGCGCAGGTAAAACCACGATAACACATACAAGCATATCAGCCCTAATAAAAAGCCGCCTACTACATCCGTAAACCAATGCGCGCCCAAATAAATACGCGATACCGGTATGGTAAATATCAGGAACGCGCTAATAACGATTATGGGGTACTTTATCCATTTAGGCACACCCTCCAGTTGCATCATCAGCAGCATCATAAAACCAAAAAACACCACATAAAACAGCACATGCCCACTCGGGAAACTTTGCTGGGCCGTTTTTTTTACTATACGCACCAACGTATCTGAAGGTCTCGGGCGGTTAACCAGCACCTTAACTATGGTACTTACCAGCCCACTCACCCCTGTAAGCAAAATAAACCCCGCCGCCTTTTTGTATTTACACAAGAAAAATAGCAGAGCAGTAAGCCCAACCATAATAACAGACTCAGGCATATAGCCCGGCGTGCTGATCGCATACATCAGCGCGTCTATAAACGAGTTCTGGTGGCGCTGTATATCGCGTGATAACCGAAGGTCTATTGAAAGATCGGGGTAGATATGCACAAAGACCGACAGGGATACAAAGCCTGCTGTAATCAAGAGTACAACCCATAGCATTAAACGCTGCCTGCGTTTATTCATGTGTTTAGATGAGGTCTTTTAAATGTTTATAATTTGCTTTAATGGTATCAATAACCTCGTCCATACGGCCGTTAAGCATTAGCTTGGTCATAGATACTGCCATACCCTTTACCTGGCTTAGTTCCACTTTGGGCGGCATGGCCAAGGCGTTAGGATCGGTCATTACGTTGATCAGCACCGGTCCATTATAAAGAAAGGCCTCGCGCAGGCTGTGTTTAGCTTCGTCGGGGTCATTAATGGTAATGCCTTTAATCCCCATCGCCTTGGCAACCATGGCAAAGTCGGGGTTTTGCATATCGGTTTGCCAGTCGGGTAAACCGGCTACCTGCATTTCCAGCTTTACCATACCTAACGAACGGTTATTGAACACCACAATTTTAACAGGAAGGTTATACTGCGTAATTGTAGCAAGGTCCCCCAGTAACATGGATAGCCCACCATCTCCGCAAAGTGCTACTACCTGCCTGTCGGGGAAGGCAAGTGCCGCACCAATGGCTTGCGGCATGGCATTAGCCATTGAGCCATGGTTAAAAGAACCTATCATACGGCGCTTACCCGTAGCATTTATGTAACGGGATCCCCAAACGCATGACATGCCCGTATCAACCGTAAAAATAGCGTCGTCGGCCGCTATTTCATCTAACAAAGTTGCCACATACTCGGGGTGAATATCATCCTTTTTACCTTTATCCTCAACATAAATACGCATGTTTTCTTTTACCTGCGCATAAAATTCCAATTGCGCTTTGGCAAAACTATTGTCCTGGTGTTGTTCTACCAGCGGTAACAATGCGGTAAGCGTATCCTTAATATCGCCGTTAAGGCCAACATCTACTTTAGCGCGTCGGCCAATACGTTCCGGCTTAATATCCACCTGCACAATTTTGCAATCGGTAGGCATAAAAGGTGTGTAAGGAAAATCTGTCCCCAGTAATATCAACAGATCGCTCTCATGCATGCTATGATAGGCTGACGGCAGGCCAAGCAAGCCGGTCATCCCTACCTCGTACGGGTTATTATACTGGATATGCATTTTTGAACGGAACGAATAGGCCACCGGAGCATGCAGCTTTTGTGAAAGCGCTACTATCTCGTCATGTGCCTCCCCGGCCCCAATACCACAAAATATGGTAATCTTCTGGTGCTTGTTAAGCAGGCTGGCCAATTTATGAATATCGTCATCAGATGGGCGTATAACAGGCACCGGATGATAATTTACGGTTGATGATGCGATCTCCTCGGTATCCATGCTGGTGAGATCGCCCGGCAGGCCAACAACAGCAACACCTTTGCGGTGCAGCGCAGCCTGTATAGCCGACTGCATCATGCGCGGGAACTGCTTAGGAGTAGTAGCTACCTGGTTATAGTGGCTGCAATCTGCAAATAATTTTATGGTATTGGTTTCCTGGAAATACTCGGTACCATACTCAAAGCTGGATATGGTTGAAGCAATGGCAATAACCGGCGCCTCAGAACGGTGCGCATCATACAGCCCGTTTATCAAATGTACGTGGCCGGGGCCACTACTCCCCGCGCAGCATGCCAGTGTACCGGTCAGTTGCGCTTCAGCCCCGGCGGCATATGCACCGGCTTCCTCGTGACGAACGTGTATCCACTGGATGCTGCCTTCCCTGCGCACCGCGTCATTCACTTCATTTAAACTATCGCCTGTTACGGCATATATACGTTTAATACCGGCATTCACCAGCATCTCTACCAATTGGTCTGCAATCTTAGCCATGCTATACTATTTGATATAGTACAAACCTGATAAAGACAGCGGGGTTTTAAATATTTAGCAAAAGCTATGGCCAAAACCATATTGCACAGTAACAAAAAAGCCCTGATGAAAATTCACCAGGGCTTTTATACCTTAAAGAAGTAATATCAATTACTCGCCTTTTTCAGCGTTCTCTTCTTTGTCAGAAGCAGCAGGAGCTTCGGTAGCAGGTGTTTCTTCCACTGCCGGTGTAGCTTCAGCTACGGGAGCAGTTTCTTCAACAGCTACTTCTTCTGCAGCAGGAGCGGCAGTTGTTGCAGCAGCAGCTTTACCTTTACCAGAACCACCACGACGACGTGATTTTTTCTCTGTTTTAGCAGCTACGTCTTTACCGTAAACTGTGTTGTAGTCAACCAGCTCGATGATCGCCATTTCAGCGTTGTCACCTAAACGGTTTTCTAACTTAACGATACGAGTGTAACCACCCGGGCGGTTAGCAATTTTCTCAGCAACTTCACGGAACAAGATGTTCACAGTGTCTTTGTCTTGTAAATAGCTAAACACTGTACGGCGAGAGTGAGTAGTATCGTTTTTTGATTTTGTTAACAAAGGCTCAACATACACACGTAAAGCTTTCGCTTTAGCTAAAGTAGTAGTGATACGTTTGTGCAGGATAAGTGATGATGCCATGTTAGACATCATTGCTTTGCGGTGGCTGTCGGTGCGGCCTAAGTGGTTAACTTTTTTTCCGTGTCTCATTTTTTTGTTGTTTGTGGCACGTGCATACCGTTGGGCGGCGGTTTATCGTCAAGCCCTCGGAATTACGCGTTGTTAGTGACTGGTTAATTAGTGATCAGAGATTAGTCACTGTATCATCCTCTGATCTATTATAAAAAAAATTGGTGATTAAAGACGAGAACTAATCTTTAATCTCTAATCACCAATCTCTATTACTCTTCGTCTAACTTGAATTTAGACAGGTTCATACCAAAAGATAAGCCTTTTGATTTAACCAGGTCCTGTATCTCAGTTAATGATTTTTTACCGAAGTTCCTGAATTTTAACATATCAGCAACGTCGTAAGAAACTAAGTCTGCAAGGCTGCGGATATCAGCAGCTTTTAAGCAGTTAAGCGCACGTACCGAAAGATCAAGGTCAACCAGTTCGGTTTTCAGGATCTTACGCATGTGCAGTATTTCCTCATCTACTTCTTTAGTTTCTTCTTTAGCCTGCGCCTCAAGCATCATGTTCTCATCAGAGAACAGCATAAAGTGCTGGATAAGAATCTTAGCAGCTTGTTTCAATGCATCCTCCGGGTGGATTGAACCATCTGTAGAAATATCAAGGATAAGTTTCTCGTAGTCGGTTTTTTGCTCTACACGATAGTTTTCTAAAGTGTATTTAACGTTTTTGATAGGCGTAAAGATAGAGTCGATAGCTATCACACCTACGGCAGCGTCAGGGTTTTTATTTTCTTCGTTTGAGATATAACCGCGGCCTTTAGCAACAGTTAGCTCTACCTCAAGCGTTACTGATGAATCCATATTGCAGATAACCAGCTCAGGGTTCAGTACAGTAAAGTTGTTTGAGAATTTAGTGATATCACCCGCTGTAAAAGCATCCTGACCGTTGATGATCACAAATATCTTTTCATTATCGCCAGAATCACCTGTTTTTTTGAAACGAACCTGTTTAAGGTTCAGGATAATCTCGGTTACGTCTTCAACAACACCTTTAATGGTTGAAAACTCATGCGTTACACCTGAAATACGTACAGATGTAATGGCAAAACCTTCTAACGAAGAAAGTAAGATACGACGCAGAGCATTACCAATGGTTACACCGAAGCCTGGTTCTAACGGACGAAATTCAAATGTACCGTCAAAATCGTTCGATTTCTGCATGATAACCTTATCTGGTTTTTGAAATGCTAAAATTGCCATTTATATCTTGGTTAATTGTTACTTGATTATGGGCTTGGATCGATTAGATAACCGTATGAACTACTGTTTTCTATCTTTCCTTACCCTTTATTTTTTTGTTTTGACCTGAAACCAGAAATGAGACTTGGGAAAAATCCCAAATCTCATATCCTCCAGCTCATATCTTATTTAGAGTACAACTCGACGATTAAGTTCTCCTTGATGTTCTCAGGAATTTCATCGCGGTTTGGATAGTTTAGGAACTTGCCTGATAACTCGGCAGCATCCCACTCCAACCAGCTATATTTGTTAACCTTACGGCCAGCTACTGAATTAGTGATAGACTCAAGAGATTTTGATTTCTCACGTACAGCGATAACGTCGCCTGGTTTTACCTGGTAAGAAGCAATGTTAACTACATTACCATTTACTGTAATGTGTTTGTGGCCTACCAATTGGCGTGCAGCCGAACGGGTAGTAGCGATACCTAAACGGTAAACAGCATTATCTAAACGTGCTTCCAGGAACTTTAACAAGTTCTCACCGGTGATGCCTTCTTTAGCAGATGCAGTGTGGAACAAGTTTTCGAACTGACGCTCTAATACACCGTAAGTGTATTTAACTTTTTGTTTTTCCATTAACTGTACTGCGTACTCAGATTGCTTACCTCTTCTTTTAGAAGCGCCATGCATACCTGGGCCATAGTTTTTTCTTTCTAACGCTTTATCCGGACCGAAAATTGGTTCACGGAAACGACGAGCGATCTTTGATTTTGGGCCTGTATATCTTGCCATTGTATGTGTGTTTTAAAGTATCAGACAGCCCGCAGCTGTTGAATCTTAGCTTTAAAAATTAGTGAATTAAACTCTTCTGCGTTTTGATGGACGGCAACCGTTATGCGGAAGCGGGGTGATGTCCTTAATGGTAGTTACCTCGATACCTGTTGTTTGCAGGGTACGGATAGCCGACTCACGGCCTGAACCCGGGCCTTTAACAAACACCTCAACTTTACGCAAACCTAAGTCATAAGCAACTTTACCGCAATCTGCAGCAGCCTGACCGGCAGCGTAAGGAGTGTTCTTTTTAGAACCTTTGAAACCCATTTTACCAGCTGATGACCATGAAATAGCCTGGCCGTTTTTGTTGGTAAGGGTGATGATGATGTTGTTAAAAGTAGCGTTGATATGCGCTTCGCCAACTGGCTCGATAACAACGATACGTTTTTTGGTAACTTTTTTAGTTTTAGCCATTTTCTTAATTATTGATCTGGTGAATTACTTGATTACCTAATAATCAGGACCCGCCAGTCTTTTTATTTAATTATATTCCTAATGATCAGAGAGCAAGGAACTAATCTCTGCTCTCTAATCACTAATCACTTACTATTTAGTAGCTTTTTTCTTGTTAGCAACTGTCTTACGTTTACCTTTACGGGTACGTGAGTTGTTTTTAGTACGCTGACCACGCAGAGGTAAACCTTTACGGTGACGTGTACCACGGTAGCAACCTATATCCATTAAACGTTTGATGTTCAATTGAACTTCTGAACGTAAAGCACCTTCAACTTTAATTTGATCGTTGATGATAGTACGGATGGCAGTAAGCTGATCATCTGACCAATCTTGTACTTTAGTATTGAAATCAATACCTGCCTGGGTTAAAATGTTCTGGGCTGTTGTACGGCCAATACCGTAAATGTAGGTTAAGCCTATCTCGCCTCTTTTGTTTTTTGGTAAATCAATACCGGAGATCCTTGCCATATTTTTTGATTGTTTTTAAGTGAACGACCGAACGGCGGCTACCGTTGTACGAATCGCTCCAATGTTTTTCGTTTTTCTAATTACCCCTGACGCTGTTTGAACTTAGGATTCTTTTTGTTGATAACATAAAGTTTCCCGTTACGGCGAATGATCTTGCAATCAGCGCTGCGCTTTTTAATGGATGCTCTAACTTTCATCTCGTTGCTTATTTATATCTATAGGTTATCCTACCCTTAGTTAAGTCGTATGGGCTCATCTCCAGCTTTACCCTGTCGCCAGGTAAGATTTTGATGTAGTGCATACGCATTTTTCCGGATATGTGTGCAATAATCTCATGGCCGTTTTCCAGTTCAACTCTAAACATCGCATTAGATAATGCCTCGCGAATTGTACCGTCCTGCTCAATCGAAGATTGTTTTGCCATATTTTATTGATTATTACTTGTTTATCCGCCCACCAAAGCGGGACGCAAAATTAATAAAAATATTTTATTAATTATTTTTTTTCTTCTAAAACTTTTTCGATATACGAAAATGTCGATAATACATCTGCCTGGCCCTTTTTTACCGCTACAGTATGCTCGTAGTGGGCCGATGGTTTTTTATCTACGGTTGATACCGTCCATCCATCATCCCAAAACTTAACGCCGGCGCGGCCGCCGTTGATCATGGGCTCAATAGCGATCACCATACCTTCCTCCAGCTTGATGCCCGCACCACGTTTACCGTAATTTGGCACTTCCGGTTTCTCATGCAATTGCAATCCTACTCCATGGCCTACCAGTTCCTTCACTACGCCAAAGCCATGCTTTTCGGCATGTTCCTGTACCGCGTAACCGATATCGCCTATGCGCATACCCACAACAGCCTTCTCAATACCTTTTACCAGGCACTCTTTGGTAACCCGTAACAAGGTTTTGGTAGCTTCATCAATTTCACCAATGGGAAAGGTATAAGCTGAGTCGCCATAATATTTATTCAATATCACGCCGCAATCAACCGATACGATATCACCATCAACCAATACATGCTTTCCTGGGAAACCATGCACCACCTGGTCGTTAAGCGAAATACATAATGAATAAGGGAAGCCGTTATAATTAAGAAAAGCAGGCACGCCGCCATTATCACGTATAAACGTTTCGGCAAGTGTGTTCAGCTCTAAAGTAGTAACACCCGGGGCAATAACCTTGGCTACCTCCCCGAGTGTTTTTGAAACAAGTAAAGAACTTTCTCTTATGAGTTCTATCTCTTCGACAGACTTATAATGGATCTTTGACATGTAAAATATTAAATAACTGGCGGGGTTGCTCCCGATGCAGCCGGAACGCTTGTGCGACCTTTGATCCTGCCTGTTTTCATTAAACCATCGTAATGGCGCATTAACAGGTGACTCTCAACTTGCTGAAGGGTATCAAGCACTACACCTACCAGAATGATAAGTGACGTACCACCGAAGAACCTCGCGAATAAACTGCTTACACCTACCATACTTGCAAGTGCCGGTATAATGGCTACTATAGCAAGAAAGATAGAACCCGGCAACGTGATCTTAGAGATAACATCATCAATAAAGCTGGTAGTTGGGTTACCAGGCGCTACGCCCGGTATAAAGCCACCATTCTTTTTCATGTCATCAGACATTTGCTTAGGGTTGATAGTGATAGCGGTATAAAAATAAGTGAACAGGATGATCAATATCGCGAATACCACGTTATGCTCCCAAGAGTTGTAGTTTGATAAAGCGATAAGAATACCGCTTGAACTCGCTTTAGGGAAAAACTGTGAAATAGTTGCCGGTATAAACATTAACGCCTGGGCGAAAATGATAGGCATAACACCCGCAGCATTTACCTTTAAAGGTATATACTGGCGAACGCCGCCATATTGTTTATTGCCAACAATACGCTTTGCATATTGCACAGCTATTTTACGTGTACCCTGCACAATCAGGATAGTGAACATAATAACACCCAGCAGCGCTACGATCTCAACAATGAAGGTAATTAAACCGCCTGCACCTGTTGTACGCGAATCAAACTCCACCACAAACGCGTTTGGCAACTGCGCGATAATACCCACCATGATGATGAGCGATATACCGTTACCTATACCTTTATCAGTTATTTTCTCACCCAACCACATTACAAATAAAGTACCGGCAGTTAAAACGCAGGTATTTAAGATGGTAAAGTATGGGTTTGAAATGAGCATAGCATCAGCGCTTACCTGTGATTTAAGGTAACCGATAGCCTGTGCCGCTGTGATAATGATGGTTAGGTAGCGTGTCCACTGGTTAATTTTGTTACGTCCGCTTTCACCCTCTTTTTGTAATTTAATAAAGTAAGGTACCGCAATACCTAACAATTGCACCACGATAGAGGCCGAGATATATGGCATTACACCTAACGCGAAAATAGAGGAACGCGCAAACGAACCTCCAGCAAACATGTTAAGCAAACCTACAAGGCCTTCTTTAGCTTGTGATGTATTAAGCGATGCCGCGTTTACACCCGGCAACACTATAAATGAACCAACACGATAGATCAGAAGAAATAAGAGTGTGTTGATGATACGCACTCTTAGGTCCTCAATTTTCCAGATGTTGGATAATGTGGTGAAAAATTTCTTCATTGAAATTACAACTTAACGATGGTACCACCTGCTGCTTCAATTGCTTTTTGAGCAGTAGCGGTAAATGCATGTGCCTTAACCTCTAATTTGGCTTTTAACTCACCACGACCCAGGATTTTCACTACGTCGTTACGTGACACCAAACCATGTTGTTTCAGCGTATCAAAATCAACTGAAGATAAAGAGAATTTTTCAGTTAATGCTTGCAGCACGTCAAGATTTACACCAACATACTCTACACGGTTAGGGTTTTTAAAACCAACCTTAGGTACACGGCGCTGTAATGGCATCTGGCCACCTTCAAAACCTACTTTAGTAGATGTACCTGAACGTGAACCGGCACCTTTATGGCCACGGGTTGATGTACCGCCACGGCCCGAACCGGTACCACGGCCAATTCTTTTCCTATTTTTGGTAGAACCTTCTGCAGGTTTCAGATTACTTAAATTCATGATATTAGATATTTTCTACCGCTACAAGGTGGTTAACTTTTCTAACCATACCTATAATAGCTGCAGTAGCCTCAACTTCCACACTGTGGTTAATTCTCTTAAGGCCCAGGGCCTCAACCGTTTTTTTCTGGCGCTCGCTTCTGTCGATAACGCTCTTGATCTGAGTTATTTTAATTTTCGACATAACTGATTATCCGTTAAACACTTTACCTAAACTAATACCGCGCTGCTGAGCTACAGTGTGCGCGTCGCGCAGTTGAGCCAAAGCCGATACGGTTGCCTTAACCACGTTGTGCGGGTTTGATGAACCTTTAGATTTTGCCAATACGTTGTGTACACCTGCACTTTCTAATACAGCACGCATCGCACCACCGGCAATAACACCGGTACCGTTAGCAGCTGGTTTAATATAAACGAAACCACCGCTGAATTTACCGATCTGATCATGAGGGATAGTGCTGTTGATGATAGGAACCTTTACCAGGTTCTTTTTAGCATCATCAATACCTTTAGCAATAGCTTCAGTTACCTCTTTAGCTTTACCCAAGCCGTAACCTACTACACCGTTCTCATCACCTACTACCACAATGGCAGAGAAGCTGAAAGTACGGCCACCTTTGGTTACTTTGGCAACACGCTGTATGCTTACCAAGCGGTCTTTTAATTCGATCTCGCTTGATTTTACTCTTTTTATGTTGATTGTTGACATTTCTCTTTCTTATTAAAAGTTTAAACCACCTTCACGTGCACCTTCAGCCAGTGATTTGATACGGCCGTGGTACAGGTAACCATTCCTGTCAAACACTACATCAGTGATGCCGGCAGCTTTAGCTTTTTCAGCTACTAACTTACCTACTGCTACTGATTGGTCTGACTTTGTACCATTGGCTGTAAACTCTTTTGATAAAGATGAAGCCGATACTAAGGTTTTACCTGTTACATCGTCAATAATTTGTGCGTAGATGCCTTTGTTGCTTCTGAATACAGATAAACGTGGGCGTGCTGCTGAACCAGAAAGGCGTTTTCTGATACCTTTTTTAATTCTGTCTCTTCTTGATAATTTCATGACGATTATTTTTTAGATGCTGATTTACCTGCTTTTCTTCTTAATACTTCGCCAACGAACTTGATACCTTTACCTTTGTAAGGCTCTGGCTTACGTAACGAGCGTATTTTCGCCGCTACCTGGCCAATCAGTTGTTTATCGTTAGATTCCAGGATGATGGTTGGGTTTTTACCCTTCTCAGCAGTGGTTGTAACTTTAATTTCTTTTGGTAGTTCAAATACATAGTGGTGAGAGAAACCCAACACTAAGTCTAATGTATTGCCTTGGTTAGTTGCGCGGTAACCCACACCTACTAACTCCTGCTCAATTTTGTAACCGGTGGTAACACCAACTACCATGTTATTTAAAAGCGCGCGGTATAAACCGTGTAAGGCTTTGTGGCGCTTTTGGTCTGAAGGGCGTTTAACCAATAACTGGTCGCCTTCTTGCTCGATAGTGATATCTCTATCAACTGCCTGATGCAACTCGCCTTTAGGGCCTTTAACGGTTACTACGTTATCTGCTGATACGCTAACTGTTACGCCGCCGGCAAGTGCTATAGGTGCTTTTCCTACTCTTGACATTTTCTAATTTCCTCCTATTTAATAAACGTAGCATAAAACTTCGCCCCCCACGTTTTGCTGACGTGCTTCTTTATCGGTCATTACACCTTTAGAAGTTGAAAGGATAGCGATACCTAAACCATTTAATACACGTGGCATGGTGTCCATACCGGCGTATTTCCTCAAACCTGGTTTACTGATACGGTTAATGCTGCGGATAGCAGGAACTTTAGTTATCGGGTGGTATTTCAACGCCACTTTAATGGTTCCTTGCGGGCCATTTTCCTCAAACTTGTAGTTAGCAATGTAACCTTTTTCGAAAAGCACTTTAGTGATTTCCTTTTTCAGATTTGATGCAGGAATTTCAACAACCCGGTGGTTGGCTTTAATAGCATTCCTTACTCTTGTAAGATAATCTGCGATTGGATCTGTATTCATTATTATTGATTATGGTAGTGGTTTCCTCCGGGTAACATCCCCGCCGACCTTCTACCGGTTGATTCGTAAAAAAAATTCGAGCCGCAAAAATACAAAAAAATTCAAAACATATTATGGTATGTTTTGAATAACTTTTTAAGACCCGTATTGTAGGTATAAGGTGAAAGGCTAAAGGTAAAAGGCTTTTATTAACCTTTGGCCTTTCACCTCTCACCTTTAAGTTTTATTACCAGCTTGCTTTTTTAACTCCCGGTATTTTACCAGCTAAGGCCATTTCGCGGAATGTAACACGCGAAATACCAAACTGGCGCATATAACCACGAGGGCGGCCGGTTAATTTGCAACGGTTGTGCAGTTTTACCGGAGAAGCTGCTTTAGGCAGTTTGTCTAATGCTTCGTAATCACCGGCTGCTTTTAACGCTGCTCTTTTTTCAGCAAATTTTGCTACTAATTTGGCACGCTTTACTTCACGAGCCTTTACGCCTTCTTTAGCCATTGCTATTTTGATTTTTAAATGGTAATCCAAATTGTTTAAGTAACTCCAATGCTTCAACATCGTTGGTAGCAGAGGTTACAAAGGTGATATCCATACCCTGGATCTTGTTGATCTTGTCAATGTTGATCTCCGGGAAGATGATCTGCTCTGATATACCTAAAGTGTAGTTACCGCGGCCATCAAAACCTTTATCGTTAATACCTTTGAAGTCACGGATACGTGGCAAAGCAACAGCAATTAAACGATCAAGGAACTCATACATGGTGTTATCACGTAAAGTAACGCGTACACCAATTGGCATACCTTTACGTAATTTAAAGTTAGAGATATCCTTTTTTGATTTGGAAGCAACTGCCTGCTGACCGGTAATGGTGGTTAGCTCGTTAATGGTGTTCTCGATCAATTTTTTATCCGTAGAAGCACCGCCAACACCCTGGTTAATGGCAATTTTCTCCAGTTTAGGAACCTGCATTACGCTTTTGTACTGAAATTTATCTTTCAGCGCGGTGCGGATCTCATCTTTATACTTTGATTTTAATCTTGGTACGTAAGTCATTACTTAATTTCCTCCCCTGATTTTTTTGATACCCTTACTATTTTGCCGGCATCGGTTACTTTACGGCCAACGCGGGTTGGTTTACCTGTTTTAGGCTCAACCAGCGCCAGGTTTGAAATGTGTATAGCAGCTTCCTGCTTTACAATTCCGCCGTTAGGGTTGGCTGCATTTGGTTTAGTGTGTTTTGAAATCATGTTCACACCTTCAACCACTGCCCTGTTTTTGTCAATGATAACCTCAGTTACCTTACCTTGTGAGCCTTTAGCATCACCGGCTATTACCTGTACCAAATCACCTTTACGGATCTTTAATTTGGCTGGCTTTGTGTTCTTTTTGCTTTCCATATTACAATACCTCCGGTGCTAATGATACAATTTTCATAAACTGTTTCTCACGCAGTTCTCTTGCAACTGGGCCAAAAATACGTGTACCTCTTGGCTCATCCTGGTTGTTTAACAAAACTGCTGCGTTATCGTCAAAGCGGATGTAAGAACCATCTTTCCTGCGGATCTCTTTCTTTGTTCTTACTACTACGGCTTTAGATACTGTACCTTTTTTAACGTTACCTGATGGTAAAGCGCTTTTTACGGTAACCACTATCTTATCACCAATAGAGGCATATCTTTTACCGGTACCACCTAATACGCGGATCACTAAAACTTCTTTAGCACCGCTGTTATCAGCTACATTTAATCTTGATTCCTGTTGTACCATGTTATTTAGCCCTCTCTATAATTTGAACTAACCTCCAGTTTTTGTTTTTGCTCAGCGGGCGGGTTTCCATAATCAATACGGTATCGCCTATACCACAGGTATTTGCTTCGTCATGAGCCATAAATTTGGTAGTTTTCTTCACGAATTTACCGTAGATAGGGTGTTTCACCTTACGCTCTACAGCAACCACGATAGATTTCTCCATCTTATTGCTAACTACCAGGCCGGTACGTGTTTTTCTTAAATTTCTTTCCATTTTTTCCGACGCTTAAAATTAATTTTTAGCAGTGGCTGCCGCCGCTTTGCGTTTTGTTAATTCAGTAGTTAAACGAGCTATGTCTTTACGTACTTTAGTAATACGTGAAGGGTTCTCGATAGCTGAAACCGCATGAGCGAATTTAAGCTTGGTAAGAGTTTGTTTCTCTTCGCCCAGTTTCGCTGCTAACTCTTCGGTTGAAAGCTCTATAATTTCTGAGTTCTTCATTTTTCTTTAATTAGTTGTTGTAATGTTTAAAAGTTCAAATGTTTTAGTGTTACCTAATGGCTGCAATCAACTCTTTACAACCTTTAACATTTACAACTTTTCAACCTACTGTTTACGCTTCTACGTAATCTCTACGTGTTACAAATCTGGTTTGCACCGGTAATTTTTGTGCTGCAAGGCGTAATGCCTCTTTAGCAACTTCCAAAGGCACACCTTCGGCTTCAAAAATCATGCGGCCCGGGCGTACAACGGCAACCCAATATTCAGGGGCACCCTTACCTTTACCCATACGTACCTCTGCTGGTTTTTTGGTTACAGGCTTGTCAGGGAAGATCCTGATCCAAACCTGGCCTTCACGTTTCATGTAACGTGTAACAGCAATACGTGCAGCCTCGATCTGGCGGCTGGTGATCCATGCCGCTTCGAGTGATTTTATACCGAAAGATCCGAATGAAAGATCGGCGCCACGGGTGGCTAAACCTTTCATTCTGCCTTTTTGCATCTTTCTGAACTTAGTTCTTTTTGGCTGTAGCATTTTGTTAAGCTTTTATATCCTCACGGATATGCATTCTACTTCTGTTAATGAAATTATCTCCTTGGACCACCCGGGCGATTTCCGCCTTGTCCACCACGGTTACCACCCTGGCCACCGCCTCTGCGGTCGCCGCCTGGTTTGCGGTCACCTCTGCGTTCGCCGCCTCTTTCGCCACCACGAGCATTGTCGCGGCCACCAAAGCCTGCTGCGCCTTCAGGGCGTCCACCTTTACCACTTGGGTTGCTTGTGCTGCCGATGTTCGGAGACAAGTCGCGTTTTCCGTATACCTCGCCTTTGCAGATCCATACTTTAACACCTATTTTACCATAAGTAGTTAATGCTTCTGCCAAAGCGTAATCAATATCAGCGCGGAAGGTATGTAACGGAATCCTTCCTTCTTTATATTGTTCGGTACGGGCCATCTCAGCACCACCTAAGCGGCCTGATGTCATTACTTTAATACCTTCAGCACCCATTCTCATGGTTGAAGCTATTGTAGTTTTCATGGCACGACGGAAAGAGATACGTGCTTCAAGTTGTTTAGCAATACCTTCGGCAACTAACTGAGCGTCAAGCTCAGGACGTTTGATCTCGAAGATGTTGATCTGAACATCTTTTTTTGTTAATTTCTTTAACTCTTCTTTGATCTTATCAACCTCCTGGCCACCTTTACCGATCACGATACCCGGACGGGCAGTGTGGATAGTTACAGTGATGCGTTTTAAAGTACGTTCAATAACTACTTTAGAAACGCCGCCTTTATTGATACGGGCTGATAAGTATTTGCGGATTTTTTCGTCTTCAACTAATTTATCGGAGTAGTTATTTCCACCGAACCAATTAGAATCCCAACCACGGATAATGCCTAACCTGTTACCTATTGGATGTGCTTTTTGTCCCATCTTAAATTAGTTGTTATCGTTTTTACTATCCACTACAAGCGTTACGTGGTTAGAGCGTTTGCGGATACGGAAACCTCTACCTTGTGGTGCAGGGCGCAGTCTTTTTAACTGACGGCCACCGCCTACTGATACCTCTTTTACATAAAGAGTAGTATCTTCTAAACGTACACCTTCGTTTTTAGCTTCCCAGTTTTTGATAGCTGATAACAAAAGCTTCTCTACGCGTATTGCAGCTTCCTTGTTAGTAAATTTTAAGATGCTTAAAGCTTTGTTAACTTCTACACCACGAACCAGGTCAACAACCAGGCGCATTTTACGTGGCGAGGTTGGGCAGTCCTGTAACTTTGCAACAGAAGCGCCACCTGTTTGAGCTTTTGCAGCTTCTTTTTGTTGCCTGATCAGTACAGACTTTTTAATTTTTGTTGTTGCTTCCATTGCGTGTTATTTTTTCTTTTCTGCGTGACCACGGAATGTACGGGTTGGGGCAAACTCTCCCAGCTTGTGACCCACCATGTTTTCTGTTACATACACAGGGATAAACTTGTTACCGTTGTGTACTGCGAATGTATGACCAACGAAATCAGGAGAAATCATGCTACGACGTGACCATGTTTTTACAACCGATTTTTTATTTGATTCATTTAATACCAGGACTTTTTTGTCCAGGTTATGATCAATGTAAGGTCCTTTTTTAATTGAACGTGCCATTGTTATTTCTTCCTTCTTTCAATGATGTAACGATCTGATCCTTTTTTCTTGTCGCGGGTTTTGTAGCCTTTAGCTAATAAACCTTTGCGTGAACGTGGGTGACCACCAGATGCACGGCCTTCACCACCACCCATAGGGTGATCTACCGGGTTCATAGCAACACCACGAACGCGAGGGCGACGGCCTAACCAACGTTTACGGCCGGCTTTACCTAACACCGCGTTAGCCTTTTCGCCGTTTGACACGGTACCGATAGTTGCCAAACAAGTTGACAAGATCATACGTGTTTCGCCTGAAGGCAATTTGATGATAGCGTATTTGCCATCACGTGCTGATAATTGCGCGTAAGTACCTGCACTACGTGCGATAGTACCACCCTGACCAGGGTTAAGCTCAATGTTGTGGATGATAGAACCCAGTGGAATGTTTTTCAAAGGCATGGTATTACCAACCTCCGGAGCAACACCTTCGCCAGATACTACAGTCATACCAACTGTTAAACCTTCTGGTGCAATCATGTAGCGTTTTTCACCATCAGCGTAGTGTAGCAGTGCTATACGTGCTGAACGGTTTGGATCGTACTCAATTGTTGCAACTTTTGCAGGAATATCAAACTTGTTACGTTTGAAATCAATTAACCTGTATGCTTGTTTATGGCCACCACCAAGGTAGCGCATAGTCATTTTACCGCTATGGTTACGGCCGCCTGATCTTTTATTGTTAGCAACAACTAAAGACTTTTCAGGAACGTTTGTTGTAATATCTGAGTTAGATACATCGATCCTGAAGCGGGTACCCGGTGTAACCGGTCTAAATCTCTTTACTGCCATGTCTTATTATATATTGCTGTAAAAATCAATTGTTTCACCATCCTTCAGTGTAATGATGGCTTTTTTGTAAGTAGCAGAGCGGCCTTGTACTGCACCTGCTTTTGTGTTGCGGGTTTTGAGTTTACCTACATATTTCATAGTGTTTACAGCTGTGATGTTAACACCGTACATAGCCTCAATTGCGCTTTTGATCTGAATTTTGTTAGCTCTGTGATCAACTTTGAATGCATAACGGTTAAGCTTCTCAGTTAATTGAGTTACCTTTTCAGTAAGTAGTGGTTTCTTTAAAATTTCCATAATTACTTAGCGAATGCTTCCTCCAAAGTTTTTACAGAACCGGTTGTTAACAAAAGTTTGCCTGCGTTTAACACGTCATAAGTGTTTAACTGGTCGGCAGTAACAACCTTTGCTCTTTTCAGGTTTCTGCTTGATAAATACACATTGTTATTTGCGGCAGGTAATACCAATAAAGTTTTCTCATTGGTAAGGTTAAGGTCCTCTACTAGCTTAACATAGTTTTTAGTTTTAACAGAGTCAAAATTAAAATCTTCCAAAACCACAATATTGCTATCCTGTGCTTTGTAAGTTAAAGCTGATTTACGTGCTAAAGCTTTTAATTTTTTGTTCAATTTAAAGCTATAGTCGCGCGGTTGCGGGCCAAATACACGGCCACCACCGTTAAACAGAGGTGATTTGATGCTACCTGCACGTGCACCACCTGTACCTTTTTGTTTATGTAATTTGCGGGTTGAACCGGCAATTTCATTACGTTGTTTTGCTTTGTGCGTACCCTGGCGCTGGTTTGCTAAGAACTGCTTTACATCTAAGTAAATCGCATGATCGTTTGGCTCAACACCGAATACGGACTCAGGAAGCTGCACCTTGGCACCTGTTTCTTTACCTGATACGTTTAATACGTTAACTTCCATCTTACTTATCCACTATTACGAATGAACCTTTAGCTCCAGGTACGGAACCTTTAACTACTATTAGGTTTTGCTCAGCAAAAACTTTAACTACTTGTAAGTTTTGTACTTTAACACGAGCGTTACCTGTTTGGCCTGCCATGCGCATACCTTTAAATACGCGTGATGGCCATGATGACGCACCCAGTGAACCCGGAGCGCGTAAACGGTTGTGCTGACCGTGTGTTTGCATACCTACACCACCAAAACCGTGGCGTTTTACAACACCCTGAAAACCTTTACCTTTTGAAGTACCAACTACATCAACAAAATCACCTGCTGAAAAGATCTCAACGGTGACAGTGTCACCAAGAGCTTTCTCGTCTTCGAATGTTTTAAATTCAACAAGTTTACGTTTTGGAGTAGTGCCGGCTTTTTCAAAATGGCCTTTAAGGGGAGCAGAAGTGTTCTTCTCTTTTTTCTCGCCGTACGCTAATTGTACAGCGGCGTAACCGTCTGTTTCTACAGATTTTACCTGGGTTACTACGCAAGGGCCAGCTTCGATTACAGTACAAGGAATATTCTTGCCCGTTTCGTCGAAAATGCTGGTCATTCCTACTTTTTTACCAATAATTCCTGACATTTTATTTATTTTATTTGTGCCCATCGAAGCAGTAGGGCTTCGTTCAAGGCATATTTGCCCCTGTTAAGGGACGGCAAAGATAGAAATTTTGTATTAACTCTCAAATAGTTAGTGAATTATTTTTTCATATTTATTTGATTGATGTTCAGTGCTAAACTACACTCGCGGCCCCACCTCCCAAAAGCCCTGTACCAAGTAAAAGCGAATTGCTGTTAACGGAGGAATTTTTTTTATTTTTAGCACCATGAAACCGATCTTATCCTTAGCGCTATTTCTCGCGCTTTCTGTTATGTTTAGCCAGGCCCAGGACAGCACGCAAAACAAGAAAGTTATCATTTTTAAGGCCATTGAAAAAGTACCCGCCTACCCTGGCGGTGTAGAAGCCATTGGCAGGCATATCACTCAGAATTTAAAATACCCCGAGGTCGCCAAACTCATTGGTATTAATGGCCGTATTATTATCAGTTTTGTTATTGATAAACAGGGTGTGGTAAGGGAGGTGACGCCTGTTAACTGTATTGGGGCAGGATGCGAATCTGAAGCGGTAAAAGTGATAGAGTCGTTAGACACCTGGTCACCGGGCATGCAAGACGGCAAACCGGTGCGTGTACAATACCAAATTCCGATTAGTTTTTTGACCCCGAAAGAAAATGTTAAGTTTAAGGAACTGGCACAGTCCGATTATGGCTTTGTATTCAACATCAAAGGTACACTCTACAGCCTTAACGATGCTGAGCAGCTTCTCGGCAAATCATTTAAGTCGGCAGATATAGCCCTGGCAGAACCTTTTTACAATACTGGTGACGACGCAAGGTTTGTGATGCCCGACAAAAAGGAAATTTACCTGATCAATATACGGTAGCGGCGAACGGATCATTATATTTACTTGATTGCTTTATACCACTTATTTAATATCATAACTAAAAATACCTAAACTTCAAACTATGGCATGGGGCATTTCTCCGCGTAAAACCGCTGTTATTCCACTTAACGATTACAACCCCGACCATTATTTGACCCTGCTTTATCACGCTTTTAATAACCTTAACTGGCGTGTGGGATATTTTGATCGTGATGGTATTATCGGCTACACTAAACTTTCATGGCAATCATACGCCGAAGAAATATCAGTTAGGATAGTAGGTAACAACGCGCTAATAAAGAGCGAGTGCGTGGGTTATCAATTCTTTTTTACCGACTACGATAAGAACGCAAAAAACCTGGAACTGCTGTATAATGAAATCAGCTACGTGGAATTCCATTTAAAGGACAACCTGCAAACGAGCACACAGGAGCTGATCGACAGCATACCCGATAATCAGTTTATCAGGCTGGATAACCCGCCTTTAGGTTACAAAGAAAAGCTTAAAGGCTTTTTGTCGGTATTTAAACCGGCACCCGGCTACACGGTAACGCCTGTACTGGTACTGTTAAACATTGCCATATTTTTTATAACATGGGCCATTATGATTGGCCGTGTGGTAGCCATTGCCATGCTATCCAAACAAAACGGCCATGCCGATGCGCTGCAAACCTTAAACATGGAAGATATTTATCTTTCACTGGGTTTTAACAACCGCACACAGGTACTTAGCGGCCAGGTATGGCGTTTAATAACGGGTACTTTTTTACATTTCTCGCTGCTGCATATTGCCGGTAATATGCTGGTGCTTATCTACATAGGCTCATTGCTGGAGAGCAAACTGGGTAAGTGGAACTATTTAATCTTATACCTGCTAACGGGTATTTGTGCCAGCGTTACATCGGTTGTATGGAACCATAGCGGTGTAATGGCAGGTGCCTCAGGCGCTATATTTGGCTTGTTTGGGATATTGCTTGCCCTCCTGAGCACAGATTTTTATGAAGCTATTGCTAAAAGAGCCTTACTCATCAGTACGGCTATTTTTGTGGCGTACAGCATTATCCCTATTGGCAGGCAGGTTGACCATGCCGCTCACTTTGGAGGGCTCTTGTCCGGCTATGCCTTTGGCTGGCTGGCTTACCTCGGCTTAAAATACCAAAAGACCGTAACAGCAACCATCTCGGCCAAAGCTTTTACCATTTTGGCAACCGCGCTTTGCATTATGGCAGCACCTGTGTACCAGCTTAAAGAACTAAGCGAACTTGGCGCGCAAACCCAACGGCTCACCAACGAACTGAACCAGGATTTTTACTATACAGACAGCCTGAATCGCCAGCAGCGTTTACAACTGCTCAGCACTAAAAGTATGCTAAAGGTAGATACACTGGGCCGGGTAGGCAAAAATATAGGCAAGCTCAGGCTGCCGGAGAAGCAGCATAAAATAGCCCTGATCAAATCAAAGATCATCGATCTTGAACAGCAGGTATACAGATTACTTTATCTTGAATTTAAAGAAGACAACAAAACCAAATACCGGCAACAGATATACAGCACTACCAATAAGATAAACGATCTGCGAAGCGAGTGGGGAACACTTGAGGATGCCGAATAAGCTCTCCTATCTTTACTCTCGCTAACCGAATATTAAGCCTGCATCAGCCGCTTAATCAGTTCCGCGCTTTGGCGGTTACCCTCCTCCAGCCTGCCGGTAAAGAAAGACTGAACTTCGTTAAAGTGCTTTTTGTAGCCTTCCATATCGCCGTAACCAATAATAGAACTCCACTCCCGCACCGCAGAATGAAATTCCAGATCGTCGCCCCGGATGGTTTTATCATACAGGGCCGTTTCTATCGACTCTTCCAGCAGTTCTTCGTTCTTAAACAAATATTCCGCTATACCTAAACGTAAACGGAAAGGTGGTGTCTGGCAAATGAGGTTATCATAAGGGTTAACACCCAAATGGTACCAGGCATCAACCATACTTAATATACTTAAGTGTGAGTTTGGCTTTTGCTTGTGTTCTTTATCCGCTAATGAAAACTCGCGCATCACGGCATCATTCAGCATAATAGGCTTACGGCTCTCATGGAAAACAAAATCGCGGGCCTTGTAAAGGCGCTGCCTGAATTCCGTGGCCTCCTCTTTTATCATGAGCTTAAACAACTCGGACTCCGACATGGCGTACTGCCTTACTTGTTGTTTAGCATAAGGGTTAAGCAGGGCTAAACCCGCGTAAACGTGGGCCTTATAACTGAATATACGCAGGGTAGTCAGAATTTTTACATTATCTATCCCACCCACATAAGAGGCGTTCTCCCACGGGAAAAACCCGGCCGACTTCCATGCCGTACCCATACTCTCAAAACCTACGTGCGTTACGGCCTGCGTATCAGCTACGATCTGGTCGTGCTCGTGGTAGTCTTTCATCTCCACCACATCGCTACCCACTGCGTTAAAAAGGATAAGCATATCTTCATAGCCGGTTTTATCGGTACGGTGAGGTATCAGGATCAATTTCTGCCCTTTGGGTTCAAATCCGGCACCGTGCATAGCATGAAAGGTAACGATACGGGCATCTGCGGGCAGGTGTTTCTCAAAAACAGCTATTTCCGGGTGTTTAACAGAGGTCTGGCCGGCTACAATAGCATTGTATTTAGTGGCAGGGCCATATTCGGCAACTACCTGCTCCAGTTTGTCGGCCTCAACAGAGTAGATGATAAGATCGCTTATGCGTGCTACATCCTTGCCGTTATCCATCAGGGTTATTCCCAAAGGGTTAAGTTCATCTTCCAGTTTCTGGCGATTGGCGGGCATATCGCAACCCACCACCTTATAACCGGCTGCGGCAAAAGCTTTGGCGTACAGCTTACCCATATCGCCCAAACCTATCATTCCTATCTGCATAGCATAAATTTGAAAGGGCTAATATAGCGCTTTGCGGCTATGTTACCTTAAATTGTACACCATCTGCTATTTAAAGGCATTTTATTGGTAGCAGATAACAGAAACTTTAAATTAAATTTTTACGTTTGAACATAATAGATCATATCCTCAAATCAAATCCTTAAAGATGAAGCTTTCTAACTTGCGTATATTACTGTTATTGACCCTGATGTTTAACCTTGGCACTGCCGCGCATGCACAGGACACCACCAAAAAGGCCAATGCTGTTGCAAAGCCAAATCCTTATAAAAGGCCGGCACCTGCCGCGCAAACACCGGTTGCAACCCCTCCGGCAGCTACAACACCGCAACCACAAAAACCAGTAGACAAAAGTTTGCATGGACAGTATGCCTATCTGCTAACCAAAATATATAACTACCAGCAGCCGCTTGTAGGCGCCCTGGTAAAAAACTATAACGATACCCTAAAGGCTACCCGTAAACAATTAAAGGATGCACAGGAAACGGTAACCGCCCAGGCTAAAACTATTGATACGCTTAAAAAATCATCCAACAATAAAGATCAGTCGCTGGCGGCTTCGCAGGCAAAGGTGAACGAAGTGAGCCTGCTGGGCATACCCATTAATAAAGGCACCTATAATTTAATTATGTGGGGCCTGGTAATAGGTTTTGGAGTTATTGCCGCCGTAGTTATTGCCCGCTCGGGCGCCCACAGCCGCGAAGCAAAATATCGCATTAAATTGTATAACGAGCTCGAAGAAGAATACAAAAACTACAAAGCCAAAGCCAACGAAAAAGAAAAAAAACTCGCCCGTGAGTTGCAAACAGAGCGTAATAAACTGGATGAGTTGACCGGTAAGGGGTAACCCCCCAGCCCCCTGAAGGGGGAGCAGGATCATGATAGATAAAAAATTAACTCCAATCGATAATTCCCCCTTCAGGGGGTTAGGTGGTTCCTACCTCTTCGGCTGGAACCCTCATAAGTTTGAGTGGGCCGATCTTGATACGGACATCGCCCGCCTAATCGCTGGCGAAAAGGTGGAGGATAACTGGAGTGTTGTCAGCCATAAGTCCATTAAACCCGGTGACCGCGCCTATGTAGTACGCGTAGGTATTGAACCTAAAGGCATCTTCGCTTCGGGATATGTATCATCAGAACCCTTTCTGGCTTCACGCAGAGGCCGCACACACCATCGCATTAACATTGAGTTTGATGCCTTACTTAATCCAGATAAAGAACCCATACTTTCTTTAGACATCCTCAAAACGGGCGATCTTGCCGTGCAGACCTGGACACCCCAGGCATCCGGCATATCTATACGGCCGCAATTGGTAGATGAACTGGAAGGTGTATGGCTCAGTTTTTTGAGCGAACATCCGCATTTCGGCAAGATATAAACCTGCAAGTCGCATTATGCCTGTTAAGTTGTCGTGATTGTACATAAGCGGTGATAGGGCGCAACACTAACTTTGAGGTAAATAAAAACCTCAGAAAATGTCTACTCAAATCTTTTTAAATCTCGCGGTTAATGATCTTAACCGTTCCATAGAATTCTTTACTAAGCTGGGCTACAGCTTTAACCCCAAGTTTACCGACGAAAAGGCAACCTGCATGATCATTAGCGACAATATCTTTGTAATGCTTTTAACAAGGCCCTTTTTTCAAACTTTTACCAACAAGGAAATAATTGACGCGCACAAAGCGGTAGAATGTTCCATAGCATTATCAGCAGAGAGCCGGGAAGCTGTTAACGAAATGGTTGCTAAAGCTGAAGCTGCGGGCGCTACCATACCTAACCCCGCTTCTGATTATGGGTTTATGTACCAGCACAGCTTTGAGGACCTCGACGGCCACCACTGGGAGATTGTTTGGATGGACCCCAACAGTTCGCCCGAGCATATAAGTTAATCTATGCTACGCGTATATTTTAATAAAAACAGAAAAGGCTTGCTAAATAATGGCAAGCCTTTTCTGTTAAAAACATTCTTATATTTATCTCATCACAAAACAACCAACCTAAATGACAAAAAAACTTATCCTTTTAACCTTAGGCCTTTTACCTGCCTCGTTAATGGCCCAGCAAAAGTTTACCATTACAGGATATGTTAAAGGCCTGAAAAATGCCGACAAAGTTTATCTCATACACGTAAATAATGCCGGGGAATTCACCTCTGATTCTTCAACTGTAAATAATGGCAAATTTGGCTTTTCCGGTACAATTCAACACCCTGTACTGGCTTACCTTTACCGTAATATCAACCCTCTGGCAAACAAACCTCAGCCCGGAGAAAAGATAGACGCAATAGATTTCTATGTCGAATCTGGGAAACTAAGCTTTACAAGTAACGACTCGCTTAAAAGTGCAATTATCAATGGCTCGCCTATTAATGCAATTATCTTAGAATGGAAAGCAATGCAAAAGCCAATTGAAGATAAAATAAAAGTCTTAGACGCTGAATTTAATAATTTAAGTGAGGCTCAGCGGAACGATGAAAAAACTATACCGAAAATAATTGCGAAAGAAACACAATATGAAAATGAAATAAAGGCAACAGGTATACTACTGGCTGAACATCATCCCAATTCTTACATTAGTTTAGTGGCATTAAGGCAGGCCGCTGGTATACCATTATTAAATAAAAGGGTGGCATCCGCCTTAGATAAGCTTTCGCCACAACTTAAAAATAGTGAAACAGCCAGAAAAATAAAATTAATTATGGCAGCTACTTTAATAAATAAAATTGGTGATGTAGCCTCAGACTTTACTCAGAATACGCCACAAGGGAAACCTATTAAACTGTCTGACTTTAAAGGCAAGTACGTATTAATTGATTTTTGGGCAAGCTGGTGCGGGCCGTGCCGCGAAGAAAACCCTAATGTACTTAATGCCTACAATAAGTATAAAGATAAAAATTTTACAGTACTTGGCGTTTCTTTAGATAAACACCCAGACGCATGGGTTAAAGCCATAGCCGATGACCATTTGCCTTGGACACAAGTATCCGACCTTAAGGGAGGAGACAACCTGGCGGCTCTGCAATATAGCGTACGTAATATACCTTCTAACGTGCTGATAGGCCCTGACGGGAAAATAATAGCGAAAAATTTAATGGAAGAACATTTAGGTGAAAAGCTTGCAGAGCTATTTGGTACAGGATCGAAGTAGTTAACTCTACCCGGATAAAAATAAAAGCCATCAGTATTAACTGATGGCTTTTATAATATTGGTTCTTGCCGATTGTCCCAAAAGAATAATATTTCTATTGTAGTTTCTCCAACCTCATAGAATAATGAGCAGTTTCTGTGAATAAATGCCTTCCGCACATTTAAGTTTGACGCTATAGATTGGTAAATAAACGGCGATTCTTTTATTGCTTCAATAACCTTTACCGTTCTAAGCTTAAACTTCTCTACAACTACATCTCCCCATCTTTCGCTTAACTGTCTTGATACTTGATCAAATGTTTCTAATGCTGTAGGAGCGTATCGTAAAGTATAGGCCATTTATTTTACACCTATTTTCTTTTTAAACTCCTCATGTGTAATGAAATTTCCCGCAGCTATTTCTGCCTGGCTTTGTGCTATTCCATCTAAAACATGCTTTGGTAACTGCCCCATATCTTCGTCCTTAATGAATGAAATATGCTGTTCTTCTAAAAAATCGGCTATCAACTTTTCCTGTTCAGCAGTTGGGGTTATGATATAAGTGCTCATAATCAAATTTACTTAAAAGTATTACCAAAACAAAGAGCCACCCAAATTGGGTGGCTCTTCTATCTTGATTCTAAAATCTTGATTCTCTTTTCGGATCTTCCGGTACTATCACACTTTGATCTCAACTTCAACACCGCTTGGCAATTCAAGCTTCATTAAAGCATCTACAGTTTTTGAGTTAGAGCTGTAGATATCCAATAAACGTTTGTAAGAACACAATTGGAATTGCTCACGTGCTTTTTTGTTTACGTGTGGTGAACGCAATACAGTAAAGATTTTCTTTTCGGTTGGTAACGGAAGTGGTCCGCTAACTACAGCGCCTGTTGGCTTTACTGTTTTAACGATCTTCTCAGCTGATTTATCAACCAAGTTGTAATCGTACGATTTTAATTTGATCCTGATTCTTTGGCTCATTTTTGTTTTAATTATGGGCGGTGATAAGAGCTATTTATTATGACCTCCCGGGTTATTGTTTTTGAAAGTTGATTGGCAATTCATCTCTGATCACCAATCAACTCATCACTAATTCAATTAGTCTATAGCAACTTGTTTGCGGCCTTTTGATTTAGCTACAACTTCATCCTGTACGTTACGTGGTGCTGGTTCGTAATGGTCAAACTCCATGGTTGAAGTTGCACGACCTGAAGTGATAGTACGTAACTGGGTTACATAACCAAACATCTCAGAAAGTGGTACCATTGCTTTAATTACCTGTGAGCCGTTACGGGTGTCCATACCTTGCAGCTGGCCACGACGACGGTTCATGTCACCGATTACATCACCCATGTTTTCTTCAGGGGTAAGGATCTCGATCTTCATGATCGGCTCCAGCAATACCGGTTTACATTTTGGCAATGCTTCGCGGTAAGCAGAACGTGCAGCGATCTCGAATGAAAGCGCATCTGAATCGACCGCGTGGAATGAACCATCAATTAAACGAACTTTTAAGCTGGTAAGCGGGAAGCCTGCCAGTACACCATTGTCCATAGCGGCTTTAAAGCCTTTTTCAACAGATGGGATAAACTCGCGAGGGATAGCACCACCCACAATTTCGTTAACAAATTGTAAGCCTTCTTTCTCATCATCAGCAGGTGAAATAATTACCTGGATATCAGCGAACTTACCACGACCACCAGTTTGTTTCTTGTATGTTTCGCGGTGTTGTACGGTACCTGTGATAGCCTCTTTGTAAGCAACCTGCGGAGCACCCTGGTTAACCTCTACCTTAAACTCGCGTTTAAGACGGTCCATCAGGATATCTAAGTGAAGCTCACCCATACCGCTAATTACGGTTTGGCCGGTATCTTCGTCAGTTTGTACACGGAAGGTAGGGTCCTCTTCGGCCAGTTTACCTAAAGCCATACCCAATTTATCAACGTCGGCCTGAGTTTTAGGCTCAATCGCTAAACCGATAACCGGCTCAGGGAATACCATTGATTCAAGAACCAGTTTGTTTTTCTCATCGCAAAGGGTATCACCGGTTTTGATATCTTTAAAGCCTACTACCGCAGCAATATCACCTGCACCTACGTTAGGGATAGGGTTTTGCTTGTTAGCGTGCATTTGGAAGATACGGGAGATACGCTCTTTTGACTCAGAACGCATATTGTACACGTATGAACCAGCTTCCAGGTTACCAGAGTAAACGCGGATAAAGCAAAGGCGACCTACAAATGGGTCGGTAGCAATTTTAAATGCTAAAGCGGCAAATGGCTCTTTAACATCCGGTTTAACCAATATTTCTTCGCCGTTATCAGGGTTGGTACCAACAACACCTTTAGAATCCAAAGGTGAAGGCATCAATTCCATTACGTAGTCAAGCATGGTTTGTACACCTTTGTTTTTGAAAGATGAACCGCAGGTCATCGGAACGATCTTACCTGCTAATGTAGCCTGACGTAAAGCGTCTAATACTTCGCGCTCAGTGATAGTGGTTGGATCATCAAAGAATTTCTCCATTAATGAATCATCAAACTCAGCTACCGCTTCTAATAATTTCTCTCTCCACTCAGTTGCTTCATCCAGCATATCATCAGGGATTGGCACTTCGGTAAAGGTCATACCTTTATCGTGCTCGTTCCAAACAATACCGCGGAAGTTGATCAGATCAACCACGCCTTTGAACTGGTCTTCGGCACCAATTGGCAACTGCAACGGGATAGCAACGCTGCCCAGCATTTCTTTAACCTGTTTTACCACATTAAGGAAATCGGCACCGCTACGGTCCATTTTGTTAACGAAACCAATACGTGGTACGTTATAGTTGTTAGCCAAACGCCAGTTAGTTTCTGACTGTGGCTCAACACCATCAACCGCGCTGAATAAGAACACCAAACCATCTAATACACGCAGCGAGCGGTTCACCTCTACGGTGAAATCCACGTGGCCCGGTGTATCAATGATGTTCATGTGATAGTTTTGGTTACGGTATTTCCAGTTTACAGTGGTAGCTGCAGAGGTAATGGTAATACCACGCTCCTGCTCCTGCGCCATCCAGTCCATTGTAGCTGCACCTTCATGTACCTCGCCAATTTTATGGCTAACACCGGCGTAGTACAATATACGCTCTGTAGTAGTGGTTTTACCGGCATCAATGTGAGCGGCAATACCGATATTTCTTGTGTATTTTAGATCTCTTGACATTTTAATTTTGTTTTGATTTCACAGACTCAACTAAACAATTACACCGATAAAAGTGCAATCTTAACTAATCGGTGTAATCGTAGTATTAAATCGGTGTAATCTAATCTTAGAAACGGAAGTGTGAGAACGCCTTGTTAGCCTCAGCCATTTTGTGCGTATCTTCTTTCTTCTTAACAGCAGCACCTTCGCCTTTTGCAGCAGAGATGATCTCGCCTGCCAGTTTCTCCATCATGGTTTTTTCGCCACGTTTACGTGCATAGCTAATTAACCATTTCATACCCAAAGCAATTTTACGCTCCGGACGAACCTCTGTAGGCACCTGGAAGTTAGCACCACCTACACGGCGGCTTTTAACCTCTACAGCCGGCATAACGTTGTTAAGCGCCTTTTTCCAGGTATCTAAACCGCTTTCGCTGGTTTTTTTCTCAACAATGTCAACTGCATTATAAAATATAGCGTACGCGGTAGATTTTTTACCATCGTACATCATGTTATTCACAAACCTTGTAACCAAAGTATCGTTGAACCTTGGGTCAGGAAGGATAATTCTCTTTTTTGGTTTTGACTTTCTCATTGCTTTCTATCCTCCTTATTATTTCTTTTTACCTTTTGCTGGAGCAGCTGCTGGCTGTCCTGGTTTAGGGCGTTTAGTTCCGTATTTAGAACGACGCTGGTTACGGCCGGCAACACCTGATGTATCTAAAGCACCACGAATGATGTGGTAACGTACACCCGGTAAGTCTTTAACACGACCACCACGGATTAAAACAATTGAGTGTTCCTGTAAGTTGTGGCCTTCACCAGGGATGTAGGCGTTAACTTCTTTACCATTTGTAAGGCGCACACGTGCAACTTTACGCATTGCTGAGTTTGGTTTTTTAGGGGTAGTGGTATACACACGTGTGCACACTCCTCTTCGCTGTGGACAGCTGTCCAACGCTGGAGACTTACTCTTGTCTTCCAGAGCTACTCTACCTTTTCTAACTAATTGCTGAATAGTAGGCATTCTTTGCTTTTTGTTTTTACAGTTTTATCCTTATTTTAAGGACTGCAAAGGTAGGTACTATTTTTTGATTTTCAAGGGCTTGGGTAAAAAAGTTTTTGATTGAGGTGGAGTGGGATACGAGAGCGAGAGCGGAGGATGTATTAAAAGCTAATAAAGAACGAGCAGGGTTACATTTAATTTCTTGTTGTATTAATCATAAACTCTCAAATGAAACACGTTTGGAAAAGTATTAAACAACATCCTATTCCGGTAACATGTTATCTGTTCTTTCTATTTATATGTTATAGCTCTATTAAAAATTCGTTTTATCTGAACGAGCAAATGAAATTACACCCTGAAAGGGGCGGTATAGTGAACGGAGGCGAAGCCTCAGCTATAACAAACGCAATGACTTATTTTGTCGGCTTTATCTTTCTGCTGGTTTCCGTTATCAGGGGAAGTTCAAAAAATGGCGACGGCACTTTTTACTTATGGTTTGCGCTGTCCGTTATCATCGCAATGGTAATTGCAGGCAACAGTTCAGAGATTGTCAGGTAAAGCAACGGTACTGCTCCTATTATCCGCCAGCCCCGCTTTACGCTCATACGGCACAAGCATTAGGCACAGGGCCGGTATCCGCTGCAATCGGGTTTAGGTGTAATTTGTCTGAACCTGAATTTCCAGAATTTAAGAATTAATAAAATTTTGTTTTCCTGCTTTCTCCCCGTCAGCAAAAAAGCTTCGGGCGAAAGTGGGCAGAACAATGGTGGGGCGTGCGAATTGGCAGGGGCATAGCAATACTTGCCCGAAGCGAAGGCTTGTGCGAACGAAGTAGCGACAATCTATTGCAGCCCGTGGTTCTGCCTGATTGCAGGGCAAAGGCCTTGTGGGTAAGAAGCCTCTTTGCTGACTTGATTTTTTGGTTACTTTTTGATCAAGCAAAAAGTAACAGCCCTCCGCGGCAATTGAGCGGACCAACATCAATTCTCAGCACCTACTCAGTATATCGGGTGCCGAAACAAATTCGATATGACGAATAGTTGTCCAAAAAAATTAAAAATAATTTTTTGCTATTAAATCTAAAATTATACTTTTGCCACCCCAACGCGAAAGTAGCTCAGTTGGTAGAGCACGACCTTGCCAAGGTCGGGGTCGCGAGTTCGAATCTCGTCTTTCGCTCCAAATCCTCTGCTTCACCGGCAGGGGATTTTTTGTTTTCATGATGTTTAACTATGTTTAAGCATAAATCATTAACATCATGAAAACCGACCTTTACACCAAAATTGTCCTCACTATTATCGCGGTGGTACTTACCGCCAACCTGTTTAAAGCTACCATTACTCCCGCCATAGCCGATTCAAAGAAATATGTTACACTGCCGGTTAACCCGGATGGCAGCATTAACGTGAACATTAATAAAGTGGCAGCACCAATGGACGTTAAAATAACCGACGTTGACCGGAACGCATTTTATTACATTACGCCTATCCCTGTTAAGGTGAACAATTAAGCATATGTTGTAGGAGAGCAGGGCAAAGAGTTGGATTTAAAAACCGGCATCTGTAATCTGATGATAGAAAGATGATGTTGGGGGCGTAAACTTTTTGGCTTTCATCATCCATATCTTGTATACGTGCTCTTTGCCCTGGGCATGGTAAATACTGGCTATGTTAAAAGCAAACTCGCCTTTTATCTCAGAAACTTCTTCAGTGAATAAATTAAAGCCTTTTAAATATGCCTCGGTAGCCCTTTCGTAATCCTTTTGTTTCATGTAAGCATACCCAAGTTCTTTATAATACATTAAATTACCAGGGTCCTTAACCAATGCTGACTCCATTATTTCCGCCGCGTCAGGGTAATCACCTATCACATTGTAGGCATAAGCCATCTCATAACTTATCCCTTTTTGGTCGGGATCAATAGCATGCGCTATTTTAAGATAGTGCAGCGCGGTATCTGGTTCATTAAGATCATTGTAGATCCAGCCGATACGGCCATAGTAAGCGGCACTATCTTTAAAACTATAGTAATTACTTATCCATGCAGGCTGGGCAGGTAAGTTAAGATCTTTAAAATGCCTTTGCGGAATAAGCGCTACATTACGCCAGTTTGGCTCAATACGATACTTAAGCGATTGACCTTTAAAAGCTGAAGTATCATTAATATACCTGCCATTCTCAATTTTAAACGAGCCTTTAAGGTCAAAGGTGAAACCCGCGTCCCTGTCAATATAAATAAACCCATATAAAAAATTATTGGGCGATTGCTTCTTCTCCAACGCCACCCACCTTCGCTCACACTTTGTGAAGCGGTGGTCAAAAATAAGGCTGTCCTCCGCGTTCGGACTTTGAGAAAACGCTTTGGTGTAACTTGCTAAAATTAGTATGACGACAAGGTATTTCATGGTTAAATATTTGCACGCGAAAATTTACTGTACCCAAAGTTTTATCACCGTGTCCGCATCATCCCACTTTACGCCGCTGGTGTATATAAAAACCCCTTCTGCCTGCTGTTTAAACTTAAGCGAAGCGCCATTGCTTAAAAGGGCAGCTTTGGTTACTTTTTCTTTTACACCGGGGATAAACACGTAAGCTTCGGTCGGTGCATCCATTACGTGCGCGTATAGGGTTTTGGCCTTGGCGGTAACCACACCCCAGGGCTGTGGTGGTATGTAGCTGCCCCTTGTATCGTAAATACTTTCGCTGTTGGCTTTTACCCATTGGCCCACTTTGGCCAGTGTATCGGTAAATTCGGGCTGTATCTTACCATTAGGCATAGGGCCAATGTTCAGCAGGAAATTGGCATTACGGCCCGCCGCCCCTACCAGGTACCTAACGATCTGCCTGGTTGACTTGTAATCATTATCATTGATGTTAAAGCCCCAGCTGTTATTAATAGTTTCGCAGGTTTCCAATGGTAGCTGCCCAATGGTAGCTTCGCCGCTAAAGCCGGTGTGGTTTTGCCCGGGCAGGTCTTTCTCAAACATCTGGAAGTCTTCGCCTTCCTTGGGTGCCAGGTGGTGGTTATTACCTACCATAATGGCAGGGGTAAGCCGGTGTATGAGCCCGTATATTTCATCGTAATGCCAGTTGGCATCCTTGCGGTCCCAGCCTCCATCAAACCAAATGCCTTTTACACCCGGGTATCTGGTAATTAGTTCGGTTAGCTGGTCTTGCATGAATTTAATGTAGCCTTCCCAATCGCCCTTTACCGGCCTGCCGTTCACAACGGGGCTGCCAAAGGCATAGTCGGCCCTGCCCCAATCCAGCAGCGAATAATAAAAATGCAGTTCTATTCCCTCTTTCTGGCATTCTTTGGCCAACTCCATCAAAGGGTCCTTGTGGTAAGGCGTAGCATCCACTATATTGTAATTGGAAAACTTGGTATCAAACATACTAAACCCGTCGTGGTGGCGCGACGTGATAGTGATATACTTCATACCGGCCTTTTTGGCCAGCTGCACCCATTCTTTAGCGTTAAACTCCTGTGGGTTAAAAAAATCGGCCAGGCGCTTATAGTTATTATAGGATATCTTGCGGTTATGCATTACCCACTCGCCATCGCCCAGGATGCTGTAAATGCCCCAGTGAATAAACATCCCAAACTTCATATCCTGGAACTTTTGCCGCTGCGCCAGGTTTTCTTTTGCCGGGGTATAGCTGCCCTGCCCAAAGGTTGTTAAGGCAAATAGGGCTGCAAAGGTGGTCAGTAAGAGTTTTCTCATAGCCTAAAGTTGAAATATTTTATCTGCCAACATCCATTTAGCCCCCTCGGGCGCACCGGGTAAAGCCTGCTGGTATTTCCACATCAGGGCTTCCCATTCCTGTACTTTCGGGTTCGCGGCATCGGCAGCTCCTTTTTTATCAAAGCTAAAGCTATCGTCGGTTTCCATCAGCATTACCAGGCGGGTGCCGTGCCGGTATATTTCCATGTTAGTAATACCTTCTGAGGTGATGCTTTCATGTATCTCTGGCCAAATAGCCTCATGGTAGGCTTCGTATTCGGCTATCAATTGTGCGTCGTTTTTCAGGTCAAGCAGAAGGCAGTAACGTTTCATGGGCAATCAGGTGATTTATAGGGAATAATTGGTGTTCACAAGTAAGCAAATGTTTGCTTTAAAAACAAATGAGCGCTGCTATTTTATGTAATTTAGTAGCATGATCACTACTGCCAGCCTGGTACTGCGCCGCCTTGATTTGGGCGACGCGCCTTTTATTTTCCAACTGCTTAACACGCCATCATGGAAACAATACATTGGCGAAAGGAATATAAAAACCCTGGCCGATGCCGAAGGCTACATCGAAAAAACCATAGCCTCTTTCAATGAGCTGGGCTTTGGTCCCTGGTGCATTACCCTAAAAGCAAACGGACAACCCATTGGCATTTGCGGACTGTACCAGCGCAGCTACCTTGACGCGCCCGACCTGGGCTTCGCCATACTGCCCGACTATGAAGGCAAGGGCCTGGCTTATGAAAGCTGCCTGGCTGTATTGGATAACGTAAAAACTAACCACACTTTTAGCGGACTATACGCTACTACCAGCGCGGATAATACCCGATCACAAAATTTGCTCAACCGCTGCGGTTTTAATTTTTTGCGTGAAATAACTACCCCTACCGGCGAGCAACTTAACCTTTACTACCTAAGTTTATCATAAAAATGATACAAAAGCGTCATCATAGCTTAACCGGTGTTTAAAACATGATTTTTTATCTTAGCAGCCATGTCAGATACGCGCAGAGATTTTATAAAAAAAGCGGCTTTGCTTGCCGGAACAGCAGGTTTAAGCAATATTTTACCTTCATCTATACAAAAGGCACTGGCCATTAACCCCGCTCCGGGCAGCACCTGGAAAGATGCGGAGCATGTGGTGATACTGATGCAGGAGAACCGCTCATTTGACCATTGCTTTGGCACCCTGCGCGGTGTGCGCGGCTTTAACGACCCGCACGTGATAGACCTGCCTAATAAAAACCCGGTTTGGCTGCAAAGCAACGAGAAAGGCGAAACATACGCGCCCTTTCACCTGGATATAAAAGATACCAAAGCCACATGGATGAACTCTCTGCCCCATAGCTGGAGCAACCAGGTGAATGCCCGTAACGATGGCAAGTTTGATCAATGGCTCATCGAGAAGGAATCGGGCAACCCGGAGTATAAGGATATGCCGCTTACCCTGGGCTATCATACCCGGCAGGACCTTCCGTTTAACTACGCTCTGGCTGATGCTTTTACGATTTGCGACCAGCATTTTTGCTCATCGTTAACCGGCACTACCCCCAACCGTAACTACCTGTGGACGGGCACCATCCGTAAGGAACAAAACGAAAACTCACGCGCTAATGTATGGAACGAGGACTCAGATTTTGAGCACTCCGACTGGACCACCTTTCCCGAGCGACTGGAAGACGCGGGCATATCCTGGAAATGTTACCAGAACGAGCTATCGGTAGGTGTGGGTTTCGAGGGCGAGGAAGATGCCTGGCTGAGCAACTTTACAGATAATAACCTGGAGTTTTTTAAACAATACCATGTACGCCTGCACAAAGAGCACATAGCATATGTAAAAAAGCGCATAGCCGTGTTGCCTGCCGAAATTGAGGCATTGAATAAAAAAATAGCTGCGCTGCCTGCGGGCGATGCTTCAATAAAAAGTTTGAACAAGCAACTAAAACAGCTGAAAGCCGAACTAAAGGACATTGAAGATAACAAAGCCATTTTAGAACCGGGCGCTTTTGAAAAGCTGAGCAAACGCGAACAGAACCTGCACCTTAAAGCTTTTAACACCAACCGTGGCGACGCGGATTACCACCGTTTAACCACGCTTACTTATGATGACAATGGTACAAGGCGCCAAATGCAGGTACCGAAGGGCGATATGCTGCATAGTTTCCGTACGGATGTAAAGAGCGGGCAATTGCCAATGGTATCATGGATCACCGCGCCCGAGAATTTTTCGGATCACCCCGGTGCTCCCTGGTATGGTGCCTGGTATGTATCTGAAGTACTGGATATCCTGACGCAAAACCCTGAGGTATGGAAAAAGACCATCTTTATTGTTACTTATGACGAAAACGATGGCTACTTTGACCACATCCCACCGTTTGTAGCCCCGCACTCTCATAAACCCGGTACCGGCAAGGTATCTGAGGGGATTGATACACGGGCCGAATTTGTTACCCTCGAACAGGAAAAGGACCGCCAGGGATTCCCGAACAACTATCAGCGCGAGAGCGCCATTGGCCTGGGCTACCGTGTTCCCATGATCATCGCTTCACCATGGAGCCGTGGCGGTTATGTGAACTCCGAGGTATTCGACCATACTTCTAACCTGCAGTTCCTGGAACAGTTTGTGGCCGCCAAAACCGGCAAAAAGGTTACCGAAAGCAATATTACCAACTGGCGCCGTACCGTTTGCGGCGACCTCACATCGGTATTTCGCCCATACCATGGCGAAAAAATAGCATCGCCTAAATCACTGGATAAAAACACCTTTGTGGAGGGTATCCACAAGGCGCAATTCAAGGCCCTGCCCACCTTTAAAAAACTGAGTACTGAAGATATAGAGGCTATCAAGTCGCGCCGCGGCCATTCGGCAATGCTGCCTAAACAGGAGTCCGGTACAAAACCATCATGCGCCCTGCCCTATGAGCTTTACGCCGATGGCGGGCTTAACCAGGATAAGACAGCCTTTGAAATGACCTTAAGGGCCGGAAACGAAGTATTTGGTAAAAAAGCTGCCGGTGCCCCCTTTAATGTATACGCACCCGGCAATTACATGAGCTTTATCGAACCCGGAAAAATGGAAGCCGTGCGTACCTGGTCCTACGCCGCAAAAGCAGGCGATACCCTTATTGATAACTGGCCGCTGGCCGATTTTGAGAACAAGCGTTACCACCTGCGCACCTATGGCCCCAATGGTTTCTTCCGTGAATTTAAAGGTCACGCGGGCGACCCGGGTATTGTGATCAGTCCCTCTTACGAACGTTTGGGCAAAAGCCTGACAGGCAACCTGGTAATAACCTTTTCATTGAACGGCACAACAACACCTGTAACCGTGGAGATAACTGATAATGCCTATAAAACCAGCAAAAAGCAATTGACCGTACAGCAGGAAAGCTTCGCGCCGCAAAACATCAAACTGGACCTGGGCAAACAGCACCACTGGTACGATTTTACGATAACGGTGAAAGGCTTTCCGGATTTTGAAAGGCATTACGCCGGGCGCGTGGAAACAGGTGCGCCATCTATATCAGACCCGCAGATGAGCGGTGAGGTGTAATTAGCGTACAATAACCACTTCCATCGGGATAAGTAGACTGCCGCGCGTAGCCCGGTTGATGAACTGCGGCTTTAAGCGCGATATCCAATACCGCTCAAACGACTGTAGTTTCTCTATATGGTAGCCCCGTGCTTGTAACGATGCCACAACTTTGGAGGGCCCGTAAAACATAAAAGGCGTTTGAGGTATCTTCCCGCTGCCATCCTCACTGATGATGGTTAGAGGCTGCTTGATGTAAAACTCCATCGGGAAATTGGCGTATTCCCAGCTTTGCACCAGCGGCAAACGCTGCGGGTTATGCTGGTTGATCCATATGGCAGCCTCGCTCCCGGCCTGGTATTTCAACAACGACGGATAAAAACCCAGGTTAAGGTACAGGTTTACCACAAAAGATACAATGAGCGTACGGAAGGCCATTTGACGGTAGTCCTCAGCGGCGAAATTAAGGGGAATATAGATGAGCAGCCCAAGCCAAACCAAAAGCGTAACGGCATCGTCCCACTCAAAAGCATCCGGCCTAAAGTAATAATGCAATATGCCAAGAGCTGCCAAAAGCAATACTACCAAACACGCCTGTATGTTACGCCAGGTAACCACCGAACCCGCATTACGCAAGCCAATAAAGTACTGAGCGGTAATGATGGCGAAAAAAGGGAAAACGATATTGAGATAATGCGGCAGCTGAAATTTCGAAGCCGAAAATAACAGGAAGGTAAGTAAACTACCGCTGATGCAAAACCACTCACGCTGTGTGGCCTGCTTTATCCCTGTTCTGATGAACTGCCACACCGCCGCGAATAACAGCAGCGACCAGGGCAGAAACGCCCATAACGTGGTATGGATAAAAAACAACGGGTCGCCTTTGCCTTTGATAGGTCCGGTATTAAAGAACCTTCCAAACTGGCTATCCCAAAAGAAAAACCGAATACCCGACACTCCCTTATGCCCAAACACCACCTTTTCCGGGTGGATATCAAACTGCACGTACAGGCAATAGATCTCCGGGAGGATAAACAACATGGTAAGCACTACGGCGAGCAGCCAGCGCCAGTGGAATAACTGTTTCCACTGCCGGGTAATGGCCAGGTGGCCTGCAATGGCCCCGCCGATAGGTACCAGGGCAAACATCCCTTTGGTCATTACCGCGCAGCCCGCAAACAGCGCGCCCAATAGTAACTGCCAAAAATTATTTACCGTGTAAGCACGGTAAAAATGATATACGGACGCGATAATAAGCGCGGTTAAATAAGGCTCGGCACGTACATCGTTATCAGATAGTATAATATGCTGGGCCGTAAGCAGTACCAGCACACTCCACAAAGCAATTTCCTTAGTGTAAAGCCTGCGGGCAAACAGATAAGTATAACAGGCGCCGGCCAGCATAAATAATATACCGGGTAATTTATAGGCCCAGGTACTGATGCCGAACAGCTTTAACGATAACGCAGCTACCCAAAATGGAAAGTGTGGCTTATCCAGCCAATCAGTACCGTCAACAATGATGTTTACAAAATCATTACGCTGTGCCATGGTTTTGGCAATAACGGCGTAAAGCGTACCATCGGGTGCTAATATTGGGATAAACAGCCCTGTAAAATTAAGCAGTACGGCCAAACCTATAAACAGGTATAGCCAACGGGTTTTGCTATCGGGTTGCGGTTGCTGCATTGGGCGGTAAAGTTAATAATTATTAAAGACGGGCGCATAACACCACTCATGGTTTTAACTATTCACAAAGGCCTGTTGCATAGCCCGTATTTATCTGTTAAATTTATACACCCGTTGCCGCCCCTGCACGGTTTAATGCCAGGGTTAAGAATAAGCGCCAGACCTTCAACAAGGTTTATGGCAGCAATTCTAATCCAATCTTAATGCAAAAACCAATTAACCAAATAAATTTCCATTTACCTTTAACTGATTTATTATCAATATGCAACGGCGAAAATTTTTATTGAATACCGCTATTACCGCAGGCTCATTATCATTAATTGGCAGCAAAGGCCTTGGAGCTATACTTGCTCCTCCTGCTTATAAGCTTACTCCCTTGCGCAACAACGTGGGCATTTTTACGGAACAGGGCGGCACCATCATCTGGATGGTGAACAAAGAGGGCATTGTTTGTGTTGATGCCGAGTTCCCAGAACAGGCCAACCACCTGATTGCCGAACTTAAAAAGAAATCGGCACAGCCGTTTCAATGGCTTATAAACACCCATCACCACGGCGACCATACCAGTGGAAACATCTCATTCAAAGGTTTGGTAAATAAAGTAGCGGCACATGCAAACTCGTTAACTAACCAGAAAGCCGCGGCCCTTAAACAGGGCAATGATGACAAACAGCTATACCCTGACACTACTTATACCGATAACTGGAAGATAAAAGTTGGCGACGAGCACATTACCGCCCATTACTTTGGCGCCGGGCACACCAACGGTGATAGCTTTATCCATTTTGAAAACGCCAACATTGTTCACTGCGGCGACCAGGTATTTAACCGCCGTTACCCTTATGTTGACCGCAGCGCGGGCGCATCATGCAAGCACTGGCCGCTGGCGCTTGAGGCCGCGCAAAAGAAATTTGATAAGGATACCATATTTGTTTTTGGCCATGCCTTTGACCCAGAAAAGGTAGTTGGCACCATGGCCGACCTTAAAGCCATGCAAAACTTTATGGAGCGCCTGGTAGCCTATGTTGACAGCAGCATTAAGGCAGGCAAAACAAAAGAACAGATACTGGCCTCAACCGCCATACCGGGCATAACCGACTGGCAAGGCGATGGTATTGAACGCGGCCTTACTGCCGCTTATGAAGAACTTACCTCTTAAGCTATTTTCCCCGGAACATGAAGCATATCGCATCCATCATTACCTCTATTATTACCTTGCTATCTGTGTGGGGCTTTACCTCGCCCAAACAGCTAACTTCTGCCGAGGTAATAAAAAAGATGTACAACCGCTACCACAGCAAATGGCATAGTTCGCTCACCTTTACACAAACCACCGGGCGCTACCGTAATGATACATTGGTAAAAACCGATACCTGGTACGAGCGCATTGTGTACCCCGATATGCTGCGCATTGATTTTGGCGGCGACAATTCCGGTAACGGGGTAATTTACCGGGGCGACTCATCATACGTATTCAGGAACAATAAGGTAGTGCGCGCCGCGAAAGACGAAAATGAGCTGATATTCTTTTTGGGCGGTATGTATTTCAGGCCGATAGACCAGGTGTTTAACCATTTTGGCCAGCTGCATTTTGACCTGGACAAGTTTTATGAAACTACCTGGAAAGGCAAGGATGTGTATGTTCTGGGCGCTTCAAAGCCGAATGAAAACGTTAACCAGCTTTGGGTTGATAAAGACAAACTGGTTGCTGTACGCTATTTTAAATATGATGGCAGTACAAAAACGGAAGCCACTTTTGAGGAACACAAACTGGTTGAGGGTGCCTGGAGCGAAACTTTATGCAAGTTTTATATTAATGACAAATTGCTGCAAACCGAGGTTTACCATGATATTAAAGCCAATCAGCAAATTGATAAAAGTGTGTTTGACCCCGCGCTGATCGGTAAATAAATCCCCTACAAATAACAAGGGCGCCCTTAACCGGCGCCCTTTTTTATTTACTGGTACCCGATAAATTCTTTTTGGGTAACCTGTACCGAGCCTTTGTTATTATTGGTACTGATGAGCATAACAATGTCGTAAAACTCATTGTCGAACTTGTAGATATTGTTATCCTGGTCCTGCCCCTGAAATTTAAGCACCATCCTGGAGCGCTTAGCCTGGGCTATTAAATTAACAATGTCCTGCGGGTCCTGCGTGGTGTAACTAACCGTACGCAATACAGTGCCGTTCGCCTGCACTTCGTTTTGCCCTATCACAATGGTTTGCGGGGCCACTTTATTTGATCTTGAACGGAAATGCTCCAGCTTTTTACCGTTTACCTCCTCCTGATACTCATGCTTAAAAACACCCCCCAGTACCAGGTAGGTATGTGCCTGCCCCTCGCTCAGGTTGGTAAGGTTGGTGAGATCAAAAAAAGAAATGCTCTGTGCATGCAAACCGGCACTCAGGCAAATAAATAAAAAAACGGCAACAACCTTCTTCAAAAGTTTAAATTTAAAAGCTAAGATAACTAATTACAGTTAAAATACCTTCCGTCCTCAATCTCCTTTCTGCTAAAACATACAATAACATACTGCTAATGTGGCTGTTGTATATAAAAACAGTCAGTAAGATAAGGTTATATAACGGCTGCAAATAGTTTGTCAATCATTCAAATGTGCATGACCGACACATTGTTGGACGATGTAAGCATTTTAAGTTTTATTGAAATATATGGCCTATTGTAACATTTGTGCAATTATTACCGTCATATGCACAATATATTTTAACGTCCTTTGGTCAATGTGTATATTTGACACTACCAAATCTCCCGGCCAGCTACGGAATATTTTTTGTAGCCGGGCAGATGGATTACTCCTATAATTTTAGCCGAGAGGCTTTATATAAAGAGCTTGGGTAAACACATGTTATCTGAGGTTTAGTTGATCAACATTATTTGAGATATGATGTTGTAGTGCGTTCCGGGGTGAGATACGGAACGCATTTTTTATATCACCCTGTTACACGCCTTCCTTTTTATACATGGCCATTACCAGCAAAACCATACGGTTGTAGGTTTCGAGACCTTGTGGTTGGTTATTCGCTTTTAGGAAGTTATCGTAAAACACGCTGCTAATGGCGTTAAGCTGGGTTTGGTATGAAAGCCAGTAGGCCCTTTCGGCCTTTAGATCGGCAATTACCCGCGGCGACAGGCGCTTTTTTAATTCCTTAAAAGCTATGGTATCGGTATACCGTACGGTACGCAGAAACTCGCTTACGGCCAGGTTATAGGCCGAGTAACGCAGCAGCCTGTCGGCAGCGGAACGCGCTGCCAGGAAACCTACAAAGTTGGCCTCATCTTCGGGGCCATAACCCATTTGGTGGGCCATTTCGTGGCAAGCCACAAAGGGTCGGTTACACAGAGGCATCTGGTAATTCATCTGCGCTTCGCCGGTAAAAGGGTTATAATAACCCGAGGTGCCTATGTAATTGAGCAAAGGGGTAAGCAACGACGGCTTTATATCGGGCTGATAGGTTTTAAACTCCGGCGAACGGTTGGCTAAAGCTATAACGGCTTTACGCGCGGTATGGTAAATAGTATCGTTACTTTGGCGCATATCCGCAGCGGTTACACGCCCGCGCGTGGCGTTAGCGCTATCAATAAGTACAGCGGTTACCTGTTTTAGCTCCGTAACACTGTAGCTGCTATCGGCCAGGTGTAGGCGCTCCGCCGCAGAGGGCCTGAAGTAGTTTAATCCCCAGAACAGGTAAAAAACAAGCATCCCAACTTCAACCCCTGCAATTATTTTAAGTACCAATAACCCCGCAGCCGCGAACTGTTTTTTAAACAGCTGCTTTACCAGCCTGATGATGATAAAAAGCAGGTAGACGATCACCGCTATATACAATACATCGCCCACACTAAACGCGACCAAATTAAAAACAGGATGCAGGATATGGCAAACCACCGGGTATAAGCCTTTGGCATAATAACGCTCAACCGCATGGGGGTAGTCGGCAAAAAACAACACCATGTAGTTAACTATAAACAATACAAGTACCGTTATACCTGCTTTTACGTATGCCTGTTTGGTGAATTGCCGCGCCATATTTGTAAGGTAAATATATTCGTGTTTTTGATGATAACAAAAAACCCCGGCAGATGCCGGGGTTATCTTATTAAGCTAAGAAATATTTATTTGATACGCACTGGTACCGAAAGTTTATCCCAGTTAAGCGAAAAGCCTTTGCCGTAAATTTTGTAAACCAAACGTTCGCTCATTGGCGCTTTAACAGGCTTTACCATAACGCGCAGGGCATCCTGGGCTTCGTCATACTTATAGGCGCCCCATTGTTTAGCCACTTTGTTAAAAATAATGGTCCAGGTGGTGGCGGTAGGGATAGTAAACAGTCCGTAAGTTCCGGCAGGGAGCTTTTTACCTTCAACCATAATGTCTTTATCGGTAGTAAACACGGTAGCCTCGTTAGCGCCTGCACGCCAAACCTGGCCGTAAGGTACCAGGGCACCATAGATGCTACGGCCTTTTACAGAAGGGCTGCCATAGTTGATAGTGATAGTTGCACCGTTCACTTTTGCACTCACGCTATCGCGTGGGCTGGCCACAGGTTTATCCTGCGCGAAGGCAAATGCCGAGAACAGCATGGCAACTACACACAGGGTTGCCGCTCTAAATAAGTTTTTACTTTTCATGTTGGTATAATAAGTTTTCGGGTAAAGATATGACTTAAAACTAATGCCGCTAAAATTTATTCCATTTGTATCTAAGCACTATATTTTGGCATGAAACATGCATAAGCTTTTACGAATTCACATTGCAGTTAGGAATAGACCGAAAGGTTAAAACAATTGTTGTGAGTTTTTGCCCTTGGCGTGTAACTACGCGCCAGGGGTTTTTTGTTTATAAGGCCCACCGTTTCTAATAAGGCAAGTAGCTATATTTGCAGCAAATGACCGATAAGCGCAGGCCTATTTATCTACTGCTTTTTGTATTGGCACTGGTGGTTAACTTCGCCGGCATCAACGCCGATTTTTTTGCTGACGATCCCGGCCTGTATGCCTCAATCGCCAAACTGATGGCGCAAAAGAACGACTGGCTGCAGCTATACACCTACCAAACCGACTGGCTGGATAAACCCCACTTCCCTTTTTGGATGGCGGCACTTTCCTTTAAATTATTTGGAGTGAGCGCTTGGGCCTACCGGTTACCGGCATTGTTGTTCTTTATGCTTGGGGTAGGTTATACCTCGCTTTTTGCCCGGCGGTACTATACCAAAGAAATTGCTGCGTTAGCGGTACTCATACTCATGACGGCCCAGCACATTATCATCTCTAATATTGATGTGCGCGCCGAGCCTTACCTCATGGCTTTGGTAATAGGCAGCATTTACCATATTGCCCGGTATAATACCAAAGGCACCGCTAAACACCTTTTATTGGCCGCCCTGCTAACGGCATGCGCTATCATGACCAAGGGCATATTTGTAATAGTGGCTATCTACGGCGCGCTGCTGGGGCAAATGATAGCGCAAAAGAAATACCTTGAAGTGCTAAAGCCGAAATGGCTGCTGCTCTATCTGCTCACGCTGTTATTTACGCTGCCCGAGTTTTACGCCCTGTACATCCAGTTTGATAAGCATCCCGAAAAGGTGGTATTTGGGCGCACAGGTGTGAGCGGCGTACGCTGGTTTTTGTGGGACAGCCAGTTTGGGCGGTTTGTAAATAACGGGCCTATTAGGCAAAAAAAATCCGGCGATATATTTTTCTTCGCTCACACCATGATCTGGACGTTTATGCCGTGGTGCCTGCTGTTTTATTATGCCCTGTACAGCAATCTTAAAAACCTGGTACGCAAAATAAAACTACCCGAATACTATACGCTTAGCGGCGGCTTGCTGCTGCTGCTATTGTTCTCGCTGTCGCGCTTCCAGTTGCCATTTTATACCAACATTATTTTCCCGCTTTTTGCCATTATTACCGCTCGGTACGCTATTACGCCGCTTGGTAAGGCTGCTACCCGGTACCGCAATATTGTATTAGGCTTATTTATGGTAGCCCTACCGCTGGTGGTCATCGCCATTCATATACTGGCCGCGCCGGGGGGCAATGCCCTGTTCATTGCAGGCGCGCTCATATTCGGGATAACAGCTATACTCATCATCACCCGGTTAAAAGAACAAAGTTTACGTGTATTTATGCTGACGTGCTGCATGGCGCTATTCGCCAACTATTACATGAATACTGTGTTTTTCCCCTTCCTGGCATCTTATAATGCCCAGATAGCGGCTGCACGTTATGCCAACAGCAATTTCAAGGATACAGATCTGTACAGTTTAAGATTATCCAATAATTCGTTCCAGTTTTACAGTAACAAACCGGTACAATATGTTTCCCTTGATGATTTTAAGGGATTTGTACCACAAGGCTACGCATTGTTTTATGCCAGCCAGGCATCGGTTGATTATTTGAGGCAGCAGGGAGCAACCTTCAAAATAGTGCAGACCTTTACTGATTATCCGCAGGAAAACATCCTCCCCAAATTTATCAATACCAAAACAAGGGAACAGGTATTATCCAAAGCCTATCTCATCAGTAAATAATTAATTTTCTTCCTTTATCTCTTCCCAATAAACGGTACCGTGGTAAAGGCCGTTTTTAACAGCTACCTGCTCTTTAATTTTTTCCAGTTCGGCTTGTAGTTGGTCCTTATCGAGATCTTTATTCAAGGAAGTATAGAAAATTACATACCCAGTCCTACTGTTTATGAATTTATAGTGTTTATCAGCAGTATTCATAACGAAATTGCCTTTTTATTTATAACTCCTATTTAAGCTGTTTAGTTTGTAAGAAGCCATTTTTACAGCATTTGCAAAGTGGTGTTAAACAGCCTTGCACATTTTATTATTTTATTAACCTGTAGTTGATGTTTTGATATAATTAAACCCTTATCTTAGAACAGAAAACAACAAGTAATTATGAAAAGAAAGATCTTTACTACTGCTTTATTATGTTGCACAGTAGTGTTTTGCATGGCAGCCGCCATTTTTGCTGACCTTAACGGAAAATGGAACGGTACCATTGCCACACCGGATGGCAACTCTATTGATGTTTCGTACAATTTTAAGGTGGATGGCGACAAGCTTACCGGTAGTGCTGTTTCGCCAATGGGCGAGGTGGCCCTGGATAACGGCAAGATAAAAGGTGACGAGTTTACCTTTAGCGTGAACGTATCAGGCACCGATTATCCGCATAAAGGCAAGGCTTACCCAGATTCATGCGCCATGGATATTGATTTTGGTGGCAGCAGCTCGCACTTTGTTATTAAACGCGCCAAATAACCTCTTACCATATTATAATGTTAAAGCCCTGCCAACCCGGCGGGGCTTTTGTGCGTAATGTGAGTAGCAAAAACACATTTTTGTACAATAATGTAGTCATTAAACTTTACCTTTGCGCCCATGTTGCAACGCATAACCGCTTACTTATTGATTGTAGCGCTGGTATCGGCCAACTTCTCGCGTTTTTTTATTTACGCGGGCTTTGAGCTGAACCGCAATTACATCGCGGCTAAGCTGTGCGAAAACCGTAACAAACCTCAGCTCCATTGTAACGGCAAATGCTATTTCATGAAGAAATTAAAGCAGGCCGAAGAAAACAAGAGCACAGAGGAGCGCCAGGCACAAAAGAACCTTTTCCAGGAAGCCTTCTACAATCAGGCCGAAAGGGTTACTTTTTACTCGGTGCTGTTATCGGTTACACCCGTACCCAACCATCGCATTGCTCTGCCGCAGCAGATCCAAGATATCTACCAGCCGCCCCGGCTCGCATAAAAAAGTCCAGATCATTTTTCAGGTTACAGTTTTTGACACACCCCTAAATCGGAGTGTGCTTACGTGCATTTGCGCGTAACTGTATTTTTCTATTTGATGCCTGTTAGCGCAGGCTATGTAACACTTTTTTATGAAACTCTCTACACTATTATATAACATAATACTGTGTATGGTTAGTGCATTTTCTTTTGCACAAGGCAACCTGCACGGTACCGTTACCGACGCCCGCACACATGAACCATTGCAGGGCGTAATGATAAGCAATGCCGCTACCGGCGTTGTGCTAACTACAACAAACAACAAGGGTAAATTTGAGGTTAAGGCCGAAAACATTGCTTCCCTTCGGTTTGCCATGATCGGCTTTACTGCGCAGATCATCAACATGGCTAATAATAAAACCATTGAGGTGATGATGGAACCTTCTACTGTTGATCTGCAGCAGGTAGTGGTGTCGGCCAGTCGCGAAAGGCAGGCCAGGCAGGACGCGCCCATTGCCATCAGCAAGATAAACGCTACGCAGATACATGATACCAAAGCTACCGCGCTTTACCAGTTATTAAACAAAGTTACCGGTGTTTACATGGTTGACCTGGGTAACGAGCAGCACACTATGGCCATACGTCAGCCTATTACCTATAACGCGCTTTACCTATATATGGAGGATGGACTGCCCATTCGCCCAACAGGTATTTTTAACCATAACTCGCTTTACGAGATTAACATGAGCGGCGTGCGCGATATTGAAGTGATAAAAGGCCCGGCTTCGTCGTTATATGGCAGTAACGCCATTGGCGGTGCCGTTAACTTTATTACGCAAGGCCCGCCCGCAGGTTATGCCGGCAATGTTTCTTTACAGGGCGATAACTACCATTACCGCAGGGTGGATGCCGATGGCGGTTTCAGCAGCGGTAAGTTTGGCCTGTATGTGGGCGGCTACCTGGCGCGCCAGCGTAACGGATGGCAGGATTATACCGATTTTGATAAACGCAGCGGTAATTTTAAAACCACCTATGATTTTGATGCCAACACCCGCTTAACTACCTCTTTGGCTTACAATTACCTGTATACCCAAACACCGGGCAGTTTAGACAGCGCCAAGTTTTACAGCAGAAAGTACGGCGCCAACCAACGCTTTACGTATCGCGAAGTGAAAGCCCTGCGTGCCAATACCCGTTTAGACCATAAATGGAACGATAAGAGCAATACGTTTTTCACGCTCTTTTATCGCAACAACTCAACCGGGCAGTTGCCAAGCTATTTTATTTCAGATGTGCGCGATAACACCGGCAAATACATGAGCTCGAACGGGCAGGAAAACAACCAAAGCTTCCATAGCATCGGCTTATTGACCCAACACCGTCAGGATTTCGATTTCCTGCATTCGCGGTTGATTGTGGGGGCTTATCTGGATAACAGCCCAAGTTCCTATTATGCCAAGTACCTGGATATACAAAAAGATGTGGCTAATAACTTTTATACTGGCTATACCAATACCGGCCGGTATATCGACAATTACCATATCAAATTATTCAATACCGCCGCTTATACCCAGTATGAAGTTAAACCAACAGACGCACTGCGCATAGTGATGGGCTTGCGTTACGACAGGATCCATTACAACTTTACTAACGGCATTACCAGCGGCAGCAAATACAAACAGCAGGAAATTAACGACTTTAATATTGTTGCCCCTAAACTGGGCTTAACCTATAACTTTGGTAACAACAAGGGCTTATATGCTAATTACAGTGTAGGTTTCCAACCGCCCGAAACCGGCGACCTGTACAGCGCCCGCCAGTTAACCCCGCTTAAACAGGCCACCTTCAACAACTATGAGGCCGGCGGCTGGTTCGCGGCGTTTGATAAAAAGTTATACCTGGAGCTATCTGTGTATGACTTGGAAGGCCGTAACGAGATCATTAATCAGTTACTGCCCGATAATACCACGCAGAACCAAAACGCCGGCGCTACCCGCCATCGTGGCGTAGAGTATTCGGTAGCATTTGCCCCGGTTAAAGAACTGGCTTTCCGTTTCAGCGGCACCAACGCGTGGCACACCTACCGCGATTACAGCGAAGTGCGCGCCAACTACGCTACCGGCACCAACAAAGTGCTGGTATACAATGGCAACCGCATGGCCAACGCCCCAAACTGGATAGCCAACAGCGAACTTACTTACAAGCCTGCTTATCTGAATGGCTTTCGTATTTCGGGCGAGTGGCAGCATATTGGGTCGTACTTTACTAATCCGGCCAATACCAAATCATACGCCGGGTATGATCTGTTTAATGCCCGTACCGGTTACGATGTAAAAGATGGCGCACTGAAAGGTTTCGGTATTTGGTTTAACGTGCTTAACCTCACCAATAAGTTATATGCTACTACCGTAGTGAGCAACCAATACGGCGATACCTACAATGCCGCTCCGCCAAGGGTTTACTCATTGGGCGTCAGCTATTCATTTGCAAAATATTAACAAATGGCAACCGCAAAACAAAACTTTTATAAATGGCATAGGATATTGGGCTTAACGGCCCTTATCCCTGTCATAATGTGGACACTGAGCGGGCTTTCGCACCCGTTTATGTCCAACTGGTTCAGGCCTGCTATCGCTAAGGAAGTGTACAAAGCGCAACCGCTGAATGTGAAACCTGCCCTATCGCTTAAACAGGTGCTGTATAAGAATAAGGTATTGGGGTTCATCAACTTTGGTACGATCGCTTATCAAGGGCAACCCTATTACCAGGTAATGGGTATGGATAGCACATACCAATACTATTCGGCCAATAACGGCGATTTGCTTAAAGATGGCGACAGGCTCTACGCTACCTACCTTGCCCGGTATTTCACCCAGGACAGCATCTCGAAGATCAAAAGCATCAGCGTCCAAAAAACTTTTGATGCCGAGTACCAGCCGATCAACCACCTGCTGCCGGTTTGGAAAATCTCCTTTGACCGCCCCGATGGTATGGATGTATACGTGGAAGCGGGCCAAAGCCGAATGGGTACGTTCAACAATAACACCCGCAAGATCATGCTGGTATTTTTTGAGCAGTTGCATACCTGGCAATTCCTGGCGGCTATTGGCGGCGAGCAATTCAGGGTAGTGGTATTGTTGATTGTTGTGGGGATCATGCTGCTATCGTTGCTATCAGGGTTAACCGTTTATGGCCTGTTCTGGAAGAAGTTTAAAACAGCCACGGAGAATCGCCGTCGCGACAAGCGAAAAGATACCCGGTTTGTTCACCGCTTTCACCGGCAGTTGGGCTTAGCTGTGTCGCTGGTAATGTTTACGTTTACTATCAGCGGCGCATTTCACCTGTACGTTAAATTAGCTAATGATAAACATGCAGCCAAAAGCGGCATCAGGCAAATGGTAAAAACCGGGCAGTTGGCAACCTCAAACTTGTCGTTACCCGTAGCAGATAGCCTCGTTAAAAACGTTTCCCTTGCGCAATTTAACGGGCGGACCTATTACCAGGTAAACGACACAAAAAAGCATGTTAGCTATTTTGATGTAGACAATGGTGTTGAATTGAATAATGGCGATGCCATGTACGCCAATTATCTTGCCTCTTACTATGGCGGCGAACCGCAAAAAGGCCAGGTGAAAATTAATCAGGTAAGGGAGTTTACCAACGAGTACGGTTTTATCAACAAACGTTTGCCGGTGCAGCAGGTAAGTTATCCGAATGGAGAAAACCTGTATTTGGAAACTACCACCTCGCAACTGGCCACCAAAGTTGCGGGAATCGATCGCACCGAAGGGTTTTCGTTTATATTTTTACACAAATACTTCGGCATGGCCTGGGCCGGTAAAAACGTGCGCGATATCGTAAGTATGTTAGCGGCATTAGGCGTTTTTGTCGTATCTATATTTGGTTTTATTGGATTTTTAAAAAACAGATGATCATGAGAAGATACATTTTGATAGTAGCTGTAACAGCATTAACATTAGGTTTTTCGGCCTGTAATTCATCCGCACAAAAGGATGCCAAAACCATAGAGACAGCGAAGCCTAAAGGCAAGTATTATTGTACTATGCATCCCGAAATAACATCAGACAAGCCCGGCACCTGCAGCAAATGCGGCATGGACCTGGCGGAGCGGGATACCACGAAATAGTAAGCTGCCCCTCTCTGCCCTTTATGCAGAGAGGGTTGACCAGCGTAGCAAAGTTGGGGTGAGTCAATTTTTACTTTCCCCTTACCCTTGCCAAATTCTATCGGCTTAACTTTGTTTGAAATTTAAACGCTATGAAAGTTGAGATATGGTCTGATGTGATGTGCCCGTTCTGCTACATTGGTAAGCGCCGTTTTGAGGAAGCCCTGCAACAGTTTCCGCATAAAGATAAAGTTGAAGTGGAGTGGAAAAGTTTTCAGCTGAACCCCGACATGCAAACTGACCCCAACACCAGCATTAACCAGTATCTGGCTGATGTAAAGGGCTGGACAATCGACTACGCACGGCAAATGAACAACCATGTTACCCAAATGGCTGCCGAAGTAGGTTTAACCTACCATATGGACAACGCGGTGGTAGCCAATAGCTTTAAGGCCCACCGTTTTACACACCTGGCAAAAAAACATGGTTTAGGCGAAGCGGCCGAAGAAGCCCTGTTTAAAGCTTACTTTACCGATAGCAGGAATGTGGATGATGACGCTACACTTATTGAACTGGGTGTAAGTATTGGCCTCGATGCTGAAACGGTAAAAACAACCCTGCAAAGCAATGCTTTTGCCGATGAGGTAAGGCGTGATATTGCCGAGGCCCAGCAATTGGGCATACGTGGCGTACCTTTTTTTGTGATGGACCAAAAGTATGGCGTTTCGGGAGCGCAGGCGGTTGATGTTTTCAGCCAAACGCTGGATAAGGCTTTTAATGAATGGAACCAGCAGAGCCCTGCCATACAGGTGACGGACGGCCCTACCTGCGGGCCCGACGGCAATTGCTGATCATTTTCTTTCAAAGCAATCTAACTTATTATAAGGTTAACCGTATAAGCTTGTTAGAGTAAAAGAAAGATTATTTATCTTTAAAGCTGAATTTCCTGAGATGTATGAAAAAACTTTACCATAACCTTATCGCTGTGATCTGTATAGCCTTGTCTGTAAGCAGTTGCAAGCTTGATCCGCCAATTTACCCGCAGGGCACTTCTCTTACACCACCACCAGCGGGTTCTAATACCGGGGGAAATACCGGTGGCAGCACAGGCGGTACAGATAACGGAGGAAATACTGGTGGTAATACCGGAGGTAACACGGGTGGAAATACAGGCGGAAGTACAGGTGGCAATACCGGAGGAAACACAGGGGGTAATACTGGTGGCAGCACCGTACCTATAGGCGGCACTAATACCATTATTGTACAAATCGGCAGCACGCAGAAAACATACAATAAAAACTTAGCGTATTCTAATGCTTTTGGTGCGAATGGTATCCTTGCAGTACAAAGCCAAACAGATACTTTTATATTTAATTATATTGGCGATAACACAGGCACATTTGATATACTATCGTTAAACTTTGGTAATTACAGTATAGATTCTTCTAAAGGTGGAAAGGTAACCGTGATCTCAAACACCATGAATTCGGCCTTGCCGCCTAAGGGAACCATAAAAGGCACCTTCACTATCAACCTGGTTGATGCTAATGGCAACGCCGCAGGCGTAGCTAACGGCTCATTTAACATCAGCCAGTAGATCCACGTTTTTATAAGCATTATAGTAGCCGGTATTTAGCAGCTATAATGCTTATATTTGTGTAAAATTTACACACTTATAGTTTGGATACAGCGCTACCCCCATATCATTTCACCAGAACAACCTTACGGGCTGTTGTAGGTATCATGTTCTTTTTGGCGGGGCTATGCTTTGCCAGCTGGGCATCGCGTATTGCTACTATACAACAAAACCTTAAACTAAGCGATGCCGCTTTGGGTGGCGTTTTGTTTTCGTTACCTGTTGGCCTGGTATGCTCGCTGCCTTTCTCCGGGTGGATCATTACCCGCATAGGCAGCCGCAACCTGCTTATAGCCGCGCTTACCACTTATTGCTGCACACTCGCTACATTGGGCCTCGCTCAAAATACGGTACAGCTTATCGCTTGCCTGTTGCTATTCGGCTTTTCCAGTAACGCGGTTAATATAGCCGTGAATACCCAGGCCGTGGCAGCCGAAGAAATGTATGGTCGGCCCATATTGGCCTCATTCCACGGTTTGTGGAGCCTGGCCGGTTTTACCGGCGCGGCCATTGGCACTTTTATGATAGGCAGGCAGGTGTTGCCGCTACATCACTTTGTGATGATCATGATGGTGGTATTGCTAACCATACTTATTACCGCGCGCTACCTCAAATTTGATAAACCTACCAGCGCGGGCCCCGCGTTTGTAATGCCCGATAAATCGTTAATTAAACTGGGCCTCATTGCCTTTTGCTCCATGATATGCGAGGGTGCCATGTTCGACTGGAGCGTTATTTACTTCAAAAAAGTGGTACTTGCTCCCCGCGAAATTATGGGTATAGGCTATACGGCGTTTATGCTGACCATGGCTTCCGGCCGCTTCATAGCCGATTGGTTTTCGCACCGTTTCGGGCTAAAGCGCACGCTGCAGGTTAGCGGCTTACTCACAGCTACCGGGCTTGCCATAGCGGTTATTTTCCCGCATGTATACTCTGCCGTAGCCGGCTTCCTGCTGGTTGGCTTTGGGGTTTCATCCGTTGTACCACTGGCCTACAGTGTGGCAGGTAAGTCAAAAACCATGTCGCCAGGGGTGGCTATCGCGGCTGTGTCAACCATTAGTTTTACCGGCTTTTTAGTAGGGCCGCCGGTAATTGGTTTTATAGCGGGCGCCATCTCGCTAAGGGCATCCTTTACACTTATAGCGCTTATGGGGCTTTGCGTAACGGTTTTTTCAACCAAGGCAAAACTTTAAGCGCGTTACGGCCTGTTCAGTTCATCAGCGTGTGGGTTTAGCACATACTCAAAGTTCTCGTAACCGTTGTGTACAATAAACTTCAGGCGCTCATGCGGCAGGTCAATATCCAATGATATAGCGGCGAGCGTAGCCGGCAGGTTATCCTTTATTAGTTTCAGATCTGTTACGTGCGGCATTTCTATTTCAATATCATTGCCGCGTGCTTCTATCTTCCAGTCTTTTAAACCCGCGTTCTGTAAAACCGATAACCATTTTTGCTGATAGGCATTCATTATTCTATATGTTGGTCCATTTAAACAACAGGGGTGGTTTAATTAAGTTTGCAGAAAGGCCGGCATACAAAAAAAGCTCCCTATTTGCAGGGAGCTGTAAAGCCTGTATTGGCACCACTTATGCTGATACTGTTAACGTTGATCCGTTAATACTGATGTTATATTTTTTGAGCGCGGTGGCAGCTGGCCCTTGCACCACGCCACCCGAAGTATTAAACTGGCTGCCATGCGCCGGGCAAACAAACAGCCCCTGGTTGGAGCTGTAATTAATATCAACCCCCTGGTGCGTACAAGCTACCTGCACGGCAGTAAATGAAGCAGGCACATTGGCCGCGGCAAGCCGCACCAGTATAACGCCGTTTGATACCTTTGAAGTTCCCACACCAGTCAGTTCGCTGTTAAGGTCGGCGGTAAATAAGTTGCCGGTATTGTTGGGCGGTGGGTTTGTGGTTTGTTCTTCGCCTGGTTTAGGCGTATTTTTTGAGCAGCTCACTATTGCGCAGCCCGCGCAAACTGCGGCCACGCCTATTCCCAGTTTCGATAAAAATTCCTGTCTGTCCATAGCGTTTTTCTTAATAAGATGATTGATGCTTTTTGTTAAAATCAAATATTCGGGAGATGGTAAAGCCCAGCCTGAACTGCCCTTTTCCCCATGAAGAAGTGGTATTATTCAGGTAATTGATCTCCGAGATTGCTTGTGCATTACTGAAATTGATCGTAAACACGTGGCCCCCGGTCTCTATTTCCAGCCCTACGCCCAAACCATCGTAATATTTAGGGTTTACGCTATTATCGCGATAGCTGGAGAACGGATGAAAGTAATCAAGCACTATACCCATACGCTTGCTGAATTTTAGCCTGCCCGCTGCCGAGAGCGCGAAATAGCGTTTCTCATTACCCACCAGGAACGGGTACTCAATGTTATTGGCTACGTAAGATGGCGCCACTTCTACAGACAGGGCACTCGAAAATTTACGCGCGATAATAGCTTGTGTGAAGTAAGAGAAGCGGTTAAGTGTATTATCAAAAATATTGGTGTTAACGTGGTAAGGCTTAAACCCGGTTTTACCAACAACGCTTATCGCAACCGGCATACTATTATCAGTAGTTTGGTGTAGCAGATAGTATTTTAGCTGCAGGTCAATCATCTGCTCAAATTTGCTGCGCCCTAGCCCAATGTTCAGGTTATCGGTTAAACCATACTCAAAGCCAATATAGATATCAGAAGAGTTATCCAGCCCGAAAAAGGTTTTACCCCCGCCTGCCGAACCGGCAATATCACCAAAGCGGTGTATCACCATAAAATTCAGTTCTTTCTTTTTAACCGTTTCGGTGGTCTGGGTAAAAATAAGGCGGGTAGCTTTAAAGGTAGCTATAACCGGCTCTCCCTTTTCAGGCGCTGTAAGTGAATTCATTAACGAGTCGGTACTACTATGGCTTGTGGTATCCTTGCGCGTTGTTTGTGCCGTTGCCACCACGGCAGATAGCAGCAGGCCCATAAACATCAGAGATTTTTTCATATAGTGTGTGTGTGTTAAAGTTTATTTGTAGGGCGTGTAAACAGCCGAAACATTTATCCTGATGGTTTCTGCGATATTCTGGAACACAAGTTTCGGGATCTCTACTTTATGGTCCTTGCAGGCTACCATAAACTCGGAAGTAAGGCTTACAGCGCCTTTGCTTACCGTTATTTTACCCGGAATAGTTCGGTTTTGCTTTACCCCATGTACCTCAAATACGCCGGTAGCCGTTACCGGGTAGGTACCATCTTTACTAACATCGGGTATGGTATTGAGCTTACCTTTGAATGATGCCTGCGGATACTTGTCGCTCTCCAGGTAATTCTCATTGAAATGCTCCTGCATTAATGATTTTTCAAACTTGAACGAGCGGATAGGAACAGCGAACGCTACGTCGCCGGTAGTGGTGTTTAAAACAGATGTGCCTTTATCAGAATGGGCGTCGATATCCTCAATAGGTGCCTTTGAATAAAGGCTTACCGCCGCGTTTTTACAGACATAGATTCCCTGTCCCGCCTGGTTAATCCCTAACCACGCGAGTAAAATTAAACCGATATATTTCATGTTTTACTAAGGTGTTTTACCTGATAAGATATTCCATGTGACGCCCACGGCCACGCCCGCCGACCGTAGATTTACCTGCCCGTAGCCTATGCCCGTTAACGGGAGTTTAAGATATGGCTGCACCCCTATGCCAAACCTCGGGCTCAAGGCCCGCTGGTAAGTGGCGTTTAAATTAAGCACCCCAAAAAGATGGCGGTTTTGGTTACTGATGCTGTAACTGGCAGGCCCCTGTACACTATTGGGTGCGTAGGTAAACGTATAATTCTCGCGCAGCATAAAGTAGGATGACAAGCCTGTACCTATGCTGAATTTATCGCGGTTTTTATGATAAACCAGATAACCTACATTAAGCGGAATATCTAAAACCGTGCAACTGGCGGTTACTTGTGTGGGGTTACTGCTGAACTGATAAGACGATGTATATTGCGAAAAAGATGACGTGTATGGCTTATCGGCATAGATGGCTCCGGTGCTGATGCTCCATTTTGCCATGTTAAGCGTAAACAGCAGGCCCGCGTTGGTACCCACACGGGTATTGTTAAAACCACCTACCCCATTTACATCAGGCGAAGCCAGTACACTTACCGCGAAGGTAGGCGCATAGCTAACGGCGGTACCCACAGTTTTGCGGGGCTTAACATTATCGCCCATTACTGATACCAGCTCCCTGCCGTTCTTATCCTTATAAATAATACTGTCCGCATTTTTAACGGCAGCCATTTGAATAATATGCGCGTTAACCACCGTATCAATAGGCGTGTTAACAGCCATATTTTGCCCTTGTGCTTTATATACCAAGGTATCGCCTGCTTGAGAAGCAGTAGCTCCGTCATTAACAGGCGCTATATAATGTGGTATAACAATTCCTGGTGCTCCGGTAGTGGTACGGCCGCCCTTCCCGGCAGATAAGGTAAAGAACGAATTACTTTTACGGCCCATCTCTGCTGCACCCCTGGCGCTGTTACCGGCCGAAAGCGTACTACTTTTGGGATCTTTCCTTTGCCTGGCGGGCGCGCCGTAATTACCGGAATTATCTTTTGGATGTTCCTTTGTAGCAGCCACCTGCGTGGTAGTGTTATTAGTTTGCGTTTCAGGGGTATTGTTGTACAGCAGCCAGCCAATTACCAGTAGTAGCATAGCGGCTATGGCGCTTATGATGTAAATAACACCTCGACCGATTTTACGGCGCGGCTTTTTACCATCAAGCATAGCCTCCATCTGGTCCCAGTCATCCTCCCGGTACTGCGCGTTGTCGCCCGGGTCGCTTAAACCGCGGCTAAACAACTTATCAATACTATCTTCTTTCTCCTCTTTCATTTTTTTCTTGCCTGGTTAATAAAGGATATAGAAAGGTTGGGGGTATTTGTAGGGTTTGTTGGTGTTATATTATAATTAGCCTGCTTGCTGATATAGCCCGGCACACGCTCGCTCTCTAAAACCATTGCCTTTAACTTTTCACGCGCCTTATGCAGGTTTGATTTAGAGGTTCCGATACTGATGTTCAGCATCTCGCCAATTTCTTCATGCGTGTAGCCCTCAATAGCAAAAAGGTTAAAAATGGTACGGTAAGCCCGCGGCAACCTGCCAATCATATCCAGCAGTTCATTGTATTTGATATTTTTATCTGCAAAATCAGTATCATTTATATGCTCGGCTTTTTCCAGTTCATCGGTATAAGCCGCCTTTAAGTTTGAACGGTAATAATCAATACAGGTGTTCACCATTATACGGCCCAGCCAGGCTTTAAAAGGCTTGTCGCTATCGTAACGTTCCAGGTTTTTAAATACTTTAAAGAAACCCTGGTTCATGATCTCCGAAGCTTCGTACCGGTTATTGGCATAACGCAGGCATATCCCCATGGTAAAGCCATAGAAGGTTTTGTACAACAGTTTTTGACTCAACCTGTCGTTATTTAAACAGCCTTTAACCAGTTGTTGTAAATCTGCTTCGCCCATAAGCGGGTATCAGTTTCCTATTAAATTACTACCTTATCTGCATACATCACGGCAGTTACCGCGCAAAGGTTGCCCCTTTAATAAAAAAAATCGTAAAAAATTGATGTTAAGGAGGATAGATTTCCTCTAATTGCCATAAAACGCCGTAAAGCTACATTATTGGGCGGGTAGTTTATAATAATAGATGGGCGCGTACAAGCCTTCGCTGGTGGTAAGGTAGCCCTCACCATTGGCCGTAAACCCTATGGCCTCGCCCTGGCGCTCCAGTTTGTATGGCAGTTCTTCGGGTACCCGTTGCAGGGTAACCCACAAGGGTTCGGTTCCACGGCGCTGCCAGTAGTAAACTTTCTCATAGCTGCGCACCAAAAAGTGTTTTCCATCGGGCGATATATCGGCAGCGGTTATCCATTTAAAGGGTTTGAGCCCCGCGAAGAAAAGCCGGGCCCGGAAAGTTAAGGTAACGGTATCGCCGGCGGGCGGTACCAGCGGCGAAGTATAAACCCGCACGCTATCGCCACGCTTGGTTATAATATAGATCAATTTATCCAGGGGATCTATCGCCAGTGATTCGGCATCCCAGGCACCGTCAGGGTAGCGCAAATTAATTACTGCCGGTGTTGCCTCTGTTTTACCGGCATTTTTCCATTGCTTACTTTCCGCGAAGCGATAAATGGTAATAAATTTACGGTTGGCCGAATTATCACCGATATCACCGAGGTATACATAGCTTTTCCTTTTTACAGGACCGGGACCAACGGCAATATCCTCACAATCGCGTACACCGAGAGGTTCTTTCGCATCCCCCTTAAATTTTATAGTTGATTTAAGTTCCCCACTTTCGGTAATAGCGAAAAAGCGGCTGCTGTCGCCACTATCGTTATGCACGTAGTACAACCCGGGATTTACGGCTGATGCCGCAATGCCCGATGTTTCGTCCATATCCTTGCTTTTAAGCGTACCGGCCTGCTGTATCTTCCCGTCAATTAAACGGTGTTTGGCAAAAGCAGCCACAAATAACAAGGCCACCAATGGCACTACTATTTTAAGCGCGCGTTTCCTGACCATAAGCTACTATAACAAAAAACGGCCTAAATTATTTTAGGCCGTTCATATTTAGTTAAGTTAGTCAGCAACTACAAAATGCTGTTTTTCGGTAACTACCATTTCAGCATCGGGCTTGGATACATCTTTTAGCGTAACCTTGCCCCTCTCTTTGCGCAATATGCGGTTAAATAAAGATATCTCCTTATCAAATAAGAATCTGAAGAAAAGCTTTGTCCATGATTGGTGCGCGTGCAGTGTATCGTAATACTCCGGCGCGGTCCTTTTTATCTCCGGAAGTTTATTCCATGGAATAGAAGGGAAATCATGGTGCTCGTTATGGAAACCTACATTAAAGGCCACCTTATTCAGGCCGCCATAATAGCTGTATGTTTCCTGCTCCTCGCCATGTGTAAGGTAATGCTCCTGTACCCAACGTGCACCCAGCGGATGCAAGCCCACTGAGAAAAAGAAACTGGCTACCAGGAAAGCTACAGCATGCCAGCCCATAAAATACCATATAGCCACGTTAAAGGCCATTTGTACCACAAAGTTGATCACGATCCATTTATCAAACGGATTGATCTCGCGCAGGCGCGACAAACGGAATATCTGGAACAACGGGAAAAACAACAGCCACACGGCCTTACCCAGAAATGAGTTATTGATGAGTTTAGCTTCCCAGCGGTTAGGCAGGTCGGCATCCAGCTCGTGAATACCCTGGAATGAGTGGTGCTTGATGTGATATTTTTCAAACGACATAGCCGTTGGCACTACCTGTGGCAGGTTTGAAAGTATAGCGGCCCACCTGTTGGCGTTACGGTTTTTGAACAACAATTGGTGTGTACACTCGTGTATCATTACAAACAAGGCATGGTCTGCAAAGGCACCTAATAAATAGGCTGCGCCAAAAACCAGCCACCATGATTGGTCGCGAAGTAACCAGGCTAATACGATCTGGAAAGAAACGATGCCTAAAATGGCCCATATGGTATTCGGGTTTTTACCGATGAGCGTACGCAGCTGCGGAAACTGCTTTAATATTTTTTTCGTTCGGATACGGTGTGGCTCGGACTCCTGCGAATAGATAAAATCTGTTTTCTTCATATTAGGGATAAAACGTTGAAGATAGCAATAACTTACATAAAATGTATTTTTATTGTAATATTTTTCAAAACTCCAGGCCGGAAAGTATCAAAATATTTTTCAAAAACGAAATTTTATTAAAACTACTGAAACATATTTAACCAAAATTTCATTTTAGTCAAATAGTCAAAGGCTGGTGTTATCTATTGCTTTGCAAGCGTTTAACCTTTGTAACAATTACGAAACCTCCTTATTTATCTGAACTTTTCTTGCGAATATTGCACCCCTGTTTACAAAGCCAGCCATGTATAAATCCCTCCTATCTTTTATATTATTATTTATTGCTTTACATGTTGCCGCGCAAGGCGGCAAAGGTAAGATTACCGGTAAGGTGGTTGACGCCGTTACTAAGCAGTCGGTTGATTACGCCACCATTTCCGTATTTAAACAAGGCAGCGACAGCCCTTTTAATGGTATCAGCACCGATGAAAAAGGAAATTTCAGCCTTACCGGCATAGCCCCTGGCGACTACCGCGTAACCGCCGACTTTATAGGCTACAAAAAGTTTGTAATAGCACACGTAATAGTTAAAGATGGTGGTACCGCTGATTTAGGCACCATCAATTTACAGCCTAACCAAAACCAGCTTAAAGGGGTAAACATTGTGGCCCGCGCACCCGTAATTGAGAACCGGATTGATAAGATGGTGTACAACGCGCAAAACGACCTTTCATCACAGAGCGGCGCGGCTATTGATGTACTGCGCAAAGTACCCCAGGTAACGGTTGATATTGATGGCAATGTAGAGTTACAGGGCAATGCCAATATCCGCTTTCTTATTAATGGCAAGCCCAGCAGCATTTTTGGGGCCAGCCTGGCCGACGCGCTGCAGGCCATACCTGCCACGCAGATCAAAAATATTGAAGTAATTACCAGCCCCGGCGCCAAGTACGATGCCGCTGGAACCGGAGGTATCATTAACATTGTTTTAAAAGACAGCAAAGTATCGGGCGTAAACGGCAGCGTAAACCTTACTGCCGGTACCCGCCAGGAAAACGGCTCATTTAACCTCAACGCCCGCAAGGGTAACTTTGGGGTGAATGCCTTTTTCAGCGGGCGGGCGCAACTGAACACCACCGCCTTAAACACTAACGACCGTACCACTACCCTGCCCAACGGCGACATGACTCACCTGCTGCAAAAGGGAAGCGCCGATACCAAGCGCAGCGGCTACCAATCGGGCCTGAGCTTTAACTGGAGCATCACCCCTAAGGATGATCTGACCGCCAGCATCGGGTTTGACCATTTTGGTAACAACAGCAGCGGCCTTACCAACCAGGAGCAATCGCTCATGAGCGGGGCCACGGGCAATATCGTATCGGATATCCTGAGCCTGCGCAACTCATCGAGCAAGTTTAGCGCTAACTCGGTTGATTACAGTTTAGATTACAAGAAACGTTTTAGCAAAGAAGGGCAGGAACTGGATGTATTGTTTACCAGCAGCAACGGTAAAAACATCAACAGCTATACCCAGCAACTGGATTACCTTAACCTGAACAGCCCCGCCACCGGCGCGCGCGGCAACAACCCGGGTAACGACAGGCAGATCAACATATCTATTGATTATACCCACCCGGTAACCAAAACTTTTAATATAGAAACGGGCGCCAAAGCCATCATTGAAAAATTAACCAACGTAACCAATACCGATAGCCTGCTGGCCGATGGCAGTTATGTGAACAATGCCGGCCAAAGCTTCGCGTTTAATTACAAACGCAATATTTACGCCGTATACGCGGCGGCATCTACCTCGCTGTTCAAGAACTTTTTGGATGTTAAGGTGGGCCTGCGCAACGAGTACACCAAAACCTCGGCAGATTTCCCCGGAACGGTTATTCCCGATTATAATACCCTGGCGCCATCGGCAGTGTTATCGCACAAAATCAATGCTTTGGAAACCATTAAGCTGAGCTACTCTTTCCGCATAGAGCGGCCCGAGTACCAGGATGTGAACCCGTTCTTTAACATCAGCGACCCTAACAACATCAGCACGGGTAACCCCAACCTTAAACCGGAGAAAAGTAACGCTTTTGAGCTGGCCTACAGCCGATCATATGATAGCGGGGCCAATTTTAACATCGGCGGCTTTTACCGCCATAATATCGACGACCTCTCGCAGTTTACTACGCCTTATGCCGTGCTGGATGTAAACGGCCGCGAGTATACCAACGTATTGCTTACCCAGCGCATTAACCTGGGCACGCAAACCTCCATCGGTACCAATATCTTCGCCTCGGTACCGGTAACCAAGAAGCTTAACCTGCGTACCAACATTTTCCTGATACACCGCGAAAATAGCATCATCGACCCTAATAACGCCCAGAACAACCTGGATGTTAAAGCTTTCCAATACCGCCTTAACCTCAATACCAGTTACCAGTTTGGTAATAATTTTATGGCCGAGGCTTTTGTGAACTACAATTCATCTACCCGTACCTTGCAGGGTAACCGCCCCAAATTTTTCTTTTACAATTTTGCCGTGCGCAAACAGTTCTGGAACAAGAATGCCAGCATAGGCCTGGCGGCTACCAACCCCTTCAGCAATTATATTAACCAGTACTCTACCACCAAGGGGCCAACGTTTAACCAGTCGAGCCTGAGGCAGTTGCCTTTCCAGTCGTTCGGTATTACGCTGAGCTACAAGTTTGGTAAGCTGGAATTCGCGAAGGATAAAAACAAGGAAGATCGTGATAACGGCGGCGACCAACTACCGCACGACCCAAGCGCGGGCGGCGGCAGATAATTACTTGCGTAAAATATACCGCCCGTAAACGCCCAGCTGCGCCAAACGGTTCTCGAAGATAACGGCACCGCTGTTAAAGAACCGTACAAAATCGGCCTCGCTTACCTGGCCGGGGTAAGGCACATAGTAATGATCGGGCCGGCCATTGCGCCAGGCCATTACGTAAGAGGTTTTGTGTTTTTGCAGCACGGGCAGCAGAACGGTGGTCCACCAATTGGCTTGGGGTATTTGTTCGTAGCCGGTTTCGGGTAGGCAGGCCAGCTTATGCTCGCGCGCGGCAATGGTATCTACAATGGCCAGCCGTTTATCCAGGTTGCGTTTATAATCATCCACATTTTTGTAGCAGTAATTATCAAAGCCCACAAAATCCACATAGGCGCTGCCGGGATAGCGCTGCATGAATTCATCCGCCGAGTTAAAGTCGGCCTCCGAGAATACCACCAGCAGTTGGTGCAGCTTTTTGGTTTGGCGCAGGTAGTCAATAGTGAAGCGCCATAGTTGCTTAAACTCATCGGGCGTGCAGGTATTGGCGCCCCACCAGAACCAGTTACCCGTAAGCTCATGGAACGGACGGAAGAGGATGGGTATCGGCTCGCCATCATCGCCCCGCAGTTCGTTGAGGTAAGCGGCGGCCTTATCCAGCCATTGCACATAGGTAGCGTGCGCCGTGCCGCCGGGCAGCAGCTCTTTAACCGTGCGCATGCTGGTATCCCAGGCGGTTTTACCATTGGCGGGGTTATCCATATGCCAGCAAAAGGTATTGATACCGCCCCGCCTGTAGGCTTCCTTAACCAGTTGCTTTTGGTATTTGAAGGGGATGCCGTTGATATCCCTGATGCTGTCGTGCTCAATTTTTGCCAGGTCCCAGCCGTAAAGTGCCGGGTAGCTGCCGGTAACACTCTTCACGTCCGACTGCTCCTTAACAAAGCACCAGCCCACGCCATAGGCCGTATCATCATGATGGCCAAAGATGGTGCCCGCCCCTACCAGGCGCTGCATACTGTAATACAACTGCCGCGTTTGGTTAGTAGCCTGCCCGTCGGAAGGGTTGTATAGCTGGGCGGCAGCGGGTAGGCTGAAAGCCGCAAGGATTAGCGATAGGCAGAGGGTGTGGAAGCTGAGCAGTCTATGCATATTTAAATCTATAATGAACTAAGATAATGTTTTCAATTAATCGTCGACTTTAAGGTTAAATAACTTAAGAGTTACACATAGTTATAATTGACTGATCAAATGATTTTAGCCTTTGATTTCTAAATTAAAAATTTTTAATTTTCAAAATCTTATTTTAACTAAACTAAATCACATTGGAAATTAACAAGTTAGTCCAAAGCTGGATGCCAAAGGACGAACAATTAGTACCCTTCTATCAGGGAATTGCTGAATTCTTGTCAACTAATTTAGAGTCAGGAAGACACGGCGACGGTGAAACTCTTACCCCTAAAATTATTGCAGACCCATTATTAGGTTACATATATCTTACTCCATTAGAAGTTGCAATAATAGATACGACCTTATATCAACGAATCCGAAAGATAAAACAGCTTGGCCTTGCGTATTTAGTCTTCCCTTCTCTGGGGTACTCTCGATTTGAACATTCTTTGGGCGTTGTAGGCAGACTGAATCAAATCATAAATAAACTTATCGAAAATTATAATCGAATCAATACGGATTTAGACTTAAGCGTTATTACTAAAAAATACATTGATTCAGTAAGGTTAGCCGCACTTTTACACGACATAGGGCATTGTTTATTTAGTCATTGTTCTGAAAGAGTAATTAACAATTTAGTTGGAACAAATGCTTATCCTTCTGCAGAAACCATTCAAAATGCCTTTACAAAGCATTTAAATAGTGAAAAGCAAATCCCATTTGCTGAAGTGTTTTCAGTATCTATAATTGGCTCTAAAGCATTTCACGATTTTATAAGCGAACTTAACATCTTCAAGCCAAAAGATATAGCCAAGATACTGGAAAACTGCTGCCTATTCATCTTAGGCATGCCTGTGAAGGATGATCCTAGTACTGTATTTTTAGCCCAGCTAATAAGTGGTGGGTTAGATGCAGATAAGATTGATTATATGGCCAGGGAGCAACTTTATACAGGTATAAAGTTAGAAATTGATCTTGACAGAATTTTAAGTAAACTAAACGTTTTTGATGTTAGATCTTTCGAGTTACCTAAAAATCTTGATTACTTGAAAAAGCAATTTGATGCAGATAAGCAATTCAAAATTTTAGGAGTTTCTAAAGGTGGACAATTTGTATTTGAAGAATTTTGTATCGCACGACTCGCGCTTCATGTTAAGGTCTATTTACATCAAAAGGTACGCGCTGCTGAAAGTCAATTGTCAAAATATTTGGAGTCTTTATCAAAGAATACAACTGGTCAGTCGATAAATGAATTACAAAAGGCGCATAATTGGTTGAAATTAACCGAGAGCATAATCGAAAAGCCTGGATTACTAGATAATCTATTCAGCGAAGAAGGACTCTTTGCAACCAAAAACTTTATAAGTAATCAGCAAAATCAAGACCTTAGAAGCATTGATAGTCGTTTACTTTATTCAAGAGCGTTTGCTTTCGGACAAATAAATAGTTTTTCAGAATCACTTTCACATGATTCCGATGTCGCAGAGAAAATAGAAAACTTCTTCGATCAATTTAACGAGGTAGATTTAGAATTGAAGACGAAGCAGGAAGTAATGATAATTGCAAATCTTCTAAAAATCGAAATCAGGCCTGACAAACTAGAGAAAATAATAATTGATATACCAAGACTCCGCTTTAAGAGTATACAACAAGGGCAAGAATCACTATTTTTTGAACGGCCATCCTTGTCGCCCTTAAAGTGGACCATCCCACTCGATAAAATTATTATCTATTATGAGGAGAATCGGGCTTTGGGCTATGTATTTACGGATTGTGAATTTGCTCCAGTTTTGGGCCTGGCAGCAGAGAAAGTTATTTTTGAAATAAGCGGAAAGGTTTTTAATCAGGAAGGTAATATTTCAAACAGTACTTTCAAAACAATAACTGAGTACAAGAAAAAATTGACTATCGACGGCTATTATTCTAAACTTCCTGAACTTAGAGATGTATCGGATTATCTTAAAAAAGCTGACGCTGCGGAAAACATTAAGATAATACATGAAAAATTAACTGGTTTTGAATCCTTAAAAAAAGAAAGGATTACTATAAATCGAATAACCACCTTCATAAATCAATTTCCGCAAGAACTACAAGAAGTAGGTTTAATCTTTCTTAAAAATCTTAATATATACGATGAGCCAATGTTAGAGGTAGAATTGACAAAGGTCTTAAGTAAGATTCCTGATAGTCTAAATATAGGCATTGCACACTTAGGTGCCGTTTCGGATAGTGGAGGTCGTATATCTTACAATTTAAGAGAGTTATTTGAGAAGTATAAACTAGAACCGAAAGAACTGAACGACACATTAGTGATTAAGTCAGATGTACTCGTCATATATGACGATAATATAAATTCCGGATTACAACTATTAAATATATTAGCAGAATTACTAGATAAGCTCAATGAACTTCCGCCTGAAATGAATCTAAATGAAAGACACGTTTCAGCCTTAGCGGCAGAAGAAGCGAAACAAAAACTAAAGAAAATTGAAATACATTTCTGTTTTATCGTAGGGCATGAAGGTACTGAAGAAAAAATTCGTATGATGCTCAAAGAGCATTTGAACTTCGATCCTGATAAGATACATATTCATATCAACAAATTATTTAAAAGTTCCGAAAAAATATTCAGTGGTGGAGACTCTCCATTTAATCATGAGAAGCGACCGCAACTTAAAGACTACTTGACAAAAATTGGCGAACAGTTGTTAAAAAATGAAGGAAAATCAGCTGGGAAAATTGCAACGTGTAAACTAGGTTACGCCGGAGCCGAAGCAATGGTATTGTTTCCATATAATATTCCAACAATGACAATCACAGCCCTTTGGTGCAAAGGACAATTAGATAATGGTATACCATGGATTCCTTTAGCAGAGCGACGAAGAAGAACTAAAGACGGGAAGTTTATAGGTGAAGATTAATTATCTATCTGTATACACCGCTTGGTGAAGGTCATGTCGAGGCGATTGTCCTGTTTACAAAAGCTTAAGTTTGCTACGGTGCTGCCGCTCAAACAGCACCATAGCACTTTCGCCCCCCAATTCCCCCAATTATTTCTCGATACAGTCAACCACTCCCCCGCCTGCCTCTCCAACAAACTTTCCCTACCAAAAAACCGTAAGCAAGTTACTTGCGTTTATAAGTGCTCCCCAATTATTACATTTTACTGATTAACTTTTAAAACAAAACGGTCAATACCGGTATCTATATTTCAGTTAAGTTATACCTTTGCCCAATTAATGGAAAGCATAGAATCTCATACAGAACAAGAGCCCTCGGGGCTAACAAAAGTTAAGAATAGCGTGATCAGCTTCTTCCTGATGTTGTACCGGGTGTATGCTTTCATTATCCGGTTCTTTAAAGAGGTATTTGTACCCCCTTACGAGTTCAGGGAAGTGGTACGCCAATGTTATGAGACCGGCGTGCGTTCGTTCACGCTCATCACGCTTACGGGTTTTATAATCGGGGTCATTTTTACCAAGCAAAGCCGCCCATCGTTAACAGATTTCGGCGCTACGTCGTGGCTGCCGTCGCTGGTTTCCATTGCCGTGCTTAAAGCGCTGGCCCCATTGGTAACCGCGCTGATAGCGGCAGGCAAGGTAGGCTCCAGCATTGGTGCCGAGCTGGGTTCCATGCGCGTAACCGAACAGATAGATGCTATGGAAGTATCGGGCACCAAACCGTTTAAATTTTTGGTGTGTACCCGCGTTATCGCCACCACTTTTACCATACCGCTGCTGGCCACCTATACAGCGCTGATTGCCTTGCTGGGCGGTTACCTTAACATTAACCAGAACGAGGGCACCAGCTACGCTACCTTTATTGAGCAGGCTTTTGAGCCTATCACCTTTGTGGATATATGGGCATCGCTGGCCAAGGCGGTGGTGTTTGGCTTCACCATTGGTATAGTGGGCTGCTACCAGGGTTATAATTCTACCAAAGGTACCGAGGGCGTGGGTAAAGCGGCCAACGGCGCGGTGGTAACGGCCATGTTCCTGGTGTTTATTGAAGAAGTTTTAATTGTACAGATAGCCGGATGGTTCCGCTAAGAAGATAATGGAAAAGCAAAAGGCAAATATCGATCTGAATAACGAGGTGATCCGCATCAGGGGGCTGCAAAAGTCGTTCGGCGATTACCACGTACTGCGGGGTATTGATCTGGACCTCTACCAGGGCGAGAACCTGGTGGTGCTGGGTCGCTCGGGTACAGGTAAATCGGTACTCATTAAGCTGATATCGGGCATGTTATACCCGGATGCCGGCACCATTAATGTGCTGGGCAACGAGCTCACCACCATTACCGAGAAAGAGATGGAAGCACTGCGCATCCGCATTGGCTTCTCGTTCCAGAACAGCGCCTTATATGATAGTATGACGGTGCGCAAGAACCTGGAGTTCCCGCTGGTACGTAACCGCAAGGGCATTACCCGCAAGGAAATTGATAATGCCGTACACAAGGTGCTGGATGCCGTAAGCCTGTCGCAAACCATTAACCAGATGCCGTCTGAACTGTCGGGCGGGCAGCGCAAGCGTATCGGTATTGCACGCACGCTCATCCTCAACCCCGAAATTATGCTGTATGATGAACCTACAGCCGGGTTGGACCCCATCACCTGTATCGAGATAAACGAACTCATCAACGAGGTGCAGCAAAGCTATAACACCTCATCCATTATTATTACGCATGACCTTACCTGTGCCAAAATGGTTGGCGACCGGGTGGCCATGCTGCTCGACGGGCAGTTCCAGCGGGTAGGTTCGTTCGACGAGGTATTTGCTACGGATGATGCCCGTGTAAAACCTTTTTACGATTATAATTTTATAGAATAAGAAATAGTATCCCCATTGATATGGACGCAGCAGAAAATAGAAAATCAATAATAGTAGGCGTATTTGTGTTCTTAGGCGTAGCCGTTTTTGTGCTGGCCATACTCACCCTCGGTGGTTCGCAAAAAACCTTTGTTAAAAGCATACACATCAGCTCGGTATTTAACGATGTTGCCGGTTTAAAGAAAGGTAACAACGTTTGGTTCTCGGGCGTTAAGGTGGGCACCATTAAAGACATTAAGTTCACCGGCTTGCACCGTGTGGATGTGATCATGAGTGTTGACGCCGCTACCCAGCCCTACATACACCGCAACGCGGGTGTGCGTATCAGCAGCGACGGTTTTATCGGTAATAAGATCATCGTGATCGACGGCGGTAGTCCGCAGGCCCCCATTGTGCAGGATGGTGACGTACTGCAGTCTGAAAGTTTATTATCAACGGACGACATTATGAAAACCCTGCAACAGAACAACCAGAACCTGCTGGCCATTACTACCGATTTTAAGGCATTGAGCCACCAGATACTGGCAGGTAAAGGTACAGTGGGCGCGCTCCTGGCAGATAGCACCATGGGCAACCAGCTTAAACAAACCATGAGCAATTTAGCGGCTGCTACACAAAACGCCACAAGAATGTCTATGCAGTTAAACGCCTTTAGCCAGAAAATGAATACCAAGGGTGGCTTCGCCGATAATGTGTTAACCGATACCATTACGTTTAACCGTATCCGCGCATCAGTAACCAAACTGCAGGAAGCTGCCGCCAATGCCACCACCCTTACTGATAACCTGAACAAGGCCAGCAATAAGCTTAACACTACAGATAACGCGTTGGGTGTGCTGTTAAACGACCCCAAAATGGCCGTACAGGTAAAAAGCACGCTTAACTACTTACAGCAAAGCTCTGTTAAACTAAACGACGACCTGGAGGCCGTACAGCACAACTTCCTGCTACGTGGCTTCTTCAAAAAACGCGAAAAGGCCAAACAGGATAGCTTAAAAAGGGCGATGTAACAGGTTAATGTTTACAACCATGCTAAGGTTGTAATAACATTTAGCTTTTAGCGAAACCATACTTACGCGGCCATTGTTGTTAGGGCAAACATACATGCCCATGCTTAACAACACCAAACCCATTTGGCAAACCATAGGCTTAGGAGCGCTGGCCGGCATACGTGCGAGCGCGGCCCCGGCTATAGCGGGCCACTACTACCATGATGGTGTTTCGCCGATATTGCCGTACCCCGTTTTTAAATTTGTACAGGCACCCGTTACTACGGTAGCGGTAAAGGTGCTTAAGGTTGCCGAACGCAACCATAACCAATCTCCCGGCCTGAACAAGATAGCCATGCACGTGGCCGCGGGCGCTTTCGCGGGAGCGGCCGTGTTCCGCAAAAACAGGCAAAGTATGCTTAACGGCATGCTGATAGGAGGCTTCGCCGCGCTGGTTACCTCTGTAGCAAGCCGCTATATGCAAAACCATGCAGATAAATTTCCGGAATTTACCACACCATTAAAAGACGCCTTCGGCGAAGCTTTTAAAGCTGGCAGCGGCGTAGCCTTGTTTAAGGGTTAGCGCCTGGAAACAAGTCGGGTGGCGGCTGCCGCTTTTCTGGCGGCAGCGCCCGGTATTGTTTTAAACAATCATTCAGATACGTGACCAGGTCAAACTTTTTCGATGTCACCATTTCAGGAGTAGGTGTATAAAGGGCTATAAAGTTTTTCATATCCGCTTCGCCAAGGGTAATGTATTGAGATAGGTTCTCGGGCTGAAACACACTGTCTATCTGCTCCATTAATGCATAGCGCTGTTCAAGGGCCGCTATTTTATCTTTCTTTTTCTGATCCTTTTTCCAGTAATGTATACGCCATACAATCCCTCCTTTTAAATTCAAATCCTTATCGCGCGCGTAAACCACCGGCTGCCCATGAAACTGCGGGTCGTAATAAGTACTCATATTGCTGGTAGTGGTGCTGGTAACATTAACCCCATTCAGCATATGCGTAACAGGCTGGAGAAAAACCTCTACGGACCGCGTGCCGGTGATCAATAAAGTATCAGGCTGGTAGGCTGGCGCTTTAAATATTACCAGATCACCCGGCTTTGCCAAGATGCTAAAGCTGCCGTCGGCATTATTTGCTACTATGTGGTGGTTGTTTATGTTTTCAATACTTACTCCTCTTAAAGCAATTCGGGTTTGGTATTCCATAACTTTACCCTGCACAGAGCTTTGGGCTTGTGCCGCATATAATGTACAACACACCATTAAAACAACCAGCAATAATCTCATTAAGTAAATTTACGTTTCAAGAAAATTATCCTTGCATTTTAACCACCAATTTAACTATATTTAACGTTGCATGAGCAAATAAGGGATGCAATCCATTAATAATTATCGCTGTATTTTTTAGCAAGGTGGATGTGATATTATTTAAATAATATTAAATATTTTTGACTATCCCTTACTAACTAACTTGGTTTTAATTTGAAAGAACAGTTAACATACACTGAAACTTCTTTACCTTCAATTAAACAAGCAAAGCAGTCGCTCTACACCAGCTATAGCGGCATGCTGCTCGGTTATATTGTTGAAGTAGTTAAAGACAGAACTGTGGCGGAAAAATATCTGATCGATATTTTCACCGGCTTACAAGCCAATGATATCCAGGATATTTTTAACCCGGATAATGGCAGTGTTTATTGCAGGTTACAGAGTTATGCCCGTAAACAGTTGTGCCAGGTGCATAATACTATTACCGATCGCGCCGTGCAACCTGCCAACAGGGTAACCGGTTTGATGAATGAGGAACAGCAGCTTGTTTTTTGCGGTTTACACTATCACGGCAAAAGCATAGCGCAATTAGCTAATGAATTAAGCAAGGACGAATACACCATAAGGCAAATCTTAAAACAATCGTTCAACATAATCAGGAGTAACCGTAAATGATACAGCAGTACATTAACAGCGGCATTTTGGAGGCTTACGTAACAGGCTCTGCATCTGAAAAAGAAGTAGAGGAGTTGATGCGTATGAAAACAGAGTATCCTGAAGTGAGTAGGGCATTACAGGAGCTGGAAGCCGATATGGAACACCTGGCCAGGCACATGGCCGTTGAACCACCCGCACGTACCTGGGATAAAATTTCTGACAGCATTGATGAAATTATGCTGCGCAACAAACACGTGCAGCCATTTATCGAAAAAGAAGAAGCCAATCCCCGAAGCACTGGCCGTGACAACGGGCAGCAATATATTGAGGTAGAGGCCGAATCGAGTTTCATGCGCATACATAAAGCATGGAAATGGGTATTCGCGGCGGTTTTTATTTTAGGAAAAGTATTTTTAGCCTGCGCTATTTATTTTTATCTGGAGAACAGGCAGGCACAGCAACAATTGCAGGAAATAAAAACCGAGTTGAGAAAAATCAAGCCCTAATACGCGTTTAAACACCTTTAAAATTAGCCTTTTTATAAACTTTTTGTAAAGCCGTAAAGTTATTTCTTTAGGGAGGTATAACATTATGTCATCATCAAAAGATAAAAAAACAGGCAAAGACAGCGCAGAACCGCTAACAGAATCGGAGAAAAAACTACACACCGAAATGCCGCTTAGCGAAAAGGACGAGGTAAAGCAAGCCGAGCAGAAGGTGACCGAGACCAGCAAAAAGAAATAGCACGGGAATAAACCTGATATTAAAATATTTTACGCCACTGCCTGTAAGCAGTGGCGTTTTTTGTTTCTTTGTACCCCCATTATTTAAAGCTATGCATACTTTCCCTGTTGTCAGTTCTATTATTTCGCCCAACCATTTAGCGCAATTTGTACAGGATGCGTACGGTTTAAATACGAGTATCACCTGCAAACTGCTGAAGGCAGGCGTTAACCACAGCTATCTGATCAATGACCAGGACAGGCAGAAATATATATTCAGGGTTTATAGTTTTGGCTGGCGCACCAGGCTGGAGATTGAAGAAGAGTTGCGCTTGCTTGATCTGCTAAAGAATAACCAAATACCCGCTTCTTATGCCCTTCCCGATACCAGCGGCATTTACATTCAGGAAATACATGCTCCCGAGGGCATGCGTTATGGTGTATTGTTCACTTATGCCGATGGTGAGAAACTATTGAACTTTCCGGCAAATATCCACTACTCCATTGGGCGGACCATGGCTGAGATACATCGATTGACGGAGCATTTACCGCTTGAACGAACTACCTACACGGCAGAATTAATGCTGCAAAGATCTGTAGAGCAAATAAAGAATTTCCTGCCGGCAAATTCCGACGAGATGCAATGGATGCTTTCTGCCCGGGAAGAATTGATTAAACTATGGGCCGGCGCAAATGATAGCCAATTGCGAAAAGGCGCGGTGCATATGGATATTTGGTTTGATAACATGAATATCACCGCAGATGGTAAGGTAACACTGTTTGATTTTGACTTTTGCGGTAACGGATGGCTTTGTTTAGACATTGCCTACTATATTCTGCAACTTTACAGCACAGAAAAGGTTGAAGAGGAGCGTAACGAAAAGCTGAATAGCTTTTTAGCAGGATATGAAAGCATCTCGCCTATTAACGCCGAAGAGCGCCGCCTGATCCCGATGCTGGGCGTTAGCATGTATATCTTTTACCTGGGTGTGCAATGCGAAAGATTTGAAAACTGGTCTAACGTTTTTTTAAACGAAACGCACTTAAAACGGTTTATTAATTTGTTAGTTAAGAAATATTTCGACGACCACGTAATTACATCATAATTTATGAACACAACAAAGATCGGCTGGATAGGCCTCGGCCTGATGGGAACACCAATGTCGCAGCAATTGCTTAAAGCAGGTTACCCGCTTACCGTATATAACCGCAGTAAAGATAAAGAGGCGGGGTTAAAAGAGCAGGGCGCAAATACCGCATCAAGCCCTAAAGAGTTATTGGCACAATCAGATGTGGTCGTGATTATGGTGACAGATGATAAGGCCATCCGTGATATTTTTGAGGGAGAGAATGGTTTGCTAACCGCTAAAGCCGAGGGAAAAGTGATCATCAACATGAGTACGGTATCGCCGGCCATCAGTAAAGAAATGGCGCAAAGTTGCCAGCAACATGGCTTAAGCTATTTGGACGCGCCGGTATCAGGCAGTGTAAAACAGGCCGAAACCGCACAACTGGTAATAATGGCTGGTGGCGAACAAAGCGTATTTGAAAAGGTTAAACCGGTATTGGAAACCATGGGTAAACTGGCTGTAAATGTTGGCGACACCGGTGCAGGTAATGCCGCAAAGCTGGCCATTAATACCTTATTAAGCTTTTATACACAAGGCCTGGCAGAGGCTATTATCCTGGCAAAAAACAACGGGATAGAACCACAGGTATTACTGGAGCTTTTGGGTAATGCCGCTATTGCTAACCCCTATACCAAATTAAAAGGCGAGGCCATTGTAAACGACAACTTTAAACCGGCATTCAGCCTGAAAAATATTTTGAAAGACCTGAAACTATCGCGGGATATTGGTTTGACCACCCCACTGGGCAAAACCGCGTTGGAAACCTTTGAAGCGGCCGCGGAGCAACATGGTGACGAGGACCTTATAGCCATTTACAAATATTTGGATAGCCAGGCCTAAGTTACCTACCTTTTACGGTTAAGCGTAAATGAAGGCTTGTTTGACTTGATCTGCGCGGCATCATTATACAAGCGCAGTGCTTTTTTGTGCAATATGAACGAGTAGACTTTCTGGCCCGGGGCACCCTGGTTAAATATCAACTCATCGTGCCCGCTTTCGGGATGCGCGCCAAAGTAGTTCTGTACAAAATAGGTGCTTAAACCCGGCAGGCCGCTCACTTTACCGTCGTCGGTAAAAGTTACCGCTATTTTTTTTCCGCTTGCATCGGTACCCTCGTAACGGCCGGCGATGATGGCCTGGTTAATAGCCACGTCCATGCCGGCTGCAAAGCCGGATGCGGGTGCTTTGTCTGATACTTTAATGTACTGGTTCAGATCGGTTTCGCGGGTATCGGCATTGTAATGGTAGATGATAAGCGTGGTGTCTTTTTTGAGTTTATAGCTCAGCTCATCTTTCCCAAACATAATGGTGGTGGTATTGCGTCCCGGCTCAAAGGTCAGCGTTTCCTTACCTGCTTCGTGGTTATCGCGTATAAGTGGCACCTCAATATTTTCGCCGCTCATCTTTAGGGTGTCTATCAGCATCAGGGTAATGCCCTTGCTCCTTTCGGCGGCCTCCAGCGGCGACTTACTTTTTTTCACCTTTTTTATATAATCCTTCTTTACCCAAACGCCCTGTATGATCGGTTTAAACTGCTGTATCAAAGTAGCCGACTGGTTAAGAGGTTTATCAGTACTTTGCTGGTCGTTATTACAACTGCAATATAAGGCGGCGAATAAAATAAGGGGTACAAAACGTTTCATCATCGCTTATTGGTAAAGCCCTAATATAGCCTTTACACTACCAAAAAACGTGTAAATGCACACAAACGTTACAACTATTGTTTGTTTATTTGAAATACCTCTTGTAATGCCGCCTGTACTTTAAACCGTATCTCATTCAGGAATAAACTTATTCTCGATATAATCCGCAGATACATACATTGCTGTTCCATTTTCTATCTGCTGCAGCATCGCATCCATCATTTCTTTATATTCATCTGTTAGTTCAGAATCATCGGTTACAAATTGCGTTGCCATATTCAAATTTAACTAAATGTTGCCAGAACATCATACTACTTAATAACGTTTAACTTCTAAACTTCTTTCGTAAATTTGTGCTTATCTAATTCCACGCCTGCATGAATGCTGATGCTGTTAAAGTGCTTCCCGGTAAATATTGTAATTCGTTAACAGATTATTCGCGCTTTGTTACGCGCGAGGTATTTATTGGCGATGTGCCTATGGGCGGCAGCAACCCTATCCGCATACAAAGCATGACCACTACCGATACCATGGACACCATTGGTACCGTAGAGCAAACCATCCGCATGGTTAACGCCGGCTGCGAATATGTACGCATTACCGCGCCAAGCATTAAAGAGGCCAACAACCTGGCCGAGATCAAAAAACAGCTCCGCATGAGGGGTTGTAACGTGCCGCTGGTGGCTGATATTCACTTTACCCCCAACGCCGCCGAGGTAGCCGCGCGCATAGTAGAGAAAGTGCGTGTGAACCCCGGCAATTATGCCGATAAAAAGAAATTTGACCAGATAGACTATACCGACCTCGAATACAAGGCCGAGTTGGAACGCATTTTCCAGAAGTTTAAACCTTTGGTGGGTGTTTGCAAGGAATATGGCACTGCCATGCGCATAGGCACCAACCACGGCTCGCTGAGCGACCGTATCATGAGCCGTTACGGCGATACCCCGCAGGGCATGGTAGAGAGTGCCATGGAGTTTATCCGCATGTGTGAGGAACTGAACTACTATAACCTGGTGGTATCTATGAAAAGCAGCAACCCGCAGGTAATGGTACAGGCTTACCGCTTGCTGGTAGAGAGCATGGTGGCCGAAGGTATGAACTATCCGCTGCACCTGGGCGTTACCGAAGCCGGCGACGGCGAGGATGGCCGTATCAAATCAGCCGTGGGTATTGGCACATTGCTTGAGGACGGCCTCGGCGATACCGTACGCGTATCGCTCACCGAAGAACCCGAAGCAGAAGCGCCTGTGGCTATAGCTTTAGTGCAGCGCTATGCTTTAAGGGCCGAGGATGAAAGGCGAAAGGTAAAAGGTAATGACTATGAAAAGCAAAGAGAAAACCTTTCGCCTTTAACCTTTAACCGTTCTAACTTATACTCCCCCTACGAATACAAAAAGCGCGAAACTTACGAGGCCAACGCGTTTATAGGCGGGCACATGGTTCCGCGTGTAGTGCTTAACCTGGAGAACGCCAACCTTAAGGACGCCGCGGTGCTGGATGCTGCCGGATATATTTATTCGCCTTTGCTGGATAAATACAACATGGCCGAGCAGTCGGTTGATTTTGTGTTTATGGGCGACATGCTGCCATCGTTTAACATGCCGGGTAATCTGCGCCAGTTGTACAATTACAACACCTGGAAAAAGCTCGCTAATAAAACGCTATGCCATCCGCTGTTCACCCTGGAAGAATACATCGCGGCAGATGTGGACCGTTCATCGGCGCTTAACCTGGTACGCGTTGTTCCTACCGATCTGGATACCGATGCTTTTGGCGCCATCCCTTTGGACCATTCGCTGGTATTTGTGCTGGAAACAACCGAACTGCATGGCATGGCCGACCAGCGTTCCTTCTTCCTGAAAATGCTGGAAATGGGCCTGGATGTACCGGTGATTGTTAAGCGTGATTACGATTTAAGTCAAAAAAACCATGAACCATCGACCATGGACAATGGACAAACTGACCTTGATACCCAGTTACAACTCTTTGCCTCAACCGATCTTGGCGCTTTACTGGTTGATGGCTTTGGCGATGGTATCTGGATAGACGCTCCGCTGCTACCCGCGAAAGTAATTACCTCAACCTCGTTTGGCATATTGCAGGCCACCCGCTCGCGCATATCCAAAACCGAGTACATATCCTGCCCAAGCTGCGGCCGTACCTTGTTCGACCTCATGATCACTACGCAAATGATCCGCAGCCGCACCAGCCACCTTAAAGGGCTAAAAATTGGCATTATGGGCTGCATCGTGAACGGTCCCGGCGAAATGGCCGATGCCGATTACGGCTATGTAGGCTCCGGTCCGGATAAAATTACCCTCTACCGTGGCAAAGAAGTAGTGAAAAAGAACGTGAATACAGACAACGCGCTGGACGAACTCATCAACATTATTAAAGAAGACGGCAACTGGATAGATCCGGTGGAGTAAACCATCTCTTTAACCGCTTAAGGTCAGGAATGGCCGTATGATGCGCCTCAAATATGCCAACCTGTCACCTATCAGGCAGCACTTCCTGACTATTTATTCCTGTTTTTTACTGCCATAAATGGGTTTTTCTGCCAAATACATATTGGCACAGGCATTGTTAAATAGCTGAGAGAAAAACAGAACTAATAACAAATAAAAAAATCAATCAACATATGTCTAAAATAATTGGAATTGACTTAGGAACAACCAACTCCTGCGTAGCAGTAATGGAAGGTAATGAGCCTGTAGTTATTGCTAACAGCGAGGGTAAACGTACTACGCCATCCGTTGTAGCTTTTGTTAACGATGGTGAACGTAAAGTAGGCGATCCTGCAAAGCGCCAGGCTATCACTAACCCTACCAAAACCATCTACTCTATAAAACGCTTTATGGGTAACCAGTTTAACGAGGTTACCAGCGAAGTAGGCCGTGTGCCATATAAAGTGGTAAAGGGCGACAATAACACCCCTCGTGTTGAAATTGGCGACCGTAAATATACTCCGCAAGAGATCTCTGCCATGATCCTTCAGAAAATGAAGAAAACAGCAGAAGACTTTATCGGATCTGAAGTAACTGAAGCGGTAATTACCGTACCTGCATATTTTAACGACGCGCAACGCCAGGCTACTAAAGAAGCCGGTGAGATCGCTGGTTTAAAAGTTCGCCGTATTATTAACGAGCCTACCGCGGCCGCCCTTGCCTACGGCCTGGACAAAGCACACAAGGACATGAAAATTGTTGTGTTTGACTGCGGTGGTGGTACACATGACGTTTCTGTACTGGAACTGGGTGATGGCGTGTTCGAAGTAAAATCAACCGATGGTGATACTCACTTAGGTGGTGACGACTTTGACCAGGTGATTATTGACTGGATGGCCGACGAGTTCAAGAGCGACGAAGGTGTTGACCTGCGTAAAGACCCTATGGCTTTACAGCGCTTAAAAGAAGCTGCTGAAAAAGCTAAGATCGAATTATCAAGCTCTACTCAGACTGAAATTAACCTGCCATACATTACCGCAGGTGCCGAAGGCCCAAAACACCTGGTTAAAACTTTAACCCGTGCAAAATTTGAGCAATTGGCTGATAGCCTGATCAAACGTACTATCGACCCTTGTAAAACTGCTTTGAAAAACGCGGGTTACAGCGCGTCAGATATCGATGAGATCATCCTGGTGGGTGGTTCAACCCGTATCCCTGCTATACAGGATGCTGTACAAAAATTCTTCGGTAAAGCGCCTTCAAAAGGTGTTAACCCTGACGAGGTGGTAGCTATTGGTGCTGCCATACAAGGTGGTGTATTAACCGGCGAAGTTAAGGATGTGTTATTGTTAGACGTTACCCCGCTTTCATTAGGTATTGAGACCATGGGCGGTGTGATGACCAAGCTGATCGAATCTAACACAACCATCCCTACTAAAAAGTCTGAAACGTTCTCAACTGCGTCTGACAGCCAGCCATCAGTAGAGATACATATATTACAGGGTGAGCGCCCAATGGCTGCACAAAACCGCACCATAGGCCGTTTCCACCTGGATGGTATACCACCAGCACCACGCGGTGTGCCTCAAATTGAAGTAACCTTTGATATTGATGCCAACGGTATATTACATGTATCTGCAAAAGATAAAGCTACCGGCAAAGAGCAAAAGATCCGTATCGAGGCTTCATCTGGCTTAACTGATGCAGAGATCAAGAAAATGAAAGATGAGGCTGAAGCTAATGCTGATGCGGACAGAAAAGCGAAAGAAGAAGTAGAGAAACTGAACAGCGCCGATGCCCTGATCTTCTCTACCGAGAAACAGCTGAAAGAATACGGTGATAAGATACCTGCTGACAAAAAAGCACCTATCGAAGCCGGTTTAGAAAAACTGAAAGCTGCTTACTCAGCTAAAAACTTAGATGAGATTGAAACAGCGCAAACAGAGTTGAACACCGCATGGACCGCAGCTTCTGAGGATATGTACAAAGCTTCTGCTGAAGCAGGCCAGCAACCGGGCGCCGACGCAGGTGCTCAAGGTGGCCAACAGGACGGCAACGCCGACAACGTAACTGATGTTGACTTTGAAGAAGTTAAGTAATCGGTTCTCCTGATAAATTGAAAGCCGGAACATTTTTAAAATGTTCCGGCTTTTTTTTGCGCATAAAAAAACCGCCGGTTGTGGGCGGTTTGCATATGTTTTAGTGATGTTAATTATTTATCAGGTTGTTTACCTTATCCACCAGTTCATTCAAATCAAATGGTTTGTTAATAATAGCATCGCAGCCATAAGCGAACAGGTCTGCCGAGTGGTTAACATAGGCCGAAAATATAATAACCGGCACATTGCTAAATTGGGGATGAGATTTAATGGTACGGCATATTTCGCCGCCATTAGCACCCGCGACACGGTAATCCAGTATCACAAGATTGGGGTTAAATGCTTCAACCTGGGGCATCACGTCTTCACCCTCGGTTATGCTTTTCACTTCGAAATTCTCGTAAGTGAGGGTTTCGTGTACAACCTCAAGTATGTCCTGGTTGTCGTCTAATACTAAAATACGCTTTACCATGCAGGTGCTTTAAAAATTAAATAAATATATAAGGTATTTAAGTATTATAGTCACTAAAAATAAGAGGAATTTGGAGAATCAAAAAAAGAATCTTCAAATAGCGAACTAAGCCACAAATATACTCATAAAACAATATATATTCTTAAAATTAAAATTTGTAGGTATTATATTACCATTATGTGTTAAAAACATGCCTTTGGTGATATTACGCATAAAAAAAGCCCGCTGTAACAGCGGGCTTCATATTATTAAATATAAATTTATTAATAAGGATATGCTTTGCCGGGGTGAGCTCTTTTCCAGGCCCTGCGGCGTTCCAGGTAAGCGGCACGTCTGCGCTTTTCTTCGCGCCTGCGGGCTTCGTTACCTATAATGTAACCGCCACCAGCGCCAATAGCGCCACCAATTACGGCACCGCCAACGCTTTTACCAATTAACGCGCCTGCTACGGCACCACCTGCGCCGCCTATCAGGGCACCTTTACCCTGTTTACTCATTTGTGCAGCGGCATTAAAATTTATGCTGGTCAATAGTGCAAGTATTAAGCCGCATAGTATGGTTACTTTTTTCATTGTGTGTATAGTTTAATATAAATAGGTGCTATACAAATAATACGCCATTTGCTATAAAGCCGCTTATTGCCGTAAAAAAGCCAGTATGGCGCTGGCAAACTGTTCAGTATTCCCTGCACTATTGTGGTCGCCGGGCGTTTCGGTGTATACCGATCCGGGTATGAGCCGCTGCAGCTCATGCACGTCGCCATTGGTTTGGTCAAGGTTGCCATCAATTAATAGCACGGGTATTTTTACACGGGCAAGCTCGGCCGGGCTGGTGGATGGCTGGTACTTTTGCTGCAGCATCAGCGAGGTATTGTCAAAATTGTTCTTGTGTATCCAGGCCATCATCTCATCAACATCGTGCAGGGTGGTATCGCCCATTAAAGCCCGATAAGCATGTACACGGCGTGGCCATTGCGGATTGGTATAGGCCGCGCCCATGCCACCCATCACCGCCTTACGTACACGCTTATCCAGCACCATCACCCTTGAGGTGATAATGGAACCGCGCGAATAACCTATAAGATCATACTGCTTTAGCCCAAGTGCTGTGGCAAGGCCCATAATATCCTTCGCTTCGGCATCATCGCGGTAGGCAGCGTCGGTATGCGGCTTATCTGAGCGGCCGTTGCCCCTTTGGTCTAATATGATCACCTTATACCCTGCCTTTAGTAAGGCCGGATACAGCGTACCTTTTTTCCAGCTTTGCGAGTTATTGGTAAAGCCGTGTACCAGTATTACCGGGGAGCCTTTTCCTTGTACCTCATAATAGATCTTTACCCCATCGGCGGCGGTAAAGTAGCTACCCTCGTTTTGACGGGCGCCGGCGGCAAAACAAACCATGATGCCCACTATGATCAATAGCCATATTCTTTTCATACTATCCAACAAAAATATTCAGGATGAGCACCCCGGCCAGGCCGATCAGCGATACCAGGCTTTCCATTACCGACCACGACCGGAAGGTATCCTTCATGCTTAAATTAAAATACTCCTTAAATAACCAGAAACCCGAATCATTCACGTGAGAGAAGGCCAGGCTGCCCGCGCCTATGGCCAAAACCATCAGGTTGGGGTTAACGCCTCCGCTGCTCACCAAACCGGCAACAATACCTGCCGCGGTTAAGCCCGCCACCGTGGCCGAGCCCAGGCTAATACGGATAATAGCGGCAATTAACCAGCCCAGCAACAGTGGCGGCATATGCAGTTCGCCCAGGCGCGCGGCAATCAACTTATCTACGCCGCTGGCGGTAAGTACTTCCTTAAACGCGCCCGAGCCTGCTATAATTAACAGGATAAGTGCTATATCTTTTACCGCATCGGTAAGCTGGCCCGATATGACGGCCATACTTTTACCCTGCCTGATACCCAGGGTGTAAATGGCCACCAGCAACGCGATCAGCATAACGATGGATGGATCGCCCACCAAGGTGACCGCTTTTACCATCAACGGGTTTTGCACATGCAGGTACGGGAAAAAAGCCGTGAGCATGAGCAGTAATACAGGGAGCAAAGCGGTAAAAAAGCTGATGAAAGCGCCGGGCATTTCCGCTTCGGTCATTTCGGCCGCCCTAAAGGTAGCCAACGGCGCCGAAGGGATCTTTTTAAGAAATGTCGCGAAAACCGGCCCGGCCAGTATAATGGCGGGGATGGCTATCATCAACCCGTAAACAAAGGTTTTACCCATATCGGCATGGAAAAGCACCACCAATGCCGATGGTGATGGGTGCGGGGGTAAAAAACCGTGGGTAACTGATAATGACGCTATCATGGGCAGGCCAATAAATACGGCAGGCAGTTTATACTTATCTACCACCGAGAAAATGAGCGGCACCATCAGCACAAAACCTATCCCGTAAAAAAGCGGAATACCGATAATGAACCCGGCGGCAACCAGCGCCCATTGGATGTGCTTTTGCCCTACCGCGCTCACCAGTACACCGGCTATGCGCTGTGCCGCCCCGCTGGTAGCCACCAGTTTGCCCAGCATAGCCCCCAGGCAGATGACAATCACCAGTCCGCCTAAAATATCACCTATGCCCTTTTGGATGGAGGCCGTTATTTTATTAACCGGTATACCCAGCAACAGCCCCGCGGCAATAGCTACCAGCAGGAAAGCCACAAATGGGTTGATCTTGCCCCAGCTTACCAGCAGCACGAGCAGCACGATACATAAAAAAATAACCAGCATAGTTTTAAGCTTTATAACAGGTGCCCGAAGGCCGGTAAGCCTAATGTATGATTTCTATTTTTGCCACAGACTAATTTTTTCAATTATCCGTGTAAAAAACTTGTGCGGGTTTAGGGATGAATGGTGTAAGTAGCGGAGCGACTGTAGTGCCCGTAAGTATCACGCGCCAGCAGGTAAAAGCTCAGCTTACTGTCTGGTTGGACAGCAACGGCCGGTAATATAACCACTCTTTGCAATGGGTGGCGTGTTATCCCCCGCCCTAAGCTTTTATCAGGGGCAACAGAAGTATCGCCGCTCACCGGTGAATTTTTAACATCGCTTGATGGTATAAGCACCACACGGACGCCGGTTAAACCATAATCATCGGCAGCCATGCCACTGATATTAACTTTAAGCGAATCGCTCCGCTCACGGTTACGGATAACACCTACATTTTTAAGATGGATAACTGGCGGCATATCCTTAATTACTTTTATGGAATAAGCGGTCGATAATTGATGGCCCACCCGCACCCGGTAGGTTACCGGCGAATGGATGATTTTGCCGCCATTCCAGCATTTGCCATCGGGAGAGCTTTTGAGCTTTACAGTGCTGCCATCATCAAATACAAGGGCCGCGCATTTTACAGGCTGCCGGGTAGATATATGCCAGGCGAGTTGTGTGCCGGCGTCTACAGATAGGTTAAACTTGTGCCACCGGCGCTCATCAGGACTGATGTAGGGCGGTGGTTGAATGGCTAAACTGAGCGCTTGTATACCCAACAGCCATTGTTCGGGCTTTTCTACCGCGCAAAAAGCAACGTCACGCGTAACGGCATTATTGCCGGATAAAGCGGTCGCGTTTCCTTTCCCCATGTAGAGGAATACACCTGCGGCCAGCAATATCATTACCGGCAACGCAACCATTAGGAACTTTGTATAATATCTTCGCATGCTTACTCTTTAACAATACGATGGAGAGTGCTGCGGGGTTGGCTGAGGGATAGCGGCTTTGTAATATTTTGCCTAATAAACCCATTACCAAAACAAATACCTGCAGGAATAGTAAATTTGAACGCGCAAACAATTTACCGGCAGCGGCTTTATACAAACAACATGGAAGAGCAGTACTATATATCTTATAACGAACAGGAACAAGGCCCCTACTCGTTGCAGCAGATCATGCAAATGAACCCCGATGTGGATACCATGATACTGGCACCAAACGCCGCCGACTGGCAGCGCGCTTCGGACCTGCCCGAGCTGTTCCAGTATTTTGAAAGCCGCGGTTTTTATTTCCCTACTGAAGATAACCTGGCCTCATTCTGGATAAGGCTGCTGGCATATTTGATCGACGCGATCATTATATCGCTCATGATATCGGCACTGCTGCCGGGGCTTATTATGCAAACCCTGGAGGCAACCAAAAGCGACGCCATCACTACAGAAGCCTTACTGATACGCCTTAAGTTTAACGTGGTGGTTTTTATCTTCTCAACGGTTTACAACACCTTGTGGGAAGCGTCATCCATGCGGGGTAGTTTAGGCAAGATACTTTGCCGCCTGGCAGTAAGCGACGAGGACGGCCGCAAGCTTACCATAGGGAGAGCGCTACTGCGCAACCTGGGTAAATTTGTTTCGGGGCTGGTATTATGGGTAGGTTACCTTGCCGTACTGTGGGACAGCCGCAACCAGGCCTGGCATGATAAATGGGCCAAAACCTACGTATTGGTCAAAAACAGGTAACGGGCTTAAAAAATAATATTCCATAAAAAAGTGGTGAGCTATTCGGTCGCGTTACAGCAACTGAATTACTCACCACTTTATTTTTTTAGCCGGATCTTATTGATATTGAATATACAGCGGGTAAGGGCTGTAGCGCGATAATACCTCCTGCGGGGTAAGCATGTGGTGCGGCGCTTTCTTAATATCGTTTTTGTAGAACAATTTAAAGCCCGTAAACTGTACCGGCTCCTGGTTAATAAAGTAGCGGTAAGTACCGGTTTTCAGGTCGGGTTCGCCCCAGCCATCCATATCCATTACTACCTGCACTTCGGGGCGCAGCTTAATGTTTTTATAGTTGGTCACCATTTTACGGGTAAAGCGGTGTACAATTAATATTTTAGGTGGCAGGCCGTTCTTCTTTACCAAATCAGCCAGGTAGCCCGATACATAGTTTACATCGGCCGCGTCATAAGTACCTATCTTTTTACCGGGCTTGGTGCCGTCCTTCATAGAAAACTCAGGATCCATACCAAAATGTACTTGCGGCATTTTCAGGTATTTTTCCAATAAAGGCAATTCGGCATGGATGGTACTTAACGCCACCTGCACATCCAGGAACACCAGTGCATGGGCTCTTTTAGCCAGTACCAGCACGCTGTCAATCTGTTTAAACGGCATGCGGTAACGGTATTTGCCATCTTTACCACCATCTCCCTGGGCCACTACCGCGATATAGTGAAGTGCCGGCATTACCGGAGTTTTAGGATCGGCTTTTTCCCAGGCTTTCACTTCAGTTTTTAACTTAGCCAGCATTTGGTTTGGCGGCAATTCGCCCAGTATACCCATTTTTTTAGAGTACAGGTTACCGTAAAATGCTACTACGCGGTAAAAAGGCAGTATAGCACCACCCAATGGATACGGCGCACCTTTTACAGGCCAGCGGCCGGTGGTATCGTTATGCGCGTTAAACTTAAGAAGCGAATCGTATTTGGCCTTGTCAACCGGCGGATAGCTCGATTTAACAACGCTCAGGGTATCCGGCGAGTCACCGGCTGCTTTTGCTTTTTTGGAAGTATCGGAAGTTTTACCGCCTTTTGCTCCCCCGCTATTGCCGCAGCTGCTTAAAATGATTAATGACAGGGCGAGTACAAGGCCCGAAAATAGAACGTTTTTGAATTTCATAAAGGTAATTGCGAACGTGCGTTCGATTAGTGTTTAGTATTGTTTGAGTTTACCAATGTAAAGATAAAAATAGCGGCGTTTAACAACCCCTGTTTTTAAAAAATTTTCCAAAAACTCCTAAAGGTAGCTTAGGGCCCTCTGTAGCCTGCAAATACAGTTCGCCTATTTCAAGGTTCTGCACCTTAGGGAAGGCGTTTTTAATGAGGTTCTCAATGATCACCGATGAAAACCCGAGCGAGTAAGTATTGAGGATGAGGAAATGCTCCTCCGGGTCGAGCAATTTGATCACATCATAGATCATCTCGTTGATGTTATCCTCCAGCTTCCATTTCTCGCCGTTGGGGCCGTTACCATAAGCGGGCGGGTCAAGGATGATGCCGTTATAGGTTTTGCCGCGTTTTACCTCGCGCTTAACAAATTTCAGGGCGTCTTCCACCATCCAGCGGATATCCTTAATGCCCGATAGTTCCTGGTTTTCGTTGGCCCAGGTAACCACCTGCTTTATAGAGTCCACGTGCGTGGTATCGGCACCCGCGGCCCGCGCTATCAGCGACGCGCCGCCTGTGTAAGCAAACAGGTTAAGCACCTTAGGGTTAGGCGTGGTGAATTTTTTAATGTTACCGGATATGTAATCCCAGTTTACGGCCTGCTCGGGGAAAATACCTAAGTGTTTAAAAGAGGTTAAACCCAGGCGGAATTTAATGGCTACATCGTCGTTTTGATATTCGATGTGCCAGCGGTCGGGTATCTGGGGCGATTTCTTTACCCAGTCGCCAGCGGTAGCTGAACGGCCCTTAAACCTGATGTGGTGCAGCCGCTGCCATTCGCTTTGGTTAAGCGCTTTGCTCCAAACCGCCTGCGGCTCGGGGCGAATCAGTATCAGGTTCCCAAAACGTTCCAGCTTTTCAAAATCGCCGCAGTCTATCAGCTCGTAATCTTTCCAGTGCGTTGGGGTGAGGAGGTTGATCATTCTTAGTGATTAGAGGTTAGTTAATTAGAGATTAGGCCTAACCGTTTATTATTTAGTGATCAGAGATTTGTTAATCAGTGATCAGTATTAACATTCAATAAAAATGCAAATATAGTTAGTTGTGGGAGATTAGGGGTTAGTTAATTATAGAATGGGCCAAAATCAGTTAAGAACCCCTCTCTTCGCAAAAGAAAACTAATCTCCAATCACTAATTAACCAATCTCTAACTTACAACTTCTCCTTTGCGGCCTGCATAAATTTGCTGGCGAATACAAAGTCGTTGAGTTCCTGGTTATCGGTATGGGCTATTTCCTTGTTGGAACCTTCCCACCATTTCTGGCCCTGGTGCAGGAAAATAATATGGTCGCCTATGCCCATCACCGAGTTCATATCATGTGTTACTACTACGGTGGTCATATTATATTCAACGGTAAGCTCGGCTATCAGTTCATCTATCAGGATGGATGTTTTAGGGTCGAGGCCTGAGTTGGGCTCATCTACAAACAAGAACTTAGGCTCCATTGAAATGGCCCGGGCAATACCAACACGTTTTTTCATACCGCCTGATAGCTCAGACGGGTAAAGTTTATTACGGCCTTTAAGGTTAACACGTTCCAGGCAAAAGTTTGCGCGGTCGCGTTTTTCCTGTATAGTTTGGTTGGTAAACAGGTTTAGCGGGAACATAATGTTCTCCTCAACCGTCATGCTGTCAAACAAAGCCGAATTCTGGAAAAGCATCCCGATCTGGGTACGTATGGGAACGCGCTGCTCAAAATCCATCTCGGTAAAGTTCTCACCTTCAAAAAATACCTGGCCTTTGGTGGGTTCATGCAAACCCACAATACATTTAAGCATAGTGGTTTTACCGGAGCCCGAGCCGCCGATGATCAGGTTATTCTTCCCGGTTTTAAATGTAGCGGTTATACCTTTCAATACCTCGTTCTCGCCAAAGGTTTTGTAAATGTCCTTAACTTCAATCATAGCATTAAACGGGTAATAACGAGGTCGGCAAATAAGATCATTACGCAGCTGTATACCACACCGCGGGTGGCAGACTGGCCAACTTCAAGCGCGCCGCCCGAAGTGTAAAAACCCTGGTATGAGCATATAGAAGCGATAAGGAAACCAAACACTACCGCTTTTACCAGCGCCACACGTATGGTAAGCCCGTCGAAACCGTCAACCACACCGGCAACGTAATCGGCTGGGGTAATTTCACTTCCGGCGAGGCAGGCAATATAACCGCCGGTAATACCCAGGCAGATAGACATGATCACCAATACCGGCACCATACTTACGCCCGCGATAATCTTGGGCGATATTAAATAACCGGGAGCGTTTACCCCCATAATTTCCAGGGCGTCTATCTGTTCGGTCACGCGCATGGTACCTATCTGCGAAGCGAAGTTTGAACCTACCCTGCCCGCCAGTACCAATGAGGATATGGTGGGGCTAAACTCCAGGATATTGGAGTCGCGGGATATTTTACCGGCAATACTCAGCGGCACCAGCGGGCTGGCCAGTTGAAAGGCTACCTGTATGGTGGTAGCCGCGCCAATAAATACAGAGATAATGGCGATAATACCTAATGAACCTATCCCTACCGATACCATTTCGCGCATCACTTCGGCCCAGTACACCTTAAATTTTTCCGGCCGTTTAAAGCTTAAGCGCAGCAGCAGGATATATTTTCCGAAACTTGTGAACATAGATAGTGTAAAATTCTGCTAAAAATACATTTTTTAATTTAAGCTTTACAGCTTATGGTAATTGCTTTACCTTAATCGCTAAATATTATTGTATGAAAAACGCACTTATTACCGGTGCTACCAAAGGCATAGGCCGGGCCGTTTCCATTGCATTTGCTAAACAAGGAATAAACCTCTCAATTTGTTCTCGCAACCAGCAAGAATTATCAGATTTTACCACTGAGTTACAACAACTGAACCCACAGATAAAGGTTTACGGCACCGTTGCCGACTGCAGCAAGCCCGATGAACTGAAAAATTTTGCCGTTTTCACCGAGAAAAATATGGGTTTCGTCGACATTATAGTAAATAATGTGGGTATGTACAGGCATGTTTCCATACTTAATGACAGCGACGACAGCTTCGAAAAACAGATAGCTACCAACCTGATGCCTGCCTATGAACTATACCGTTTCTTCGGTAAACGGATGGTTTCCGTCGGTAAAGGGCATATTTTCAATATATGTTCTGTAGCAGGTATTAACCCCATAGCAGAGGCCGGTATGTACAGTGTAACCAAATACGCTTTGCTGGGTCTTAATAAGGTAATGAGGCTCGAAATGCAGCAGCACGGTGTAAAAGTCACCGCTATCATCCCGGGTTCAACATTAACAGATTCGTGGAAAGGCATAACGGTTAACCCCGATAACATGGTACTCCCCGAAGATGTGGCATCAGTAATAACCAACATACTCAGTATGAGCGCCGGTGCCAATGTTGACGAAGTGATGATTAAACCTGCACCGGGCCAGCTGTAAAAATATATATTCCCTGTAATAAGTCTCCCCTAATGGGGGAGATTTAGAGGGGGCTCACTTAACAACTAAATAAAATGGAAAAGAAACTTTATCGCGACGAACAACACAAAGCCATTGGTGGGGTTTGCGCAGGCCTGGCAGAGTACTTTAATGTAGATGTATCTATTATAAGACTGGTATTTGTTTTGGCCCTGGTATTAAAAGGTGTAGGTGTTGTGCCCTATATTATCTTATGGATCGTTTTACCTAAAAAACCGTTCGGCTACCGCGATCCATTTAAACCTGGTGTAAACCCTATGACCGGTTATGATAACCGCTACCACCAGCCCTATGGCGATATAAAGGTTGATTATACTGTACCACCGGTAAACCAGCCCGGCCAGCCTTTTATGTACCCTACCCCTAAACGCTCAAACGCGGGCGCTATCTTCGGTGTGGTGCTGATAGCCTTAGGCTCCATTTTCCTGATCGATAACCTCAATTGGTTCCCTGATATTGATTTTGAAAGAGTTTGGCCGGTTATACTGGTATTATTGGGTATCACCATTATCTTTAGCGGTAAAAAGAAACCCTGGACACAGCCCGACGCTTATCAGCAGGATAAAAAGGAAGCGGACTTTACCGCCCCCACACAGCCTGAGAGCACTGAAGATAACCACAATAATGATAACAACACCTCAACACTATAAGCCATGAGAAGCGATAAACTGGTACCGGGCCTTATCCTGGTAGGCATAGGAGTAATATTCCTGTTAGATAATTATAATGTAATTGATTTTCATTGGGGTAACCTGTGGCACCTGTGGCCCATATTCCTCATCATGATAGGTGTAAACCTGGTATTTGCCAATAACAAAACGCCCTGGGCCAGCGCCCTTAAAATAGGTGTGGTAGTATTAGGTTTCGGGCTGCTCATCTTCGGCCACTTTGAAAACAACTGGTTCTCGCCTTTTAACCGCCACTGGCGCTTTAACGACCGTGGCTGGCACCGTAACGACAACTTTGATAATGATGATAACGATAATGACGACGACGATGATAACGGCAGCGACAGTACCACCATTAGAAAAGTGCAGGGCAGCAGCAATTATACCGAAGCCTTTAAACCCGGCACTGCCGAAGCACGCCTGGAAATAAACGGAGGCGGTACCGAGTATATACTTAAAGATACCACCGCGCAGTTGTTTGAAGCCAGCACTAAAGAGTTTTTAAACCGCTTTTTATATACCAACCACATGGAAGGCAATACCCCGGTGCTTGAGCTGCGTATGAAAGATAAAAAAGGCCACATCCAATGGGATAGCGATAACACCAACTCTGCCACCATTAAACTTAACACTAAACCTGTGTGGAACATTAATGTAAAGGCAGGCGCTACCAAGGTTGATTTTGACCTATCAGCCTTTAGGGTACGCAACCTTACCGTAAACGGCGGCGCAGGCTCTTTTGAAGTAAAAATGGGTATGCCGGTTAGCGCTACCCGTGTAGAGGTATCAACCGGCGTATCTGAGGTAGATATTAAAGTACCTAATGCCGCGGCAGTACAGATCACTACCAGCACCGGCCTGTCATCAGACAGTTTCCCCGGCTTTACCGATAAAGGCAACAGCCGTTATGAAACCCCCGGTTTTGAAAACGCCCCTAACAAAATGTACATTGTTATGAAAGGCGGCCTGTCAGACTTTAAAGTTAGCCGTTACTAATTACAGTTTTTTACAGAAGCGTCCCCGCCAATTTGGTGGGGACGCTTTTGTTTATAGCCGACTCACCCGGTCTGCGCTACGCTGGACCACCCTCTCTGCTGCAGGCAGCAAAGAGGGTAATGAAGAGGATAATAAAGTTTTTTCATCCTCTTTTCGTGCAGCGAAGAGAGGATCGACAAGCGAATGCAACGTCGGGATGATTCAACCGGCGAAAGAATAAAATTAATAATTCCACCCCTCTTTGCTGCAGGCAACAAAGAGGTAATAAAGCGAAAGTTTCTCACCCTCTTTTCGCACAGCGAAGAGAGGGTCGGCGAGCGAATGCGATGTCGGGGTGGGTCAACGACAAAGCTTTTTTACGTAATTTTGATACCATGCAAACCGGCACCACTTCTGACCCATCTGAAAGCGATAAATACATCCTGGTGATTGACGGCAAGCCGCAGGGCCCTTTTACCATTGCCGAGTTGCGCCGGCATCAGATAAAACCTACCGACTTTGTTAAGACCAGCGGCATGGTTGATTATAAGGAGGCGCATGAGCTGCCTGCGCTGAGAGCGTTGTTCGGCTTTGCGCGAAGGCCGCTGCCGCTGCAATATTTTGGCAGTTTTGACCAGCGCGCCATTGCAGCCGCTATTGACTGGCTGCTGGTTTTCGGGATTTTTGTTTTCGCGGCCTTCGCGGTGATGCTGCTGCTCTATTTGATCATTCCCGGCGATGAACACCGTGATCTCCGCCTGGCTATTACCATTGGCATAGTAGCCCTAACCCCCATCGCTAAATTTATATACAGCGTAAAAGCCGAAAGCGGCCCCAAACAGGGCACCCTTGGTAAACAGTTGATGCGCATAAAAGTATGCGATATGTACGGCGACCCGCTTACCACCAACCGCTCCCTCACCCGCAACGCGGCCAAACTGGCTTCAGTGGCTATCCTGTTTACCGGCTACCTGCTATGTTTCTTTAACAAAAAACAACAATGCCTGCATGACATGATGGCCGACACCCTGATGGTTAAAGACCGGTTAGATAATTGATTTTAGATTGACGATTTTAGATTTTAGATTTACTATACTGTATAAGATTTTTCAGGCGTGCCCTGTAGTGGAAAAAACAATTTACTAAAAATATTAGCAAATTGTTTTAGGGTGTTTTATATTTGCATAATAAATGTAACGCCCATGACCACTACCGAGCAACTAAGCAACGAGCGCCTGCAACTCCTGTGCGAAGCATTGGAACTGCTGGAAGACATGAAAATAAAAATGGCCCTTTTTGAGCGCCAGTATTACAGCAAGCTCAAAGCCAAAGCCGGTAAGGTGGTAGGAGTTGACCAATGCGATCACTCATTATCGTCGGATGTGGTATCGAAATAACCAGCATCAGCTTATTGCTTTATTTCATTCTGATAAAATGAGCATTACGCTCAGAGCACTCCAAAATCAATGGTGTAACCATTTTTCAGATGAACAATTAAAGTACTTTAATGCATTATATTTGTTGCATTAATACCTGTATGTTTAAATTTCCCGATCCTCCTAAGCGCTATTTATGCAACTTGTGTCTTTAAAGCAACACCTGCGTAAAGAGGTAGCTTATCCATGCAGGTATCACCATGATCGTTTGCTTAAAACCGTAAGCGTACAATTTTTACTGATATTTATCTTTCTGCTCCTGTTTAGGCCATTCGGTGTGTATGAGCCTGAGCATAAATTTAATTACCTGTTCATCTGCGGCCTGCATGCGCTATCGCCCGCGCTGATCGTATATGTTTATTTTGCCGGCTTAGGCCATGTGAGGTCGAGAGCCGTAAAGTCAGCTTTGTGGAGTTCGGGGCAGGAATATATGCACCTGGCGGTTATTTTTCTGATTACCGGTATCATGAGCTTTTTTTTGAGGAGCATCATTTACAATAACGCGGATAACTGGTCATGGCGGTACTTGTGGGAAGAAATACGGAACTGCTACCTTGCCGGCGTACTCTTATATTTTTTGCTGCTGTTTGCCGGCTCGCATTTCCGCTCGTCCAGGTCAATCAAAGCGAATGATACGGATATACCTGCTATCATTCCCTTGCCGTCGGGTACAGATACCACCACAACCAGGCTGCATATTAAAACCCAGGTACAGCAAGACGACTTTTACATGGATCCGGCGCAGCTGCTGTTCGCCAGGGCCGACGGTAATTATATTGAACTCACAATGCTATCCGGCGAACAGGTACATACAGAACTGAAAAGGATATCACTTAAACAGTTTGAAGCGCAATTAACCCCATATCCCTTTTTATTCAGATGCCACCGGGCATACCTCGTGAACCTGCACCAGATCAGAAAGGTATCAGGCAACGCTCAGGGGTATACTGTTTTGCTGCACATGACAGCGCAAAGCGTACCTGTATCAAGAACGCAATTACCGTTATTTAATCATCAATACGAGCAACTGGCAGGTATTGCCCTTGCTTAGGTTGTTACTCGTCACAATAGCTTGCTATTGGTCACAATGGGCTTTTTTTGCACGTATTGCTGCCGTAGGTTTGCCATCTCTTCCACACATCAAGGTGCTATAACAGGCCTGGATGCCGCGGAAATAAGATCGCTTAAACTTATACCATGACTGCACTTCATCCATCCCCTACAGTTTCCAGGAACGCTACTGAAAAGCTTTATTATATTGACCATATCAGGGTAATACTCACTATTCTCGTGATACTGCACCATGCCTGTGTAATGTATGGCGCTTCGGGCGGATGGTATTATAAAGAGCCTACTGCTATCGCAGGGGCATTAATACCGCTCACGGTATTCGTCAGCACCAATCAATCTTTTTTCATGGGCTTTTTCTTTTTGTTGGCAGCTTTTTTCAGCTACTCTTCCTACCAGCGAAAAGGCACTAAAAAGTTCCTGACCGACCGCTTGCTGCGGTTGGGGCTACCATTGCTTTTTTATTCGTTCATTTTCTCGCCTTTTGTATCTTTCCTTATACACAGGTTTGTACGCGGGCATCATGTCAGCTACCTAAAATACCTGAGTTTGTATGACGACTGGATAGATTTTGGTGTACTATGGTTTGTAGCTGCATTGCTGATATTTACCCTCGTTTATATAGCTTACCAAAAGCTTTTTGCTAAACAGATAAGCAGCCAAACAGCCATCCCCGGCCCATGGGCCATTATACTTGTGGCATTAGGTACGGGATTGATCAGCTTTTTAGTTCGCATCCTGTTCCCGGTGGGCTGGGTGCTTAAGCCTTTGGGCTTTCAACCGGGGCATTTTACCCAGTATATCATGCTGTTTATTATTGGCTTGCTGGCAGCAAAAAACAACTGGCTGGCGCAGCTCTCCTACCGCACAGGAAAACGTATGCGCGGCACCGCATTAATATTATTGTTGTTCTTCCCTGTATTTTATGTTATTAGGGTAAAGTTTGGGTTTCCGATCACCTGGTATTCCGGCGGGTTCAATGGCCTGTCTTTGCTCTATTCTTTATGGGAACAATGCATTGGGTTTTGCATTATCACCGCGTTTTTAGGTATTGGCAAGCAGCGTTGGAACAAAACATCAGTCACATCCGTATTTCTATCCCGGCGGGCATTTGCTGTTTACATTTTACACCCACTGGCCCTGGTTGCCCTGGCTATCATATTCCGCTCCTGGAATGTTGATCCGGCCATAAAATTATTGGTAGTAGCCCCGGCAGCCGTCTTTTTGAGTTACCTGATAGCGACAATTGTTTTATGGATACCACTGGTAAAACGAATTGTTTAGGCAATAACAAATATGCGAAAAAGTTATTGTTGGCTATTTGTTCCGCAGCGGAACAACATATAGCTTTTTGGTACTATAAAGCTGGTTTATGCTGTTCCAAAAGCGTTCCACCCGGAACGCTTTTGGGTAAATCAACAACGCCTGATAACCGGGCACTTACAATTTTTAATTAAAGTAAGGTGGCGCAATCATGTCAGTCGCAAGTAATTGATTATTAAATTGTTCCGCTTGTCTTATATTACTATATTACTTATACGGAACGGAATTTTATATAATTTTAAGTAAGCCTTTTTATAAGTGTTATACTCCGGTATTTACGCTCGTTTGTAACCACTAATGGATGGGCTACAGGCTATACACGGCGAGGCAGTTTCTTAACTAAATAAAAAGGGTTGCCCTATGTGCGGACAACCCTTTTTATTTAACGCTTAAGCTTGCTTAATGGATACCCATAAACAGGCGGCTCCAGCGTATCTTATGGAAGAATGATGCGTTATCGTCCCAGCTCATCCACACGAAAAGGGCTTTGCCCACAATATGGTCTTCGGGTACAAAACCCCAATAGCGCGAGTCTAATGAGTCGTGGCGGTTATCGCCCATCATCCAGTAATAGTTCATTTTAAAGGTATAGGTGGTGGCTTCCTTATCGTTGATAAACACCTTACCGTTCTCAATACGCAGCTTGTTACCCTCGTATACCTCAATGGCGCGGCCATAAACCGGCAGGGTAAGGCTATCAAGCTTTACTGTCCAGCCCTTTTTCGGGATGATGATAGGGCCGTAGTTGTCAACATTCCAGTCAAAGTCCTTATTGGACGGGTTCAGTTTATATTTAGGGTAAGCGGCGGGAAATACCGGGTTAAACGGATCCGCTTTACCGGGCTGTTTAATATTAGGCGTAATAGATTTTACGTTTGAATATCCCTTTAAAGCGGCAGCGGCGGCCTTGGTCATGGTAGGTACCGGGTTTGAAGGATCGTAGATAGATACCTGCAGGTCTGCCAGTACATCGGGGTTCAGGTCTACTCCCGTAGTAGTAACCGTGTAATCGGTTTGTTCACCCGGAGGGTTTGGCGCGGCCTTGCCATTCACATATACCTGCGCGTTAATGATGCGCAGGGTATCGCCCGGGGCGCCCTGGCAGCGTTTAATGTAGTTCTCCCGTTTATCAACCGGCCTATAGTACGGCGAATCGGCCTCCATAGGGTAATTAAATACCACTACGTCGCCTTTTATTACCTCACTTAAACCTGGCAGGCGGTAGTAAGGTAGTTTTATGCCATCCCAGTAGGCTTTGGTACCAATAATGGGCATGGTATGGTGCGCAAACGGGAAAGCAATGGGGGTCATGGGCGTACGTGCCCCATAGTTCACCTTACTTACAAAAAGGAAATCGCCAACGAGCAGCGAGCGCTCCATTGAGGGGGTGGGTATGGTATAGGCCTCTATAAAAAGCGTACGGATCAATGTAGCGGCCACCACCGCGAAAATGATGGCTTCGGTCCACTCCCTGCGGGTACTTTTCTTTTTGGTTTTATCCTTATTTCTTTTCCAGAATCTCCAGTTCATGTATATATAGGTTGTGCGGTAAAGCTTCTATTTATTAAAATCAAACATTTCTTCAATAGCGTGGAAACCCTTTTTGTCTTTTATCCACTCGGCGGCCAGCACTGCGCCAAGGGCAAAACCGTTGCGGTTATGGGCGGTATGCTTAAACTCCAGGGTATCTACTTCAGAATCGTATATAACAGTGTGGGTACCGGGAACGTTCTCTATCCGTAAGGACTCGATCAGTACTTCTCCCGGGGCAACGGTTTCGTTATCGGGCTGGCTGTCGCTTACTAAAACGTTTTTCCACTGGCTTTTGGCATCCAGGCTATCAATAATGCCCTCGGCTATGGTAATGGCTGTACCACTTGGCGAATCAAGCTTTTGCGTATGGTGTATCTCCTCTACCTGTACCTCGTAGTACGGGTAATTGTTCATGATACGGGCCAGCAACCTGTTCACATGAAAAAATATGTTTACGCCCACACTAAAATTGGTTCCATATATCATGGACGCGTTGTGCTCAACGCATTGTTCCTTTATCTGCCCCATCTCGTTGTGCCAGCCTGTGGTGCCTACTACAATAGGGACACCTGCTTCAAAACAAAGCTCGATATTGCTTAACACGGTTGATGGGGTGCTGAACTCAATAGCTACATCGGCCTGCTGCAGGTTATCAGCAGTAAGCTCATGCAGGTTATCCCTATCAATCTTCAGGACAATATCGTGCTTGCGGTCAAGGGCGATCTGTTCGATCATTTTACCCATTTTGCCGTAGCCTAAAAGTGCTATTTTCATCGGTTTACGGTATGTTTAAAGGGCAAATGTAACTTTTATCCCCGGAATATAAGAACCCACACCCGACGAAGCGAAAACCGGCTGATTAATCAACGCCGGCATCATTTTAAATGACAGGTTATCATCAACCGTATAAGACTGAATAAACTTAGCCTCAATATAAGCCTCAATGGTTTGCACACCCCATACCAGTAACACGCTCAATATACTGATCTGGAAGTTACGCTGGTAATTGCTTGAAGCTTCCTGCGTTTGAGTAGCGTTGGCATTGATATATAAGTTATATTCCTTCTGATATTTAATGTAGTCGCTGTAATATAACTGTCCGGGCTCGGGTATGCCGCCTGTATTTTTAATGCGGGTAAGCGCCAGGAACATCTTATATTTTTTCTGGTTATCCACTATGGAATAACCCAAAGCGCCAAGGCCAGCGTATATGGCAGGCACTTTCCACCAAGCCCCTTTTTTGTTATAAAGCTGCCCCCAGCCGGGAATAATGAGCGAGCGTTTTACAGCTAAACTGGGGCTATGCGTACTATCCGGATGGTAAGTGGGCTGCTTTTTTATTTTAGGTATAAATACCTTTGGTGCTTCGGCCGCTTTCTTTACCGTATCGGCATTAACTTTTGCTGCTACGGTATCGGGTGTTTGTGCCATGGCCAGGGTTACCCATCCCAGGAAAAATACAGCAGCTAAGAGTTTTTTAATCATGATGTTGGTTACCAATCCAGCATTTCCAGTATACGGCCCAGATCGTCTTCGGATAAGAACGGAATTTCGATACTTCCATTGCCCTGCGCGTTAACTTTCAGGCGCACTTTGGTACTAAACTTCGATGCCAGGTCATCTTCAATCTTTTTCAGCTGATAAGGTAGCTCTTCGGGCTGTTTGCCTTCCTTTTTAACAGGTGCCTTTTGTATCTCGCGCACCAGTTCTTCCGCCTTGCGTACAGACAGATCATTCTTTATGATCTGCTGGTGGATATATAGTTGCGCGGCAGGGTCTTCAACCGCTAAAAGGGCCTTAGCATGCCCCATGCTGATCTCGTTATCACGCAAGGATGCCTGTATACTTGGCGGCAGCTTTAACAACCGCAGGTAGTTGGTTACGGTAGACCGGTTTTTACTTACCCTGTCGCCCAATTCTTCCTGCTTCAGGCTACACTCATCTATCATCCGCTGAAAGCTGAGGGCAACCTCAATTGCATTCAGGTTTTCGCGCTGGATGTTCTCTATCAACGCCATTTCCAGCATTTGCTGGTCGTTAGCGGTGCGCACATAAGCGGGTATCTGGGTTAAACCTGCCAGTTTAGATGCACGCAACCTGCGCTCGCCTGATATGAGCTGGTAAGCATGCGCGCTCACTTTACGTACGGTGATGGGCTGTATCAGGCCCTGTAATTTTATAGACGCTGATAAGTCGGCCAGGGCTTGTTCATCAAACTCGGTACGGGGCTGAAAAGGGTTAACCTCTATCTCGCTGATCCTGATTTCGCTGATAGAGCCCAGGCTATCTACCTCAGATACCGGGCGCGGAACGCTCGGCCTGTTATCATTATTTTTATTAGGAAGTACGCTCGGGGTATCGTTCAATAAGGCGCTTAAGCCTTTACCCAAAGCGTTTCTTTTTTCTGTACTCATAAATTAAATTAAGCGGTTACGGTGTTAGCCATTTCCTCGTCCTTAACCAAACCGTTCTTGCGGATAATTTCGCGGGCCAGGTTAAGATAGTTTACAGCACCCTTACAGTTGGCATCATGCATTATTACGGATACACCAAAGCTTGGTGCCTCACTTAGGCGGGTATTGCGCTGTATAATGGTATCAAACACCATATCTTCAAAGTGCGTACGCACCTCATCAACCACCTGGTTTGACAGGCGAAGCCTTACATCATACATGGTAAGCAGTATACCTTCTATAGCCAGTTGGGTATTCAGCCGCGACTGTACAATCTTGATTGTATTTAACAGCTTACCCAAGCCTTCTAACGCGAAGTACTCGCACTGTACCGGTATGATCACCGAATCCGCAGCCGTAAGGGCATTAATAGTGATGAGGCCCAATGATGGCGAGCAGTCGATAATGATAAAATCATACTCGTCGCGTACACTATCCAACACCGCCTTCATTTTATACTCCCGGCTTTCCAGATTGATCATTTCTATCTCGGCCCCAACCAGGTCAATATGCGCGGGTAAAAGGTCAAGGTTCGGCGTATCTGTCTTCTGTATAGCATCATGCGGGTTAATATCATTGATGATGCACTCGTATATACTGTTCTTAATATTGCGTGGATCAAAACCAATACCCGATGTGGAGTTAGCTTGTGGGTCGGCATCAACAAGCAGGGTCTTAAATTCCAATACGGCTAAACTCGCTGCAAGGTTAATTGACGATGTAGTTTTCCCCACGCCACCTTTCTGATTGGCTAAAGCAATAATTTTACTCATTCTATATCTCCCAAAAAATTGTAACTGCGGTTTATTATCAACGAAAAACAGAAACAGAAATTTCTATGTTTGTACTGTTTTTTTATCCGCCGCTAAAGATACGGATTTAAACAATTGAGAAATTAACAGTTTTGCCAACTTACAAACATTTAGTGAGGTTGAGAGATTAAAGATTAAGAACAGAGATTAGGACTTCATCTAATTGATTTACAAGACTTAAGCCTCTTTTAATACTCACACAAACTAATCTCCAATCACAAACCTCTATTCTCTAACATATCATGGTCACCATCATAGCATCAACCAACCGCCCCGGAAGTTCCACACTTAAACTGGCCCAATATTACCAGCGGCAGTTGGCCGCAAAGGGACTTGAAACTAACTTATTTTCGTTAATGGACCTCCCGGCCAACCTGATACAAACCGACTTATACGGTAAACGAAGCGAGGCGTTTACCACCATACAGCAAATGGTTACCGCTACAGAGAAGTTCCTTTTTGTAATACCTGAATATAATGGCAGTTTCCCTGGCGTACTGAAAGTTTTTATCGATGCCTGTAGTTTCCCCGAAAGCTTTTACGATAAAAAGGCGGCGCTGGTTGGGCTTTCATCCGGCAAATATGGTAACATCCGCGGAATTGACCATTTTACGGGCGTTTGCCACTACCTTAACCTGCACGTGATGCCCTTGAAAATACATATTGCCGGTATACGCGGCGAAATGAATGCCGAAGGCGACCTGATAAAAGAGGACACTATTAAGTACACCAACGAACAAATGGACAAGTTTATCAGGTTATGAAATTAACGTACGATAAGCACCCATCCCTTTAACTGAGATGTGCCGTTTTTAAGATCAATCACATAATAATAAGTTCCTGCCGGCAGGTCGGCACCATTACGCCTGCCATCCCATGGCTTACCATAGCCACGGCTAAAGAATATCCGCTGCCCGTTACGGTCATATACCGATAATTCACTTTCCGGATAGGTGATCAATGCCTCTATATTCCAAAGATCATTTATACCATCATTGTTGGGCGAGAAGCTATTGGGTACAACTATCTTTTTGTACACCCGCACAAATACCTGGCTGGTAGCCAAATCGCAATTATTGGCGGAGTTTACGGTAAGTGTATAGGTAACATCATCCGTGGGGCTTGCCAATGGTGTAAGGCTATACGGGTCATCTAACGAAGAAGCCGGGCTCCAGCTATAGTTACCAACGCTGCCGCCGGCAGCACCATTGAGCCTTACCGATTGCCCTTCGAAAATAACTTTATTGCTGCCGGCGCCAGCCTCGGGCAGGGGTTTTACAACAATATCCACACCCGCGTTACCCGTACAACCCTGCGCGTTTGTAACGGTAACGGTGTAATGTGTGTTTATTAAAGGCGTGGCTACTGGATTGGCAATATCCGGATCAGAGAGGCCTGCAGCCGGCACCCATTTGTAGCTGATTGCCGTAGCAGAGGTAGCCGTGAGTTGTGTGCTTCTCCCCTTGCAAACTTCACTGACAGCAGCACTGGCGGTTACTACCGGCCGGGCATTAATGATTACCGTAACCGGCAATGTAGTGGAACACCCTGCCGCCGATATCACTTTTACATGATACAAACCAGCGTTGGCCATATCTGTATTTGGTATAACCAATGGGTTTTGAGTGGTTGGTGGTAAGTTGGGACCGGTCCATTCATAAGTAGTACCACCGCTGGCAGATAAAGTTATTACATCTCCCTGGCAAACAGTTTGCGGCTGTAACGCTGCAGGGCTGGGCACAGCATTTATATTAATGGTGACAGCGTTTGAATACACCCTGCAATTTTGTGTTGACAGATTTCCGGCTTTAGCGACACCTAACCTGTACTGGTAAACACCTACAGCTGAACCTGCCGGGAATTTCCTGGTAAGAGTAGGCGTTGATTCGTTGATATCTACCCAACCTGCGCCATTAATATTCTGTTGCCACACAAAATCATAGCCGGCTGGTGGCACTGCCTTGATGGTATAGCTTCCATCTACATCGGCACACTGGTTTTTGGGTGCGCCTGATGCGTCTGTTGAAAAGTTGATCTGTACAACGTCAGGGATGCATGGCCTGAAGGCGATATCATCCATTACGAAATCATTACCCTTACCGCCCGGTGCATTATTGATCATTTTTACGATTACGGCATTTACTCCCACCGGGGTGGTAAAAAATACGCCATATTTCTGCCATCCGGCAGGGTCACTGGTTTCAGGAATTTCTGTTGGAGGCGATTGCTTGATGATATCACCGGCAAGGGTAGTAATTACAAAGGTTATTTTAGGCTTTATATAATCGATTAAATCCGGCCTTACCACATTGAGTATATAGGCCGAGAATTCGTAGGTGGTATTTTCACACAATACGCCAACATTAGTACCATCAGCCGTGGTTGCTTTTGAAAAAAACTCCTTGTTAGCAATATTATCGGCATTTACTACCATCATATAACCATCATTACCGGTATGGTCTTTCAGTATGCTATTCCAGGTATTACCGTAACACCCGGTTACTGATTTCGCGATACCATACTCTCCATCCTGCGGACAAACAGCCGTAACATATTTATAATCGGTAGTAGGAAATTTAGGGTTATTGCCCGATCCGAAATCAAAGATAAAAACCGGGTCGCCCAGGCTGCCTGTACATACCTGCGCGTATGCTTTATAGCTAAACGCTACAACCAAAAAAACTAACAGCCTAAGTTTAAATTGCATGGAGATGCTCAAATATAAAACAATTGAGTACTTTTTTAATATTTGAAGCAGGTTGATAACCAAACAATAGCCTAACGTTGAGGTTAGTTATTAATTAAAACCGTCTTAAGTGAAACTATCTTCCACCATTATAACTATAGCTATTCTTGCCTTTGGCTGCCAGCAGAAAAAGCCCGATCCGGCTAAAGCCGATACTGTAAAAACCCGGGAACAGCAGGTAAAGTTACCTGCACCCTATGCTACCGAGGCCGTTAAAAATTATTGCAAGGTAATTGGCTGGCCGGCTGGCAAAATGCCTGTAGCGCCGACTGGTTTTAAAGTAAACCTGCTGGCAGATACGTTGAAAAACCCGCGTAATATATATGTAGCTACCAACGGCGACATCTTTGTTGCCGAAGCTAATACCGAGGCACGAGGGGTTAAAAAGTTGGGCGCTAAAATACTGGGCATATCCAAATCGCAGAACCTGGGGAAAAGCGCCAACCGCATTACCTTACTACGTGATACCAATGGCGACGGCAAGGTTGACCACCGCAGTGTGTTCTTGGAAAACCTTAACCAGCCATACGGAATGCTGATAATAGGCAATCACTTTTATGTAGCCAACACAGATGGCTTGTGGAGATACGACTACCAGCCCGGGCAGGTTAAAATTACTTCGCCGGGAAAGATGATACTGTCCTTACCCGCTGGTGGTTACAACAACCATTGGACCAGAAATATTATTGCCAATGCTGACGGCAGCAAAATTTTCATAGCCGTAGGGTCAGGTACAAACGTTGCTGAGCATGGCCTGGAAGTTGAGAAAAGGCGTGCCAACATATTAGAGATCAATACCGATGGCAGCGGTGAACGTATTTATGCATCAGGCCTGCGCAACCCTGCCGGAATAGACCTGCAGCCGGGAACAGGAGCCCTTTATACTGTAGTGAATGAACGGGATAATCTGGGCGATGAACTGGTACCAGATTACTTTACCAACGTGAAGCCGGGCGGCTTTTACGGATGGCCCTGGGCCTATTTCGGGCAGCATGAAGATCCCAGACTAAAGGTTAAGCGCCCGGATATGGTAAAAAAAACCATCATCCCCGATATTTCACTTGGAACGCATACGGCTTCGCTGGGTTTAAAATTTTATAACGGCAACAAATTCCCTTCCCGCTACAAAAACGGCGCTTTTATAGGGCAGCATGGTTCCTGGAACCGTTCGGTATTGTCGGGTTATAAAGTAGTATTTGTACCCTTTACCAATGGTAAGATAAGCGGCCAGCCTGAAGATTTTTTAACCGGTTTTGTAGCTAACCTGGATAAAAAGGAGGTTTATGGCAGGCCAGTGGGCATAGCTGTTACCAAGGATGGCGCATTACTGATTGCTGATGATACCAGCAACCGCATCTGGCGTGTTAGCTCAATTTAATAGCTGCCAACAAAATCTTTTTTAGTTAGCTTAGCGGCACATGAAAAAACATGTTCAGGCTATATTATTTTTTCTGGCCGCCCATCTAACTTTATCGGCACAAACAGTAAAATCATCCGGTCCGGATACTGCACGCCAACTGGCGCCGGTTACCGTGCATGGTTATTTGAGCCAGCGGCCAGCTATTATTATACCTGCGTCTGTTAGCGTATTGGGTACCCCGCAGCTCAGGCTGCAGCCCGATAATTCATTTGTTACCGCACTCAACACTCTGCCCGGCCTTAGGGCAGAGGAACGCTCACCGGGCAGCTACCGGCTTAGTATACGAGGCAGCCTGCTCCGCTCTCCCTTCGGCATACGCGACGTAAAAATATATTTTGATGACATCCCGCTTACCGATGCCGGCGGGAACACTTATCTTAATGCCATAGATATCGCAAACATCAGGCATATCGAGATACTTAAAGGGCCGGATGGCAGCTTGTTCGGGGCAAACTCGGGCGGGGTAGTATTACTAAATACCGTTAACCGTGCAGACAGCAACTTTTTAAACGCCGGTATCAATGGCGGCTCTTACGGGCTTTTTCATCAAAAAGTATCATTGCAAAAGGTAACAGGCAACAATCGGTTTAGCTTTAATCAATCCTACCAGAATTACGATGGGTACAGGCAAAACAGCCGGATGCACCGCCTTTATATGCAAGCATCGGATGCCTACCGCTATGCCGGCAACAGCGAATTAAAGGCCACAGCCTTGTATGCCGACCTGGATTACCAAACACCCGGAGGGCTAACCTACAACCAAATGCTGGCCGATCCACGCTCGGCGCGCCTGCCTACGGCAACTCTGCCCGGAGCCATTGATCAGCACATTGGTATCAACACCAAGTTACTGTGGGGCGGCCTGGTGAACGACGCTGCGTTAAGCAACAGGATACGGAATGTATTAGCTGTTTATGGTAACCATGTAGATTTCGCCAACCCCTTTATAACCAACTATGAACAAAGGGCCGAAAACACGTTGGGTATACGCAGTTACTTCACTCTATCAGCCATTGCCAGGGAAAATTTCGACTGGAAAGTAAACCTGGGGCTGGAATGGCAGCAAACCAATTCGCAGATCAGTAACTACGATAACAACGGAGGCGAAAAAGGCGCAGTTCAGAAAATAGATAAGATCAATACCGGCCAGCATTTTTTTTTCGCGCGTTACGCCGCCGATATATTTAAACGCCTGCACGCCGAAGCCGCGGCCAGTATAAACTATTACGGTTACAAATTCCGCAACCTGCAACCGCTTAACGAAGCCGACTTTACCAACCGCAATTTTAACCCGGTATTGATGCCCAGGCTGGCGCTTTCTTATGAACTTGCCCATAATTTCATATGGAGGGCTTCCGTTAGCAGGGGTTATTCAACGCCCACCACCGCCGAAGTCCGCCCTACTGATAATATTATCAACACCGCTTTACAGGCACAAACCGGCTGGAACTACGAAACCGGGTTCAGGCTGCGCAACTTTGATGAAAGCTTGATACTTGATGCTTCTGTTTTTTATTACAAACTGCATAATGCCATCGTTCGGCAACTCAACCCCAACGAAACTGAATATTACATTAACGCCGGGGGCACTAACCAGCCGGGATTCGAGCTGGCCTTTACCGACTGGCTCATCAGGAAGAAAAACAGCGGCTTTTTGCGGGGTTTGCAGGTAAATACGGCTGTCACTATTAGCCGGTTTACGTTCGGCAATTACCAGGCAGCCGGTAATAATTACTCAGGGAACCGCTTAACAGGTGTGCCACGTGAGGTAATTGTATCATCTGTACAGGTATTACTCCCTTACCGTTTAGCTGCTTTTGTGCAGCATAATTATACATCAGGCATTCCGCTAAATGATGCCAATTCGGTTTACGCCCAAAAATACCATTTGCTGCAGGCAAAGGTGTCATGGCAAACCCGGCTTACACATACCACAATGCTGGAGCTGTATACCGGCGCCGATAACCTGCTAAACCAACGCTATAGTTTAGGAAACGACCTAAACGCAGTAGGGAACCGTTACTTTAACCCCGCACCGCCACGCAATTACTTTTTTGGTGCCAGTTTGCGGATCTGAACCATTAAACGGCTATGGCCTAACAAGCACTTAGTTAATTATTGTTAATATTGAAGCGGAAACTTTTACCTTTATGGCTGGTTTGTTAATTTCGCAAACTATAGAACCTGGTGTAAGCTAAATGAGCCCTGCTCATGGCTTACGTCTAAACTCATATCTACAAGTGCACATGGAAGAATTTGAAGCAAGCGCGTCGGCAAAGAAAACCAAAACGATATATATATCTACCGTTTTCGGTATAGCTATGGTTCTATTGATGATAGGCTTGCTGGGGCTGATACTGGTACACGCCAACAACCTGTCGCGCTATGTAAAGGAAAACATTGTACTGAATATCTTTATGGACGATTCGGCGCATGAGACCGATGTGCTGCAATTACAAAAACAACTGGATGCCAACCCTATGGTTAAGCAAACCCAGTATGTGAGCAAGGAACTTGCAGCCCGTAACCTGCAAAAAGACCTGGGTGAGGACTTTGTTAAATTCCTTGGTTACAACCCATTATCGCAGTCGCTGGATATTTACTTGAAAGCTGATTATGCGAACAATGCCGGTATAGATAAATTTAAGGCCGAACTGATGAAAAACCCACTGGTAAAAGAGGTAAAATACCAGCAGTCGTTGGTTGACCAAATGAATGCCAACATCACCTCTATTAGTTTAATCATCATCGTATTTGCCGGCATATTTGTGATACTGTCTGTAGCACTCATCAATAATACCATACGGCTGGCTATTTATTCCCAGCGTTTCCTCATTAAATCAATGCAGTTGGTTGGGGCTACAAAGGGCTTTATACGTAAGCCTTTTCTATTGTATGGCATATGGCATGGTCTGTTAGGGGCGCTTATCGCTATTATTATCCTTATCGGTACGCTGTATTTTGCCAACCAGCAAATACCTGATCTGGTGATACTCCAAAGCCCTGCCGAGTTCGGTTTTGTGTTTTTGGCCGTGGTAGCTATCGGCATTTTTATATCAGGCTTCAGTACATTTTTGGCAGTTAACAAGTTTTTACGTTTAAAAATATACGATCTATACAGGTAGTCATTGGGTCATTGAGTCATTAGCTCTTGCAACCTCTCGCTCACTTACACCTTTAATCATTCACTCATTAAAAAATGGCACTAAGAGAAACAAAAACAACAGGCAAAGCGGCAACATCTGCGGCTAAAAGCACCGAAGCACCTGTGAACACTATACCGGCGCAATTTGTATTTGGCAAAGACAATTACATGTGGCTGATCATCGCCATCGCGGTGGTCGCATTTGGGTTTGTATTAATGAGCGGCACAACCGACATCTACAGCACTACCAAAATTGTAATAGCCCCTATCGTAGTTTTAACCGGCTTCGGCATTGGTTTTTATGCTATACTGAAAAAGCCAGCCGCTAAGTAATGAATATTATACACGTAATAGTCCTTGCCATAATTGAAGGACTAACCGAGTTTTTGCCTGTATCTTCTACCGGGCACATGATCATCGCATCATCTGTTATGGGCATAGCTGCCGATGACTTTGTTAAACTGTTTACTGTTGCCATACAATTAGGCGCCATCCTTTCGGTCATTATATTATACTGGAAACGATTTTTTCAGTCGCTCGATTTTTATTTTAAGCTTATAGTTGCTTTTATACCGGCAGCCATTTTCGGTTTACTTTTCAGCAAAAAGATAGATGCTTTGTTAGAAAGCGCGCTTACTGTAGGTATAACCTTATTTATTGGGGGTATTATTTTATTATTTGTAGACAAGTGGTTTAACCAGTCTGATGTAAAAGAAGAAAAAGCCATTAACTATCCAACCGCCTTTAAAATAGGCCTGTTCCAGTGCCTGGCCATGATTCCGGGTACATCACGCTCGGCAGCTACTATTGTTGGCGGTATGGCCCAGAAGCTTAGCCGCAAAGCCGCCGCGGAGTTCTCCTTTTTCCTGGCGGTACCCACTATGTTTGCTGCTACCGGCAAAAAGCTTTACGACTTTTACAAAGAAGGGCACCGCTTTACAGGCGAAGAAATTAAGCTGTTAGCTGTAGGTAATGCCATAGCCTTTATAGTGGCATTATTAGCCATAAAAACATTCATCACTTTCTTAGAAAAACGGGGCTTTAAGCTATTTGGCTGGTACCGCATTCTGGTAGGTGGTATCATCATCATCCTTTACATGACCGGGCATAACCTGCAGGTCATCTAATCATACAGATGATATCTGACTGATTTTCTGAATTTTATTAGCGTATACTGCCACAGCAAAGTCATCATTGATAAAATTAGGGTCAATATTTGAATTACCAAATATTAAACGTACCTTTGCCCCCGATTTGGCGATGTTGCCAAATTCGTTATTTTAATTCATGAACAACCCATTTATTGAACTGGGAATCCGTCATGATATTGTTAATGCCATCTCTGAATTAGGATTTGAAAATCCTACTCCAATCCAGGAACAGTCAATCCCGGTATTGTTAACAGGCAGCAACGATTTTGTCGGATTAGCCCAAACCGGGACCGGTAAAACAGCTGCTTTTGGACTGCCGTTATTAGAACTATTAGATTTCGAAGAAAATCATCCGCAGGCGCTTGTTTTATGCCCAACTCGTGAACTTTGTTTACAGATCACGAACGACATTAACAACTACGCCAAAAAAATGAACAACGTACATGTTGTTGCCGTTTATGGCGGTGCAAGCATCAGCGATCAACTGCGTCAAATTCGTCGTGGTGTGCAGATCGTTGTGGCTACACCTGGCCGTATGCTGGACATTATTAACCGTAAGGCGATAGACTTTTCGCAGGTTAAATATGTTGTTTTAGACGAGGCTGATGAGATGCTCAACATGGGCTTCCAGGAAGATATTGACAATATTTTATCAACCACTCCCGACGAGAAAAAGACCTGGCTGTTTTCGGCCACTATGCCTGCAGAGGTAAGAAGAATTGCTAAAAAATACATGGATAACCCTTTTGAGTTAACCATGGGTACTAAAAACACAGGCAACCAAAATATCGAGCATGAGTACTATGTAGTACGTGCACGTGATAAATATGCTGCCTTTAAACGCATTGTTGACAATAACCCTGAGATATTTGGTATCGTTTTCTGCCGTACCAAAATAGAAACCCAGGAAATTGCAGAGGCGCTGATAAAAGACGGTTACAATGCCGACTCTTTACACGGCGACCTTTCACAACAACAACGCGATAAGGTAATGAAACGCTACCGCGAGCGCAGCCTGCAATTGTTAATTGCTACTGACGTTGCCGCACGTGGTATTGATGTTAACGATGTTACACACGTTATCAACTATTCTTTACCTGATGAAATTGAGAACTACACCCACCGTAGCGGCCGTACGGCACGTGCAGGTAAAACCGGTGTTTCTATCTCTATTGTTAACAGTAAAGAATTAGGCAAAATACGCCAGATTGAGCGCGTTATAGGTAAAAAGTTTGTTAAAGCTGAAATACCTACAGGCTTTGATGTTTGCGAAAAACAACTTTTTGCACTGGTACATAAAGTACACAATGTTGAGGTTAACGAATCGCAGATTGAGCAATACATCCCGCGTATAATGGATGAATTTGCTGAACTGAGCAAGGAAGAAGTGATCAAACGCTTTGCATCGCTTGAGTTTAACCGCTTCCTGGAATATTACCAGAATGCACCAGACTTGAACGCCCCTGCTGATGATTTCCGCAGCAGAGAAGGCGCGCAAGGCGATCGCTTTAACCGCGATGGCATGCGTTCGGAATACACCCGTCTGTTTATTAACCTGGGCAGTGTAGATGAGTTTAGCCGAGGCGAATTGCTGGGTTACATTTGCAACAATGCCAAAATAAGCGGCCGTAACGTTGGTAAAATAGACGTTAAAGGTGTTTACTCTTTCTTCGAAGTAGTTAACGCTGATGTTGACAATGTGATGAACAACTTTAAAGGTATAGACTTTAAAGGACGTCCGGTTCGTATAGAAATTTCAGGCGAAGGCGTTAGCAGCAACCGTGGCGGTGGCGGTGGTCGCAGAGAAGGTGGCTACCAGAAACGCGAAGGAGGTTACCGTGGCGACAGACGCGAAGGTGGCGAACGCCGCGAGAAAAGCTTTGCAGGTGCCGGTGCCAATAGCAACGGAGGCGGTTTCCGCGATTTTAGTGGTAAACGCCGCGAAGAACGCCCTGAGCGCCGCAGAAGATTTTAGTTTTAGTGTGCCTGCGGCTTAACAGCCGTAAGGTATTGTTTTAGTTTTGTTTTTGAACCTCCTGTGTGTAATACACCGGGAGGTTTTTTTATTTTGAGAACTCAATGGCAACCGAATCATCAGGCATGATCAGGCTCATTTCACGGTCCGCAAGTTTTTTAATTACAAACTTGGTATAAGGTTGGTTGCCTTCAAATGAAGTAAAAATGGTATCGCCTTTTACAAAATAATCTTCGGGCACCGGCGAATCATTTTCCATCACAAACTGCTTGTCTGTTATTTTAAGCAGTATAGATCCGTCTTTGGATTTCCAGTTACCTTGTACTTTTTTATTAGCGGTGTTGGTATGGCAGGCACTCATGCCTAAGATATAGGCGCCGGCCAGGTGTACAAATATGAGCGCGAACTTTTTCAATATGGTATTAGGTAATTAAAAAGCATCCGCCTGGTAGCGGATGCTTTTTTGAGTTTTTATTTCATTTCGGCAGGTTTGTTTTTTAACCTTGCTTTTGATACGTAAACATGATGTCCTTTTTTGTTTACGTAGTAGTATTTAGAATCCTTATCGATGTAAATGGTTTGTCCTTGCGGGCCAACTTTATCATCATACTTTTTATCTGCCACAGCTGATGCGCCTTTTGAAGCAAGTTCAGCAGTTTTGTTACCTACAGCTTTACCGGCTTTTTTGGTAGCACTCCAGCCTTTTTTTGCTGTGTGACCTATTTTTTGCCCTAAAGTAGTATCCTTGTGTGTTTGTGCCATTGCCGATGATGCTGCGAATACTGCGGCAGCAAACAGGGCTGATTTAAATAGTTTCTTCATGATATGGTAGCATATTAATTAATGTATATGCTAACTCAATTTCTCTGCCAATTTTTGCATTTCAAGCGCAGGTGGGCTTTTCTTGTACAAAATAGCGTAAACAGCCTCACATATAGGCATTTCTACCTTGTATTGTTTATTTACCTCGTGTAGGCAATTTACTGCATAATACCCCTCGGCAATCATATTCATTTCCAACTGGGCCGACTTTACAGTGTAGCCCTTCCCAACCATATTACCAAAGGTACGGTTACGGCTAAACTGCGAATAAGCGGTTACCAGGAGGTCGCCCAGGTAAGCCGATTCCTTAATATCGCGGTCGATTGGATGTACCACATCCACAAAACGCTCCAATTCGCGAATAGCATTAGAGATCAACACCGACTGGAAGTTATCGCCATAGCCTACTCCGTGGCATATACCACTGGCTATCGCGTAAATATTTTTCAGTACGGCACCGTATTCGGTACCATAAATATCGTCAGACACCACTGTTTTGATATATCTTGTACTTAACATACCGGCAAACGCCGATGCCAATGCGGTATCCTTGCAGGCAATAGTAAGATACGATAGTTTTTCGAGCGCCACTTCTTCAGCATGGCAGGGGCCGCTTAACACGAGGATATGATGAAAAGGTACCTCGTACTTTTCGTGCAGAAACTCACCGATGATCTTGTTCTCATCGGGCACGATACCTTTAATGGCCGACACGATATATTTTTCTTTAAGATCATCAGGAGTAATATCCTTAAGCGCCTCTTTTAGAAAAGCAGCAGGCACGTTCAATAATACAAAATCGGCATGGCTGATAATTGTTTTAAGATCGGTGCTGATATTCTCGGCCGGTATTTTTATTTCGACTGAACTTAAATAATGCGGATTATGACGAAAGCTTTTGATATAGTTTACCGCCTCGGCATTACGCATCCACCAGGAAATCTCCTTAGGCATGGTATTATCCGTAAGCATTTTGATATTAGCTGTGGCCCAGCTGCCACCGCCAATTACAGCAATTTTGTTGAGTTGCTTTAGCATTGATGCAATTAATGTCCCTTCCGGCTGTTGGTTTTACCGGTGCCGCAAATTAGTGAAATTATACGAGGTTGTTAGTCATTAAGCAAGTTGAGCCATAAGATAATGCTGTAATCAACGTTGGTCCGCTCATTGCGTGGAGGGATGATTGTTTCGTCGAAGCTTTTACCGACAAGAAGAAAAGTTATTGTCATTCTAAGCGACAGTGAAGAATCTGTCAATCAGTGATTATTTCGCAGATAGATGCTTCGTGTCTTAGCATAAAAAGTTTGATTGTATTATTTTGCGATCCTAAAGGATTAATTTATTCAACCATAGATTTAAAAACGATAAAAGGACAAAGTCTTTCGTCCTTTGTCCTTTTATCTTTAATTCCTTAAATAATTATTTCTTAGTATCGGTAAACAGTTTTGCCTTATCTACTTTTTCTACCATCATTCCGTCATTCAAGGTTTTGGAGATAGCCGCGAATGGTGCGGAAACTACTTCCTCGCCACCTTTAAGACCGGATAGTATTTGAATATAAGTATCATCCTGTATACCCGTCTTTACCTCAACCTGCTTTACTTTGTTACCTTGCAACACATACACATACTCTTTTGCAGGCGCATCGTTAGCGGTCTTTTTATCGTCGTCGTCATTTTTCTTTTTGTCATCGGCCTTCTTCTCCTCACGTGTGGTAACAGATTGGATAGGTACCGAAAGGGCTCTAACATGATTGGTATTGATATCTACGGTAGCAGTAAGCCCCGGACGGAAAGGAGAATGATTTTCGGCATTCTTTCTAAGCAGATCCATGTATGATTGCGCGGTGATACGTACCTTAACGGTAAAATTGGTTACCTGGTCGGCGTTGGTACCTACCACATTTGCGGAGCTACCTATTTCAATTACTTCACCAGAAAATTTCTTTCCCTGGAAAGCGTCGATCTCAATTTGTGCCTTGTTACCAACCGTTATCCTGTTAATATCATTTTCGTTCACGTCAACATTTACATCCATTTTGCTGAGGTCAGAGATCGTCATGATCTCGGTACCCGCGAATTGCTGTGTACCCAACACGCGCTCGCCTTTTTCAATAGAAAGTTTAGATACCACACCATCAACCGGGGCGTAAATAGTGGTTTTAGCCAGGTTATCAGACGCTTCCTTAACCGAAGCCTGTGATTGCTCTAAACCATATTTTGAACCTACTACATTTTGGCGGGCGGCCTCCAACGCAGCTTTGGCACTGGCATAATCGGCCCTGGCTTTATCAAATTCGGCAATGGTTAATACTTTTTTATCAAATAGCTCCTTGCTACGTTTATAAACCGACTCCTGGTTGGCAAACGTAGCTTCAGATTGTTTGAGCATTTGCATAGAGTTACCCACACTCGCTTTTTGGGTATTGTATGAAGCTACAGCACGCTCAAAACCTGATTTTAAAATATCCGGGCGGATGCGGCATAGCAACTGGCCTTTTTTAACCACATCGCCTTCCTTGATAGGTAGTTCTACCACCTCGCCGGATACTTCGGGGCTTATCTTTACGGCAACATGCGGCTTTATTTTACCACTGGCTGATACAGTTTCGTTAATATCACGCGTTTCGGCCTTTTCAACAGCAACCTGCGTAAGCTGTGGTTTACCGATAATGCCGGCTGCCTTAAGAATAAATAACAGGGCAACAAGAGCTACAAGGCCTATCAGAATATATTTAGTAGTTTTTCCCATGATGGTGCGGGTTTTTATTTACAGTGTTATAGGGTTTCCGAGATAATAATCGATGACCTTGCTCCTGAAAACCAGTTCATACTGTGCCTGGATGAGATCAAACTGCGATTTGTTTAAGTTAGTAAGTGAGGTATTATAATCAAGCGAGTTAACAAGCCCCACATTATAGCGCTGCTGTATTACATTAAACGCCTCTTTATTGGCCGTATACGTTTGCAGCGAACTTTGGTATTTTTTATTAGCGGCCTGTACGTCCCATACCGCCTGATAGATGATCTTGCTTAGGTTATTACGCGCCAATTGAGCGGTTACCAAAGCATTCTCATTAGTGATTTTGGCTTTGCGCACTGATGTACGGGCACTAAAGCGGTTAAAAATGGGTATCTGTAAGCTAATACCTACCGATTGATTAAAGTTATCGCCTATTTGCCTGAAAAACGGATAATTGGAATAAACGGGATTAAAGCCCGGCACCGTAACCGGGGTAGCCATGTTACCACCTACAAAACCCACAGTATCCATACGGCCACTGGGCGTAACGCCTGAAACCAGCTTGCGCGCGTCTGAATAATTGGTACCCAACTGGCCAAACAGTACAATGCTGGGGTAGTAATTGCCGCGTGCCACTTTAATATCCTGCGCGGCGGCTTTCTGCCTTGCTTCGGCCAGGCTTACATCCGGGTTTACGGCCAGGGCTGTTTTTAACACATCCTCCGGGTTAAACACGGTAGACAGGTTTTTAAATTTACTAATATCCGGCTTCTCAAAAACAATATTGGTAGCCGGCGGCATTTCCATATACTGCTTTAGTGTAAGGATGGATAACTCCAGCTGGTTTTCGGCAGTGGTATAGTTGAGTTCGGCGGTTGATTGCTGGGCCTTGGCCTGTGCCAGATCAGCAAGTGTTTGGTTACCTACATCGAAGTTTTTCTGCGCACGGTCAACCGTAATTTTGGCTACATCTATTTGCTGCTTTGCAGCGGTAACCAAATCCTGATTGGTTAACACCAGCAAATATTGAGTTACAACGTTAAGGACCAGATCATTTTTGATCTTTGCGGTGTAGCTGCGGTCGGCATTAAGCAATAACCTGTTTTCGATGATCTGGTTGCGTAACTGCCCGCCCTGAAAAAGGGTAACTTGTGAGGACATATTGCCGCTTAACGCAGAAATACGCTGGTTAATGAACTGGTTGGTTGAAGGGTCGATATTACGGCCAAAGTTCAAAGAAGCCTGGGGACCTGCAGTTAAATTAGGCAGCAGGTTATATTTGGATTGTTTAAGATTCTCCTCAGATAAAGCCTCGCTGAATTGCGCCTGCTTAATGGTAAGGTTGCGCTCCAGCGCAAGATCAATGGCACGTTGCAGGGTAACCACTTCCTGGGCCTTAACGCGCATGCTTAAACCCATTAGTGATATGAGGCAGGCAATAGTTACTTTTGTGACCGGTAAGTTTAGTTTCATATTAAATATGTACAATTGTAAGTAACTTATATTACCTTGCCTATACAGTAGGGTAATAAAAACAACTAAGCATTAACTCCTTATTTTAATCATGTACCTGGTTAAGACCCCGTGGTGGCTTAAAAAACTTTATCCGCAACTCATCTGGAATGCCGAACCGGGTAACCGTTCTATTTTTTTGACTTTTGACGACGGCCCTATACCCATTGTTACACCTTTTGTTCTAAATATTTTAAAAAAGTACGATGCCAGGGCTACGTTTTTTTGCATAGGCGATAATGTACGTAAACACCCGGATATATTTGAAGAAGTAAAACAGGCCGGACATACCATTGGCAACCATACCTATAACCACCTGCGCGGCTGGAACACGGATGACCAGGTTTACCTGCAAAATTACCTCAAGGCTAACGAGTTGTTAGATACGCCCTTATTTCGCCCTCCTTACGGCCGAATTAAACGTTCGCAGGTAAAATTACTGCAGCAGGCCCGGCCGGATATACAGATAATTATGTGGGATGTGCTTAGCGGCGACTTTGACATGAGCCTTAAGCGGGAAGAAGCCCTGAACAATGTGACCAAAAACGCAGGCGACGGCTCCATTGTGCTTTTCCATGATAGTATAAAGGCTTTCCATAAAATGGAGTATGCGCTGCCTTTGGTATTAGAGCATTTTACCGGGCTTGGATTTACCTTTAAAGCTTTATAGGGGACGATAAATACCTATATTAACTATATGCCAAGATCTATTTTATACTTCATCGTCTTGTTAACTTCTCTGGCTTATGCCCCATCGTTTGCGCAAGATACGGCCAGAATTATAACTGAAAATATCCACATTCCACAACTTAACCGCGAACGAACCATCCGCATATATCTACCTGCGGGCTATACTGCTTCCAAACGGGCATATCCTGTAATTTACATACACGATGGCCAAAACCTTTTCAGTGGTACAAAAAACCCTGCATTTAGCTGGTATATCGATTCTTTACTCAAGACCTATCCACCCAATAAACAGGCAATAATCGTGGGCATTAATAACGGGAAAAACCGTATTATGGAATATAATGCCTGGGATAGCAATTACGGCAAACAAGAGGGTGTTGCCTATACGGATTTCATTGTAAACACCCTTAAGCCGCATATCGACAGCGCATACCGTACACTTAAAGACGCTAAACACACCGTAATTGCCGGCAGCTCAATGGGTGGCTTGATATCTATGTACGCAGCCATAAAATATCCGCAGATATTTGGTACCGCAGGGGTATTTTCCCCTTCGTTCTGGATAGCGCCCAAAATGTATGAATTAGTAGCATCCGAAAAACTCAATACCAAAAACCGTTTCTTTTTAGCCTGCGGCGATCAGGAAGGCAACGAAACAGAATACGTAGCACGGATGGACAGCCTGCTGCTATCAAAAGGTTTTGACAGGAAACATGTGCCTGATCCTTTAATAGTGAAAGATTCCAGGCATAATGAAGCGCAATGGCGTAAAGCATTTGCAGCGTTCTATGCCTGGTGGATAAAGCAATAAGTTATATATTATTCGTCTCCGGCCGGGGATAACCGGATAGCTCGTAATTCAATTCCATGTTCAATATCGGGTAGGGCTTACCGGCTCCGTCTGTTTCACTTCGGCCTACTACTCTAAAGCCTAAGCGTTCATAAAACCCTCTTGCATTGATGTTCTGTTCGTTAACATCCACCCGGCTTAGTTGCTTATCAATAATTGCAAACTCCATTAAGCGCTTACCATATCCTTTGCCTACAGCCCCTGGATCTATAAAAAGCGCCTGAATCATCCCCTCGCTAATGCCTATAAAGCCTGTTATACCGTTTTCATCTTCGGTACAATAAACTTCCATTATGGGCATGTAAGTGACCAATAAAGGCCGGTAGAAGGCAATATCATCATCAGTCAGAAAATCATGTGATTGCCTTACGGATGCTTCCCAAAGGTCAGCAAGCGAAGGATATTCTGACAGTTGGGGTTGGCGTATGGTGATTGACATCGCAATATCAACAAGCGGCAATTACCAGGGTTTTAATTGTTTCTTATTTTTTGATGAAGGCTTATTTAGAACATGTCCAAATAACAATTGCCTAAAGCCCCGGGCGGTATTAACTGTTATAATTTGTAAATTCGCGGCTGTTGGCCCAGAACGGGTTACAACATTCTTTTACCTCATAAAGATCAATTTATTATGGCCTTTGATATAGACATGATCAAAAAGGTTTATGATCGCTACAGTACCCGTGTGGATGCTGCCCGCAAAGCGACCGGTAAACCTCTTACTTTAACAGAGAAAATATTATATGCTCACCTTTCTGAAGGTGATGCTTCAAAAGCTTTTGAGCGTGGTAACGACTATGTGGACTTTGCACCGGACCGCGTTGCCATGCAGGATGCTACCGCTCAAATGGCCCTGTTGCAATTTATGCAGGCCGGCCGCCCGCAGGTTGCCGTACCTTCAACAGTACATTGCGACCACTTGATACAAGCAAAAGTAGGCGCCGTTGCCGACTTAAATACCGCTGTTGATACCAACCGCGAAGTTTATGATTTTCTTTCATCCGTATCAGATAAATACGGTATCGGTTTCTGGAAAGCCGGTGCTGGTATTATTCACCAGGTAGTGTTAGAGAACTATGCGTTCCCTGGTGGTATGATGATCGGTACCGACTCACACACACCTAACGCAGGTGGTTTGGGTATGGTGGCTATTGGTGTTGGTGGTGCTGACGCCTGCGACGTAATGGCAGGTTTGCCTTGGGAGCTAAAATTCCCTAAGCTATTAGGTGTTAAATTAACCGGTAAGCTATCTGGTTGGACATCTGCCAAGGACGTTATTCTGCGTGTTGCCGGTATACTTACCGTAAAAGGTGGTACCGGTTTCATAGTGGAGTACTTTGGCGAAGGCGCACGTTCAATGTCGGCCACGGGTAAAGCTACTATCTGTAACATGGGTGCCGAAATTGGCGCTACCACCTCTATTTTCGGTTACGATGAAAAAGCGGCTGATTACCTGCGCGGCACTAAACGCGGTGACATTGCCGATATGGCAGATGCTATTGCCGAGCACTTAACCGGCGATGATGCGGTTTACGCTAACCCTGAGCAATATTTTGACCAGGTGATTGAAATTAACCTGAGCGAGCTTGAGCCACATGTAAACGGTCCGTTCACTCCGGATTTGGCATGGCCTATCTCTAAATTCGCGCAAGCCGTTAAAGAGAACAACTGGCCTGCAACTCTTGAGGTTGGTTTGATTGGTTCATGTACCAACTCGTCTTACGAAGACATTACCCGTTCTGCATCTATTGCACAACAGGCTATTGACAAAGGCCTGGCTACAAAAGCCGAATTTACGATCACCCCCGGCTCCGAGCAGGTACGTTATACGGTTGAGCGCGATGGTTACCTCAACACCTTCGCTCAAATGGGCGGTGTGGTGTTAGCTAACGCTTGCGGCCCATGTATTGGCCAGTGGGCGCGCCATACCGATGATCCTACACGTAAAAACTCTATCATCACTTCGTTTAACCGTAACTTCGCTAAACGCCAGGATGGTAACCCTAATACTCACGCTTTCGTGGCTTCACCGGAGATTGTTACTGCATTTGCTATTGCAGGCGACTTGACCTTTAACCCGCTTACTGATACTTTAACCAACAAAAATGGCGAACAGGTGAAACTGGACGAGCCGCAAGGTATTGAAATGCCAGTACGCGGTTACGCGGTTGAAGATGCCGGTTACCAGGCACCAGCCGAAGATGGCAGCCACGTGCAGGTTATTGTTAGCCCTACATCGGCGCGCCTGCAATTACTGGAGCCGTTTAACGCATGGGAAGGCACTGACCTTACCGGCCTGAAACTGCTGATAAAAGCAAAAGGTAAATGTACTACCGACCATATCTCTATGGCAGGCCCGTGGTTAAAGTTCCGTGGTCACCTGGATAACATTTCAAACAACATGTTAATTGGTGCCATCAACTACTTTAACAACAATGCGGATAGCGTTAAAAACCAGTTAACCGGCGAATACGGCCCGGTACCTGCTACTCAGCGCGATTACAAAGCCGCCGGCATAGGTACTGTTGTAGTTGGCGACGAGAACTACGGCGAAGGCTCATCACGCGAGCATGCCGCGATGGAACCACGCCACTTAGGTGTGCGTGCCATACTGGTAAAATCATTTGCCCGTATACACGAAACCAACCTTAAAAAACAAGGTATGCTGGCTATTACCTTTGCCGATAGCAACGATTACGATAAAATACAGGAAGATGATATCATCGATATCACCGGCTTAACCGAATTTGCACCCGGCAAACAACTTACCGTTGTTCTGCACCACGCAGATGGCTCAACAGAAAGCTTTGCAGTAAACCATACTTACAATGCACAGCAAATTGAGTGGTTTAAAGCAGGTGGCGCGTTAAACATCATCCGCAGGCAAATGGCTTCTTAATAAATTAAAAAGTCAAAATTAAAAATTCAAAAAGCCTTTCCGTTTGGAGAGGCTTTTTTTGTGTTAAAAAACGAAATACCTCCAAGGCAAATCTCCAGAATCGGTTCTTCGTTAGGAATGGCAGTAGGCATTGAATCGTCAGTGGAAGTAACTTTCTTTTCTCTCAAAAGAAAGTTACCAAAGAAAAGTCGCGACTTGGTAACGCGCTACATTGGGTTGTGCTTAAGCAATGCCTGTGCTATCCGCACGTTACACTATGTCGCATTTGTTGGTGGCGTTCCGTCTGTACTCTTCTTTTCCTCTCCTGTCAGCAAAAAAGCTTTAGGCAAAAGCGGGTAGAACCATGATGACTTTTGCGCTGGAAAGGGCATAGCAATACTTGACATTTTACTAACTTAGCTATCAATTACCCAAAACACCCATGAAACCCCTTAAAGCCCTTATCATTCTTAGCCTTTCCACTTCAACCCTTTTTGCTCAAACCAACAAAAAACTGCTGGGAGACATAGCCGCCATTGGTAAAGCCGATCAGCAGTATCGCGTAGCGGCTATTGCAGAAGCTAAAAAGCATGGCACCGGTTCGGCAGAGGACAAAGCGTTAATGGCAAGGCAGTCGGCGGCTGATGTGGCTAACCTGGCCAAAATAGAACGCATCATAACCGATTATGGTTATCCCGGCAAAACGCTGGTGGGTGCCGAGTTAAGCGACGTTGCTTTTAATGTGATACAGCATAATGATCTGGAAGCGCAGAAAAAATACCTGCCTGTAATTATTGAGGCAGCCGATAAGGGAGAGCTTTCGCCATCATTGATACCACTAATGGTTGATCGCGTGCGGATAGCGCAGAACCAGCCACAGGTTTATGGCACCCAATTACATGAATCAAAAAAAGGCTTGTTTCAAATATTTCCTATCGGCGATGAAGCTTTTGTGAACGACAGGCGCAAAAAAGCAGGTTTGCCTCCGTTACAATCTTATCTTAAAAAATGGGGAATAGATTATAAACCCGTAAGCAGCACCGCTAACCCAAACCCGCCGGGCCTTTACTACAAAGTAACCGAGGAAGAACTACCGGCTATTGAACCCATAGGTGGCAATGAAGCTATTTTCAGTAAGCTTGTTTACCCCGAGCAAGCCAAAGCCGCCAATGTAAACGGCTTTGTGACCGTGCAGCTTACAGTAACCGGCTCCGGCGGTACCAAAGACATTACCGTTGTAAAAGGCCTGGGCTACGGCTGCGATGAAGAAGCTGTGCGCGTACTTAAAGAAGCCAAATTCACCAATAAAGCCGGCGAGGACAGCGAGATCAGAATGAGATTACCGTTTCCGTATTCAAAGAAATAGCAGCAACAATAAAGGCGATGATAACTCATCGCCTTTATTACTTGCCTCAAAGAGGTTATTAGGTTACTCGAATCGCTCTTTCAAAAACTGCCCGGTGTAACTATCTGCCTTTTTGATCAGGTCTTCAGGTGCACCCTCGAAAACTACGTTACCGCCGCGTTCTCCACCTTCGGGGCCTATGTCTATAACCCAATCGGCACATTTAATTACGTCCATGTTGTGCTCAATCACCAGGATAGTGTTACCGTTCTCTATCAGCGCATCGAATGATTTAAGGAGCTTTTTGATATCGGCAAAGTGCAGCCCGGTAGTTGGTTCATCAAAAATGAACATGGTTTTATGCGTGTTGTTACCCTTCACCAGGAAGCTTGCCAGTTTGATACGCTGTGCCTCACCGCCTGATAGTGTGTTGGACGATTGCCCTAACTGCACATAACCCAAACCAACATCAACCAGAGGTTTTATCTTAGCAAGTATCTTTGGCTCTTTGGCAAAGAACTCAACCGCTTCATCAATGGTCATGTCCAGCACTTCCGATACATTCTTATCATTATAAGTAATATCCAGAATGTGCTGTTTAAAGCGCTTACCGCCGCAGGCCTCGCAGGTAAGGAAGATATCTGCCATAAATTGCATCTCTATCTTCACCTCTCCCTCGCCCTGGCAAACATCACAACGGCCACCTTCAACGTTAAAGGAGAATGCAGAGGGCTTTAACCCGCCTGCTTTAGAAGCCGGTTGTGCGGCATAAAGGTTACGTATCTCGTCCCACGCTTTCACATAAGTAACCGGGTTTGAGCGTGATGAGCGACCAATGGGGTTTTGGTCTACCAGCTCTACCTGTTCAATTTTATTGTAGTCGCCCTCTATGCTATCAAAGGCGCCGCTTTGGTCGCCGGTATAATTGCCTAAAGTTTTTTGCAGTGCAGGTGCCAAAATACGTTTTACCAAACTGGTTTTGCCAGAGCCTGATACGCCGGTAACCACCGTAAGCACCCCTAACGGGAACTTAGCAGAAGCATGTTTTAAGTTGTTCTCACGCGCTCCTTTTATCTCAATATAATCATGCCATTTACGGCGGGTTTTAGGGATAGCGATTTCTTCTCTACCGCTCAGGTATTTACCGGTGAGGCTATCGTCGTCCGTAATGATCTGGTCATAAGTGCCGGTAAAAATAAGATTACCGCCATGTGTGCCGGCCTCCGGACCAATATCAATAATGTGGTCGGCAGCTTTCATGATCTCTTCTTCGTGCTCTACCACTAACACGGTATTACCCACATCGCGCAGTGAACGTAAAACGGAGATCAGCCTTTCAGTATCGCGCGGGTGCAGGCCTATACTTGGCTCATCCAATACATAAACCGAGCCCACCAGGCTGCTTCCCAATGAAGTTGCCAGGTTAATACGCTGCGATTCGCCGCCCGAAAGCGTGTTAGATAAGCGGTTCAACGTCAGATAACTTAACCCTACATCATTTAAAAAACGCAGGCGGCTGGTTATCTCCATCAATAGGCGCTTGCCTATCTTTTCGTCGTTCTCACTTAAATTTAGTCCGCCAAAAAACTCAAGGGCCCTGTCCAACGGCATTAACACCACGTCGGTGATAGACATGCCTTCTATTTTTACATACGAAGCGTCCTTACGTAACCTACTACCTTTACAATCAGGGCAGGTAGTTTTACCGCGATAGCGCGAAAGCAGCACCCTGTATTGTATCTTATAGGTCTGCTCCTCCATTTCTTTGAAGAAAGCATCTAACCCACGAAAGTATTGGTTACCTGTCCATAACAAGCGTTGCTGATCTTCGGTAAGCTGATTATACTGGCGATGGATAGGAAAATCAAACTTAATGGCGTTCTTCACCAAAACATCATTCCACTCCCGCATTTTTTCGCCGCGCCAGGGGGCAATCGCTCCTTCGTAAACGGTTTTGCTCTTATCAGGAATAACAAGGTCTTCATCTATGCCTATCACCTTTCCGTAACCTTCGCAACGTTTACAAGCACCATATGGGTTGTTAAAGCTAAAGAAATTTGGCGTAGGCTCCTCAAAGCGCATCCCATCCAGCTCAAAGCGGTCGCAGAAAAAATGTTCCGTTTCATTTTCAGCTTCAGGTTCTTTATATCGTACGTAACAATCACCTTTTCCTTCAAAAAAAGCTGTCTGCACAGAATCTGCCAGGCGACTAATGGTTTCATCTTCCATGTTTTTGGTCACACGGTCAATCACAATGCGCACATGCTCATCATAACCGTCAGACTGTTCATGGTCGGCTCCTGCTTTCTTCTTTTTCTTGTCTTTAACCTCTGTATCGGCAGCAATGCTTTCATCTTCCAGCAAGCTTTCAATACGGGCTAACTGTCCGTCTAATTCCACGCGCACAAAACCTTTTTGCATCAGCACGGCTAATTCTTCTTTAAGGCTGCGGTTGTTATGCGGATGCAGTGGGCACAAAATAGTTACCTGCGTTTCATCCGGCAGAGCCGAAATAAAATTCACTACATCGGTGACGGTATCCTTTTTAACCACTCCGCCCGAAACAGGGGAAATGGTTTTTCCAATCCTTGAAAAAAGCAGTTTCAGGTAATCGTATATTTCTGTTGAAGTCCCCACGGTTGAGCGCGGGTTACTGGTAATAACCTTTTGCTCAATGGCAATAGCTGGTGCTATACCTTTAATATAGTCCACATCAGGCTTATTCATACGGCCCAAAAACTGGCGGGCGTATGATGATAAGCTCTCCACATAACGGCGCTGCCCCTCGGCGTAAAGCGTATCAAACGCCAACGAGGATTTGCCAGACCCTGACATACCGGTAACTACCACCAGTTTATTTTTGGGTATGGCTACATCCAGGTTCTTGAGATTGTGTACTCTTGCGCCCTTTATAATAATATGTTTCTGCGGATCTTTATCTGCTTCTTTGATCATTGTTTTGGTATATAGTTCATTGTTCATAGATGGGTAGCAGATTATTTTTAATCCGGTTAAACCACAGGTATAACAAATAGTCTAAACGTTGGGTTTGTACATTAAACCATGTTCTTATAACCCTGAACTTTTGAACTGCAAAAATCCTAAAATTTTTAGCCTTTTGCAAATAGGTTTCAGTTTTTGAATATGATAATTAAGTAGTTATTGTAAGGCTTAATTATTGGCAAGCAAACAACATTTGGCGAAACATAACTCTCCCTGCTAAAAAATATTTGTTTTTATTTTTTAAGTTGATTACATTTGAGGATAAGATATTTCACCCTAAAACGAAAACGCTATAGATAGAACTCTACTTTTAATAACGACAAAAATTTTAATTTAGTTTATAAGTAGCTTTCTATGGATTTTCAATTGAAAAGTGATCAGGATCTAATCCATCTCTATATTGCAGGTGAAGAAGCTGGGCTTGTTGAATTAATAAGACGCTATCAAACCAGAATTTACACTTCTATTTATTTATTGGTTAAAGACGAGGCCCTTGCCGAAGATATTTTCCAGGATACGTTTATTAAGGTAATAAATACCCTAAAAGCCGGAAAGTATAACGAGGAAGGTAAGTTTTTGCCGTGGGTTACCCGTATTGGGCATAACCTGGTGATAGACCATTTTCGCCGCGAGAAGCGCGCCCCAATGGTTAGTGGCGGTGACGACTTTGACATCTTCGAAGTACTTGGCCACTACGACGAAAGCGCCGAAGACCGCATGGTGCGCGAGCAAACACACAAAGACCTTAAAGCGCTTATACAACTTTTACCCGCAGAGCAAAAAGAGGTTTTAATTATGCGCCACTTTGGCGACATGAGCTTTAAAGAAATTGCTGACGTTACTGATGTAAGCATCAACACCGCTCTTGGCCGTATGCGCTACGCCTTAAATAACCTGCGTAAAATGATGCAGAACAAAGAACTGAGTTTGAAAAATTAAACCATTAACGGTTAGTTGCTCACTTTTCGTTAAACTAAAATTATTTACAAATAAAAGCCCCGGATGTATAATATATCCGGGGCTTTTTAGTTTAATGGATGTTAGTTTTGATGACTGCTGCAGAGGCGAAAACTGAACCTGAAAAAATTTCATTTAATTTTCATCTTTCTAAAATATTCATCAAAAACTATCGTTAACTTTATAATTACAAACAAACAGCTTATGGGTGAAACCTTTACATCAACATTTAATGCGTTCACAAATAAAGCACAGGTGAAAGAATCTGATTTACATGAAAATTTAGAAGCGGATGATGTGATTTTTTATCACTCTATCCGGGCGGAGCTCGATCTTTTGAAGAAAGAGCCGAAACCGCAAACAATTCATCGTATTCTGGATTATTCAAAAAGCCTGCGTTAATTAGTACGCAAACACGTTACTGGTTCATGGTTCAAATCTCAGTGGTAGCATTACCCGGTTTTGAGCTATGAACCTTTCTATTTAGCCCCCTCTAAGTCTCCCCCTTAAGGGAAGACTTTTGCAATAACTTTTAAAAAGCCCTTCTCCTTTGGAGAGGGTTTGGGGAGAGGCTTCTATGCAATTAAAATCTCTCCTATCTATTGCCCTTCTCCCTGTAATTGAAGATTTTTGCAAGTGTTCTATCATCATTAATGAACCGCTAACCAAATGCTCAAAAAAGAACGCTACAAGCACTTTGTAGAATATTTCTCTAAAAATCAACCTAATGCCGTTACCGAACTGCACTACAATAACCCTTATCAATTACTTGTTGCCGTAGTATTATCCGCACAGTGCACCGATAAGCGCATTAACCAGATAACACCGGCCTTATTTGAACGCTTCCCTGATGCCTTTGCCCTGGCTGCGTCTGATGCCGATGAAATATTTCATTATATCCGCAGTGTAAGTTATCCGAATAATAAGGCCAAACACCTGGCCGGGCTTGGCAAGATGTTGGTAGAAAAGTTTAATGGCGAAGTACCTTCGGGCATGGATGAACTGCAGCAATTGCCGGGAGTTGGCCGCAAAACAGCCAATGTAATTACCTCAGTAGTATTTGATGCGCCTGCTATTGCCGTTGATACGCACGTTTTTAGGGTAGCTAACCGGATTGGCTTAACTAACAGGGCCACCACCCCATTAGCGGTTGAAAAACAACTGGTGGAGAACCTGCCGCAAAATACTTTATCTGTTGCGCACCATTGGCTGATATTGCATGGCCGATACATATGCGTTGCACGAACACCTAAATGTGAAATATGCCCCCTTACGTGGTTTTGCAAATACTACCAACAGCATAACACCGAAAAAGCCTTACTGAAAGCCGAGAACGATCGTATCAAGAAAGCAGAAGCTGCTAAAAAGAAACGCGCGCTAAACAACATCAGCAAAGAATTGAAGAAGCGTAGTGTTGATAACAATAATTGATGGATTAAGGACGGTTGGGTAAGTTTACCTGAAGTATTAAAATTGGTGTCATAGCGAGGAGGCGTAGCCGACGCGGCAATCTTATAGGACTTACTTGTTAGGTTGCCACGTTATTGCTCGCAGTGACACATGTGTTACTAAAAATATTTTACTAAAAAATTTAGCATTTATAAAAACTTTATTATATTTGTTTCACATTAATTTAAGATGAGCAATACAGATAAATTGAAAGCACTACAGCTTACATTAGATAAGCTGGAAAAATCATATGGCAAAGGCACCATCATGAAGCTGGGAGAATCGGTAGTTGAACAAACTGAAACCATCTCAACCGGTTCATTAGGCCTTGATATAGCATTAGGTGTTAATGGCTTGCCTAAAGGCCGTATCATTGAAATATACGGACCTGAATCATCTGGTAAAACTACCCTGGCCATTCATGCTATAGCAGAATCACAGAAAAAAGGTGGTATTGCCGCTTTTATAGACGCAGAGCATGCTTTTGACCGTTTTTACGCTAAAAAATTAGGTGTTGATGTAGAGAACCTGCTGATCTCACAGCCAGACAATGGCGAGCAGGCACTGGAAATTGCTGATAACCTGATCCGCTCGGGCGCTATTGATATTTTAGTTATTGACTCGGTTGCCGCCCTTGTACCTAAGGCAGAGATAGAAGGAGAAATGGGTGACTCTAAAATGGGCTTGCATGCACGCCTCATGTCACAGGCATTACGTAAGCTTACCGGTACCATCAGCAAAACCGGATGCTGCTGTATCTTTATTAACCAGTTGCGTGATAAGATAGGTGTAATGTTTGGTAACCCTGAAACAACCACCGGTGGTAACGCCTTAAAGTTTTACGCGTCAGTCCGTTTAGATGTTCGTCGTATATCGCAAATTAAAGATACGGATGAAGTATCAGGTAACCGTGTTAAAGTAAAGATCGTTAAAAACAAAGTAGCTCCTCCATTCCGTGTGGCCGAGTTTGATATTATGTTTGGCGAGGGTATTTCTAAAGCAGGTGAAATTATTGACCTGGGCGTGGAGTACAACATCATCAAAAAAGCAGGTTCGTGGTTTAGCTATGGCGATACCCGCCTTGGCCAGGGCCGCGACGCTGTAAAACAGCTGATAATGGATAACCCCGAACTTGCCGAAGAACTGGAAGCAAAAATTAAAGCTACCGTTACCGGCGATACCATGGTTGAAGAATAAGCGTCATTTTTTGCGTTATGGTGAGCCTGTCGAACTATCATCGCATGCGCAGGCCTTCGACACATGCTCAGGCTGACACAATAATACCGTCATGGTGAGCTTGTCAAACCGTTTACAAGCCATTACTTTTAGTTCTTAATAGATGAGGCCTCTCTTTACAGGGAGGCTTTTTATTTGCCGCCGGTTTTCCAGTACATATAAGCTATGCAAAGTACTACGGTAATAATTAATACCATCAAGCCGGTTTTGCCCTTGCGCTTATCCTGACGCATCAGCCAAATTAAAAAGGCTACTAATGGTACTACAAATATGATCCAGAAAATTAAAGAAGGAGCGTTCATATATTAGTTAATAGTCAATGGTCAATAGACCATAATGATCTTCAAAAATTTGTGGTTCCCAGCCTTTATACTACTTCAAAATGGCATCCTGGCTAAAGGAGCTACATCCTGACCAATAAATTCACCTTTTAAATATTTATGGTAACCAGCTATGGCTATCATAGCGGCATTATCCGTACAGTACTCAAACTTAGGTATAAAAACCTCCCAGCCATTTTGATCACCCATTTGCTGTAACAGGTTACGTAAACCGGTATTGGCAGATACCCCTCCTGCAAGCGCTACATGCTTAATGCCGTACTGCTGTGCAGCACGCTTCAATTTATTGAGCAATATAGTTGCAATACGTTTCTCTACAGAAGCGCAAATATCATTCATATGCTCCTGTATAAAATTGGGGTTAGCAGCTACGTTATCCCTTATAAAATACAGGATGGAGGTTTTAAGGCCGCTAAAACTAAAATCGAAACCTGGTATCTGCGGCTCAGGGAACTGGTAGGCATCGGGGTTACCATTACGGGCATTTTTATCAATGAGCGGGCCGCCCGGATATGGCAGGCCAAGTATCTTGCTCGTCTTGTCCATAGCTTCGCCGGCCGCGTCATCAAGTGTCTGGCCAACTATCTCCATATCAAAATAATCTTTAACCAGTACTATTTGTGTATGCCCGCCAGATACAGTTAAGCATATAAAAGGAAAAGCCGGTTTTTTTTCAGCAATAAAATGCGCCAGTATGTGTGCCTGCATATGGTTCACCTCAATAAGCGGTATCTGCCTGGCCAGCGCAAAAGCCTTAGCAAAAGATACCCCAACCAATAATGAACCTAAAAGGCCGGGCCCGCGTGTAAAAGCTACCGCATCAATATCATTTTTACTTACTTTTGCGTTAAATAATGCTTGCTGCACGGCCGGCACAATGTTCTGCTGATGAACCCTTGAGGCCAGTTCGGGAACAACGCCGCCATAAGCTTCGTGAATGGTTTGATTAGCAATAACATTGCTTAATATTGCACCATCAACACAAACAGCAGCTGAGGTTTCGTCGCATGATGATTCTATAGCTAAAATTGCAGGCACGTTTTGTAAAGTATAAAGTCAAAAGTTGAAAGTCAAAAAATAATTGGCCGCCGGCTTTTGAGCAGAGTTATAAATAAATTCAAAAATTAAAACACTTACGGTGTTTTTGAATTTTACTTTTTTGTATTCTATCTAATTGCAAAGTTATTAAAAAAGTACTTAAAATAGCGTTAAGCATCGTGCTCATCATCCTATTGCTGGTTAGCATAGTGTTAATGCTTTTTCAATATAAGCCTGTACAAACCTGGGCGGCAAAAAAGGCTACCAAATATCTTTCAAAAGAGCTTAACACCACGGTTGATGTAAAAAGCCTTTATATCAAACCCTTCTCGTCGGTAGTGCTTGAGGGCTTGTATATTCTGGATAAACAGCGCGATACCTTGCTTAGTACGCCCAAACTTGCTGTTGAGCTTACCGGTTTTTCTATATTCAACAGCATTAAACAGAAACGTCTTGACTTTAAGACCATCCAGCTTGATAATGGCTCGTTCTACTTAAAAAAATTAAAGGACAGCACCACCAACCTGCAGTTTGTTATTGATTACTTTAATTCCGGAGATACTACAAAAACCAAGAGCAAACCCTGGACACTCAATTTTGAAAAAATTACAATAAACAACTTCCACTTCAGGTATAAAAATAATTTACGTACTGAGTTTGTAAAGGGCGTTAACTTTAATGACATTGATGTTAACCACTTTTCTACCATAGTGCGCAACATGGATTTGCGTAACCACCTTTTTAAGGCAAGAGTTACGGGGCTCACGCTTAAAGAAAAAAGCGGTTTCTTCGTAAAAAACTTTAACACCAACGCCACAGTTGATACTAACCAGATATTACTCCAGAACCTGAATATTTTAACTGGTAACTCCACGCTGAAAAACTATTTCAGGATGCGGTTTAAAACCTTTAGCGACCTGGACGATTTTGAGAACAAAGTAAATATGGATGCCGAGTTTCGCTCCTCGCACTTGTCATCAAAAGATATCGCCTACTTTACCGATGCGCTCAGCAAAACCGGAACCAGCTTTGAACTGGGCGTTGATGGCCGGGTACGCGGCCTGGTAAACAACCTGCGCGCTACCGGCCTTACGGTTACCGCGGCACAATCTACTTTTATTCAAGGTGATTTCCACTTAACCGGCTTACCTGACTGGGACAATACCTTTTTACAGCTGCGTTTTGACCAGATTGCTACCAATAAAAAGGATATGGATTACCTGTACAGCCATTTTACAGGTAAACCGAACGCCAAAGTACCGGATGTTGTGGGCAAGTTTGGCAATGTTAATTTTACCGGCAGGTTTACCGGCTTACAAAATGATTTTGTGGCGTTCGGCACCTTCAAAACTAAACTGGGCCGTTTTGACCCGGATATTAACCTGAAAATAAATAAGGCCGGCATGCCGAGTTACAGCGGCAAAATTGTAGCCAGCAACTTTAATCTCGGTGAGCTGATTAATGAGCAATCGCTTGGGCGCACCTCTTTCTCCGGAAATGTGAGCGGTCGGGGCGATGAACTTAAAAATCTTAATGTTCGTGGTGATGCACGTATAGCATATCTGCAATTTAAAGGGTATACGTATAATAACCTGGTATCAAGCGGCAGCTTTGTAAACAGAAAAGCTAACGGAAAGCTGAGTATAAATGACCATAATATAAAGCTTAACCTCAATGGCAGTGTTGACCTTAAACCCAAGCTGCCTGTTTATAATATAGCAGGCAATATTACCAATGCACATTTGCAGCAGTTGAAGCTACTGAAAGATACCATTACCTTCACTACTGACATCAATACCGATTTCTCGGGCAACAACCTCGACAACCTGGATGGCAGCATACTGTTAACTAAAATCCGGTTGGACGACCCACGCAAGAGTTATGTGGTAGATACCGTAAACCTATCCGCAAGTGGTAAAGGCGCCGACAGGATAATATCGCTCCGTTCAGACATTGCCGACGGTAGTATTAAAGGAAGCTATGACCTGGCTACCCTACCCTCCTACTATAAAACCATCGCTAAAAAATACATTCCATCTTTAAAGACAGACATAACGCCACCAAAGCCGCAGAACTTTGATTTTAACCTTACGCTCAAGAATATTGAACCGGTTACCGCTATGTTTATGCCTACCCTGCAGATTCCGGACCAGGGCACATTTGTAGGCAAGTTTAATTCTAATGATAAAACGGCCACACTCAACGGTTACATAAAAACCATCAAATTGGGTAAGATAGTTTTCCATGACTTCATTATTGATGAAAGTACGACGGATGATTTCCTTGGGCTCAACTTATCGCTCAACCGGATAGATCTTACTGATAGCTTATATATCAAAAATATCACGATAACCAACTTCCTGAAGAAGGACAGTCTTAACTTCAACGTGAAGTTATCGGATAAATCGGCCATTAACCAGCTTGACCTTTATGGCCTGGTTGAGTTTGGACGCGACACCACGGCTAAACTTAAGCTGCTACCATCAGATGTTATACTCGAGCACGAGAACTGGAAGATACAGGAACAGGTACGTATACGCCTGCTCGATGGAAAAACGCAGGTACAAAATTTTGAGTTATCAAACGGAAAGCAAAAGGTATTGATAAATGGGTTTATATCTGATAACCCTGCCGATAAACTCAAGGTCACTTTTGATGAATTTAGCATGGCCACCCTTAACCAACTTACCAAACCATCCGGGGTGTTGCTTAAGGGCGCGTTAAACGGAGATGTTATTCTTAATTCGCTTACCAAACAACCGGGGGTAGATGCTAAGCTGGGGATAGACTCGCTTACCATGAACAAAACACTGGTAGGTGATGTAAAGCTGCAATCCGTTTTGGATAATGAGAACAGCCGCGCCAATGTGAAGCTTAACATTACCAATCGTGGTATGGAAACCATGAACGTTGATGGCGCTTACCTCATTGGCCAAAAGGGCGAAGACGACCAGCTCGACTTTGATATTAAAATGGACCATACCGAAGCCATTATTTTTGAGCCTTTTATAAAAAATCTGGTTTCTGATGTAAAAGGGTCCATATCGGCAAACGTTAAAATGACGGGAGTGCCGTCTAAACCGCAGCTTAACGGAGATATAACACTTAATAATACCGGGCTAACGGTAAATTACCTTAAAACTCCTTACACCATTAATGATAAGCTGACGGTAAATAATAGCATTATTACCATTGACGGCATGGTGTTAAAAGACGTAAAAGGCGGCAAGGGAGAAGTGAACGGCAAGGTAGACCTAAATAACCTGTCAAACCCGACACTTGATGTCACCATTAAAGCCACTAATCTGCAAGCATTAAACACCACCTTTAAAGACAACCACCTGTATTACGGAACAGCATACGGAACCGGTACATTTAAATTTGCGGGGCCTATTGATAACATGAAAATTGATATCACGGCCAGTACGCAGGATGGAACGGTTTTCAATATTCCATTGAATACCTCTGCCACTGCCAGCGAATATGACTTTATCAGGTATGTTAACCATAATGACACGCTGCAGAAAGTTGTTGAAAAGAAGAATCCTTTCAATGGCGTAACCCTTAATTTCGATCTTACGGTCAATGAATCAACCATTGTACGCATCAGTACTGATTATGGTGTGCTGGAAGGATCGGGACAGGCGCGTAACCTTAAACTTAACATCAACAGCCTGGGCGATTTTGAGATGTTTGGTGATTTCCTCATTACTTCGGGTAAATTTGAGTTTACCGCTAAGGACTTTATCAGTAAAAACTTTACCGTAAACCAGGGTGGTACCATACATTGGACAGGCAACCCGAATAACGCCGAAATTAACCTGAAGGCTATCTATGAAGTGCGTACTAATATAGCGCCGCTTTATACGGCAGCGGGTCTGCAATCGCCTTACGGATCAAAACAGGTATTGGTACAGGCCGAACTGATATTAACCAAATCGCTCCTGCAACCTAATATCGATTTTAACTTCACCTTCCCTGTTGACCCTGCTATCAATGATGACCTGAACACTTACCTGGCCGATAACAACAACCGCAGCCAGCAAGCGCTGAGTATCATTGTAAGGCGGAGCTTTGCATCGGGCACGGGCACTAATTTAACCAACCAGGTGTTAGGTACCGCCGGCGAAGCGGTAAGTGAATTTGCGTTCAATAAATTGAACAGCTTTATATCACAGTCAAACATCAAATACTTTGACTTAAATATACGGTCGCTCAATGATGCCAGCGCATCGTTAAGGTTTTGGAATGACAGGCTGGTAATAAACGGTAACTTATACTCAACTACCGGTACAAGCGACCTTTTTAACACCCGCCAAAGCCTGCTGAATACTGATTTCAGGACGCTTACTAAAGACTTTGAGATACAATACCTTATTCGTAAGGATGGGAACCTGCGCGCTAAATACTCTTATAGGGCATTAAATACTACCACACTGAATACACTAAACGACCAGCTACTACCGCAGTATGTAAATGGTATAGGCTTAATTTACCAGCGGGATTTTGACACGTTTGGTGAGTTTTTCCGTAACATCTTTAGGCAAAGCCGTAGAAACAGGGCTCCGGTATCACCGGCACCGGTACAAAAGCCTAACGTAACTAACCCCGTACCAACAAAACCAGCCGAAGATAACAACGACAATAACGATAACGATTAATGTTCGCGCATAATAGCGTGATCCATTTTATCGCGTTTGGTGCGCAGGTAGGCTTCATTATGCGGATTGGCGGCAATCTCAATAGGTATGTTTTCTATTACTTCAAGGCCATAGCCAATTAGCCCTGCACGCTTTTTAGGATTATTGGTAAGCAGGCGCATTTTGGAGATGCCCAGGTTTCGTAGTATTTGCGCCCCAACGCCGTAGTCGCGCTGGTCCATTTTAAAGCCCAGTTTAATATTCGCTTCAACGGTATCTAAGCCGTTTTCCTGTAAATGATAAGCTTTTAATTTATTTACCAGGCCTATGCCACGGCCTTCCTGGTTCATGTAAACAATTACGCCTTTACCCTCTTTGCTGATCATCTCCATAGCCTTATGTAGCTGCGGGCCGCAATCGCAACGGCATGAGCCGAAAATATCGCCGGTTACGCATGAGCTGTGTACACGTACCATTACCGCTTCGCCGGGCTCCCACTCACCTTTAATGAGCGCAAGGTGGTTCTCACCGGTATCCAATTGGGTGTAGGCAACCATATCAAAATCGCCCCATTCGGTTGGCATCTTTACAGAAACCTCTTTCCGCACCAATGATTCGGTATTAAGGCGGTAAGCGATAAGGTCTTTTATAGAAACTATCTTGAGATCAAATTCTTTAGCCATTAACAGCAGTTCGGGCAGGCGGGCCATTTCGCCATCTTCACGCATAATTTCGCAGATAACACCCGCAGGTTCAAAACCAGCTAAAACAGAAAGGTCTACCGCTGCTTCGGTATGGCCAGACCGACGCAGAACGCCACCATCCTTAGCTATAAGCGGGAAGATGTGGCCGGGCCTGCCTAAATCAGTAGGTTTCGTAGTCGGGTCAATTAGGGCCATTGTGGTTTTAGAACGATCCGAAGCTGAGATGCCGGTAGTACAGCCATGGCCCAGCAGATCAACCGATACCGTAAAGTTGGTTTCGTGCGAGGTGGTATTATGGCTTACCATGGGCTCAAGTTCTAACTGACGGGCGCGCTCAACGGTAATTGGCGCGCAAACCAGGCCACGGCCGTATTTAACCATAAAGTTAATGGTCTCGGGAGTGGCATTGCGGGCCGCTGTTAAGAAATCACCTTCGTTTTCGCGGTCCTCGTCATCAACCACTATAATGGTTTTACCTGCTTTTATGGCCTCAATGGCTTCGGGTATTGTATTGAGCATTTATTTTAAGATTTGAACCAGGCCAAAGCCTCTAATTCATGGCTAACAAATGTAGTTGATATTTGAATGAATAGCGTCGGGATTGTGTAAAAGTTACTTAGGCGCGTTTAGTTAGCTTTAATTTGAGGCGGCCGAAGAAACGCTTATAAGCCTCAATATCAAACAAAGTAGAATCAGTAGCCGCTTTGTATGACAGGAACAACCCGATAGGTAATAAGATCGCGATAGCGACCCATGCCCCGGTAACAGGCGACCAATCTCCCTCCTTAGCTGATTTTTCGCCAATGGTGCCGATGATATAATAAATAAGGAAGAAGATAACCGATACCACTACGGGCAGGCCTAATCCACCTTTACGGATAATAGCGCCTAATGGTGCCCCAATCAGGAACAATACTATACAGGCCGCACCAAGCGTAAATTTTTTCTGATACTCCAGCATGTAGCGGCGTATATTTCGCGATGCCTCTTCATGGGTATTTACACGGCTGCGCAAAGCATCCTGTATCTGGTTAACCTCGCTTATGGCATTATTAAGAGCGTTTATTTTTGCGCTGGTTTCTTTTGCACGCGTGCTATCAGCAGGTAAAGGCTTCTTCACTGTTTTGGAAGATACGGGCACCGTGGTATACTTTAAATAAGCCGACAACAGATTGTAATTAGAGATGCGGGAACTGTCAATACTGTGCCCTGCTGAGTCAACAAAATGTTTTAATTGCCTCAAATTCATCATTTGGGCAGCACTACGAAACTCGCTCTCATCTGTTCGTTTCATTTTTAGCCCCGAGAGGTCAAATTTTTGTTCAGTTTCTTTAAACCTGAAACGCGTGAAACGCTGGCGCGGATTAAAGCTTACATCGCTTTTATCCTCCTGGTAACGTATGCCGTCCTTAAGTTTTAGTACCAGGTAAAGATTATCCTTGGTACGGTACATTAAACCTGATTTGGCGAAGGTCACGTTCTGCACCCCGCTGTTATCCGGCGAACCCTGGTAGATCATGATATCATAAAGGGTTTGCCCGTCAGGGTCCTTATGCTTTACCCTTATAGTATATCCCGGAAAGCGGTTACTGAATACATTTTCGGGGATCAGATCGGCTGATTTTTGCTGACGGGCATCATACAATAATGAGTAATATTTAAGGTTAGCTACCGGCAGCATGTAATCCGAAAAGGCGAAAGCAGCAATGCTCAACAGCACTACTACCACCATCATGGGGTACATGGCGCGCCTTAAAGATATCCCGGCAGATTTAATGGCAACCAGCTCATAGTTTTCGCCAAGGCTGCCATACGTCATGATAGAAGATAACAGCACCGAAAGCGGCAGCGCCATGGCCACGTTAGTGGCCGAGTTATACATCATGAGTTCGAGAATGATATACCACTGAAAGCCCTTCCCTATCAGGTCATCAATGTACTTGAACAGGAACAGCATGAGCAGCACAAACATTACAATAACCAGTGTTACCACAAATGGCCTGATGAATGATTTGAGCAGTAACAGGTGTATTTTCTTCATTAAGCGCTAACAGTATGCAATGAAACGCCGATGCATACAAATAATTGCATACGGCATATCCGGTCGGCAAAAATACGGAAATTAAGTTTTATGCGCCCAGGGTGCTAATAAGGTAATCGATCTGGTTATCCCAGATGAGTTTACGTTCGGCAATGGTTTCTTCTGTAGCAAAATCGGTTATAGCAAGCGCCACATCGTTCGTCAGCTCATCCTGTATAATTTCCATTTCCAGGTAGCATTGCGGTTCATCGTCCAGCCATTTGAAACGTACCAGCTTATTCTCCTTATTGGTGATCAGCTTGGCCCGCTGCATTTCATCATCCCAGGTAAAGGTGTATATCTGATCGCGCACGGTAACATCATCGGCAAACCACTGGGTAAGGCCATTAGCCTCGTTTAGGAAACTGTATAATATTCTGGGAGAAGACTTTATCTCATATTCCAGGTTGAACTTCTTTTTTTCAGACATAGGGTTCGTACCGTTACAAATCAATCGGGGGCTAAATGTTAAACATTTTTTCTAAAGAAAACTAAAATCTACTATATTTGCAAACCTTTTCGGCCCCTATCTTTAATGGTTAGACCGCAAAGGCAAGCTAAAGTAAATTTAGCACTGATTTATTTTTATACGGCGGGGTAGCTCAGATGGTTAGAGCGTAGGATTCATAATCTTGCGGCTATTGAAATAAAATGGTTCGAAATGATTGAAAATGGTTATTTAGGCCATCGACAATAACCAGAATACACTATCACACCACAAGTTAGACCAGCCGAACCGTTAACAAAACCGTTAACAAATCGCGACCTTTGAAAGAGGCATGGAAACAATTTTTCACCTTAAAAATGTTTTCACATGGCAACCGCAAAAATCGTTACCTGGAGTCGCCCAGACAAAAACAAAAAATTTCCTATCGGCATCAAAGTTTCTCAAAATGGCATTCCTGCCTATTTATTTGAAGGGAACGCGCTTGCTTCCCGCGATCATTGGGATGCCAGCAAACAACAAGTAAAAAAAGTTCATCCGCATCATATGCGTCTGACTAATTTTCTTACAAAAAAGCTTTCGGAAGTAAATGAGAAAATACTAGAATTCGAAACAAATAAAAAACACTACACGGCGGAAGACATTGTTAAGTCAGTCAGGCCGAAACCTTTACAGACCCTGCCGCCGCCTGTTCCGGAACAGCCCTTGTTTAAAAATGTCGCGGATAACCATTTGCGAGAACAATATGCGCTGGGCAATTACGATGTTCATAAAACCGATAAGAGCCGTCTGAATCGCTTTTACGAATATGCAGGACACAATGTAACGTTCCTTGAAATTAACGTTGAGTTCCTGCGCAAATACACAGTATTTTTAAAAACACAGCACAATCGCAACAGGAAAGATCAACAGCCGCTAAGTGACCGCTCAGTTACCAACCACTTATTGGTAATCCGTACGCTTTTTAATCGCGCCATAACTGCCGGATTAGCAAGTAAGGACAATTATCCATTCGGCGGCAGGGAAAAAATTATGATCAAATTCGGCAAAACGGAAAAAATTGGTTTAACTAGTGACGAAATCAATCTGCTCAAGCAATACAAGTTTCCAGATGATCAAAAGCACTTGCATCATAGCCGCAATATTTGGCTTACATGCTTTTATTTTGCAGGAATGCGTATTACTGATGCGTTGTTGCTAAAATGGTCTGACTTTCAAAATGGTCGGTTCTATTACACAATGTCGAAAAACGGAGAGCCTGGATCATTGCCGATACCTGCTGCTGTCGCGGCAATTATAGATGAATATAAAATGGATGAACAAGCTCATGATCTTGTGTTTCCGTTCCTAAAGAAGCTAGATAATTTAAATGACCGCTATGCCTTGCGGAGAAGGATAAACTCGGTAACACGCTTAATCGGCCGTCACATGGTCGATATTATGAAGCTACTTTCGATCAATAAAAATGCTTCACCGCATAAAGCGCGTCATGCCTTTGCGCAACGCGCTGAAGAAAAAGACATTCATCCAAAAGTATTACAAAAGATGTATCGGCATGAAAGTATTCTCACAACTATGCATTATCAGTCAAATTTCTCGCACAGAAAGGCAGATGAAGCCTTGGAAGCGGTAATTGATTTTTAAAAGGCAAAGCCCGACTTATTGTCGGGCTTTGCTATCTGCACGGTTTAATAGCATGAGTTACAACGCCAATCAATTGATAGTCGGCAAACTCGCCAAGTAAAAGTTTTTCTTCCCTCGGGTTGTCTGCAACAAGCGCCCAATGTGTAAGCGACCTTTCTATTCTGCGAATAACTATCGCATCGTTATACCTGACCACAACGATATTTCCACGCTTTGGCTTTAACGATTTATCGACTATAATCATACCACCATGATGCAAGCCGGATGGTCGCATGATATTGGTGTGTACGGGCATCAATTCTACGGTGTGCTTATTGCCCGTTAATTCTTTATGCAGGTCAATCTTAGCGCCATCTGCATATTCCAGACATCCAAGCGGGTTTACAACTTTAACAAAACGCCCCTGCTTGTGGCCTGCTCGTTGCGGAGGATCAAAATTGGGTTTAAAGCCATGCATAGCTCCTTTTATGCCGATTCCATGCCATTGTCAATATAATCCTACATAGCAGGAATAAGTTCCTTAAGAAATGATGGCTTTCTAGGAAGTTATTTGCTTTAAAAAGGCGGCTGGCACTCAAAATAAATAGAGCCATTAATGTTTTTCTTTTCATGGCTTAAACCATCTCCAAAAGAGTAATAACCATCGTTAGTAATTATGAGATGGTCTGCCATTTCTATATCTAACGCTTTGCAGGCAATTTTCATTTTATGTGTTTGCTCGGCATCTTGAGGACTTGGTTTAAGATTTCCTGAAGGATGGTTATGCGCCATGATGATGCTGTTTGCATTCGTTTTCAATGCTGAAACAAGTATCAATTTCGTATCTACCACAACACCGGATGTTGAGCCACTTGCTGCATGATAAACGCCGATTACGCGCATATCGCGGCTTAATAATAGCACCTTAAATTCTTCTGTAAGGTCGATACAGTTTTGATCCCATACGGATAAAAAAACTATAATTAAGGCTCAATACCGTAACCTGCGCTTCAGAGATTTAAAAATCAAAATGAATATGTACTTAGTTCAATCCCTATTTTAAGTTCTGCACAAATTGTAAGTAATGAAATTGGAAAATAAAAAGATTGAGCCTTATTCGGATATTGGGTTGTTGAAGTAACGCCAAAATCTATGGTCGCATACTCAATATCCTTATTCATTGCAATAACAGTCAATTGTTTTTTATATTGAATGAGAAAACTCTCTACTTCTTTAATTTGATTATTTATATCCTCATAGTTATCATCTATAATCAGCAGAGACGCTAAAGAATAATTAAGCCTTGAATTTCTTTTTTTGAAATCCATTCCCCCTTGTATTTTTTTTAAATCCCAAGAGACCTGTTTTCTGAACGAAATCATCGACATCTAACGTTGCCCCTAAGACCGAAAGTACGCAACCCATTTTATTGCCTTTTTAAAATTATTTAAACTCGTCTGTAATCCGTTTGAGTGACTACAGTACCAAAATGCCTAACCACCAATAACTGGCAATTATACTGCCGATACCAATCCCTGTACCAACTGCGACAGGTGATATTTTCGGAGCATTGATATGAGGAATAGTAAATGATTTGGGTTTACCTAAATCCAACCAATCTTGATAAGGTTCACTTAAATCCGGATCGGGTTGATTAGGCAATTTATAATGCTTTTTATTCGTCTCATTATGATACCATTTTCTGAAGTCATCAGGATACTTCTTCATATCATTGTCACGATCATTTTTTTTGCCCCCCCTAAACGTGTTGCCTTTACCAGGGATTCGACGTGTATAGTAATCAGATGATTCCTCGTTTTTTGAAAGTTTTGATCTGCCGCTGTTTTTAGTTGTATCATTCCCATTATTAGGAGCCATAAATATGCCAGCCCCGACGTCATTGATTATCTCATCCCCAAAGTTACCAAATTTATTGGCTGCAATCCATTCGTTGTTTGTTAAGCCATCTGCACCACGCCCTGCATTTCTTACCCATTGCTCTAGTTCCCTACGAATCTTATCTACGTCTGCCCCTTCGGCTTTAGAGGTATAAGCGTCCATTCCATCTGGGTCAATAAATCTTATGGGATTACTCATTACGTAGTTGTAAGGCGTCCACCTACGGTATTTCTCCGCCATCGGATCCATAGCTACCCACCTTGTAATTACCGGGTCATAGTGCCTCGCGCCATAATCATAGTCACCTGTTTCTTCCTGTAACTCTTTTCCGTTATAAAGATACTTATTTGGTGATGAAGGTATAGGGCTGATCGATTTTCTTAAACCAAATGCGTAATAATTATCCGACTGTATCCTGTCAGCCTTACCTGTCGTGCTGTTTTTCTGCAGGGTCAAACGTATGTTTCCCAGCTGATCTTTCAGGTCATACTGGTATCGGTACGTTCCGTCGTTGTTGTTAACCGCACGGCCTTCTTCGGTTTGGATATAGTCGATCCGGTAAACATTACTGATCGAGTTGTAAACAATGCCTCCGATATAATCCGTGGTACCCGTTACATTGCTCACTTTGCGTATTTTTTGTCCGTCTGCATCATACACATAGTTCAGGTTGACGCCCGTTTTGGTAACGTTTGTTGGTAAGTTAAGGAAGTTATATTGCAAAGCAGTACCGTTGCGGGCATCCGTCGTCATATTCCCGTTTACATCATACTGATAATCGCCGGTGGTTAAGCCGCTAACCGACTTCAGCCTGCTGCTTTCTACCGTACCGTTCGGTACATAGCTATAGCCATAAACATTGCCATCACGGGTCAATGTCCTGATATTACCCAATTCGTCGTATGTGATATTGTTTTCCGACATATTATTGGCCGCTACAGAAGCACCTGTCGAAATACCGCTGGTCAGCCTGTTGAGCGCGTCATATTGGTAACTGAAGGTCTGCGTAGCTTCGGTGCTTGTCCCCGTATTGACAAATACCTGGTTAGCAATATTCCCATTGAATTGTGCGTTGCTGCCATCGTTGTATTTCAACTCCATGCTGAACAGCTTGCTGTTATCTGACGGCGGAGCACTTGCCGGATCATTGATCTTCTTCAACCACCCGCGTTCGTTGTAAGCATATGAGGTGGTTTGCAAAAATGTACTTCCGTCATTTTCCGAATGCACATACTTTTTATACAACTGCCCGATATCATTATACTCGTTGCGAGCGATCAGTACCTCAGTGGAAGTTGGCGAACCTGTTCTCTGCTTAGTGTCCAGTTTACGGCCGATATGATCATAGGTATAGGTATTGGTGACTACCACGCCCGTTTGTTTCACATTTCCCGAGCCGTTGATGTAATGCGTACGCACCGTCTTTTGAACATCGCCTGAAAACGCATAGCCGGTACGGATCTCGTCGTAATTGTTCACGCTGGTGGTTCCGTTATAGTAGTGCTGGCTATAGGTGTTGGTTACCCGCCCCATATCATCATAATAAATCACTGATTGCAGCATGACCGATGTGCCCAATACATTTGTTTTGGTGCTGGTCAACTTTCCATTGACCAATGTGATGTAGCTCGCTGGCGCATACCCTGCAGGTATACCGCCGGGTATCTGCGTATAATTATCGTAATAGTTGATCTGTAGAGGCGTAATGCTCGTTGTAGCCGGCCAGCTAAGCGCAGTATATCCCGTACCAGTGTTTACAGGTGTTTCCCATTGCGCTGCCGTACCTGTAGCCTGGGTTTGTAGGCTAGCACGGTAATCTACGTCGGTAGTACTTGATGGATGCTGCCAAATAGCGAGCATTGCCACTCTGGCTAAGGCATCGTATTTGGTCACAGTCCACTCTTGTGGGGCCTTACTTCGCTGGACAGCATCCTGCGTAGCAATGACCTGGTTGAGCCTGTTATAAATGAAAAATTCCCAGCCCTTACCCGGCAACTTTTTTTGCGTAATCCTGCCGCGTTCGTCGTATCGGTATTGGTAACACCATTCATCCAGTTGGGTCTGGTTTAAACTGGTTGCGTTATCCGCATCGGCCTTCGGTGGCAATACAAAGGCCAGCAATCCCCTGTCATCGTATACATAATAGGTTGACAAGGCTTTCGTGGTTCCGGAGTTATCTACAAATGTCCTTTTAAGTACTACACGCCCTTCTTTATCTTTGAACTCCTCTACTGAATTGAGCCTTCCCGACAACCAGTTCTCATCCTTAATGATACTTACTGTTAATTGCCCGGCATCATACACCCCTGCTGTACCTGACGCCCTGCTTAAGCTGATCGCTTGCGTGGAGGTCACCGTCGCTTTCCAAAGGGCGGCATAACGTGTTGTCGCAATAGTTGTTATTGGGTCAGCATTATTCACATCCCATTCCGATATCACCGTTCGGCCACTGGTCGCTGTCCGGTTGCCCGGCTGCCAGGCATCCCCGGGAGCGCCCTGTTGTGTGAGCCGGTTAAGCGGAGAGGCCTCGTATACGCTCGCTGCATATGGCGTGGTCATATCCTTATAATTCTGACCGGTTACCGGAAGATAGAACTGCTTCTGGCCGCTGGTGTTGTAATTTCCCTGAGGATTTAATGCCTCGATATGAAAGGCACCTGCAGCGGATGAGGCGGTTACATACGGCAGATATTGTAAGGGCTGCCTGCCATACTGGTCATACAGCATGGGTTGTACCACATCCTGATCACCATTCTTGCTTCCGCGTATCTGTACCGTTTGTAGCGGTCTTCCCAGGCCGTCAAAATATTGCACCGTACGCAGCATTGCACAGTTGGTCAGTGTTGTCGCGTCCGGATTGGTAATATTGCTGTCTCGAGCCGTATACTCCATTACAAAGTTTCGGTTTACACTCGGTTGTACCGTCAATGGCGCACAATTCAGCCCCGGAATGATCAGAGCGCTGAAAGTCTGTCCGGCAGCCGTTGAAAAGCCCGGCAATAATGTAATACTTAAGGGTGCTGTATACGTACCGGAGGTATTTGCAGAGCTAAGTTGCACCTGGCTGTAAACAGATGTAGAAATAACAACAAAACAAGCTGAAATCAGCAGTTTGCGCATCTTATTTAATCTGATCTTCATGTGATAAGTGGAACGATATTGGTTTCGGGTAATATGCTTAATTCAGAATCAGTATCGGTTAGGCTTAATTTGCCATACAGACATAAGTCACACTGTTATCGCCAACAACATTTGTCCTGTATTGCGCCTTTACCACTAAGGCCAGGCAGATCAGGTTGAAAGCTAAAATCCTTTTGAGCATTTTGTATATTTTTATGTTACCGTTTTATTTGAATTTGTATAACCTCATCGTGACCTATTGCACGACACCTCCCCTATAGCCAGTGCCAATAAGGACATACAAAATGTTATTTACGCAGGTTGTAGAACCTCCGCCACCCGTAGCGACGTTGGAGGTGGACTCTTGTTTCGCCGAAGCTTCTGCGGTGGATTGCTTCGCCAAAGCTGGCGCTGTACCACATCCTGCCTCAAATGAACCAAGGTTGACTGAACTGGATCCCGAATTGATAACTGCAGAATAACTTGCACCGGAACCTGTTGGCGCTCCGCCATTGACAGACGTACTTGTACTCACCCTGTACTTAACCGTGATGTTTTGAGTTGCAGTAAACAATGTTGTATAGGTACTATCGGTATACAATCTGATTGCGTACGTTGCGTAGTTCTGTCCGCCGTTACCACTTGTAAAAGACGTTTGCTCGATCAAAGCATATGGCAGCGGCGGCGCGTCGTTTGCCGTTCCATTGCTGTAGTTATAATAGTATTTCTTTAGCAAGTTCCTGTTATTGTCCCGGATCGTATTCAATCGCTGAAACTCATCGTAGTCATAGTAATTAGCCAGCCCATTGACATCCATCGTACTGGTCATGCCGATCTCCGGATCATAGGTATAACTGGTTAGCATCGAACCGACAGGAGCAAAACGAACATCATCTATTTGTGCGTTCAGATTGATCGTATAACTTCCCGTGCTTACCGTCATGGTCTGGTTCATCCATTTCCATGCACTATTAATTTTCTGGTAATAGCTTAACACATAGGCACCATTCGTAAGGCCGGATAATACTTTGGTATAATTACCAGTGTAACTGTAGTGACCAGTCTTACTATCATTTATTGTACCGTTACCTGCGCCTTCTTCAAAACCCTCAAAAAAGATGTCGCTAGCGGCCGCATTTTTTGCAGCCAGTACAGGATATTGATTATTGTAGCCCCACCGGTAAGCAGAGGGTACATTATCCGTCAATTTAACCTGCGAAATGTTGCCCGTGTTATATTCGAATGCTGCTTTTTCATTATACGCGGCGTCTTTGACAAGCGAGGTATTATCCGTTCCGGTTTGAGTATAGGTAAAACTGGACGGTGGTAACAGGTAATCCGTCTTGCTCACTTTTGACAGATAGACCTTGTTTTGTGAGGCTGGTTTGTATTCATAAGTATTGTAGACAGCTGACATCACGTTGCCGTTCTTCAAGTTCACCGTTTCCACCAGTGCAAAGTTGTTTTGTATCCGCATGTCGATCAACGGTTTTAGCGCCGCAGATGCGTTCGTTAAGGCATTTTGCAAGTTCACTCTGTACGCCGCGTTCGGCCCGGTGAAATTCGCAATACGGTAATCGATGAAGGTCATACGCTTATGACACAGCGCCAAATCATAGTCTAACCAAAGATTTCGCCTGCATCGGTGATCGGTTCCGCATTGGATCCAATTTGCTTTATAATTAGTGGTCAACGCGTCCTGGTCGGAGGCAAGGGCCGGTATCTTGGTGTCCAGGCCATCAACCGCTGTGATGGTGTAATCAGGTACGTAGCGGTAACGCGTTTCCAATGTTTCGCCTGCCGAATTCACAGTAACTTTTCTGGTAAGTTGGTGATGATAAGCATTATCATAAAACAATTGTTCCATCACATCACTCACCCCGCTGCTGTTATAAGTTCTGCGATGAACTACCTCGGTTATTTTCCTGCCGGTCTTTTGATCATACCAGGTATACATAGGTGTATTGTTATTTACACCGTTAACTGTTGTGCCAACCATAGCTGGCGTCGTCAGCAGGTTTTCCTGGTATTGATTAGTGTAAGACATATCCTGGAGAAGTATACCGGCCTCACTGTACTTGGCTTCGTATTCCAACTGTCCGCGCTTAAAGAAATTAGGCTCCGGCGCGGACGGGAAATTAGGAATGTCCATCGTACAGGTATTCGGGGAAGTGATAATCGTCCGGTTAACAATGTCTTTACGGTCGATCAGATAGTCGCCATCCATATTGAACATTGACACGGTATAGCCGTTCCCCTGCTGACGTGTGGTGACTTTTCGGTAACCAATATGCGATCCTTGGGTACTGCCCATTGGTCGTATGCTGGCAGGGGTAGTCAGGTACTGTAATCCAGATCCAGGTGATACTGGACAGCCATTGGGATATATCGGATCATTGTAGACATTGTTAATCACTGGCCTGATTGATTCCGCGTAGATCTGGTTTCGGACTGGTTGCGCGATGGTCGGCTTTCCGAATACTACCCCCGTCGATAATTGCTGACCACTGCTACTGTCGGTATAGTCATAAGAGGTCACCATGTCCGGGTTGCCGTTCGCGCTGCTCTGCGTAATGGTCTTGATGCGAAGGCCACCTACCATTGCGTTGGTATTAACGATGGTTCCTGCCATCTGGTAAACCCTTACATCCGCCCCATTACCACCATAAGAGTTGTACTTGGTCACGCGGATATGGTATAGGCCAGTCGCATAATTGCGAATGATCTCTTTGGTCTCGTTCTTCAGCGCGCTTAAATGATCAAGGGGCGCCCAGTTACTATCAAATACGTCCAACTCTGCGGAACCACCTTCAGGTTTGTTCACTAATTGGATCACATAATTATAAGTTCCCATGTTAATATGTAAGGTATCGGATTTAGGGCAATCACAACCATCGTAACCGGCACTCTTGCTGCCTACAGGTGTCCTTTCTCCATTACTGGCTATAATCTGCGAATTGTAAGTATCGTTGGGTTCAAAATCGTACAGATTATATCCACCGGTAGGAAAAGTGATCTTCTTTAAAGTACCTCCGCGCATGGCCGGCCAATGCGGGTCGCGATCGGCACCGGTTACTGTTGTAGGGCTTGAAGTATTATAGGTTTTATAAAATGTTCCTATAAAAGTGTCACCGTTATTGGTTACCCCATTGATAAATCCCCAGTGGTCTTGACCAAACGACAACCTGCGCGGTACAAGTTCATCAAAATAGTCAAACTTATAAGGCGGGTTCAGCGTTCCCGAAGCGCCCTGCTCCTGTATACTCAATAATTTGAGGCGCTTTTTATCGGTAACGGATACGCTTAAAGTAAAAGCGACCGGGCCATTGGGATCTTCAAAATAACCGTAATCAAACTTATAACTTTTAAGAGGCTGAGAAACATTTTTTTGTAGAACATCAATACGACCTAAGGGATAAGCGGCAGTTGAAGGGTTATTAACTCCGTTCACTTGTTCCACCCCTGTAAGATTTGATCCTGAAAGATCTTGACGCGGTTGTGCTGCTTGTACAAAGTTAACTTGGGCATTTGAAGAAGCTATCGAACTTAGCTCAACACCGTGTATATAGTTTCGTATTAATTTGTAACCTACGTAAGCTCCACTGTTGTTTGACGTACTCGTGGAGGCCATGTAATAACTATAGACTACAGGACGATAAGCAAAATTGATTGAATTGTTACCATCAGCAGAAACAATCCTGTTGAGATACCAGCTGGATAATACTTTATCCCAACCGATCCCGTTCTGATCAGTCATGATCTTGGAGTACTCAACAGGATCCGTGTCTGTGGTTGACGGTGTCGCCCCAAAATAGTATTTGGTACCATCCGGTGTTGTCAGCGTAAAACCCTGGATACTTTCAGAAGACCCGTAGGTATAATTAACCTCTATTTTGATGTCCTGTTCCGGTAAGAGCATCGGCGTGCGGTCATCATTAAAGTAAAACTTGCCGCTGTATCCGCCTACATTAAAAAAGAAAACATCGGGTTCCGAATCATATGTTCCGTTACTGAACTTTTCGTATTGGTTCACTAACATACTATCAGATCTTATATCCTGTGGATCCTGGCCACCTGGGTCTTTAATGAAAACATAGCTGCGATAACCGTAATTGCTGTAATAACCCGTTTTCTGAAAATTATTTACAGTTCCTTTTTCATCAGGTGTTCCCCTGACTGAACGGGTGATCACCCCACCCGCGTTAAGCGACCATCCGGCGCCTACCCAACTGGCGGGTTCACCCACTTTCAAACCGGACGCATGGTAGCTCATCGAGATGGGTACAGATAAACTACCGTCCTTTACGGTATAAAGCGGGATGCTGATCTGCGGGATACCGGTATGTAAGCTGACAGGGATATCCACGAACTTCGTAATTGCTCCTGCCGTAGGAGAAGCGATAGAAACCTTATTGTATTCCAGGCTTTCTGATGCGCTTTGCGCAAAGCTTGCCTTGGGAAATAGTGATGCAAACACCATGCACAACAGCGCACGGCACAGCAAGTAATTGGATTTCATTAGGGATTTAGTGTTATGATAAGGAATTAGTAGTGCTTTTATTCCGTTAAAGTGAAATTTGATAAAAGACACAGTCTAAGTTGTGCGATAAATTACTCAGGTAACTTTGACTATTTCTGATTAAACTTTTTAAGCGATTTCTTGATTACAGCATTTGCCTGTTGCAGCCTCCTGACCTTCTTCTCGGTGTTAATCAGATGGAGCGTCAACTCCTCCACTTTTTTTAACAGCAAAAGGTTCATCTTACCGACATCCATCCCTTTGCTTTCCAGTTCCGCAGCTGAGGGGATTTCCGGCAAATGATGATTTTTATCAATGTAAGCGGCCAGGGCCGATAGATTCGTGAGCTTATAGTCCTTTTGAAAAACGTAATCAGGAACCGGTATATTGGTGTCCACCTTTACGCTGCTTGCATGGATCATTCCATTCACCGTCAGTTTTTGATCAGGGTTTGTCGTACCAATACCGACATTGTTGTTGGTGATGCTCATCACCATGGTCGCACCCGTTGAGCTGTCGTACGGATTAGGATATCCCTGATTATAAAAGCGGATACCGCCGTAATAAGAATGCGCGGAAAAAGTGATCCCCGTATGGTAGTTGATCATCATGGTTCCATTAGCGTTGCCCGGATTCGGTCGAACATCAATTGTACTGCTGCTGTTTTCACCCCAGCCGAATAAGCTATTGGCACCAACGCCTCGGGGAACACTGGTACTATAGGCGTTAGTGGAAAAGAATCCCTGTGCATGTACTTGGGTGCTAAAAACAACAATGAGCACTAAAAGATATATATGTTTCATTTTAATAAGGTTTCTAGATGATTAATTGAATAAAAGTTGAATAATATTGTTGTTGCAGGGAAAGCGCCACAGCCTTAAGGCTCCCACAAACGAAACCGAACAGGCTATTTGGCCAATGGAATGCGGCAAACAGGAAATTGAAGTTCAATGTATTTTGATTGCCCAAAAGCTGCCAGCAGGGGCAAAAAAGATTTTAAAGAGTAGGCAAACAAGAGATTTGTAAATCGCAAAAGCAGAAAGGAACAGCAAGTAGTCATTGAATTGTGATAGTTATTATTTTAGTAAGGTTAGGCTAATATAGATAAAATTTTCAAAGCAAGTATTTTTTTCTTTTCTAAGTGATCCGTTGCGAATCTAAGTGCAATAAATATAAACTTTGCTTTGCCTGTAACTCAAAATACTTAGGAATAAACCGGTGATACAAACTACATTGTGGGTCTTTCCCATTAACCCGATAAACAGGGCAACCGCTGGTGCAGACGTAGCGGTAGCGGCATTTTTGGCAATCTTCCGATCTATCATCTTCATGATGCTCCCCACTTGCGATCATATCAACAAGGCTAAGTTCCTCGTTGAAAATAGATGTACTTGGTGCACCATCATCCCCGAATTGCACATGGCAGTATTTAAAAGTACCGTCAACATAAATGGCACCACCTGAAAAACCCGAAGCACAGGTTTGAAACCCTAATTCATTTGGTTTAAGGTCACAGAACCGGAAGCGCTTAGAGAACAGCCAGCCTTTACCAACAGCCTCCTCCATGATGGCATAGGATGCCGCCAGGTATTCGTCCAGGAGTTCTGCATGGATGTTATCACCTTTTACTATTGAAAAGCGAAAGGGAATGTCAAGCCCGACCAAATAACGGGTGAGATCCGGCAGTCCCGTCAAGTTCAAATTAGTTACCACCGTATTTACTGATACCGATATTTCCGCATCAATCAGTTTGCGCAGATTGGCATCAACAATACTAAATGAACCGCAACCGGAACGGAAACTGCGCGTGGCATCATGTGTTGCTTCTATCCCGTCCAGCGATACGCCAAAGCCAACGTCATATTCTTTTGCGAACGCAATCATATCGTCGGTTAGCAATGTCAGGTTAGTTATAAATCCCGCCTCGAGGTTGCACCCGGCTTCTGCTAAAGACTTCTTTGCTTCAGGAATAAACTGTTTCCAGACACTGAACTGTCCAAGCGGTTCACCTCCGGCCAGACGAAGCCGAATTTGGCGGATGCCCTTCTGCTTTGCAGCTTCAATTAGCTTATGCAGTAACTGCCGCCTTACCGCATCGCTCATACCTTTGCCGGTATTTAATGTTTGGATATAACAATAGCTGCATCCCAGGTTACAGGCATTAGTCGTGTGAATCCAAAAATTGAGCTTTTCAGGAGAAGCGGGCTTAACAGGCTTTGAAAAACTGTGCTCATCAAAGGCAATCAATTCTGTTTTTTGCAGCATCGATAGAAACTCGCCTAATACAGCTGGAGGTATTCCTAACTTCTCCGCCAAGGTTTCTATATCATCAATGCCATCAATAGCTGATAGTATCTCAAACTGGCGTCGGTTGAGCAACCGGAAAGAATTTGGGAATGAACAGTTAACCGCATAGGCGTAATTTTCGTCTAATGTGGTCAATAGCAGGTCAGGCGCTTTATGAGGCACTGAACACATCACTCCTGTAACATTCATAAGAAAATCTAATTATCTTTCTTAAACGACACTTCGTTGTGACTTTCATCAACGATTTTACTTGCGTACACATTATTCGTACAATCATTAAAATTGTTGGTGCAATCGTTGTAATGTGCATTACCGCTAGTAAATGAATTAATTTTGCCGTGTAGTAGTGCCATTACCGAACGGTCATCGAATAGAATGTCTTGTTGAATTGTATTTAGCATGATCTGATTATTTATGTTGTTACTTATTCTTGTTCCTGTTAAGGCGGTTCAATAATGTATGAACCGTACTTGGGTGCCATTTTCCGACCATGCGGAAGGTTGGCACTTTTCTTTTATTTAGTTCTTTGCAAACGGCGCGGGTTGTAACAATTCCCCTGTCATGGAAGCGACTGATTATCGGAGACAGCTTGTCTGCGAAGTTTTCAGCCGCCCGTCTATTGGCAACGGCTAACACTTTACTGTTCTTGCCCAATTCAACGCCACGCCTTTTAGCGGCCAGCAGTGCTGATTTAGTGTTCTCACTGATGCGCTGACGTTGTTCTTCTGCTACTGCGGCCAGGATATGAATGGTGAAACGGTTGGCGTGCGGATTGTCCACTACCTTTACCTCTACCTTTGATTTCACTATCCCGGCGATTTGTTCTACGTCACGCCCCAGCCTGTCAAGCTTTGCAACAATTAGCGTCGCTTGCCGCTTCCGGCAAAGTGCAAGGGCATTGAATAATCCTGCGCGATACTTTCTGGTTGATTGAACTTCGATCACCTGTTTGATCAGATTATAATCATTGACCGAGCAATACTGCTCTACCGCATCTTGCTGCGCCTCCAGCCCTAAACCGCTTTTACCCTGCCTGCTTGTTGACACTCGATAATATGCGATAGCCTGCTTCATCGCTTTTGTCCTTTTTGTTCACTATTAAACCATCGTTTATATTTGAACAAGATTTAGTTGAAAATCACTTAATGTCGAAAATCAACTCTTTGTACTGCAAGGAGTTGAAAAGCAGGAGTTGATCTTAAATCGGGCTTTTTGTCTATAGGTTGAGGATGGTTTACTAATAAACAAACTTCTACCAATAATTCTTACCGTATCAAAGGTGACACAATGGCCTTGGCGTTATCAATCGTTGCCTTGCTGGCAACTTTTTACCAATTGTATTTACAGCGGGTACATAATGAAAAGTCGGTAAAGCCACTGATCCAAATCGATCTGACCGATCAAAATGGTCTATTGTATGTCCACATGCAAAACAATGGCCTTGGGCCGGTTATCCTGGAAAAGCTCGTTTTTACAAAAGACGGAAAAATCTATACTGATATAACACAGTGTGTGGAGCTTAATCCAAAAGAATACCAGCGTGTCACCATCAGTGGTTCGGTCAAAGTGGTGCCGCCAGGAGAATATCTCGAAGTATTTTCTAAGCAGTTTGGAGAAGACATATCGGTCTCTGTAATAGACGATGTTCGACATCAATTAGCCGATCTTAAACTTACAGTCATTGGACGGGACATCTATGACCACAAGATTACGACTGAAAGGGATTTGAGCTGGTTTGCAAGACATTTACCTAAAGAATCTCACAATATGGTGTAATTCTTCAAACTTAGTGTGCATACGTTTATTCAGTTTTTTAAAATAAACGCTAAATTGTGTTTAAAAAACAGGTGATGAGTTTAACCCTAAGACTGCATTTTAACGAAGAATACGAATTTTTCCCAAATGGGCATGTTGGTAAAACATTTATAGACATTGCTGATGCTCTGTATGTTCCGAACAATGGGGACTTTATCAGTTTTACTGCTGCCGACTATGTTTCAGACGATGCTGTTGCAGACAGATTACAACAAGCAATTGAAGAAGGGGGAAGTTTTAGAGTACGTGTTCTTGGCGTGAACTACGAAAAGGCCCGAACGATTGTAGACTTGCTTCTATTCAATGACGAAAACTATCTTTCAGCCTATGGTGAATAACAATGATTTGGTTAGGATAACTTACATAAACGCAAATAAAAAAGTCCCGTCGCACTCGCTGTTTCGGGCGCTTATCTAAACTTTATCACAATGTAAATGCGAGGCACTTACATATTCAAGTTTCTAATATACATTAAAAATCCGTGCTTAATAATTCCTGTGCTTGGATTAATAAACTGACAGTTGCATATCCGCAGGGCCTCAGTGTCTCAACAAATATTTTATTTGATTATAGAATTTTCTATCTTCCAGAAATAAAACCTACTTATCATGCCAAATATTACTATTCAGACCAAAAAAGCAGACGCTTTCAAAAAAGCGATTTTTGAAGCAGTTGAAGATGAAACCCTTAAAACTTGGGAAATCAGAGAAAGCGCAGATGATAGCTACTTACTTACGCACAAGCCTGAACAATGGGCTGACCGTGCTTTACTTAAATTTATTGTTGATGAAGACAATCTTGTGATCAAGACAACAAAATGGAAAAGTCGTCAAAAAGACGCAGTTGCCGAAAATTATTTTATCGGCCGATTTATTGAAATACTTCTTCAGCATTTCAGTACGCATTTTACTGATCTAAAAGTGAACAAGTAGATCGGTAATTCGCACTTGCAATTTAAAACTTGTAGCACGGCTAGGAGTTTTCCAGCAAAAAGTATTGCATCACGAGCGATGCTTTTTGCTGCACTTAAAGCTATCAATAAACCCTATCAGGACAAAGCTTGATTTTTGCCTCGGAGTGAAAAAATGATATGGAAGTTTACTCGTTTGAATACTTTGTTTCCGCCAAATTTCTTTATTCTGAATTCAACAACAGGAAATAAGCATTCAATATTTTGTAACCGACCTGCTTGTTTATACCCAACGACCTTTTCGTAACCATCTAAAAATAAGTAATCATTTATTCCAAGAACTTTAAATTCAGATGGGAGAGCCTCTAAGTCAGATATAAACTTTTCCCATTTGTCCTCTATTGAGTTGCCTTCATAAAAACTAACCATTGAATCTGGAGTGTGGACATGTAAATCCCATTTTCTCCATGTTGAGCCTTTAGAGTATTTCATTAAAAACCTAAGTTTTGAGGTTGATTATAAATTATTATGACAGAATACTTTCTTTTAATATAGTTAAAATATAAAGTCAGATGGCAATGACCACCCTGATATTACGAAAATTAAAAGTTTAAAATTTCAATATTTGTAAAGCAGAAATGAACTTCTATTCCTCATATTGTCAACAGGTGATAAATTGGTACAAATTAACCTGCTTAGCTAACATTTAAAAATTAACGTTGCTGATATCTTGATTGATCGCGACTTTTTAGGGTGATTTCCCGAATGCGTTCAAGCTCGTGTTGCTTTGCTCCAGCTTGCATGCCTTTGAAACGATCACACTCATCCTTAGCGGATAATATTTGTTGTGCAACTTCCGGCATCTCTTTTTTAAGCTTATACATTTGATTAAAGCCTTTGATATATTCCGGTGATGGGTCTTGTTCTTCCTGCATGGCTAAAAGGTTTCGTAGGTAAAATCTTCAAGATAATCGTTTATTGAATCGCGGTCGTACAGCACGATCTTTTTCTCAGGCTGGGTAAAGCGTATTTTGCCTTCATCGCGTAATTTCTGTAAAGTTGTTTTGCTTTTAATACGCAGCATCTTCATGGCTTCTGCGCCAGATATCCATTTGTCGCTAAGCGTTTGTTGTGGCTTTTTGCTATCGATGTAGGCTTCGAGCTTGTCTATCAGCGCGTAGAATGCGCGGTCTTCAAAACAGATTACTTCCACTTGGTTTAGGATTTATATGAAGGTAAAAACTTTAAACGGTAATACAAAATGGTTTGACCGCCAAATCACCGTTAACAAAAATCAAAAAGATTATAATATAAGCGCAGTATATATTACCTTTGCGCTCCATGCACCGAAAGGCGCACCGTTAACAAAACCGTTAACAAACTTTTGAAGCTGATAAAAGCCATTCCAACAATCATCATAAAAGATTGATTATCAGCTACAAAAACAACTCGGCGGGGTAGCTCAGATGGTTAGAGCGTAGGATTCATAACCCTAAGGTCGGCAGTTCGATCCTGCTCCCCGCTACTTGATTACCAACCTCTTACGATTAAAATCGTGGGAGGTTTTTTATTGGTACAACATAGGTACAACAAACATATGAAGTTTTCACAATCAAAAATGACGCATATTTTGTTCTTTCTATACGCTTGGTAGAGGGTAAATTCAAAATCAACACTTAAGGTATGTTTTTCTACATATAATAACCTTTGAAATTAAAGAAACTGCCAGAAGAGAATTTGTCGATACAATGCCGCAATAAGCAGAAGTCCTCACTTCGAGTTAACTTAATTTTCATTCTCCGGGCTTATCATATCTTTACAATCTAAGACTTGTTCACTCTATTTGGCGATATTGTCATTCCTAATAGATTAGCAAATTTCTGTTTGGTTCTGATATCAAGATTTTTGCTGTAAACATAAGCTTGCACTCTTCCTCTTAACATTTTCATTGCCACTGCATTACCTTTTAAATCAGTGACCAAAGTTCTTAGCTCGTTTTCTGATATGCTTCCGTAGTAAGAATTAATACCAAAGGACACCAACTTAGCAGCTGGGGTATCTATATCGATTGCAACTTCGTTAAATAAATCTTTTAAATCCTTTAAACCCATTGATTGCATTATCTTGCTAAAAATTCCTATACATGATTCAAAACTTGACATCATTACAAAATCAGTAACTCCTTTTTCTATTTCTTTCTTACTTGTCTCAGCAATATCATCTTCATTCAACATAAGAATGATTTGATTTTTGGCACTAATAAGCAATTCGCTACTGTAACTAATCGTTCTAAAACCGGTATCATACACCTCTTTGATCATGTCTTTTAATTGCGAAATCTCTAGCGAACCTTTTCTATTTCTTACAATTTGACCAATTATTTCAATCGAGCGAAATGATTTTTTAAATGGCAGTGTTATTGCATTGTAGCTTTCGGAGGATTGTGATCTCTTTTCAACTCGTGACTCACTTTCATCTAGAGATTGAAGGTGTTTTTTTCTTTCTTCTCTGGGATTTCTATTAATCTCCAAAATTTCTTTACTTACATCCTCTGCTATAGCTTTTATATGAATATAAAATGGATCGTTCAGCGCTAATGTAATCGGTGTATAATCAGATAATATATCCATTGAAGTGAGAAGAGAATCTTCGATAAATGATATATCTTTGGAATGGTGTGTTACAAAAACTAAAATATTCCCATTCTTTTCTTCTTGTAAATCTTTAAACAATTTAGTTACAATACTCTTCCCTTTTTCAGTATGAATAATATCTGAAATCTTCTTTGCTGACAAATAATAAAGAATATAGTCATATCCGAAACAAATTTCGTCATCTTCAAACACCAAAATTTTTGACTGTTTTAAGGTCTCAATCACCTGGTTGTACGAAGGTGTTATAAACCGCCGTTTATAGCTTGCAAAGAATTCAAGTAATTCTTCCTCCCTGAAAACTTCCTTTTCACTATCAACAAAGGCAAAAGCTAATTCTGTAAGAAAATTGAAGTATGTATCGATATCATCACTTTTAACTTTTGCTTTATGCAATGAGAAATGGATTAAGGTTTGATAGCAATATCCAAACGAAGTTTCATTCTGTCTTAAAGAATTGTATTCTAATGACTGTAAGATGGAAAGTATGAAAATCGGATATGACGGAATTAATTTATCTCCTAAAACTGCCCCTACTTTGTCAAAAGATTCTTTCAGTATATCTATGTCATCAATATCATGATAGCTGCTTCTCTTTAGGTAGTTGTACCTCTCTATCAAACTATTTCGTTTGGAATAGCCGAACGGCTTAATTTTATAAAATCCAACATCTTTAAATTCGGTTTGCAAAACAGGTAATAAGCTATGAGCAGAATCGATAGATAATAATACAAATTCAAATTTCGGCATTAACTCTTTCAACACTTTATAGACAACAGCTGCTGGAAATTTACAATGATGGTAGTCATCAACTAGCAATATCTTTTTAGACTTGTCTAATTGTTGATAGGCATCAAAATTCTCATCACCATTAATATACTGCCGCCTAAAAGCTCTTTTTAAAATCTTATTAAAGTCAAGCTCCTTTATATCCTTTCCTGTTATCATCAACGGAAAAACTCCATTTTTTAATTTATTGAGGTAAATCATGCTTAAAAGGCTACTTTTACCTATTTGGTCGTCACCTGCAATGACACAATGGCTGAACTTGTTATCAATGATACTTTCTGAATCTTGATAATTTTCAAGGATTTTCGTGTCAGAATTAATTGTATCAAGATGGGGAAATATAAAAATATCACTTAGCTTGACTTTTCTACGTTCCCCGATAGTTAAGGGAATTTTAATTTCATCTAAGTTTTTAATAAAATCTGAATTGAATTCAAATTTTTTATGCGAGTCCTTAAAGAAATTGAGTTTTTTGTTGTAAGATGATTTGTAGATATCTTTATCCCAAGAATATGTTTTTAATCCCCCTTCTCTTTTGTCAATGTCTACAATAATTGTTTCAAATCCAGATTCATTAGGGAGGCTATCCTCATTAAAAACTTTACCTGATACAATATTTATTTTGTCAGTGGTAATATTGTTCTTGATGGTATAAAATTCATTAACGTGTTCATGACCTATCAAGTGAACAGACGCAATTCGCTCTGTGAGATGTTCAAGCTCTTTTTTATTATTTTCAATGCTTCCAGGATTGAACCAATTATAAGGGTGGTGCCAGACTCCAATGTTTAAATAACAGTCCTCATTATCATAAGAATCATATTTTCTTGCGGGAAAAAACAGTTTGCCAGGTTGCTCGTATATTTGGGACATCCAACTGGTATTTATGCAATGAAAGCATATTGTACGACCATCGACAATATCCGATACCTTATAAAATAATTTGTCTGACGGCAAATCATTATAAATTTTATAAAAATCCCAGAAATCTGCTTGAACAGATAGGCAGGTATCGATTACGCTGTTATCGTCTCCCAAATAATCGTAAGAAATGTTTTCAATTGAATTCTTTCGTAACTGTGAATCATAGTCCGAAAAATTGCAATCGTGATTTCCCGGCACAATAATTACCTTAAGTCCTGTGTCTGGATATTGCTTTTTTAATAATTGAATTATTTTATTGAAAAACACTTTGGCAAGATCATACTCTTGCTTTTTACCTGAGTAAGCGATGTCTCCACTTAATACAAAATAGATCGCTTTAACACCAGAAAAATCATTTTTTAAAGCGCCTAAACAAGAAGCAATCTTATTATCAATATCGGTTTTAATTGTAAAGTGAATATCAGTAAAGTGCGCAATTCCTATAGTCATTTCTAAGATTTAAAGTACTAATTTATAACAAATTATTCAGCTTTAAACTCACACTTTAACTAAAAAAATTATCATCATTAAAAAAACATCAACTTTTAAACGAAAAATCTTAGCAGCAATCGCTAAATAAATAATTTGGTTTACGGACACTAATTGCGAGTTTCGACACTCAGGCTTGCATTCAAATAAAGTAATACTTTACATTATACAAGACCGGGTGTGATTTTTTGTACAGCAACTTATTTCTTTAGAAATTTATTCAGTTTTTAATGGGCTAAAAACGGGTTCTATGCCTATCTTTTATTCAAGGCCGCAAATGCCTTCATCAATTCAGCTCGTAAAGAGTCTAGATCCATTGAGTAACAAAAATGGCTGAATACAAGGTGAAAGCCAAGAATATAATAAAAAGAACAAAGAAAGTGGATTTGATTGAAAAAGAAGTAACTAAAAGGCCAATCAAACTTAATCTTGAAAATCTTCTAGATTATTCTTTGTCTGGTTCGATACTCTTATGAAGTGACTGCGTAATACCTCTTGAATCTTCTTTAAACCAGTCTTCTTTCAACCATTCGGGTAAATAATCCTTCTCACGTTCCGGTTCACGAGATATCTCTATCCCTGCTTTTAGCGCATCTAGTTGAGGGCTGCGTGTTTTTGTATTCACAATCAAATCGGCCATTTCTGGCGAAACCTTGTTCAATCCATATCCGATGTTGTAATAATCAGCAAACTCTTGTTCGCTCAAAAATTTGTCATCCATATCAAAAAATGTTACGAGCGTGTTGTTCCAGATATGCTTTTATAGAATCGCTATCATATAAAAAGTTTTTAGGCGTGATAGGAACAAACCTGATACGTCCCTCATCCCTGAATTTCTGTAACGTGGTTTTACTGGATATGCCGAGACGTTTCATCGCCACCTCACCCGTTACCCACTTTTCTTCCTTTACATTGTGTTCAGACTTATACCGTTTATAAAGTCTGTCGAGGATTTCATAGAATGCCTTATCCTCAAAACAAATCACTTCCATGTTTTTGAATAATTTATTTACCTATATAGATGATTCCTAATTGGTATAATACTCGCTATCCGCCAACCATCTTCGTCTGAGCAAAGAATGTTATAAAGTCTTGGTATAGTCGTTGTTCTTTCTGTAGGCAAGAGCGGAATTATACTTTCAGGATTAACACCACATTTGTACCATATATATTCACTAACCGCTGGTTCGAAAAATTTGGCCAGTTCTATTTTGTCAAAGTCTTTTAGATCGGTAGTTTTCGATTTATCAATTAGCGACCTCATGTCTTCGACATAATTGTCCAATTCTGCAACCGTTAATTTATCAAAATTACCCAAGGCTACTGAGGTATGTATTGTAATTTTATCCAAGTAGAACACCTTACATTCAGCCGTGCTGCCTTCAATTTTTATATCCCATATATGTAGATCACTAATGGATAACAAGTTGACGTAGCCAATTTCAAAGTCCTCATATTTCTCTTTCCATCCCCTCTTTTGGAATCTCTTGGTTATCATATTCCATGCTTTTTCAATTTTGCCTGAAGAAAGGCACTGATAAAACTCAGTCACTAATTTTTCAATATTATATTCCATCAATGTTTTTGATGTGTTGGGCGTTATAGGCTTGGTTACCGGTGTGCTATTATTAATCTTACCAGGCTTACCTTCTTTAGCTTCAAATTCCTCAATTGTAGATTTGAGCTTATCGACAAAAGCTTTCTTGTAAACTTCAGCGATTGTTGATGGCTCATCATTAAGATCAAAAGGGAACTGATACGATTTTATAATGTCATCATATTTTAGTTCCAAAAATTTGCACGCAGAAATAAATACAGGCGGCTTTAGTGACGAAAGTTGACCCTTATTATTCTCGAGTTGCGCAATCTTTGCATTGAAATGGTTGCGGCCAATATTGCATCTTTTAAATAGATGGTTAAAAATTGTTCCTGTCGTTTCCTTTAATTCTATCTCATCATACATTTCTACTTTTGTATCTAAAATTGTATCGTCCAGTTCCTCCTCATAAAATTTCTTATATTTATCATCAATGAGTGTATAGGCTTTTCTCCAAAGCTCATACCTTAATGCTTGTAGTTCAATTTTAGTGATATCCATTTGTGAAAGGTGTTTTCTGAAATATTAAAATGCCATATATTATTTCTGAAAATATTTCAGAAATAATTTCACTATAAGAATAAGAAAAAATATAAAATTTCTGAATGAACCGATCTGGTTCAATCTGGGCGAACTTGTGCTAACATTTTATGGTACAGGATCATGCGGCTCATTTGTTTTAATAATTTCCTGGTTCAACGCTTCGATAAGGCATTTGTAATTTTCAACAAAGCCTTTCATCCGATGGCTGACACTTTTAGCGGTCAAAAAGTTTTTAGGGTCCTTGGTTTTGCCCTTGATGCAATTTCTGCGGCCATAGCAGGCGAGATCAAGATCATAACCGATTTCAATCAAAGTTGTCAGAAATTCTCTGGCACCGCGCGGGCCAGCCTCCTCAACAAGCGATTCCGCCATGTTCTGAAATATAAGTGGATTAGTCTTGCTGTACTTACGCATTTGTTCCCTCACCTCAAGAAACGTATTACATATTACTTCAAAAGTCAATACTATCAATCCCGCCCTTTATTATTAATCAGGGCAGGAATTAGTTAAAAGGTATCGCGATAGTGGAAACGCCTAAACACTTAAAAGAGCGGCTGCGGAATAGCTGAAAACGCAATAACAGAGTAAGCAACGGCATCAGCACCCAGTAATCATGAGTACGTCTAAAACCGTTCGTGATGCAGGCTTCAAACCGACTGATGATCCTTACAAATTTAAGAAGGATAACAGCACGGTGACCATGAGGCCAGGGGAAGGTATAATCGTAGATTACGGTGGCCGCCATAATAAATATGGCAAGGACACCTCGGATACGTTTATGGCCAACCGCCTGAAATAAGCAGGTTAATCCTCCGCAGCAAGGCTGTGGAGGATTATTAAAATCTAAAGCAATGAATTACGACCTTGAACAACCCATGATCTTTTTTGGCGGCGAGAATCAGTCGCCTTACACCCTACGCAATTTGGTAGAAGGCACCGCCATTTTCGGCAGCATTGGTGCAGGGAAGACAAGCGCATCAGGCAGGCTGTGGGCGTTGAAGATGCTTAATGCCGGATTTGGTGGTTTGGTACTTACTGTAAAACCCGATGAAAAAGACCAATGGGTAGAGTACTGCAAGCTGGCAGGTCGTTCAGACGACCTGCTTATTTTGGAACCAGGCGGCGAATACAGCTTTGACTTCATGAGCTATCTGTCTGCTAGTAATTCTGGCGATGCCCTCACCGGCAACTTGCTTGAGATATTAAAAGTTGTTATCAATGCTGGAGCGGAAAGGAATAATGGCAAAAATAACAGTGACCCTTTCTGGAGCCAGGCCTTAGACCAACTGATAGCAAATGCTATTGATCTGGCGCTGATGGCGTACAACAAAGTAGATGTGCAAACACTCTATGAAATTGTACAAACGGCTCCTCACATTGAGAAACCGGCACCAAAACCCGAAGACTTACAAAAGAAGGCATTTTATAAAGCCTTCGGTAAAATAAGATCGCGTGTAAGGAAAGATGTTGACAAATGGTATTCAAAGGTACATTGGGCAGAAAAGTCGCGCATCGAATTTGAGGGAACCTTTGACCATCATGCAGAACAAATGGTGCCGGAATACAAGCCCCTTAAACTGCTGGATCAGTTCTTTACGGAAACTTTTAAGAACCTTGCCAGCAAGACACGTTCCATCGTTGAGTTCAGCTTTACTGGCCTGCTTTATTCTTTACTAAGGGAGCCTTTTTATTCTATGTTTTGCAAACAGAAAGCTGACTTCAATCCGAGGTCAAGTTTGGACGGCAAGATATTACTGCTCAATATTCCGACCAAACTCTACCATAACGTAGGCAGAGATTGCCAGATTTTGTACAAGGTACTTTGGCAACGGGAAATGGAGAAACGCAACGTCAAAGAGAATGACCGACCCGTTTTTCTTTTCGCTGATGAGGCCTATACCTTCCTACATGAAAAGGATGCAGAGTTCCAATACACGTCAAGAAGTAGTCGTGTCGCTACCGTCTATATCGCTCAAAATATCCCACAGTATTTTGCCGCCCTTGGTGGCGATAAAGCACGCGACCGTGTGCACAGTTTTTTGGGTACACTCAATACAAAAATTTTTCATGCCAATTCCGACGTGGAAACGAACAAAGCTGCATCTGACCTGATCGGTGAAGCAGAATTTATCGAGCCATCCAGTACAATTACCGTTGCAGAAAACTTCTCCCGCACGGACAGCATCAGCCTGAGCGTACATAAACAGGTACGGCCGGAACAATTTGTTGGCTTGATTACCGGCGGCGAAAGGAACAACTATAAAGTGGAAGCCTACCTGCATGTGCAGGGTGACAAATTATTTAAAGGACAGAATTTCCGTAAAGTAAGATTTGACCAGAATTATAAATAACAAAAGTGTAATTAAAACTAATAGTCATGAAAAGAAAAAACCTCTATTACCTCACTGTATTTAAACGTGTGAACTTAATCAAAGTCGCTATTTTAGGTTTCTTTCTGGCAATCGCCTCTTGGCCACGCCTGATCCTGGAAGTGTTTTTCAGACGCAAAATGGGAGAACGCTATTTCTCGCTTGCCACATCTATTACCCTGTTTGTGTTGATGTTCTTTGGCAGTAACTTGCCACACTACAGCTATTACGGTGGCTGGTCTTTCCCAGACCCTTCGGAGATATTTAGTAAAAGCCCATCGCTATCCCTGTTTGCCCTCGCCTTCTTAGCCATGAGCATTATGCGTTATAAAGAAATAAAACGAGAACCTGGCGTATTTGATTTTGCAAAATTCAGCATGTATTCAGGTGACATCCTTCCGTTTTTTTATAACATAAAGATCAATGGTACTGAGCCAACGCGTAAAACAATAGCCACGATCTATGAGCCACTGGTAGGTTTCATCATAGGTGTGCTTCTAACCCTATTTCACTCACCAGTTGGCATCATCCTAATGGTTTGCAGCATCATTTATTCTGTAAGTTATTGTGGCGCTCATTATCAGGGAGATCAATTTCTTATGGATATGATTGATGAGATGCTTTGTAATGAAGATCTAACCGAAACGCTGGTGGAGGGCACAAGACCAGAAGATAAGCGTGGGGTAGAATTTTTTGGAACTCCCCCTAACAACAAAAAGTTTCGCCGTGTATTAGCAGAAACCATTGTAGAATCTGAGGAAGCTTCGGACGTTTATTAATGCCATTGCACTGCAACGGGAAGATGTCTGTAAGGAAACAGCACCGCTCAGAATAGCTTCCCGTGCAGTGACTTTTTTGTTAATAGAAATTATACCAGTTTAATACATTACCATAGCAAGTATAGCAATTAGCACGGCGTTTAAAGTGGCACCAGCACTGCTATCAAAACAATCATTATACTATTGCCACCAATTAAAAACTCTAAATAAATCATGACCCATAACGAAAATAACAACAAGCCCGTAGGCGAAAGCCGTGATGAATCTTTTGATCTTGCCAAAACTGCGCTGGGCGAAGCGCGCGACTATGAGGAAGCAATGGCCGAATTGGCAGGCATGGCGGAAGAAGCCCGTTATCATATTAATGACCGCAGAGAGGAGTTAATGCAGCAATATGAATGTCAGAACTATGACGACTTGCCTTCGGAAGCGCGGGAAGAATTGTACTCAAAACAATTGGATTGGCAGTATAGCTACGGTGGCTCTGGCTTTTTGGCGCAAAGCCTTTATGAAAGGTTTTGTGGAGAAAAGGATGCGGCAGACGATACCAGTAAAAATAAGGATGCCGACCGTGAAATTGACTGAGACTATCAGTTGTTAATCCAAAAGGAATTTCGGCCCCCGTATAGTAAACCGATATACAATCGCGCCTATGATACGCATGGTTCAAACTACATCCGCAAAACAGGCAAAAGAATATTTTTCAGGTGCCCTGCTCCAGTCCGATTACTATATGGATGGCCAGGAATTGAAAGGAAGATACGCCGGAAGTTTGGCTACGCATTTAGGCCTGCCTATAGAACCTACCCGCCAATCTTTCTTTGCGCTCTGTGATAATATTAATCCAGTTAGCGGTAAGCCGCTGACAAGACATACCAAAGAAGGACGCACTGTTGCCTATGACATTGTGTTCAATGCCCCTAAAAGCGTAAGTATTATCCATGCCCTTTCTAATGACGACCATATTCTTAAAGCGTTTCAGGACAGTGTTCAGCAAACGATGCAGGATATTGAAACCGATAGCCGGACAAGGGTTCGCATCAATAAATCGCTTGAAGACAGACAGACAGGTAACTTACTTTGGGCAGAATTTACCCATCAAACGGCAAGGCCGGTTGACGGCTCCTTGCCGGACGTTCACCTGCATTCGCATAATGTGGTTATCAATGCCACCTATGACCCGATAGAAAAAACCATCAAGGCCGGACAGTTTCGGGATATCAAAAAATCAATGCCGTTTTACCAGGCCATGTTTCATAAACGGCTATCAGACCGGTTAATGGATCTGGGTTATGGCATCCGCCGCACAGACAAGGCCTTTGAAATTCTGAATGTACCACAGGCTGCTATCGATCACTTCAGCAAACGCACCAATGCCATTGGCGAATTTGCGAAAGAAAAGGGCATAAATGATCCGAAAAAGTTGGCGGAGCTTGGAGCAAAAACCCGCGCGAAAAAGCAGAAAGGCCATACGATGGCCGAGCTAAAAGCCGAATGGCGGCGACAACTCCGGCAGGAAGTGCAATTACCAGTTGATGAGGAAGCTTTACCGATCCGCTACGCTACAAAAAATCAATTGGATAAAACAATCGCTGAGGATGTCATCGACCATGCGCTAAAACATTCGTTTGAAAGGGCTTCGGTGAAGCCTGAACGCCGGATACTGGAAACGGCCTATCGCCAGAGCATTGGAAAGAGACAGCTTTCTATAGTCGGCATAACCGATAGCTTTAAGAACGATTCACGCATCATCAGGATCAAAGAAAAGTATCAAACGGTTTGCACCACAAAGCCCGTACTCGCCGAGGAACAGCAAATGGTAAAACTCGCGCGTCAAGGTTTAAACAGCCAGTTCCCACTATTTAGCAAAGCGCCTGAACTCTCGCCCTTTCTTAACGAACATCAGCGGAATGCCATTACAGATGTGCTGACGACCACCGACCAGACCTCGATTGTTCGCGGTGCAGCCGGTACGGGCAAAACCACAATCATGAGCGAGGCGAGAAAACACATCGAAGCGGCAGGAAAGCAGCTTTTCGTTGTCGCGCCAACGGCGCAAGCTGCAAGGGGCGTATTGGTAAATGAAGGCTTTGAAAACGCGAATACTGTCGCAAGGCTGTTGAAAGATAAAGAAATGCAACAAGAAATTGCCGGACAGGTACTGTGGGTGGATGAAGCTGGCTTGCTTGGTACAAAAGATATGACCGAATTACTGACCATTACAAAGCAGCAAAACGCCCGGCTCATCTTAGGGGGTGACACTCGCCAACATACTGCCGTAGCACGTGGTGATGCCCTTCGTGTTTTAAATTTTGTGGGGCAAATCAAGTCCAGCGATGTGAGCAAGATCGTGCGGCAAAAAGATGTTCATTACCGAGAAGCGGTAGAAGACCTGTCCAATGGCAATATTTGCCGCGCGTTTACCAAACTAAACAGCATCGGTGCCGTCAAGGATATTGACCCACTAAAACCGAATGACTTGCTTATAAACGACTACATTAGAACGCTCAAAAAAGGCAAATCCGCGTTAATTGTCTCCCCCACCCATGCGCAAGGCGAGGCCGTGACACAGGAATTGCGTGACAAACTGCGTGCTAACGGTCTTATTGGTAAGAAGCAGGTACTGGTTGACAAATTTGTGAGCCGTAACCTGACAGAAGCAGAGAAAACTGATCACCGTAATCTGAATGAAGGAGATGTGGTACAATTCAATCAAAATGTACCACAGATAAAAAAAGGTTCGGTATGGAAGATTGAACGCATTGAAAACAATCAGGTACTTGTTAAAAACAAAGACGGTGAAGAGCAGCAATTACCGCTGGATCGCGCGTCAAGCTTTGATGTTTTCGAACACAGCCTGATGGGTTTGTCTAAAGGCGATGTAGTGCGCATCAGTCGCAATGGCTATGATAATAACCAAAAGCGGCTCAATAATGGACAGGTGCTAGATGTTACCGGCATCAATAAAAAGGGTAAAATCTTGCTTAATAACAGATCCAGCAAGGTCACTTATGAACTTGACGACGACTTTGGCAATATTGCGCATGCTTACTGCACCACAAGTTATTCGGCGCAGGGACGTACGGTTTCAGAAGTGTTCATTTCGCAGCCTTCGGCTACTTTTGTTGCAACCAATGCCAAACAATTCTACGTTTCCGTTTCAAGAGGTAAGGATGCCGCACATATTTATACAGATGATCGGCAAGCTTTATTGGAATACGCATCGCAGTTAGGCGACCGGCAATCTGCGCTTGAACTTGTTGGCGGCTATCAGCATGCCGATTACATCCGGCAACAAATAGGAAAAGAGCCGGATCACGACAACGAGCCGGAAGAAAGAACAAGATTGGAAGTAAAAAACAATTCAAGAGATGACTATGAGCCAGGATTTTGAGTTGGGGTTTGACTCCTTTGACGCGGCGCATCACAGTCATGCGGCGGAAAGTAACGGCATACCCGACGAATATAAAACATCGTCGTCCGTTCGGAACCTGTGTTTGATCTGGCCCGATGGACGCAAAAAGTTTTTTAATTACGCCTATCTTGTTTCAGCCGAGTACGCTCCCGCAGATGGTCTGATCCAGATTGCCTTTACGTCTGCGACAATTATGATTAAAGGCATCAAACTGGATATGCTATATGATAAATTGCTGTTCCATACTCCTTTGAAGATCGTTTGCCAGGATGAGCGTTATAATCCCGTGGCTACGGATGACTATTGCGTAAATGAAATAATAGAAAATAGAGCCCCATGAGGGGCTCTATTTTTAGTTAAGGTTGTAAGCTGTTCAAATAGTCGGCAGCTTTCGATGCTGCACTGGCAACACGGAAGATGCATCGGTTATCTTCTTTTAGTACGTTTAGCCAATTCTCAATATAAGCGGAATGAGCCGCTTTTTCGGCAGTTCGTAAGCCAAATCCGGCACATAAGAACGCTGAACCGAATTCTGCAACAAGCTCTTCATTAGCGTAATTTTGATCACCGAATTTCTCACTTTTGATACGATCCAATCGTTTTGGTGCACCAGACCAATGCACTAATTCGTGGAATAGCGTTGCGATATAGTTTTCAGTTGCGGTACATTGTAACGTATCGACGAACTGTTCAGGAAAAGGCATTGAGATCTCATCGTTAGCGCGATTGTAGCTTGCGCCGCCATTATGATGTTTAATGATAGCTCCGGTGTTCTCAACGAATTGCTGAACGTCCAGTCGCTTTTCAAACGTTGGTACTAAACCTGTGTATTTTTTAATGAACGGTGGTGTTTCATCATAGCTTACTAACTGACACCGGTTAAAAACGTAGGACGTTTTTAGAAACGGGATCTTTTGAATTTCTCCCTCAACTTCTTTTTCGAATGTGTCGTAATACACGACAAGGCTACCCTTCTCGCCTTTGCGGATAATTTCGCCGTTTATATGCCATTGTTTAAAGCTGGCCCATTCATCCGTGGTATACCTGTTTTTGATTACCGACGACCAAAGCAATACGATATTGATACCATTATAGCGATTGCCCGTGGTACCGTTGAACGGAATTGTGAAGGGTAGAATATCTTCATTGATCCAGCGTCTCTCCCAGGGAACAATCCCCTGCTCTAGTTGGTCAATGATAATGTGTGTTACCAGGTCATGAACGTCTAATCGTGGTACGGAGAAGGTTTGGCCTTGCTCGCTTGGTGATAAAGTTGTCATGATTGATCCTTTCCTGTAAGGTGTTGATGGTTACAAGAGATGCGGCAACCGAAGTTCAAGAGAACGAACCGGCTGTTATTTTGCCTCGCGAGGAATGCCGGAGGCAGGGGAAAATAATAGTTGGTGGAGTGAGCGGCTTCGGTTATCTCTTGTAAAAACCATCAATCCTGAACCGTACAGGATAGGATCAGCCGCTTACTTTTGAGCAAGTGAGCTGTGTGTTAAGGCCCAAGCGTTGCCACATGCCAATCATTCAATGTCCGGTAACGCGCATATATCTTATGCATCAGGAAGTGCCTGAGTTGAGGCTCGGCTATCGAAGCTGCTCTCAGCCTTTTGGATACTTGCTTGCCTTCAAGGGTATTGCTCGTCCAGTCATACAGTTTGGTATAACCGAAGTCTTTGATATAGGCGAATGCGTCATTGATTTGATGATGGGAATTAAGGCAGATACTATCCCCGCTATCCCGTAACTGCGGAAAACGGATGAAGGCTGATAGCATATCCATAAAATCATGGAAGATGTGGACTTTGTTTGCTTTGGGTTTATGGCCCCGGACAAACGAAATAGCTTGTGGGCCGATATTGGCTTCCAGAAAAGGGTTGATAACGCCATATCCGCCATCCTCATTGGGAATGCCCAATGTGTACATGGCATCAAGGGTGGAGTTGTGCCGTAGGTAAACTTCTTTGAGGTAGTGAGAGCCAAGCTTTGGCGATATCCCGCGCGACTTTAAGTATCGAAATAAAGCGATATCTTCTATCGGCTCTACGCGGACAATTCGCCAGTCAAGCTGTGCCTTGTTTCCCTGAACGTCATTTCCTTCAATTGCGATACTGTCGCTGGCTGGCTGAGCGAACATATTGCTTGCCCACCGGATTACATCGGCAAGGGTATGGTCTTCACCGGTAGCTTTAAGATAGGCCTGTATTCGTTCACAAACGGTTGAAGTCTCAAAATATCGGAAAGCCACATCGCCGAATTTCTGATGCAGCAGGTCAAGAGGGAGCGCGTTGATCTGTTCCAGATTCATCGGGACACCTTCTTTTTCAAACCTTCGAACAGAAAACGATCCAAGGCTGATTTTCGGTACCGGATTGCGCCGCCGACCTTAATTGGGGAAAGGTCATACCTTTTCGTGCAATCCCAGACAGCAAGGGTATTGGGATTAGTTAATCCCAGATACTTTGCGGCTGTTTTACGGTCGAACAAGGGGTCGTCATTAACGACTTGCTGCATAAAATCACCTCAAGAAATGTAAATAAACGCGTGCAAGAATATGCATGCGGTGAAATGGCGTTATATCCGATTAAATGGGTATAGGATGGTATTTATTAGCCATATTAAGTACAATTAAAAGAAATAAACATATCTCATGTGTATAGTCATACCATGGTATGCAGCTTTCAAAATTTCTATGTAACAAATAGCCACCGCATTTGCGGTGGCTGAAACCGGCTTAAAGCGCCGGGAAATTGATGGATTCTTCAATTTCTTTCAGCTTGGCCTGGCAAGAGGTGTAGATAAACTGTGACACCAGACGGATCAAACCAGGTGTGGTGGTCATAAACTCGCGGTGTTTGTCATCGCGAATGATGAGTTTGCAGCCCTGGTAAGGATTATCCTCTAATTCATCACTTTCCTGAAGCAATGTCACTTCAAAGGATTCCAACTGGTTCAGGCGGGATAAAAGATTTAAACGCTGTACACTTTTGCGGTGCAGGTCATCAACCATTTTTAGTTTGGCATCGAGCGTTAATACAACCGGCTCGGGTGTTACGATTGGTTTTTCTTCCTGCTTTTCAGGTTTGGCTTCTGCGGTTGCAGGGTTGTTATTCTTGCCCTCGCCTGCTTTTACTTTAGTTGAGGCCTGACCGTTTTTAGCCGGTTCAGTTTTTACTGCAATTGCTGTTCTTTCGTTTTTTTCGGCTGTGCCGTTTGCGCTGTTAAATTCCATGACTTTGTTATTTAATTGTTTAAAAAATGATTTTGATCAAAGTCATTTGAGGAAGCCTCATTTGCCCTTTGACAGGCGCTATAAAATTTGCGCGTGGGGCTGGCTGACAAGGCTGACGCAAAAAATACTACCCGCAGGTGTGGAGATTTTTTAAGCGGCACTTTGCACGGCCTTGGCTGCCGAAGCGGTATAAATTTGCGTTGTCAAAGGGTAATTGAAGGCTTCTTAAACTCGAGCCAAAAGCATCTGAACAATTGTTTCGGTCAATGGATTGCAGCGTCCGGCGCTGCTTAAAAACATTTACACGGTGCTTGCAAACGTAATTTGGCTAAGACGATTGTCTAATAGTCGGTCAGCAATGAGTCCTTAGCTCCGTCAATCTTATTTATGATAGGCGTAGATGTCGGCGTAACAAACAGAACTTTAAGCGTTCAGACATGCTCCGAATGTTGATGGAAACTGCTTTAGTACACATAATCCAATATAAACGAAAATTATTTAATTACTAAATAAATTAGTATGTTACGAAAGACGCTGTAGGGGGTCTGGTGTTGTGTTTGTTTGTGTTTGTATAATTACCAACAATCAGTTTTAACATTTTAATTTTATTGATTATTTATGATATTAGGTGAATGACTACTTCCCATATATTTAAGCTTATCAGGAAAGAAGAAGTAGCCGTTTGGGCAGGTGCAGGCATGTCGCTTTACGCAGGCTACCCAAGTGGAATGCAACTGTGTGATATATTGAAGAACGAACTGTCAACTAAAGAAAGGCAGCAATTGTCACAAGGAAATTCTTTACGAGCGGTTGCAGATGATTTTGTAGCTTTCAGAAATGGTTCAAGAAATGAATTGAATAAAATACTACTTAGAGAGTTTACAAGGCCGGCGTCAGCGACCGATAATCATGATCTGCTTAGCCGCGTTCCGCACATTAAGAATATTCTGACCACGAATTACGATTCACTAATAGAAAATAGCTATGCTGGTCGGTGCAACATTCTTCGTAATGATGATGACTTAATGTGTGCGACGAGAAACTTACCTAACATTTTCAAAGTTCATGGTGATTTAATTTCCGTGAACAAAGTCATCCTAACATCAAATGACTATTCTTCTTTTATCCGTCTTGATGACCGGACACCATTTTGGACTTCAATTCGAAACGTGCTTGCTAATCAAACTCTACTATTCATGGGATACGGATTTGAAGATGAGAATTTATGGTCATGGTTAGATGAAATTGATAAGGTGGTCGGACAAAACCGAAAAGAGCGGTTCTTAATCGCCCCAAATTGGAGTGACCTTAAAGTTCGTAAGTTACAACAGCGTCATGTTACCTATGTAAACGTTACCATAGAGGAGTTCTTAAATGAACTTCACTCGGAATTGAAACTGAACATTGCATCTGATTTAGAGAATAATGACGTTAGCCAGGACACATTTAACCGCTATGTGAGTTTTTATAAGTATGATTCTTTGATCAAATATGCAAATGGAAGCCCTAAGTTAACATCCCTTTATAAACCCGATCAATCAGTACTTAATCAGATCAATTTTACGGTAACTCAAACCGCAGCCAAAGAATTTTTTAAGTTTGAAAAAGGTGGAAGTCGCTCTATTAAAATTGATAAAAAGCATCTAACTAAACTTGAGCATTTTATTGATGAATTTCGGATGCCTCTTAATCTTGATAACATTGAATCGCTTCATATAGTTCGGCAGCCTCTAAATAAAATCGTGAGTGTTGATTTTCCTGAAGATGATTTGTCTATTGAAGAGCAACAGGTACAAATTTATCCAATTGCTAAAGATCGGTTTGAGGCTAAGATTAATGTTTTTGGATTCGATTTAACTATAAATTTATCTGTAGAAAAAAACGGAATCAATATAACCTTTAGCATTGGTTTCCCAAAAAAGTATCCGCCAATAGCCCAATGTATTCGATTAATACGTTCTATCCAGGCATATTTGAGTGGAAAAAAAACCGTCCTGCATGTGGATGGTGGCAATTCTATCATTACTAACCCAATTTTGGAGAATGATACGTATTTAGCATCTATGCTGGAATATTATAAACATCTGCAAATAATTGAAAGATACTTTAACGTTTCCTTCGCTGGCGCACAAGCAGATGATTCCCCAGTTAATCAGCAAAAAGCGACACAAATCGTTAATTTAATTGAGGGAAAAAAGAATGTTGTTGATATACCAAACGGACTGGAGGTATTTAGGGGCAACAACGAGCAATTTGGTGGACTGCAATTGCCTTCACCTCCTTACACGTTAGCTATTCCAGTCGTTAACCGTAATACGGAACTGTTTCTAGGTTTGTCATTAGACATAGGTGATCGATCTGTATTAATAAGTGACATAGATTATATTGATTACAGTGAAGACGGAAAACGTGCGACTTTAAAAAACAAAAGTAAAAAAGCGTATATGTGTCTTAGTTCGTCATTGGAATCTTAAAATATTGGCTAGCTAACGGGTAGCAATAACATTCATTTTATAAGCGCAGGGTCATTGAAGTTCGCAGGAACGATTTACTACAAAGTGTTTTGGTCAAGGAATTTTTATTTAATTTGAAACTTTTAAATAGCTGCAACGTAAAATACTGATTATTAGAATTAAACTTCTTAATAAATAGACGTCAAAAAGTTTTCCACAAACGTTACATCGTGTTACAATTTGGGTAACTTTAATATGAGGATAAAGATATGACCGACGAAATTGTTATAAATGACTATTTAACTGCCGTAGAAACGTTAGCAGCAAACCGAAGCCCATTGACATTTGAAAATTCAAAACCCGAAAATGCAGCCATCGTGATATCGCGGATTTTTAAATATGCAAATAATGAAGTCAAAATTTACGATGACTCTCTAAATGGTGATATAATTAACAAGCATCCGAGCTTGCCAGCTGAAATTATAAATTTTTTTAGACGTGACGGCCAGCTAAAAATGGTGTTGCGGAAAGAAAATAATAATCTAATTCCGCTATTTGAACTTCTCAACGATCAATATTCTCATCTAATACAGATTCGTTTAGCTAATAGTCAGTTTCGACAAAACATAAGAGACGTCTTTGAAAATGATATCTTTTTTGCATTGAATGATAAAAAGGCTCTGAGAATGGAAACCACCGAGAAGTTAACCGAAAGTCGCGTAGCGATTTGCAGTTTCCACAACCCGGATCCTTGGAAAAAGCTAAACAATGCCTTTGATCGCAGTTTTGATGATTGCAGACCTTATCCGCTCCCGGAGCACGCTTAGAACCACAACAACCTAAACCTACAATACGAATTGGAACTTACAAATTTAAGCAGCCTAATTAGTTTATTCTCGGCTTTCAATTTTGCTTATGCGGGATCGCGGGAATTCCGGTCAATCATTGATAATGAAATTTCTAAACTAGAAGTAAATGTTAGGCCGGTAATTACAAGAAAAATTGGTTTAATTAAAAGTTCAGAATTTGTTTTGAAGATTGAGGGAAAATATGATTTTAGCAATATTTACAATCAACATTACCAAGCACTTTTAAATAACATCGAACAGATTCGAGCCCGATCACAAAATGCTTTCAATTTCACATTGGGCTATCGTTCGATTTTTCTTAATTCGTTTTACTTTAGCTTGATACTGTTAGTTCTCAGCGGCTACCAATCGTCAGTTGACATCCGTACGTTTAACACGGCGATCTGGGTTCTTAATTTTGGCTTTATATATAATTTAGTAGTCTTCATTAGGGGTTTTACCAAGGCTAGCGATAAGCCAATCCATCCAGCCTACCCATCCATTTTATTTCTAATTTCTGCCATAGTTTTAAGTCTTATTTTTTACAAAGGGTGGTCGTATGATCACGTCCCTTCTATTGAGATGAACTTAGGTATATCATTATTTATTGTCGTTTCGCCCTACCTTATGCACTTTAGTCGACTATTTATTTTTGTTATATTTTATAGACTGCTGATGTCTATTGCTCATTATAGATGTATGCGGCAACTCGACAAAATTGACAGTGCCGTTAAAGTTCTGAAATCGAAAAGATAATATGTATTTTAAAATATCGTCGATGGTTCTCAATTAAAGAAGAGTTCTCTTCGATTTGACTCATATACTTATCTGACGATTGGCATTGCTTCTGATTAACACCTGACTAAGGCGGGTACTGTTGCGAAACCAAGATGATTGCTAGCGAAACGAGGTTTTCCTTGCAATTTAAAGCATGTGTTGATAAAATGTGCTAACCGATTGAGTTTAATGTACATTAATGCATTACCCTGTATTAATTGCGGAACAAAATCGCGATAGCCATGAGGGTTCTAAAGAAATATCAAGAACTTAAATAAGCAAAATGAGCACCTGCTCGAGGAGCCAATGCAGTGATTTTGGCATCATAATAAAGCTTATTTGTTATTGATACGACAATAAAAACCCAACGAAACGTTGGGTTTTTGTGTATCTAAAGCCCCTCACTGATTATCTGTGATTATCCCACATTAAGCGAATTTTCGGGAACAAATGCGGAACATTTCTTGCTTGCCATATTCATGTTCCGCATATCCTTAAAAACTTCTTTTTTAAGAGGAACTTAAAAAGATGCTCAATGATATGCTCTGCCGTACTGCCAAACCCCACAACACCCGCTTTAAACTGCTCGATAGCAAAGGCCTTTTCCTGGAAGTCCTGCCATCCGGCTGTAAGTACTGGCGGCTGCGCTTTCGAATCCACGGGAAAGAGAAACTCATGACCCTTGGCGAATATCCGGAAACCACCCTCGCCTTTGCCCGTGAGGAAAGAAGCCGTATCAGCCGCCTCGTTAAGTCCGGCATCGACCCTATCATCCAGCGCAAAGACGAAAAGATTGCAGCCCGTATCAAGGCGAATACAACCTTTAAGGAAATCGCTCTGGAATGGTACGAGGTGAATAAAGCGCAATGGCAGCCCCGCTATGCTGCAACCATCCTACACCGCATTGAAAAATATATTTTCCCGCATTTGGGCTACTACCCTATCAGCGAGATCTGCTCAATAAAGGTTTTAAATTGCCTTAAAGAAATCGAAGTAACCGCCCCCGAGATGGCAAGGCGCATTAAGCAGATCATTAGCCACATTTTCCTTTACGCTAAGACGACCAAACGCGCCAAAGAGGATGTAACAGCCGATTTAAAACACGCTCTCAGAAAATACAAGAAAGGCCGCTTTAAGTCCATTAAACTCGAAGTGCTGCCTAAGTTCCTGTTCGACATCTATGAGAATAAAGCGAAGCTCCACAGGCAAACCTACCTGGCGCTCAAATTTATGATGCTCACGTTCGTCCGTACTTCAGAAATGATCGATGCTAAATGGTTGGAAATCAATTTTGAGGAGGCCATGTGGATTATTCCTGCAGAGCGTATGAAGATGAAACAGGAACACATGGTTCCCCTCTCGCGGCAAGCCATCGAGATACTAAAGGAGCTTCACACGGTAACAGGTAAAAGGGAACACGTTTTTGCTGGCGTTTACAAGCCTCGTTCACCAATGGCAAAAGGCACCGTTCTAGTAGCGGTAAAACGTCTTGGCTACTGCGGTCTTATGACAGGCCACGGCTTTCGGGCACTGGCGTTAGGTGTCCTAAAGGAAAAACTTAAATACACACATGATATTGCTGATCGCCAATTAGCGCACGTGCCTAAAGATTCTGTAGATCGCGCTTATGATCGAGCAGAATATTTGGACGACAGGAAGGTGATGATGCAAGAATACGCTGATTACTTGGATCGAGCATTAGTATCTGAGCGTGTCAGACTCAATCCGGCGCTTGGACAGTCACAACTGAAAGCGCTGCCGGTAAATCGCGGCTTCACGTACATGCAAAAGTTGAGCACTGCAAAGATGGGTATAAGTTATACGTTCACCCGTCATAGCTAATACCACCACACATCGACTTCACAATTTTCATCAAATTAAAAGCCCTGAGACAATTGTGTAACAGGGCTTTTAAATTCTGAGATTTATAGGACTATCCTAGCTTTCGACAATTACTCTCCTGGGTACGCGGCAAGATAATTTTCATCACTGAAGAGCAGTACGTCTGCCAACGTCCGTGCCGCGTCGTAGCTGACACCCAAGATTTGTGCTCGAAGACTTCCTCCTTCGTCCATTGCCTGCTGTAGTTTATCTGCGACTGACTGATCGGACACATAATCAGTTGCCATGAAACTTACAAAATCGCCATTGGCCGGTACATACAACGCGTCAGCGATATTATAGGACGCAGTAACAAACTGAGGCTAGTGGAGAGAATTATTGGAGAAACACATACATGAGGCTTATAATAGATAGAATTGCGGCTGTTGGATATGCCATCTTACCATAATATTTCTCGCAGTTTGCCGCGAGAAATATTATTTTCTTATGAAGAATTATTTCAAGAAAAAGGTGAAAACACAGTAATAACGGTAGGGCGTACATGTTTACAATACTTGGCAGGCCCAAAAACCTCTCACAGAAATCTAAAAAAGTCCAGTAGACTAAAAGTATTATGCTAAAACTTATGGTTACGGTTCCATGTTCAGTAATTAGAGTTGACTTCCAAGGTAACTTTTGAACAATGTAAAAACTGATAGCATTAAAAAACAATAAATAACACAATCCTCTATTTATATCTTTTACCATCGCTTATTAAAGTATCACAAAAACTTATCATTTTTTTTGAATTATTAGTGTCAAATCCGGCTTCATAGGCCTTTTCAAAAGATGCTTTTGCTTCGGATAACCTCATATCGTATAAAAATATAGTTCCTTTTTGAAATAGTAAATATCCCGATGGCTCTTTTTTCAGACTATCATTTATGAGTTTCATAGCAACTTCACTTTTCCCTTCCTTCAGCAAATGGTCAATTTTATTTGATAAATCCTGATTTTTGTAGGCAATTAATGACTTACTTCGATCCTGGGTGCACGAAATAATACTGGTAGCTGTAAGGATGTATAGAATATATACTTTTATTTTTTTCATTGTCTAATAGATTGCAGATAACGTACTAAATAAGTATGATACAAATCACTATAGTGCTTTGCCTGTCGATGATAATTTTCATACATGAAAGAACCATACTCATAATTATCGGATAATGTTGAAGCTCTGTTACTTTCATAGTAATATGCTCTCGTCATTTCAAGCAATCCAGAGGATGTATTATTATAATAGCCATAAACTATATTTGCAATTGCCCAAGGTGTGCCTCCTACGTAAGAAGTAATTCCCTTTTCAACTATGTAGTCTTTTATAATATTTAATCGATCTTCTTTACTGTTCGCAGCAGCGAGATTAACTAGCAGTTGAGAGATTTCAATTGTAGTTCCAAATTTAAACCTTTTTGGATTAATTTCATTCAAAACTCCATATGCTGTTCCAGTGCCGTTTAGTAAATTCACGACTCTATCTTTTAGTTTAGAGTCCCCTGATTGAAGTCTTATGTTCAAGTTTAGATTGACTGAAGTTCTCACATTATCTCTTTTGGTCGTTTCACGACCTTGAGCAGGACAGCAATCATTCTCATTGGCTTCTTCTGTATCTTGATTATCACTTTTTGAGAAACTAAAATCAGTTGCTATCAAATCATCCTCACTTATTGTATGCCATACACCATTCATATCTTGAATCTGCTGATTCCATTTCTCGTGATTCTCCTTGTCATAGTTTTGACTATCTGAGTATACATCCATTCCATCCGGATCTATAAATCTTATGGGGTTATTCATTACGTAGTTATAAGGTGCCCACCTGCGATACGTCTCCGCCATCGGATCAATAGCTGTCCACCTTGCGATTACCGGGTCATAGTGCCTTGCGCCATAATCATAGTCACCAGTTTCCTCCTGTAACTCTTTCCCATTATAAAGATACTTATTTGGCGATGAAGGTATAGGGCTGATCGATTTTCTTAAACCGAAGGCATAATAATTATCCGACTGCACCCTGTCCGCTTTACCTGTCGTGCTGTTTTTCTGTAAGGTCAAACGTACGTTTCCCAGCTGATCTTTCAGATCATATTGGTATCGGTAAGTGCCGTCGTTGTTTTTGACCGCACGGCCTTCTTCGGTTTGAATATAATCGATCCGGTAAACATTACTGATCGAGTTGTAAACTATCCCCCCAATATAATCCGTGGTACCCGTTACATTGCTCACTTTCCTGATCTTTTGTCCGCCGGCGTTGTATACATAGTTCAGGTTAACGCCCGTTTTGGTGACGCTTGTTGGTAAGTTAAGCAAGTTATATTGTAAGGTGGTGCCATTCCGCGCGTCGGTTGTCATGTTACCGTTTACATCATACTGGTAATCTCCGGCGGTTAAGCCGCTAACCGATTTCAGCCTGCTGCTTTCCACCGTACCATTCATCACATAACTGTAGCCGTATGCATTGCCATCTCGTGTCAATGTCCTGATATTGCCGAGTTCGTCATAAGTGATATTGTTTTCCGACATATTATTGGCCGCTACGGCAGCCCCTGTAGAAATGCCGCTAGTCAGCCTGTTGAGCGCGTCATACTGGTAACTGAAGGTCTGCGTAGCTTCGGTGCTTGTTCCCGTGTTGACAAATACCTGATTAGCAATATTTCCGTTAAACTGCGCATTGTTGCCATCGTTGTATTTCAACTCCATGCTGAACAGCTTGCTGTTATCAGAGGGCGGAGCACTTGCCGGGTCATTGATCTTCTTCAGCCAGCCCCGCTCGTTGTAAGCATATGCGGTGGTTTGCAAAAATGTACTTCCATCGTTTTCCGAATGCACGTACTTTTTGTACAACTGTCCGATATCGTTGTACTCGTTTCGAGCGATCAATACTTCGGGCGAGGTTGCGGTGCCTGTTCGTTGTTTGATATCCAATTTACGTCCAAGATGATCATAGGTATAGGTATTGGTCACTACCACCCCTGTTTGCTTTACGTTACCTGCTCCGTTAATGTAATGCGTCCGAACCGTCTTTTGAATATCACCCGAGAAAGCATGACTGAAACGCATTTCGTCGTAATTGTTCACGCTGGCGGTTCCGTTATAATAATGCTGGCTATAGGTATTGGTCACCCGACCCATATCATCATAGTAGATCACCGTTTGCAACATGGCAGACGTACCTATGACATTTACTAAAGCGCCTGTTTGCTTTCCCTTAGTCACCGCGCTTGCAGTTGCTAAGGGATAAGGATTACTCCCTCTAAAGGTATAGCTATCGTAAAAATTGACGGTTAGAATGGTTAAAGGATTGGTCGGATAACAAACATTCGTATAACCTGTAACAGCCGATCCGTCCGGTGTATCGTATTGTGAAGAAGCATAGATATTACTTTGCAAGGTACTTAGCGCGATGTTGCTTCCGGCGTTCCATATGCCGGTGACGGTTATTCGCCCTAAAGCATCGTATTTGGTTACAGTCCACTGGTTGTTTGCTCTAAGATAGGCGTCCTGGTAAAGCACAATTTGGTTTAATTTGTTATAAACCATATATTCCCACCCCTTTCCCGGCAATTTTTTCTGCGTCATCCTGCCCCTTTCGTCATAACGGTACTGGTAACACCATTCATCCAGTTGCGTTTGGCTGAGGCTGGCTGCATTATCCGCATCGGCCTTCGGTGGCAGTACATAGGCCAGCAATCCCCTGTCATCATATACGTAGTAGGTTGATAGTGCTTTCGTGGTGCCTGCGTTATCCACAAAAGTTCTTTTAAGAACCACACGTCCTTCCTTGTCCTTGAATTCTTCTACTGAATTTAATCGACCAGAAGTCCAGTTTTCATCCTTGATGATACTTACCGTTAATTGTCCGGCATCATACACACCTCCCGTACCTGCGGCCCTGCTCAAATTGATCGCCTGCGTGGAGGTCACCGTCGCTTTCCAAAGGGCGGCATAGCGCGTTGTGGCAATAGTGGTTATTGGATCGGTATTATTGACGTCCCATTCCGATATCACCGTGCGGCCACTGGTCGCTGTCCGGCTACCCGGCTGCCAGGCATCCCCCGGAGCGCCCTGTTGTGTAAGCCGGTTAAGGGGAGATGCTTCATATACGCTCGCCGCATACGGCGTGGCCATATCCTTGTAATTCTGCCCGGATACCGGAAGATAGAACTGCTTCTGGCCGCTGGTGTTGTAGTTCCCTTGCGGGTTCAGTGCTTCCATGTGAAATGCACCCGCAGCGGATGATGCGGTTACATAAGGCAGGTATTGTAAGGGTTGCCGCCCATACTGGTCATACAGCATGGGTTGTACCACATCCTGATCACCATTCTTGCTTCCGCGTATCTGTACCGTTTGCAGCGGTCTTCCCAAACCGTCAAAGTATTGCACGGTACGCAGCATCGCGCAGTTGGTTAGCGTGGTCGCGTCCGGGTTGGTAATATTGCTATCCCTGGCCGTATATTCCATCACAAAGTTGCGGTTCGCACTCGGTTGTACCGTCAACGGGTTACAATTCAGCCCCGGAACGATCAGGGCGCTGAAAGTCTGTCCGGCAGCCGTAGAAAAGCCAGGCAACAGCATAATGCTGACCGGTGCCGTGTAATTACCGGATGTATTAGCAGCGCTGAGCTGCACCTGGCTGTTAGCTTTCTGCACCAGGAGCAGACTAAAAAGAACGCATAAACGATAAGTAAGGTCAAATATCTTCTTCATTGTTTTGATGGCTTAGCTGGATATTAATTACCTCCCTGGTAACCTGTTCCTGTCCGTAATAAAAATTGCTTTTCAACGCAGGTGGTATCCCCGCCCGGAGGCTGTACCTGTTGGGTGGTCGCCGTACTGCTTTTCGCGGTCTCCTGATCCGTGGATGTGCTGGATCTTGCCGCGACAACCGCAACCGCCGCATTACCGCAACCACTTTCAAACGACCCGAGATAGATATAGCTGCTGCCTTTCGCAACTACGGCTGAGGTCAGCGCTACAGATGTGGTTACACTGGTGTTTACTTTGGTGATTGTGGTGATCTTGTAATTTACGGTCACGTCGGTAGTTGCCGTAAATGGTGTACTGTACGTATTGTCCGTATACAGGGAGATGCGGTATTCCGCATAGTTCTGATTACCCCCGCCACTGGTAAATGATATTTGCTCGATCAAAGCATACGGCAGAGGCGGCGCATCATTTGCCGTGCCATTGCTATAGTTATAATAATATTTCTTCAGTAAGTTTTTGTTATTGTCCCGAATGGTATTCAACCGCTGAAACTCGTCGTAATCATAGTAACTAGCCAGCCCATTGACATCCATCGTACTGGTCATACCAATTTCCGGATCGTACGTATAACTGGTTAGCATAGCGCCAGCCGGCGCAAAACGAACATCATCCACCTGTGCGTTCAGGTTGATCGTGTAACTTCCTGTGCTTACCGTCGCACTCTGTGTCATCCATGTCCAGGCACCACTGATTTTTTGGTAATAGCTTAACACATAGGCACCGTTGGATAGGCCGGATAATGCCTTGGTATAGGTACCCGTGTAACTGTAGTGACCGGTCTTACAATCATTCAATGTGCCGTTACCTGCGCCTTCTTCAAATCCTTCAAAAAAGATGTCGCTCGCAGCCGCATTTTTTGCAGCCAATACAGGATATTGATTGCTGTATCCCCACCGGTAAGCGGACGGCACGTTATCCGTCAATTTGACCTGCGAAATGTTACCTGCGTTATATTCGAATGCTGCTTTTTCATTATACGCGGCATCTTTCACAAGCGAGGTATTATCCGTTCCGGTTTGCGTGTAAGTAAAGCTGGATGGCGGCACGAGGTAATCCGTCTTACTAACTTTTGACAGATAGATCTTGTTTTGTGAGGCCAGTTTGTAGTCATAGGTATTGTAAACAGCTGACATCACGTTGCCGTTTTTCAAGTTCACCGTTTCCACCAGGGCAAAGTTGTTTTGTATCCGCATGTCGATCAACGGTTTTAGCACCGTAGAAGCGTTCGTTAAGGCGTTCTGCAGGTTCACTCTATACGTCGCGTTCGGCCCTGTAAAATTCGCGATGCGGTAATCGATGAAGGTCATGCGTTTATGACTCAGCGCCAGATCATAGTCTAACCAAAGATTTCGCCTGCAACGGTGATCAGTGCCGCATTGAAGCCAATTTGCTTTATAGTTCGTGGTCAGCGCATCCTGATCAGTGGCCAGGGCCGGTATTTTGGTGTCCAGGCCGTCAACCGCTGTGATGGTGTAATCAGGTACGTAGCGGTAACGCGTCTCCAGTGTTTCGCCTATCGAATTCACAGTAACTTTTCTGGTAAGTTGATGATGATAGGCATTATCATAGAACGACTGTTCCATCACATCATTTACGCCGCTGCTGTTATAAGACCTGCGATGCACTACCTCCGTCACTTTTCTGCCGGTCTTTTGATCGTACCAGGTAAACATACCTGTCCCGTTATTGATACCGGTAACTGTCGTGTTAACCATCGCGGGGGCCGTCAACAGGTTTTCCTGGTATTGATTAGTGTAAGACATATCCTGGAGGAGTACACCGGCCTCGCTGTATTTGGCTTCGTATTCCAACTGCCCGCGCTTAAAGAAATTAGGCTCCGGCGCGGATGGAAAGTTCGGAATGTCCATAGTACAGGTATTGGGGGACGTGATAATCGTCCTGTTGACGATGTCTTTCCGGTCGATCAGGTAGTCACCATCCATATTGAACATTGACACGGTATAGCCATTACCCTGCTGACGTGTGGTAACTTTCCGGTAGCCAATATGCGATCCCTGGGTACTGCCCATTGGCCGTATGCTGGCAGGGGTCGTCAGGTACGATAACCCCGATCCTGGCACCACCGGGCAGCCATTGGGATAGATAGGATCATTGTTGACATTGTTTGTCAAAGGCCTGAATGATTCCGCGTAGATCTGATTCCGGACAGGTTGCGCGATGGTCGGCTTTCCGAACACCACTCCTGTAGATAATTGCTGGCCACTACTGCTGTCGGTATAGTCATAAAAGGTCACCATATCCGGATTACCGTTCGCGCTGCTCTGCGTAATGGTCTTGATGCGGAGGCCGCCTACCATCGCATTGGTATTAACGATGGTTCCTGCCATCTTATACACAATCGCATCGGCTCCGTTTCCGCCATAGGATTTATACTTAGTCACTCGTATATGATATAAACCCGGGGCATAATTGCGAATGATCTCTTTAGTCTCGTCATTGAGCGCGCTTAAATGATCGAGAGGAGCCCAGTTGCTGTCAAATACATCTAGTTCCGCGATACCGCCCTCATGCTTGTTCACCAATTGAATGACGTAATTGTAAGTTCCGAAAGTAGTGTCTAACGTAGCGGTTTTAGTGCAATCACAACCATCGTAACCTGCCGATTTACTAGCATAGAATGTCCTTTCCCCGTTACTAGCGGTAATCTGCGAATTGTAGGTATCGTTGGGTTCAAAATCATACAGATTATACCCACCGGTAGGAAAGGTGATTTTCTTTAACGTACCCCCGCGCATGGCAGGCCAATGCGGATCTCGGTCAGCGCCGGCCACTGTTGTAGGGCTGGAAGTATTATAAGTGTTGTAAAAAGTGCCTATGAATTTATCACCATTCGTGGTCACGCCGTTGCTGAATCCCCAATGATCCTGGCCCAGGGACAGCCGACGCGGTACGGGCTCATCAAAATAGTCAAATTTGTATGGCGGGTTTAGCGTTCCTGAAGCGCCCTGTTCCAGTATACTCAATAATTTCAAGCGCTTTTTGTCCGAAGTCGGGCCCCCAAGGTTGGTAGCGGTAACACCATTGGGATCGTCAAAATAGCTGTAATCAAACTTATAACTTTTTAACAACACAGCTCCCGGTTTCATGATATCAATACGGCCGAGCGGATAAGCAGCATTAGCGCCCGTATTAGCGCTTTCTAATTCCATGGTTTGCGTGACAATTCCTGTTAAGTCTTGTCTCGGCTGGGCTGCCTGAACAAAATTAACCTGCGCATTTGACGAAGTGATGCTCGACAATTCAACACCATGGATGATGTTGCGAATAAGTTTAAATCCTGCCTGATTACCTGAAGAGACCGTATAGTTGGTCGAAATCATATGATAGCTGTAAGCTACCGGCCGGTAATTCAGTGTTATTGTATTGTTACCATCGAAAGATACGATCTTATTCAGGTACCAGCTGGACAATACTTTGTCCCAGCCAACGCCGTTCTGGGCGGTCATCACTTTGGAATATTCAACCGGGTCAGTGTCCGTAGTAGATGGCGTTGCTCCAAAATAATATCTCGTACCATCCGGTGTCGTCAGCGTAAAACCCTGGATACTTTCAGAAGACCCGTAGGTGTAGTTAACCTCTATTTTGATGTCCTGTTCCGGTAAGAGCATCGGCGTCCGGTCATCATTGAAATAGAACTTGCCACTGTAACCACCTACATTGAAAAAGAACATATCGGGTTCCGAATCATACTCCCCACTGGAAAAACGTTCATATTGACTAACGAAGAAGCTATCCGGCCTTGTGTCCGGCCCGTCCGGCTGGTTTTTTAAAAACGCATAGCTGCGATAACCGTAATTGCTGTAATACCCCGTTTTCTGAAAATTATTTACCGTTCCTTTTTCATCCGGTGTTCCCCTTACTGAACGGGTGATCACACCACCCGCGTTAAGCGACCAGCCGGCACCTACCCAACTGGCAGGTTCACCCACCTTCAAACCGGACGCATGATAACTCATCGAGATGGGGACGGATAAACTACCGTCCTTTACGGTATATAGGGGTATACTGATCTGCGGGATCCCGGTATGTAAGCTTACAGGGATATCCACGAACTTAGTAATAGCTCCTGCAGTAGGGGAAGCGATAGAAACCTTGTTATACTCCAGGCCTTCTGATGCGCTTTGCGCATGGCTTGCCTTGGGAAATAGTGAGGCAAAGACCATGCACAACAGCGCATGGCACAGCAAGTAATTGTATTTCATTTAAGGATTAGTATTATGATAAGGAACTGGGTAGTGCTTTTTATTCCGCTATTGTGAAATTGAATGAAAGGCAGTTTCGGACGTGCGATAAATCACTTAGCGACATTGGCTATTTCTGATTTATTTATGCCTAGACTTTTTAAGCGATTTGTTGATTAAAGCATTTGCCTGTTGCAGCCTCTTGACCTTCTTTTCTGTGTTAATCAGGTGAAGCGTCAGCTCTTCTACTTTTTTTAACAGCAAAAGGTTCATCTTACCGACATCCATTCCTTTGCTTTCCAGTTCTGCAGCTGATGGAATTTCGGGCAAATGATGATTTTTATTGATGTAAGCGGCCAGTTTCGAAAGATCCGTAAGCTTGTAGTCCCTTTGAAAAACGTAGTCAGGAACGGGTATATTGGTATCCACTTTTACACTGCTGGCATGGATGATTCCATTCACCGTCAGTTTTTGATCGGGGTTTGTCGTACCAATACCTACATTGTTGTTGGTGATGCTCATCACCATGGTCGCACCCGTGGAACTATCATAGGGATTAGGATATCCCTGATTGTAAAAGCGGATACCGCCGTAATAAGAATTCGCGGAAAAAGTGATCCCCGTGTGGTAATTGATCATCATTGTCCCATTCGCGTTGCCGGGATTGGGTCTGACATCAATCGTAGTGCTGCTGTTTTCACCCCAGCCGAATAAGCTATTGGCACCAACGCCTCTGGGCACGCTGGAACTATAAGCGGTAGTAGAGAAGAAGCCCTGTGCATGAACTTTGGAGCTAAAAATAACAATGAGCACAAAAAGGTATATATGTTTCATTTTAATAAGGTTTCCAGATTGATTAACTGAATAAAAGTTGAATTATAATTTATTGTTGCAGGAAAAGTGCCACAGCCTTAAGGCCCTCGGAAAACAAATAGGCTATTTGGCCGATAAAATACGGCAAACAGAAAATTTACGTCCAATGTGGTTTGATTGCCTGAGAGTTGCCAGAAGTGGCGCAGAAGACTTTAAAAAATGGGCAAACAAGGGATTTTTAAATTGCAAAAGCAGAAAGGAACAGCAAGTAGTCATTGAATTGTGATGGTTGTTATTTTAGTAAAGGTTAGGCTAATATAGATAAATTTTTAAAAGCAAGTATTTTTTCTTTTTTAACACACTTCTTGAGAACAGGTATGCAATAGATTCAATCGTTCTATTGCCTGTAATTTTTGGCCGGGACATCTACAACACAACTAGCGAATATATTAATCTTCGTGAAATGTAAAAATTCGCTATTCATCAGCTTTTTTAAACGTCCAAACTTAGGTAAACAAAACCCCGTTACACTCGCTGTTCCGGGGCTTAACCTAAACCTTATCACAATGTAAATGCGAGGCACTTACAGTATCATATTAGGAATAGAAGCTATAAAATTCGTTGTCATTGATGTACGACCTTCAGACTGTCCAGTTCACCTTTAGTAATTGACGGAGCATGTCTGCTGCTGATTTTGGTGACAACAAGTTTTGCAACAGCTTCGGCATCTTTTTCAGTCATAAAGCCGGAATTTCCTGATGCTGCTGGTATCACTGGCTGGTGGATTAGCAACGCCGTATCTTTGTAGATGTCATAGCCATATTTACGGTCATCTACGTCTATAATCTTTACCGTGAATTTTCCAAGTTGAAGACGTTTACTTGAATTGCTGTTACATGCTACAGCAAGCAACGGCAGTATTAATAATATCTTGTAATACTTTTTCATCCATCAAGGCTTGTAAGTCCATACATCGACACCTGGCGCTGTGCCATTGTAGCCGCCCCCCAGTCCAAAATAGCCTGTACTGCCAACCGCAAAACCAATTCCTCCGACAGATACCGCTCCCATATCAGGCAGGGCAGTCCAGGTATCAGATGAAGGCGTGTATTCATAAACACGTTTGTCAGGCGTCGTATTTTGCATGCCCAGGCCTGCATAACCTTTTCCGTTGATCGAGAAAGCAGCACCACCTATTGAGGTGTAAGATGGAATTCCCGCCTTAGCTATCCAGATATTTGTTGATGGGTCATACATTTGAAGGTTGCTTGTACCCGTTCCATTTCCCACATAGCCTTTATTATTGATGACAAACGCAAAAGCCTGTGACCGTGCTCCAGAAATAGAGGCAGTCTGCGTCCAGCTATTGGTTGATGGATCGTAACGGTAAAAATCATTCAAAGGCTTTTTACCGGAATTAAGGCCTGTGCCGACATAGCCTTTACCGTCAGCGGTAAATCCAACTGCATAGCCCCGGCCCTCTCCCGGAAGATCGGCTTTCTGCGTCCAGGCATTCGTTGATGCATCATAAGCCCACAGGTCGTTTTTAACGTTGCCGCTTTGATCCAATCCTGTACCGACATAACCGGTGTTCCCTATCGTGAACGAGACGCCCGCATAACGAACACCTCCCCTAAAGTCCGATTTTTTCAACCAGATACCGTTTACGGTATCAAACTCCCACAAGTCTCCAAAATAATCCGTTCCTAATGCTGCCTGGTTCTGGCCGCCGCTGACATATACTTTGCTCCCTATAACGAATGCCATTGCATTTGATCGACCAGTCGATACGAAATCGGTAATTCTTAACCAGGGGCCGGACTTTTGAACAGGTAGGATTTTAAGTGTATGTTATGGAGAAGTTGACCACCCTGTTCCGGGCCAAACTGACCAGGCAATTTGCTGACGTGAGATGTGCAGCGGGTGCTTAAGAAGCGTTGTCAAAAATAGGTATTTAAAAGTTATTTTTAGTCAAGGTTGTTTGCCGTTATGGGTGTACGCTTTCTTCTCATCGATTCTCCTTTCAGTTCTATCCGGTGTGCATCGTGAACGATCCGGTCCAGGATAGCATCAGCAATTGTCTTTTCACCGATCACTTCAAACCACTTGCTTACCGGCAGCTGAGAGGTAATGATCAGCGAGGTCTTACCGTGCCGGTCCTCGATAATCTCCAGCAGGGCGGCCCTGCTCTGGGCATCAAAAGGCTGTATCCCAAAGTCGTCCAGTATAAGCAGTTGTGTCCTTTCCAGTTTAGCGATCTCCTTGATATACGAGCCATCAGCCTTAGCCATCTTCAGCTTGGCAAACAGCTTGGGCGTGCTGGCATAGAATACCCGGTAGCCCTGGATACAGGCCTGATGTCCAATAGCTGAAGCCACATAGCTTTTGCCGATACCGGTGCTGCCAGTGACCAGGATGTTTTCAAAGCGGTCAATGAATGTACATTCGGCCAGGCGCATGATCTGGTTGCGGTCGATACTTCGGTCAGCATGGTAATGGACGTCCTCTATAGCGGCTTTATAGCGGAACTTGGCATATAGGATCGTGCGCTCAATGCGCCTGTTCTGGCGGTCATCCCATTCGGCATCTACCAGGTGACCTAGTAGTTCATCTGCCGTATAATCATTCGTTTTACCGGTTTCCACGCTGCTTTTAAAAGCATGGAACATGCCGAAGAACTTCATCTTCCGCAGTTTGTCTAAGGTGTCTTGATTCATGAGTTGTTATAGTTGTTTGTTATTAATGCTTATTTGTAATCTCCTCTGATGTTATTGTGGCTGGGCATAGGCAGCTCGTCTGCAAACAGGCTTTCTTCATAGCTGTCCATGTTGTTCTCCAGGATAGTTTGTATGGTCTTATAGTTGTAAATGCCATAGCTTAAAGCACGCTGGCAGGCGACGATCAGGCGCTCGTTACCTGCTTTCTTGGCAAAGCCCAATACCCCTAGGCAGGACTTGTAGGCCTGTTCCGGGTGCTGCTTGCGGTCCAGGATCTTCAGGATATAGAGCCGTACATCCTCATGGATAGAGGCCGCCCAGTCCAGAAACATATCAGGTGACCAGTCCGCCTTAAAGCGGTGTGTGGTGGCCAGGTGCTCTTTATCGGTTGTATAGCCGTAAGGGTTCTTATTGCGTTTGTGCAGCGCGATCCGCTCATAGTTAGAAAAGATCTCTACGGTTGTGCGGGAGTATAAAAGCTTTACCCGTTTACCGATATAGCGGTAAGGAACGCTGTAATAGTGCTTATCAGGGCCCAGGTTAACGTGACCGTTCTTGATCACCTTGGCATAGAAGTGCTGTTTGAACTGGTAGCGCATGACCGGAAGCGGGGTAAGCGTATGCCGCTCTACTTCCTCGAACTGAAGCCTGCGGCTGTAGTTACGTCCTTTGAGGAACTGGGTGTTATGCACCTCCAGGGCTTCCCATATCGCTGCATTGAGGTCTGCAAGAGAATGATAGGTTTGTTTGTTCAAAGGTGCATAGACCTTGCTGTAAAGGATCTTAACAGCACCTTCTACCAGCGCCTTATCACGCGGGCGGTACGCCCGCGCAGGTAAGATGGTGGTACCGTAATGTTCGGCAAAGTCCTCAAAGGTCTCATTCAGGGTAGGCTCATAACGGCTGCTTTTGGTTACGGCGGCTTTGAGGTTATCCGGCACAATGGCGGCGGGTACGCCGCCGATAAAGTGCAGGGTATTTTCACAGGCGGCAATAAAGTCTTCTTTTTGCTGGCTCATAACAGCCTCTGCATAAGTAAGCTGACTGGCACCTAGTATGGCCACAAAGACTTCTACTGATATGATCTCACCAGTATCCTTATCAGTAAGGTTCATCTTTTCACCAGCAAAATCCACATACAGCTTATCTCCGGCTTTGTGATCCATATGCATGGTCGGATTGACCCTGGCCTTCCATTGGTTGTAATAAAAGCAGAACTGGCTGTACCTGTAGCCATCAGGAAACTCTTTGATATAGGCTTCCCAAAGCATATAGCGGGTCATGCCGGTACGCTTCAGTTCTTTATCTACGTGGGGGAAGCACCGTAGCATGGACTGCATACGGCTGCTGGGAGCTTGCTCTCTGGTCTTGCCAAAAAAGTCTTCCAGCTCTTTATCGTTCAGGGAATTGACTTCTTCAAACGTGCAGCCGCTGGCCTTAAAGGCGGATACGTACTTCTTTACGGTGTTTCGGGATGCGTCAACCTGGGCAGCTATGCTCATTAGAGGCCGCTGCTGGCTGTACAACTTTAAGATCTTTCTTATCTTACTCATGCTGATTGTTAAGTTGGCCATGCTTAGGAGGTGTATATGTCTGCCTCCTTAAGATGGTTCGCTCTTCAGCACCAGCTACACTATTATAGTGGTCACTTTCGCCCGGAATACCCTGGTCAGTTTGCCGCGGAATGGGTGGTCAGCTTGCCCCGGAATGGAATGGTCACTTTCATCAGAATCTCCACTAAGCTCCATTCATATTCTTAGATTGATTAGCTGATTATGTCAGGTAAAAAGTTGTTATGTTTGATGAGAATTGAATGACTGGAAAATAGCTGAGGCAGTTACAATCAAAGAGAAGAACATGAAGATTTGAAAAGGGTCAGATGCAATGGTTCCGTCGAAATTAGTAGGCAAGTTTACTTTTAAATAACCTTGTCGAAAAAAAACTCTTTGATTGTCACCAAGACTTAGAGTTAAAGTGATCTACTGAGCTTCAATGTAGTAAATACAACGCTTCCAAGCGGCTATAGCCAGGACGTTCCTCTCCCTTCTTTTTTATTCACGTACTATTTTTTATAATTTCAGAGGCAATCAATTAGTTGATTATCATAAAACATGTGTGAGAAGATTAGGAGCCTCATATCCACTTAAATCCTATACCGTCACAGGTTTAAAATTCACTACTGTATCTAGTGCATTATCCAAATCATCTGTGACGAAAGCACGCATGTAATTGGCGGTTGTTGTCAAACTAGAATGCCGGAAAGCTTCCTGTAAAACACGCAGAGAGACATTTTTACCAGCAAGATTGCCGAAGGTGTGCCGGGAAATATGCATTGTGAATTTTTTTGTTAATTTAACGTCTTCATGTTTGGCGATATAGCGCAGGTACTTGTCAATTAATTTAGTTTTGTAGGCAATCGTCCGGTCAATGGCAAAATCATCATCAAGAGTTTTTAGCTTCTTCAGCTCCGGGAAAATCAGGTCGTTTTTCTGTTCATCGTTCACGTATTGGTTTATGATATCGAACACCTTTGCTGGAGGTTGCAGGTTACAAATTTTCTGGTTTTTACCCATACGGTAGTAATACCGTCCATTCTGAAAGTCAGACCATTTCATTTGTAGTACGTCTGAAACACGCATTCCGGCAAAATAAAACGAGATTAACCAAAGGTTACGAGCATGGTTCCATGCAGGCAGTTCACTTAAATCCAGTGCCTCTATCTTTTGAACATCATCAGCGTTCAGTCCAATCTTTTCACTTTCGGGAAGTGATATGGAAATTTTGCCCTTGCCGAAAGGGTAATGCTTTTGGTCGACGACCTCGGCAGCTATTGCATAGTTGTAAATGGCGCGAATAAGAATAAGGTAATTAGTAATTGTGCGTTCACTTACATTACGCTCAGTTCGTAGCCATGCAGTAAATCGTTTAAGTAATGGCACATTAATTTCAGCGAAAGTAATGTCCCTGTTTTTCAGGAACTCTTGGAAATATTTAATCCGCGATTGATCTGTTTTGACACGGTTATATTTACCCTTATGATTGGCAATAAATGCTTTAGCTTGCGCATTAAAAGAAGAACCAACTTTTGGCTTGATCCTCGCCGTTACAACCTGTGACGTAAGATCATCTTTGTGCGTTTCGAGTTGCAGTAATGTGTCGTAAGCTTCTTTCTTCTTTGTAGCAATAAGACTATTAAGTCTAGCTGAATTTTTGTGAGAAGACTTTACTTTTTGGTTTTTAACATCCCACTCGTTTTCGTTTAAGTGGTGACCTAAATGGATAAATGAGGTCTTTCGGTCTTTAGTAACGCGAATTGCAAGTGGATACGTACCGTCTTTATTTTTCTTTTTCCTAAGCACTACTTTTATGGATGCCATAAAATCAAATTTAAATATTGCTGATTATCAACATTTAAATATAAGAAAATGGTACAACATAGGTACAACAATTTGCGATTTTATATCATTTCATATACTATCATATAATATCAAAAGTGCATTTAATCGACAAAATAGTGCATTTAAGATTATATTACTACAATAGGAATGAATTCATAACCCTAAGGTCGGCAGTTCGATCCTGCTCCCCGCTACTTGAAGATGAGGCTCTTATAACGAAGGTTGTAAGAGCTTTTTTTGTTGTTAATACATTGTTAAATATATCCTTTGCTATTCAAACCACCAATAGATTTTTAGACCGTTAAACATAAGTACATATTTAGATCCACCCCCAAAAAATACCTTTAAAGATTTAGCGAAGCAAGGAATAAATTACAGGAGCGCAAATCTCCATACTCCATCATTTCAAGAATCTGATAACATAAGTACCTGAACCATGAATTGGAATAAGCTTAGGTTTTTTGCAATGACTTATTGGTTATTAATAATTATACTGTGATTGAATACGTTATATTTAGTCAATTCAACTCATCATCCATGAAGATTGTAGACAGACAAGAATGTATAGTACATTATTCTATCGATCCATATTTCTTTGAAAACCATTCGGAATTGAAACGTAGCTATACAACTCATTCAAATTGGCGTAAAGGTGAAGGAAATACCTACATTCTAAATCATGGGATATCGTATTCAGCGGTAGATAAAAATAACCACGATCAATTTATCCGCTTCGAAAATCGCTTGAAACTTCAATGCATAATTGAAGATATTTCGATAGACAGTGCTACTATACTTAAAGTGAAAGAAGAACTACACCTTTCAGCATCTGAATTTTTACGAACGAACAGTTTGTCTTTTTTTGACATACTTAAATTTCCTGATTTAGAATTTACAGCAGATAGGGCGTTAAGAGAAAAAGAAGCATTTATCACCATGACCAAAGATGCTGTAGCCTTAGAGAATAAGTCTAAAGATCAATTAGACCTCGAAAGAATGATCGACAGGAACCACCTTATTATCGACATAGCCAAGAAAGAATAACAATATTATCTGCAGCAGGCTCTCCTGGTATTGATTTTGCAAGACCTTTTAAAATTGCAAACAATGAAAAAGGAAACCGTTAAAACTGCTGCCAGGATAATATTGGGCGCCAACCTGATTGTTGCCGGGATAGGGCACCTTACTTTTGCACGTAAAGCTTTCAGGGCGCAGGTACCGGATTGGGTGCCGGTTGATGTTGATAATACCGTAGTTTATTCCGGCTTTGCAGAAATAGCGTTGGGAAGCGCGCTCATCCTTACGCCAGAAAAGCAGCGGGCTAATGTGGGTAAATTTGCAGCAGCATTTTTCGCAGCGGTATTTCCGGGTAACATATCGCAGTATACCCATAAAAGGAGCGCTTTTGGTTTGGATACGGACGGAAGAAGGCTCACCCGTCTTTTCTTCCAGCCGGCACTCATCTACTGGGCATTAAAAAGCACCGAAAAATAGCAGGTTTTAAACCTTTAAATATCCGCGGAAACCGCGTGCGGCATAATAAGATTGCGCGCCGTTATGGTACACAAACACCGTATCATAACGGCGATCGGCAAAGATAGACCCACCCAATTTCCTGATGTTTGCAGGGGTTAATAACCAACTGGAGGTTTTAAGATCAAACTTGCCTGATTGCTGCAATGCACGGTATTGCGTTTCACTTAAAAGTTCAATTCCCATTTCCTCTGCCATACTTACAGCCGAGTTGGCGGGCTTATTTTCTTTTCGCTCGTTTAAAGCCTCGCGGTCATAACAAAGGCTCCTGCGCCCTGCCGGGCTTTCGGCCGAACAATCGTAAAAAACATATTCGCCTGTAGCCGGGTCAAGTTCAACTACATCAGGTTCGCCACCTGTGCGCTCCATCTCGTTTAATGACCATAATTTTCCGGCACTGCTTTTTAGTTTTTCTTCCACAGCAGCCCATTTTATATCCGGATGCCGGCTGGTATTTTTTTCAAAACGCAATTTTAAAGTGCTCAACAATTCATCCTGCGCGGCAGGAGTTAAACTTTTTGCCTGGCTCATTTCGAAAATTTCTTAGGTAAATAATATATTGCCAATATAACTTAAAGTTTTAAAACCTGCCATACCATCAACTGCTGTTTATTGCCCGGCCAGGATAATATGATTATAACCCTGCCGTAATATCACTTTAATAATGGTTTAATTAATTTACAAAGCCTAATGTCGCTTATGAAAAAAGCACTATTTGCTATCGCCCTGCTGCTCATTTATTTTCCTTTGTACGCGCAATATGCAGGCGCGCTTCCCGGCTATAAAATTACGCCGGTCGATAGCTGGGTTGGGGCAAAAAATTATTACCTGCTTACACTTTTTAAAAATGATAGCGCAGTGCAGGCGTTACTCCGCAATGACGCCGAATTGAAAAAGCTTTCAGTGAACAAAGCCGAAGCTTTACAGGCTGCCATCGGCAATTGTAAAGATGCTCTTTGCCTCCCCGCCGTACAGCAGTTCAGTAACGAAGAAATTGAGCTGGTGAGTAAAAGGCTAAATGCCCTGTACAAACCGGGCAACGCTTTAGACGAACTGGTGAAAGATCAGCTGATCTCATCGGGTTGTTATATGCTTTATCAAACAGAGACGCCCGTTAACTTGCTGGTAAAAGCTTGGCAACAGGATGCCGCTGCTATAAATTATACCATTAGTGTATATGCGCTTGGGAAAAAACCAAACTATCCGCAAATAGACTCCATTAGCTTTGATGTCCATAAAAAGAGTTACTACACACTGATGTATGATTGTGCAGAAGAAGTAGCCTCGGTAAAAGATAAATCGCTTTTTTTTAGTTTACCGCTGCACGCGGCGCTTACTTACCTGGAAATTAACGAGCGGAACAACGCTGCCGACTTTGAGCCTATGGCCTCCGGTGCCAACAAAGCGGCTGTAGCTGCTATTAAAAAAACAAAATGGGCGAAGTTTCCTTACAGCCATATCCTTGTACCCGGCGCAGGGCCCGACAACCTCACAACGCCACTTAGCGGCGAGGGAATGCTGCGTTGCAGATCTGGGGCGAGAGCTTATTTTGCAGGCAAGGCTCCTTTTATTGTGGTATCCGGCGGGTGTGCACATCCATTTAAAACCAAATACAACGAAGCGCTTGAAATGCGCCGGTATATGATCAATACACTGCATGTGCCGGCCAGCGCGGTAATTATTGAACCACACGCACGGCATACTACCACTAATATCCGTAATGATGCCCGGCTGGTTTTCAGGTACGGCATGCCTTTTAACAAGATAGCCTTGATCGTTTCAGATAAATACCAGAACGATTTTATTATGACAATGGACAAACGCTGTGTAGCCGAACTTAACTATGTGCCTTACAAACTGGGCCGGCGCTTGTCTGATACCGAACTGGAATTTTATCCGCTCATCAGCTCCTTGCAGATTGATGGCGACGAACCGCTTGACCCATAACATGAAAAATATCACCATCGCCTTCGCTCTGTTTACCGCAGTTTTACTTACCGCCGGCTTTGTATCGCAGCATAACATAGATACGCTGATCACCCGCGAAACTACGGTAGATTCATTGGGCGCATGCCAGGGCGTTTCCAGGCAGGGTAACCGTATATTTTTATACGGGGACCGGGAAGTGGGCATAATACGCGAATACCGCTGGCAGCAGGATAGCCTTGTTTACCTGGGCAAGGAATACCGACTTACGGTAAACGACCAGGATGTGATAGGCCACCCAACCGGTATCGCGTTCAACGGGAGCAATAAGGTATTTATAGGTAACTCCATCCGCCTTAATAAAGAAGGTACGCAATGGAAAGCGGTAATTTACCAGGTAAACTGGCCCGGCCTACAAAAAACCGGCACGCTGGATGGTAACCTCATTAGCACCATTGATGATGACGCCTGCATACAAGGTACCCGGCCCGAGTACGTAAAATATGGCGATAAATGGTATGTAGCCACTGCCGACTACGGCGATAAAGGCAACGAAGTAAGATTATACGACCCCGAAAAACTTGCAAATTGCAGCAAAACGTCAGAACCGGGTGTGCTCTATAAGAAATTTACCTGTACACCATGGGTACAAAACCTCCATTGGGTAGCAGACAAAGGAGTACTGATCCTTATACAAAACCAGGTTGAAGGCCGCAGATGGCGGCTCACTTTTGTTGACCTGAAAAAGTCCGTTAAGATGGGCACCATGCAGGTAATTAAGCAGGTAGATATTAATACGCGTATGGACGAACTGGAGGGTTTCACTTTACTCAACGCCGGCAAAGGAATAGCCGTTACCTCATCGCGCAGCAAAAATGTTAACTACACTCTTACCAACTGGTAGCAACCGTCTTTAACAAAAAGTTAACCTGCACAACTCATTGCGTTAAGACAATGACGGTAGCTTTGTTGCCATTATAGCAAAGTTGCCACCTGAACCTTGCTTTTTACACAAAAAGGCAGCTGGCTTTTTATAAAAATTAAAACTGGTTGCCTATGTAACAATATGTCCTCACCCGCTTTTCTATAAGCGTAAAAACACAAAAACCGGAGTTGCGCCAACAATCGTCCGGTTTTAGTTATCGCTTGTCAAATTACTTGTACTACAGAGTCCTTTAACAATTAACACTTAAATGTATGCAAAAAAAGATTACTGCTAATCTTTTAAAGCGAACATTTAACGGTATAGGCTTTATTATATTGTTAATGTTTGCTGTGCCGGCAAATGCCGGTAAACCAGCGGTTAAAACAGCCGCATTTGAAACCATAACCGGTAACGTGGTTGATGAAACCGACCTGCCACTGCCCGGTGTAACCGTAAAAGTAAAAAACACTTCCATAGCCACCAGTACCGATGTAAAGGGCCACTTTAGCATTAATGCTGAAAGAGGCTCCGTACTCGTATTTAGTTTTGTAGGGTACATTAGCCAGGAAGCTGCTTACCAGGGAACACCTCTACAGGTGAAACTTAAACCACAGGCTAATATGCTTAATGAAGTAGTAGCCATTGGTTACCAAACCATGCGTAAAAGCGATGTTACCGGCGCTGTATCAAGCGTAAAAGCTAATGAGCTTAACCTGGCTGCACCTACTTTAGGCCAGGCATTGGTGGGTAAGGTAGCAGGTGTACAGGTTTCACAAACCTCAGGCGCGCCATATCAAAGCACCAAGATACGTGTGCGCGGAGTTGGCTCTTTCAATGCCAGTTCAGACCCGCTGTATGTGATTGATGGTTACCCGGCCAATAATGACGTTTACATTAACCCTGAGGATGTTGAATCAATTGATATATTAAAAGATGCTGCTTCGGCCGCTATTTATGGTTCAAGGGCATCGGGCGGTGTGGTTATTATCACCACCAAACATGGTAAAGAAGGCAAAGGTAAATTTGAATATGATGTACAGGTGGGCAGCGACCAACTGGCCAAAAAAGTAAAATTACTTAACTCCGACCAGTTTGCACAGCTGGTGATAGACGGTCGTAACAATGCCTATAAAGACCTTTGGATAAATACCGGCCACACCTGGAACGACGCCATGTACTCCGACCCTAACGCTACACGTGTGGCTAATGTGGGCAATGCCGGCAGTGTGCAGATTCCGACATATTTATATGATTTCCCAAGCCAATCGCTCATTCACCAAACTGTAAACACTGATTGGCAGGATGAACTCTACCGTAACACCTTTTTCCAGAAACATACGCTTGCGTTTTCGGGTGGCAGTAATGGCACGCGCTACTACATTAGTGGTGCCTACCAAAACCAACCGGGTATCATCGTATCATCTGGTCAGGAACGTTATAACTTCCGCTCCAATGTAGAGTCAGACATCAGCAAGAAGTTCCATGTCGGTGCTAACGTATCTTATACCCAAAACTATAACCGCGAAACGCAGGAAGGCCGCTTTGACCACGGCCCGATACTTGGCGCGCTGATATACATGCCTTTCTTCCCGGCATATAACGCGGATGGCTCGCTGGCCACCAATGCCGCTGCATCTCAATCATCCGCTTACGGCTACCAAAGCATAGAGAACCCTGTTGCCCTGGCCACCCGAACTAAAATTAGCAGGAAAGGGTACCGCACCAGCATTAACGCTGTAGCGTCTTACAAAATAATTGACGCGCTTACCCTGAAAGCTAACGTAGGTACAAACACCTACAATGAGAAATACGATTATTACCTGCCTACCACCCTGAGCAGCGGTGCCAACCCTCCGGGATCACCGCAGGCTATTGCCGCCGCCACTGCTGTCGCGCAAACCACCACCATTAACGACCAGTTAGCCGAGTTTACCCTTAACTACAACAAGCAGTTTGGCAAACACCGTATTGACGCGCTTGCCGGTTACACCGTTCAAAAAACGTCAAGTGATATCGTGGGTGTAACCGCTAAAGGCTTCCAGAACGATAACGTAACTGAAATTACGGGTAAAGGTGCCGATGCTTCCTTCTTCTCCTTAAACAGCAATACCGGTAAAACAGTAAACACCCTGTTATCTTACTTTAGCCGTGTAGCTTATAACTACGCTAACAAATATTATTTAACAGGTTCGTTCCGTGCAGATGGTTCAGCCCGTTTCGGCACCAATAATAAATACGGTTACTTCCCATCAGTAGCCGCCGGATGGACGCTTTCAGAAGAGCCTTTTTATAACAATTTGCTGGGCGATCAGTCAACCGTTAAACTTCGTGCCAGCTGGGGTTTAAGTGGTAATTACAATATCCCTAATTATGGTTACCGGCAAACCTTCTCCAACCCTACTGGTGTGGTATTTGGCGCGCCGGGGGCTGTTGCATCTGCTACTTATCCTAACGGACTTACAGACCCTAACCTGAGCTGGGAGTCAACTTCGCAATACAATGTTGGCGCCGAGTTTGGTTTACTAAAAGGTCGTTTAGCGCTTATTGCTAACTATTATATCGGTAAATCATACAATCTATTGTATAACCAGCCCATATCAGCTATATCAGGCGCAACCACTATTCTTACCAACCTGCGCAACGCGGAGATCAGGAACAGCGGCTTCGACTTCCAGTTGGATGGCCGCGCGGTAAGCACCAAGGATTTTACGCTTAACCTAAGCGGTAACATCTCTATTAACCGCAACATGGTAACCAAGTTAAGCAGTAACAATACCATTATAATTAATGGTGCCGAGCGCTCTTACCTTACCAATATTACCCAGCAGGGGCAGCCTGTAGGTATGTTCTATGGCTTTAAGGTAGCCGGTATGGTAACTGCCGATAATATTAACAAAGTAGCGCCATCAGCCTCACAATCGAACCCGCTGCACGTTGGCGACCTGTATTTCCAGGATACCAACCATGACGGTATAGTTAACGATGCCGATAAAACCGTAATTGGTAACCCCTACCCGGATTTTACCTACGGTTTTGCCGTTAACGCTACTTACCGCAAGTTTGACCTTAGTGCATCATTCAACGGCTCTAAAGGCAACCAGGTATTGGATGGCCAGGATTACTACCTGTACAATATGGAAGGCTCGGGCAACCAGTATGCCGATGTTGCACAACGCTATCGCGATGCGGCTAATCCGGGCAATGGGGTAGTTTACCGTGCATCACGCGCAGGTACGCAAAGTAACAGCACACGCTTATCTACCTTTTACCTGCAGGATGGCTCTTTCCTGCGTTGTAACAACATTACCTTGGGCTATACCCTACCCAAGACTATTGTAAGTGCTATCGGCATGAGCAACCTACGTATCTACGGTACAGTCGTTAATGCCTTCACTATTACCAAATACAAAGGCTATAACCCCGAGGTTGATTACAACTTTAGCAGCGGCGCATCAAACAATACGCAGCCGGCCAACCTGGCACCGGGTATTGATTATGGCGTGTACCCGCTGGTACGCTCATACAACCTGGGCATAAGAGCTACATTCTAATTTTTAATGATTAAAGAGATGAAGAAAAATATAATCATATCCATGAGTGCAGCGCTGCTTGCTTTAGCCATGCCCTCATGTAAAAAAGATTTCCTGGACCAGAAAAACCCTAACGCCATTGCTCTTAGCGAAGCCTTAAAAACACCATCAGATGTTTTAAGCGCGGTGAATGGTATCTACCAGTCGTTACGCAACAGTAATAACATTGGCGAAAACAGCGGTTTGTGGACAGATGAACGCTCGGACGATACGGGGCGGAACGACAATCAATCCAACGCCGGCGAACCCTTCCAGTTTAACGATTTTTCGTTACTGCCAAGCAATACTTACCTAAAGAGCCACTGGGTATCGTTATATGGCACCATTGCCCGCGCCAATGTGGTATTATCAAACATTGATAACGTAACCTTTACCGATGCCAACCAGAAACAACAATATATTGCCGAGGCCAAATTCCTGCGCGCGGTAATGTACTTTCACCTGGTGCGCATGTGGGGCGATGTTCCTTTGGTAACCAAGCAGCTTACTTATACAGAGCTGCCTGCCAATACTTTCCGCGAAAAACAGGCAACTGTTTACGGGCAGATCGTAGCCGATCTTAAAGACGCGCTTAACAGCACGCTGCCCGATCTTCAGTCAGGTTCCGGGCTGGGCCGTGCTTCAAAAGCCGCCATTAATGCTACCCTGGGGCAGGTGTATTTAACAATGGCTACTACGCAGGACCAAAGCAAGCGTACCGAAAACCTGAACAATGCAAAAACCTACCTGCTTGCTGCCTACAACGTACGCAAGTTTGGGGCGTTAAGCAGTATACCTTACACCGATGTGTTTGATGTTTCAAAAAAATCAACCTGCCCGGAGATCATCTGGCAGATTGTGAACAAACAGGGTGACCCGGTTTACAGTTCATCCATAGCAGCTAACAACCAGGCTAAAGGCGAAACTATTAACTCACTTGTTACCTCATCAGGCGTTGGCGGCAACGTAACCCGCGACCTGATCGTAGAGTATGAACAAGGCGACCCGCGCATGGCTTTTTCAGTAAAATTTGCCAATGACCCAATTGTTAAGGATTACTTTATTACCAAGTACCGCGATACCAGCCCAACGGCATCTAACCTGGGTTACGGCGGTAACGACTGGATACTGATCCGTTATGCCGACGTTATACTGATGCTGGCCGAGGTAAGTAATTACCTGGGCGACACAGGTAGCGCTATCAGCTACCTGGATATGGTACGTACCAGGGCGGGTATGCCAACTTATGCCGTATCATTAACCAACCCGGCCTATGCTGCAAAGTATACCGACCTCAGGATGGCTATCCTGCATGAACGCCGTGTGGAACTGGCTTTCGAGCACCATCGTTGGTTTGATCTGCTACGCACCTTTACTACTGATGAACTGGTTAATTATTTCAAGGGCAAAAGTCAGTCGAACTTTGGTATAGCTAAACTGGCTAATTTTAGCTCGAAAGACAGGTACTTCCCTATTCCGTTTGATGAATATAAACTGAACCCGGAAAAAATGTATCAAAACCCGGGCTATCAATAAATTTATCATAAGGGGGATTTTCTTATCCCCCTTTTTATTTATAACCGATATATGAAAATCAGATCCTTTTTTATTTTATTGCTTTTAGGTGCAGGGCAGGCATTTGCTCAAAAAACTGTTATGGTTACTGCTCACCGCGGCGACTGGCGTAACGCGCCCGAAAATTCGTTGAGGGCATTTGAAAACGCAGCCGCCATGGGTGTTGATATGGTGGAGCTGGACTTGGGCAAAACCCGCGACAGCGTTCTCATTATTATGCACGACCAAACCATTGACCGAACCACCAATGGTAAAGGCCGCCCGTCTGACTATACTCTGGCCGAACTGCGTAAATTTGGTTTAAAAAACGGGCTTGGCAGGGTTACCCGCAACCCTATCCCTACCTTTAAGGAGGTAATGCTGGCATTGAAGGGAAAACCGGTAATGGTTAACCTGGACAAAAGCTATCCTTTTTACCGCGAAGCTTATGCCGTATTGAAAGAAACGGGTACGCTAAAACAGGCTGTTTTTAAAGCCGAAGTTACCTACCCCATGTTGCATCAGCGCTATGGCAGTTTAATTGACAGCATTACTTATATGCCCGTTGTTAACCTGGATAAAGCTGATGCCCGGGCTAACATCAATGATTATCTGCAGCACATGAAACCGTGGGCTTTTGAACTCAACTTTAAAAGCGACACCTCATCGGTATTAAAAGATAATAAATTTATTAACCGTACAGGCGCCCGTGTTTGGCTAAACGCTTTATGGGCTTCTTTAAACGCCGGGCACGAAGATGACCTGGCAGTTGAGGACGGCAATACCAAGGATAGCTGGGACTGGCTTATAAACCACGGCGCGGCTGTTATACAAACAGACCGGCCAAAAGAACTGCTTCAATATTTACGCAGTAAGCATCTGCATAAATAATTATTATAAACCAAACAGGCTCGGCTGAAACGGAGCCTGTTTGGTTTTACTATTGTTGCTTAATCTTCCGTATACGGTTATTATTCATATCGGCTACATAAATAATACCGTTGGTGCCCACTACTATACCCGCAGGAGAACTAAACATAGCGTTGCTGCCTACGCCATCTGTAGTGCCTGTAGCATTTGAGCCTGCCACAACTGACAGTACATGATCTTTATTGATCTCCAGCACTCGGCCGTTGCCGTCTGTGATAAACATATTATTGGCAGCATCTATCGCAATGGCCTGTGGCACTCCTATCGGAGCCGCTACAGTAGAATCGGGGCCACCTGCAAAAGTAGTTACAGTGTTATCTGTGGCAATCTTACGGATAGCACGATTTTGAGGTTCAGCCACGTAAATATTACCTGTGGCATCAATAGCTATACCACTCGGGCTGTTAAAAGAAGCACTGGTACCCACAGCGTTGGTATACCCCTGCGTATGATTACCCGCCAGGGTGGTTACCACACCACCGGGCGTAACTTTACGGATAAGGCCGGTACCGCTATCGGCTACATACAGGCTACCATCGCTGCCCATAGCTAATGCTGATGGGGCACTAAAGCTTGCATCCGTACCTGTAGCATCTGTGTAGCCGGCATTACCGCTGCCAGCAAAGGTAGTAACTACGCCTGCGGGTGTTACCTTACGGATAAGGTTGTTACCCAAATCGGCCACATACAGGTTGCCCGCGGCATCTATCGCCAAACCGGCAGGCGCGTAAAAAGATGCCCCGGTTTCGGTGCCATTTGCGCCGCCAATACTACCCGAACCCGCTATGGTAGTAACCATGCCATCTGGTGTAATTTTACGAATACTGCAATTATAACTATCGCTTACATACAGGTTACCAGCCGCATCTACTACTGTACCAAGCGGATTGTTAAACAAAGCTGATAGGCCGCTGCCATCAGCATAACCGGCGATAGAACCGGCAAAGGTTGTTACCGTGCCGTATGCCGGTGCGACAGTACCTGTTTTAAATTGTATTACACTGCCGTATGAGGCACCACTGCTGTTACTGGCATAAGCCCGGGCGTAATAAGTGGTGCCTGGTGTAAGGCCTTTTAAGGTTACCACAAAAGAGTGCGAATTTAAGTTTCCAACTACCTTGTTATCGGCGGTAGTGGGTTGCTGGTTGGCCGTGCTGTAGCAAATGCCAAATTCCGTAACCAGCGCATTTTGGCTGGTGACCAGGCCGCCTGTCCAGGCTTGTGTGCCCGAGGCATCAACAATCACGTCATTGGTGGTTATCTGGGGTAATACCAGCTGCTCAGAGGTACCTTTATTGCATGCCGCAAAACAAATTGCCAGGGCCAGGAGTAATAAATTAAAACGGGTAATGATATGTTTCATACAAATGCTATGTTTTTACGCCGATAAATGTCAGCGTTGGTAGTTGATGAACACTAAAAACAAGTGTTAATTATTGTTAAACCAACACACTTGTTACACACATTAGAGTATTTAAAATATTTGTAAACAGCATGTTACAAAAACACAGTAATGTGAGTAGAAAACCGCCGACAAGTGATTACATAAGCCTGACCTAATCAATTTCTGCACTTAGCGCATAACTGTATTTTTGTAAAATTAACTGGTACCCTTAGCAATGGCTGAAAACTCACTGGCACGGCGCCTTAGCCTAATACAAGCCACTGCAATAAACATGACCGATATGGTGGGCATAGGCCCATTCATTACGTTACCCATGGTCATTCATATGATGAACGGGCCGTGGTTCTTATATGCCTGGCTCGCTGGTGCCCTGCTTTCTTTTATCGACGCGATGGTATGGAGCGAATTAGGCGCGGCGTACCCTATGGCGGGTGGCTCCTACAATTTCCTGAAAGAAACCTATGGCAAACAAAAGCTTGGCCGCCTCATGAGCTTTTTGTTTGTATGGCAAACCATGATACAGGCGCCCCTCGTGATCGCTTCGGCGGCTATTGGCTTCGCGTCGTACTTATCTTATTTGCTGCCATTGTCGCCAATAGCATCTAAGCTGGTTAGCGGCGGTGTGGTCATTAGTATTATCGCGCTGCTTTACCGCCGTATAGAATCAATCGGCAAAATAAGCATGATATTGTGGATAGGCGTTTTGGTGACCATGCTATGGATCATTGGCGGGGGCTTGCTGCATGGCAATTTCCTTTCGCCCATTAAACACATTAATGATGGGCTTACATTGAATTACGGCTTTGTAGCAGCCATAGGTTTTGCCAGCGTAAAAAGCGTTTACAGCTACCTGGGCTACTATAATGTTTGCCACCTGGGTGGTGAAATTATTAACCCCGGCCGTAACATTCCCCGAAGCATGTTCCTGTCCATTGCGGGCATAGCCATTTTGTATATGCTGATGAATGTAAGCGTTGTAAGTGTAATACCCTGGCACCAGGCTAAGGACAGCCAGTTTGTGATAAGCGACTTTATGGAGCGACTGGCCGGAGATACCGCGGCGAAAATTGTGACCTGCCTTGTTTTGCTGGTAGCGTTCTCATCTGTATTTTCGGCTACATTGGGTTATAGCCGTATCCCTTACGCCGCCGCTGCCGACGGCGCTTTTTTCAGGATATTTGCCAGGCTGCATCCTACCAAGCATTTCCCCTATGTTTCTTTACTGGTTTTAGGAGGTATCGCTTTTATATTTAGCCTGCTGTTTAAGCTGGGCGATGTAATCAGCGCTATATTGGCCATGCGCATTGTAGTGCAATTTATAGCCCAGGCCTTTGGCCTGTACCTGCTGCGCCGCAGAAAAAGCGATGCGGTTTTTCCCTATAAGATGCCGCTGTTCCCCATACCCATATTTTTAGCGATACTGATATGGATAGGTATACTCATTTCAACCGGCTGGCATATGGTAGCGGGTGGTTTAAGCGCAATATCTATTGGCATAGTGGTTTACTTTTGCAAAGCAAAATTAAAAAAGGAATGGCCTTACAAGCCTACACCTGCAGTTGATAAAAGTTAATAGCATTTAAACCCCAGAAGCGTTCCTGCTCGTGCTGGCTTAGCTTTTTAACATAATTATCCGCCAGGGCGAAAACCTTGTTATAGCCCCCGGCCACATTACACACCGGCCAGTCGGAACCATACATTACCCTTTCGGCACCAAAGGCGTTAAAAACTATATCCATATAAGGATCAAAATCGGCAGGCTGCCAATGGTTCCAGTCGGCTTCGGTAACCATACCGGATATTTTGCAGCTCACATTTTCATATTGCGCCAGTTGGATAATGTCTGTTTGCCACTGCGTTATCTCCTCTGCCTTAATAAACGGCTTTGCCAAATGGTCTAGCACAAAACGCTGGTTCGGAAAAGCCTTTACCAATTCGGCGGCAAACGTCAGGTGCCTCGGAAAAATGAGTATATCATAAGTAAAGCCATATCGCTCAAGCAAACCTACCCCTCGCATAAAATCCGGGTGAAGCATATAGCGGTCATCAGGCTCCCCCTGTAAAACATGGCGAAAACCTTTCATGAGCTTTATCTCCTGGTAATGTTGTAAGCTTTCTTCGGCCACGGGATCCTTAAGGTCAACCCAACCTACCACGCCTTTGATGAAACTGTTATGTTGCGCAAGCCCCAACAAAAAATCATTCTCGGTAATTGTCTGGTCGGCCTGTACAGCTACACAGCCTGCAATATTATTCTCAGCCAGCAGTGGCTGCAGATCGGCAGGTAAAAAATCACGCCGGCATACCTGCATATCGTCATTTATCCAGGCGTGCCTACCCGCGTCATAAAGCCAAAAGTGCTGGTGGCTGTCGATCTTTAACATAGCTATTTAAGTTTATTGATTGGCGCTAAGCTAAGGGCAAAGGTATTACAAACAAAAAAGTCCCTCACATTTTTTGGGAGGGACTTTTTGTGTTATTTACTAATGAGGTTATACAATTCATCCAATCGAGGGGAAAGTACAATCTCTATACGCCTGTTTTTAGATAGCGCTTCAGGAGTTTCAGAAGTATCAATCGGCTGGAACTCGCCTTTACCGGTAGCGGTTAAACGGTGAGGGTCAACATTTTCCGTTTCGGTAAGATAGCGGGTAACCGATGTAGCGCGCAGCACGCTCAGGTCCCAGTTATCTTTTATCTGCCCAAGATTTTTTATCTTCTTGTTATCGGTATGGCCTTCAACCGCGATGTTGATATCCGGTTCTTTGTTCAAGACCGCTGCCAGTTGTTTAAGCGCCTGCTTACCCTTTTCGTCAATAACAATACTACCTGATGGGAAAAGCAATTTATCCGTAAGCGAAACGTATACTTTGCCGTTACGAATATCAACCGTTAAACCGCTTTGCTGGAAACCCAGCAGCGCTTTCTGCAGTTTTTCCTTTAGCGCGTTAGTGGCCTCATCACGTTTGCGCAGTATTTCTTCCACTTCCTTTAAACGAGCTTCGCGCTTTTGCAGATCGCTGGATAGCTGAGTTACTTTTGACGAGCTTGCATTGTAATTACTGTTAAGCGAGGCGTAGTTAGATCTTAGCTGAGCCAATTCCCGGCGTATACGCGCGGTATCAGCCACAAGGCCTGCCACCTGGTTCTCCAGCGTTGCTGTACGGGCTGATAGTGAATCACGCTCGGCCAGCAGGGCCTTATGCTTTTTGGGCGACATTACCACGCACGATTGCAGTGCCGCGGCAACAAGCACAACGGCGAAAAATACATGTCTGAATTTCATAGTTTAAAAGTTAAGGTGTTATGCCAGCGCGTTAAGCAGGAAAACATTTAAAGGATATATTTTACTGCAAACATCTGTTATTTCTTTTACAGCGTTTTTCCCGGTAATTTCTTTATCGGTTAAGTTATGCCAGGCTATAAAGCTTTTTAATTTCAGTAAGTCGATATTCTCGTTATCGGCATCGTAGCCCTTGGGATTGGTTTTTAGTTGTTCCTGCCCCCTGAAATCACCAAATAGCTTAACAAACTCTTTATCATCAATGATCTTCTTAAGGTCTGCAGCGTTATAGTCGATCTCCTGGCGGATAGCCTTGAGGTGGTCTGCCTCAGGCATCCAGTAGCCCCCGGCAATGAACGACTTGCCCGGCTGTATATGCAGGTAATACTCCACACCGCCATTCTTGTTGCCCTGGGTAGGCAGGCTTACGCCAAAGTTATTTTTATAGGGCAGTTTATTTTTGCTGAAACGTATATCGCGGTAAATACGCATCACACACTTTTTAGGGTCAAGGTCCGGGCTGATGGCCGGGTCAATACTGTGTAGGCCGGCTATCACTTTTGAAGTAAATGCCAGCACATCTTCACGCGACTGATCGTAACGGTCCTTATTGGCCTGAAACCAATCACGGTTGTTATTGTCAGCAAGGTCTTTTAAAAAAGCGAGTGTTTGTGATTGTAGCATGGCAGATGATGTGTGTACTGCTTAATTTAAATTAAACTTCTCGCCGCGCATATTAAGGTCTACATTTTTACGGCGGTACTTTTTGTACCAGATCACGCCCAGCACAGCCACAGCAAGATACGGTGCAGCAAGCAAATACATAATGCCATTATTTAAACCATGAGTAGCGCCATCGCCACTTTTGGCATTGGTTTCTACTGCTGCCGTACATGCCGCGCATTGGGCTTTTACGTTTACAGTTGAGGTTACCATTAACCCGAAGGCTAACAGCAGGTATAAAAATCTAAGGCTCTTTTTCATTTTCTTCAACCTGTTAAAAGTGGTAATACGGTTTGATCATCAAATATACGATGACACCAGATATTGTGACGAATAACCATAAAGGAAACGTCCATCTAACTAATTTCTTATGTTTTTCTACCTGCATTTGTAAACCGCGGTAGAAACTCAGCAATATTAAAGGCAACACACCTGCCGCTAATACAATGTGCGGAACCAATATTGCCAGGTATACCTTGCGTGATGTACCTGCGATAGCCCTTTCAGCCTCGTTCAATACGCCATCGCCATTGGCATCTCCGTAAAGTGTATCGTTACGCATTAAATAATGGAACAGGATGTACGATACCAGGAATAACGAAGACAAGCAGAACGTAAGAATATTAATGCGCTTGTGCATAGTAATATTTCCCTGCTTAATGTAATACAGCGATACCATTAACAGCACACTGCATGTACCATTTAAAATGGCATTGAGCAAGGGCAAATATGGCGTAAAGGCTGGCGGCGTGGCCGGGCCCGGTATTAAATGACGGTTAAGTACAATTACCACGGCAATAACAAATATGGTTATGCCGGCAACAAATCGGAATATGAATTTATCAGTCATGTTATTGTAGATTCAAGAATCAAGATACAAGAATCAAGATTCTATAATAAATATCGAAGCTTTGTCTTGCCTCTTGATTCTAATATCTTGGCTCTAATATAGCGCTTTATCCACCTTGCGCAGCTCTTCGGCGATCTGCACCTTTATCTCGTCGTTAAGCTTGGTAATGTCGGCATTGCTGGCACCTGCATAGTAACCGCGTATGCGCTTTTCAGCGTCTATTAGTATCAGTTTATCACTGTAAATAAACTCATCCTTACCCGGTACCTTCAGGGCATCAACCAAAAAGCCTTTACGGGCTAAGTTATATATAGCTGTGTTATCGCCAGTAAGAAACAGCCACTTATTGGTAGCTTCAAACTGTCGCGCGTATTGTTTCAGCACAGCGGGCTTATCCTTATCCGGGTTAACAGTTATGGTAAGGAAATATACCATAGGGTTTTTCCGGTAAGCGTAAACCAGTTCGCTCACGTTCTTATTTACCGCGCTGCAAACAGTGGGACAACCGGTATAAAAAAAGTTAGCAATGAATATCTTTTTATCAAAGTTTTTAAACGATACTTCTTTGCCGTTCTGGTCGGTTAATTTAAAGTCGCTTAATTTATGATAGATGGTATCGGGTATATACTTACCATGAAATTTATGCCCGGTAGCAGCCACCTGCTTAGGGCCGTAAAAAGGAAGTGGCTTATAGCGGTTTTTCCCTTTTGCGGTTAGTAAATAATATAAAAATCCCGGTAGCGCTAATATGGCTACCAGGATCATTATTTTTTTGGCAATAGAAGCTTTACGCATTTCTATCTTAGTTCAGTCCAGTAATGGCTTTCGTTTGTTAGTACCAGTATTAAACCAATAATAAAGAGTATAGGTACTATAATAGAGATCATTAAACCAATGCGCTCAAACTTTAAGTGCATAAAGTAAGCTACAATGTAAAATGCTTTGAACAATGTAAGTACTATGTAAATAGGGTTTGCCCAGTGCAAAGGAATGTGTCCTTTTGGTACCAGCCACAACGCTATAATAAATTCAATTACGGTAATACCTAATAATATGGCAAATACCTTCCATATTTTACCACGCGACATTGATTCGTGTTCGCCGTGCTCGTCGTGGTTTAATTCTGCGTTTTCTGATGACATGATGTTATATCAGGTTAAATTTTTAAACTAAGTAAAAGAAAGTAAATACAAACACCCATACCAGGTCTACAAAGTGCCAGTAAAGGCCTACTTTTTCAACCATCAGGTAGCTGCCGCGTTTTTCGTAAGTACCGGCAAGCACGTTAATAGTGATAATGATATTGATCACCACACCGCTGAATACGTGGAAACCGTGGAAACCGGTAATGGTAAAGAACAGGTTAGCGAACTGGTGCGTACTGGTTACTGATACCGCTTCATCTTTACGGAAATACTCGCCTAACTCATGCGGAATGCTACCCCACCAAAAACCTTCGTGGTGCAGGTGTGTCCACTCCAATGCCTGGCAACCCAGGAACATGAAACCACCAATAATGGTAGCGATCATCCATCCTACTACTTCCTTTTTTGCCATACGATGACCTGCCTCAACAGCCAGTACCATGGTTACAGAACTCATGATAAGGATAAAGGTCATTAAACCTACAAACACAAGGGGTGCCCCGTGGTCAATCATGCCCGGAACAGACTGGAATATCAGGTCGGCAGCAGGCCAGGTGCTTGAGCTAAAGCGTAAAGCGCCATAAGCGATGAGCAATGATGAGAAGGTAAATGCATCTGATAACAGGAAGAACCACATCATCATTTTGCCATACTCAACATTGAAAGGTGATTTACCACCCGCCCACGGCGTTGTTTTTAATTCATCAATAGAAGATACTTGTGCACTCATTGTGTTTTTAATATTGGTTCAAAAGTAAAAAAACATACAGATAAATCCATATAATATCGACAAAATGCCAAAATATTGAGGACATCTGCATACTAAACAAATTTTTAACCTGGGCTACATTACGGTAGCTGCGGATAAGGGTATTAACTAAGAGTAATAAGCCTGCTAAAATGTGTAATAAGTGCATCCATATAAATACGTATACGAATGACTGTGATGCATTGGGGTTGCTGAAATATACCCCCATTGATGGCAGCAGTATTAACCACGCATAAACCTGTATAACAAAAAATGCTATACCAAGTGCAATGGTTACCCACAGGAACAGGCGCTGCCTGGCAAACTGCAGGCGCTTGGCCGCGTTTGATGCCAGAAACATACTAATGCTGCTCACCGCTATAATAAGGGTGCTGTATAAAAATATAGGCGGCATTTTAAAATTTAAGCCATGCTTGCCGCCACCTGCATAAACGATAAAACCACTGGTTAAAGCCGCAAAAAACATAAATGATGTGAATATGAATATCCACATATTGAACTTTTTGGGTGCCAGGTTTAACTTATCTTCTTGTTGTATCCGGGCCATTTACTTTACAATAAAATCAAACAAAAACATTAACTGCACTACAGGCAGGTAATAAAAAGATCCAAACATTAGTGTACGCGCAGCTTTTATTTCCAGCGTGCGTAATAGGTTAAACGCCTGATATAGAAATATCAAACTCATTATCAATGATACGCCGCCTACATAGTAACCACCATAACCATAAATAGTTGGTAATAAACTCACCGGTACAAGTATCACTGCGAATAAAAAAGTAACAAGGGCGCTGGTTTTGTCGCGCTTCGCGGTAGGCAATAACCGGAAACCAGCCAGCTTATAATCATCATCCAGCACCCAGGCTATCGCCCAGAAATGCACAAACTGCCATACAAACTGTATCAGGAACAGTATTATAGCAATCTCGTCAATACGCCCGTGAGGTTGCCCTGCAACATATCCGATCAACGCGGGTAATGCACCAGGTATAGCTCCTACAAAAACCGCGGCCATGCCATTGACACGTTTAAGCGGTGTGTAAGCAAAGGCGTAAAGCAGTATAGAAAACACCGACAAAAGCCCAGTAAGCAGATTAAGCGACCCTAATAAGTACGTGCCAATGATACCCATGCCCATACCCAAAACGAGCCCCTGACCGGTGGTCATGCGCCCTGCAGGCATTGGCCTGTCCATCGTACGTTTCATCAGCTTATCATACTTTACCTCAATTACCTCATTGAAACAATTGGCTGCTGAAGTTACCAGGAAACCGCCGATAACCAGCTTGATCCAGTTTAACCACATGGTAGTACTGTAGAGCGAACCCCAGGTATTGCCACCATTTGCCTTTACAGCAATAATAAATGATATGGAAGCCGAGAACGTAACCAAAAAGGTTAAACGCGACTTGATGAGTTTTGAAAAATCGCTGCCTTTCATTGCCCCGCCCCCTGCACGTTTTCTGATTTAAACAGGTTCAACAATAAATAAAACTGGGCGCCAAACATTAAACTGGCCAGCACAATGTGCGATGCCTGCGCAAAAGGAGGCAAAGCGAAATACGATAAGGATATGCCGGTAATAATTTGCAGCATGATCATGAGAAACGTAAAGCTCATAAGTTGTTGCTGCACGGCGTGCCTGTTAAATTGCTTGCGGATAAGCGCGTATAAAATAAGGTTAAGCGCCAGTACTACCAGGGCTATGTCGCGATGTTGCGTAAATATATCGCCGGCACGCTTCACCCAGCTATCGCGATAGCTGCCTTCCAAATGTGTAGCTACAGCATCTACTTTTTCACGCACTTCTGTACCAAATGTTATTTGCAGTACGCTTATCGCTAATACAATTAAAGTAAGCACCTGCACCAGCGGCTTCACGGTAACTTTATAACGCCCCTGCACTTTAGCCATATGATAAGTAGCTATACTAATAGCCAATATTGCCAATGCAAGTAACATGTGTACCGTAACGATCCAGGCTACCAAATTGGTTGACACCACAATAGAACCTAACCACCCCTGAAAGCCTACCAGAAACAAATTGAACACGCTTAAAAAGATGATGAGCTTATTGGTTTTGCGATATTTAAATGAATAAACGGCACATAACAATAAGAATACTCCGGATATAGCACCGATCAAGCGGTTGATATACTCCGTCCAGGTACGGGCAGTGTTAAATTCTTCAGGTACCAGTATAGATTTATCATTACGAATACGCATAGCCAGTTGGCTATAGCCAAAAATATCCAGCATTTTAGCGAAGCGCTGGTTTTTGTCCATACGCTTTTGCACATAGGTATCTTTATAATTTGCAGGTAATTCTGAGAGGCTGGTTGGCGGTATATAGCGGCCAAAACATTTAGGCCAGTCAGGGCAACCCATACCCGAGCCGGTGCTGCGCACCACCCCTCCTGCCAATATCAATACAAATAAGAGTATGATAGTAATCAGGTTGAGCTTAATGAATATATTGTTACCGGATGCTTTTATGCCCATTTAGATTATTCCTAAAAAACAAGGGTATCTATTTAAAGTCGTAAAGTTCAAAGCTTCAAGTCGAAAGTCTGTTTAACAACTCAGGACTTATACTTAAGACTTAGGACTTAAACAGATACCCTAAAGATCAGAGATCAGTATTTTTATTACTTAACCTGCTCGTTGCTTTGTTGAGTACTTGCCCATTTAGCATGCTCCTCAAGACCTGTAGGATTATCCTCAAAGTCATGCGGAAGGTTTGAGCTCATGGTTTGTGAAAGCGGAACAGTTTGTTGTATAAAGTCTTCGTCGGCGCCAGGTTTGCTGTAATCATATGGCCAACGGTATACTGACGGAATTTCTCCCGGCCAGTTGCCGTGGATATGTTCAACTGGAGCAGTCCACTCAAGGGTATTAGCTTCCCAAGGGTTTTGTGTGGCTTTTTTACCGAAGAATATAGAGTAAACAAAGTTGAACAGGAACGCGCACTGCGCTACTGCCGCCATAATAGCTGCCCAAGTGATAAAGGTATTAACTGACAACCACTGTTTCATTGACTCAAACTCGGTGAAAGCATAGTAACGACGTGGAACGCCATCCAAGCCCATGAAGTGCATTGGGAAGAATACCAGGTAAGCGCCAATAAATGTTAACCAGAAGTGCAGGTAACCTAAACGCTCGTTCATCATGCGGCCGAACATTTTAGGGAACCAGTGGTAAACACCGGCAAGCATACCAAATATAGCCGCCGAACCCATTACTAAGTGGAAGTGAGCTACTACGAAGTAAGTATCGTGCAGGTTGATATCCAAAGCGGCGTTACCCAGGAAGATACCGGTTAAACCACCAGAGATAAAGAACGACACCATACCGATAGCGAATAACATGGCCGCTGTGAAACGGATATTACCTCTCCAAAGGGTAGCCAGCCAGTTAAACGTTTTTACCGCTGAAGGTACCGCGATGATCAATGTGGTGATCATGAACACACCGCCCAGGAACGGATTCATACCTGTAACGAACATGTGGTGCCCCCATACAATGAATGATAATACGGTGATACCGATAAGCGAGTAAACCATTGCATGGTAACCAAAGATAGGTTTACGAGAGTTAACCGACATTACCTCTGATGATATACCCATCGCAGGCATAATTACGATATATACCTCAGGGTGACCCAGGAACCAGAACAAGTGCTGGAACAGGATTGGGCTACCACCTTCAAAAGGTTGTACTTGTGAACCGTTCAATACAATTTCTGATAAATAGAAGCTTGTACCAAAACTACGGTCAAATATTAACAATACTACACCTGCAACTAATACAGGGAATGATAAGATACCCAGGATAGCGGTTAAGAAGAATGCCCAGATAGTTAAAGGCATTTTCCAAAGGTCCATACCTTTGGTACGCATGTTTAATACGGTACTTACATAGTTGATACCACCCATTAATGATGAAGCGATGAACAATACCATACTGGTAAGCCAAAGCGTCATACCCATACCTGAGCCTGGCATAGCCTTTGGTAAAGCAGATAATGGAGGGTAGATCGTCCAGCCACCGCTTGCAGGGCCTTTTTGAACCATAAATGATGATAACATGATCACGCTGGCTAAAAAGAAGAACCAGTAAGAAAGCATGTTCATAAATGGTGATGCCATATCGCGGGCACCTAACTGCAATGGAATAAGCAGGTTACTGAAAGTACCGCTCAAACCGGCTGTTAACACGAAGAATACCATGATGGTACCATGTATGGTAACCAGCGCCAGGTAAAAGTTAGAATCCAAACGGCCACCCGGTGCAAAACGGCCCAGCAATGTTTCCATTAAAGGGAACGCCTTATCAGGGTAAGCCAGCTGGATCCTGAACAGGATAGACAAGATCATGGCAATAACCGCCATAGTAATACCTGTGATCAGGAATTGCTTGGCAATCATTTTATGGTCCATACTAAATATATATTTAGATATGAACGTTTCTTTATGGTGGTGATGTCCGTGATCTTCCTCGTGGTGTGCTACGCTATGATCGTGAACTGATAATGTTGACATACTCGCTAATCTTTTTGTATTAATTATTTAACGCTAACCTGTTTTGTTGTACCTGCTTGCTATCTTCAGTAGTTGCAAACTTAAGATCTTTCTTAAGCTGATCTGTAAGATATGGCTTTTGCTGAGCTAACCAGGCCTGATATTCGGCCTCGGTAACTACGCGTACAACTTTTTTCATGTTATAGTGGCTACCACCGCAAATTTTGTTGCATAATACCTCATACTCAAATGTAGGTTTATCCAATTTGGCACGCATCTGCGCGGTAGTCATGATCGGCTTGAATTTAAAGAAGGTTGGCAGGCCGGGAACAGCGTTCAACTGCACACGGAATGCAGGGATATACACACTATGGATTACATCCTGCGCATGGATATTTAACCTTACAGATTTATTTACAGGGATAACCATGGTATCAGCCTGTAGGTCATCGTAGCTGTATTTATCTTTAAAGTTGATACCCAACTTATTAGAACCATTAACCAGTTTATAGCTGGTTTTACCTAAACGGCCATCTTTACCAGGATAACGTAACTCCCATGCAAACTGGTGGCCGGTAATATCAATGTTAATTGAAGCAGGCTCGCCTTTAGCATCAACACTGTTGGTAATACTTTTCCAGGTAAAGAAACCGAAGATAACCAACACGGTTAATACGATAGCCGGGGCAATTGTCCAAACCTTTTCAATGGTGTTGTTGTGCGGCAGGAAGTGCGCGCGACGTTTAGCATTGTAACGGTATCTGAACAGGAAGGTGAACAATAATATCTGTGTGATGAAAAATACCGTCATGGTGATGCCGGTAGTAGTCCAGAACATCTTATCCAGGATACCACCATGCTCAGATGCTGCTGCAGGTAATATCATGCTGCCCTGTACCGTGAAAGACCAGTATGCGCCGTATAAACCTGCTACCAGGAATATGATGCACATTACACCCATCACATTATTCCAGTTAAGCGGCTTTTTGCCTCTTATTTGCTGGGTAAGGTCGTAAACACGAAATACTTTACCTATAATGCCAATGAAAAAGCATACCACCAGGAACATCAGGATATAATAACCTGCTGTAGGCAGGCCGGTATCCTTTGCGGCAGCGTCAGTAGCTGGCGAAGCGCTTGCTCCGGCTGATGCTGCATCCTGGGCGAAAAGTACGCTTGTACCTAACAGCATAAATACAGCTATAAGCGAAAGTATTTTTTTAGTATTAAATAGATTTTTGAATCCCATTTTATTGGTTATTTGAAAATGCTTTATCCAGTTAGCAAATTTAACAATTATTATCTGTGATGGTGTAAGCTCTCTTGCAGGAATGGGTGCTTTTTAGGAACCAATGACGGCGCTTTAGCAATTTTGCCCATAACCAGGTAAAAGAATAAACCTGCAAAGCCTGCAAAAGTAAATACTTCCTCAATAAAGAATCCCCTGTGTTCACCAACTGTACCCGGCATGATCATCAGGTAATAATCTAACCAGTGGCCGGCAATAAGCACTATACAGGTCCACATTACACGGTTGCTTAAACGTTTTGCATCTCTTGACATTAACAGCAACAGCGGAGCAAGGAAGTTAAGTACAATGTTTAACCAGAACCACCATTTGTATTCAGGCTCCCAACGTTTGTAGAAGTAAACAGATTCCTCAGGCATGTTAGCATACCAGGTTAGGAAGAACTGCGCGAACCAAACGTAGCACCAGAAAATAGAGAAACCGAAGATCAGCTTACCTAAATCATGCAGGTGATTTTCGTTTAACCATGTGAAATAACCACGTTTTTGAAGGTAGATGATCACCAGGGCAATAACGGCTAAACCACTTACGTGCATAGCAGCTAAATTGTACCAGCCAAACATGGTTGAGAACCAGTGTGCTTCTAATGACATGATCACACCAAAAGCGAATATCGGGAAGGTGAAACCAAATATTACCAGGAATATACAGGCGTATTTGAAGATCTTATCATAGTTAGCCATGCCGCCCTCTGTGTCTTCAGCTTCAGAGAACTTAGCCATTTTTATACCTAAAAAGCTGTAAACACCCAAAAACACAATTAATACACCATAGAAAAACGGAATATTTAAGAAACCTTTTTTACCATAGATAATGGCATCAAAGTTTTCGCTTCCGGGTGTGGTTATACCGTGAGCTGCCCAATGCGCATACAGGTAAGGTACTGTTTCGGTTTTGCCATTCTCGGTAACCGTATGTGTATGCAGTAAACCAGCAGTGATAATTAATATCAGGATGATGCTTGCGATAGGCAACACCTTTGCAAATGCCTGCGGTATGCGAATTAACGATGCCGACCAGCCAGCCTGTGCCACATAATTATAAGCACTGAAAAATATACCGGCAAGGCAAACGCACACAAAAAAGTAGCCCATCAGCAATAAGTTGCTATAAACGCGCTGTATGTGGTCGCCACCTGAAATAAAACCGAACGCTATGCCAATAACACCAAGTACAATACCCACCAAACTAATGGTTTTGGCAGTGCCTGTAAATTCAAAACGTTCGTCAAAATTATTATGAGTCTTCATTAATCAATAATCTTATAAAGTTTGTAAATGGTGTACATACATCACAATTTTCCAGCGTTCTTCTGGTGCAACCTGAGATGCGTATGAACCCATTGCGTTTACACCATAAGTTATAGTATGATAGATTTTACCATCAGTAAGATCTTTCATAGCACCACCGCGTGATGATTGCCCCTTAGAGTATGATGGCGGTGGCGGATATCCGTGCTGTACAACTAAACCATCACCCTGGCCGTTTATACCATGGCAAGGCGAGCAAAAGGTAGTGAACAGCTTTTTACCGTCTTCCAGGTTACCTTGTGTTGCGGCCAGCGGATTTTTCACTTCCGTACCGGCAAGTTCATAACCGTCTTTGGTATTAGGATAATCAAAGCGTTTAAAGCCTACCGGAATGGTACCTGCAGGCGGCACCTGCGCGGTTTTGCCATCCTTAAAGTTATTGTTAGGTTGGTCGTACTCATAAGCGGTGTGCTCATACATGTTAGGAGCATACTCCCAACCTGTGCTGCGCTTATCCTTGCACGATGTAATTATTATTGATGCAGCAATAACAAAAGCTGTTGTGCCCAATACTTTAATTTTATTCATAGCTAACATATTTCCTTTCGTTATGCTTAACTTCTACAGCTCCTGCTTCTTTTAATAAATTAGTAATATCGTCATGAGGGATGTTACCTTTCGCGTCAACTGCTATAATAAAGCGGTCGTCAGTAGCACGCAGGTCCATCACACGCGGCGCACGGCCGGGGAAAAGGTGCGTAGCTGCAAAAAAGGTGATCGTCATACCAAACGCGGTGAATAATATGGTCCACTCAAAAGTGAATGGTACAAAGTCAGGCATGGCAAAGCTTGGTTTACCACCAATATTTTGTGGCCAATCGTGCACCAGGGTATAATACACAATGCTGAATATTACGGTAGCACCAAGGCAACCAAAGCAAAACGCAGCGTAACCCAAGCGTGAATCCTTAACGCCCATTTTAGCCTCAATACCATGTATAGGCATTGGGGTGTAAACGTCATAAATAGGTACGCTATTCTTTTGTAAGTTGGTGATGCCCTGCATCATGTTGTCAGGATCATCAAAACAGCCCAATATAAATTTAGTCTTGCTCATGATTATACTTTTTCGTAGTCAGCCATATCAACGCTGTCATACTTGGTTAACGACTCTTTGTAATACTGAACTTCAGCAGGTTCCAGGTGACCTTCTTTTATCTGTTTCATTTTAGCCTGCTCACTTGCAGTTTTCAGCAACAGTTTCACCTCGGCGATAGCTACTGAAGGCAATACGCGGATGAACAACAGGAACAGGGTGAAGAACACGCCTATTGAACCAATGAATACGCCTACGTCAACCCAGGTTGGATAGAACATAGCCCAGCTTGAAGGGATATAGTCGCGGTGTAGTGAGGTTACGATAATTACGAAACGCTCAAACCACATACCGATGTTTACCACAATTGAAAGCGCCCATGAGAATGGAATGCTTCTGCGCAGCTTGCTTGACCAGAAAAGCTGAGGAGAAATTACGTTACAGCTCATCATGCTCCAGTACGCCCACCAGTACGGACCGGTTGCACGGTTAATGAAAGCGTATTGCTCGTACTCAACCTGTGAGTACCATGCAATAAAGAACTCGGTGATGTAAGCCACACCCACAATTGAACCGGTAAGCATGATGATCTTATTCATCGATTCGATGTGGAACATGGTGATATAGTTCTCCAGGCCTAATACTTTACGGGTTACCAGTAACAGGGTTTGCACCATAGCGAAACCTGAGAAGATAGCACCCGCAACGAAGTATGGAGGGAAGATGGTAGTGTGCCATCCTGGTTCCAGTGATGTAGCAAAGTCGAAAGATACGATGGTGTGTACCGAAAGTACCAATGGGGTAGAGATACCGGCCAGGATCAATGACACGGTCTCGAAACGCTGCCAGGTTTTTAATGAACCTGTCCAGCCGAATGACAGTATAGAATATATACGGCGACGTAAGCCTTTAGCGCGGTCGCGGATAGAAGCGATATCAGGCAACAAACCAGTATACCAGAATAATAATGATACGGAGAAGTATGTTGAGATCGCGAACACGTCCATCATCAGCGCCGAGTTCCAGTTTACCCAAAGTGAACCGTACTGGTTTGGCAGTGGTAAGGTAAAGTAAGCTAACCAGGGGCGGCCCATGTGCGCTACAATGTATGTGGCGGCGCAAATTACCGCGAAGATGGTCATCGCCTCGGCAGAACGGTTAATAGAGTTACGCCAGTTTTGGCCGAAGATCAATAACACCGCCGAGATAAGCGTACCGGCGTGACCGATACCTACCCACCATACGAAACCGGTGATGTCCCATGCCCAGCCTACAGTTTTGTTTAAGCCCCACTCGCCCAAACCATACCAAAAGGTTAAGCTGATGGATACTACCCATAACAAAGCGCCTAATGCAGATACTACGAAGCCGATCCACCAGGCTTTGTTTGGTTTATTCTCTACAGGTAACAAAATCTCGTTAGTGATACGGGCATAGGTCATGTCCTTGCCTGTCATTAACGGTTCCCTGATTATCGATTCATGATGATGAGCCATATGTTATGATATATCTCGTTGTAAAATTTAAGCCAATGTTGTTTCAGTTCCGGTGTTTCTAACTTTTACCTGGTAACCAATACCCGGTTGTACGTTAAGCTCTTCAAGTACATAGTATGTTCTTTCGCTTTGCAGTGCTTTGTACACTTCAGAGTTTTTGTCATTCCTGTTACCGAAGATGATAGCATTAGCCGAGCAGGTTTGCTGGCAAGCCATTTTAATTTCACCATCCTGCAGCGGACGTTTCTCCATTTTAGCTTTCAGCTTACCTGCCTGTATACGTTGTACGCACATTGAGCATTTTTCCATTACCCCACGGAAACGTGTAGTAACATCAGGGTTTAACACCAATTGAGTATGCTCATTGTTCAGGTAGTTATCAAAACGAGAATCGTTCCAGTAGTTAAACCAGTTAAAGCGGCGTACTTTATATGGGCAGTTGTTAGCGCAATAACGTGTACCTACGCAACGGTTATAAGCCATTTGGTTTAAGCCTTCTGATGAGTGTACAGTTGCTAATACCGGGCACACCGTTTCGCAAGGTGCGTGGTCGCAGTGCTGGCAAAGCATTGGCTGGTGAACAACAGTAACGTTATCATAGTTGTCCAGCTTGTCAATTTCTTTCTCTTTAGTTACACCACCATGCACACTGTCGTTATTAAAGCTATAATAGCGGTCAATACGTATCCAGTGCATCTCACGACGGCGGCCTACTTCTTCTTTACCAACAACAGGCACGTTATTTTCGGCGCTACAAGCTACAACGCAGGCACCGCAACCGGTACAAGCATTCAGGTCAATAGCCATTACCCAGTCATAAACAGGGCGCGCGTGGATGCGGTCGTTATTGGTATTTTCCCAAAGGTCGTATTTCTTGTGTTCGCCTTCTTCGTGTTTGCCCGAAGCAGGGTTCTTTTTGTATTCAGCGAAAGAAGTTTCGCGGATAACGTTACGGCCTTCGTATGAGTGGTGTGTTTGTGTTTGTGATAACGGGAACACATCGCCGGTTACCTCTAAAGCAGCCTGCGCGGTAGTTTGGAACGTACCATTACGGAAGCTGTAGAACGGATAAGCGTTTTTCCCTACGTTGTTACCTACTTTACCCGCTGCTGTACGGCCGTAACCTACAGCTATAGATATAGTACCCTGTGCCTGACCCGGTTGTGAAAGTACAGGCAGTTCAACAGTATAACCATTAGCAGTTACTTTTACTACGCCAAACTCATCCAAACCTAATTTTTTAACATCTGTGGCAGACATGGCCACAAAGTTATCCCAGGTAACTTTAGATACCGGATCAGGAAGCTCCTGTAACCATGGGTTATTGGCACGTTTACCATCGCGCATAGCGTTATTCTGGTAAACCTGTAATTCAAATTTCTTACCGTCAACACTTACACCTTCGGCCAGTTTAGCGCTTTGGCTCAAAATGGTTTGAGCAACCGCGTTCAGGTCAAGGTTAAAGCTATAGGTACCAGCTGTTTTAGGAGCAGCTTTTACAAAACCTGTTTGTAAAAGTGTTTCCCAACCAGCCTGGCCAGAAAGGCCGCCGATAGCCAATAATTTAGTATTCCAGTTATTTCTAACGTAAGTGTAGTAATCTTTAACCGCGTTGTCGCTCCAGATCAATAAGCTGGTTTCGGCCTGGCGGGTATTGTATACCGGGTTAATAGCCGGCTGCATTACGGTGTAATATCCTTCAATTACGCTATCATCACCCCATGATTCCAGGTAATGGTGATTAGGCGCAACTACATTACAAAGCGCTGCAGTTTCATCAGCATGGTCTGAGAAAGATACTTTTAAACGAACTTTCTTTAAGGCCTCTTTAACCGCATCTGCAGAATGGTAGTCATAAGCCGGGTTAGCATCCAGGAATATTGCCGCACCTACATCGCCGCGTTTTGCTGCAGCAATAAAGTCAACAATATCGCTATCGTTACCAGCGTACTGGCGAGATGGGTTATCCAGGTCAATAGTAGTACCGTAGCTGCCTAACAGTGAGTTAATAGCATTTACCAGCACCTGTGTAGCTACATCATTTGAACCGCAAACAACTAACGCGCGGCCTTTGGCAGCAAGCAATTCTTTTGCTACAAGTGTAATTACCTTATCGGCATTAGGAGTAGTTAATTTTTTAGAGCCTGGTAAAGTAGTACCGCTGATAGCGTTGTACAGGTTAACCAGTGCCAAGCCTTCTTCTGAAGGTTTTATAGCGATACGGGCATCGGCGTTAGTACCGGTCATGCTCATGCCGCTCTCAAATTGTATGTGGCGCGACATTTTTTTCTCTTCAAGAGATTTGCCGTTCCTGTTAGATACATATTGGCGTGTAAACTCTTCGCCAGAGATCCAGGTACCCAGAAAATCAGCGCCGAAGCTTACAATCACGTCAGCTTTATCAAAATTGTAATGAGGCAATACCGCTTTACCAAAGCTGTTTTGGTTAGCTTTAATGATACCAGTGTAAGATACCGCGTCATAAGTTACATGCTTAGCGGTAGGGTATTTGGTAATGAAATCAGCAATAACAGCCTGTGTAGACGGGCTTGATTTGGTAGCCGATACAATGCTGATGGTTTTACCGGCAGCCGCAATAGCTGCAAGCTCGCTTTTTACAAAAGCATCAACCTGTGCCCAACCTGTTGTAGAACCATCCATCATAGGGTCCTGCACACGGGTATTATCATAAAGGTCAAGTACTGAAGCCTGTGCCTGGGCGCTCAAACCGCCTTTTGATAACAGGTCATTCGGGTTACCTTCTACTTTAATAGGGCGACCTTCACGTGTTTTAACCAGGATGGCGTTACCTTCAAAAGTAGAGGTATAGTAGTTGGCTACACCCGGAGTTACCTCTTCTGGTTTAATTAAGTATGGGATGGATTTGTGTACAGGTACTTTTTGGCAAGCCGCTAAAGTAACCGCACCCACACCAAAGCCTAATGCCTTCAGGAAATCGCGGCGAGGGGTTTTGGCTGATAAGCCACCACCGCTCAGCACTTCCTCGATAGGAATGGGCTCGGCAAATTCGTGTCTGTTTTTCTCAACAAATTCTGGTGTATTGTTTAGTTCTTCTAAACCTTTCCAGTATTTTTTATTGCTATCCATTTACGTTATATAAACTGTAATGCTACGTTCTTGATGAATTAATAATGGCACTTAGCGCACTCGATACCACCTAATACGGCCGCGGTAACTTTTTCGCCTTTCTTGATCTTGTCATGAGCGGCAAGTATGCTGTCATAGTAAGCGTTACCTTTACCGTTAACTTCGGTACGTCTGTGGCACTGTATACACCACTTCATGGTAAGCGGAGAGTATTGGTAAACCTCTTTCATCTCCTGTACCTGGCCGTGGCAGGTTTGGCATTTGATACCACCAACCTTAACGTGTTGTGAGTGGTTAAAGTAAGCCAGGTCCGGCAGGTTGTGTATACGTACCCACTGTATTGGTTTAGCTTTAGTGCTATCGTATTTAGCTGTATTAGGATCATAACCCAGCGCGTCATAGATCTTGTGGATCTCAGGCGATTCTGTTTTAACTGATTTGTGGCAGTTCATACAGATGTTCAATGACGGGATCGAAGCGTTTTTACCTTTGAAAGCCGCTACGTGGCAATACTGGCACTCGATCTTCATGGCACCAGCGTGCAACTCGTGAGAGTATTTAATAGGCTGCACCGGCTGATAACCCTGGTGTACGTTGGTATTCCACATGGTTACCCACTGCCAGCTACCTAAAGCGATGGTACCGCAAAGCACTACAAAGAATACCAGTTTCTTATTCTTGATCAGCTTTTTGAATACTTCCGCGCGGTTAGCTTTTGCTTTAGCCGCTTCATCATCTTCGCTTTCTTCAATTAAAGCTACACCGCCTTTGTTAAGCAATAAACGCTCAAGAGTTGCGATAACTTTGTTTAAAACAAGGATAACGATGAAAGCGATAACGATAACACCCAGTAAACCCCAGATGATCACCGAGCTTGGGCCCTGATCTTCTGTAGTTGCGCTACCACCGGCAGGAGCTTTCGCTTTCTCATCCTGCATTTTTTTCCACTCGGTGCGTACATAGGTAATAATGTTACCTACATCGGCATCGCTTAACTCAGAGAACACGGTCATGCCGGCCTGGTTAAACTCGTTGTAGATCTTTAACGCTTTTGGATTTTTTGCAGCGATTAACGCCTGGTTATTCTGAATCCACTTGGTAAGATAAGCGTCATCGGTTTCCTGAGTAAGCTGCGGACCTAAGGCCGGGCCGGTCATACGCACATCAATTTTATGACATGCCGTACATTTGGCCTTGAATAAAGCTTCACCTTTGGCGGCATCTGCCTGTGCATGGGCGCTAAACCCACAAACAGCCAAACCGGCAACCAGTAAAACCGACCTTGAAAACTGTTTAAGAATCAATGAGATATTTCTCATAAAGTGTATTTATGCTAAATAAGTTTTTATTTTAAGTGTTAAACCGTAGTGTTGATGTATGTTTTAGCCACTTTTTCAGGCACAAAAGTATAACTTTATACACTATCGCTGACAATATAATGACACCAATATCTAATTTATAATCGTTCTAAATTGAACTGAAAACCGCCTGAAACTTGCTTAAATGGCTTTTTTGATATTCCATTGATTTAGAACAAAAAAAATGATGGTCAGAAGCATTTTTTTAAATAAATAATTCTTTTAATATCTGTAAAGCGATTTGGTCGCTCCTTGTTGGTATACCCAAAAGCCCGGTAAATAACCTGATAAGCCTTGTTTAGTTTTAGCTTTTGTGATGATCGAAGGCAAATTCATCCCCCGCACTTACCGGCGTTCCACTAAAGTACTATAGAAAAATGGGACAAACGGAACATATTGAATACTAATAAATTAACAGACAACTAAACGCGCATATAACGTAAGGCCGGCTACAAGTAGCTGCTGTAAACGCCTAATAAATAAGCCCTTAACTAAAAGTCAAAAGCGTTCCGTGCGGAACGCTTTTGGAAACTGTAACGGAACGCTTTTGGAACACCGCAAAAGCCGTCTGAATATTATCTATAGGATAGCCTTAAAACAACAAAGCCCTTAAAATTTAAGGGCTTTGTTGTATCAGATACGAATCGTTCTAATTATTGGCCCAATATCCAGGCGAATATCAATGGCGCTACAATGGTAGCATCACTTTCTACAATAAATTTAGGGGTATCTATATCCAGCTTGCCCCAGGTAATTTTCTCATTAGGCACCGCGCCTGAATAAGAACCATAAGATGTAGTTGAATCAGATATCTGGCAGAAATAGCTCCAGAACGGGATGTTCTCCATTTCCATATCCTGGTAAAGCATTGGTACTACGCAAATAGGGAAATCACCGGCAATACCACCGCCTATCTGGAAGAAACCTATCCCCTTCCCTTCCGAGTTTTTCACATACCAATCAGCCAGCCATGCCATGTATTCGATACCGCTTTTCATGGTCGAAGCTTTAAGTTCGCCCTTGATCACGTATGAAGCGAAGATGTTACCCATGGTTGAATCTTCCCATCCCGGTACCACAATTGGCAGGTTACGCTCGGCAGCGGCCAGCATCCATGAGTTTTTAGGGTCTATCTCGTAGTACTGCTCCAGTTCGCCGCTCAACAATATCTTATACATATACTCATGCGGGAAATAACGCTCACCTGCATCGTCAGCATCTTTCCATATTTTATGGATATGCTTTTGCAAACGGCGAAAAGCTTCTTCTTCGGGTATACAGGTATCGGTTACGCGGTTGTAGTGGTTCTCTAACAGATCCCACTCATCCTGCGGACTCAAATCGCGGTAGTTTGGAACACGTTTGTAGTGCGAGTGCGCCACCAGGTTCATGATATCTTCCTCGAGGTTGGCTCCTGTGCATGATATAATGTCGATTTTGCCCTGGCGTATCATTTCGGCAAGCGAAATACCTAACTCGGCAGTGCTCATGGCACCCGCAAGTGTCACCATCATTTTGCCACCTTCGGTAAGGTGGGTTTCGTAACCTTTGGCTGCATCAACCAAAGCTGCTGCGTTAAAATGCAGGTAGTTTTTCTCAATAAACTGAGAAATAGGGCCTTTTGATGTACTCATTTTTATTGCTCTAAATTATTTTGCAAAAGTAGCTATTTTGCGCACACCAGAATTTTAAATTACAAATTCGGGTAAAACAATGCCTTAACATTTACCTTTGGCATTATACCACATGAAAAAACATCTTACCCTTATAGCGCTCTTCCTATTATTTTTTGCCCCGGCCTTCGCTCAAACCCACCTGCTACCCAAATTTATTAGGCGCATGTATTTTGAGAGAGATACCTCCCGCCGCCCCAGTTTTGTGTTGCTGCCCGTGCTAAGCTCGGCACCCGAAACCGGTTTAGAAATAGGCGGCTCGGGCCTCTACTCGTTTTATACCGATACGGCCAGCCGGTACACCCGCGTATCTAACATATTCGCCTACGCTACCATTACTACCAAAGGCCAAAGCCGCTTAAACCTGAGCAGCAGCTACTGGACACCCGGCAACCGCTACCATTTTACCGGCGCTATTAATTACATTAATTTTCCGTTTGATTTTTATGGCATTGGCAACAACACCGCCAAAGCCGATGCCGACCGACTAGGGCAGAAACGCCTGCGGATCACGTTTACCGCCGAAAAGAAACTGGGCAGCCATATTTACGCCGGCCTGGTGGGCGGCGGCTACTACTACCGCTTTACAGATAAGGAACCGGGCGGCATATTTGACACCGACCCTGCCATACAAGACAAAAGCGGCGGTAATATCCTCTACGTAGGCCCTACCTTAATATTTGATAACCGTAATAACAACACCTATACCACCAAAGGCACACTGTTTACCAGCTACTATAATTACATGAATGGTGTTGGCAACAGCAGCGGCTACCATGGCGGCCTGCTGAACATGGAACTGGCCCAGTTCTTTAGCCTGGGTAAAAAGCTGGTATTAGGTTTTAACATACAAAGCCAGAACCTCACGGGCAGCGCCTCGCCTTTTTACTTGCTGCCCGCCCTGGGGAGCGACGAAATGATGCGTGGTTATTATAACGGCCGTTTTCGCGACCGTAATTATCTGGCCGGGCAAACTGAACTGCGTTACCGCTTTACCGAGCGTTTTGGCATTGTAGGCTTTGCCGGTACCGGCGAGGTTTTCCATACCGACTTTGATACCCGCCAGCTAAAACCCAACTATGGCGGCGGCCTGCGCTATTTCTTTGACGTACAAAAAGGCCTCAGCGTACGCATGGACTACGGCGTTGGCGAAAAACGCCCCGGCGAAAGCAGGCAAAGCGGTTTTTATGTGGGATTGGGGGAAGCGTTTTAGAAGCCTCACCCTAACCTCTCCAGAGGATAGGGTTCTAATTAGTTCTTTTTCAAAGTCCTCTCCTTTGGAGAGAATTTAGGTGAGGCTTATAAAAACACAAATCCAAGAAGCCTCACCCTGCCCTCTCCAGAGGAGAGGGTTCTAAAACGCCAGCCTTGTAAAGTCCTCTCCTTTGGAGAGGATTTAG
>NZ_NRSW01000001.1:1358923-1395496 GCF_002288635.1 Mucilaginibacter sp. MD40 | reverse complement strand
GGCTTGAGCGAAAGCGTGGCAATCTCATAGGACAGGCATACGGACCTGCTATGAGATTGCCACGTCGCTGTCGCTCCTCGCAAGGACATAGGTGGTAAACAGAAAGCGCCGTGATGCTATCACGGCGCTTTCTGTTTTTAGGAAGAAGCTGTCTTGTATCTTGGCTCCTGATTCTTGTCTCTTGCCTCTCTTATACCTACCTCCAGGCCTTATACTGATTGATCAAACCGTTGGTAGATGAATCGTGGCTGCTTACCTCGGCATCGTCTTTTAATTCAGGGAGAATTTTACCGGCTAATTGTTTACCGAGTTCAACGCCCCACTGGTCAAAGCTGTAAATATCCCAGATAATGCCTTGGGTAAATATTTTATGCTCATACATGGCAATGAGTGACCCCAACGTACGCGGGGTTATTTTTTTCACCAGTATAGAGTTGGTTGGGCGGTTACCTTCAAACACTTTGAACGGTGCTATTTTGGCAATTTCCTCTTCGCTCTTACCGGCTTTTTTCAGTTCGTCAATTACCACCTCTTCAGTTTTGCCATTCATTAAGGCCTCAGTTTGGGCGAAGAAGTTGGACAATAACATCTGGTGATGCTCGCCCAGTGGGTTATGTGATTGCGCAGGCGCTATAAAATCACAAGGGATCAGTTTGGTCCCCTGGTGTATCAACTGGTAAAACGCGTGCTGCCCATTGGTACCGGGTTCGCCCCATATCACCGGGCCGGTTTGGTAATCTACATGTTTGCCGTTACGGTCAACATGCTTTCCGTTGCTCTCCATATCTCCCTGCTGGAAATAGGCCGCGAAGCGGTGCATATACTGGTCGTACGGTAAAATAGCCTGTGTTTCGGCCTCAAAGAAGTTGTTGTGCCAAATACCTATTAAAGCCAGTATGGCCGGCAGGTTCTGCTCTACCGGCGCTATTTTAAAATGCTCGTCCATAGCATGAGCGCCGGTTAGCAGTTCTTCAAAATTTTCAAAACCGATGCTCAGCACAATAGACAAGCCAATGGCGCTCCATAGCGAATAACGGCCACCTACCCAATCCCAAAACTCAAACATATTGGCGGTATCGATACCAAATTCGGCTACGCCTTTGCTGTTGGTTGAGAGGGCCGCGAAATGCTTGGCCACATCTTCCTGCTTACCACCTGCTTTAATAAACCAGTCGCGCGCGCTGTGGGCGTTTGCCATGGTTTCCTGCGTGGTAAACGTCTTAGAAGCGATGAGGAATAACGTTGTTTCCGGGTTTAGCGGTTTTAACGTTTCTACTATATGCGTTGCATCAACGTTTGATACAAAGTGCAGGTTCAAATGGTTCTTGTAAGGTTTTAAGGCTTCGGTAACCATCACCGGGCCCAGGTCTGAGCCGCCGATGCCGATGTTCACTACATCGGTAATAGCTTTGCCGGTGTAACCCTTCCAGGTGCCGGAGATGATCTTCTCACTAAAGTCTTTCATCTGCGCCAGCACACGGTTCACATCAGGCATTACATCTTTACCATCAACCAAAATTGGGGTATTGCTGCGGTTACGCAGGGCGATGTGTAACACCGGGCGGCCTTCGGTCACATTTATTTTCTCGCCGCTAAACATGGCTTCTATTGCCTCATTTAGGCCACACTCTTTTGCCAACTGTATCAAAAGGGCTATAGTTTCGTCATCCACGCGGTTTTTTGAGTAATCGAGCAGGATGTCTTCAAACTGTAACGAGAATTTTTCAAATCGTTCGCTATCGGCATCAAAAAGTTCTTTCAGGCTTTTGGCCACTATATCAATATAGTGGTCGGTAAGGTACTTATACGCCTGGGTAGATGTAAGATCAATATTAGGTAGCATAATGGAAATGAGTTTTAAGCAAATGTAATAAGATAAACCAAGGCTGCTAACCAAAGTTTTCAATCGGGCCAAAGCTTACATAAATGTGGCAGTCTTAGTGTTTAATTAACACTGACACGAATTGTCATATTTGTAAAATATTCGCCTGTTACCGGCCCTGTTGGCTTGTTTGTGGCAGCATTTTTGACCTAATTTTAACAAGATTAAAAAATTGTAATGATTTTATAAATCTTGCATTAACACACAAAACTATGTTTGAAAAACTCTTTATGCTGGTAAAAAATAACGCCGGTACGGCTGTTATGAACAACCCCGAAATTCAGGAAAAAGACCGTGATGCCGTGATGAATGATGCCTCCAGCTCCATCATTGAAGTGCTGAAAGGTCAGTTGGATAATGGAAGATTGAAAGACCTGATTAAATATTTCCAATATCCGGGTATTTACGAAAACCCGCTTATTGACAGCGCCGTAAACCGCTTTACCAATAAGCTGAACAATTTTTACAACCTTACTGCCGACAAGGCATCGGAGATTGCCCATAACCTGATACCGCCGGTAATGCAGGAAATGATCAAACAATCCAAACTGGAAGATAAAAATAACGACTTTAGCTTAAGCGCTATGCTCAGCAAACTGAGCGGCAACATGGATATTGCGCCGCTGTTGCAACAATTACGCATGGCATAACATTAAAAGTTAAAGAGTTTTTAAAAGGCTTAGGTTGCTCACCGCGATTTAAGCCTTTTTATTTATACGCGTACCAATTTCTTATATTTGCATTTATGACTAAAGAAAACATCCAGGATTTAAGGGACAGAGTAACGTCCCTGAGGAGGCATCTTTGACATCGATACCAAACTCGATGCGATGCAGAAAGAACAGGATATTACTATAGGCCCTAATTTTTGGGACCATCCTAAAGAAGCCGAAAAAGTGCTGGCTTCTATAAAAACCAAAAAAGTTTGGACGGATGCCTTTCAGAAGGTGGCATCAATAGTAGAAGATACTAACGTACTGTTTGAGTTTTACCAGAGCGGTGATGCCAGCGAGGCCGAAATGAAGGAACAGTTTGACAATGCCGTTACTGCTGTTGAAGAGCTGGAATTTAAAAACATGCTGAGCGCCGAGGAAGACCAGCTGAATGCGGTATTGCAAATAACCGCGGGCGCCGGTGGTACCGAAAGCTGCGACTGGGCCAGTATGCTTATGCGCATGTACATTATGTGGGGCGAAAAGAACGGCTACAAGGTTACCGAGCAGGATTACCAGGAAGGTGATGTTGCCGGTGTTAAAACCGTTACCCTGCAATTTGAAGGCGATTTTGCCTATGGTTATTTAAAGGGTGAGAACGGTGTACACCGTTTGGTGCGCGTTTCTCCGTTTGATGCCAACGCCAAGCGTCACACTTCATTCGCTTCGGTGTATGTTTATCCGCTGGTTGATGATACCATTGAGATTGAGATAAACCCTGCCGATATTGAGTTTGAAACCTTCCGCTCGGGTGGTGCCGGCGGGCAGAACGTGAACAAGGTGGAAACTGCCGTTAGGCTTTACCACAAACCATCGGGTATTATTATCAAGAACCAGGAGTCGCGTTCGCAATTGCAGAATAAGGACAATGCCATGCGTTTATTGAAATCGCAGTTATATGAGATAGAGATGCGCAAACGCCAGGAAACCACCAATGCCATCGAAGGCAACAAAAAGAAGATTGAGTGGGGCAGCCAGATCCGTAACTATGTACTGCACCCTTACAAACTGGTGAAAGACCTGCGTACCGACCATGAAACATCCAACGCCCAAGCCGTACTTGATGGCGAACTAAACGATTTCCTAAAGGCCTACCTGATGGAGTTTGGTGGCAGTAAATAATATTTAAGTAACAGCTTATAACTCTTTATAATCAAAAACGCCAACCGATGGGTTGGCGTTTTTATATAACTTAAAATTCGGCGTTCTTAGGGAAACGAGGGAAAGGTATTACATCTCGGATGTTGCCCATGCCGGTAACAAACAATACCAAACGCTCAAAACCCAAACCGAAACCTGCGTGCGGGCAGCCACCAAAACGGCGGGTATCCAGGTACCACCAAAGTTCTTCCTTAGGGATGCCTATCTCGTCCATACGTTGCTCCAGTTTGTCCAGCCGCTCCTCACGCTGCGAACCGCCTACTATCTCTCCAATGCCCGGGAAAAGGATATCCATAGCGGCAACGGTTTTACCATCGTCGTTCTGGCGCATGTAGAATGATTTGATCTCTTTCGGATAATCCGTCAGGATCACCGGCTTTTTAAAGTGCTTTTCAACCAGGTAACGCTCATGTTCTGATTGCAGGTCGGTACCCCAGCCTTCAACCAGGTACTGGAATTTCTTTTTCTTGTTCGGTGTCGATTCCTTCAGGATATCAATCGCCTCGGTATAAGTTAAACGCTCAAAATCGTTAGCCAGGCAAAACTGCAGTTTCTCCAGCAGCGTCATTTCCGAGCGCTCGTTCTGCGGTTTTTGCTTTTCCTCTTCCAGTAAACGCTGGGTCAGGAACTCGATATCGTCCTTGTTCTTGTCCAGCGCGTAGGTGATCACGTATTTCAGCAAGGCTTCGGCCAGGTCGGCATTGTCTTTAGCGTCGTAGAAAGCCATTTCGGGTTCTATCATCCAAAACTCGGCCAGGTGGCGGGTAGTATTTGAGTTTTCCGCACGGAACGTAGGGCCGAAAGTGTAGATATCACTTAACGCCATCGCGCCCAGCTCGCCCTCTAACTGGCCGGATACGGTTAAATTGGTAGGACGGCCAAAGAAATCCTGTTTATAGTCTATCTCGCCGGTCTCCGTTTTTGGCGGGTTGGCAATATCAAAGTTGGTTACGTGGAAAGTTTCGCCGGCGCCTTCAGCATCGGATGCCGTGATAATGGGCGTGTGCAGGTAAATAAACCCGCGCTCCTGGAAAAACTGGTGAACGGCAAAAGCCAGCGTGTTACGCACACGGAACACCGCGCCAAACGTATTGGTACGGAAACGCAGGTGCGCTATCTCCCGCAGAAACTCCAGGCTGTGCTTTTTAGGCTGTAGCGGATATTTCTCCGGGTCGCTGTCGCCGAGTATTTCAATGGCGGCGGCTTTAAGCTCAACCGACTGCCCTTTACCTAACGAGGCTACCAGTTTACCCGTAGCGCTGATAGCAGCGCCGGTGGTAATACGTTTAAGCAGGGCGGCATCGGTGTTCTCAAAATCAACCACCACCTGCAGGTTATTATTGGTTGAGCCATCATTTAAAGCGATGAACTGGTTATTACGGAAGGTACGTACCCATCCTTTTACGGTTACATCAATATCGGTTTTACCGCTCTCAAGCAGTGCTTTAATTTTTGTACGCTGGCTCATATAATTCAATTATTTGAGCGGCAAAAATACAATTATTTGCCAAAACCCATGAGCGGTAAACCAATAACTTAAAGCAGGTTTAGCGGGGCAGCGCTATCACAAACTTACCATTGCTAAACTTTACGCTATCCGCATAAACGCCGGATGTAGCCGGGAAGGTACGTTTAAATTTAAGCGTGAACCGGCCGGCTATCACTTTATGAACAGAATCATAAGCGGTTACCTGTACCGAGCTGCCATTGGCCGCGCCAATGTTGTAACGGCTCACGGTATCTTTACCCAAAAGCTGGTAATATTTAGCCTGGTTGCCCGATAAAACGTATGTACCGGTATCCCTGAACCTGAAACGCATACGCACCCCCGCTTCCTGGCTAACGCCGAAAACCGAAATGGAATCCGTACCGATCTTAGCTGAGCCCGGGTAAGCATACACCACTAAGCCGTTGCGCTCGGCTACAAAAAACGGGTCGTAATAAAAGCCGTTGTTGTTATTATCATTACGCTTTAAGCATGATGTTAACACTATAGCGGCAAACCCTAAAACAGCAAAAGTAATCTTCTTCATATCCGTAAATATTAGTATTGTGCTATCTATTACGCCAACGAGCCGGCTTGCGCTACAAGCCGGCTCGTTTTTTTACTAAAATTTTATCCTTATAGCAAGGCCGAGGACTTAAGCACTCTATTTGTAATTATTCCTTCCATTGTTTGCCTCAACCAAAGAAAGGTATAACTTTGGAATTACTTGATTTATCAATTCTTAATGGTTTAACAAATGCCGCCAACCTTCCTGCTTTTTTTCGGTCTGGTATTTTACATCGCATTAATCGCACTTTCGTTAGTAATATGCATTCCTATGCTTATGATAAAATCGAAAAAAAGTTGGCGAAAAAGATCATTTTTACTGTAGCCACATCTTTTCCCTGCCTCCTTGCTGCAATGGTAACAATGTCTGTGCTTTTCCTGGTGCCGGGGATTTTAATTTTTTGGATAGCAAATAATTACCTCCCGGATATGCCGAAACTTATTTTGACAATTTTGGGTCTATTCCTCTTTGTTACTATTATAGCCGTTTGCTCGTTATACCTATGGTATTTTGTAAGCAATATCGTTTACAAACGAGTTGACAATAAGCCACTGTCTGAATTTTTAGAAAAAGACAAGGTTTACAAATACCTTAAAATCGTTTTACTCAGGTTAAGAATAATTAATAGTTGAATCAATATTCTGCCCATCCTTTTTTAGTTGGCGAATGCCTCTCTACTCTTACTTCCTTAACTTGAGCAGTACCACATTCTCTACGTGTTGGGTATGCGGGAACATATCCACCGGCTGTATTTTCACGGTGTCGTACTTTTCTTTCAGGATAAGCAGGTCGCGGGCCTGGGTAGCAGCGTTACAGCTTACATAAACTATTTTCTCCGCTTCAATTTCCATGAGGCGGGCAACGACATCGGCATGCATGCCGGCGCGTGGCGGGTCGGTAATGATCACATCCGGTTTGCCGTGCTCGGCCACAAATTCAGGCGTTAACACATCCTTCATATCGCCCGCGTAAAATTTGGTGTTGGTGATGTTATTGATCTCCGAGTTCACCTTAGCATCCTCAATGGCCGATGGTACATACTCCACCCCCACTACCTGGCGCACATGGCCTGCCACAAAATTGGCAATGGTACCGGCCCCGGTGTAAAGGTCATACAAAAGCTCATCCCCTTTGAGCTCCGCAAAGTCGCGGGTGATCTCATACAACCTAAGTGCTTGTATGGAGTTGGTTTGATAGAACGATTTTGGCCCTACCCTAAAACGTACCACCTTGCCGTTGGCGGTGGGCATTTCCTCATGTATAAACTCTGGCCCGCGCCATGCTTTTACCTCCTGGTCAAAAATGGTATCATTCATTTTTGTGTTCACGATATACAGCAGGGAGGTAATCTGCGGAAAGGCCGCGTCCACGTAGTTCATCAACAGGTCAATCTCCTCTTGCGTAGCATGTGCAAATACCACGATCACCATGATCTCGCCGGTTAATGCCGTACGGATAATGAGGTTACGCAACGCGCCTGTATGCTGCCTTACATCGTAATAGCTGATGCCGTTCTCCTTGGCAAAAGCGTTGATGCTGTTGCGCAGATCGTTTGATGGCTCGGCCTGCAGGTAGCAATGGTTTATATTCAGGATCTTATCAAAACGGCCGGGGATATGAAAGCCCAGGGCGTTCATGTCCAACTGCTCGTTGTCGCGACTTTCGCCATCAAACAACCAGCGTTTATTGGAAAAAGTAAATTCCAGTTTGTTACGATAGTAGCGGTCGGCAGGCGAAGGCACAATCGCATCCATGTGGCCTACTTCAATTTTTGCCAAACGGGTAAGCGCGTCGCGTACTGCTTTTTGCTTGAACTGCAGTTGCGCAGCATAAGTCATGTGTTGCCATTTGCAACCGCCGCAAGTACCAAAATGCTCGCAAAAAGCAGGCGTGCGATGTTCTGAAGGTGTTATGAGTTTGGTGATCTTAGCTTCGCCGAAATTCTTTTTGCTGCGGTAAACCTCTACATCGGCTACATCACCAGGCACGGCTTTCTCAATAAACAAAACAAAATCATCGGCTTTGCCTACGCCTTTACCTTCTTCGGCAATATCTATAACGCTTACGTTCTCAAAAAACTTTGGCTTCTTTGCAGATCTACTCATGAGACTGCAAAGGTAAGTATTTTAAGATTTGTTGAGTGTGAAGATTTAGAGCTTGCATTTGACCGTCCCTTGAATCCGTCCCTTGAAAGGGACGGCAATGATGATATAACTGCCAATTCATAGCCGTCAGCTTTAGCCAAACGGTAAGCATTTATATCCGTCCCTTGTAAGGGACGGCAAGGATGGTGTAACAGTCTTATTCATTGCCGTCGGCTTTAGCCAGCGGTAAACATTTGATATCCGTCCCTTGAAAGGGACGGCAATGATGATAAACACCCTATTCATTGCCGCCGGCTTCAGCCAACGGTAAATAGGAAATGCTTAATGTCCGTCCCTTGAAAGGGACGGCAATGATGATGATAAACACCCTATTCATTGCCGCCGGCTTCAGCCAACGGTAAATAGGAAATGCTTAATGTCCGTCCCTTGAAAGGGACGGCAATGATGATGTAACTGCCAATTCATGCCGTCGGCTTCAGCCAACGGTAAGCATTTGATATCCTTCCCTTGAAAGGGACGGCAATGATAATAAAACTATCAAGGTTCATTGCCGTCGGCTTCAGCCAACGGAACACCATTGAAAAGCTCCGGCTTTAGCCTAATCAAATGAACAGGTTGAGGATGTTTTGCCAGAAACCATCCACCTCGATATCCATGTCAATATCAAACTGCTCGTCTATCAATTCTGAAAAGTTCTTTAATTCCTTACTCATGTCTGATGTGATTTACTATGCAAACATAGTAAATTTATACCAAAAACCAAATCGGTATACTGATTAAATTATTGTTAAATTTAGGGCTCACACAAGATTATAGTGTAGAGTTCATAAATTAGTGAGCCACCTACTATACAAATACAGTTACCAGCAAGTAGTTCTATCATCGCTATATTCAATTCAAACGGACTATCCGAAAGTAACCATACCGGAATTAATATTGTTAAAAAGGTTAACACCACTCCGGTAGCGGCAATAACATATTTTATTAGCCGTATGCTCTTAATAACCGTTACTGACAACCTGATCAAAAGGAAAAAAATTATCCACGTGAAAAATGAACACATACCGCCGAAAATAACGATGTAAGGATAACAAGAAAGAGCTTCATTGACACTGAAAAATACAGAACTATGTACAATTGCTTCTATAAGGAAACATATTAAAGGTGCCAGCAAAACGCTGGTTGCCCAGATCTTTAAACTATAGGCGAGTTCATGAAATCGTATTGTCATTCTTAATTTTTAAAAGGTGCCCCGCTAATGGCTAACGGGGCATCCTGGTGATAGGTTCAGGCAAATTCTACAACTATGGGCGCGGTAATCACCTTGATGGTCTTATGATACTTATAGCGCATTTTATATACATAACGCTCAAAAGTTAACCCGCCGGCTTTAAACAGCCGCTTATGCGCAAACCACACCAACGCCGATACGCCATAAAAGAACCAGCGGTACACTATTTTGCGCCAGACTTTTGAAAAGGCGCTCTTGTGCTCAAAAATCATGGCCAGTCGCTCCGTTTGGAAGGTAATATGTGGCGCTTCGTCTATCAGTATATCAGTACATATCTGTTTTAGCAAGCGGCATTGGGTGGCATCTTTAAGCGCCTGGTAAAAGATCTGCGCGGTGCTTTCAACTACAATAACGGCCAGCGTCCATATCTCCATGCTGGTATTCAGGTAACGAACCTTGCGAAACAGCGTATCACCCCAATTTTGCCTGATACGCTGCTCGCCTATCTTATCAATATAACGGCCCAGGTTGTTGCCGTGTTTCTGCTCTTCTTTAATGAACAGGCGCACGGCGTCAACATAATCAGGGTCGCCCAGGGCAAAGGCATATCTGGTGGAGGCCGCGATGAGGTGCTCGCCTTCTGATGTTTCGCCCAGTTGCCAGGCTTGCAGCGATGGCAATATTTCGTCTATTTCATCTTTGGTAATGGTTGGCGCAAGCGACCAGTTTATCCGTTGGTGGCGGGCATTTTCCTTGAAATGCCTTATCCAAAAATCTGTTGTGTGCATAGGTTAGATGTTTTTTAATGCTTATCCCAATTGATCTTCCTCGAAAAATACATGAGCAACGCTACGATGATAAACAAGGCAATACTACCGATCATTAACGCGAGGTCTTCTAACTGAATGATCACGAAAATGAATACGTATATGATAGACAGAATTACCGCAAACAGCGCGGCAGCGGTTTTATTTTTAAGTAACGATGCGATGAATACCGACACCAGCCCTATAGTAGCTATTGAAGCGATGATGTAAGCCAGATTATACCCCATTTGCTCGGAGAAAGAAAGCAGCAGCGTATAGTAGATCACCAGGGCCGCACCTATCAAGGCGTAATTAAACGGATGTATCCTTTGCTTGCGGATAACCTCTGTTAAAAAGAGCGAAATAAAAGTGAGCAACACAATAAGAATGGCGTATTTACTGGTGCGGGTGACCTTTTGGTACTGGTCTACCGGCAGGCGAAGCTTTAATCCGAAAGAAGCGTTAGCCAATTTACTCTCATCGGTAAGTAAATTATTATCAACTACCCATTGCTGCGGGTATGGGCGGTTATAGTAGAGCATCCGCCAGTTGGCCTTGAACCCGGCGCTATCCGTATGGCGTTCATCGGGCAGATAGCGGCCATCAAAGCTCGGCGTACTCCAGTTGCCTTTCACCAATACATCGGTAGTTTTACCCAAATGCATAAAATGAAGTTCCTGGCTGCCTTTAAGGTCAAGCGTAAAATCAAAGGCGAAGCCGGCTGCCTTTACTGTACCCAAATTTATGTTGGCCTGTAACCCGTTGTTAAAAACCGGGTGGGCAGTAAAGGTAGGCTCAGCACTGAGGTGCTGCCCTGCCGCGTTGATGACCGGGTTATTCTTTAAACCTTTAAGATCGGATATGCTAAACTCTAAACGGGCTTTTTCCCACAATAGCTGGTCGGGTGTTAGGAAAAGCGCGGCCAGATCGGGCCTGGCAAAGGTACCGCTAACTTTAACCTGCGTATTGTAAACCACCGCGTCAAACATGCCCCTGTGCAACTGGTCTGCTTTTACGGCGGCATCCATCTTCAGGTGCTCGGGCAGCAGATAAAGGTTTTCAGTTATCTCTTTAGTGATCTCCTTCTTATCACCGTCAATAGCCTTTGCAAAGCGTTTGTAGGGCACTACCAGTACGGGGCCTTTAATGGTTTGGTCGCCCGACCAGCTATCGGCTATCTCTTTTACTACTGCCGACTGCCTTGACGAGCGCTCAAATATCAGGTCATTTATTAAGGCTGATGGTATCAGCAGCACCAATATTAAAAAGCCAATAAATACCAGTTTAATAGTAACCGACTCCTGGAGCCAGTTCATAAATCCTCTGAATGCGGATGGTTGTTGTTCGTTAATCATATCTAAAAAGTACTTTGTATTTCAAAGTTAATAGGCAAAAAAATATAGCTTTCCCTATTTCTGCTGTTTTATAATTTGTTCCAATGCATCCAAATGCTGCTTAAAGGCAAGTTTACCCTGTTCGCTGGCTGCGTAGTTGGTATTGGGCTTGCGCCCTAAAAATGCTTTATGCACGGTAATATATTGTTCTTTCTCTAAAGCTTTAAGGTGCGATGCCAGGTTACCGTCGGTAACGTCCAGCAGCTCTTTAAGCGAGTTAAAGTCGTAACGCTCGTTCACCACCAGGATGCTCATAATCTGGAGCCTCAGGCGGTTCTCAAACGCTTTGTCGAGTTTTTCAAATGGAAGTTTCACCGGTCGTATTTAAAGTACATCACGCTGCCGTAAACAATATGCAGCAAACCAAACCCAATTACCCAAAAAATTAAGCCGTAGCCCGGCATAATAGCGGCCAGCAAACCTAACAATATATCAGAGATACCTAAATAGTGAATATCCTTAAAAGTGATGCTGCTGGCATTGATTAAAGCCAATCCATAAAAAATGAGCGACGCCGGGGCTACCACGCCGAAGTATCCGCGCCAAATGAGTATCAATATCAACGCCCCGCCGGTAAACAACGGCACGCACATGTTGTACAATAACTGCCTGCTGGTACGCCCCCAAACGCTTTGGCCTTTTTGCCTGGCTTTGCGTATGGTTAATATAATGCCCGTAGTAACGGATGCTACTAAAACACCTAAAGCAATACCTATAAGCTTCATCAACCGCTCCGGCGAAGCCGGAACATTTTCAATCACATAATCGCGGTAGCTAAAGAAACCGCCTGTACCATAAACAATGGTATAAGCCCATACCGCGCCTATTAACGCGTAAATACCCGCCAGCACACCGCTAAGGCCGCTCAGCGAGATGAATTTTGAGGAACGCTCCATCATGCTGCGGATAGAGGTCAGGTCGTTTTGGATATCGCTTTCTTTCACTTAAAAGTACTTTGATATTCAAAGTAAATAATTAAAAAGATAGCTTCCAAATAAAATGTATTAAAATTTAAACCTGTATAGCCGCCTTCACCAAGTAAGGTAATATCTCTTTCTGGAAAGACACAAAATTCTTGCGCACATCGCTATCGCTTACTGAGGTAAACGCGAAGCTGAACACGATATTTTTGCTGCATTTGATGAGGAAACGGATGCGTTGCTGGTAATTTTGGCCGGACTGTGCCCCTACGCCCTGGGTAAAGGAATGTACCAGGAGTTCTTCCAATTCGTTAGAGAGGTTTTTTAAAAATTCCTGCGAGTTGGTGCTTTCGCGGATAAAATCCCAGCCGATGAATTCATTACAAACGGTGTAGGAAAGGCGGCAGGTTTTCATGATGAGGTTGCTGAGGTGGCTCTCCTCATCCAGTTCGTTCGAATTGGCTATCAGTTCGTCAACACTTACCTGTATATAGTCCATCAGCAGCACATGCAATACGTCTTCCTTGCTGTTAAAGTATTTGTAAATAGTGGCTTTGGCTATTTTGGCGCGTTTGGCAATTTCGTTTACACTTGTTTTATGGTACCCGAATTTACGGAACAGATCCTGCGCTGCGCGCTTAATGCTTTCTTTAATTTTATCGGCTTCCATTAATCAGTTTGAAACAAATATCTCAAATTGCGTGGTATTTACAAGATAAGCACGCAGATATTTGGTGGCAGGCGCCTTAACAGGCCCACCATCTTCCAGCGAAAATTTGGACCCGCTGCAAGGGTCGGTAACGGTGATGCCGTTGGTATCAATATTTACCGCGCATTGTTTTTCGGGCTGATAGCTGCTGCAACGATCATATGAGGCGTAGCTGCCATCAATGCGTCTATAAATAATAATACCCGCTACCCCAACTCCCGATATAGTCACCGCGCCACCTGGTGCGTTAAGCGCCTGTACCCTTGGGTCGGTTTTCGGTATCCGGAAGTTTACCGGCACGCTGGGCACTACGCTACCGGTTTTAGCGCACGCGCATAGCAGCATGCTCAATAAAACCGGTAGCAGTAAACGCCTCATGTTATATAATATCCGTTTGGAACTGTTTAAGGAAACGCACATCGTTTTCAGAGAACAGGCGCAGGTCGCGGATCACATACTTGAGGTTGGTGATACGCTCTATACCCATACCAAAGGCAAAGCCGGTGTATTTTTTACTGTCGATACCGCAATTTTCCAATACGTTAGGGTCAACCATACCGCAACCCAAAATTTCTACCCAGCCGGTGTATTTACACATGTTACATCCATCACCTTTACAAATGGTGCAGGAGATATCCATCTCTGCCGACGGCTCTGTGAACGGAAAATACGACGGGCGGAAACGCACTTTGGTACCCTCGCCATAAAGCTCCTGCACAAAGTGGAAAAGCGTTTGCTTCAGATCAGCAAAGGAAACATTCTCATCCACATATAAACCCTCTACCTGGTGGAAGAAGCAATGCGCACGGGCGGATATGGCCTCGTTACGGTAAACGCGGCCAGGCATAATGGCACGGAACGGCGGTTTACCGTTCTCCATCATACGTACCTGTACCGATGAGGTGTGGGTACGCAGGGCGATATCGTCGCTGCCATCACCTTTGCGGATGAAGAAGGTATCCTGCATATCGCGCGCCGGGTGTTCCTGCGGGAAGTTAAGCGCCGAAAAGTTATGCCAGTCGTCCTCAATCTCCGGGCCTTCGGCCACTACGAAACCTAAACGTTTAAAGATATCAATGATCTCGTTACGTACCAATGACAGCGGGTGGCGCGAACCAACCTCAAAGCCATCGCCGGGTAAAGTAAGGTCGAGCCCTAAGTCCTGGGTTTTAGCGCCTGAGTCTAAACTTTCTTTCAGTTCGGCATATTTACCTTCGGCCATTTGCTTAAACTGGTTAAGCACCTTGCCGAAAACACGCTTTTCTTCAGGGCCGACGGTTTTAAACTCTTCAAAAAGGTCTTTTATCAAACCCTTGGTGCCTAAATACTTTATGCGGAAGGCCTCCAGTTCGTCGGCGTTAGCCGGCGAAAAAGCTAGAATATCGGCCGTATACTGATCTATTTTCTCTTGCATTATGCAGCTTTCAAAAAATGTAATTACAAATATAACACGTAATTATTTAAGAACCCCTAACTCCTTACCTACTTTGGTAAAGGCGGCAATGGCTTTATCCAGGTGGTGTACATCATGCGCGGCAGAAATTTGCACACGTATACGCGCCTTGCCCTGCGGTACTACCGGATAGTAAAAACCGATCACATAAATACCTTCGTCCAGCATTTTGGCGGCAAACTCCTGTGCCAGCTTGGCATCATAAAGCATTACCGGTACTATGGGGTGTACGCCCGGTTTAATATCAAAACCTGCCGCGGTCATTTTCTCGCGGAAATATTTGGTATTGCTTTCCAGTTTATCGCGCAGGTCGGTGGTTTCGCTCAGCATATCCAGTACGGCAATAGACGCACCGGTAATAGCCGGGGCCAAAGTGTTACTGAACAGATATGGCCTTGAACGCTGGCGCAGCATATCAATGATCTCTTTACGGCCGGAGGTAAACCCACCCGACGCGCCACCCAAAGCTTTACCCAACGTACCGGTAATAATATCTATCTTACCCATTACATTGTGGTGCTCATGCGTGCCCCTGCCGGTTTTTCCCATAAAGCCGCTGCAATGGCTTTCGTCTATCATCACCAGGGCGTTGTACTGCTCGGCCAGCGCGCAAATTTTATCCAACTGCGCTATGGTGCCATCCATAGAGAAAGCGCCATCGGTAACAATAATACGGTGGCGCAGTTCCTGTGTAGCTTTCAGCTTTTCTTCCAGGTCGGCCATATCATCGTGTTTATAGCGGTGGCGCTGTGCCTTGCAAAGGCGCACCCCATCAATAATAGAAGCGTGATTCAGCTCGTCGGAGATGATGGCGTCCTGCTCATTAAACAGAGGTTCAAAAACACCACCGTTGGCATCAAAAGCCGCGGCATAAAGTATGGTATCTTCCGTACCTAAAAACTCGGCTATCTTTTGTTCCAGTTGTTTGTGAATATCCTGCGTACCGCAAATGAACCTCACTGATGACAAGCCGTAGCCGTGCGTATCCATGGCATCTTTAGCAGCCTGTACCACTTTGGCGTTGCCGGATAAGCCCAGGTAATTATTAGCGCAAAAGTTAATTACTTCTTTACCGCCCTGCACTGTAATATCGGCACCCTGGGGTGAGGTAATGATACGTTCCTTTTTGTATAGGCCTGCCGCTTCAATGTCAGCAAGTTCTTTTTGTAAAACCGGTTGCAGTGTATTGTACATGTTATTTTGTTTAAAGCCGTAAAATTAGGAATTAACAAGCAATTGAACTTTACCATGGCAACATTTTATATTTATATAGCGCAAAACAAACATTTAACACTTATTTTATATTATGTAGGAAAATTTCCCATGATAAGATACTTACTAATACTGTTACTCAGCACTGTTGGCATGGCTGCTACCGCGCAGCAGTATATGCTTACAGGCTACATAACCGGCTCAAAAGGCGAGCGTGTATCTTTTACGTCGGTATATATACGTAACTCTACCTACGGCACAACGGCTAATGAACAGGGCCGCTACCAGTTTAAGCTGGAGCCTGGCAACTATAACATTGTTTACCGGTATGTGGGCTACCGCGAAAAAATGGTGCCTGTTACCATTACCAACCATGATGAAACCCTGAACGTACAACTGGAAGACGAGATATTTAGCCGTGAGGACACCGCTGCCTATAACCGTAAAACAGACCGTGGCATGGCTATTATGCGCCAGGTACTGGCCAACCGCGAACGGCACATGAACGAGTTTAAAACCTACACCTGCCAGGTATACATTAAGGGCGAACAGCGTTTAACCAAAGCACCCAAATCATTAATGAGCAGCCCGGTGATCAAACAGCTCGATTTAGATTCGGCCGGCCGTGGTATACTTTACCAGTCGGAGTCGATATCTGAATTTAACCTGCAACGGCCCGATAAGTTCAAGGAGATCACCATCGCGTCTAAAAATACCGGTGGCAGCCCGGCATTCAGCTACAACAAAGCTTCAGATCTGCAGTTGAACATCTATCAGAACATCTTTTACATAGAGGGTTTGCGCAGCCGCGGCTTCGTATCGCCGGTGGCCGATAACGCCTTTAAATATTATCGCTACCGCCTTACCGGTACTACCGTATCTAACAACCGCACCATTCACAAAATTGCCATATTGCCCAAAGCCAAACATTCCTCAACATTCAGGGGCTATTTATACATAGTGGATGGCGACTGGCGCATCTACAGCGCGGATATTTATTTAACGCAGGAAAACGATAACATCAACCTTATAGATACCCTGTCTATCAGCCAGCAATACATCCCGGTTAAGGATAGCGTATGGCTGCCGGCATCTATCCAGTACAATTACCAGGGAGCTGTACTGGGCTTTAAATTCGCCGGTTATTATTTAGGCATTTATAACAATTATAAAATAGACCAAACCTTCCCCGATGGCTTTTTTAACGGCGAAGTACTTAAGGTTGATACCGCTGCCAACAGCAAATCATCAGCCTACTGGAACGAGGTACGCCCGGTACCACTAACCCCGCAGGAGTTTCGTGACTACCGCAAAAAGGATAGCATATTTACCCTGCAGCACTCCGATCCTTATCTGGATTCGTTACAGCGCGCCAATAACAAATTCAGTCCGTTAAGCTATACCATATTTGGCTACGAGGCCAAAAACCGCCGCACCAAAGAATCGTTCAGCCTGCCGCCGCTGTACCGCAGCGTATTTTACAACACGGTTGAGGGTTGGGGGATAGACCTGCCGGTTACCTACACCAAAAAGTTTGATAACCTTAAATATTACAGCATTACCCCATCTTTCCATTATGGGTTTTCGAGCAAGCTGGTAAGCCCCAGCGTGCATGCCGAGTATTTGTTTGACCCGCTTAAGCGCGGCCGCATATTTACCAATTTCGGTGCCGAAGTAATGGACCTGAACAACGTGGGCACCCGTTCGCTTTGGTTCAATACGCTTAGCTCGCTGCTGTATGAGAACAACTATGTAAAGTATTACCGCAACCAGTACGCCAACTTTGGTTACGAGCGCGAACTGGCGAACGGTATTTTGTGGACTTCGAGCCTCGAATACTCTAAACGCAGGCAGCTGTACAACACCTCGTTCCAGCATATTTTTAATTCAAACGCCAAGGAGTACACCTCCAATAACCCGCTTGCGCCTGACGCGCCTGCTGATGACCGCTCGTTTCTTTTTCCCGAGCATAACGCTTTAACCTTTAAAACAGCGCTGGAGTTTACTTTTGGCCAGCGTTACCTTACCAGGCCGGATGGGCGTACCATTATGCCTTCGCGCTACCCAAAGGTGGTACTTAACTACCGCAAGGGCATTAACAACGTGTTTGGGTCTGATGTAAATTATGATTTTGTATCATTAGATATTAGCCAGGACCACATACAGATGGGTTTAACAGGTTATTCGTCGTTCAAAATATCAGCCGGCGATTTCCTCAATCGCAAAACGCTGTATTTTATGGATTACAATCACTTCCTGGGTAACCAGGGTTTAACGTTCGACCCTACGTACATCGGCAGCTTCCACTTTTTACCATTCTACCAGTTCAGCTCAAACGATGCCTATCTTGAAGCACACTATCAGCACAACTTCGCCGGGGCATTCTTTAGCCGCATACCGTTCTTACGCAAGTTGAAGATAGAGGAGATCATCGGGGCCAACTATCTAACAGAAAAGAACAACCCTAACTACTCCGAATTTTATGTGGGTATCCAACGCCTGTTCTTCCGGGTTGATTATGGTATCTCATTCGCGGGTGATAAAAAATATATCCAGGGGTTCAGGATATTTTACGGGATCCGTTAAAGGCTGAAAGGTTAAAGGTGAAGGGTAAAAGGATCAAAATATTACAGAAACGTTTTGCCTTTTACCTTTCACCAAAAAACCTTAATTTTGCGGCTCATTTAACACTGTTTGCAGCAGTATCGATGATCTTATGGCAAAGTATAACACCCTACTGTACTATTGTTATTCAACAATAGAGAACGGCGAGCAATTTGCAGCCGACCATTTAAATTTTTGTAAAGAACTGGGGCTAACCGGCCGCATCATTGTTGCCGATGAAGGTTTGAACGGCACGGTATCCGGCACGCCCGAAGCTTGCCAGGCCTATATGGACGCTGTATTGGCCGATGAACGTTTCGCTAAAACCGATTTCAAGGTGGATGAGGTGGATGAGCCTTCGTTTGTAAAAATGCACGTTCGCTACAAATCAGAGATCGTACACTCCGGCCTGCGCGACCCTAACATTATTGACCCCAAGCAACGTACCGGTATACACCTGGAGCCCAAAGAGTTCATGGAAATGAAGGACCGCGACGATGTGGTGGTGCTGGATGTGCGTTCCAACTACGAGCACTCCCTGGGTAAATTCAAGAACGCCGTAACACTGGATATTGAGAACTTCCGCGATTTCCCGGCCATGATCAACGAACTGGCCAAGTATAAAGATAAAAAGATACTCACTTATTGCACCGGCGGTATCAAGTGCGAAAAGGCTTCCGCTTTGTTATTGCACGAAGGTTTTAAAAACGTTTACCAGTTGCATGGCGGTATCATCAAATATGGCAAGGAAGCCGGCGGGAAAGATTTTGAGGGCAAATGTTATGTGTTTGATAATCGCCTGTCGGTTGATGTTAACAGCGTAAACCCGGTGGTGATATCTACCTGCCGCAACTGCGGTAAAACTACGCCAAAAATGATCAATTGCGCCAACCCGGAGTGCAACGAGCACTTTACGCAGTGCGATGAGTGCGGCGAAGCAATGGAAGGCTGCTGCAGCGATGCCTGCAAGGCACACCCGCGTAAACGTGTATACGACGGCACCGGCTACTATGTAAAAGTGCCGCAACCGGTTAACGTAACTAAAAAAGCAAGGCCCAACTTGCCGAATAAATATTTTTTATACAAAAGCAGGGCTGCCGCTAAAACGGCGGCCCTGCTTTTTTTATAGGCTTTAAAACTTACTTTTGTTACGTAAACCCATAAGTATTTATGCTTAAACGCATCTGGTTTTCTTGCGCCATTTTGCTGGTAAACTTATTAGCCGTTGCCGCCGATATTAAAAGCGTGGGGGTACCGTATGTACAAAATTACACCAAGTTCCAGTACCAGTCGGGCAACCAGAACTGGTCTATCACCCGCGACGAGCATGGCGTAATGTATTTTGGGAACGAGGGGCTGCTATCGTTTGACGGGCGCTACTGGCAGCTTAACCGTATGCCCAATGGCTTAATTGTACGCGCTGTAGCTGCCGACGGTAAGGGCCGCATATACGCGGGTGGCTTTGGCGAGTTTGGTTACTGGCAGGCCAATGAAAGGGGCTTTCTTAAATACCACAGCCTTACGCCGCTCATACCTAAAAACTCGTGGCCACTTAAAGAGGAGATCTGGAAAATATATATAGATCATGACCAGGTGCTGTTCCAGGCGTTTGGGGCCATTTACCGTTACACCAATGGCCGCATTAGCGTCATTAAGCCGCAAAAGCCTTTCCTGTTCCTGTTCCGGACCGGTAAAAGATATTTTGCCGAAGAAATCGGCTCCGGCCTATTCGAACTAAAGGATAACCGCCTCAGCTACATCAACGGCAGCGACAAATTAGGCAGCAGGGTACTGGCTATACTGCCGTATGGCAACGAAAAACTGCTGATAGGTACCGCCCAGAACGGGCTGTTCATTTACGATGGGCAAACCATTACTCCATGGCAAAACCAGGCAAATGATTTTTTAAAGAACTACCAGCTCAATAACGGCGTGGTGGTTGCCGGTAAATACTATGCCTTTGGCACTATCCTTAACGGCATAGTGGTGATTGACGGCGCCGGTAATGTGGTACAGCATGTAAACAAGGCCAGCGGGCTGCAGAACAATACCGTGCTAAGCCTTTATACCGACAGTGAACAAAACCTATGGGCAGGGCTGGATAATGGCATAGACCGTATTGAGCTAAACTCGCCACTCAATTTTTATTTTGATAAAACGGGACGGTTTGGTACCGTTTATTCCAGTATCATCTTCGGCAACAAAATATACCTGGGTACCAACCAGGGGCTTTTTTACAGCGACTGGCAGCCCGGGAATGCCACCAGCCTGATGCAGCCTTTTGATTTTAAGCTTATCCCCGGCTCACAGGGCCAGGTGTGGGAACTATCCATGCATGACGGGCGCCTGCTATGCAGCCATAATGATGGCACCTTCCAGGTAAACGGTAACACCATTGCCAAAATTTCATCACTTGCCGGCGGCTGGACCATTAAAAAACTAAACGACAGCCTGCTGATACAGGGCTGCTACACCGGCCTTATCATTTACCGTAAGGATGCCGCCGGGAACTGGGTACTCAATAACAAGGTGGAAGGGTTTATCGAGCCTTCGCGCCTGCTGGAGCAGGACAGTAAAGGCCATATCTGGGTGAGCCACGCCTACAAGGGTATTTACAAGGTAACCCTCTCTGCCGACAGGAAACGCGCCGTTGCACAAAAATATTACGATAAGCGCTCCGGTCTGCCGGATAGTTATAACATCGGCGTTTTCAACCTTGATGACCGCATTGTTTTTTCGTCAGACTCGGGCTTTTATGTATATGATGATATTACCGACCATTTTTACAAATACCAGCAGCTCAATAAAAAGCTGCATACGTTTTCGTCATCAAACAAGATCATCGCGGCCATAGGGCATAAATACTGGTTTATTAACCATGGCCGGGTAGCTTTGGCCAACCTCTCAGTGCCGGGTAAGCTGAGTATCGACTCGAACCGCTTTAGCATGCTGAACGGCCAAATGGTGCAGAACTATGAGAACATCAGCCTCATTAACAACCGTATCTACCTCATTAGTATTGATGACGGCTTTGTAATACTGGACGACAGGGATGCCGTTGGCGACAATAAACAAGCCTTACCCGACGTATTGGTGCGCAAGGTAGAGAACATTACCAACAACACGGCCACCATCAGCGAAATGGGCGCCAATGCCGATATTACCTTGCCCTACAGCGAAAACAACATTCGCATTTCCTTTTCGCTGCCTTACTACAAGCAGGCTAAAATACGTTACCAGTATTACCTCGAAGGCTACTCCAGGCATTGGAGCGAGTGGGGCCCGCAAACACAAAAAGAGTTTACCAACCTTGGTGCCGGCAGCTATCAGTTTAAGGTACGCGCCAAAATTAACGACCAGAATATCTCGGGCATCACTACTTTCAACTTTGAGATAGCGGCCCCCTGGTATGCAGGCAAGGCGGCTATAGTTTGCTATGTCCTATTAGCTATCGCGCTGTATTACCTCATCAGGTATTACTATCGCCGTAAATTGTTGCGCCACCAGCAGGAGATACAGCATCGCATGAAAAAGGAACAGGAAGAGATACTACGCCAGAAAGCCGCCGCCAATGAACAGCATATCATTACCATTAAGAACGAACAGTTACAGGCGGACCTGGCCAGCAAGAGCCGCGAACTGGCCAACTCTGCCATGAATATTGTTTACAAGAATGAACTGCTGCAAAAGATAAGCGACGAGATCAATAACTTTAAAGACAGCAGCGGCAAAAAACTTTCGGAAGATCAGCTTAAAAAGATCCGCAAGACGATTGATGAAGGCATGACCGACGACCGCGACTGGAACGTTTTTGAGAACAGCTTTAACGAAGCGCACGAGAATTTCTTTAAAAAACTCAAACACCAGCACCCCGACCTGGTGCCCAATGACTTGAAGCTTTGTGCCTACCTGCGCATGAACATGAGCAGTAAAGAGATGGCCTCACTGCTCAACATTTCTTTGCGCGGCGTAGAGATACGCCGTTACAGGCTGCGTAAGAAGCTCAATTTACCACATGATAAGAACCTTACCGAGTTTTTATTAGAGCTTTAACACTACATCATTACCTCTCACAGGCTGTTATTACGGTGCGGTATATTTAAAAAGTAATGTAGTATGTATTTTTTACACTAAGTAATTTTATCTTACTGATTATCATATGCTTATATTTTTGGCCTATCCTTTTTGAGAAAGCGCTTAAAACATGATGTATAAATGTAGAGTTATATTATTTGTACACTAAAAAGTATCTGTGCAATTTCGAACCCTGTACAAAACCAATCAACCCAAGTATTATAAACTTATTTATCCACTATGAAGAGAATTTATACAATCTCGGGGTTACTCCTATTGTTTACTTTTTTCTCAACTGCGCTGTTTGCACAAAACGTTACCGTAAAAGGTAAGGTTACCGATGCTAAAACCGGCGAAACGCTTATCGGCGTTACAGTTGGCGTTAAAGGTACCACCACCGGGGCCCAAACAGATGCCAATGGCAATTATTCATTAAGCGTAGCCTCAAACGCTACCATAACCGTATCTTATATTGGCTATACCAGCGTTGACGTTCCGGTAAACGGCCGCACTACGATAGATGTTAAATTACAAAGCGCCACCAATGAGTTACAGGGCGTAGTAGTAATAGGTTACGGTACCCAGCGTAAGGTGGATGTTACCGGTTCTATCGCTACCGTTAAAGGTGCTGATGTAGCCAAGCAAGCCTCTCCTAACGCCATCAGCGGCTTACAGGGTAAGGTTGCAGGTGTACAAATTGTAAACGCCGGCGCGCCGGGCTCAACACCGGATATTACCATACGTGGTTTAGGTACCATTTATGGTAACACTAAACCACTGTTTGTGGTTGATGGTGTTTGGTATGATAACATCGACTTCCTTAATCCGCAGGATATCGAAAGCTTCAGCGTTTTAAAAGACGCTTCAAGTACTGCTATCTACGGTATACGTGCGGCTAACGGTGTGGTTTTAATTACCACTAAACGCGGCGCTAAAGGCAAGCCGGTTATCAACTATAACGGCTTTGTGGGTATACAATCGGTAACCAACCAGGTAAAAATGGCTAACGGTACACAGTATGCTACCGCAGTGAATGAACTATCTGCACTTAATGGCGGCCAGCCTATTTTAGCTAACCCATCAAGCTATGGAACAGGCACCAACTGGTATAAAGAGGAACTGCGCAAAGCCTTTATGCAAAGCCACCAGGCATCAGTAAGCGGTGGTACCGATGCGTACACCTACAATTACTCTTTTGGTTACCTTAACCAGGATGGTATTGTAAAAAGCAACAACTACGAGCGTTTCACCCTGCACTTATCAAATGATTTTAAAGTTGGCAAGGCACTTAAACTGGGTTATACCGCCAGCGGCATTTCTGATAATTCAAAAGATGTAAGCGGCGATATCTTCCACCAGCTTTACGCGGCGGCACCTATCATCCCGGTTAAAAACCCTGATGGTACTTATGGTGACCCTAACCCACTTGGCCTTGGTGATGGTAACAATTTTAACCCGCAGGCTACTATTGATTATTTTAACCAGCGTACCAAAAATAAGCGCTTTACTTACAGCGCTTACGGCGAGGTGAGCTTCCTTAAACACTTTAAATTTAAAACCAGCTTCGGCGGTGATGTTAGCCAGCGCGAGGTAAGGGCCTTCACCCCTATTTACCAGGCTACCTTCAAACAGTTCAGCCAGAAAACCAACCTGAACGTTGACCATACCGAAGTACGCAACTGGATATGGGAAAACACCTTAACTTACGATGTACAGGTGAAAGACCACAGGCTTACCGCCCTGTTAGGTTACAGTGCATTACAAAACAAAACCCGCCAGCTAAACGCGCAGCGCGACAATGTACCTTACACCGCCAGCGGCAACCTGTACAACTCTTTCCCGGCAGATTCTGTAGCTACTTACCTGGCTACGCCGGGCAGCCAGATCTATACCCGTGCGCTGTCACAGTTCGCTCGTGTGAACTATGCTTACAAAGACAAATATTTGCTGAATGCTTCTATCCGTCGTGACGGTGCTTCTCAGTTCTATGGCGATCATACCTATGGCTATTTCCCATCAGTAGGTGCCGGCTGGGTAGTTACCAATGAGGATTTCATGAAAGACCAAAAGGTATTCAGTAACTTAAAGCTTCGCGGTAGTTGGGGTAAAGTAGGTAACTCGGTAGTGCCTATCAACCCATCGGTACAGGTGATCGCTTCAGACCCATACCTAACCGCTATTTTCGGTAACCCTCCGGCGGTTTATCCTGGTGCAAGCGTTAACACCGTAGTACCACCTTCTATTGTTTGGGAAAAAACTGTTTCGTCTGACTTTGGTTTTGAAGCAGGCTTCCTTGATAACAAGCTGAGCATAGAGGCCGATTACTACAACCGTGAAACACAGGACGCTATTTTCGCTATCCCGGTAGCCGGTTCGTTAGGTACGGTTAACAGTTCTATCATCGGCAACCAGGCCAATATTCGCAACCGCGGTTTCGAGTTCCTGGCGACCTGGAGAGATAAAGGTTCTGAGGATTTCTCTTACAGCATCAGCGCTAACCTGGGTATCAACAACAACAAAGTATTAAACGTAATTACCGGTAACAACCCTATCTACCAGGGTGGCGATGGTATTGCCAACGGTTCGCTGGCAACACGTACAGTGCAGGGCCAGCCTATCGGCCAGTTCTATGGCTATAAGGTAATAGGTATATTCCAAACAGCTGCTGATGTAGCCAAAGGCAAACAACCTAACGCGGCTCCGGGCGACTTTATTTACCAGGACACCAATGGCGATGGTAAAATTGACGGTAACGACAGGGTAGCTTTAGGTAGCCCGCTGCCTAAATACAACTTTGGCTTAAACACCTCGTTCAACTACAAACGCTTTGACCTTGCTTTAGATTTCCAGGGTGTGGCTGCTGTAAGTGTGTATAACGCTAACATCGCTTACCGCTTTGGTAACGAGAACTTCACTGCCGATTTTTACAACAATCGCTGGAATGGCCCCGGTACATCAAATACCTACCCATCAGTTAACGTAGGTAAAACAGACAACGCCAAACCAAACTCTTTCTACGTAGAAAGTGGCTCATACGTAAGGTTACGTAACGCGCAGTTAGGCTATACCTTCCCTGGCACGGCGCTTACTAAATTAGGGGTATCTAAAGTACGCCTCTACCTTAACGCGCAAAACGCGGTTAACATTTTTGGCTACAAAGGTTTCTCGCCAGAAATTGGCGGCGGTGTAGGCAGCCGTGGTATAGATGCTAATGTATACCCACTGTATGCTATTTACAACTTTGGTGTTAATGTTACTTTTTAATGGATAAGAAGATGAATAACAATAAAAAAACATTCATGCATAAGGCATTTATCTTAGGCCTTATCGCATCGGCTATATCGGTACAGAGCTGTAAAAAAAGCTTCCTGAATATTGATCCTGCCCAAAATACGGCAGCTACCCAGTTCTTTAAAACACAGGACGATGCTACCAAGGCGGTAAACGCCATGTATGCTAACCTGCACGAGTGGAACAACATCGCTTTCGCGCCTATCGCTGTGGAAAGTATGGGGTCTGATGATGTGGAGAAAGGCAGCAGCGCCAGCGATGCTACCTTCTTTAACAACTACCATAACTTTACCGTTACGGCTGATGAAGGCCAGTTAGGCGGCTTTTACAAAGGCCAGTACCAGAACATCAACTTCGCCAACCAGATCCTGACCAACGTGCCGGGCATCAGCATGGACGAAACCCTTAAGAACCGTTACCTGGCCGAAGCCAAGTTCATCAGGGCATATTCTTACTTCAGGCTGGTAAGGGCATTTGGCGATGTGCCATTGCGCTTAACCCTGCCAAAAGACGCGTCAGAATACAACCTGCCGCGCACATCAAAAGACCAGGTATGGGCGCAGATTGAAAAAGACCTGACCGAGGCCGCGGCAGTTTTGCCACAAACCTATTCGTCAGTTGATGTAGGCCATGCTACCAAAGGCGCCGCATTAACGCTGCACGCCAAAGTCGCGCTTTACCAGAAAAAATGGGCTGATGTAGTCAACTACACCAACCAGGTAATGGGCATGGGTTACTCGTTGTTCCCTAACTACGAGCAAATGTTCCGTACTACACATAAGAACAACCAGGAATCTATTTTTGAGATACAGAACCAGTTGATCCCTAACAACCCTGATGCATCTAACTCACAGTACTCACAGGTACAGGGCGTACGTGGTTCAGTAGGTGGTGGCTGGGGCTTTAACGTGCCAAGCCAGAACCTGGCCGACTCATATGAAACCGGCGACCCTCGTCGTGACGCTACCATTATTTTCCGTGGTGAAACTACTCCGGAGGGTGACGCGATACCGGCACAGGGCGATAACCCCATGTACAACCAAAAATCATACGTACCTTTTAGCCTGTATGTATCGGGCTTTAACGAAGGCGCACAGCAAAACAAAATTGTATTGCGCTACGCCGATGTATTGCTGATGAACGCCGAAGCTAATAACGAGTTAGGCAACTCGGCTGCGGCACTGGTACCGCTTGAGCAGGTGCGCGCACGTGCCCGTGCAGGCAACAACGCTATACTGCCTCCGGTGACTACTACCGTTCAGTCAGATCTTCGTGCGGCTATCTACAAAGAGAGAAGATCAGAATTCGCGATGGAGTTTGATCGTTATTTTGATGTGATCCGTCAGGGCCGTGGTACCGAGGTATTTGGTGTACGCGGATGGAAAGCAGGCAAAAACGAGGTTTGGCCTATCCCGCAAACTGAAATTGATATTAGCGGTGGTACATTAACCCAAAACCCGGGTTATTAATAATACCCATAAATTTACAGGGCTGTTGCCCAACATTTGATTTGAGTATGGGCTGCCGGTTTAACTGGCAGCCTTTTTTCTGACCGGCCATCTAAAAAAGTGATGATCAAACACAGTTGGAAAACTTTGATGCTTGTTTTGCTGGCCTTGCAGCTATCCTGCAAAAGCAATAAATCTCAGGCTCCCCTGCCGGTTAAACCCGGAGGGATCGACTCCACGGATAAGTTCCCGAGGATAACCGATGAGCAACTGCTTGACCTGGTGCAGAAACAAACCGTTAAATATTTCTATGACTTCGCCCACCCGGTGAGCGGCCTGGCACGTGAACGCAATACCTCCGGCGATGTGGTGACTACCGGCGGTTCGGGCTTTGGTATCATGGCATTAATAGCCGCGGTTGACCGTGGTTTTATCAGTCGCGCCGATGGCCTGGCGCGGATGCAAAAAATGGTCGCCTTCCTAAAGAATAAGGCGGTTACTTTTCATGGCGCCTTCCCGCATTGGTTAAACGGCGCTACAGGAGCCGTGCAACCCTTCAGCGAGCAGGATAACGGCGCCGACCTGGTAGAAACATCCTTCTTAATGGAGGGCTTGCTAACCGCAAGGCAGTATTTTAATATTACATCGGCAGATGAAACCAACCTGCGGAACGACATTAACATCCTTTGGGGCGCCGTAGAGTGGGACTGGTTCAGGCAAAACGGGCAAAACGCGCTATACTGGCACTGGAGCCCGGACAAAGGCTGGGCCATTAACCTAAAGATACAAGGCTGGAACGAAGGCCTCATGGCTTATGTATTAGCCGCCTCATCACCCACACACAGCATCCCCAAAACAGTTTACGACCAGGGCTGGGCCTCAAACGGCGCTATGCGCAACGGTTCAACTTATTACAATACACAACTACCACTGGGGCCGGCGCTTGGCGGCCCGCTGTTCCTTAGTCATTACTCCTTTTTAGGCATTAACCCAACAGGCTTAAGCGACGCTTACGCGAACTATGAGCAGCAAAACATAGCGCACAGCCAGATCAACAACCGCTATTGCATCGCCAACCCTAAACAATACAAGGGCTACAGTGCCGATTGCTGGGGGCTTACCGCGAGCGATATAGAAAGTGGATATGCAGCCAGCTCACCCACTAACGATGTAGGGGTAATAGCGCCTACCGCGGCTATTTCCTCACTGCCTTACACACCTGCCGAGTCTATGCGGGCGCTGCGCTTTTTTTACTACAAGCTTGGCGATAAACTCTGGGGGCAATATGGCTTCTATGACGCTTTTGACCTTACCAAAGGTTGGGTAGCGAACTCCTACCTCGCTATTGACCAGGGGCCAATTGTAGTGATGATAGAGAACTACCGCAGCCAGCTGCTCTGGAAATTGTTTATGAGCTGCCCGGAAATAAAAACCGGCATGAAAAACCTGGGCTTTACAAGTCCTTCTTTACCATAATTAAAATTTTACCATGAAATACAAATTAATTTTACCCATACTACTGCTCACTACATTGAGCGTATCGGCGCAAAAAAAGGCTCCGGCAACGGAGGCCATCAAACCGGTTGGCATCATCAAAAACCTTAGCGACAGCGCCCTGCTGGATGTGGTGCAACGCCAAACCTTCCGCTACTTTTGGGACTTTGGCCACCCGGTAAGCGGCATGGCACGCGAGCGCAGTAACAAATCATTTGATTATGGCGACGAGGTAGTTACCACCGGCGGCACCGGCTTTGGCGTTATGGCGCTCATAGCGGCAGATCACCGTAAATTCATCACACACGAGCAGGCCGTTAACCGTATGCTCAAGATCGTTAATTTCCTGTACAAGGCTAAGGCTTACCACGGGGCTTTCCCGCATTGGATGAATGGCGCTACCGGCGAAACCATCCCCTTTGGCCGCCGCGATGACGGGGCTGACATTGTGGAAACGGCCTATCTTTTCCAGGGCCTTTTATGTGCCCGCCAGTATTTTACGGCTGATAACCCGCAGGAAAGCCGTATACGCGGTGTAATTAACTCGCTCTGGGGCGAACTGGAGTGGAACTGGTTTACCCGTGATGGCCGCGACAATATTTACTGGCACTGGAGCCCTAATTATGGCTGGGCCATGAACTTCCCTATCCGCGGCTTTAACGAGTGTTTGATCACCTATATCCTTGCCGCATCGTCAGACCGTTACCCGGTTGGCGCCAATGTGTACCACGGCGGTTGGGCGCAAAGCGATTTCTTTAAGAACGGGCACACCTATTATGGGTACAAGCTGCCGCTGGGCTTTGCCTACGGCGGTCCGCTTTTCTTTTCGCAGTATTCCTTCCTCGGCCTTAACCCCAAAGGGCTAAAGGACCGCTATGCCGACTACTGGGAGCAGAACCTCAACCACACCCTCATTAACCGTGCTTATTGTATTGATAATCCTAAAAAATATAAAGGTTACGGCGAGAACTGCTGGGGCTTAACCGCGAGCGACAATTACGAAGGCTACAATGCCCATGCGCCGGATAATGATCTCGGTGTCATCACTCCTACGGCAGCGCTATCGGCATTCGCTTATACGCCTGAATATTCCATGAAGGCGCTGCGCCACTTTTATTATGACCTGGGCGATAAGATATGGGGCGAATATGGTTTTACCGATGCTTTCAGCGAATCGCATAACTGGTATGCCAAATCATACCTGGCTATTGACCAGGGGCCTATCATCGTGATGATAGAGAACCACCGCAGCGGCCTGCTCTGGAAATTATTCATGAGCTGCCCCGAGATACAGAACGGGCTGGATAAACTGGGTTTCACCAGCACCGCCATCGCTAAAAAGTAGATAAAAAGCGGCCCGGTAATGGTAACATTTTATCCGGGCTGTTAAATATTTTAGGAATATTTAGATAGAAAGGCTTTAATTTACGTTAAGTATATCTTAACCACCTGTACAAATCTATCTGAATGAACATCAAAAAAATTAAATTCATAGCCATGCTGGGTATTATATGCCTGGCATGGCCTTTTTATACCCGGGCGCAAGTAAAGAAAGATCTCTCGGCTTTTGACAAGGGCACTTACGCCAGCAAAACGGATACCCTGCCCTACCGCATCCTTTTTCCGCGCCATTTTGATCCTAAAATGAAATACCCCTTGCTGGTTATCCTGCACGGAGCCGGTGAGCGCGGCAACGATAACACCGCCCAGCTGGCCTATGGCACGGAGATGTTATTGAATGATACCATACGTGATAAATACCCGGCTATTGTAGTTTTACCGCAATGCCCTAAGGACAGCTATTGGAGCAACGTAAAAATTGATAAGGATGCCAATGGTAAACGCATCTTCAACTTCCAGGAAGGCGGCGAGCCTACCAGGGCTATGAGCGCGCTGCTCGGATTGGTTGATCAGTTCCTGGATAAACCTTATGTAAACAAAAAGCAGGTGTATGTGGGCGGCCTTTCAATGGGTGGCATGGGCACGCTTGAACTATTGCGCCGCAAGCCCAAAGTGTTTGCAGCCGCTTTTGCGATCTGTGGTGGCGATAATACCAACAATGTACCCAGGTACGCCAAAAGGGTACCGCTATGGATATTCCATGGCGCTAACGACAGTGTGGTACCGCCCGATCATTCGGAAGTGGTGGTAGCCGCTTTAAAAGAAGCCGGCGCGCAGCCCCGTTATACCGTTTACCCCAACACCGACCATAACAGCTGGGACAAGGCCTTTGCCGAACCGGATCTGATACCCTGGTTATTCTCTAATAAGAAATAACAAAAGCGGCCCTTATGAGGGGCCGCTTTTGTTATGATGTAGGCTATATAGCGCTAAAATATCTCTTCTGACGTCGCGGTGGTATCGGAGTTACCATCATTATTGGTTACATGCGTATCCTCGTTAGAAGCTGTTTCGGGTTCGCTTTCGCTCAGTTCCGTTTCAGTGGCTTCAGGCAGTGGAGTTACGTCGTCGTTATTGGTTACTTTATCGGCTTCATCGGCGTTAGTTATCGCCCCCTCACCAGCCTGTTTAGCTTTAGGATCGGGGCTGATATTTTGCTTTGGGGTATCATTTTTAGGTGCAGAACTTTCAGGCGGATTCATCATCTTCTCTTTTTTATAACAACAGGTACGGTTAGCCGTTGTTTTCAACTTCGTTACGTACAAGCCCACAAAAAAAGCCGGGCGCATACGCCCGGCCTTCAACATAGTTTATAATTGGTTATTGGTTCCGTTTGAGAATGATTACCTGGTATAGCGGTTAATAATATCAATAATTACCTTGTTCTCCTGCAATTGCGGCAGGTAATCAAACAGGATATAGTGCTTTTCAGGGTCGGTAGCCAGGGCTATCTCCAGTTGGTTCAGCGCTTCGTTGTATTCCCCTTTGGCAAAAAGGTAAGCTACCATGCGGTAGTATAGCTCGGCCGCGTCGGGGTTGTTTTTGATAGCTTCGGCAATTACCTCAATAGCATCAAACAAACGCTGCTGCTCATACATGATAGAGGAGTAATCCAGCCAGGCATCCACATCCAGCGGGTTAAGCTCTACCACCTTTTCGTAGGCATGTTCCGCCTCGGGCAGGTGTCCCAGTTTGTACTCCGCATCGGCAATGGCAAACCAGTAGTCGGCATTGGCGATATCCAGGTCAAGCGCTTTTTTGTAAAAATGCAGCGCCTCAAAGTAGCGTTCCTCAAAATCAAGCGTTACCCCTATGCCAAACCAGGCATCGGCCAGCTTAGGATCCATCTTAACCGACTTCTTGTAAAAGGAGCGCGCCTCATCCATCTGCTCCAGCTTTTCGTAACATTCGCCAATAGCGCAATAGGTATCGGCATTGGGCTGTTCGTACTCAAAAGTCTGGCGGTAAACCTCAATCGCTTCAGCATATTTCTCCAGGTTAACCAGCGCGTTACCTTTGTTGAAATAGGCTGACGCGAAGCTGTCCTTGATCAGTATGGCATAATCGTAAGCGTCTATCGCTTTCTCAAACAGGCCAAGCTTGGTAAAGGCATTACCCAGGTTATACCACGCGGCATAGCTGTAAGGTTCATTATCAATATACTGCTGGTAAAACTGAACGCTTTCCTGCTGGTTATCCATCACATCGTAACAAAAAGCCAGTTCGTAAAGGGCGTCCTGGTTTTCCATATTCTGTTTCAGGCACAGCTTAAGATAGGTGATGGCTGTATCGTAGTCGCCCATGTTTTGGTAAACGTAGGCAATGTGCAGCAATATCTCGTCGGTTTCCTCGGCCAGGTCAAGCGCTTTTTCATAATTTTCAAGCGCCTCGGCATTACGTTCCATGCTTTCGTAAAGGTTACCCCTTATGATATAGATATCAGCATCGCTGGCTTCCAGCATGGCGGCTTTATCCAACGCGGCAAAAGCCTCATCGGGGCGGCTCATCACCACCAGCAGCTGCGCCTGCTTTACCAGGAATACCGACGCGAACGGGTGCTGGTTACGGGCATACTCTGATACCTGCAGCGCCTTAGCCGGGTCGTTCTTTTCTATGTAGTAGTCGATAATGTTCTCAAACGCCTGCGCGTCAAAAAAGTACTGATCATGATTTCGAATCATCTCTTCGTACCGCTCCACCGAAAACTTTGGATCTTCGGTAAAACCAAATTCAAATTCTTCTTCCATTCAAGTTTATTTAAGAGAACACTATTCTTACCGTTACAGGCGCCTGCCTTTATCCGGTTAAACACAAGTTCAAATTACAATAATAAGGTTCTATAAGGCAATTAAGTTTTCAACATACACACATTATTAACAGGTGTTAATTTTAAATAGCTGATAATAAATGCGAAGCGTTTATAACGGCAAAAGGTGAGTTGATAATAATTGCCTTAAAGATTTTACCTTTGACAAAAGTACCAATTATGAGTTTACCTATCAAAGATATCCTGAAGCATTTACATATTAACGACATTAACCCCGCTTTTAGTACAGGCAACACTTGGGGGAACGGCGCTGACAATCAACTGAAAGACATCCACTCTCCGGTTGACGGCCAGCGCATATCCGCCGTTTATTTTGCCGGCGAAAGCGAGTACAACCAGGTAATTGATACCGCTGCCAAAGCTTTTAAAACCTGGCGCATGGTGCCCGCCCCCAAACGCGGCGAAATTGTGCGGCAGATAGGCGAACAATTACGCGCCAACAAAGAACAACTGGGCACCCTGGTATCATACGAAATGGGAAAAAGCCTGCAGGAGGGTTACGGCGAGGTGCAGGAAATGATCGACATCTGCGATTTTGCCGTTGGCCTGAGCCGCCAACTATACGGCCTTACCATGCACAGCGAGCGGCCCGAGCACCGCATGTATGAGCAGTACCATCCGCTGGGCATTGTGGGTATTATTTCGGCCTTTAACTTCCCGGTTGCGGTTTGGAGCTGGAACGCCATGCTGGCCTGGGTATGCGGCGATGTATGTGTATGGAAACCATCGGAAAAAACGCCGCTGACCGCTATTGCCTGTCAGCGGATCGCGCAACAGGTTTTTGAGCGTAACGGCATTGAAGATGGCGTAAGCTGCCTGATAATTGGCGACCGTAACATTGGCGAATTGATGAGTAATGATACACGCGTACCACTGATATCGGCCACAGGATCAATCCGCATGGGTAAAGCCGTAGCCGCTGCGGTGGGCGCCCGCCTGGGCAGGAGCCTTTTAGAGCTGGGCGGCAACAATGCCATTATCATTACCGAAAATGCCGACCTCGACATGGCCCTCATTGGCGCTGTATTTGGCGCCGTAGGCACCGCCGGGCAACGTTGTACCAGCACACGCAGACTGATCATCCATGAAAGTATCTACGAGGCTTTTAAGCAAAAACTGGTGAGCGCTTACGGGCAGATAAAAATTGGCAACCCGCTGGACCAGCATAACCACATGGGCCCGCTGATTGATGCGGATGCCGTTGCCGCATATTTAGATTCTATAGCAAAATGTAAAGCCGAAGGCGGTAAATTTATTGTTGAAGGTGGCAAACTGGAAGGTGAGGCTTATGCTTCCGGCTGTTATGTTAAGCCCTGTATTGCCGAAGTGGAGAACCATTACAAAATTGTACAACACGAAACCTTCGCGCCGATCTTGTACCTCATGAAGTATACCGATATAGATGATGCCATTGTCATGCAAAACGATGTTCCGCAGGGTTTATCATCGGCTATTATGACCAATAGCCTGCGGGAAGCGGAGCGCTTCCTATCAGCGGCAGGGTCCGATTGTGGTATAGCCAACGTAAACATAGGCACCTCGGGCGCAGAAATAGGCGGTGCCTTTGGCGGCGAAAAAGAAACCGGCGGTGGCCGCGAATCAGGCTCTGACGCATGGAAAGTGTACATGCGCCGGCAAACCAATACTATAAACCATTCAAAAACGTTGCCTTTAGCGCAGGGTATTAAATTCGACCTTTAATCCGTCGGCTGAAGCCGACGGCAATGATGAAGTACAGGATTAAACAATGGCAATCCGTTGGCTGAAGCCGACGGCAATGATGGAGATAAAACAAATTCATTGCCGTCCCATTCATGGGACGGGCTACAAATAAACAATCCGTCGGCTAAAGCCGACGGCAATGATGGAGATAAAACAAAATTCATTGCCGTCCCATTCATGGGACGGATACAGGAATAAAAACAATCCGTCGGCTGAAGCCAACGGCAATGATAGAGATAAAACAAAATTCATTGCCGTCCCATTCATGGGACGGATACAGGAATAAAAACAATCCGTTGGCTGGCCGACGGCAATGTTGGAGATAAAACAAATTCATTGCCGTCCCATTCATGGGACGGATACAGGAATAAAAACAGATAAAAAAGAACAATTTTTAATATGCACAAAATCTGCAAAACCATTACCGGCGCGGTACTTAGCGCGGCCTTATTAATAAACTTAAACGCCAGCGCTCAGGTTGCGCCAAAGGCTCCTGCCGAACTGCCAAAGAACTGGCACCTGATGGACCTCAAAACCGATGGTTATTTCGGTATCAGTTTAAACCAGGCTTACCAGTTCCTGAAAGGCAAAAAGAGCAAACCGGTAGTAATCGCTACTATTGACAGCGGTATTGATACCGCACAGGCCGACCTTAAACCCGTGCTATGGGTGAACACCAAAGAGATACCCGGCAATGGTATTGACGACGACAAGAACGGATACGTTGATGATGTACACGGCTGGGATTTTTTAGGCGGCCCCGGCGGCAAATGCGATTTCACCGAAACTACCGAAGAGGTGCGTGAATACAACCGTTTAAAACCGAAATACGAAAACCTTACCTCGGCCCCTGCCGGCAGCGAAAAAGAATTTGCCTACTGGGAAAAGGTAAAATTGATCCATAACCAAACGGTTACCAAATCATCAGAAGAACTGAAGCAATTGCAGCCGATACTGAACGCGCTGATGGCTACCAGCGGCTATGTGAAACGTGCGCTTAACCTTAAAGCTGATGGCACCTTCAAAAAGGGCGACCTGGCCAAAATAACTACCAGCAATGATACCATCTCACAAAGCAAGAATGTTTGGCAGTCGGTTTTTGAGCAGGAAGGCGGCAACGAAACCAATGCCAAGATCATTAACGACCTGAGCGAATACTTGCAAAAACTGAATAACGATGTAAACCCCGACCTGGATGCCCGCAAACGTATTGTTGGCGACGACCCTAACGTACAGGACGGAAAACCCTATGGTAACAACCTGCTTAAATTCGCTGATGCAGAACACGGCACAGGCGTAGCGGGTTTAATAGGCGCGGTACGCAACAACAAATACGGCATTGATGGCGTAGCGGATAATGTACGCATCATGGCCATTAAAGCGGTACCTAACGGGGATGAATACGATAAAGACATTGCCAACGCTATACGTTACGCGGTAGATAACGGCGCACGTGTGATTAACATGAGCTTTGGTAAAAAACTATCACCGCACAAAGCCTGGGTTGATGCTGCTTTTAAATATGCCGCCGATAAAAATGTACTCTTGGTGCAGGCAGCCGGTAACGATAACCAGGATGTAGATGCAAAACCGCAGTTCCCGAACGATACTTTTGAGGATGGCTCGGTAACCGACCTGGACAACGTGATCAGCGTGGGTGCTTCTGCCGCTAAAAAGGATGCTGAACTGGCCGGCTCATTCAGTAACTATGGTAAAAAGAACGTGGATATATTTGCGCCGGGCGTTAAAGTAACCTCTGTAAATATGGATACTGAATTTAACACTGCCGACGGAACCAGCTTCGCTTCGCCAATTACCGCGGGTGTTGCCGCCCTCATACTGGAATACTATCCAAAATTGAGCGCTAAACAGGTGAAGCAAGCCATCTTGGAATCAGCTGCACCTTTAACCGGTACTATGGTGTTAAAACCGGGCAGCAAAACTGAAAAGGTTGACTTCACTACCCTGTCTAAAACCGGTGGTATTGTAAACGCTTACCGCGCGGTGCTTATCGCTTCAAAAATGAAACCCGAATTAGCTAATTAATAAGCCATTATTCATAACAAGAACGC
>NZ_NRSW01000001.1:1346314-1358899 GCF_002288635.1 Mucilaginibacter sp. MD40 | reverse complement strand
TGCGTTCTTGTTATATATTATCTGTCATTCTGAGCGGTAGCGAAGAATCTTTTATTCGATAGAACCAACCGTCATTACGACCGATAGCCTCACCTAAATCCCTCCAAGGGAAAGGATTTTGAAAATAACTATATAAGACTCCTCTCCTTTAAAGAAGTTGGGATAAGCCTTTGGGATTGCCACGTCGCTGCCGCTCCTCGCAATTACACATCGTTGGGGCTAAAATATAGCCTCTGCGATACGTTTTGTTGGGCCGGGGTTACCCATCGTGTAAAAATGCAGCACAGGTGCGCCAAATTTTACCAGCTCTTTGCACTGGTTGATCATCCATTCGATACCGATGTCTTTTACATCTTTTTCAGATTTAGCCTCGTGGATAGCATCAGACAGATCTTCCGGGATATCAATATGGAAGGTTTTAGCCAGGGATATCAATTGCTTTGAAGATGTAATTGGCTTAAGCCCAGGAATAATGGGGACATTAATACCTGCCGCGCGGCAACCGTTCACAAAATCAAAGTACCGCTGATTATCAAAAAACATCTGCGTTACAATGAACTTGGCGCCCATATCTACCTTTTGTTTCAGGTACTTAAAGTCGGTTTTAAGGTTAGGTGCCTCAAAATGCTTTTCGGGGTAACCGGCAACACCGATACAAAAATCGGTACGCATCATGTTATCATAATGCTCGTGCAGGTAAACGCCATTATTCATGTTCACTACCTGCTGCAACAGATCTGTAGCATAACAGTGACCGTTAGGCGTAGGCACAAATGACGAATCACCTTTACGCGCATCGCCACGCAATACCAATACGTTCTCAATACCCAGGAAATGCAGGTCTATCAAGCCGTTTTCGGTCTCATCCTTAGTAAAACCACCGCAAAGCAGGTGGGGCACAGTATCTACCTTGTATTTGTTCATGATAGCCGCACATATAGCAATTGTGCCAGGGCGTTTACGATACGCCAGTTTCTGCAGCAAGCCGTTCTCCTGTTCCTTATAAATAAAATCCTCACGTAACGAGGTGACATCTATAAAAGGCGGTTTAAACTCCATCAGCGGGTCAATAGCATCATAAATGCCTTGTATGCTGTGGCCTTTTAAAGGCGGTATTAATTCGAATGAGAATAAGGTCTTCCCGTTAGCGTTCTGGATATGTTCGGTTATCTTCATGTGTTTGGGTGCGAGTGTGGGTTATGAGTGTGGGACTAATCTTTGATCTGTGCCTTTTGATGATTGATTAATCCAGCTAATAATTTCCTAACCCTTACAAGTTTATCTAAAAGTTCGTTAAGTGTAGTGTCGTCAATGAATTGTAGATCTAATGAAAGATAAAGTTGCGTTTCTAATTCATAAGCTGAACCCCTTGCAATAAAGAAGAACCGCATTGAATCTTTTGGATGACTTCTGCCACAACCCTCGGCTATATTTGATGGAATAGAAATTACTGATCTTTTGATTTGTGACTGCAGGCCATATACCTCTTCTTTAGGAAAAGATGAAATATGGTCGTAAACCATCTTCACTAAGATCCGAGCTTCCTTCCAAGCTTCTAAATCAGTATAAGTCATTCTTAATGTTTATGTCTTGTTTTCTCACCCCCTAGTTAACCACTTTACTCCAATATCTCCCGCTCCTCGCTCCGGCATCCCGCACCAGCAACCCGCACCTCACTAATAATTCAAATTCGGCCCTAACCAGCGCTCTACTGTTTCCACAGACATGTTTTTGCGTTGGGCATAATCCTCTATCTGGTCTTTGCTTATCTTATTTAAACCAAAGTACCTTGATTGTGGGTGCGCGAAATAAAAACCACTTACTGATGCAGCAGGTGTCATGGCCAGGCTTTCTGTGAGATGCATGTGGGCGTTTTGTTCGGCTTTCAGGATCTCAAACAAAGTCGTCTTCTCGGTATGGTCAGGGCAGGCAGGGTAACCCGGTGCCGGGCGGATACCCTGGTACTCTTCCTTGATCAGGTCCTCATTGCTCAAATGTTCCGCATTGGCGTAGCCCCAATACTCTTTACGTACCAGTTCGTGCATTTTTTCGGCAAAGGCTTCGGCCAAACGGTCGGCAAGGGCTTTGGCCATAATGCTGTTGTAATCGTCATGGTCGCGTTCAAACTCGGCAACCAGTTCATCACAACCCAAGCCAGCGGTTACGGCAAAGCCTCCCCAGTAATCGGCCACGCCACTTTCTTTTGGCGCGATAAAATCCGACAGGGCATAATAAGGTTCGCCTTTCACTTTCTCATTCTGCTGGCGAAGGGTATGTATCCTCGTCAACAAATGCCGGCGGGTATCATCTGTGTAGATCTCAATATCATCGCCTACGCTGTTGGCGGGCCAAAAGCCTATAACCCCATCAGCACGCAGCAGCTTTTCGTCTACTATCTTCCTCATTAAAGCCTGCGCATCATTAAACAGCTTTTTAGCCTCCTCGCCCACAAACTTATCGTCAAATATCTTAGGATAACTGCCGCGCAGCTCCCAGGTATGGAAGAATGGCGTCCAGTCGATATATGGCAGCAATTCCTCAAGCGGGAACGATTCAAATACCTTTGTACCCAGGAAGGTCGGCGCAGGAGCAACCTTATCCAGGTCTATCTGGAATTTCTGTTCGCGGGCTTCCTCAATGCTTACAAAACGCTTGTCGCTTTTTTTGTTGGCATGGGCCTCACGGGCTTTAGCATATTCGTCTTTAATGTTCTGGATGTAGCTGTCGCGGGTATCCTTATTCATGAGGTTGCTACACACGGTAACACTACGTGAGGCATCTAAAACGTGAATGGCAGCACCCGAATAATGCGGCGCAACCTTAACTGCGGCATGTATGCGCGATGTGGTAGCACCGCCTAACAGCAAGGGAATGGTAAAGCCTTCGCGTTCCATTTCTTTAGCGAAATGCACCATCTCGTCTAATGACGGGGTGATCAAACCGCTCAGGCCGATAATATCTACATCCTGCTTTTTGGCTTCTTCAATAATTTTTTGCGCAGGCACCATCACCCCAAGGTCTATCACCTCAAAGTTGTTGCAAGCTAATACTACGCCTACAATGTTTTTACCAATATCATGTACGTCGCCTTTTACGGTAGCCATCAGTACCTTACCCGCATTGGCACGGTCGCTGCTGCTATCGCCGCCGGCATCAATTATACGTTGCTTTTCGGCTTCTATAAATGGCAGCAGGTAAGCTACTGCCTTTTTCATTACACGGGCCGATTTTACTACCTGCGGCAAAAACATTTTCCCGGCGCCAAACAGGTCGCCCACAATATTCATCCCATCCATCAGCGGGCCCTCTATCACCTCCAGCGGGCGTGCATATTTCTGACGGGCTTCTTCTACGTCGGCATCCAGGTACTCAACAATCCCTTTAACCAGTGAGTGCGACAGGCGCGACTCAACCGACTCTTTACGCCACTCTTCGTCGCGTACTACTTCTTTGCCTTTACTCTTGATGGTATCGGCAAACTCCACCAGGCGCTCGGTTGCATCCGGGCGGCGGTTAAGCAGCACATCTTCAACCAGCTCGAGCAGGTCTTTGGGTATTTCCTCATAAACTTCAAGCATACCGGCGTTAACGATACCCATATCCAACCCGGCCTTAATGGCATGGTACAAGAAGGCTGAGTGCATTGCCTCGCGCACCACGTTATTACCGCGGAACGAGAACGATATGTTACTTACACCACCGCTAACTTTGGCGTGTGGCAGGTTTTGTTTTATCCAGCGGGTAGCCTCGATAAAGTCTACCGCGTAATTGTTATGTTCTTCCAAACCGGTTGCAACGGTAAGGATGTTAGGGTCGAAAATGATATCCTGCGGCGGAAAACCAACCTCATCAACCAGGATGCGGTAGCTGCGCTCGCAGATCTCTTTACGGCGCTCCAATGAGTCGGCCTGGCCGGTTTCGTCAAAGGCCATCACCACAGTGGCAGCACCGTAGCTTAATATCTTGCGGGCGTATTCCTTAAACTTTTCCTCACCTTCTTTTAGGGAAATGGAGTTAACGATGCCTTTTCCCTGTAAGCACTTTAAGCCGGCCTCTAACACTGTCCATTTTGATGAATCGACCATGATGGGCAGCTTAGCAATATCAGGTTCGCTGGCCACCAGGTTCAGGAACTTTACCATTACTGCCTCAGAGTCTATCATACCCTCATCCATATTGATGTCGATCACCTGGGCACCGCCTTCTACCTGCTGCAATGCAACAGAAAGAGCCTCCTCGTAATTTTCGGCAAGGATGAGTTTAGAGAATTTTGGCGAACCGGTAATGTTGGTACGCTCACCAATATTTACAAAGTTGGTTTCCGGCGTTAGGGTAACGGCCTCTAAACCGCTCAATCGCAGGTAAGGTTGTATCTCCGGGATTTGGCGGGGCGGATATTTTGCCGCTTTATCGGCAATACATTTGATATGATCAGGCGTAGTACCGCAACAACCGCCAACGATGTTCACCAAACCGGCTTTGATAAAATCATCTACCTGGTGGGCGGTTTCGTGCGGGGTTTCGTCATAAGCGCCAAACTCGTTGGGTAAACCCGCGTTGGGATAGGCGGAGATATAGACACCTGCCTTTTCAGAAAGTTCTTCTAAGTGCGGGCGCATCTCGCGGGCACCCAGGGCACAGTTTAAACCAACCGATAACAAGTTGGCGTGACTAACCGAGTTCCAGAAAGCCTCTACCGTTTGACCGGATAAAGTACGGCCAGATGCATCGGTAATGGTACCGGAGATCATGATTCCACCGCTTGGGCGGAACGCCGCGTAATCTTTACCGGCAGCTAAACATTCTTGTTTGTACCTGTCTATCGCAAACAATGCTGCTTTAGCGTTCAGGGTATCGAAAATGGTTTCCACCAATAACACATCAGAGCCGCCATCAACCAGGCCGCGTACCTGTTCATAGTAGGCCTCAGCCAGGTCATCAAAGGTGACAGCACGATAACCCGGGTCGTTCACATCAGGTGATAGCGAAGCGGTACGGTTGGTTGGGCCAACGGCACCGGCCACAAAACGCGGTTTCTCAGGGTTAAGCGCGGTATACTCATCAGCGGCCTCGCGGGCAAGGCGGGCACCTTCATAGCTAAGCTCGTAGGCCAGCTCTTCCATATGGTAATCGGCCAGGGAAATGCGCTGGGTACTGAAGGTGTTAGTTTCGATGATATCGGCACCAGCCTCCAGGTACTCTTTGTGTATAGCTTTAATTACATCCGGGCGGGTAAGGTTCAACAAGTCGTTGTTACCTTTAAGGTCCGACGGGTGGTCGCGAAAACGCTCTCCACGAAAATCAGCTTCGGTTAATTCATACCGCTGTATCATGGTACCCATTGCCCCATCAATCACCAGGATGCGTTTCTGTAGTTCTTTTCTAATGTCCATTTTTTGGTATCAAGTAGCGAGTATCAAGTAGCAAGTATCCCATTAGATACCACATTAATACCAGAACAAGAAAATCTTGATATCTGATACTAATTACTTGATACTACAAAGACTTATTTCGAAAAGTCGGGGTGTAATGTTGACTTTCACTTATCTGTCCCGTTCAATTGTTTGAGCCGGGTAGAATGTAGCACCTTGTTAAGTAACAGGTTGCTAAGACATCGCAGGGTCTAATCCCTCCGTCTTTCTCCATAAGCAGTGCAAAGATGAATAATTATGTTGTAAAGTGCAAATGCTGACTCACCCCCTGCCCCCTCTCTGCTGCGCAAAGAGGGAGTATGCCTTTAAAAATCTTTTATCCCTCTTTACGCGAAGCGTAGAGAGGGTGGTCAAGCGTAGCGACGACCGGGTGAGTCGGATTGATAAATAAAAAAGCCGCTATGCGTTAACATAGCGGCTTGGTATTCAATATTTATCCATTATCTTCTGTTGCCGCCAAATATGCGCAGCAGCATCAGGAACAGGTTTACAAAATCGAGATACAGGGTTAAGGCACCCATCAGGGCTACTTTGCTTTTAACGGTTCCGTCAATTTCGCCGCTTGCGCCAATGCGTTTCAGTTTTTGCACATCATAAGCGGTTAAGCCTGTAAATACGGCAACGCCAATATAGCTGATGAACAGGTCGAAGCTGCTGCTGTGTAAGATCAGCAGGTTTAATACCGATGCTACAATTATACCTATCAGCAGCATCACCATGATCCCGCCAAATTTGGTAAGGTCCTGGTGGGTAATGTAGCCGCCTACCGCCATAGCGCCAAAAACTACCGCTGTAGTAATAAACACGCCGGCAATGGTGTTAACCGGGTAAAGGTAAAATATGTAGCTCAGGCTGATGCCCATAGCCGCCGAAAAGCCAATAAATACCACTGCCAATGCCAGGTAACTACCGCGTGAAAATACCCTGCCGGAGATAAATATAAATACCAACGGAAGGAACATAACAATGATACCCATCATATTACTTTTACCGGTTTCGTTATCGCGCAGCAACGACGATAATTGCGGGTTAGCGGCAAAAAGATAGGCGCAGGCCGCAGATATGCCCAGGGCCACAAACATCCAGGCAAAAACCCTGGCAATAAACTTGCGTGATGCTTCCGCATCTTCTATTTGGATAACGTTATCGTAAACGTAATCGGTTGTTTTAGTTTCCATTTATAATTGATGAATTTTTGTACTAATGTATGTGAATTGTTTGATTGTTTGCAAGTGTTTTAGTTTAATTGGCTGCAGCTTAATTAAGCCGTTTTGTAAGCTGCTCTTCCACCTTTTTAAATACCTGCAGTGGCTTTAGCGAACGCCAGTTAAACTCGTCCAGCTCGCCGCCAAAGTTAACGTAATAATCAATATTGCTGCGCTTAAACTCTTCTATCACATGCTCCCTAAAGTTCACACCGGCTATCCAGCCGTCCTCTACTTCCTGGAACCACTCCTCGTAGTAACTATCGTCAGAGTAATGAAAGTTCAATACATTCTCACCTATCAGCACAAATTTATTAACGCCCTGGTCAACCATTACGTCAAAAAGCTCCCGCTTCATCAGCATAATATCGTTATTGATGGCATCGTTCCACTCGCCAATAAATTCGATGATACTGTAACCACGGTCGTAATCAACAAAGAGTATTTTAAGATACAAGGTATTTGAGCCGAATGAGTCCCATTGCGGGTGCAGCAGGTAATTATACACCTGCTTATCAAACTCAAACTCGCTGTACTCGGTATTATAAAACGGCGAATTTTCGTCCTCAGCGGCAATGTAATCGTCGCGCCAGCGGTAATATGGTTCTATTGTGTGCATTGTTCTAATGTGCAAATTTCAGATGTGCAAATGTGCAGATCAACGCACAACACATCGTTACTTCATTGCTATATTTTATTTCATTATTGCACATATGCACATTTGCATATCTGCACATTTATTTTAAGCTATCTACTGCTTTGCGTACGCTGCCGTGCTCTTTTAGTAGTTCTGCGGCTTCAGCTTCCGGGAGGCCGGTTTCGGCCATTACCATGCGGGTACCACGGTTTACCAGTTTGTTATTTGATAACTGCATATCCACCATTTTATTACCCTTAACACGGCCCAGTTTGATCATTACGCTGGTGCTTAGCATATTCAAAACCAGCTTTTGCGCGGTACCGGCTTTCATGCGGGTACTGCCGGTTACAAACTCGGGGCCGGTTACCACCTCAACAGGGTATTCTGCCGCCGCTGCTACCGGGCTGCCGCTGTTGCAAACAATACAGCCGGTAGCCAGGCCCTGCTCCCTGGCGGCCTGCAAACCGCCTATTACGTATGGCGTAGTGCCTGATGCCGCTATACCCACCACCACATCGCCGCTGTTAATGTTAAATGCCTGCACATCTTTCCAGGCCTGCTCGCGGTCGTCCTCGGCAAATTCAACCGCCTTGCGTATGGCTGTGTCGCCGCCGGCTATGATACCTACTATCCAATCAAACGGGACGCCGAAGGTAGGCGGGCATTCTGACGCGTCAACCACGCCTAAACGGCCACTGGTACCTGCGCCGATGTAAAAAAGGCGACCACCCTTTTGCATCCGTTCTGCAACTACTTCCACCAGCTTTTCTATCTGCGGTAAGGCTTTTTCTACCGCCAACGGTACGGTTTTATCCTCGTTATTGATATTGCGCAGCAGCTCGCTTACAGGCATATTTTCCAGGCCGTTATATCTGGAATCTTTCTCGGTACTTATTTCCATGGTAATCGTGTTATGGGCCTCACCCTGCCCTCTCCAAAGGAGAGGGTTTTTTAGTGCCGGCTTCAAGTCCTCTCTTCTGGAGAGGATTCAGGTGAGGCTCTCTTTAGCCAACAAATCTTAAGCAAAATTGATTAAAAAACATTAAAGCAAAGAAGCGCAGATAAATTATTACTGATAACGGCTAATTATTAGATTTGCGATGCAATACACTAAATGAAACATACCGCGGGCATCATCTTCCGAACTATCCTGTTATTACTTATCGGCGCTTTTATAGGGGTTGTATTAACCAACGGCAACCTTGGTGGGCGCAGCATAGGTTTAAGCGGGGGCGATAAGATATCTAAAGTGCTTGACCTGGTACATAACCAGTATGTTGATTCGGTTAATATTGACAGCATGGAAGGCGTTACCATTAACGACCTTCTGCAGAACCTGGACCCGCACTCGCTATACCTGCCTGCGCAACAGGCCCGCAATATTACCGAAAAGCTGGAAGGCGGGTTTAACGGCATTGGGTTGGAGTACCAGTTGCTGCGCGATACCCTGGTGGTTACCCAGGTAAACGCGGGGGGACCCTCGGCTAAGGCAGGTGTACTGGTTGGCGATAAAGTGGTTAAGGTTGATAACGCTCCTTTCGCGGGCACTAAACTTACCGCAAGCCGTGTAAGCAAACTATTCAGGGGTGATAAGGATACGTTTATCACGCTGAACATCATCAGGTCCGGCAACTCTCAGCCGCAAAATGTTAAGGTAAAACGGGGGCGCGTAACCGTAAGCAGTATTGATGCCGCTTATGCGGAAAATGGTACGGGCTACATCAAGATCAGTAAGTTTGGTTCATCTACAGATGCCGATTTCAGAAAGGCGTTGGCCGACCTGAAAGTTGAGGGCATGGAAAAACTGGTGCTTGACCTTCGCGGCAATGGCGGCGGCTACCTGAATACCGCTACCGCGCTGGCCGATGAGTTTTTGACCAAAGGCAAGCTCATTGTTTATACCAAGGGCGTGCATGAACCGCGTACCGATTATTTCGCTACCGATTCGGGCTCGTACCAGCAGGGTAAGCTTACCGTTATTATTGATGAATACTCGGCATCGGCAAGTGAGATACTGGCCGGCGCCATGCAGGACCTCGACCGCGGCACCATTGTGGGCCGCCGCTCGTTTGGCAAAGGGCTGGTGCAGCAGCAGTTTCCGTTTGGCGATGGTACAGCAATTAACCTTACGGTGGCCCGCTATTATACGCCATCGGGCCGGTCCATACAAAAATCATATAAGAATGGCGCGGCCAGCTACCGCGATGAACTGGCTAACCGTATACGCAAAGGCGAACTGCTGAATGCGGGCAGTAATTTAAGCGATAGCGCTTTCGCGGGTGCATCTGCCTATCACACGTCAAAAGGCCGTAAGGTATTTAGCAGAGGCGGCATAATGCCCGATGTATTTGTACCCGCCGATACCAGCCAGGCTACACAACTCATAGCAGACCTTACCGACAACATGCTTTTCAGCGCCTACGCGCTGGATAAGTTGCAGCCCGTACTTGCACGCTACACCACTGCCGACACTTTTATTAAACAATATACCATTGACGAAACTATGTTGAAGGATTTTGTATTGTACGCCTACAAAACCATTAAACATATTGACGCGCACGAGCTCATGGTATCAAAACCGGCTATCAAAAATATTTTAAAGGCAAGCCTCGCGCGTTTAAAGTGGGGCAATAACGCTTACTTCAGGGTATTGAACAATGCCGACGAAACTTTTAAAATTGCCGCGAAACAATAGCTAAGGCAACCTAAAAATCAGGCTTTAAAAGCGCATACCCATACCGGTAGTAAAAAACGTATTAACTGTTACCGGCAGCTTACCCGCAGGCTTCATCACCCCCGAAATTACCTTTACGGCGGCACGCTGCATGGCATCATCTTTTTGGTAACCTACCAGCAGGCCCGCGCTTTTTTCAATACCCGGTAAGCCTGCTATAGTATAAGGGTTGGCAAATACGCTGGTCACCACGTTGGGCCTCGCGGCCAGATCGGCAATCATCAGTTTTACATCGCTGCTATAATCCAGCTTGCTTTGCGGGCGCAGGCGGGTATCATGTATGCTCACAAACATCTGGTCGAACTTTTTAAGCGCAAGCAGCATTTGTTTCAGCTGTTGGATGGGGGTGTTTTTCCCTATCATAAATATCATACTATTGGGGTACCATTTAGATAGTTCGGTTTCAAAAACCGTAGGCTTATCTACCCCTATGCTGATAATAGCTGTTTTTTTAAGCGGGTTTTGTCTAAGCGTAACCGCGTCGCCTTTTAACACGGTAATAGCGGCATCAGCCAGTTGCTGTATCAATGTGGCCGCTTCGGGGCGGTTAATGTCATTGATGATACCCGCCGGCTGCGTGGGTTTATATTGGTTTAAGCCTGCCCAGTATTTGGCGGCTAAAAGTTTTTTGATCCGGGCCTCAAACTCTTCCTTAGTGATTTTGCTTTTGCGGATAGCCTTGAGGATGAGTTTAGCGGCAAGCTTGGAGTTTTCTGACAACTCTATCAGATCGTTACCCGCCAGGAAGGCGCGCAGATCGGCCTCGCCGTTTGGGAAATACTTGGTAACACCCTTCATTTCCATCGCGTCAGACGCTACAATGCCTTTAAACTTTAACGAATCTTTTAAAATACCGGTAACAATAGGGCGCGACAAAGTTGATGGCAGCCTTTTGGTACTATCCAGCGCCGGTATATTCATGTGCGCGATCATCACCCCGCTTACCCCCGCGGCAATGGCTTCACGGAAAGGGTATTCTTCCAGCGAATCGAGCCGTGCGCGGGTAAAGGGCAGCAGCGGCAGATCAAAGTGCGAATCCACGTTGGTATCGCCATGGCCCGGGAAATGTTTGGCAAACACGATCAGGCCGGCATCCTGCATTCCTTTAAAGTAAGCGATGCCTTTTTGCGCCACGTTGTATTTGTTATCACCAAAAGAGCGATAATTAATTACCGGGTTATTGGGATTGTTGTTGATATCCATATCGGGCGCGAAGTTGATGTGCAGCCCAAGTCGCTTAAAATCATACCCTATCATCTGCCCCATTTTATAGATGAGGTTATTATCCTGTATGGCGCCAAGCGTCATTTGGTAAGGATACGATGTGGACGAGTCCAGACGCATGCCCAGCCCCCACTCACCATCCATCGCTATCAGCAAAGGTACTTTTGAAAGCTTCTGATAGTTGTTGATGAGGTTGGCATGGCGCACAGGGCCACCCTGGAAAAATACCAAACCTCCGATGTGCTCTTCGGCTATTACATTACCTACCGAATCTTCATAAGCCTTGCCTTTATTGGTATGCGCCCGCACATAAAACAGCTGACCTACGCGCTCCTTGCGGCTCATTTTCCTGTAAACCGAATCAACCCACTTATTCTGGCTGTTAAGGGTTTCAATAAAGCTTTGGCGCTGTGCCATGGCGGCACTGCTTACAAAAAATGAAAAGAGCAGGATGATATAATATTTTGGTTTCATTACAGTTTCAAATGTAGTGTAAAAACCAAATACCCCTATTTGTTTTGCTTATTGAAATAATAGCCTATCGTGTAAATAAACCTTTACAAACTTTTAAGCTCTATACGGTGTAATTAACCACAGTAATTCGCCCGCGCTACACGGGTTGATGGAAACATTTAGATATGAAACAATGAAAAAATTACTCTTTATGGCCTTGTGCCTGTTTATTGCCGGAGAAGTGAGTGCGCAATATTACCCGCAACGCCCAAGGCGCGTGATGAGACGGCCACCACCGCCGCGTTACGAGCGCCGCCCGTATAACGATTTTTACCGCCCATCATTCGGTGTAGCGGTTGGCGCCAATTTTTCAAACACCGTTGACTCTTACAATGCCGATTTTAGCACCAGCACCATTGCCGGCTGGCATGTAGGCTTAACCGCCAACTTCCCTGTTTCCCGCTCGTTCGCCTTTGCTCCCGAGCTATTGTTTTCACAAAAAGGGTATAAAGCGGAAACAACCGACGGCACATTTAAGCAACGCACCAATTATATTGATATTCCCCTGCTGGCAAAATTCAGGGTGGTGCCGGGCTTTAACTTCCTGATCGGTCCGCAGCTTACCTTCCAAACGTCCACCCGGAATATTTACGAGGATGGCTTTAACCGGATAGTAGAAACCGAATATGATAACAATGGCGATAAAAGCATTATTGCAGGCGTAATTGGTGTAGGTATTGATCTTACCCGCAACGTTGAGCTGCGTGCCAGGTATAATATCGACCTTGACCGCAACCGTACCAACGGTGCATCGTTACTGCCCGACTACCGCAACCAGGTGTTCCAGCTGGGGTTAGGATTTAAGTTTGACTAAAACATTCCACTAACAAAAAATGA
>NZ_NRSW01000001.1:1280508-1346105 GCF_002288635.1 Mucilaginibacter sp. MD40 | reverse complement strand
GACTAAAACATTCCACTAACAAAAATGCGAAGCTGTTGAGCTTCGCATTTTTTGTTTAAATATGGTATGTTCTTATTCGTTAAACGTTTGCATATCAATAAGGCGACGGTACAGCCCGTTTTGTTTTAGCAGCTCCTGGTGCGTGCCCTGCTCTACTACCCTTCCGCTTTCAATTACCGCGATGATGTCCGCATTTTGAATAGTGCTCAAACGGTGGGCGATCACCAGCGAGGTTCGGTTCTTCATCAGGTTATTTAATGCTTCCTGCACCAGCTTTTCAGACTCGGTATCCAGCGCCGAGGTGGCTTCATCCAGCAGCATAATAGGCGGGTTGTTGAGTACCGCACGCGCTATGCAGATACGCTGGCGCTGCCCGCCGGATAGTTTGGTGCCGCGGTCCCCCACGTTGGTATCATAACCATTCTCAGTTTCCAGTATAAAATTATGGGCATTGGCAATGCGTGCGGCGGCTTCCACATCCTCGGGCCGTACATCTGTTTTACCAAAGGCGATGTTATTAAAAATGGTGTCGTTAAACAAAACCGACTCCTGGTTCACTACGCCCATTAAAGCGCGTAATGATGACGCGGTTACCTGTTTAATATCCTGTCCGTCAATGGTAATTCGGCCGCTTTGGGGGTCCATAAACCGGGGGATCAGATCCATCATGGTTGATTTACCACCACCTGAGGGGCCCACCAACGCTACAGTTTTCCCTTTGGGAATGGTAAGGTTAATGCCGGAGAGAACTATCTTTTCCTGGTAAGCGAAAGTGACATTTTCAAACTTAAGCGCTTCGTTAAAGCCGGTGATATTGATCGCATCAGGCGCGTCGGTCACCATAGGTTGCTCGTCAATAAGGTCGAGCACCCTTTCGCCTGCTGCAATGCCCGAGTGGATATTACTGAAAGAGTCGGATATGGCCTTCGCCGGGCGCATTACCTGCGAGAAAAAAGCGATGAACGTTACAAACTCCGGCGCTGTTAAGGTTGAAGCATTATTGATGAGCAGGTGACCGCCGTACAGCACAATACCCGCCACCATCGTGATCCCGAAGAATTCAGATACCGGCGAGGCCAGCTGCTGCCTGCGGGCCATGGATTTGGTAATGCGCGAATAGCGCTTGTTCTCCTCATCAAAACGGGTTTTGATAAACTCGGTGGCGTTAAAGGCCTTCACTATTTTAATACCTGACAGGGCTTCATCAAGATAGCTGATCATGTTACCGTAGCTCTGCTGTGAGGCAATGGCCTGTGCCTTTAAACGCTTCACAATTTTGGAGATCACAAAGGCCGAAACCGGTATCACGAGGAATGAGTACAACGTAAGGCTTGGAGAGATCAGGAACAGCACCACCAAAAAAGTGATGAGGGTTAACGGCTCTTTAAAGATCACCTGTAACGTACCGGTAACCGAAAATTGTACTACCTGCACGTCTGACGCTACTTTGGAGATAATATCGCCTTTACGCTCGTTACTAAAAAAGCCGAGATGCAGGTTCATCACGTTATTAAATACCGCACGGCGCAGGTTCAATAGTGTATGCACCCGAAGGTTCTCCATAATGCGCTGAGAAAGGTACCTGAAAAGGTTACCCAACAAAGCCGAAACAACAATGGTGGCGCAAACAAACTCCAGCGCTACCCATACACCAAAATTATTTATAGCGTAAGTAACATAATACTTAAACGTAGCCATAATATCTACCAGGGCTGGCTTAGGGCCCAATGGCATTTTCTGCTGGCCGTGTTTAGCGAATATGGTAGTAAGCAACGGGGCAAGCAAAGCGAGGTTAAGCGTGCTGAATATAACAGAAAGTACAGTTGTTATAATATACGGTATTGCAAACTTCTCTATAGGTTTTGCAAATGATAACAACCTGAAATATGTCTTCATTAAAAATTTATAATTGCTGCAAAGTTAATGGTTATTCAATTAACATAAGCAGGCCGGCTTCAGGCATTCATTTCTTCGGGTTTATACTTCCACCTGCGGTGCGACCACAGCCAATACTGCGGCTTATCCCTGATGATCTGTTCCAGGAAACGTACATGCGCCTCGGTAATTTCATGCTCGGCGGTTTCCTTGGGCTGCTCAATCAGCGGCACCATGGTAAAACGGTAATAACCGCGCTTTACACGCTCTATTTTATAAAATATCACCACGGCATCGATCATTTTGGCCAGTTTCTCTATCCCCAGGAAAACAGGTGTAGGCTGGTTTAAAAAAGTGGTTACGTAATTAATTTCGTGGCGTACAGGTGTTTGGTCTGATACCAGTACGCTAAAGGTAAGATCATTCCGGTAGCTCACGAAAGTGCGCAGTGTTTGCTTCATGGCCACCATGATAGCGCCGTAACGGGCGCGCACCCGGTTCACATAATCATTTACCCACGCGTTGCTTAGCGGCTTGTATACAATAACGCGCTTTTCGGTAGTAAGCAGGCTAAACCCCAGTATAGCCAGCTCCCAGTTGCAGTAGTGGCCGGCGGCGGCTATAATGCTTCGGCCCTGCGCAAAGTAATGGTCAACCAGTTCGGGGTTGGTAGGCTGCATGCGTTTACGCAGGCTTTTTTCTGATATGGTGATCATCTTCAGGGTTTCTACCAGCAGATCGCCCAGGTAATGATAGTACTGTTTTTCTATAGTGCTGATCTCAACCAGGCTTTTCTCCGGGAAAGAATTCACCAGGTTATTATGCACTACCTGCCGCCTGTACCGTACCAGGTAAAACAGGATCACGTAAATCACGTCGGACAGCAGGTAAAGCGCCCAAAATGGCAGTAAGGATATCAAGTATAATATTGATACACAAAACTTAACCCATAACTGCTTTATTGCTGCCATATAATTTGCCTGCAAACATAAAGTTTTTATACCGCTAAAGTCCCATGCGGGTGTAAAACGTATGGCAGGTGCCAAAATTAGCTAATAAGCCGTATTATAAGTACTTTTGCGATTCATATGGCGGCAAAATGTTCACTGGTCATATCTACTTATAACTGGCCACAGGCGTTAAAACTCTGCCTGGATAGTGTTCTGCGCCAATCGGTTTTACCCGCAGAGGTCATCATTGCCGATGATGGTTCCGGGGAAGAAACTAAAAAACTTATTCAACTGTATCAGTCGGCCTCGCCGGTGCGTATGGTACATGTATGGCATGCCGATAAAGGTTTTCGCAAGTCGGTTATATTGAACAAGGCCATACAGCAAACCAGTTCTGATTATATTATACAGGTTGATGGCGACGTTATACTGAACAGGTATTTTATAGCCGACCACCTAATAGCGCGTGAGCATGGGGCTTTTTTACGGGGCACCAGGGCCATGCTCAGCCAACAAAAAACCGCCGGGCTATTGGCAAATGGCGATGGCGCGGCAGGGCTGTCGGCACTATCTGCCGGGGTGCAGCACCGTTTTAACGGCTTGCGGCTGGCTTTGCTGAGCGGGTTGGTGGTGCGCAAAAAAATGTCGTCAAACAGCGTGCGTGGCAGTAACCTGGCCTACTGGAAGGCTGACTTTGTGAATATAAACGGTTACAACAACGCGCTGCAGGGCTGGGGACATGAGGACGAGGAACTGGCAGCACGGCTCATTAACCTGGGAATTGTTAAAAAGATAGTAAAATTAAGGGCGGTACAGTTTCATCTTTACCATGATGAGGGGCATCGCCAAACAGCAGATAATCACCGCGCCGAAATTGAGCGCATAAAAGAGCATAAAATTATAGCCTGCGAAAACGGATACCTGCAGGCCGCCGACTATGAATAATACGCAATTGGATGTTTCGCTCATTATATCAACCTATAACTGGCCGCAGGCTTTGCGGCTTTGTTTAATGAGCGTAAAGGCTTTAAAAAAACTGCCCGATGAGGTGATCATAGCGGATGACGGCTCTACAGACGATACCCGCTTACTGATAGAAGAATTCGCGAAAGATTTCCCTGTACCGCTGATACATGTATGGCAGCCCGACGAAGGTTTTCAACTGGCGCGTATACGCAATAAGGGTATAGCCGCTGCTTCCGGCCGGTATATTATACAGGTTGACGGCGACCTCATCCTGCACCCTTACTTTGTGGCCGACCATATCCGTTTCAGGCAGCCGGATACTTTTGTAACCGGCAGCCGCGTTATTGTCGACAAGCCTACATCAGAACTGCTCATTGGCGACCGCAGGATCAACATCAACTTGTTGAGCAGTGGTATTAAAAACCGCAGCAACGGCGTAAGGAGTAAGTTATTATCCAACTACCTGGCCGAACGTTACCGGCAGAACGACCCCTATTTTATGCGGGGCTGCAACATGGCTTTCTGGCGCAGCGACCTGGTAAAAGTGAACGGTTATAACGAAGCTTTTACCGGTTGGGGACGGGAGGATAACGAGATCGCCATCAGGATGATCAATACCGGGTTGAAAAAGAGAGTGATTAAATTCGCGGCGGTGGTATTTCACCTGTATCATCCGCAAAAGTCGCGGTCAGACCTGGACCGTAATGACGATATCCTACAGGAGACCATCACTCAAAACAAAAAAAGCTGCGAACTGGGCCTTAACCAGTACACAGCACTATAAATATGTAAATGACGCTACCGCTGATATCCGTTGCCCTTTGTACCTACAATGGAGAAAAATATATTGAAGCCCAACTCAACAGCTTAATACACCAGACCTATAAATACCTGGAGATCATTATTGTTGACGATGGCTCAACCGATGATACGGCCCATTTGGTTCAGCAAATGGTTGCGAACGACGGGCGCATTAAATTTTACCGGAACGAGCAGAACCTGGGCTTTAACCAAAACTTCCAGAAAGCGATTGGGTTAACAACGGGCGAGTATATTGCCATTTGCGATCAGGACGATATATGGGCCGAAAATAAAATCGAAATCCTGCACCAGCATATAGGCGATAACTGGCTGATCTTCTCCAACTCATCCTGTATAGATGAGCAGGATAAAACGCTCGAATGGAATATTCTGCGTGATTTTAACTTTGGTAGCCGTAACTATAAAAGCATACTACTGCATAATTGGGTAACCGGCCACACCACACTTTTCAAAAGGGAGTTTTTAGATTACCTGCTGCCTATCCCCCCGGATGGTTATTACGATTGGTGGATGGGCTTTGTAGCATTATACCACAACAAGATCACCTACCTTGACCAGGTATTAACCCGCTACCGCATCCACTCGGCATCGGTTACGCAGCAGGAGCAAAATATTACCGAAAAAGCTTACAAGCTTAAATGGCTGGAAATTGTGTTAACAATGGTCAATAACTTCAGGCAGTATAAAAACCTGGCTGCTGCTGATCAATTATACATTAATAAGCTGTACAGGGCGCTTACATCAAAAAAACATTCACTCATATCGTTCCCGCTTTTAAGCATCATTAACCGGGATTACCATAATTTTTTCCCGGATAGTAAACAGAGAAAACCACTATCCAGGTTAAACTTCGCTTTTAAATTCGCTAAGGGCTTTAAATTTTTAAAACCCTGATAACGGGCTACTTTAAAGCGTAAAAAGTTAATTTGATAAGAGAAGGCAGGCTGATAGCGTTTTTTAAGGACCATACTACATACAGTTTTTGAGATACGCTGTACTTAAACCGCTTCATTAAACCGATGAGGTTTTTACAGGTCCTTACTTCAACCATTTCTGTCTGTCGGCGGGTCAAAGCGGCCTTGTTTAAAGGTAACAACGGCCGCCATTTTTCAGCTACTTTTAATATGGCAGCCAGCCAGTCGGCACCAAAGTTACCTTCCGAAAAATGGTTAAGCAGCACTTCATAAGTAACCAGCACTTTGTAGCGCTGTGCAACGGCAATGGAAAAATCTACGTCGTAACCGTGGAAGCCTCTTAATAAATCTTCATCAAACGGGTGCTGTAACACAATGTCTTTTTTTGTACACATCCACACACCGTCAATAACGGCTACTTCCTTAGATGTAGCCCCATCAGGGTTACTCAGCAGCAGTTCGGTAGGTTTATCAATAAATTTATAAGATTGCTCAACGTGGTAATGCAGTATTTGCGGCATACCATAAGCCACCCAGCCCGATGGCACAAGTGTTTTATAGCTGCAGCCGGCAACGCCTATAGCGCCCACATCCTTATTGCTAAATAGCTTTGCAATTATGCCGCCCCAATCGGGCGTTTTCATGAGCACGTCTTCGTGCATAAAGCAAAGTATATCATACCGTGCCTGGCGCGCGCCGCTGTTATAGATCTCGCATATACCCCGTGCAGCATTACCATTCTCAAAGGCGATGATTTCAAATGGCACGCCAATGGTTTCCCCAATATTGCGGCGCAGGTGCTCTAAATGTACCGGGTTCACCGATGAGATGATAACAGAAATCATGTAGGTGGCTAACGACAGTTAAACTTCAAAGATAGGGCAATTTGCGTCACTCCGGCCCATATTACCGCTGTTATGTATTTATTCCCTATTTTTAGCCTCATATGGCACAGAACAATCCCTTTCAGTTTCACCGCTCGGATTTTCGCTCGGTAGCACGTGCCTTAACCATAGTTGAAAACAACCTTACCGGGTACCAGCAACTGCTGCAAAGCCTCACTTTTAGCGATACGCCCGTTACCGGCATCACCGGCCCGCCGGGGGCAGGTAAAAGTACCCTGGTAAACGCCATCATCAGCCAACTGCTGGAACTGAATAAAAAAGTGGCTGTATTGGCTATTGACCCTACATCGCCGTTTAATTTTGGCTCGTTACTTGGCGACCGCATACGCATGGCCGGCCATTTTAATCACCCTGATGTTTTTATCCGTTCATTAGCCACAAGAGGTTCACTCGGAGGGCTGTCAGCCAAAACCATCGAGATGACCGATGTTTTAAAGGCGGCAGGGTTTGACCATATTATAGTAGAAACCGTAGGCGTAGGCCAGTCTGAAGTAGAGATCGCAGGCCTGGCCGACCAGACTTTTGTTACACTGGTACCGGAGGCGGGCGATGAGATACAAAACATTAAATCGGGCCTGATGGAAATAGCCGATGCCTTTATTATCAATAAAGCAGACCGCGAGGGTGCCGACCTGTTTATTAACAACCTCAAAAAGATCATTCAGCATGATGGTGGCCGGCATACGCCTGTACTAAAAACCGTGGCATCACGCAATGAGGGTATACCAGCCGTGGTTGACCTGATGCTCGACGTAGCCAAACAGCCCGGCGACAGGAAAGAACTGCTACTTACCGAAAAGGTATACCATATTATACAGCAGCAGCGCATGGCGGGTATCGACAAAAAAAAGCTCCGGCAGGATATTGCCGAAGCTTTACATAAAAACGATTTTAACTTATACAAGTTCGCGGCCGCATATGAGAGCCAAAAATCAAGAATCAAGAGTCAAGACAGGGATTAATCCTGACTCTCGGTTCTTGGCTCTTGATTCTTGACTCTTACCTCTCTATCAAGCATTCATCAATTGCTCGATCTCTTCCGGATCAATAGGTATCTGCGCCATCAGATCGCGGTTACCGCCCGGAGTGATCAGGATATCGTTCTCCAAACGTATACCTAAACCTTCTTCGGGAATGTAAATACCGGGTTCGCAGGTAAGGATATTACCTACCTCAAACGGTTTGTAACGGCTGGCATAGTCATGCACATCAAGCCCGAGGTGGTGCGAGGTGCCATGCATAAAGTATTTTTTGTAAAGCGGCATTTTAGGGTCCTGCTTTTCCACTTCGTGTTTCTTTAATAAGCCAAGGCCTATCAACTCGCTGGTCATGATCTTGCCTACTTCCTCATGGTAATCATTCCATACCGTACCTTCAACCAACATAGCGGTAGCCTCACGCAGCACGCGCCATACGGCATCATACACCTCGCGCTGGCGTTTGGTAAAGCGGCCGTTAACCGGTATAGAGCGGGTCATGTCTGCATTGTAGTTGGCATACTCGGCAGCCCAGTCAAACAGTATCACCTCGCCATCCTTGCAAACCTGGTTATTATCTATATAATGTAATACAATAGCGTTCTTGCCCGATGCGATGATAGGGTTGTAAGCATGGCCGGTAGCACGCTGCCTTAAAAACTCGTGTGTTATTTCGGCTTCAATCTCATATTCTGTAACACCCGGCTTAACAAACTTAAGCACGCGTAAAAAAGCGTCGCGGGTAATGTCACACGCTTTTTGAGTAAGCGCTATTTCAACGTCTGATTTTACTACACGCAGATCGCGCAGTATGGGTGCCGAGCGCTCATAGTGATGCAGAGGGTACTTCTTTTTAAGTTCCTCCAGCATACGCATATCGCGATAAGGTACGGTATGCACGTAGCGGTCGTTCTCGTTGGTGTTGATATAAATATTATCGGCGTAGTTAATAATAGTATGCAGTATATTTTCGTACTCATGCAGCCAATATATCTGTTGTATGCCCGACGTTTCCCTTGCCTCGTCCTTAGTGTACTTATGACCCTCCCAAATGGCAATGTGATCATTGGTTTGTCTTAAAAATAGTACTTCTCTGTATAACGGATTAGGACAATCCGGATACAAAACCAGTATGCTTTGCTCCTGATCTATGCCTGTGAGGTAAAAAAAATCAGGATTTTGTTTAAAAATAAAATTTTGGTCGCCATTGCGTGGAAACTCATCATTCGACTGAAAAATTGCAATTGAGTTTGATTTTAGTCGCGAAACGAAATTTTTTCTATTAAATGTAAATAACTGATCGCCAATTGGAAGATATTTCATACACAAATAAATATTAGATTTTTTTAAAACAAACTATTTAAAAGTTTGTAATTGTAATTATGAATTTTGGAACGGGATTTGGTATTTGTTTCAAACATAATTACTAATTTTGGAAAAAAATCACAATTAAATCGTTTAATCTTAAAACTATGAATTATTCTACATTACGAAAATCAGTAGCATTATCAGTTGCTTCTGTGCTTGTAGCAGGTGTAGTAAGCGCGCAGACAGATTCAGCTGCTACCGCAACTACCACTACTAAAATGAGCTCAGACACTACAATGTCGTCTACAACCACTAACGCTAAAGTATTTGGCGGCAGAGGTCAGTACAGAACCTGGAGCATTGGCCTTAACGCTGGTGTAACTTCTCCAACCATGGCAACCGGTGGTAGCCTTAACGATTACCAGAACAACAAAGTACAGTTGGGTTATGGTATCTCTTTCCGCGATCAATTAGGCCATAACTTCGGCTTACAATTAGACGTACGCGGTGGTAAAGTAGCTGGCGACAACACTGTTAACCAGGCTTCTTACTCAACCCGTTTTTACCAAGCTACTTTAAGCGGTGTTGTTAACGTTGCAACTATCGACTTCATCCGTCGTAAAAACTCTGTTAACTTCTTCTTAAACGCTGGTGCTGGTTTGGCTATGTACAACCCAACAGGTACACTTGCTAACGGTACTCCTTTTGACTTCAAAAACGGTGCAGCAGGTAATGCAGGTACTGGCAAATGGGTAAAAGAGTATGTTATCCCGGTAGGTGCTGGTGTTAAATTCCGCCTGAGCGAAGCTGTTGCTTTAAACTTAGGTTACACTCAGAACTTTATTGATGGTGGTAACTTTGATGGCCGTACTACCGGTAACAACAAAAAAGACCACTACTCTTACGGTTACGGAGGTTTAGAGTTCACTCTGGGCTCAAGCTCAAAACCAAGCTTAGAGTGGGTTAACCCAGTTGCTATGATGTATGATGAGCTTTATGATGCAGCTCTTCGTCAGGAAGTTGAAGCTCTTAAAGGCCGTGTAACTAACGTTGAAAACGCAGTTAACGATCTTAAGAAAGATTCTGATGGTGACGGTGTATCTGACCAATTCGACAAATGCCCTAACACTCCTGCTGGTAGCGTAGTTGACGGTTCTGGTTGCGTTATCGTATTCCCTAAAGCTGATACAACTGCTGCTGCTGCCGGTACTCCTTACTCAAACATCCAGTTCGAGTTCGATAGCTCAGTATTACGTACTTCTGCTTATCCAGCATTAGACGCTACTTCAGCTGACCTGCGTTCATCAGGCAAAAGCGTTGAGATCGATGGTTACGCTTCATCAGAAGGTACTGCTGCTCACAACATGGCTTTATCACGTGACCGTGCTAACTCAGTAAAAACTTACTTAGTTAACTCAGGTGTTTCTGCTTCTAAATTGAAAGTTAAAGCTTTCGGTGAAACTCACCCAATTGCTGATAACTCAACTGAAGAAGGCCGTATCGCTAACCGTCGCGTTTCTTTCAAACAAAAATAATATTCAATAAATATTATAAGGAGCCCCCCGAATAACTCGGGGGGCTTTCTTTTTTTATTAACTTTGCTATATGTACTTCTTCAGAAAAAAGGACCCTAACAGGCCAACCAGTTTTAACCTGAAAGTGATGCATACCATTAATGCCATCGCTATCATCATGTTCCTGGCAGGTATTACCTACAAGATCATTCAATGGCTTTTTTTCTCTAAATAATACATCTTTCAGCAAATGAAAACCATTATTAATACAACCAATGCCCCTGCTCCTATTGGCCCATACAGCCAGGCGGTAGCCGTAAACGGGCTGCTATTCATTTCAGGCCAGATACCCATGAACCCTGCCACCGGCGAAATTGTTACTACCGGTATTACCGATGAAGCTAAAATGGTGATGGAAAACCTTAAAGCCATCCTTACCGAGGCAGGCAGCAGTTTTGATACGGTGATCAAGTCAACCATATTCCTTACGGATATGCAAACCTTCGCGCAGGTAAACGAAGTATATGGTTCTTATTTTACCACTGATTTCCCGGCGCGCGAAACCGTGCAGGTATCGGCCCTGCCAAAAGGTGTTAATGTAGAAATATCGGTTATCGCGTTAAAGGACTGAGCATATTGCCTTGAACAATCAGCATCTCCAAACACCCATTGAATATTTAAAAGGTGTAGGTGTTTCGCGGGCCGAAGCGCTGAAAAAAGAGCTGCAGATATATCGTTTCGAAGATCTGCTTCGGCACTTTCCCTACAAACATATAGACCGTACACGGTTTTATAAAATTAAGGACATACAGCCCGATATGCCCTATGTACAAGTACTGGCCCGTGTTTTCCAAAAAGAAATATTAGGCGAAAAACACACCAAGCGCCTTATTGTACAAGCCAAGGATGATACCGGAGTTATAGAACTGGCATGGTTCCAGGGAATACGCTGGGTAGAGAAAATGGTAGTGCCCGGCAAGGTATATGTACTGTTTGGCAAACCCGGCTTTTTTAATGGTAAGGTGCAGATGTCGCACCCCGAACTGGAGCCTTACACTCCGGGCGTACAACAAAAAGGTAACCTAACCCTGCAGCCCGCCTACAACTCAACGGAGAAACTCAAACAATTTAGTTTAGATAGCAAAGGCATACAAAAGCTGGTTGCCATATTGCTTGAACAACACGGGCGCGACATTGAGGAGAACCTGCCTGCGTACATTATTAACCGCATGAGGCTGATGCCCCGTGCCGATGCTTACAGGTACATCCATTTTCCTAACAATGCCAACCAGTTAAAAGAGGCACAGTACCGCCTTAAGTTTGAAGAGCTGTTCTTCTTGCAGCTGAAACTGCTCAAAAACAAACTGCTGCATACGCAAAAGTTCAAAGGCAACATCTTTGATAAGGTAGGCAATTACTTTAATGATTTTTACCACCACAAACTCCCTTTCCCGCTAACCAACGCCCAAAAACGTGTACTGCGCGAAATAAGGCAGGATACCCAACGCGGCGTACAAATGAACCGCCTGTTACAGGGTGATGTAGGCAGCGGCAAAACCGTAGTAGCTTTAATGTGCATGCTTATCGCTATTGATAATGGTTTCCAGGCCTGCATAATGGCCCCTACAGAAATTTTGGCTACCCAGCACTATGAAACCATTAAAAACCTGGTAGGCGATGGCTTTGTTGAGGTTGCCCTGCTCACCGGGTCAGTACCGCAAAAAGCACGCAGGGTGATACACGAGCATTTAGAGGATGGCCGCCTGCAAATACTGGTGGGTACCCATGCTTTAATTGAGGACAAGGTACAGTATAAAAACCTGGGCTTTGTGGTGATTGATGAGCAGCACCGCTTTGGCGTTGAGCAGCGCGCCAAGCTTTGGAAAAAAAACATCATCCCCCCGCATGTATTGGTAATGACGGCTACTCCTATTCCACGCACCCTGGCCATGACCATGTACGGCGATCTGGATATCTCTGTGATAGATGAGCTGCCCGCGGGCCGCAAACCCATACAAACCATACATTTTTATGAAGCACAGCGCCTGCGCATGTTTGGTTTTATGAAACAGGAGATAGCCAAAGGGCGACAGATCTACGTGGTATACCCACTGATACAGGAGAGCGAAAAGCTTGATCTGAAAAATCTGCAGGATGGTGTTGAGATCATGTCGCGCGAGTTTCCCTTGCCGCAATACCGTATCAGTATAGTACATGGCAAGCTAAAGGCGGCTGAAAAGGAGTTTGAGATGCAGCGCTTTATTAAAGGCGAAACGCAGATCATGGTAGCCACTACGGTGATTGAGGTGGGTGTGAACGTACCCAACGCATCGGTTATGATCATTGAGAACGCGGAGCGTTTCGGGCTCTCACAGCTACACCAGTTACGGGGGCGTGTGGGCCGCGGGGCCGAGCAATCCTACTGCATACTTATGAGCAAGGAAAAGCTGAGTAACGATGGGCGTATACGACTGAACACCATGGTAAAAACCAATAACGGGTTCGAGATAGCCGAAATTGATATGCAGCTGCGCGGCCCCGGCAATATTGAGGGCACCCAGCAAAGCGGTGTGCTGGATCTGAAAGTGGCCGACCTGGCTACCGACCAGGAAGTATTACAGCAGGCACGCGACCTCGTGATAGAGATATTTGACAAGGACCCGCAACTGGCTTCGCCTGAAAATATGATCCTTAACCGCGCTTTTCAGCAAAAAGATGGCGGCTTAACCTGGAATAAGATTTCCTGAGATTGACTTTTGAGCCGGCAAATATTACATTTGTTTAAACGATAAGCGCTCCCATGAAGAAACTTCTGTTACTATCCGCGTTACTTATTTCAGCAACTTTTTCACAAGCCCAGGACTCGCTCACTATACGCCGTTTTTACGATGAAGCCCTGGTTAACGGGCAGGCGTATGATAACCTGCGTTACCTGTGTAAACAAATAGGCCAGCGTTTAAGCGGTTCGGCAGGTGCCGAAAAGGCCGTTGCCTGGAGCAAAAAGCTCATGGACAGCTATGGTTTTGATAAAGTTTACCTGCAGGAAGTAATGGTACCGCATTGGGTACGCGGCGCAAAAGAAGAAGCTTATATTATTGATGGTAATAAAAAGATACCGGTACCTGTAGCCGCGTTGGGCATGTCTGTAGGCACACCGGCCAGTGGCATTACCGCCAATGTGATAGAAGTGAAGAGCCTTAAAGAACTGGAAACCCTGGGTGAAAGCGTAATTAAGGGGAAGATCGTATTTTTTAACGGTGCCTTTGACCAGCGTTTTATAGAAACCGGCGCAGGTTATGGCGCCGCAGGTGTACAACGTTTCGCGGGGCCATCAGCTGCTGCCAAATACGGGGCTATAGGCGCTATAGTGCGTTCCATTACACCCGCGCTTGATGATTACCCACATACCGGCGCAACTGCTTATGCTGATGGAGTAAATAAAATACCTGCCGCGGCCATATCAACCGTTGCCGCCAACAAGCTGAGTGCTATGCTTAAACTGCGTAAGCTGCCGCTTATTAAATTTTATTTGAAGCAAAGCTGCCAAACCCTACCCGATGTAAAGTCATACAACGTAATTGGCGAAATAAAAGGAAGCGAAAACCCTAACAGGATCATCACCGTTGGTGGCCACCTCGACTCGTGGGACCTGGCAGAAGGCGCGCATGACGATGGCACCGGCGTAATGCAATCAGTAGAAGTGCTGCGCATTTTAAAGGCTACCGGCTACAAGCCTAAGAACACCATACGCGCGGTATTTTTCATGAATGAAGAGAACGGCCACAAAGGAGGCATTAAATACGCGGAAGAAGCTGCCGCCAATAAAGAGGAACACATAGCGGCCATTGAAACTGATGAGGGAGGTTTCACTCCGCGCGGCTTTAGCTTTGAGGGTGCTTCGCCTGCCTTTTTAAAGGCGGTAAACGCCAAGTGGAAAACCCTGCTTGAGCCCTATGAAGCAGATCGCCTGGTGGAAGGTGGCGGCGGTACAGACATTGGCCCGCTTAAGGAAACCAGGCCCGCTATCAGGCTGATCGGTTTCAGGCCCGACTCACAACGGTACTTTGATATTCACCACACCCCTAATGATGTGTTCGAGAATGTAAACAAACGCGAATTACACTTGGGCGCGGCAGCCATCACATCGCTGGTATACTTAATTGACCAGTATGGCCTTAACCTATAAATATTTTACAATTAAATGCTTTGCGCCGCAAGCTTGCTAATGTAAATTGCGCCCTTAACTTTTTTAACAGTGTCAACAGAAGATCCCGCCCCGCAAAAACCCGACTCGTTTGCAGCCCTGCGTTACAAAGATTTCCGTTCATACATCGGGATGCGTTTCTTTTTCACGTTTGCGTACCAAATGCAAACCACTGTGCTGGGTTTTTACATTTACCAGCTTACCCACAGCAAAATAGCCATAGCGTTTATTGGCCTGGCCGAAGCTATACCGGCTGTAGGCATAGCCCTATACGGTGGTTACATTGCCGATAAGTACGAGAAACGTAAAATGCTGCTCATTATCTTCGCGGGAGTATTTATGGCGGCATTGGCCATGTTTACCGTTACTCTGGACAGCCTTAAGCCCTACATCCACCACGCCTGGATACTGCCTACCCTATATGCCATGATATTTTGCAACGGCCTGGCACGCGCCTTTTACGGGCCGGCAACCTTTGTGATATATGCGCATAGTATACCTAAAGAACTATATCCTAATGGCAGTACCTGGAGCAGTTCAACCTGGCAGGTAGCCTCTATATTAGGGCCGCTTACCGGCGGCGCCGTATACGGTTTTGCCAGCCATATTTTCCCTGGCCTTAGCGGTATTACCGCAACCTTTGGCATTATCCTTATATTCCTGCTGGTGGCATTGGTACTGGTGTACCTGCTGCGTAAGTTCCCGCCGGTATTTGTACCTAAAGAAAATATTTGGAAAAGCCTTAAAGAGGGCCTCAACTTTGTTTTCACCAACAAGATCATGTTTTACGCCATGAGCCTTGACCTTTTTTCGGTATTCTTTGGCGGGGTTGTAGCGCTGCTGCCGGTATTCGCGCTGGATATTTTAAAGGTTGGCCCCGAAGGTTTGGGTATTATGCGTATGGCTACCTCACTCGGCGCGGCGCTCACCATGATCGCTATGGTACGCTTTTCACCCATGAACCGGCCATGGCGCAACCTATTAGTAGCGGTTGCGGGCTTCGGCTTATCTATCATAGGCTTCGGTTTATCGCGCATATTCTATCTATCACTGTTCTGCCTATTCATGCAGGGTGCATTTGATAGTGTAAGCGTTATCATAAGAGGTACGCTCATGCAGCTGCTCACGCCCGATCATATGCGCGGGCGTGTATCCGCCGTAAACTCAATGTTTATCGGCTCATCTAACGAGATCGGCGACTTTGAATCGGGCATGGCAGCGCGGTTTTTAGGCACTATACCGGCTGTTATCTTCGGCGGAAGCATAACGCTGCTTATTGTTACCATTACTTTTTTTAAAACCCAAAAGCTCATCCCTCTGTCGCTTAACGAGATCCATTCACCGCAAACCGGCGAAAATTAATCCCACACTTATCAACCACCGGTTAAAACTTTTAGTTGTAAAATATTTTTTAATATGTAGTTATTATCCGGCTTGTTAGTATCTTTAACCTGTTAAAGGTCCCCTACTTAAATAACTAAAATTAAACCGTGACCACTAAGAGATTGCACATCTTAAGGTTCGGCCTGTTTAGCATGCCATTTTTATGGCTGATGCTGGGCATGCCAACGCTTAACGCAGTACAGGGAGCCGAAAGACCTGCCTACAAACCCTTTCTTTTCACTAACCTAAAGGACACAGCCGCCGACAGGCGTGTTGAAGCCGCTCGCGCCCTTTCGAGGCCGTGCCGTAAAATGACGGAGGCTGATGCTATGCGCACCATTGACGATCTGGGCAAAATTGCCGCAGACCTCAATGACCTTGCCCTGCAATGCGCCGTTTTTGACCTCCGCGCCGATTATTACTCGGTTAACCGTGGCTACAACCAGCTAAGTACCCAATATTATAAAAAAGCCGTTGAACTTGCCGAAGAGAGAAAAGACCAGATGCTCACCGGTATTTACCAGCATCGTATTGCCAATTACTTTGCGCTCTATAAAAAAAATATAGAGGCGGCTCAATATTACCTGCTATCCGAAAGGAACCTAAAGGAAACCGGCTACAAAAAAGTGCCCGGCATAGGCAATATATTTTCAGAAACATCAAATTTTTACTACGCCCTGGGCGATTATGATGGCGCGAGGGAGTATCTCAAAAACGCGCTTATTTACCAAACAGCACCATCACGTACACGAATTAATATTTTCAATACCATAGGGCTTACCTACCGTAACACTAATAACTACCAACTTGCCCTTAATTATTTTCATGAGGCATTAAAGCTGGCCGGCCAACTACATGATACCATATGGATAGCGCTGGCCAAGGGGAATATTGGGTCGGTTTATGTATTACAGAAAAGGTATAAAGAGGCTCTACCCCTGGTACGGGAAGATTACGTGCAGTCTGTAAAGTATAATGAAGGGGCCAACTGCGCTATCGCGATGCTAAGGCTGGCACAGATAAGCCTATCTTTTAATGATGTTAAATTAGCCAGCGCGCAGCTGGATACCGCCAACCAGGTTTTAAGTACTACCAAAGAAAACGTGTTAAAAGAACGTATACAGTATTACGAGCTATTGGCACAGGTAAAGGAAAAAAGCAACAAACCTACACTTGCAGAGCATTATCTCCTGCTATCAGAGCAATTAAAGGATAGCCTAATGGAACGTGATAATGTGGCGGCCATAGATAGGGTACGGCTTAAGTGGACCAAAGAAAAAAGTTTAGAAGATTATAACAACCTGCAAATAAAAACCAGGATCAACTCCTACAAGCAGTATACGGTAATCACGGTGCTGCTCTTATTGATGGTGATAGGGGTACTTATTTTTAACAGGCAAAGGCTTAAAACCCGGAAAGATAAAGAGATACTGGCTGCTGAATTGCGCCGGCTGGATGAAGAACGAAAAAGCGCCGAAAACGCGCTTAGCGACTATACAGAGAATTTAAAGCAGAAAAATGACATTATTGAAGGGTTTAAAACGGAATTAGAACGGTTACAGTACGCCATAAACGACCGCACCCTTACCGAAAACCTGGACAGGATGATGCATGCCCATATCATGACGGATGATAAATGGGACGAGTTCCGGAAGCTATTCACCAAGGTACATGGCAATTTTCTTTTTAACATAAGGCAAAGGTATCCAGCCATTTCCGCTACAGATATGCGCTTAATGGCGCTCATTAAGCTAAAGCTTAACAACCGCGAAATGGCAGGAATGTTATGCATCACCGTTGATGGTGTTAAAAAAGCTAAACAACGCCTGCGTAAAAAACTAAATCTGGCTGATAATGAGGAGATTGAAGATGTTGTTAACACCTTGTAAAGTGCTGTTTTTAAGTGTAAAGCAAATGTCCTGCTTTTGTCCACCCCTCAAATTAGCCCATAAACAGCTTTTTGGCTGATATTTGATCTGTAATTATTTTAACAGTTGCCCTGTGCAATAAATTAATAATTAATACATAAACGTATGCTGATAAACTAAAGCATATGATATAAATAAAGCGATTGATTAACCCGTTACATTATACCCCTACTGAAATGGAAACTCCCCAAAAGAAACTTTGCCCGCATTGCAAAAAAGGAAGGTTGGCTTACCGCGCCAAGCGCCCGCCATTAGTGAAAGCTTTCCTGTTTTGGCTCCCTATAAAAAGATACTCCTGCAGCCTGTGCAGCAAAAAGTCCTATGTATATGGTTCGGCATGGGAAACTGCGCCTCAAAAAAACACCAATAACGCGATTTAGAAGGGGGATTTTCTGAATCTATTGTGTGCATCAATACCTACCGGGCTTGCCCGGTAGTGTATTTGATGTTTTTGGCGTTTCTACACATTTCGTATTTCCTGTAATATAATTATTTCACTCATCGCCGGGGAAGATCGCATTTAATTTGTGCAAACGTTTAACAATACGATATGCAGTGATATTCACTGTATAAAAAGATCAATTTGCCATGTTGAACGTAGTGAAACATCTTCTTCGCCTTGTAAGTAGGCGACTTTGCACGCGCAGAAGATATTTCGCTGTCGCTAAATATGACATAAAAGTTTAAAAGCTATTTCCGTGATTCATCGCCCGCATGTTCGTGAGAAATAAAATTCTTCATAATTTTTATAAATAAATGAATATTCATTTATATTTGCTTTCAATATGCGTACTCGTGACCACAATAAAGTAGAACTGGTAAAGAAAACCGCCATTGAGATGATGGTGAAAGATGGATTGGAAGGCTTTAGCATGAACAAATTGGCCAGGGCATGCAATATTTCTGTGGCTACATTATACATCTACTATAAAGACCGCGACGACCTGATCATTAACATTGCCGCCGAAGAAGGCCAAAAAATGAGCGCTGCCATTACCCGCGGGTTTAACCCTGAAATGAGCTTTGAAGAAGGGCTGAAAAACCAGTGGCGTAACCGGTATGAGTATATGAAGAACAATGTGCTGGCCAACGCTTTTTTTGAATTATTGAGAAACTCGAGTTACCAGGAACGGTTCCTGGAGAGCTTCCTGAATGATATGAAAACCATACTCGGCAGCTTCATGACCAACGCCATCAATCGCGGCGAGATAGATGATCTGCCACTGGAGGCTTACTGGTCGGTAGCGTTTGCCCCCCTTTACGCCCTGGTAAGGTTTGACCACGAAGGCCAAAGCCTGGGCGGCAAACCCTTTAAAATGACCGACGAGATATTCTGGAAAACATTTGAACTGGTACTAAAGGCATTAAAAAAATAAATTTATGATGATGGAAACCTTTGAGCACATACTGCTTTTTAAAACCAATATCAGCCACGATGCTGATAAGCTGGCGCTGGGTAACCTGCTAAAACAAACTCCCGAAATTGAGCATTGGAATATTGACATGGAAGATGAGGACCGTGTGCTGCGCATTGTATCGCACGGCTTAACACATTCGGGCATCATTGACCTGCTTACCCAACACGGCTATGAATGCTGTGAATTAGTTTAACGATCATGAAAAACGAGCAACAGGCAGCTCTTACGGGTTACCAGAAATTTGTGATATTCATACTGGCTATTACCCAATTTACGGTGATACTGGATTTTATGGTGATGTCGCCCCTGGGCGATATGCTGATGAAATCGCTTTCGCTAAAGCCATCGGCATTTGGTGTGGCGGTTTCGGCCTATGCCTTTAGCGCAGGCGTTAGCGGCCTGTTAACCGCGGGCTTTGCCGATAGGTTCGACCGTAAGAAGCTATTCCTGTTCTTTTACTGCGGGTTTATTATCGGCACCATTTGCTGCGGGCTGGCACATTCCTACCCGGCACTGGTAGCCGCTCGCGTGGTAACGGGCTTATTTGGCGGCGTTATCGGCTCTGTCTCCATGGCTATTATTACCGATCTTTTTGCTTTGCAGCAACGCGGCAGGGTAATGGGCTTTATACAAATGGGCTTCGGCGCCAGCCAGATATTGGGCGTACCTATCGGTCTGTACCTGGCCAACAAATGGGGCTGGGAATCGCCATTCTGGATGGTGGCCGCGCTGGGCCTGCTCATCACTTTACTCATCGTCACCAAATTAAAACCCGTAACGCAGCACCTTACCATACAAAAGCATCAGTCGGCTTTAAAACACCTTTGGGAAACCGTTATCAAAAAAAATTACCGCGTAGGTTACACGGCTACCGCCCTGCTCTCCATAGGCGGTTTTATGATGATGCCGTTCGGGAGCGCCTTCGCTATTAATAACCTCGGGCTTACCAAAGAGCAATTGCCCATGCTGTTTATGGTATCGGGCCTCAGCTCACTGATTTTTATGCCGCTGATAGGTAAACTGAGCGACAGGATAGACAAATTCAGGATATTCGCCGTAGCCTGTGTGTGGATGATGATCACCTGCGTCTTTTACACGCATCTCTCGGTTACGCCGCTTTGGTTCGTGATAATCTATAACGTTTGTATGATGATAGGCATCATGAGCCGCATGATCCCATCATCCGCACTGGTAAGCGCCATCCCGGATATGGCCGACCGCGGCGCGTTCATGAGCGTTAACGCCTCCATGCAGCAAATAGCCGGCGGTATTGCTGCCGCGGTTGCCGGCGCCATTGTTACACAACCAACCAAAGGTGCCCCGTTGCAGCATTACCATATCATCGGCTACCTGGTTACTTTTATCACCATGATCAGTATCATCCTGATGTGGCGTGTAAACAACCTCGCTAAGAAACGCATGCAGGACAAGCAAGCCGGCGTGGTGCCGGAGGGGCATGTAATACATGAAGGCATCTGATCAATACCCATAAATAAATAGATTATTATTCGTCCCCTTGCCCTGCGGCAGGGGATTTTTTGTTGGCTAATGTTTATATTTAGCACGCTTTACCATATCATCACAATGAAAAGATTATCCCTCATTACTTTAATCACCACCGCTGCTATGGCCGCTAACGCCCAGGTAAAATTCGATCCTCCTAAAACCAAAGCCAAACCCGTTGTTGATACGCTGCACGGCGTTATCCTTACCGACAACTACCGCTGGCTGGAAGACAAGAAAGACCCGGAAGTGATCGAGTGGACTAAAAAACAGCACGACTACGGGGTTGAATACCTTAACAAAATCCAAAAAACACACCCCGACCTTAAAGCAGGCATAGCGGCCTACCTGAATATGGACTACGAAGGCCCGCTGAATAATGTAGGCAAACGTGTTTTTCAGACGGTGAAAAAGAAGGGCGATAAGCAATATAAAACCTACACCATTATTGATGGTAAAAAAATACTGATATGGGACCCTGTAGCGCTTGACCCCGACGGCAAAATATCTACCAGCGGCATTGCCTATACGTATGATGGTGAGCAAGCGGCCATCAGCGCGCAAAAAAGCGGCGCCGAAGTGAATACCGTGTATTTCATTGACACCCGCACCGGCAAACAGATACATGAGCCATTAACCGGCACCAGCGGCTTCCAGTGGTGTAAAGATCAGCAGCATGCCTATGTAACGCTGCGCACCCAGGAAGATGTGGACAAACAGCGTCCTTTAAAAACATACTATATCAAAGTTGGCGACCCTATTGAAAAAGCCACCTTTGTGGGCACCACCGCCGATGCCAAGAACAGCTTTTTTATTTACGATAACCGCTATAGCGACGTTACCTTTAGCGGCGAAGGCGACTTTTACTCCAACAGTGTAAAAATGCGCCCTACCGGCAGCCTTAAAGATGGCAAACTCATCTACAGCAGCAAAAAGTTCCAGGCATACCCCGAGGCTATTGGCAATAAGCTTTACATTAAAACCAATGACAATGCCCCCAACAGCCGCCTCATGGTGGCCGATAAGCTGCACCCCGAGTACAAGAACTGGAAGGTACTGATCCCCGAGAGCAGCACTGTAATGGAGGATGTGGTAATTACGCCTAACGCGATTATTGTACAGGATAAAAAAGACATTGAAAGCCGCCTTACTATTTACGACCTTAACGGCAAAAAGCTGCGGCCCATGCCCCTACCCGAACAAGGCAGCATTGGCAGCGTAAGTTACGACAGGGAGGAAGATAAACTGTACATTTCGCTGGTGACCTTCACCTCTACCCCCAAGACCTATGTTTGCTCACCAAAAGACTATAAATGGAAGCTGTATTACCAACGCCACCTACCGGTAGATATGAGCCAGATCGCCGGGGAGATCAAGTTCTACACCTCTAAAGATGGTAGCCGCGTACCGGTATTTGTGGTACACCGCAAGGATATTAAGATGGACGGCAAGAACCCGGTGCTGCTCACGGCATACGGTGGTTTCCAGTCGGGTATTAAGCTGGGATATTTTGGCTTTTACGCGCCGTTTATACAGGCGGGCGGTATAGTGGTACAGCCGGGCATCCGTGGTGGCGATGAGTTTGGCGAAAAATGGCACCTGGATGGCATGCTGGCTAAAAAGCAAAACAGCTTCGACGATTTTTATGCCTGCGCCGAGTGGCTCATTAAAGAAAAGTACACTACAGAAAGCAAGATAGTTGCCCTGGGCGGCAGCAACGGCGGCCTTTTAATGGGCGCTGCGGCCACCCAACGCCCCGACCTGTTTAAGGCCATTGTTTGCGAAGTACCTTTACTGGATATGCTGCGCTACCATAAATTCCTGATAGCCCGTTACTGGATACCGGAGTACGGCTCATCTGAAGATGCGGAACAGTTTCGCTGGTTGCTGCGTTACTCGCCTTACCAGAACATCCGCGCGGGGGTCAACGTACCGCCTATGCTGGTAACCGCCGGCGCCAATGATACCCGGGTTGACCCCATGAACGCCAAGAAATTTGTAGCCGCCCTGCAGAACAACCCCGGCCAGGTAAGCCCTATCATCCTCCACATGGATTTTGACAGCGGCCACGGCAGCGGCCAAAGCACCCAGCAAGCCATAGAAAACTGGACGTTTGTATTTGAATATGTAATGAACCAGTTGGGGATGTAAGGCATTGTACGGCTTTTATGCAACCGTGTCATTGCGAGAGCCAGCGTGGCAGTCCCCTACTTACAGAGCCGCTCTGTATAGTAAGAGATTGCTTCGTACCTCGCAATGACGCTTTTAATAATGTTATGACAAATAGCTCGAAATATATCGCCTGTATAGTTATATCTATATTCAGCATCAGCTATAGTTACGCGCAGGATAAAGCACCAATAATTAACTATTACTCTACGCCGGATACACTAAATTTCGATGCTACAAGATATAGACTCGCATGGAGTTCGCATCCAAATGAATATTATTATAAGCATGAGTATTTGCTTGAAAACGAAACATTTGACCATATCACAAAGATGATTCTTCTTGAGTTTTTGAAAGGAGATTTTAACTTGCACGACGTAGTGGCTAATAAGATTTACACGCTACGGCAACGCAAGCAAACAGATAAAATATGTAATTACGAGGTTATAAAAAGTCGGGACGGTAAAGAATACATAATAGATTTTATCATTAGTGGTTCAGAAGATGGAAAATTAAACATTGTAGAATGGGATTGTTACAGATATAAACTTCACACAGATAGTGCAGGACACATGGGTGTTCTGCTTTTAGGAGTAAGCTACCGTGGTTTTGGTGATGACAGCATGCTCTTTTTAAAATCCTTACCGGAAAAAAGAAAAATTGCCAGGCAGAAAATGATGCAGTTTGAGATACCGAATATCCAGATAGAATAATTTTCATAACCGTCTCTTACTGGTCGAAGTCTCCAACTTCGTACCAAAACATGGCAAGCATACTGTAGATTCAGGTTACGCTAAACTTGGGTCAGTAAAGGGTATTTTTGATGCTAAATCCGCCTAGGAATTAAATATTTTCATTAATCAATTTAACAAGTTCCTTTAAGCTATTTAATTTATTAGGCAACTCTAAATAAAGCCTAGCATAATCTAAAGACTCAACAGTACGTTCAATCTTTGATTTTTGCTTTTTGTAAGCTTTACCGACAAGGTTATATATTAAATTAAGCTGATCTGCCGGATGATTTATAGCTTCAAAATCAGTACTAGTTAAATCCACTCCCAAATTATTTTTTATAAATTCCAAATTTAATTGTGGGTCTATCTTTTCAAAATGGGATGTTTCCGCAATAAACCATGCTTCAATTTCCATTATACTTATTATAAATTTAGTCTCAATGGGCTTCTGTGGAATGAAGGCCTTAAGACCGTAATGATAGGCGTGTAAATCGTCTCTACTTTCGGGATATAAGTCTAAAAGCCCAATGATAATTCTGTAGCCTTCAGATATTAAATTCTTTCTATGATCTTTTATATAAGACGCAACCTTTGCATCACTACAACAATTTACAATAAGAATATAATATTTTGTTTGGTCATTAATTGAAGGCGTTTCTAAAATTATCCAAAAATCGCCCCTTCTTGTTTGATCTTGTTGTAGTTTTTCGAACGTGTAGTTATTCGATGTGAGAATTTCTGATAATAGATTTTCTATGAACAACGCCTCTGTTGCACCTTCAACAACAAACGCTAATTTTACTAAGTCACTCATTGCTATTAGCTTTAGAGAAACCGTCTTTAAAGAATTCTGTTGTAAAGAAATCGAAGTTATTTAGCCCAGTGAATCGAAAGTCTTTAAAGTTTTGGGGCGAATTTAAATGATTATAAATATTAACTACACCGCCAACTCTATCCAGCACTTGCCAATATTCAAGTGGAGTATTGTTCATTACAAACCTATCATTAGTCGACATAACAAGTTGTACGAAATTTTTTGATGCCTTTTCAATTAATAAGTCGATTAATAATCTAGACCTTTCAAAATCTAACCCCTCTCCAATATCATCAATTAGAATAGTGCCATGCTTATTTGACAATTCATAAAAATTCATATATATAATAATTGCCAGCGCCCTAAACATTCCTGTAGACATCGAAACTTGATCAGTAGGCCCTTTTCTATCAGTTTCTTGGATTGTGATGCCTAATAAACCGTTCTTAAGTAATTTATTGTCATGAAATTTCAAAGCTAACATAGGACCCAAATATATCTTGGATATTTTATATCCTATCAGATTAAAATCTGATATAATAGCGTTTTCAAATTCTTTTTTATATTTATGAAGTCCTTCTATAAACAAATCGACAACCTTACTAGTATCCCTCAAGTTGTACTCTCTAAGTTCAGAATAAGAACCATCTAAATTAAAATGATTCTTACCTAACTCTGTATTGAAATGAAAGTATCTTACATTAAGAGCCCATTGATAAAGGCTTTCTAAATAAGGATATTGGATTTGATCTCTTCTTGTTATTGATGCAACATTATTAGGCATTTGAAAGTTCAAGTGCATTTTTGCTTGAATATTCTTCATGCTACCTAACCCATTTACCTTTCGAGTTAAAACGCTTTCACCGTTTATCGTCAGCTCTTCCTTAATGACCTTATTTTGAAAAATGTTCAATTCATAACTGATACCATCGTTCCCATCTACATATTCCGCATAATAAGATCCAGCCTCAACATTAACAATTGGAGAAACGATTAAATTAGCGAGACCCGCAATGACATTAAGTGTACGGGATTTACCACTAGAATTTTTCCCAACCATTAAATTAATATCACTAAGTATAAAATCATTTAGTATCCACTCTTTAGATTGCTCGGGATATTCGCTGTAGGTTAAAGATTTTATTTTCATTAGTAAATAAGATTACTTTTAGCTATGTAAAGACTTGTTAAAGGTATAAAAGATATTGAGTATTTATATGTGTAAGTACAATTCGATTAACGTAAATATGACCGACATAACCAGCTGGTTAAATGTGATGATTACATATTTTATGCACAATTTATTCTTCGTTAAATCTGGAAAAGTACTTATTACCTTGTCATCATTGCCAGTACATCTTCTTCAGTACCCTCAAACGGGCCGGAGGTTTCAATTTTTAAGCCGGCCATGGCGGCAGCAAATTCTCCGGCTTGCTGTATATCGGCGCCTTTAACGCGTTTGTAGAGGTAACCTGCCATATAGGTATCGCCGCAACCGGTGGCATCTACCACTTCGGTAGGCTTGTAGGCAGGTATGGTGTAAAAAACATTGTCATTTAGGATAACCGAGCCCATGCTGCCCAGCGTTACTACCACCTCCTTCACACCCCATTCGGCCAGTACTTTGGCGCCTTCCTTAATATCGGCAATGCCGGTAAGTACTTCCAGTTCGTGCTCGTTCACCTTCAGGATATCTACATATTGCAGGGCCTCGCGCTTGTCGGCCCAGTCAATGGCGCGTACCTGCTGGTTTACTACCTCGCGCAGGTAGCCCTGCGCGTCCACAGAAACGTTACCCCGCTCAAATAACGCTTTGATCAAACCGGTCGACATATCATCGGCCAGCAGCGCACCCAAATGGAATATCACCGCTTCGGTGTCCTGCAGGTCTGTAACCGTAAATGGGTCGGCCTTTTGCAAAACGCGTTGGGTACGGTTGTCCTGGTTATCGCCATAAATGTTCTCAAAGTATACGCTATGCTGGCTGGGCAAGGCCTTTACTTCAATACCTTTATCAGTAAGCCTGCTTACGCTTGGTAATTCGGTATCGGCAACGGCAGTAACCAGCTTGTATTTTACATCCATATTGCGGATGGCGTTGGAGAAATAAAAAGCGGTGCCACCGGCCATATGCTTTTCGGCGCGGGGGGTTACCACTTTATCAAGGGTGATGTGCCCAATACAGCAGATATCGTATAACATGCAAACAGGTATAAGTAAATATAGCGGGGTTACAAATTTAACATTCTGCTGCAAATTATCCGCTTTTATTACCGTGTACATCACATGCCCCTTTGGTAAGTGAGTACAAGCCAATAGCCTCACGCTCAAGGTTCAAAATCGGTTGTAAAAGTCTAATTAAAAACCATCGTTATAAGCTATAAAAAATATGTAATTCATAGATAAAAACTATAACCTATAGAATTTTCCAATATTACCCTACGGACTAAAATCCGTACCTTTGTTGCATAAATTTTAAAAATACATCCATTATGTTAACGATAGGACAAAAATTCCCTTCATTTTCTAAAACGGCCGTTGTTTCTTTAGAAAAAGGCAAAGAGTTTGAAACCATTACTTCAGACTACCTTACTAACGATGATAACGTTTGGACCGTAATGTTCTGGTGGCCAAAAGACTTTACTTTTGTATGCCCTACAGAGATTGCAGAGTTCAACAAAAACTATGGTGAATTCCGTGATCGTGAAACCCGTTTGATCGGCGCTTCTACCGACAGCGAGTTTGTACACGCTGCCTGGAGAACCCACCACGACGACCTGCGCGACCTGAAATTCCCGATGCTTGCCGATACTTCAAAATCATTAGCCGAAGAACTGGGTATTTTAGAGCCAAACGAAAAGATCGCTTACCGCGCTACGTTCATTATCGATCCTCAGGGTATCATCCGTTGGGTATCTGTTAACGACCTTAACGTAGGCCGTAACGTAAAAGAGGTACTGCGTGTGTTAGACGGTTTACAAACCGATGAGCTTTGCCCTTGCAACTGGGAAAAAGGCCAGGAAACCCTAACCGTATAATTATTTAATATAATCATTTGATGTGCAAATTTCAGATGGGCAGATGTGCAAATAAGTATCATCTGCCCATCCGGAATTTGCACATTTTAGCATCTATACACCCATGAGCGAAAGCACCGAGTTAATACAGGAAATATTAGGTACCATAGGCCAACCGGCAGATTACCGCACCGACGCGCTGCAACTGTTGGAAACAGGCGAAAGCCGCTACCTGCGCGATTTTAAGCTGAACTTTACCAGCACCCTTACCTCCGAGCATTTGAGCGCTAAAGAATGCGCGCTGCTGGGCTTAAGCACCGCGGTAAATAACCAGAACAAACCGCTTATACAATACTACACTTCTGTTGCCAAACAAAACGAGGCTACAGACGCGGAGGTTGCCGAAGCGGTAGGCTGCGCCTCTTTACTGGCATCAAACAATGTGTTTTACCGTTTCAGGCATTTTACCCAAAAGGAAAAATACACCCAGATACCTGCACGTATACGCATGCAGTTAATGATGAAACCCCTAACCGGTAAGGAATTTTTTGAACTGATGAGCCTGGCCATATCAGCCGTTAATGGCTGCGAAATGTGCGTGAATGCGCATGAAGATTCGCTTATTAAGCTGGGCACCACCGAGGAGCGTATTTTTGATGCCGTTAGGATAGCATCATTAGTAACGGCAACAGGTAAAATTATTTTCTAAATAAAATAAGGCGTTTTACCTGTGTGCAAAAATAATAACAATATTATTTGGCAATATGGGTTTTAAACCCTTAAATTTAAGCCTTAAAGCTTTGTTCACAGTAATAATTGCCGTTGCTCGCGGTATTTGCAAACAACGGCATATTGTGTTAGAGTAAATATTTAATTGTTGATTTTTTTGGACAGACCGGTCAGCTTTTCACAGGCTGACCGGTTTTGTTTTTAGTGGGCGTCAGCCACCGCTTTCAGCTTCTTAAACGGCTGCAGGTACAATAAAGGGATAGAGAACAACATGATCAATCCCGATACCCAGTAAGCATCATCATAGGTAAGTAATAGCGTTTGCCTCATCACGGTACCCTCAATGGCCGCGTACGCCATTTGCGTAGCATCAAGCATTGATTTACCTTTCGCCATAAACCCGTGCATCAGCAGGTTAAACCGCTCGTTGTAAGCGGGGTTATACGGGTTGATGTTGGCTAACAGGTTAGACCGGTGCAAGCCCTGACGAACGTGGATAAGCGTTGTTAAGGCCGCGATACCGAACGAACCACCCAGCTGGCGCATCATGTTATTCAAACCGGATCCCTGGCCAATTTCCGGCCCTTTCAGGTCGGCCATAGCCAATGTAGTTAAAGGCACAAATAACAGGGCCATACCCACACCACGTATCAACAGCGGTATCAGTACATCATGCTCACCTGTGGCAAGCGTAGAGTTGCTCAGCATCCAGGTAAATACAAAGAACAGGAACATCCCTACGGTAGCCATAAACTGCGCCGGAACCCCTTTATTGAGCATTTTACCGATGAAAGGCATCATGATAATGGTACACAAACCACCCGGAAACAGTAGCTCGCCTGTTTGCTGGGCATTAAAGCCAAGCAGGTTCTGACAAAACACCGGGAACACGAATACCGAGCCATAGAGCCCAAACCCCAGAATAAAGGAGGTGAACATACCTACGGAAAAACTTCGGTGCCGCATGATACTAAAGTTCACGATGGGGTGGTCCGTACTTAACTCGCGCCATATAAATAATATGGTACCCACAACGGCCAGCACGGTTAACACAATAATATAGGTTTTGGCAAACCAGTCTTCCGACTCGCCTTTTTCCAATATGGTTTGTAAGCTGCCCACGGCTACCGCCAGCAGGCCTATACCCCACCAATCGATAGGTTTTTTCTCATCTTTTGGTGTTTCCCTAACAAAGGTGTAAGTGAGTAAAAAGGCTAAAATCCCTACAGGTATGTTTACATAAAATATCCATCTCCAACCCAGTTCAGACTCTGTTATCCAGCCACCAATGGTAGGGCCAACGGTTGGGCCTACTACGGCTCCCAAACCAAAAAGGGCGGTAGCGGTACCAATTTGTTCGCGTGGCCAGGTTTCGATAAGGATAGCCTGCGCAGTAGATATCAGACCACCACCCGCGACACCTTGCAGGATACGGAAGATCACCAGCTCATCCAGAGATGTTGAGTTCCCGCACAGGAACGACGCTATCGTGAAAATTATGATAGACGCCATAAAGTAATTTTTACGGCCGAAACGCCCGCCCAGCCAGCCCGACATAGGCAGGATGATTACGTTTGCAACGGCGTAACCGGTAACCACCCATGCAATATCCTCAAGGGTTGCACCCAGGTTACCTTGTATATGCGGAATAGCTACGTTTACGATGGTCGTGTCTATCAGCTCCAGGAGCGATGCCATGATCACCGTAATGGTAATTATCCACTTTTTAAAGCCAGTTTCAGCCATTTTATTAGTCTTTGGTAATTACAGAAACATCTACGCTCATACCAGGGCGCAGCTTGGCGATATCTTCTTTGCTACCGCTCAGTTTAATTTTAACCGGCACACGCTGTACTACTTTCACGAAGTTACCGGTAGCGTTATCCGGAGGTAGTAAAGAGAACTTAGCACCTGTAGCCGGAGAAAAATTGTACACCTCGCCCTGTATTTTCAGGTCGGGATAAGCGTCTACTTTAACGTCAACTTTTTGGCCGTTGCGTATTTTCTCTAACTGGGTTTCTTTAAAGTTTGCGGTTACGTACAGGCTGTTATCATTTACTACAGAGAACAGGGTTTGCCCTGCCTGTACCAACTGGCCTATCTGCACATTCTTTTTAGCAGCTAAACCACTTGCCGGCGATTTAATGTTGGTATATGAAAGCTGTAGTTTGGCAAAGTCAACATCGGCCTGGCGCGCGGTAACACCGGTGTTGGTTACCTTTAACTGGCTACGGGTGGTACCTACCTGCTGTTGAGCGGCTTTGTACTGGTCTAAAGCAGCCTGGTAGTTAGCCTGAGCTACCTGCAGATCGGCCTTGGCCTGGTCAAACTGCTGGCGGGTGATTGAACCGTCAGACACCAGATTGGCATAACGCTGGTAATCTTTACGCACTTTATCTAAACGGGCTTTTGCCGATTCAGCTTCGGCCCTGGCGCTTGATGAGTTGGCCGCGGTAGTATAGATCTGCGATTGGCCAACGTTAATACCTGCGCTGGCGCCCTGTTGCGCTGCTTGTGCCTGCTCAACTTTTACCTTGTAATCGCGGTCGTCTATCTTTACTAAAAGCTGGCCTTTGTTTACATGGGTGTTTTCTTCAAAGAAGATAGAATCCACATAACCACCTACACGGGCTACTACCGGGCTAATGTCGCCGTCTATCTGCGCGTCATCGGTATCTACGTGCTTGCCAAAGTATATATATTCTTTAATGCCAAAAATAGCTCCTCCTATCAGTACAATCCCCAGAATGATCGGGAGAACTCTGTTCGGTTTCTTTTTGGTTTCGGTTTCCTGAGTTGCCATTGTTTTATTGTATTATTTGTTAAGTTTTCCTGTTGATTTTAATAAGGTGTAATAAGCCAGGCCGGCATCGGCTTTGGCCAGTTCCAGGTTAATTTCGGCCTGGTAAAGTAAGGTTTGCGCGTCGGCACGGTCAATTGATGACGATATGTTGCTGCGGTATTTATTTTCCAGTATACGGTTATTTTCCTGCGCCTGGGCAATAGAGGTTTGCAGCAAAGTGATCTTATCCAGCGCTGTTTTGTAATTCTGGTAGTTTTGGTTTACCTCGTTACGGATATTATCAGCCGTGATGCCTTTGTTGATACTTACTTCCTCACGCTCCAACTGCGCTTGCTTTACTTTGTTTTTGTTGGTCCACAAAGCGCCGAAGTCCCAGCCCAGTGTTAAGCCTAATGAGATAGGTGTAATGTAGTTGCCGTTCTTAGGGATAGGGTTAGCCGCTATGCCCACATAGTAAGCGCTGCCCGAAGCCGATAGTGTAGGAGAAAGATTGGCTTTAATGCTTTTAACATTCACATCGGCTACTTTGGCACGCACATCAGCCTGCCTTAATTCGGGGCGGCTGGTTAAAGCAGTATCCAGATAGGCTGTTAAAGGCGCTATTTCTCTTGAAGCTTCGTTTATCTGGGCTATGCTCAACTGGGTATTCTCCGGCAGACCAAGCAAAATATTCATATTGTAATTAATGATCTTGCGGTTGTTCTCCAGGTCTATCCCGTTCAGCTCAATATTTGAACGCTGTAACTGGAAACGTAAAACATCATTTTTAGTCACCAGCCCCTGGTCGAAAAAGCGCTGCGCCTGTTTGATCTGCGCGTCAATAGTTACCAGGTTTTGGTCAACCACTTTTTTGCTTTGCAGCACCTTGTACAAATTGTAATAGGCGTTAATAATGGCGTAGCTTATCTGGTCCTTATCGTTATCCGCATCAAGGCGGGCAACTTCGGTAAGCAACATGGTACTTTCGCGGGCGTAGCGTAACTTGTTGCCGGCCCATATCAGCTGGTTAACCGATACCGTACCCAGCCATGCATTAGCACTGGTTGGCAGGTTAAGGGTTTCCTGGCCCAGTTTTAGGCTGTTGGCCGGTATTTGCGCACGGTTGTAACCAAAACTGGCCTTACCGGTTGGCAGTGAACGGTCTTTTGCCTGCTCATACTGTGATACAGCCTGGTCAATACGTGATTGTGATAGCTTAAGCACTTTACTGTTGGCAATGCCCAGTTTCAGCGCTTCGTCTAATGTGATGGCCCTGTCTTGCGCGAAAACGCCTTGCGCGGCAAACAAGATGAGCGCAAGTGCCATGCACCCGGCCGCCTTCAGCGTTTTGGTTAATAAAGGTTTCGGAGGTATATTATTTGTTGTCATTTTCATTCATTAAATAAGCCCTTAACAAGTTTTTCATATAAGTTTTTAAGCGTGGTTTTAGTTTTTCGTCCTGGTTCTTAGCCTCCATCACATCGTATCCTAAAATAGCCGATGACAGGTGGGGTGTATTAACGATGTAGTTTTTAGTACCAAACATGGTAGCCACCAGCAACTCTTTGTCGGCCTCTTTACTAAAGGCGCCGCTTTTTACGCCATCCTCAATGATCTGGTGAAAAACATGCACGTTCTTCATCACAATGCTGGTGATCTTATCAGTAAGCTCGGTTTTCTTCGGTTTAGATATTTCGCGGTTAAGCATAATGTGGAAGCAGTTGTTATTGATCACCTTATCCAGGTACCGGTCAACAAACTGCATGAGTTTATCCCATGCGCCAAGCGATTCATCATTGTTAATGCTTAACAGCGTTGCCTGGAAAGCGGCTATCCGGCGTTCAAATATGGCCAGGAAAACCCCTTCCTTGGAACCAAAATAGTAGCTAAGCATTGCCATGTTAACACCTGCCTCACCAGAGATCATCCGGGTGGAAGCGCCGTCATACCCATGCTCGGCAAACACCTTTTCGGCGGCGTCGAGTATGTGGTCTTTCTTATCTGTTTTTTCTTTTTCCATTTCTAACACAGCACAAAATTAATCAAGCGATTGATTAATTTGGTCATATAACTGTAAATACGTCCTAAAACACTGACAGCCAAGTACAAAAAATTAATCAAATGATTAAAAAAGGGGTGTGTACCGTTTACACGGCAGGCGGTTGTGATGTAAGCAATTATTGCACCAAAAGCCGTAAAAGTACAAAAGCCGCATCGCGCGGCTTTTGTATCAGAGCTTATTCCAATAACACAACTGATATCAACTATATTAAAACTTACTTGCACCGTAAGTTGGTATAGTTCATACAATAAGGTTTAGGTTGCTTCAAATGTATAAAGTGGCATCCGTTAAAAACCACGTAAAAACCCGTGATTTTCATTTTTCCCCGGGGACGACATCGTCTGAACTGTACCGGGTGTTAAATGACCGGATTATATCGGGCATACCCAGGCTGCTATTAAAAACTTCTTTACAATTAAGTTATATGCATCATCCTATCTTTCAGATATATTTGCCGCTATGAAACGCCTATTGCTGCTTACCCTTAGCCTGTTATTTACTTTACAGTTGTTTGCACAAACCGCACCACCAGCGGATATTGCCACCATACGGCAGAACCTGAAAAAACTGAATGTGCTGGGCAGTGTGTTGTACATAGCCGCCCACCCCGACGACGAAAACACAAGGCTGCTGGGTTACCTGGCGCAGGAAAAGCACTACCGTACCGGCTACCTTTCGCTTACGCGTGGCGATGGCGGACAAAACCTCATAGGCACAGAACAGGGCGAACTATTGGGACTGATACGCACACAGGAACTGCTGGCAGCCCGCCGGGTGGATGGCGCCGAACAGTTTTTTAGCCGTGCAAACGACTTCGGTTTTTCCAAAAACCCCGAGGAAACCCTGAAATTTTGGGATAAGGATAAAATACTGGGCGATATGGTATGGGTGATACGCAATTTCAGGCCGGATGTGATGATCTGCCGTTTCCCTACCACCGGCGAGGGTGGGCATGGCAACCACACCGCGTCGGCCATATTAGCTCTAGAGGCATTCAGCGCCGCTGCCGACCCTAAACGCTACCCGGAACAACTCAAATACGTTGGCGTATGGCAAGCTAAACGATTACTTTGGAACACCTTTAGCTTTGGCAGTATTAACACTACATCTCCCGATCAGTTTAAGATCAACGTTGGCGGTTATAACCCTATATTGGGTAAAAGCTATGGCGAAATAGCTGCTGAAAGCCGCAGCAACCACAAAACGCAGGGCTTTGGCTCGGCACGCCAGCGCGGAGCTGTGTACGAATATTTTAAAACCATTTTAGGTGATGCTCCTAAAACCGACCTGATGGATGGCGTTGACGTTACCTGGAACCGCATACCGTTTGGCGCACCCATAGCCGCTAAGGTAGCCGCTATTAATAAAGCCTTCAATAGCGATGCCCCGCAAGCTTCTATACCGGCATTGGTAGCCTTATTAAACGATGTTGACCAAACTGTTGCTACCAATAAAGCCTTCCAAACGGTAAGGCTTACCGAAGTAGCTAATTCCAGCTATGATTACTGGCACAAACAAAAAAGCAAAGAGTTAAAAGACCTCATAGCGCAATGCGCCGGTTTGTGGTTCGAGGCATATACCAAGGAACCGGTTTACGCGGTTGGGGATAAAATCAATCTTCAGCTTCAGGCCATAAATAACGGATCTATACCCATTAAGCTTTTGGGACTTGAGGAATCTGACACGTTTATCGTTCAAGCAGATAGTATCTTAAGTCAAAATCAATTGAAAACCTGGTCATACGCTTTACCTGCTGAAAAAATCTCGCAGCCCTACTGGCTGGAGTCGCCACGCAGTATAGGCAGTTATACCATTAACGACGAACAAAAAGTTGGCAACCCTGAAAACCCCGACGCGCTTGCCGTTTGGTTTGATTTTAATATCAATGGTAAAACGCTACGCTTTAAACGCACGGTTGAATACAAATATGCCGACCCGGCAAGAGGTGAGATCTACCAGCCACTGGAAATTACGCCTCCTGTAACGGCTAACATCGCCGAGCAGCTCTACGTGTTTAACAGTAAACAGCCACAAAACGTACAGCTTAAACTAAAAAGCTTTACCGGCGCAAGCGGCAGCATCAGCCTTAAACCCGTACAGGGCTGGAAGATCAGTCCGGAAAAAATAGACTTTACCAACAAAAATAAAGGCGACGAGTGGACGGCAACGTTTACCGTTACGCCTAATACCACACAAACCAGCACGGGAATTTTACAGGCCGAAATAAACGCTAATGGAAAGATGTATGACCGTGGTATACTGGACATCAGGTATAACCATATCCCGGCTATTACTATCTTCCCGCCGGCACAGGCCAAGCTGGCAAGTATTGACCTGAAAACCGCCGGCAAAAAAATAGGCTATATAGCCGGCGCCGGCGACCTGATACCCCAATCGTTACGGGAGGTGGGTTACGATGTGCATGTGCTCAATGAGAACGAGATCATCAATGGTGACCTTTCCGTTTATGACGCTATTATTACAGGCGTACGCGCGTACAATGTAAATGAGCGGTTGGCCTATGAACAGCCCCGGTTGCTGGAATATGTAAAAAACGGCGGCAACCTACTTATACAGTATAACAATAATAATGGCCTGGTCACTCGCGACATTGGCCCCTATTCTTTTACTATTGTGAACCAGCGTGTGACTGAAGAGGATGCCAAAGTAACCTTTACCGAGCCAGGGAATGCCGTACTTAACTATCCTAATAAAATAACCGATGCGGATTTTAATGATTGGGTACAGGAACGTGGCTTATACTTTGCGGATAATATAGACAGCCACTACAGCACCCCACTACAAATGAATGACAACGGCATGGCGCCTAATAAAGGAGCACTGCTGGTAAGCGACTACGGTAAGGGGCGCTTTGTATATACTTCGCTGGCATTTTTTAGAGAACTGCCTGCCGGTGTACCGGGCGCATATAGATTGTTTATTAATTTATTGAGCAAGCCTAAGAACTAATTTTAGCTGTTTTTGGCTAAAGCCGGATTTGCTTTTGTGTTCCGTCGGCTGAAGCCGACGGCAATGATTCCTTTTCATTTTATTTGCGCAATGGCATCTTACTATTCATTGCCGTCCCATTCATGGGACGGATAACAAGCAAGGCGAATTAGCCGCTTTTTTATCCGTTGGCTGAAGCCGACGGCAATGATTTCTTTACTTCATTGCCGTCCCATTCATGGGACGGATAAAAAACAATGCAAAAACTGGATCAATTAGCATCTTCGCTATCCGTCGGCTGAAGCCGGCGGCAATGATTCCTGTTACACTTCATTGCCGCCCCATTCATGGGACGCATAACAAGAAATTCGATTAGCATCTTCTCCATCCGTCGGCTGAAGCCAACGGAAATCATAGCTTTTCCATTTCATTGCCGTGCCATTCATGGGACGGATAAAATTTTTCTCTATCTTGGCTTTAGCCAAACCAATCGCTATGTCATTCGTAAAAATCTGGGTGCATTTAGTTTTCTCAACAAAGAACCGCAACCCTTGGTTACTTAAAGAGATCAGATACAAGCTGCATCAGCATATTATTCAAAACTGTAAAGAAAAAGAGATTTTTCTGCAAGCCATAAATGGCTATACCGATCATATTCATTGCCTTATATCATTAGGTAAAGAGCAAAACATTGCAAAAATAGCTAACCTCATTAAAGGTGAATCGTCATTTTGGTTTAACCGACAAGGATTTACAGAGGATGTTTTTGGGTGGCAGGATGATTATTTCGCGGTATCGGTAAGTGAATCTCAGCTCCAAACGGTTACCAATTATATAAAGAATCAAGAGCAGCACCATGCTAAAAAGTCTTTTGATAAAGAAGTAGAAGAATTTTCTGCAGCCTATGGTTGGACTGTTGTAAAGGCCTAACTATCCGTTGGCTGAAACCGGCGGATATGATTTCATTTCATTGCCGTCCCATTCACGGGATGGATAACAAACAAGGTAAATTAACATCTTCACTATCCGTCGGCTGAAGCCGACGGCAATGATTTCTTCATTTCATTACCGTCCCATTCATGGGACGGGCAGCCAGACGAGTAATTTCCACAAACAATAGCTTCTTTATTTACTTTAAAAAGATTAGGCAGCAATAGGTTATTCGTTTAAATTTGCAGAGCATTATTAAAGTAACATACTATGTCACATCATCATCACCCGCATCATCAGGAAGATAAAAGCTACGATTACATCTACTATTTGGTAGCTTTAGTATGCGGCTTATTTGTAGGCGCCGTTATTGAAAGAGGTTTTATATGGATACCTGTTGGCGGTGTTTTTGGTTTATTAACCGCAGCCGTATTCCTGAAATTCCTGGTGAGGGGCCGTGAAGAGGTCTGAAAATAGCGACCTCCCTTCATTTATAAAAAACTGGAACCAGTTTTACGGTATCGTTATCGTATGGCTGGTTTTTTTAATTTTCATATTTTGGCTCATCACTATTGCATTTGAATGAGCCTTACCGATTGGATAGTTCTCGCCGCCACGCTCCTGGGTATTGTTATTTACGGCATCCGCAAAAGCGGGCGCAGTAAAAACATAGACCAATACCTGGCCGGCGACCGCTCCCTGCCCTGGTACCATGTAGGCCTGTCAGTAATGGCTACACAGGCCAGTGCTATTACTTTTCTTTCCGCGCCGGGCCAGGCCTATACGGATGGAATGCGCTTTGTTCAGTTTTATTTTGGCCTGCCGCTGGCCATGATCGTGCTGTGCGTAACGTTTGTCCCCATCTTTCACCGGCTTAAGGTGTATACAGCCTACGAGTTCCTCGAAAACCGTTTCGATCTCAAAACCCGCACGCTAACCGCCATACTATTCCTTGTACAGCGCGGGCTTTCAACCGCTATTACCATTTACGCGCCTGCCATTATCTTATCAGGCATTTTACACATCAACACCACTTATACCACCTTATTTATAGGATGCATGGTATTGTTTTATACGGTTTATGGCGGTGCAAAAGCCGTATCATACACGCAATTGCTGCAAATGAGTATCATATTCGCGGGCATGTTCTTAGCGGGATGCTTTGTAGTGATGCTTTTACCCGGCGACGTAGGTTTTATAAAAGCCATTAAACTGGCCGGGGCACAAGGGCGCATGAATGTTATCGACTGGAAATTCGACCCCGAAAACCGGTATAACATCTGGAGTGGCATTATCGGCGGTTTCTTCCTTCAGCTATCTTATTTTGGTACAGATCAAAGCCAGGTAGGTAGGTATTTAACCGGGAGTTCTGTAGGTCAAAGCCGCCTGGGCCTCATCATGAACGGCTTGGTAAAAATACCTATGCAATTCCTTATCCTGCTGATAGGTATACTGGTATTCGCCTTCTATCAGTACCACAAACCGCCCGTATTTTTTAATAATTACGAAGTTGAACAGGTAAAAAAAGGGAGCTACGCTGCACCATTTAAACAACTGGAACAGCAATACAACGTAGCTTTTGAACGCAAAAAATTAAGTGTGCAACAGTTTAACCGTGCCCAGGATAGCCGGAACGAACAGCGTATAGCCACGGCGAAAAAAGAACTGATCAATACTGGTGCCGAGCTCGATACCATAAGGCAGCGGGTCGTAAACATCCTGAAAAAGAGCAGCGGCAACCCTAATATTAACGATACTAATTATGTGTTCCTAACCTTTGTAACCCAGTACCTGCCCCGCGGGTTGATCGGCTTACTCATCGCCATTATTTTCCTGGCCTCAATGGGGTCGACAGCGAGTGGCATCAACGCGCTGGCATCAACAACAGTGGTAGATATTTATAAACGTGTGGTATCTCCCGGCGCCTCCCAGCAACGCTACGTGAACGCTTCGCGACTGGCAACCTTATTTTGGGGCACAGTGTGCATTGTTATGGCATTGTATGCCGGCAAAATAGGTAACCTGCTCGAAGCCGTTAACCAGTTAGGCTCATACCTTTATGGCACTATACTGGGCGTATTTGTAGTGGCCTTTTACATAAAACCTATAAAGGGCACGCCCGTGTTTATTGCCGCTATTATTACAGAAATGATTATTTGTGTAATGGGTTATTATGAGACTGTGGCCTATTTGTGGCTTAACGCTATCGGCTGCATAGGTGTAATTGTAATAGCCCTGCTCATCAATACCTTTTGGAGCGGTAAAAACCAATCGGCCAACAAGCAAATTACAAACGGTTAAAACTATTTTGCGGCAAGGCCTTTTAGTAGTAGATACAAATTGCTAATGGCCAAAAACAGAACATCCATATACAGCGCGCTTATTGCCAACCTGCTTATAGCCCTTACAAAATTTACAGCCGGCGGGTTTACCAACAGCTCATCCATGATATCAGAAGGCATACATTCCCTGGTAGACACCGTTGACCAGGTGCTATTGCTTTACGGGCTTAAGCGCAGCAAAAAAGCGCCCGATGTTACGCATCCTTTCGGTTATGGTAAGGAGCTCTACTTTTGGTCGTTCATTGTATCTATCCTCATCTTTGGTTTGGGCGGAGGTATTTCCATATACCAGGGCATACAGCACATCATACGTCCCGAACCTGTGAAAGACCCATTGTGGAACTATATCGTGCTCGGCTTATCGCTAATTTTTGAAGGCAGCTCTTTACTGATAGCCACCAAAGAGTTTAACCGTGTACGTAACGGTCTCAGCTGGTGGAAAGCTATTGTTAAAAGTAAAGACCCCAGTAGTTTCCTGGTACTGTTTGAGGACGGCGCCGCTGTACTGGGCTTGCTTATCGTTTTTGTATTTATGCTGATAGGGCATAATTTCAACCTGCCTTATATGGACGGTGTGGCCTCGGTACTGGTTGGGCTGTTACTGGTATTGGTATCGGCCATATTGGCCCGGGAAAGCCGAAGCCTGCTAATGGGTGAAGGCATAGCGCCGGAAACGCAACAAAAAATCCGCGCCATTGCCGAGAAGGACCCGGCCGTTATAAAAGTAGTTAACGTATTATCCACCTATCAATCGCCTGAGGATGTAACCCTTATGCTCATTATTGATTTTGACCCCGATATTGATACCGAAGATATTACCGCGGCCATTGAGCGTATAAGGGAGGCCATAAAAACTACCTTTCCGCTTATTAAGCTGGTATTTGTGCAGCCGCAAACTTATAGCATACTGCCCGGCACCCTTGGTACGGAACAAAAAAAGCCCTGAATAGTTATTCAGGGCTTTCATCATATTTTTTGAGCCAGATCAATCTTTAGCCTGGTCAATTACAGCCTCGTTAAGGCGTACGTACTCATCGTCGTTACTATCTTTAGCAAGCTTTATCCCCTCTTTGGCGGTGGCAATAGCCGCGGCTTTATCGCCCATTTTTAATTGAATACGTGCTTTCCATAATTTGAACCATGGCGCGGATGGCTCCAGCTTTTCAGCCTCTAAAGCCCATTGCATGGCTTTCTTCAGGTCCTTATTGTTTTCATAGTAATACTGTATAGCATTAAAATAAGGGCGTTTTTTTATCTCACCCTGCATCAACTTATCAATGTTGGCAGTAATTTGGGCATCATCATCCGTTTCCATGTGGATAGGTACGGCGGTATGGTCCCAAACAATGTACATATCGGTACTTTTGGTGGTAGAGTTGGCGAAAGAGATGGTAAACGTTTCCCTTTTTTCTTTTACGTTGATGGGTTTAACATTAAAGCGCAGGTAATCATCGGCCTCTTTATAAGAGTAAGCACCCCACTGTTTAACCGTTTTGTTGAGAATAATGGTCCATACATCTTTATTAGGAATACTAAAAAGCGAATAAGTACCGGGTGCTACCTTGTGGCCCTCAATAACCACATTCTCGGTAAAGTTAATGGTAGTAGCCGCGTTAGCACCTGTACGCCAAACCTGCCCGTAAGGGTTAATACCGCCAAATATCTTACGGCCCTTTACGTTTGGCCGCGAATAGGTGATGCTTATTTTGCCAAGGCCAAAATCCTGGATAATAGTTTGGGTTGAGCTTGCCTCGGGTATGCGTGGCTCCTGCTGAGCGTAGCTGTTTAAGCCCGCGCATAAAAATAATATGGCAAACAGATAGATCTTAGTTTTTCTCATCGTAAAAATTTACCACTAAGGTAACAATTAACAGATGAAATTTTTGTGAAATGGTTTAATGCCAGTTGCTAATTTCCTTAAAAAAATAAAAGCCCTCCAGACTTGCTCCGGAGGACTTTCAACCTAAACCTTATCACAATTAACCGGTAAGTTTACCGGTATGTTGATTTAATAACAAACACTATACCAAAATATCACCAGCACAACCCTTATGTGTCAAACAGACACCACCAGGGGCTTTTTGTAAATTAAATTTATATATAGTACTGACAAATAGCCATTAACACGTTGAAATTTTGTCTACATATAGTGACATTTTTACCCCTTTGACATGCCACGGCGGCGTAATACCTTATCCATTACGAACAAACCCATTACCATATCAAAGAATAAGAACCCTTTACCTATAGGCCCTGTAAACAAGCCATTTAATTGGCTAACGGGTACCTTGGTGTAATCTGTTAATTTCCCCGGTGCCGACAGTTTTATGGAACTTAACGCGTACACCAGCAATACAGCAATGGTAAGGATGAAGAATAACGATATACCCCAGATAATGCGACTGTCCACACGGGCTTTTAAAGGCACGCGCGCTTCTTCGGCCCTTATGCACTCCATTACGTTGTAAGTAAATGCCATTGAGGGTTCATCTTCTTCCATCCCATCTATGGTACTGTTCAGTACCTGCAACTCATTGTACTTTTTATGGTACACTTCGTCGGTTTCTATGAGCATTTTTATCGCTTCAGCCTCTTGCGGAGTGCAGTTTCCGTCGATATAATCCCATAGCTTTTCTTCAATTGTACTCATATCAATTCATTTACTTCATTTCCCAGGCTGCGTTCGAGGTTTTGTTTTAAACGCTGCCGGGCCCTGAAAAGTTTAACCTTTACCGTGTTGGGTTCTATACCCATTACTTTACTTATCTCCTCTAATGATTGCTCGCCTTTATAAAACAGCGTAATAACGGTAGCATCATCAGGCATCAGTTCATCAATAGCCTTGTTTAAATAAAACGAGCGCGATCTGCCTTCGGCACTGTGCTCGTCCATTCCGTATGTCTTATTCTCGATCTGCATATAAGTAGACTCGTCATCTATCGACGACGTATCTACCCTTTTCTTACGCAGCAGCGTCATAGCTGTGGTGTAAACAATAGTATATAGCCAGGTAGAGAATTTAGATTGCTGCTGAAACGAACTAAGCGATCTATAAGCCTTCACAAAACAATCCTGCGCTACTTCTTCGGCATCTTCCCGGTTTTTTACAAAACGCATAGCAAGCGTAAACACTAAACGCTGGTGGCGTTTCACCAGGGCGGCATAGGCCGACTGGTCACCATTGAGCGTATCTTGTATAAGTTCTATGTCAGAAAGCTTGCTTTGCATTACTATCTACTCTGACAACACTTCCGTAAATTAGGTTACATGCCAATTTAACATTTTTAACTATTACATAGCTTGTACACTAATCATATAGGATGGGTGCGAATGAGGCCCTAAAAAATCTGTACTTTTTTATGCATAGGGTGTAACCTGTTTAAAAATTATGTGGTCATAGCATTCAAATACACCATAGTGCTGCAGCACTTTAAACAAATCAGTTAACAACAAAAAAATACATATCATGGATAACGCAGAAATATTAATACCCATTTTAGTGCCCCTTGGCCTTTTCGCTTTAATTTTCGGGATCTTTTACATGAGGAACCGCGAACGTATGGCAATGATAGAGCGCGGTATGGACCCCAGGGTAAACAGACCTAAACCCGCCCCCTGGGAAAACCTTAAGTGGGGGTTACTGCTTGTAGGCTCCGGCCTTGGTTTGTTCCTGGCCTTTTTACTGGACCGCAACATGTACTCAAGCAACAGCGACGAAAACGCGGCTATCTACTTCGCGCTGATAGGTATATTTGGCGGCATAGGCCTGATCATCTCCTACCGGATAGAGAAAAAGGAGCTGCACGAAAATCACCGCCCGGAATAAGCGCGCCAGTTAACGTAAAAGGCAGCGCTGAGCAATCAGCGCTGCTTTTTTATTGCTGGTACCTTTCCTCAATCAAATTGAGGTGATAAAGTTCGTGCCCGGCAGTCATGTGAACCAATGCGGCTACATTCACCAGATTACCGCTTGCAACACCTGAGCGTGTGAGCTGTTCATGGCTAAACGAACGGTATAAATACAATGTGGCCTCGCGCAAGGCTTTGTACTCGCCTGCCAGGTCGAGTATATCGCGGTTGTTATAATCGGTACTGTTGATATAGGTGTCCTGGTCAAAACCCGGCAGCGAGATATCCTCCCGCGAGAAAACAAAGGCCCGGTAAGAGAATACCCTTTCCGTATCGATCATATGCCCCAATACCTCTTTTAAGGTCCATTTGCCTTCGGCGTAGGTATACATGGCCTGCTCATTGGATAGGCTGCTAAAAAAGTCAAATGTTTTTTGCTGGTTATCCTTTAACACCTGCAATACATCGGCATTATCGGGCACCAGATCAATGTACGTGGCAAAATAAGGCCGGTACTCATCATACCTTGGTTTCTTTATCATATTTAATAGTTTTGAGTACTATCCTGAAGGTGGTTCCTTTGCCTATTTCAGAGTCCTTTACAAATATCTGCCCGTTATGATAGTTCTGGATAATACGCTTGGTAAGCGATAAACCCAGCCCCCAGCCACGCTGGCGGGTGGTGTAACCAGGCTGGAAAACAGTATCAAACTTAGACCGTGGTATACCTTTACCCGTATCGCTGATATCAATAAAGATAAGTTTCTTCTGCTTATTTCCGTGTATCTGTACTTTAATGGTACCCGGCCCCTCAATAGCGTTTACGGCATTTTTTAACAGGTTTTCCAGCACCCAATCAAACAACGGGATGTTAAGCCCTGCTATAAGGCGGCGGTTGCCGGTCATTTCAAAAGTAATGCGGCTGCTTACGCGCACCCTAAAATAATCAACAAAATCTTTTACCACCGTATATACGGAGTGGTCTTCCAGCTGAGGTTTGGAGCCTATCTTGGAGAAACGGTCGGCCACAATTTCCAGGCGTTTAACATCGTTTTCCATTTCGCCCATCAGCGGGTCGTTTTCGGCGTTGAACTTTTCCTTCATCAGCTCAATCCAGGCCATGAGTGATGATATAGGCGTACCCAACTGGTGTGCGGTTTCTTTTGCCAGGCCTACCCAAACCTGGTTCTGTTCCGATCGCCGCGACGAGCTGAAGGCCGTGTATGCCACCACCAAAAATATAGCTATTACCGACAGCTGTATGTAAGGGAAAATCTTTAACTGCGTAAGCAGGGCCGAATCTTTATAATATACCAGGAAGGTATCATTCAGCATCGTGATCTTAAAGGGTTCGTGCTGGCTTTTCATGTAGGCCAGTTCGTCCTGAAAGTATTGTGGGTCGTAGGTTTTCTTACTGGCCTTTAACTCCTGCGGATCAAGCTTGATATAGGTTTTGGTGGTGTCCAGCCCACGGGTGGTCTGTATCTGTCCTTTTGTATTGGTTAAAATGGCAGGCACCACCAGGCTGTCGCGCACCGCGAAAACATATGATAGAAAATCGTTATCATAGGTATTGGCCAGTTGTTTCATGCTCAGTGCCCATACCTGCGCGCGTGTACGCTCGCTTCGCGCAATGTTTTTAACAAGGTAACTGGTATAGAAAACTGAGCCGCTGGCAATAACTACCGCGAAGGCGAGCAAAAAATATTTCCAGCGTCGTTTTTGTTCGTAAGGGTTCATAAACAGGCAGTCAAATAACGCATTTTTTTCGGAGTAGCGAAATTACCGGTATGGCAACGGCTTTATTGCAGCCCTGCTTCTACCCGCTCAATTACGTCAGACAGTTCTCCCGCCCGCTTTTCCCAGGTATTGCTTTCGGCCATTTTTAAGCGCGATGCCCTTTTGGCGGCATTATCCTGAGCGATCTCCTCTTTTAAAGCGTTTAAAAAATCCTCCTTTTCGTCGGTTATCTTCACCAGGCCGGCAAAATCGCTCATGTCTCCAAAATTGGTACTCACTACCGGCAGCCCTGCGGCCAGGTATTCGTTTATTTTCATGGGGTAAATACCACTGGTGAGGTCGTCCTTAACAAAGGGGATAATACCTGCGCTAAACGTTTGCAGGTAGGCCGGTAATTCCTCGGGGCGCTTTGCTCCCTCTACCTTCACATTGGGGTACTTTTTAAGGATATTTAAGCCCCGCTCGCTCAGGATGCGACCAACAAATACAAATTGCGCATCGGGCATATGGGTAAACAAATGTTCCAGTATATCGTAGTTGCTGCGTTCATCAATAGTGCCTACATAACCTACAATGGTTTTAGAAGTATCGGGCTCACTTTTGAACCCCTTTTTAAACAGGTCAACCTTTACGGCGTTTTTTACAATGTAGCATTGTTTGCTGCCGTCCTTTTTGCTCTCATACAGCCCCTGCGAGGTAACAATTACCGCGTCGGCCATTTTCATGAACAGGGCTTCCAGGCGCAGCCCGTGCCGGCTAAGCCACGCCGCGGCGCCTTTTATCTCATCATAACAATGGTAAATAAGTGTTTTTTCATTGAATTTTCGCCCTGTCATTACGCCCATACCGGGGTTAAAGGAGGTAAAGTTGATCAGCTCCTCTTGCATATGGAGCCGCTTCAAGGCCTTTTTTACCGTCCTTCGCAGCAGCCATCCGTTAAACTTTAGCAGGTTACTGTAAAGGGCTCCTTCCGGTAAAAAGCTCACCGGGAAAACCAACGGCGGAAACAGTACATGCACCACGCCGCCGCCTTCGGTTTGCACCTGCCTGATGCGGCTCCTTAACCCGAAAACTTTTTTAAAATCTATCTTATCCTTATTGTTAACGCCAAGCAGGGCATCCTTGTAGGTATAAGCATTCTCTACAAAAAGCACCCTGTTACCCACCGATAATACTTTCATTAACTCTACCACGGCCTTAATGTAATTACCATTCCACTCGGTACCGCTGATGCAAAGTATGTTTCGGTTTTTTAACATGGATGTTTTTGTGAGTGTCTAAACTACCTTTTTAACGTGGTACTTAAACTATTTGATGCGCAAAAAGCTTAATTTTTGTTAAAAATATAAGATATGCTTTAAAATTATCTATAATTTTTCCCCTACCTTTAAAACCGCATAACTACCCATACACCATGCCTGATAATAAATTGTACGTGCACTACGGTTGCGGACAAACCGCACCTCCTGAATGGAAAAACTTTGATGTTTCGCCTACCCTGGTGATCCAGAATACGCCGGTGATCGGCTACCTGCTTAAGAACAGCCTGGGGCAGGTTTTTGATAAAAATGTGCAGTACGGCGATATTACCAAAGGCCTGCCAGGGATAAAGGATAACACTGCCGATGGCGTGTACTGCTCGCACGTGCTGGAACATATGTCGCTGGAACATTTCAGGATAGCGTTACGCAATACCTATAAAATGCTGAAACCCGGCGGTATTTTCAGGATAATTATGCCCGACCTGGAAGTATTGGTACGCGATTATATTACCGATAAAGATGTAAAGCATGACCCGGAAGCATCCATCCGCCTGATCAAACGGATGATGATGGGTGTTGAAGTAAGGCCGCGCAGCTTTAAGGCGGTTACCAAACATTTGTTTGGCTACCTGGAACACCTTTGGCTTTGGGACTGGGAATCTACCGAAAAAGAGTTACGCGATGCAGGTTTTACCAACATTCGCCGTTGCGAGTTCAATGACTCGGCCGACCCTATGTTTAAACTGGTTGAAAACCCAAAACGCTGGGAACTGGTAGTTAAATTTGAATGTATTAAGTAAAGCGTTAAGCGATGACATTTAGGCATTTATTAGGCTCAATTGATATCGAGCTTTTTCGCACTGATTTTTGGGGCAAAAAGACGTTATTGATTCAGCGTAATGATAATTCCTATTACAACACCATCATCTGTAAAGAACAGATTGAAAGCTTTTTTAAACGAAGAGACCTCCGCTTTTCCGACGTTAGCCTGCTTGAGAGTATTATACCCATAGATGAGTATGCAAAACCTATTGAAGCGAGACAATTTACCAACGAGAGGCTCGTTTATCCGCCTGCACTGCTTGAACACTATAAGAATGGTGAAATTATTTGTATAAAAAATCCTGAAAAAAGTTTTTCCGGCGTTAGAAAATGCCAATTTGGGCTTGTAAAGGAATTCAATACCTGTATTGATATCTCACTTTTTCTTATTCCAGTAAAAAAAGGAGATACGATTCTTAGAAATACCAAAAATTGCCTTCACTTAATTATTTCAGGCATTTTATCTGCTCAAACAGATGATACAGATTTTAAACACTTAGCCGCCGGCGACTTGTTATATATTAGTGAGGAAGAAATAGCTTATTCAGCAGTTAGCGAAGATGTTATAATCCTTCAACTGCATTTAAATACACCCACATTTTATAATTTACTAAGCGATACATTGGAACATGTAATTGAAAATTACAGCATTATTCGCGAATCTATTATTCCCCAATTTTGTGATCATGACTTTTCTGAAAAATTAGAGGAGATTAAAAATCTCATAGAAAACGAAGCTGGCTTAGTTTTTAAAAATACGATCGAAAAAAATTGCATTACAATAAATTATGTAGATCAGTCTGACAGGTTCTTCGATTACCTTCAATTAAAGTCTATCTCATCTGAAACCATAGTGGCGATAAGACAAGTGCCGGCTACTGAAATATTGATCGGAGATCCCGATAATTATGCACTTTTGAAACTTACCAATAACAGCTTATTTATTAATAAAGCTCAATATGATATTGTAGAAAAAATTGTGGCCGTTGGCAGACTAACTGTTAGAGAAGCTTTGACTGTTGAAGAAAATGATATAAAATTTATAGAAGTACTGATCGAGAAAGGTTTGTTAAAAATTAATAATGAATAATCTTTTTAATTTTATACTGTCGCCAATACCTGACAAACAATTTTTTAACGAATATTGGGACCAGGCGTTTCTAAATATCAAAAGGAATGATGCTGACTATTATAAAAACATAATTGATTTAAAAGACATCAATCATTTTTTATCAAAGCAAGACACCCGGTTTCCATCAATCAGAGTAGCGCGTAATGGTTTAGAATTACCATTTATCGAATACACAGACATAGATATTGCAGAAGATTCTTTTGCAGCACCCATCATTAATACTGATAAACTGTTTAATTGCTTTTATGAGGGCGCGACCATTGTGTTGCAAAGAATGAAGTATAGCCTTGAAAGTTTATCAAATTTTACAGCTGAGTTAGAAAGATTGCTAAACTTCAGAACGGAAACAAACATTTTTATTACTCCTGAGAATGCGAAAGGCTTTAACGCGCATTACGACAATCACAATGTAGTAATACTTCAGTTATACGGAAAAAAAACCTGGAACCTATATGATATCAACAAGAAACAACCAATACTAAGCGAGTCTTACAAACAGCTTAATTACGAAGGAATTGAACCCTGTAAAGTAATAGAACTTTTGCCGGGAGATTTGCTTTATATACCAAGAGGAATGGTTCATGAAGCAGTAACAGTTAAAGAATCTTCGGTACACCTTACGTTAGGCCTTTTTCCCGATACGTGGGCGGATGTGTTCAGGAGCGCCTTAAGCAGTATTAAAAACGAGGAAATACTCTCACAGCAGATATTTACCCCAACAGATATAGCCAAAAAAGAAACAAGTGATGAATATTTAAAGATGGTAAAATCTTTTTTAGACAATTTAGAATTTTAAATAAAAGGGATGCCCAGTATGTGCATCCCTTTATTAATCTTAGGGCTTAGGCTTTGTAGTATCCGGGAATTGAGGCCCACCATTCGCGTCATTAGGGTTCGTTGGAGTTCCGCCATCGTTTCCACCCCAAACTTTCCTTAATTGTTCTCGCTTTAAAACCTTAACGGGCTCAACCTCTTTCCCGATAAAAGCCGATAATTGAATTTTTTTCATGCAGTTTTTTTATGTAAAAATAGAAAGATATCTATTCCAGTCAACGTATCTCAATAAATTTTAAAACGTGCTTCTTTGTTGCTAATATTACAGCCGCGGCGGTTTTTTGCTGCCGCGGCATAATATTACGGCAATGAAACATTTGGGCCTCATCGGTTACCCGCTTTCGCACTCTTTTTCAAAAAAATACTTTACCGAAAAATTCGAGAAAGAAGGCATTGAAGACTGCACTTACGAACTTTACCCCTTAGAAAATATCGACGATCTGCCAAAACTTCTGCATAAAAACCCGTATTTGTGTGGCTTAAACGTAACCATCCCCCACAAGGTAAGTGTGTTAAAACACCTCGACTGGATTGAGCACGATGCCAAGCGTGTGGGAGCGGTAAACTGTATCAAGGTGGTTTCGCAAAGTCCTGTATCAACTGCTTTTTCAGGCGAGTTAGCCTTTAACAATGACGATCTTTGGCTCGAAGGCCACAACACAGATATTTATGGTTTCGACGGTTCGCTTAACCCTTTGCTTACTCAAAACCATGATACCGCCCTTATACTGGGCGATGGTGGCGCGGCGCGCGCCGTTAAATGCGTGCTGGAGAACCGGGGCATTACTTACAAAACCGTAACCCGCAAGCCCGCTCCCGGCAATTTACTGTTCAGCGAACTTACCGTAAAGGATATTGAGGATAATAAACTCATCATTAATACCACCCCGCTGGGTACTTATCCTAATGTTGATGAGTGCCCGCCCATCCCTTATGAAGGTGTAGGCCACAAGCATCTTTTGTTTGACCTGGTTTACAACCCCGAAGAAACATTATTTTTGAAGAAGGGCAAAGAGCGCGGCGCCACCATTAAAAATGGTTATGAAATGTTAGTATTACAGGCCGAAAAAGCATGGGAAATATGGAACTCCAATACCGTAAAATAAACTTTTTGTGGATAGCGCTCATCGCGCTGGTATTTACCGCCTGCGGGGGCAATAACGATTTTTCGCCCAAGCCGAGGGGCTATTTCCGTATTGAATTCCCGAAAAAGGTATACCAGCCTTACAGTGAAGGCTGCCCTTTTACCTTTGAATATCCTAAATACAGCAAAATAGAACCCGACCGCTCTCCGGGGGCTAAACCCTGCTGGCAAAATATCCAGTTTCCGCAGTTTAACGCCACGCTGCACCTGAGCTACCAGCCGGTTACCTCTAAAAAGGAATTTAACCAACTGGTAGAAGACGCGCACAAGCTCAGCTTTAAACATACCGTTAAGGCCACTTCTATAGACGAAGGGCGCATCAGCTACCCTGATCGTAAGGTTTACGGCATTTATTACACCATTGATGGTAACGCGGCTTCATCGGCGCAGTTTTTTTTAACCGATAGTACCCACCATTACCTGCGCGGGGCACTGTACTTCAATTCCGAACCCAGGCTCGATTCCATACAACCCGTGCTCAACTTTATCAAGAAAGATGTGGATGTAATGATCAAAAGCTTTAAGTGGCGATAGTTTTTAAGGTTAAAGGCGAAAGGCAAAGGGTTAAGGGTTTTTCCGAGTTTCGTGACCTTTCGCCTTCCGCCTTTAACCTTTCACCTTAATACCCTACCTTTGCCGCATGGCCAAATTACAATCGTTTGTAAATAACCCTTACCAGGAAAACACCTACATCATTTATGATGAAACCGGCGAGTGCGCTATCATCGACCCCGGCATGTACACCCGGCCTGAGCAGGACGCCGTGGTAAATTTCATTAAGGATAACCAGCTTAAGCCCGTATTGCTGCTGAATACCCATTGCCATATAGACCATGTGCTGGGTAACCGCTTTGTATTTGACCAGTATGGATTAAAACCACAATTTAACGAGGGCGAATCGGAAACGCTGGCCGCTGTGGTGGCTTACGCGCCGGCCATGGGGTTCAGGTATGATGCCTCCCCCATACCGGATACTTATTTACCGGAAACCGGCACCATTACCTTTGGCAACACTACTTTGGAGCTGATCTTCGCGCCGGGGCATTCGCCCGCCAGTTTATGCTTTTACGATAAGCAAGCCAATATGCTGATAGGCGGCGATGTGCTTTTCCGCAGCAGCATTGGCCGCACCGACCTGCCGGGCGGCGACTATTCCACTTTGGTAAAAAGTATTGAAGAAAAACTATTCGTCCTGCCGGATGATTGTACCGTATACCCCGGCCACGGCCCCGAAACCACCATCGGTTTCGAAAAACAACATAATCCGTATTTATAAGTTATTAAAGGCAAGCAGCTTAATTTGAACACCTCGGTTTACATAGCCCGGCGATACCTGTTCTCCAAAAAACAGACCCACGCCATTAACATTATCTCCGGTATATCCATGCTGGGGGTATTGGTAGGGAGTGCCGCGCTTATTATCATCCTTTCCGTTTTTAATGGGCTGGAAGAGGTGATCCTGAAGCTGTACAGTAATTTCACGCCCGAACTAAAGATAGAGCCCAAACTCGGCAAAACCTTTAACCCCGATGAGCCTTACTTTCTGTCGCTCAAAAAAGATAAAAGCATTGTTTCATTCACCGAAGTGCTGGAAGAAAAAGCGCTTATTAAATATGCCGAACGTTCGTTCATCGGTACTGTTAAGGGTGTAAGCGACGATTTTTTAAAAGGCCGCCAACTGGATAGCACCATACAGTTTGGTTCCTTCACTTTAAAAGACAGAGGCACCGACTATGCCGTAATTGGCGCTACCGTGCAGGGTAGCCTCGGCGTAAGCCTTAAAAACCAGTTTATAGCGTTACAGGTATACTCGCCCAAGCGTACGGCGGGTAACTCTACCAATCCCATGAATGATTTTGTGTTCCGCTCCATACAGCCATCGGGGGTTTTTGGCATACAGCAGGATTTCGACGATATCATTATTACTCCCCTGGAGTTTACCCGCGACCTGCTCGAAGAACCCAACCGGGTATCATCACTCGAGATCAACTTTAAAAAAGGCACTGATATAGAGGAGATACAGGATAACATAATCGAAAAAATAGGCAACAAATACACGGTTAAAAACCGCAAACAGCAAAATACCGGCTTGTATAAAACCATCAACTACGAGCGTTGGTCTATATTCATGATACTGGTTTTTGTGCTCATTATCGCTTTATTTAATATTGTGGGCTCGCTTACCATGCTGGTAATTGATAAGCGAAAAGATATTGCCATACTTACCAGCCTGGGTGCCGGCAAACCGCTCATACAGGGCATTTTCTTTTTCGAGGGGATGATGATCTCCTTTATCGGCTGCATAGGCGGTATCATCATGGGCAGCCTGGTGTGTTTGGCTCAGCAGCATTTTAAGCTGATCAAAATGGGGTCGAGCCTTTCGGTACTGGATGCCTACCCGGTGGCTTTTAAACCTACCGATTTTGTGCTGGTATTTTTTACGGTATTAGCCATATCGGTTATCGCGTCGGGTATCAGCGCGCGGCTGAGCGTAAAGCGGCTGGATGAGATAAAGAAAGACTTGTAAAGTCGAGTAGTCTTTGGTCTGAAGTCTGGCAAACATTGACTCACCCGGTCTGCGCTACGCTGGACCACCCTCTCTGCTGCGATCAGCAAAGAAGGTATAAGAGGCAATTTTTCTCACCCTCTTTTCGCGCAGCGAAGAGAGGGTCGACGAGCGCAAGCGATGTCGGGGTGAGTCGGACCGTGAGCAACTATTAAAATAAAATGATAGCTTTAGGCATTGCCCGGCTCAAATAATTAATAAAACTCAATCGCCCGCAGGGCGTTACAATATTATGGAATCTAAACGTCAGCAAAAATTTGCAGGGGTGATCCAGGAAGACCTGGCAGCCATTTTTCAGCGCGAGGGCCAGAACTATCTGCCCAATACTTTGGTAACCATTACAAAAGTGCGCGTTACACCCGACCTGGCTATCGCCCGTGTGTTCCTCAGCTTTTTTAATCATACTAATACACAGCAATCGCTGGCAACTGTAAAGTCGCACGCATCAGAGATACGCTACAAGTTAGGCGCGCGTATCAAAGACCAGGTAAGGGTTATCCCTCAACTCGAGTTCTTTGTTGATGATACCAACGAATACGTGGAGCGTATGGACAAGATATTTGATAAGATAAGCAAGGAAGACCGCCAGCCGGATACGGACGAAAACTAAGCTCATGACCGCTATCGAAAAGCTGGCAGCTTACGTGAAGGAAAACCCGGCCACGTTTGGCAAGGTGGTAGACCTCGACCCGGTGTACGATAAGTTGTATCCGTTGGATCTCACCTTGTCTAACACCGAACTTACGCCGGAACTTTTAGCAGATACCGCCGCTTTTAGCGAATGGGTAAATCAATGCCTTGCTGTAAATAAATGCCGCTATGCTATTGGCGGGTATATGGAACACCGGGCTGTTTATACCCGTAGCCAGTTATTTAACGCGGAAGGCGAACCCCGCCGCCTGCACCTCGGGGTAGATATTTGGGGGCCGGCAGGTACAATCGTTTATGCCCCTGTAGCAGGTACCATACACAGCTTTGCAGATAATAACCACTTTGGCGATTACGGCCCAACCATTATCCTGCAGCACCAGTTTACCGAATTTACGCTGTACAGTTTATACGGGCATTTGAGCCGCAAAAGCCTGGAGGGCTTGCACAATGGTATGGTGATACAAAAGAACCAGCCTATTGGTACCTTTGGTGATGCCGGTGAAAATGGCAGCTGGCCGCCGCACCTGCATTTCCAGTTGATGCTGAATATTGGCGATGCCAGAGGCGATTACCCGGGCGTGGGTTATTACAGCCGCTTAAGCGAATATGAGCAAAATATCCCCGATCCTGAAGTGATACTGAATTTTGCCCCCTACGTGCAAACCTGGGCGTAAAATGTAACACCTTTATTATGCATACATAACTGATTGCATTTTACACATTAGTGCTTATATTTGCCATCGCAAAAAACTTCATTTTAATAATATAATGAGAGAAATACAATTCAGAGAAGCGCTACGTGAAGCCATGTCGGAAGAAATGCGCAACGATCAGAATATATACCTGATGGGCGAAGAGGTTGCCGAATATAACGGTGCCTACAAAGTAAGCCAGGGTATGCTTGATGAATTTGGCGCTAAGCGCGTTATTGATACACCTATCTCTGAGTTGGGTTTTGCCGGTATAGGTATAGGCTCGGCCATGAACGGCCTGCGCCCTATCATCGAGTTCATGACATTCAACTTCTCATTGGTAGCTATTGACCAGATCATTAACGGCGCTGCCAAAATGATGTCAATGAGCGGTGGCCAGTTCTCGGTACCTATCGTATTTCGTGGCCCTACTGGTAATGCCGGTATGCTTAGCTCACAACACAGCCAGTGTTTTGAGAACTGGTATGCCAACTGCCCGGGCTTAAAGGTAGTAGTACCTTCAAACCCTTATGACGCGAAAGGCCTGTTGAAATCAGCTATCCTTGATCCGGATCCGGTGATCTTCATGGAATCAGAATTAATGTATGGCGACAAAGGCGAAGTGCCTGAAGAAACTTACTATATTGAATTAGGTAAAGCGAAAGTAACCAAAGAAGGTACTGACGTTACCCTGGTTGGTTTCGGTAAGATCATGAAAGTGGTTAATGCCGCTGCTGCTGAGCTGGAAAAAGAAGGCATCAGCGCCGAAGTGATCGACCTGCGCACCGTACGCCCTATTGACTACGCTACCGTAATTGAATCGGTTAAGAAAACCAACCGCTTAGTTATTGTAGAAGAAAGCTGGCCTTTAGGTTCAATTGCTACCGAGGTAGCCTTTAAGGTGCAAAAAGACGCGTTTGACTATCTTGACGCGCCTATCCTGCGCTTAACCGGCGGCGATGTACCACTGCCATATGCGCCAACCCTTATCCAGGAGTACCTGCCAAATGCCGAGCGCCTGGTAAAAGCTGTAAAAGAAGTAATGTACGTAGCTAAATAAGCTTAACAACCCTTATACAAAGCCGCTTCAACTCAATTGAAGCGGCTTTTTTTATTACCCTCTATCAGCACACTGTCATATCCTACTTCCATTATTGGCATATCGGGAATAACCGATATATATTTGCATCATGGATCAGGTAGAAGTATTTAAGGCACTTTCCAACAAAACCCGTTTGCAGATCTTGAGCTGGCTCAAAGATCCGGAAGTACATTTCCCCGCACAGGCGCAAAATGGTTATGCCAATGGCGTATGCGTAGGCCAGATACATGCCAAAAGCAGCCTTACCCAATCTACCGTATCCGAATACCTTTCCAGCCTGCAGCGCGCGGGCCTCATCTCCTCTACACGGGTAGGGCAATGGACCTATTACAAACGTAACGAGGAAGCCTTTAAGGCACTGAGCAAATTAATTGAAGCAGATATCTAATTATATACTTATGAATACCGACAGTTTATTCAGGCCTTTCAGCCTAAAATCATTAAATATTAAAAACCGCATTGTAATGGCCCCCATGACGCGGTCATTCTCTCCAAACGGCGTACCTACAGAGGATGTAGCCCTTTATTACCGCAAACGCGCCGAAGGCGAAGTAGGTTTGATACTATCAGAAGGTACCGTGATCAATAGGCCGTCATCATCTAACGATGCCAACGTACCGCATTTTTACGGAACGGAAGCCTTAGCCGGATGGCAGCAGGTAATTAATAACGTACACGAGGCCGGTGGTGCTATGGGCCCGCAAATATGGCATATGGGTGTAATGGACAACCATGCTTCGGGCTGGGTACCTCCCGTACCTTTCGAAGGCCCTTCAGGCATTAACCGCCCCGGCAACAACAACGGCAAAACCATGACCGAAAGCGACATTGCCGACGTGATAGCCGCTTTTGGCCAGGCCGCGGCAGATGCCAAACAACTGGGTTTTGATTGCGTAGAGATACACGGCGCGCATGGCTACCTCATTGACCAGTTCTTTTGGGAAGGTACCAACCTGCGTACAGATAGCTATGGAGGTAAAACCTTACCTGAGCGCAGCCGCTTTGCCATAGAAGTAATTAAAGAAGTGCGTAAACGTGTTGGGGACGATTTTGCCGTTATTATACGCCTTTCGCAATTTAAGCCTTCTGCATATGATAACAAACTGGCAGCTACCCCTCAGGAAATGGAAGCCTGGCTTACCCCGCTTGCCGATGCCGGTATTGATATTTTCCACTGCTCGCAGCGCCGTTTCTGGGAACCTGAGTTTACCGACAGCGATCTTAACTTTGCCGGCTGGGCCAAAAAGCTTACCGGCAAGGCCACCATTACGGTAGGTTCGGTTGGCTTGTCGGGCGATTTCTTTGGCGCTTTTGCCGGCGAAAGCTCACAGGCCAGTTCTTTAGACGAACTGCTGAGAAGGTATGACCGCGGCGATTTTGATTTGGTAGCGGTGGGCCGCCCGCTGTTATCAGACCCGCAATGGACCAAAAAGGTACACCAGGGCCACAACGAGCAACTCAAGGGCTTTAGCCCGGCCGCGCTTGGCCAGTTGGTAATGGAATAATAATAAGCACGGCTCCTTTATCGGAGCCGTGCTTGTTTAACCGCATCATCATATTTAAAGCTTTATAGTTAACTTGCCTTAAGTTTTTGGCCCATAAACTGCTAAAGAATAGTCATGAGCAACATACTGCATATTTTAAACGGCGACGCTACCCTGTACGGCTTTGAAAGTACCGGCATTGATGGTGATATATTAATTTGGCGCGAGGTACTGTCTGAAGGCCCATTGATGGAGCGTATAGGCACTGCCGCGTTCTGGAAGCAAAGAGAAGCGTGGATTACATCAACCTTTGATGAAACACCTGAGGGATATGAGGAGAAAGTGATACAGCCGCTGGAGAAACTCAATAGCCCGTACTCCGAGATCAACCTGTGGTTTGAGTTCGACCTGCACTGCCAGGTGAACCTACTGGGCGTAATCATGCTGCTATCGCAACAAACAAACCTTAATGAGCGGGCGGTTTATCTGATCTGCCCTGATAGCTACCCCGATAAGCCTGATTTCAGAGGGATGGGTGAACTCAACGGCGACGAACTGGAATACCTGTATGATAACATCCGCGTGCAGCTAAGCGATTACGATATTGAACTGGCTACCGAGGCATGGGATATTTATTTGATGCAGGATGCAAAGGCCTTAGCGGACTGGCTGACCAAAGAGCGGTTCTGGGCAAATATGACCGCGTTAAAACCGGCACTGGGAGCCCAGTTAAAACGCCTGCAAACCAACAGCGAAGGGCATAATTATATTGCGCAAAGGTTACTGGATATTTACAACAGCGGTATAACCGACCGGCATCTCATCCACAAGGAATTCTTGAAAACCGAATCCATCTATGGCATGGGCGACGCAGAACTGAATACCTACCTGGATAAGCTGAACATAGCTTAATGGTCTGTTTCCTCGGCAAGATCTTTTAGCTGTTTGATACGGGCCTGTGTGCTTTGCGTTTTAGAGTTATAAACCGCTAATGGCGCCATAGAGCCCCCCTCATACAGTAACGCGTATATTTTTGCCTCCTCGTCCCTGAAAGCTACCCACTTGCGCTGCGATAAGGTGAGAGCCGTTTTTAGTTCAGGCGCTAACCGGCCCATTAAGGTTTTGTAGAGTGCATTTAACTCCTTATCAGCCGCCGCGAATTGCTTCTGCGCGCAAAGGTTCATTTCCAACTGCGTTTTGGCATTAGAGCAATCAACCGACTGGGCATGCAGGGTGCAGGTGAACAGTACAGCCACTATAAACGGCAGAAGTAGTTTGTGAAACATTTTTACAGGTTTACAAAGCATTGATGGAGCGTATTATTTCCTCCAGTAAACGCAAATCTTCCGTGAGATACTTACGTACAATAAACTTTGCACCGCTTGAATATTCTTTTACAAAAAGCTCACCTTGCATAGTCTCCGGGTAAAGCTCATCACGATAATATATAGGCACTCCTGCTTTCAGCATCTGTTCTGCTCCCCATCCGGCACCTTCATCTATTACCTTTTGTATAGGATCATTTTCATATAGCTCATCGAGGGTTATCATATTTGAAGATACTAAAATTTCAATAATTTATCCATCATTTCTTCCAAACGGGCTTTGGCCAGGAACTGGTCTTCAAGGGCCTTGTTCATCGGGATGGCGGTATCCAGGCTGGCGCAGCGCATTACCGGGCCATCAAGGTATTGGAAACAGTGCTCGCCTATATAGGCGGCTATTTCGCCGCCAAAACCGCTGGTGAGCGTATCCTCATTCAGCACCAGTACCTTTGAGGTTTTCTTTACCGTTTTTTCAACGGCTTCTTTATCCCATGGTTGCAGGCTGCGCAGGTCGAGTATCTCAATAGACTGGTCGGGATGATTATCGGCGTATTCCATGGCCCAGTGCACACCGAGGCCATAGGTGATAATGCTGGCTTTAGTACCCTTGCGTACAACGTTAGCCTTGCCTATTTCTACGTAATATTCCTCATCGGGCACTATACCATTAATGCTGCGGTACAACAGTTTATGCTCAAAATACATTACCGGGTTGGGGTCATTTATGGCGGCCATCAGCAAACCCTTAGCATCATCAGGGAAAGCGGGGTAAACCACTTTTAATCCGGGTGTTTTGGTAAACCAGGCCTCGTTACTCTGCGAATGGAAAGGCCCCGCGCCTGTGCCCGCGCCTGCCGGCATGCGGATAACCGTATCTACCGTTTGCCCCCAGCGATAATAGGTTTTAGCCAGGTTGTTCACTATCTGGTTAAAACCGCAGCTTACAAAATCGGCAAACTGCATTTCTACCACCGACTTGTAGCCGTTAATAGCCAGCCCCATGGCCGTACCCACAATACCCGATTCACAAATAGGTGTGTTACGTACCCTATCCTTGCCAAACTCCTCCACAAAGCCCTGGGTAATCTTAAAAGCACCGCCATACTCGGCAATATCCTGCCCCATCAACACCAGGTTAGCGTGTGCCTGCATACTTAGGCGTAGCGCGTCGCTTATAGCATCAATGTACCGTTTCTCAGAAAAGGTTTCGGCGGGCAGGTGGCGCGGATGGTTAAACAAGCGATACATGCTTTGCACCTCTGTTTGCTCATGGGGTATGATGTCCGGTTCGTTAAATACTTTCTCTACCTCATTGTCAATCAACGTGGTAAACTCCTTGCGTAAGAAGGGCACCCACTCGGGCCGCAGCACTTTCTCGTCCAGCAAAAACTTCTCGAAGCAATCTACCGGGTCGCGCTGTTTCCACTCATCAAACAAATGCTGGGGCACATATTTGGTTCCGGATGCCTCTTCGTGGCCCCGCATCCTAAAGGTCATGCACTCCAGCAATACCGGGCGCGGGTGTTCGCGCAGTTCTTTGGCCAGTTCATTAACGGTATGGTAAACCTCCAGGATGTTGTTCCCGTCTATCCGGCGCCCTTCCATGCCATAGCCTATAGCCTTATCGGCAAGGGTGGCGCAGCGGTACTGCTCATTGGTTGGGGTAGACAGGCCATAGCCGTTATTCTCTATCAAAAATATCACCGGCAGGTCCCAAACGGCGGCAATGTTAAGCGCTTCGTGGAAATCGCCTTCGCTGGTAGCGCCTTCTCCGGTAAATACCAGCGTTACCTTTTTATCTTTCTTTAATTTATCGGCAAGGGCTATACCATCAGCAAGGGCCAGCTGCGGGCCCAGATGCGATATCATCCCAATGATCTTATACTCTTGTGTTCCGAAATGAAAGGAGCGGTCGCGCCCGCGGGTAAAGCCCGACGCCTTGCCCTGCCACTGCCCCATTAAACGGGAAATGGGGATATCGCGCGAGGTAAACACTCCTAAATTGCGATGCATAGGCAGTATATATTCATCATTATTAAGCGCGAGCGTACTGCCTACGGCAATAGCTTCCTGCCCTATACCCGAAAACCATTTGCCGATACGCCCCTGCCGCAGTAGTATCAGCATTTTTTCTTCGACCAGCCGGGGCAATAACAGTTTCTTATAAAACGTTATCAAACCGTTGTCGTCGATATTTTTCCGGTCAAAAATCATTACGTAAAGCTAAGAAGTTTTTAAAACTTTGTATGTTTGAACATTCCACTATTCCGCTATGAAGCATTTGTACCTCAGAATTGCCTTGTTGTTCGTTTTTTTTGTGTTGATGGCCTTTGTACCCGACCATTTCCTGATGCCCGAACACTTCTTCCTGAAAAAAGGCGATACCCTGAGCCTGCACCTGCTGCTGGGCGAAAACCTGAGCAAGGATAGCGAGGTACCCTACGCCGCAAAGCAAACCACTAAACTCATGGTTTACGAAGGTAAGAAAACAACCGACCTTTCTAAAACTATTAAGAATAACGCCGTACCCTTACTGAGTTACCGCCCTGAAAACAACGGACTGATATTGGTATCGCTCAACAATAACGAAATAAACGAGATACCCCGCGAAGACTTCATGACCTTTTTAACCGAGCAGGGGTATGATAATATTGCCGAGAAGCTAAAAAACAGTAACGCGCTCAATTTTACCGAGAAATATAACCGTTACCTGAAAACACTGGTTACCGTTGGCGACGGCGGCGGCAACGATTACAACAAAATTGTTGGCGACGATTTCGAGATCACCCTAAAAAAGAACCCGTATAAACTCAACTACGGTGAAGACCTAACCGCTACAGTCACCTTTAAGGGCAAACCTTATGAGGGCCCGGTTTGGCTGTACATTAAAACCGCATCGGGCAATGTGTACCCGCAACAGCTTTCCAGCGATGCTTCCGGCAGAATTTACGCTAACATCAGTCGTGAGGGAATTTACATGATACGCGCTACCAAGTTTGAGGCTTCAAAAGGTAAAGATGCCGATTACGAATCATGGGTGGCCAGCTACATTTTCTCGTTCAGGAACCACGATGATGAGCCAAATACCTATAAGGAATTTGGCTTTGGCGATAAGCACTGATTAACCCAGCAGGTGCAGCTGCGAGAGGTCGAATTTGGGGCTTAGGGTATAGCGCAACTGTACCAACCCGGTATCATAGGTCTTGCTATCCAGCAGGGTCATATCTACTCTTTGCTGTATACCGTTAAACAGGGGCTTGCCACCACCCAGTATTACGGGGTGTACCGCCAGCAGCATTTCTGTAACCAGGCGCCTGTTCATCATTTCCGCGATCAGTTCGGCACCGCCAAACAGCCATATATCGCCGCCGGGCGCGTTGAGTACCTCGTTTACTACTGCATCAAACCCAGCTTTGCTAACTACCTTTATATTTTCGCCCGCCAGTGGAGTAACCGTATCTGAGAATACGTAAATATTAGGCACCGGGAACAGGTTGAGATCGGCACGTATCACCTCAAAACTTTTACGGCCGATAAACATGGTATCGGTATGGCTATAAAAAGCTTCCATACCATAGTCCTGATCGTTAAAGCACCAGTCGTACTCCCCGTTAGGGCCTTCAATAAAACCATCCAGGCTTACAGCCAGGTTCATGATCACTTTTCGCATGTTAAAACAGGTTTATTCGGACCGGTGGCCTTCTTTCCATAACTGACTGAAGGATTTCTCGGCAACCTTAGGCATTTCCTTGTAATGGCCCCAGGTTTTCTTAAAGAAGATACGCATGAAAAGGTTTTTCATTTTGCCACCAAAAAAATCGGTAAGGCTGCGTTTGAGCATTCCTTTGGTCCATATGGCCCAGCCCCATTTTTCTTTTAATGGGGTAAGCCCTTCCTTTACCGCGTCGCGGCGGTTAAGCAGCAGCATTTTATGGATATCTATTTTTACCGGGCACACCTCGGTACATTTACCGCACAGGCTGGAGGCATAGCTCAGGTGTTTAAACTTTTCCATGCCCTGTAAATGCGGGGCAATAACGGAACCTATAGGGCCGCCATAAGTAAAATCATAGGTGTGGCCGCCAATGTTCTGGAAAACCGGGCAAACATTTAAACAGGCGCCGCAGCGTATGCAGTAAAGGCCCTGCCGCTGGTCTTTTTGCGCTAAAAGATTGGTACGGCCATTATCCAGCAACACTACGTACATTTCTTCGGGGCCGTCTGTTTCGTGCGGCTGGCGGGGGCCGCTCAGTATGGTGTTATATACCGTAAGGTTTTGGCCGGTACCATGCGTAGCCAGCATGGGCCAAAAGGTATCCAGGTCGGTAATAGAAGGTATCATTTTCTCAATACCCACTACCGCTATATGTATCTTGGGAAAGCTGGTAGTTAGCCGGGCATTACCTTCGTTCTCGCTTATGGCAATGCTGCCGGTATCAGCAATCAGGAAGTTGGCCCCGGTGATACCTACATCAGCCTGCAGATATTTTGTTCGTAATATCTCACGCGCTTTTTGGGTAAGCTGCTCGGGCGTACTGTCTAACGGGCTGCCGAATTTTTCATTAAACAGTTTAGCGATATCCTCGGTAGAAAGGTGCATGGCCGGCGTTACCATGTGGTAGGGCTCCTGCCCCAGCAACTGTACAATATACTCCCCCAGATCGCTCTCAAGGGCCTCTATACCGTTCTCCTGCAGGGCTGCGTTGAGGTGGATCTCCTCGGTAGCCATTGATTTTGATTTGATAACCGATCTGGCACCCGCCTTTTGTATAATTTGCAGTATTTCGCGGCGGGCTTCATCAGCATCATTGGCCCATATTATCTTGCCACCACGTTTGAGGAAATTTGATTCAAACTCGGGCAGGAACTTGTCCAGGTTTTCCATTACCCGCCATTTGGTTACGTGGCCCTTCTTTTTGGAGTGCTCGAGATTGATCATCGCTTCTTTACCACGCTCAAACGCCACACCGTACTTATCAATATTCTTGTTGATAATACGGCGATGGTCAATCTCAAACGCTTTTTGCTCCGATGCTGCCAAAAATTCTTCTGCCGTGTTCCCCATGTATGCGAAAGTAAATAAAGCTGATAAAAGTTTTACGATATCTTTAAAAATGCCGCCCTTGTTAACAACAAAAGCGGCCCGTGAGCCGCTCTTATTGTTATAAACAGGTTGAAAATATCTTACCGGGTGCCTTTGGCCGCGTCGGCCTTGTCTACTACCGGGCGGTTATCGCGGTTAGCCAGTTCCCAGCCGGTATAGAAAGCCAGCTGCGCACGTTTCGCCAGCAGCGGGAAGTTGATCTTACTTACTTCATCGCCGGGAGCATGATAATCAGCATGTACACCATTAAAGTAGAAGATAATTGGCACGTTGTAACGGGCAAAGTTATAATGATCTGAACGGTAATAGAAGCGGTTAGGATCGTTCGGATCATCGTACTTATAGTCCAGTTTCATCTTGGTATAAGTGTTATTGGCCTCTTCGCCAATTTTATGCAGATCGGAGCTCAGCATGTTTGAACCTATCGAATACACATAGTTGGCAGAATCGGGCTTGCCAATGTATTCTTCACCAACGCGGCCAATCATGTCAATGTTAAGATCGGCAATGGTGTTTGCCAGCGGAAATACCGGATGATCGGTATAGTACTCTGAGCCTAACAAGCCTTTTTCCTCACCTACGTTACCCAGGAACAGCACACTGCGACGAGGGCCTTTGCCATCTTTTTTAGCCTGTGAGAAAGCGCGTGCTATCTCCAGTATACCGGTAGTACCGGAACCATCATCATCGGCACCGTTGTTTACCTTATCGGTAGCGCCCGGGCGCAGGTTTAAACCAATATGGTCATAGTGGGCCGAAAAAACCAGTACTTCGTCTTTTAGTTTAGGGTCGCTTCCGGGCATAAAGCCTAACACATCAACAGCCTTAACATCTTTGGTAGTGCTGCTAATGGTAACCGCCGCGGTACCTTTAATTACCTGCGTTTGTTTACCTGCTTTAGCAGCGGCTTTAAGGTCGGCATAGCTTTTACCGCTTGCTTTTAAGGCGGCGTCAGCCACGGGGCCTGTTACCATAAATAAAGGGGCCGATGTATCTTTCTTTTCATCAGCAGTGGCTTTTTTAATAGTAAGGCGACCTGCACCACTTGGGTTTACGCCGTTAAAGCGTGCCAGCACAGCGGTTAAGCCTTCATTTACAGCCAGCACCAAAGCCGGCTTTTTCTCCATTATTGCTTTTACAATGGCCTGGCGGGCAGCATTCATGCGGTAACCGGTATTGGCTTCCTTGCCTGCTTCCGGCTTGTCCTCATTTATCCAAACCACCACTTTGCCGGCAATATCGGTACCTGCCAATTCATCGGCAGTACCAAAACCTACAAATACCACCTCGTTGCTGTTTACTTTGGTTTCTGCAGAGCCCTGGTAAACAAAGTCTTTCCAGTTCATGAAACTCTGGCCGTTAAGCGTTAGCGGACTAACGGTAACCATATTTTCTACCAGCGGTACATCTAAAAAGTAGGAGCCCTTTACCGGTGCCTGCAAGCCTAATTTTTTAAATTCAGCGGCAATGTAGTTAGCCGCTTTTTCGGCGCCCGGCTTGCCTGTTTCGCGGCCTTCAAACTCATCAGAAGCCAAAATGCTCAGATGCCTTTTAGCATCGGCAGCGGTAATGAGGCTACCGTACTTTACCGCTGTCGGGTTTTGCGCGCAGGCCGTTGCCGAAATGGCCAGGCCCGTAACCCATAGTGTCAGTTTTTTCATTTAATTTTTACTAATTGGTCAGTTTATAGTTAACAACTTATTTTATCGACACGCCTTGCATGGCGGCCGCCTTCAAATTCTTCGGTTAAAAATGTTTCGATAGTAGCCTTCGCCTCATCCAGGCTCATGTGGCGGGCGGGCAGGCAAAGCACATTGGCATTGTTGTGGGTGCGTGCGGGTACTGCCAGATCGCGTTTCCAGCAAATAGCGGCACGTATGTGCTGGTGCTTGTTAGCCGTCATGGCTACACCGTTGGCGCTACCGCATATCAATATCCCAAAATCGGCTTCGCCGCTTTCAACAGCGTTAGCTACCAGATGCGCGAAATCCGGGTAATCGGCAGATTCGGAGGAATACGTACCGAAATCATTAAAGGTAATGTTATCAAACATACCCAGTATGGCCTGCTTAAAATCAAACCCGGCATGGTCAGCCCCAATGGCTATCTTTAACCCATTTTTCATCAGCTCAAATTTATTGTTTTATTGTGTGGGCTAAGGTAAAGATTTTGTTGGAAAGCAATATTGTGTAAGGATAATATCGGATAATGAATGCCTCACCTAAATCCTCTCCAAAGAAGAGGACTTTGTAAAGATGCTGCTATTGAGCCCTCTCCTCTGGAGAGGGCAGGGTGAGTCTTATTGGATTGCCACATTACTTAAAACAGTGTCATTGCGAGGATGCCGGAGGCGACGTGGCAATCTCATAGGCAGTTTACGATTGCTTGTCCTATAAGATTGCTACGCTCGCAATGACATTTCTGTTTTTATAAAACTTCGTATTTGCAAGGGCAGCCTCACCTAAATCCTCTCCAAAGGAGAGGATTTTGTAAAGATGCTGCGATTGAACCCTCTCCTCTGGAGAGGGCAGGGTGAGGCTTGTTGGATTGCCACGCTGGCGCTCGCAATGACATTTCTGCTTTTACAAAACTTCGTATTTGCAAGGGCAGCCTCACCTAAATCCTCTCCAAAGGAGAGGACTTTATAAAGATGCCGTTATTGAACCCTCTCCTATGGAGAGGGCAGGGTGAGGCT
>NZ_NRSW01000001.1:1010070-1280483 GCF_002288635.1 Mucilaginibacter sp. MD40 | reverse complement strand
GAGGACTTTATAAAGATGCCGTTATTGAACCCTCTCCTATGGAGAGGGCAGGGTGAGGCTTACGGATTGCCACGTCGCTATCGCTCTTTGCATTTAGGGGGCGTGTGCGTATGACCTTGGATAAATGGTTCGACAAGCTCACCATGACAAAAGAGGAAAATATCATAAAAAACAAATGTCGAATAACGAAGCATCCTTCATTATTCGACATTCAATATTCAATGGTCGATATTTTAAACGGGCAGATTATTGCCCTGCCAGTTCTCTTGCTTTTTTACGCCTTTCCACTACGCCGGCAACCACAATACCTACCTCGTATAGTACAAACAGCGGGATACTTACTACCGTCATGGTGAGCATATCCGGCGTTGGGGTAATTACCGCGGCTACGATCAGGATGATCACGATAGCATAACGGCGGCCGCTGCGCATAAAGGCGGGAGTTAATATACCCAGGCTCGACAGGATGTAAACCAATATAGGTAACTGGAAAACCACACCGCTCGCTAAGGTTAAAGTAGCTACCGATGATATGTAAGAATCAATGGAGAACCAGTTGGTAATTTCGGGGCTGATGGTATAGCTGGCCAGGAAGTTTACCGACATGGGTGTGATAATGTAATAGCCAAATAATATCCCAAGGATAAATAACACACTGGCATAAAACACAAAACCACCCGCTGCCTTACGCTCTTTCTCATGCAGGGCCGGTTTAATAAATTTCCATACTTCCCAAAGCAGGTAAGGAAAGCCCAACACAACCCCTATCATTAGCGCCGAATTGATCTGGAGGGTAAACTGCCCCGCCATCTCATTATTCATTAATTTTACGGGCACATTATTCACGCAGAAACCGTCGCGGTGCAATGCCGCGCCGAGTTTACACAGCATCCGGTAGGTCCAGAAGCTGGGCTTGGCAGGCCCCATGATGATCTTGGAAAAAATAAAGTCGTAATAATAGAACGCACCTGCCATAAAGATACACACGGCGATAGCCGAGCGCACGAGGTGCCAGCGCAACTCTTCAAGGTGGTCAAAGAACGACATTTCGGCCTCCATGTTCTGGCCTTTTTCCTTAATAGCTTTTATTAACTTATTCTCGCTCATTTGATATGCCTTGCATTAAAGCAGGGTGTGTTATTTACGTTATTTTTCCTTTGAAAGATGTTGTTTTGAAATTAAAATTCAAAGGTTTCCATAAACTTGGTAGTGAAGTTACCCGCACGGAAGTTCGGGTCTTTCAGCAATTTCAAGTGGAATGGTATGGTGGTTTTAATACCTTCTATCACAAACTCGCTCAAAGCACGCTCCATGGTTGATAGTGCTTCCTCACGGGTTTGCGCCACGCAGATCACCTTGGCGATCATCGAGTCGTAATTCGGTGGGATCACATATCCGCTGTACACGTGTGTATCGATACGTACACCATGCCCACCCGGTGAGTGGAAATTGGTGATCTTACCCGGCGACGGACGGAAGTTATTCGCAGGATCCTCAGCATTGATGCGGCACTCGATAGCGCACATGGTTGGCTCGTAGTTTTTACCCGAGATAGGTATACCTGCTGCAACTTTTATCTGCTCTTTTATCAGGTCGAAGTTAATTACCTCTTCTGTTACGGGGTGCTCTACCTGTATACGGGTATTCATTTCCATGAAGTAGAAGTTGCGGTTCTTATCAACCAGGAACTCTACTGTACCGGCACCTTCGTATTTAACAGCTTTAGCGCCTTTAATGGCGGCCTCACCCATTTTTTTACGCAGTTTCTCGGTCATGAACGGTGATGGCGCTTCTTCTACCAGTTTCTGGTGACGGCGCTGTATAGAGCAATCACGTTCAGAAAGGTGGCAAACTTTACCGTACTGGTCGCCTACTACCTGTATCTCAATGTGGCGTGGGTCTTCAACATATTTTTCAAGGTAAAGGCCATCGTTACCGAAAGCCGCGCCCGATTCGGCACGTGCGCTGTCCCAGGCTGCCTCAAAATCTTCGTCTTTCCAAACCACACGCATACCACGGCCACCACCACCAGCAGTAGCTTTAAGTATAACAGGGTAGCCAATTTTTTTGGCGATGCTGATACCTTGCTTAACATCAGTTAACAAACCTTCTGAACCCGGGATGGTGGGCACACCAGCCTTTTTCATGGTTTCTTTAGCAGATGATTTATCGCCCATGGCGTTGATCTGGTCGGCAGTAGCTCCGATGAACTTAATACCATACTCCGCGCAAATGGCCGAGAATTTGGCATTTTCCGACAAGAAACCATAGCCCGGGTGTATCGCGTCGGCATTGGTGAGTTCGGCAGCCGAAATGATGTTAGGTATGTTTAAATATGAGTCGCGGCTTGGAGGGGGGCCAATACAAACGGCCTCATCAGCAAAGCGCACATGAAGGCTGTCGCGGTCGGCGGTAGAATATACAGCTACGGTTCTGATGCCCATTTCCTTACAGGTGCGTATAACACGCAGGGCAATTTCGCCACGGTTAGCTATTAGTATTTTTTTAAACATGATTTTCAGATGTGTAAATTACAAATGTGCAAATGTGCAGATTAACCGAATGCGCTTCATTTGCACATTTGCATATCTGCACATATACACATACTTACTTAGGTTCAACTAAAAATAAAGGCTGGTCGTACTCAACCGGCGAAGCATTGTCAACCAATACTTTTACAATGCGGCCCGACACTTCAGATTCAATTTCGTTAAACAGCTTCATAGCCTCGATAATGCAAAGCACGCTGCCGGCGCTGATTTCGTCGCCAACGTTTACGAAGCTTGGTTTATCAGGAGATGACGAACGGTAGAAAGTACCGATCATCGGTGATTTTACAGTGATGTAGTTAGATGCCTCAACAGCTGCGGGAGCGGCTTCAGCAGCGGCAGGTGCTGCCGCGGGCAGGCTTACCGGTTGCGGAGCAGGCGCTGCGGCCAACGGAGCCTGTTGCGCTGCCGGTATAGTGGCATTAACATAAGTAGGCGCCTCGTTAGTTTTTATCGTTATTTTAAAATTTTCCTGCTCAATAGAAACTTCATTAACGCCTGATTTTGATACAAAGCGTATTAGATCCTGAATTTGTTTAATATCCATAGTAAGCGGTAATTGGTTGGCTAAAAATAGTTATTTTAATGTGCAAATAAGCTGGTGTGCAAATGTGCAAATGAATTTCGGTTATTTAAATGTTAACATGAAGTATTTCAAGATGTTTTGAAATAACTATTTGTTACCTCCACATCCTGAAACGGATCATCAGTATGCCCATTTGAGGTAGATAGAGCCCCAGGTAAAGCCGCCGCCAAAGGCCGCGAGTATCAGGTTATCGCCTTTTTTAAATTTGCTTTCCCACTCCCACAGGCACAATGGTATAGTGCCGTTGGTGGTGTTACCATAACGCTCAATGTTAACGATCACTTTCTCGGGTGTTAAACCTATGCGGTTAGCAGTAGCATCAATAATACGTTTGTTGGCCTGGTGAGGTACCAACCATGCAATATCATCGCCAACGAGGTTATTGCGCTCCAGTACTTCGGCGGCTACATCGGCCATGTTTGTTACGGCAAATTTAAATACCGCCTGCCCTTCCTGGTAGGCAAAGTGTTCTTTGGCATCAACTGTTGCGTGGCTGGCAGGGTGCATAGATCCGCCCGCTTTCTGGAACAGCAGCTGGGCGCCGGCGCCATCGCTTTTCATTACAGTATCCAGTATGCCGTAGCCTTCGGTGTTGGGCTCCAGCAGGGCGCAGCCGCAGCCATCGCCAAAAATAATGCAGGTTGCACGGTCTTCATAGTTAATGATCGACGACATTTTATCGCCACCCACCACTAAAACCTTTTTATGCTTGCCGGTCTCAATAAACTGCGCGCCGGTCGTAAGGCCAAAAATAAAGCCCGAGCAGGCTGCCTGCAGATCATAACCCCAGGCGTTTTTTGCGCCTATTTTGTGGGCCAGCACGTTTGCCGTAGCCGGAAAAGGCATATCGGGCGTGGTGGTGCAAAAAATAATGAGGTCGATTTCTTCGGCGGTAATGCCGCGTTTTTTAAGCAGGCCCTCAACAGCCGGAACGGCCATATCAGAGGTGGCCAGGCCTTCGCCTTTGAGTATCCTCCGCTCTTTAATGCCGGTACGGGTGGTTATCCACTCGTCATTGGTGTCCACCATTGTCTCCAGCTCGTGGTTGGTTAAAACGTAATCGGGTACGTAACCATTAACAGCGGTGATAGCAGCAGTAATTTTGCTCATTTATATATCTTAATTTACTGGAAAGCCAGTTTAATTTTATCAACGAGATGGGTTTCAACCATATTTTTCGAAAGCAGCACCATGTTCTTTATCGCTTCGGGGCTTGATATGCCGTGGCCTACCACCACCGGGGCGTTTACCCCTAAAATAGGGCTGCCGCCATACTGCTCATAGTTAAAGCGGTCCAGGAACTCGTCCTTCAGCTTTTTCTTGAGCGTGATCACGTAGAACGACTCGGCCAGTTTCAGGATCACGTTGCCCGTAAAACCGTCGCAAACAATCACATCGTTATTGTCATTGAACAGGTCGCGGCCTTCTACGTTGCCCACAAAGTTAAACAGTTTGGTTTCTTTCATTAAAGGATAGGTAGCCTGGCTCAGCAGGTTGCCCTTTTCTTCCTCCTCGCCTATGTTCATTAAGGCTACGCGGGGGGTAGGGATGCCGTAAACAGATTCGGCAAGGAGGCTGCCCAGTACGCCAAACTGCAACAGCACATCGGGCTTGCAATCGGCATTGGCACCTACATCCAAAATAATACCCAAACCTCCTTTAAGTTTGGGTACTATGGTAGTCATGGCCGGGCGTATAACGCCCGGTATATTTTTTACGCTGAACATACTGCCCACCAGCATAGCGCCCGTGTTACCGGCCGATGAGAACGCGTCAATAGCGCCGTCCTTCAGCATCTGGAAACCTACGGCAATGCTCGAGTTGGGTTTCTGTACAATAGCCTTAGTAGGGTGTTCGCCCATACCAATAACCTCGGTTGTGTGTACAAACTCAAAGTTATCGGCGCTGAAATTATTTTCGCTGAGAATAGCGAGAGCCGCATCCTTGTCGCCAATAAGCACAAGCCGCTGCCCGGCTGCTAAAGTTTTACAAGCTTCAATCGCCCCTAAAACAGCTGCTTTGGGAGCGTAATCACCGCCCATAATATCCAAGCCAATCTTCATTCCCAGAAAATTAACTTAAGCTACTACTGCCTTCTCGATAAGAATTTTGCCGTTGAAGTAAACGTTACCATCAACAGTATAAGCTCTGTGTGGCAAGTGTACCGCACCGGTAGTTTGGCAGGTAGTTAATGAAGGCGCTTCGGCTTTGTAATGCGTTCTGCGTTTATCTCTTCTTGATTTTGAAATTTTGCGTTTTGGATGTGCCATAACCTTTTTTTATTATTTTAATTTTTTGAGGGCTTCCCATCTCGGGTCGGCCTGCTCTTCCTGTTCATCGTTTACTGAAAGCTTGTCCAAGTTTTTCAGCATTTCCTCGTCACACTGTTTACCGTCGCCCTGGTTACTGCAGTTAGCAATAAACGGCAGCGAAACGTTCACGTATTCATATATCAGCCCGGCAATGTTTATCTCATGATCGTTCCTGCCGAGGGTAATAATTTCATCGTCCTCTCCCATTTCCTCATCGCTGAAACGGGCTATCTGCTGCTCATGCACCTCAACCGGCTGCTGATATTCGCTCAAACACCTGTCGCAGGTGGCGGTAACATTACCGGTAATGTCAAAATTCAGGATCAGCATAGTTTCCTGCTTATCCAGTTCAACCTTGCAAAGCAGGTTAGCCTTTTTTACGAGCGAATACTCAAACTCGCCGAAAAAGTCGGCACCTATTTCGTATTCAAAATAATGCTTACCCAGCTTTAAGCCGGTAAATGGTATTGAATATGTGCGTAGCGATTTCAATGAGCAACAATTAGCCCGCAAATGTAGGTAAAATTATTAATTCAGGAAAGTGTTTTTTTAATTGGGGTTGGTAGGGGTGTGAGTGGTGGGTGCGGGATGGTGAGAGTGCGGGATGCGGGAGCGGGATGGTTGCGCGGGGCGACTATTGGGTAAAGCAGTGGCAGTGGTGCTTTGGGTACAGCAGCCCCGCTATACGCTCATACGCCTGCAGGCCTTTCACCTCATAGCCGGTATACGCTGCTATCGGGTTTAGGTACTACTCTAACTTTCCAGCTTTTCGGTCAATGTTTGCTAAATCACTTTTAAACTCTATCTCAACATATTGGTTAAAGTTGACAGCATGAAGCTTATCAAACAATTCAATATATTCAGATCGAACCAAGTCGTCTAAAATTGGATTTTCATTCACAATCTTCCTATAATCTAATGGATCTTCAAACATTTCTAAAACTTGCCTGGCAATTTTTGCTATTGATTTATTCCTAATATCAGTTTGAATGCTAAACTTTAAGAACTCACAGATATCTAACTTTGTAAGATAGGGCTTTATCACTGATACCAACTCCGGCACAAACCTCCAGGCTTCCGAACTTGAAATATTCTTCTCCAAATCTTCCTTATTTTCCATTCTTGCTGCCCAAAACAGCCAAAGTGTATTTTCACTTAACCCATGATCACTACTTATCATTCTATTAAAGTAGCTGAGTTGGTATGAATTCAGGTCTTCAATGGGTAAAAGGAGATTATCTTCATCTTGTTTCAAGTGAAATATCAGTTCATTTTCAAACAAAAATGGAGCTACTGCTTCAACAAACCTACTCCTTAAAAATGAAAGATAGGGGTCTATTTGCTTTCTATACAGCCTATCTGTTATACCGTTATGATAGTTAGAAAGCTTGTTTATTAAAGACCTATAATCGAATCGGAAAAGCCCCTCCTTATAAACAAATGTTCTGCCGTAACTAAATATCAAACGTATGACTTTTTCAAAGTCATTTTTAGTTCCATAACCTTCCTGCATCAAACGCGTCATCAACTCCTTGTGTAAACCTTGATTAGCACATTCAATCATGAAAGATGACATCTTCCCCGAAGACAATGCTGTCCTATAGGCTTTATCTGACAAATCTCTATTAGACAAACTAAATCTAAAGTATATGTCAAAATACATTGGATATGAAATGGAGTTTTGCGCTTTAGGTAAGCTAGAATCGCTGGCGTCGAATAGTGATAAAAACAAGTTGTCTAAAATAGATAAATCACGATCATTTATCCATCCCAGCTTTTCAATGTGCAGTTTAAATTTAGATACCTCTTTGTATGGTTCGTTTTTTCCACTAATTCTTATCATTAAAGGTGAAAAATATTGTGAATGACTAAAATACAATGACTTTTCGATTAAGAATAATCTGTATTCACTATGTATTAAATCATACACGGATGAAAATCGAAACTTTATCAGCTCTAATATCATTAGGCATTCAAAGTCAACCTCTTCCCCAATCAATTGGTATATTACCTTAAAACTATTTACAAATCTTATAACGTCACGACTTTGTCTTAATACTTTCCCATACCCTTTTCCATAAAAATCTGAAAATCCTTTGGGTACAATTTCCCCTTCAAAAACTTGTCGATGTTTTTCAGTTATGAATTTGTTTAAGTATTCCTGGAGTTGTTTCAACAAATCATCGTTTTGCCTTTTGGGCAAGGGTATCTCCAATTGAAATATTTTATCTAAATAATCTGGCCTAACCTTATTGCTTAGGCTTTTAGTTGCATCTTGTACATAATCTCTATCATAACCAACTAAATAAAAAACGTTAGAGAAATTAGCCGTATTTCTTATAAGTTTCAAAACCTCCATTATCTCATCCGGATACAGGCGATCGAGATCATCAATGGTAATAATGATTTTCTTCCCCAAACTCCCAAGCACATGGTTAATCATTTTATATTCATCGGGGCTTTGGATTGTTCCTTGATTTTTAAAGAAATTAAACCAGTTCATACTCAACAATAAACGCGAGTCAACATTAGCCAGCCTTCTACCGTAATTGTAAATTAATGAAGACGTTTTCTGACTCGTATCAGCTATGTTTTGGGATAAAACATCAAAGAAATAATTTCTGATAGATTCAGGACTATTTGCATTCCAGGGATTAAACGGGATTTTTAATACCTTTTCTTCTTTATTCAGGTATATGCTTATTAATTCCAGAAAAGATGTTTTACCGCTACCATACTCTCCAATAATACCAATGGCAAATGACATTGAATTTTTTGTTTTCATTATCAGATCAGCAATAGTTTTTGCGGTTTGCTTTCGATTAAAAGAGTCTTTATCTAAATTATCAACTATCAGGTCTTCAGAAAAGCCCTCATTTACTAATAAGCTTGTTTGATCCTTTATTTCTTTATTGAAAAGATGATTCAGTAATAAAGTGCCAAACGATGATATACAAACAACATCCCAATAAGCTATCTGGAAAAGATATGATTTTGTAAAGTGCCAGTAAGGGTTAAATCTTTGACAAACGTAAAATGCTATACTAAAGATAATTGTATTTAAAACACCGCGTCTATTTAACTCATTAGACATCCACCATACTATTATGATAGTAAGCGACAATAACGCCATATCAGTCAAAGCATTAGATTCAACTTTCATAAAAAGGGGGCGAATCAAAGTGAAATTTAGGAAATCACTAATTGGTACTCGAAATAGCAGCAATGTGGAAATAAAGATCACCACACTTAAAGGCAGGATATGTTTTTTCTTCAAGGCTTAAGCTTTATGTAAATATATAATATTTAGATTATTAGTAATAACGTTATCCAATAGTAGATATCTGTATAGGGGTTTTAGAAGACCTGTAAAAGCGGTGTGGTTCGACAGGCTAACCATGACAGGTATGTTCGCTCTGCCTATTTGGGATTGCCGCGTCGCTGTCGCTCCTCGCAATGACATAATTCAGGCTTGTCATTCTGAGCGACAGCGAAGAATCTATCATAAGCTATGAAAGTTGGCGATTAGATACTTCGCTATCGCTCAGTATGACAGAAAGGTGTAACATTGGCACACCTGCATATCTAGAATAAAAAATACTCCCCTCTATCCACCCGGCGATGTTGTGGCTTTTTTCCATTAGCACATCCTCTCGCCACCTGTAAACTACCACACAATCCATAAAAAACACCATTAACGTATTTACCGCCCCGCTACTTTTGTTCAAAAAAAAGATCATGACAGAACAAAAGCTACCATTGCCATCCTTTACTTTGGAAACCGCGATACAGAAAGTGCAACTGGCCGAAGATGCCTGGAACAGCCGCGACCCGCAGCGCATTGCCCTGGCTTATACCATAGATACGGAATGGCGCAACCGCGACCAGTTCGTTAACGGCCGCCAAGAGGTGATCACTTTTCTTACCCATAAATGGGAACGGGAATTAAACTACAAACTCAAAAAAGAACTTTGGGCTTTTACCGGCAACCGCATAGCCGTACGTTTTGAATATGAATACCACAACCACGAGGGCCAATGGTTCCGCGCCTATGGCAACGAGAACTGGGAATTTGACCAAAACGGCCTCATGCAAAAACGCTATGCGAGCATCAACGACCTGAAGATAGCGGAAGCAGACCGGAGGCTTTAAGCTCGCCGCTCCTCGCAATGACATATTTCAGGCTTGTCATTCTGAGCGACAGCGAAGAATCTATTATACGCTGTGAAAGTTGGCGATCAGATACTTCGCTATCGCTCAGTATGACAGAAAGGAGCTAACATTTGCACACCTGCATATTTGCACATCAAAAACCTACTCCTCTCCTATCCAGCGGGCGAGGGTGCTGAGGGCAATGCCGGTGGTTTTGCTGATATGGCGAAAGCTGTGGCCCTGTTGGCGCAGCTCGCGCACTTGTTGTTTAAGGTGGTCGCGGTTCTGGGCGTCGGGGCGTTGCAGGTGGTTACGCTCGTGGCTGTAGCCGCTGAAGGTAAAGTGCAGGTCGTTCAGTTCGCGGGTAATTTGGCAAAGGCAAACGTTATCGGCACCGTAGCGGGCCGTGGTGCTGCGCTGTTTAATTTGTTTGAGGTACAGGGCACCGGCCCGGGTGTAGCTTTTGCCAATGGCAAAGGCGCTGTCGCAAAAGTTAATGATCATTTTACTGCCCTGCAGGTCGTTCACGGTAATGGCTTTGGCGGCATCGCGCTTGGGTGTATGGGCCAGCACCAGCATGCTGAGCTTGTGGCGGGTTTTTATGGCCTTCAGCTTTTTCATTAAAGGCAGCGCCTCGCGGGCGCGTTCGGTACCGGTGGCCATGTAGGTAAGGTTATCAATAATCAATACCCTGGCCTTGCTTTGGGTAATGGCGCTCTCGAGGGCGTTTTCAAGGTAGGTGTCATAATCGTCATACAAAGCAGGGTTATTGGCGGCGGGGTTAAACTCGGCCCGGTAAAAGGTTTTCCCGAAGGGGTAGCTGCCCCATTGCGGGTGGTAGTAGCGGCTCTCGAACTGTTTGCTGCCCATCTCAAAATCAACATACAGCACATGGGTTTGGGGCGGCAGCTGGTTGTTAAGGTCGCCGGTGCACACGCCCTGCGCCAGGTTATTGCCTATCTGCACCGCCAGTATAGATTTGCCCAGGTTGGTATCGGCAAACAGCACGCATAGTTCACCCTCCATCCACAGGTCGCCCAGGAGCATACGCGGCATGGGTTTGCCGTACTCCTGTTTCATCCACTGGGCGGCGGTTTTCACCAGCAGCAAGTCGGTTTTTTCGGGGTCGAGGTAAATGCCTTCGTCCAGCCCATGCCGGTGCAGGCGTTTACTGCTGCGCCGTGCCTGTGTGCGTATGGCCTCAACTACCGGCGGACGGCGAAAGCCGGATGGGGTAATTTCAATAAAATCGTCCATGAAAATCAGAATATCTGTAAATATACAGAAATATCTTTATAAATACAAATCATCCTTAAAGACAGATGCAATCAGCGTTCCGAAAGCGTTCCGTTATAGTTTCCAAAAGCGTTCCGCGCGGAACGGATCGCAAAAAATGATAACCATAATGTAAATGAATGGCTTAGCGTGGAAGACATTACCTAAAACTGCATCCACATTAAAAATACAACTCGCTGATAAATAAGATGTTCCATTTGTCCCACATCGGTATATACTCCCGGCGGAACGCTCAGATTTTTAGCCGAACATTAATCTTTTGTAGCAGCCCCGTGAGCCACACAATTACGAACGAAAATATCAAACAACGGATGAGGCCGCCTGTCCCCTGGTCGAGGTATTGCGGGTAGCCGAGGTCGGTCATCTGGTAGAGGGGGTAAAAAAGATAGGGCAGCAAATAGCAGGTAAAGGTACTGGTGCCCGCAGGCTCTATCACCTTAAACCAGTGATACTTATGCTTCACATCCACTATAAAAATAAAGAAGGCGTAAACCACCAGACTGATACCCGTACAGATGAGTACCCACGAAGGGGTGTCGCGCGCTTTGGAGATACCGCCGCTAAAATAACGCACTATAAAACCAAGGTTAAACAGGATAATAGCCATCAGGATCATGGCGGCCCATAGCATCTTTATCTCGTTGTTTTTATTGAGCCTCATATACAGCACCGATACGAACACACCGGCCATGGTAAAAGCCTGCATGGCACCATTACCGGCTATCCACATGTACTTTTGAATGCCACTTAAAAAATCGAGCATCCCAAAATGGAAATCGATGTTAAAGAACATAAAGAACAGCCAAGCCGCGGCCTGTATCCATAATATACCGTTGCTGTAATAGTAAATGAGCCCGCATACCAGGTATGCCCAGCCGATTAGCCCCAGTATGCCCCACCAGGTGAGGTGCAGCCAGGGGTGGGCAGGGTCTGTACTGCGATAAATAACGCACATGGCTATGAGCAGCGCCACGCCAAATCCCTGGAAAATGTACCGGCGCAGGGCCGAGGTATTTTTGCTGTAGTCTAAAAAGATAAAAAAGAAACTGAAGGTAGCCAAACTATCCCAAACGGGCTTGGGGAGTATGGTAGCGCTTTCGTTATAGGTTTCGCTGTTGGCATGGAAAAAACCAATAAATACCAACGCCAGCGACCGGGTAATAATGCGGTAGGGCACATGCGCCTCCTGGTTATGCAACCGCTTGGCAAAAGCATACGGGATAGACAGCCCCACAATGAACAGAAAGGCTGGGAAAATGGTATCGGCAAGTCCTAAAGCGTCGGCATTTACACCTGCATGTTTAAGCCACTCCGGGGTATTGGGCACACCATCCAGGTCGTTCACAAAGATCATCAGGAACATGGTAACCGCACGAAACGCATCAATAGACCTGATGCGGTTAATTAAATTACTCATTAAACAGGCAAATGTATTTCAGAGATAAATGTTTTAAATAAACGTTAATTTGTCTAAAACATTATCCCGGTTAAGTCCATTTAATCGCGGTCGCGGCTCAGTTTGCTGAATAAAAGCGGGTTTTCGTTCAACTCGGCGGTTTCCCTTCTATGCTTAATTACGTGTATAGCCGTAAACAATGCCTCTCTGAATGATACCTCTGATGCCATGTTGCGCCCTGCGATATCATAAGCGGTACCATGGTCGGGCGAAGTGCGTACGAAGCTTAAGCCTGCCGTATAGTTAACACCGGTTTCAAAAGCGATCTGTTTAAAAGGGATGAGGCCCTGGTCGTGGTACATGGCCAGTACGGCATCAAACTGCATATAGGTGCCGTTGGCAAAAAAGCCGTCGGCAGCGTAAGGGCCAAATGCCAGTACATCGTTGGCACGCGCTTCTTCAATAGCCGGGATGATGACATCCTTTTCCTCGTTGCCTATTAAACCGTTATCGCCGGCATGGGGGTTAAGGCCAAGCACGGCAATTTTGGGTTTGCGTATCCAGAAATCGTCGCGCAAACTGCTGTTCATCAGCTTAAGTTTGTTCACTATCTTTTCGGCCGTTATGCTTTGCGCTATGCGCGATACCGGTATATGCCCGGTTACAACCCCCACACGCAGATTATCGTTCACGAGGAACATCAGCGAATCTTCTTTGCTGTCTCGATGCTGCAGGTATTCGGTATGGCCGGGAAACTTAAAGTCGTCGTTCTGTATATTGTCTTTATTGATGGGCGCGGTAACGAGGCCATCAATATGGCCGCTCAACAAATCATCTGTAGCCCGTTGGAGTGATATAAAGGCGTATTTGCCACCTTCTGGAGTTACCTTACCCATATCAATGCGTACATCCTCTTCCCAGCAATTGATCATGTTGGGCTTTTTATGTTGAGCATTGCCGGCGTTGTCTATCACGTTAAAATTAAACTCATTAACATGGATAGCCCGACGATGGAACGAGGCCACCTTGGTATGGCCATAAACTATTGGTGTACAGTAATCATAAATGCGCGCGTCTGACAAGGTTTTGATTATTATCTCCAGCCCTATGCCGTTTACGTCGCCTATACTTATGCCTATTTTAGGTTTATCACTCATGGTTTAAAATTGGGTCATACGCCGCTTAACACTAACAGTTCTATCGTTATTTAAACAGCCTGAAGCAGTTGCATTTTGCTTTGTGTGTTAAGCCTTTAGCGTTTTGCTAAAAATGCAAATTAAAAGATTTTCAACTTATAATTCCCGATAAAAGCGCAAATATGCCGTAATTTGTCCGATTAATTTTAGCAAATGACCTTAGTAAGGGCAAAAAAGCATCTCGGCCAGCACTTTCTTACCGATAAAAATATCGCCTCCAAAATTGTCGACAGCCTGCGGCCTGCCAATGGTTACCGGCAGGTGCTGGAAGTTGGCCCGGGCATGGGTATCCTGTCCGATTTCCTGCTGCAGAAGCCCGAATACGAGGTTTTCCTGATTGATATTGACACTGAATCGTACCAGTTCCTGCAAAAGAAATACCCGCAGCTGGGCGAGAGGCTCATTAATGCCGATTTCCTGGAGCTTGACTTTAAGGCCGCATTTGAGGATAAAATGGCTGTTATAGGCAATTTCCCTTACAATATATCATCGCAAATACTCTTTAAGATACTGGATAACCGCGATCAGGTAGCAGAAGTTGTAGGCATGTTTCAGAAAGAAGTGGCCGAACGCTGTACCGCTAAAGCAGGCACCAAGGAATATGGCATCCTGAGCGTCTTTCTGCAGGCTTATTATAAGGTAGAATATTTGTTTACGGTTAAAGCGGGCGTATTCAATCCTCCGCCAAAGGTACTATCGGCCGTTATTCGCTTAACCCGGAATCAAACTGCTACGTTAAATTGTGATGAAAAGCTTTTCTGGCAAGTTGTAAAGGCCGGCTTTAACCAGCGGCGGAAAACTTTACGTAATGCGCTATCCGCCCTTATTAACAAAGAAAGGGTGGCTGATAATGCCACCCTTGACCTTCGTGCTGAGCGATTAACCGTTGATGATTTTGTAAAGCTCACTAACGAGATTACAGCGGCCCGTTAACTAATCTTGATCACCTTACCCGGGCCGGGATATTGTTCCTTTACCTTTTCGGCCATGCGTTTAACAAAAAGGTAATTGGCGGTACCCCCTATAGCTGCCCCAATTACCGGCACTAAGCGTTCTGCTGCGCGTACGCCAAAAGCCAAAAATATCTTTTCGGCTACGTTCTCCATCATGGTTTTACTAACGGCAATACCTGCTTCCACTTTAAAAGAGGTAGCTACCAACTGCATAAACTCGTTAAAACCTATTTGGTAACTACCTTTATTATGGTACATAATGGCCATGGTAACCCTGAATTGCTGAGTTATCAGGTTTACAAAATCAATAGGCATCCCTATCAGCATGGTAAAAAAGCCACCGGTGCCCGCTACCGCGCCTGAGCCGGCTGCCATTAAGGCACATTGATTAATAAACTTATCCAGCCCCATTGTATCAACCCCACGCTTAACGCTTAATTGGTCAATACGGTCAAATATGCTCCTGAAGCCACCTTCTGACAGTTTTCCGGCGTATTCTTTTATATGCTTTTTGGTATTTTTAAATGGTATAATATTCATACCATAGCAATTGCCATTTACGTGCCAGTTTAGGCTTTTACAACCAGTTCTTTTTACAACTTGATGTAAGCTTTTGTACTTTTACCACAAAACTTTAGCTTTTGAAAAATAACATTCTTATAGTTGACGATCTGCACCCGGCATTTATGGAGCAGGCACAAGCATTGGGTTATACCATTAACTACCAACCGGGCTTTAAGCTCGATGATGCAAAAGCCGTTATTAATGATTATGACGGTCTGGTGATCCGCTCCAAGTTCCAGGTGGATAAGGCTTTTTTAGACCAGGCCACCAACCTGCGCTTTATTTGCCGGGCCGGCGCGGGCATGGATAATATTGATGAGGATTATGCCATCGCAAAAGGTGTTATATTGATAAACGCGCCTGAGGGTAACCGCGATGCCGTTGGCGAGCATGCTGTGGGCATGTTGCTGTCGCTCATGAATAACCTTAACCGCGGCGATGCCGAGGTAAGGGATGGAAAATGGCTGCGCGAAGAGAACCGCGGATATGAATTAAAGGGCCGTACCGTTGGTATCATTGGTTATGGCCACATGGGCCAGGCTTTTGCCAAACGTTTATCGGGCTTTGATGTAGAGGTGATCGCTTTTGATAAATATAAAACTGGCTTTAGCGACAGGTACGCGCGCGAAGTAAGCATGGAGCAAATTGTGAAACACAGTGATGTGCTGAGTTTACACGTACCGCTTACACGCGAAACTAATGGGATGGTTGATGATGAGTATTTCTTCCATTTCAGGAAACCGATATTCTTTTTAAACCTTGCCCGCGGCAAGGTGGTTAAAACCCAGGCCGTGCTTAATGCCATAAAACAAGGTAAGATACTTGGCGCCGGTTTAGATGTGCTTGAGGTAGAGAAATTTCCGGCACTGGCCGAGCAGCAATGGTTTGATGAGTTGCGTAATAACGGCAAGGTGCTTTTAAGCCCGCACGTTGGTGGCTGGACGTTTGAGAGCTACCGTAAAATAAGCGAGGTAATGGCTCAAAAGCTGCGCGAAATAGGTTTGGCCCAATAACACCGTCATCAAAAACAAGCTTAAAAATTTGGATTATAAAATTTAAAAGCTTTATCTTCGTTTTAATACCAAACAAGATCATGGAGACGCCGTCCCGTGGTCTTGTTTGTTTTTATGGCCAAACGCTCTTCTATCCGGAAAGTAGAGGGGCGGTTTTTTTTGGCATTAAACGAACGATTTATAAACTAATTATAATTGCATTATGGCAGAGGTATCATACTATACCAAAGAGGGTTTAGAAAATTTAAAAGAAGAATTACAGCAATTAAAAACGGTTGGGCGCGCTAACATTGCCAAAGCGATTGCAGAAGCCCGTGACAAAGGTGACCTTTCTGAAAACGCCGAATATGATGCCGCCAAAGAAGCCCAGGGATTGCACGAAGCCAAGATAGCCAAGCTGGAAGAAGTTTTGGCTAACGCACGTTTGCTGGACGAATCAAAATTGGACACTTCAAAAGTACTGGCATTATCCATAGTTAAAATTAAAAACATTAAAAACGGCGCAACAATGAGCTACCAGTTGGTATCAGAAAGTGAGGCCGATCTTAAAGCTGGTAAAATATCGGTAACATCGCCTATTGCAAAAGGCCTGCTGGGCAAATCTGTTGGTGAAAAAACAGAGATACAGGTACCTGCCGGTAAAATGGAATTTGAGATATTAGAAATTAGCAGATAGCAAATGGTTGATTGGGTGCTTAGTTAAACAACTCACCCAATCAACCATTTTTATACAACTGCTCACCACTCACTATTTACCATTCACTAATCATGTCTACCATTTTTTCAAAAATAATAGCAGGCGAAATACCGTCGCACAAGGTTGCCGAAACGAATGAATTTCTGGCATTTTTAGATATTAGCCCTTTAGCCGAGGGGCACGTGCTGGTGATTCCTAAAAAAGAAGTGGATTACCTGTTTGACATTGATGACGAAACCTACCTTGGCCTGCAAATGTTTGCCAAGATTGTAGCTAAGGGCATTAAACAGGCTATCCCTTGCAAAAAAGTTGGTGTAGCTGTAATTGGGCTTGAAGTACCGCACGCTCACATCCACCTTATCCCCATGAACCGGGTGGATGATATGAACTTTGCACGCCCTAAGCTTTCTCCCTCGCAGGATGAACTGGCGTCAACTGCCAAGAAGATATCTGAGGCATTGAAAGAAGTAACTCACCGAGAGTAATTTTCTCACAAAATAAGAAACGAAATATAGCGTCTGCTAATGTCACAGAATCTTAGTCAGAAACTTATATTTCCATTATTTCTTTCTTCTTTTTGTTACGAAGGCGTTTAGGCACAAAATCAAGTATTTCGTTTTTTAATGCTTCTATCATCCGTCGTTTCAAAAAGTTGCGATGAATAACAATACTTACTTCGCGCGCTGGTTCGGGACTTTTAAAATACCGTATACGATCACGTTGTTTATCAGTCATGTCGGCAAGCGCCAGTTCGGGTAATATGGTAGCACCATTGTTCATATCTACCATGCGCTTTAATGTTTCCACACTGCCGGTATTGTATTCAAAATGCTGAAAGCCTTTTGTGGCTTTCCTGCGCTGGCAAATGTTGAGTACCTGCTCGCGCATACAATGCCCTTCATTAAGCACCCATATCTCCTCCATATCAATATCGTCGGGGCTTATCGTTTTCTTTTTAAATAGCTTACTCGTTTTTGCGGCATACGCAACAAAATTTTCGTAGAAAACAGGGATCTCTGTTAAGGAGCTTTCGTGCAAAGGGGTAGATAATATACCACAATCAAGCGTGCCTAACTTTAATTGCTGTATGATCTGCTCGGTAGTTTGCTCCCAAACAATAAGCTTTACCTGTGGGTATTTCTCTATAAAGCCACTCAATATTTTCGGTAAAATGTACGGCGCAATAGTAGGAATAATACCCACCTTTAGCTCTCCTGAAAGTTCCTTTTGCCGATCGGTAACAATTTCCTTTAACTTTTCGCTTTCAGAGATCAGCACCCTTGCCTGCGCAATGATTTCCTCACCTATTTCGGTAGGGATAACGGGTTGTTTGCTACGGTCAAAAATTTTTACGCCGAGGGTATCCTCCAATTTTTGCACTTGCATACTTAAAGTAGGCTGCGTAACAAAACATTTATTAGCAGCAGCAACAAAGCTCCTGTAGGTATCAACGGCTACAATGTATTCCAGCTGGGTAATGGTCATTATCAGTTTTATCTATTACAAATATAGATAACCATTGATTTTTTCTATCTTAATTTATTTAAATAGAGTGTTATTTTTCTTTAAACAACCCCGCACCCTTAGGCACTTACCTATTCATATAAACTAATAGATCAATACATTGTCTATCAACCTTGTTTTGCCCACTTTAGCTGCAGTAAGGGCAACAACAGATGTTGATGCAGGCGTAGCCGGATACAATGTTTTGCCATCTACAATGCGGAAATATTCGGGCTCAACACCTTCTTCTGCGGCAAGCATTTCCATAGCTTGCTCTTCTAACTCTGCTTCGCGGCTCACATCAAAATGGTCTTTGATGTAATTAAGGGTTTTTGATAATACCAGCGCGCGCTTACGCTCCGTATCAGACAAGTGTACGTTGCGCGAACTCATAGCCAGACCATCGGCTTCACGTTCTATGGGGCACATTACCATGTCCACTTGCAGGTTAAGCAGTTCAACCATACGCTGCACTACCAGAAATTGCTGGTAATCCTTTTGGCCCATATACAGGTTATGCGGCTTAACAACATCTAATAATTTAAATACTATCTGCATTACGCCCTGGTAGTGGCCCGGCCTGAATTCGCCCTCAAGCAGGTGTTCAACAGGGCCAATATCCAAATGCCATTGCTCATTATCGTCATACATTTCGCTCACTTCAGGAGCAAATAGTATATCGCATCCGGCTGATTCCAGCTTAGCCATATCGGCCTCAATAGGTCGCGGGTATTTCTCCAGGTCGGCAGGGTCATTAAATTGGGTTGGGTTTACAAAAATGCTGCAAACAGTAATATCATTTTCGCTTTTTGAGCGTTTGATTAAAGACAGGTGGCCATTGTGTAACGCGCCCATGGTGGGTGCAAAACCTACACTTAGTTGCGGGTGCTCGTTAAGATACTTGCGTATGGCTTGCCGGGTTTTAAATGTTTTCAATGTTTTTGAAAATTTAGGGCAAAAATTTGGCAAAGGTGTATAATTCTTTAAAAACTACCAAAACATACTTGCACAAGTGGTTGCCAGTGTGTATAATAATGCTTATATTTGCAAACTCAAATTTTTTTGACTTCTTACATTTATTAATATCGATTAGTGATGGGTAAATCAAAACTACTGTTCATAACTCATGAAATGTCTCCTTTCCTCGAAATTTCTAAAATAGCTGAAATAACCCGCCAACTCCCGCAGGCCATGCAGGACAAAGGTTTCGAGATTCGTATATTGATGCCGCGCTTTGGTAACATTAATGAAAGAAGGAACAGGTTACATGAGGTGATCCGTTTATCGGGCATGAACATTATTATCAATGATAATGATAACCCGCTTATTATTAAGGTAGCTTCTATCCCTGCTGCCCGCATGCAGGTGTATTTCCTGGATAACGAGGAGTATTTTCAACGCAAACATGTATTCAACGATAAAGATGGCAAATTTTACGCCGACAACGATGAACGCATGATCTTCTTCTGCAAAGGTGCTTTAGAAACCGTGAAGAAATTAGGCTGGGCGCCCGATGTGGTACACTGCCACGGCTGGATGAGTGCTTTAGTTCCTGCATATCTGAAAACCACCTATAAGGACGACCCTACCTTTAAAAACTCAAAAGTAGTTTACTCTATCTACGAGAATGATTTTAAAGAAAAGCTTGACCCGGATTTCGCGCGCAAGGCTGTAATGGGCGATATGACCGAAGAACATACTGAGGTGTATAAAGAGGGCACTAATAATGCTTTATATGCAGGTGCTATCCAATATAGCGACGCCATTGTTTTGGGTAGTGAAGAAATTGATGCCGATGTGTTAAATAATGTTAAAAACAGCAATAAGTTGGTATTAGATTACGTTTCCACTTCTGATTTCGAAAATTATTCCAATTTTTACGACGAAATAACCAATGAGCAGTTGGTGGATGTTGCATAAGCTATAAAAGATTATATGAAATTTTACAAATTAGGCTTATTAACCCTGTTAATAAGTCTTTTTATTTTGAGCAGTTGTAAGAGACAGGAAGGCATAGGCCTTGATGTTGACCCTGCCACCCAGATAAATGGCACATTGGTGGTAGATACCAGCCTTGTTGCTACTACGGTTGCCGAAGACTCTATTCCAACATTGGGGTATTCCAGCCGTGTGCCTTTGTCGTATTTTAAAGACCCCGACTTCGGAGTAACTCATGCCGGCTTTGCTACTTTATTGTCTTTGCCTGGTGGTGGGGCATACACAGTACCAACAGGTACTATCACAATTGACTCGGCGGTACTTTCGTTGCCATATACGCCTACTTATGCCTTTTACGGCGACTCTTTATTATCTACATTTAAGGTTAATGTTTACCAGCTTGCAAAAAACATCCAAAGTAGTGTAACTAAAACATACTATACAAATGATGTTTTTGCTACCGGCGATTTGATCGGAACTAAAACATTCAAGTCTCGTTCTCATGATACACTGAGAGTGTACACCATTGTTAAAGGCAAGCCTGATACAATCGTGAAGGTTGTACCGCAAGTAAGGATTCCCATTTCCAAGGATTTTATAACCAATAACTTATTTGAAGCCGGTTCGGTATTATCATCAAACAACGCTTATCAGAACTACATCAAAGGGTTATACATTAAATTGGACGAGGCACAAACTACCGGAGTAGGTGGTAATATGTTCTTTAATGCCGACTCAGCAAAAGTATTGGTGTATTACAGGGCAACTTCTAATGGGACGGTTGATACAACTATGCTATCCATGCCGCTTACTAATGGGCTGATCTCTATTCAGCATGATTATAGTGATAAAGTTAAAGCTGCAATGAACCAAACCAATGGTAGCAACTTACTTTATATGCAAGGTATGGCAGGGCTAAGAACTAAGCTTAGCTTCCCGAATGTAAAGAATATACTTGCCGCTGCTGGTAATAATGCTATTATAAACAGGGCAGAATTAGTAATGAAAGTAAGTCCTGGAACGGGAATACCATTTGCCCCTAATCCAAGGTTAACCATGTATCGGTACGATCTAGCCCGCCAAAGAGTACTTTTGCAGGATGCATCCGGCGGAGATCCGCGCGCCAGCGGGATATTTGGAGGTAATTATGATGCTACAACAGGTGAATACCATTTTATTGTTACGGCCTTTTTACAGGATTTGGTTAATGGTAAAACTATAGATTACGGAACTTTTATTGCTCCTGTTTCGCCGGTAGCCTCAGGTACCACTGTAAATATAGGCCCTGTAGTTAACTATGCTGAAAGGTCAATCCTTACCGGGAAAAATTCTCCAGACCGTATAAGATTAAAAGTGATCTATACCAAGATCAATCAATAAAAAAACTTTTTAAAGTTTCTTAAAAAGATACCCTACTTGGGGTATCTTTTTTTGTATACAATTTAATTGTGTGTTATAAATAATATTCAGTTACTTTTGCCGCACATCGTAATTTGAAAAACTTTAAAAATACATTTATTTATGTGCGGCATAGTAGGTTATATAGGCTTTAGAGATGCCTATCCAATAGTAATAAAAGGCCTTCACCGATTAGAATATCGGGGGTACGACAGTGCAGGTATAGCACTATCAGACGGGCAACTGAAACTTTTTAAAAAGGCAGGCAAGGTAAGTGACCTCGAAGCGTTTACCGAAAACGAAAATATTGCCGGAACAGTGGGCATGGGACATACCCGCTGGGCTACACACGGCGCTCCAAGCGACAGAAACTCACACCCTCACACTTCAGGAGATGGGAAGCTTACCATAATCCACAACGGCATTATAGAAAATTACGTTGTTTTAAAAGAGGCTTTACTATCAAAAGGCCATACTTTTAACAGCGATACCGATACCGAAGTACTTATACACCTTATTGAGGAAATAAAAGATGTTACCGGCCTTGGCCTGCATGAAGCGGTGAGGCTTGCGCTTAACCGTGTTGTAGGCGCTTATGCTATAGTGATCATGAGCGCAGATGAGCCTGACGAGCTTATCGCTGCGCGCAAAGGCAGCCCTATGGTAATTGGTGTAGGTAAAGGCGAATACTTTATCGCTTCAGACGCTACGCCGATTGTCGAGTACACTAAAAATGTGATCTATCTTAACGATAACGAAATTGCCTATATCAGGCGGGATGACCTCCTGATCAAACACATCGACAACACGATACAAACGCCATATATACATGAGCTTGAGCTAAAGCTGGAAATGCTGGAAAAGGGTGGTTACGATCACTTTATGCTGAAAGAGATCTATGAGCAGCCACGCTCGATCCGCGACTGTCTGCGTGGGCGTATATATCCTGAGCAGGGTATTGTAAAACTCGGCGGGCTTAAAGATTATATCGAGAAACTGAAAAATATTGACCGTATTATCATTGTAGCCTGCGGTACATCATGGCATGCCGGCCTGGTTGGGGAGTATCTTATTGAAGAATGCGCCCGTGTGCCGGTTGAGGTAGAGTATGCTTCCGAATTCAGGTACCGCAACCCTATCATTACTTCAAAAGATCTGGTAATAGCCATATCACAATCAGGCGAAACAGCCGATACTATGGCAGCTATTGAGCTGGCTAAAGAAAAAGGCGCTACCATTTTTGGCATTTGTAATGTAGTGGGTGCTTCTATACCACGTATTACCCATGCCGGTGTATATACACATGCCGGACCCGAGATTGGTGTGGCTTCAACAAAAGCCTTTACAGCGCAGGTTACTATACTCACGCTTATAGCCTTTTATATTGCGCAGCAGCGTGGCACCATTACTCAAAGCAAGTTTGTTGAATACCTTACCGAGCTTGATGAAATACCTGAACTGGTTGAACGTACACTGAAATGTAACGACGAGGTAATAGCTATTGCAGAGCGTTTTAAAGACTCGGCCAATTGCTTGTTCCTGGGCAGGGGCAACTCCTTCCCTGTAGCGCTTGAGGGTGCACTTAAGCTTAAAGAAATATCCTATATCCACGCGGAGGGTTACCCTGCGGCCGAAATGAAACACGGCCCTATCGCGCTGATTGATGCGGATATGCCGGTGGTGTTTATCGCTACCAAAAACTCATCCTATGAGAAAGTGATCAGCAATATACAGGAAGTTAAAGCACGTGGAGGCCATGTAATAGCAATTGTTACAGAAGGTGATACTGATGTAAAAGCCATGGCTGATTACACTATTGAGATCCCTATGACCAATGACACGTTTGTACCATTACTGGCAACCATACCATTGCAGCTTCTTTCTTACCATATTGCGGTAATGCGTGGTTGTAACGTAGACCAGCCGCGTAACCTAGCAAAATCGGTTACGGTAGAATAAACTGTGATTTAAAGCATTTAACACGCGGCTCCGGACATTATACCCGGAGCCGTTCTGTTTTAAAACAGAAGCTCCTCAACCAATAAGAAACGAGAATTATAATAGCATAGACTATTGCCTGTAAACTATCCACTAAAATTATTCCTACCTTTGCATCATGATTATTGAGGTATTAAAATCAAAGCTTCACCGGGTTAAGGTTACACAGGCCGAACTAAATTATGTTGGCAGTATCACCATTGATGAAGACCTTATTGAAGCTGCTAATATCATCCCTAACGAAAAAGTGCAGATTGTTAATAATAACAACGGCGCCCGCTTTGAAACCTATGTAATAAAAGGCGAACGCGGCAGCGGCACCATCTGCTTAAACGGCGCAACAGCGCGCCTGGCCCAGGTAGGCGATATTGTGATCATTATGTCATACGCCTACATGGAAATGGAAGAAGCCAGAAAATACGAGCCTATCTTGATCTTCCCTGATGCGAATAATAAATTAATTAAGTAGCCCTCTCACGGAATTTCACAAACATTAAAACTTCTTTAATCTGTTGCTTTTTAAGCAAACAACAATTAGGTTTGGTATAAATATTTACTAAACCTTGTCACAAATGAAAAAACCATCTCATCAAATAAGGTGAGGCGCCTTACAGGCAAAGTTCTTCTATTCTCAGTAGTAGTATTAGCCCTGGCCTACAGCTGTAAAAAAGAAATTACACCATCTGGAACAGCACAAACCTTAAGCACCACTGCTCAAACACTTGCAGTAAAGGAAGCAAAAGCCTGGTTTGAAAATAACGCGCGGATCAACAAACCATCCTCAAAAGCCACTAATGCTATGTTCGAACAAAAATGGAATGAGGGGCTTAATCTTGACTGGAACAAACCGGATGTTTACGGTAAATACAATGGCACCCTTGTTGAGCTGCCTTTGGTAAACAGTTCTGTTGTATTTGCTTTTGACCGCAGTAATGCCAACGGCATAACCCAAAAGAACAACTACACCAAAACATCTTTTATTGTACAAAAAGACAGCGCAGGCGTTTTTAGAGGTTGGTACATGGTTTTAGTAGCGGATACCGCTTACATTAACGGAAATTTTGATAAGCTTAATCTTAATACCTACAAGAGCCACGATAAGAACTTTAGCGGAAGACTGCTCTATTATAATGCACAGGGCGATTTCCTTGCCGGTTGGCGGTACGAGAAAGGTACTATTACCAAAACATTATCGGTTACAACGGGCGTACCGGCCGCAACTACCAGGCAGGTAAACTCAAAGCAAGCAGTAAATTTATACGCGCCGATTTGCTATGACCGCCCCGTAGTCACCACAACGGCAAGTTGCTTTACCGACTCTAAAACCAACATGTATGATTGTACCTACACCTATACTACAACGCATATAACCGAATGTACTAATATCGATGGCGGCGGCGGCGGTGGTGGCGGAGGTGGCGGTGGCAGCACAGGAGGCAGCGGTGGTGGCAGCACCGGCAATTTCCCTCCTCCACCTACACCAAAACCCTGCGATCCTACAGCTGTTGAATCGGTAAACGGGCCACGGGTTAATGTCGCGGCTCCTGGTGATGGCGGAAGCGGCGGTGGGGGCACCACGCCTGTACCTTGCATACCGGTGGCTACGCCAGAAGACCCGTGCGATAAAATGAAAAAACAAAAACAGAATCTTCCAAGTAACTTAAATAGTACCACTTCTGACATTTTAAGCAAACCCGGCACAAATGAATGGGGAGCTGATTTAAGATTAAATAACCTTAATTCAAACATTTACAATCCAATATCACCTACGCCCGGCGTTAACGGAATGTGGGAAGGACAATTTACATGGGATAATAATGCAGGCTATAGAATAGGAACAATACACAGACATTTTGGTGCTGGCCCAAGCCCAGATGACGTATTTGCCATGATGGCAGATCGATATGCATTATCTAATATGGGAGCAACTACAGATAACAAAACTTTTTTTGAGAGTAATTCATATTCAATAATAGTTTTAAATAATGCAACATATTTAATAAACATTAACAGTTGGGGAACCGTCCAAACCATGTACAATCAATATAACAATGATCGTGAGGGTTATGGCAATTCATTTCAATCTATGGCAAGCCAATATCAAGTAAATCATGACGTTGATGAATTAACAGCAACAACTTATACTTTGAAAGAAATATTTGGTGATGCAATAAATATATACAAAGCACCTGCGGGTACAATAAATTTTGTAATAGCAGGCTTAGATCAAAACGGCAATCTTATTTTAATTCCCTGCTACTAACATTATTAAAAATGAAAACGACAATTATACTATTTGCTATAGTAATTAAGGCAACTTTAAGTTATTCTCAAATAATTCACAGTAACGAATTAATCAAAATAACGCTACCGAAACAGACTACTAAAATCAGCAAACAACAATTAAACACATTTTCCCCTCAATTTAACCCCATTGGTAGTAAGGCTAATTACATTCAGCCATATAATTATCAAGTTGAAGATTTTTACTTGGGTTTATCAAACGTAAGTAATGGATCTATTGTAAATGATCTTGAAAGAATGAAAAGATTTCAAGATGATCTTAATTTATATCTAATAAAAAATGGCAATAAAACGTATCGTTCTTTCATCAAGAAAATCGGCAATAAAACTGTATTAATCACACACCATATTTCTAATAAAGTTGGCTATTATGATTTTTACTTACAAAATGAAAACAAAACATTAATTCAAAAAGGTAATATAAAATATCCAGAAGCAGATTCCACCAAAGCAACGGCATTGCTTGATGACATTTTGAACAACGCACAATTTACGCACTAAATATAAACAAGCCAGTGCTAAGCGCTGGCTTGTTTACTTAAAGATACACCTTCCCCTCACCGATCGAAGTTTAGCGACAGCGTAACTTCTGAGCTGAAATACACTAACTAAAGCTATCGGCGAGACAAATTCTTGCCGCATTATCGGTCAAAATTAGAAACTTTTACCAGTGTGAGCCCGCAACTAAGCATGACAGCCACTAAGCTCAAAATACATGGTGTCTGTAAAGTTTGATTTACAAATTAGTTATTTAAATAACAATCAACGATAGCTGTATAACATGGTCTGCAAAAAATTATTATTAATTTGTGTATTGATCCTGGCTTCCACTGCCACCACCATTGCACAAACGCTAACCACCAGGCAAATAGCCTCCCATGTGCGAAAAACACTGATAAATAATTACAAGCCAGACACATCAGCTCTTTTACTTTGTTGTAAACAGGCTTTTGTTAATATTAAATTCAAAGTAAATAAACAGGGAAAAATAACAGACATTGCGTTTAGCAACGACTATGTTAAATTTGTAAATGAGGCACTGAAGAAGGCGATCAAAGCTCTTGAGAGGGACAAGTATTTGATTAAAACACTTAAGAAAACAGGAAAAATTATAGTGCAACCCTTCTTGTATGATTATCGGCATGGTTGCAGTATCCCGACCCTCCAAAAGGACACCCTTCTGAACTACGAGACAAGAGTATACACAGCAAAAATTATTAAAATTTTTACTACAAGAAATTTAATTCAACAAACTTTAGTTGATATGATGGCGTTTAACGGGAGAGATAACCTCGCTATCGACTGTATATTATTAAAACCAATTAATGATTATTTTATTGACTTACCTTACTGATCTAAATACAAGGTATGAATAGCCCTATAATTTTCTTTGTAAACAGCCTTCAAACCACGCAATAATATATCCCCAGCTTTACCAAAGCCCATTCTTTATTTGCCCAGTATTAAATTTGAAAATTTAACGCTGCAAATCCCTCATGATTACTATCTTTGCACCCCGATGCTGAGTCGGGAAATACTTCAACTCTCAGCGCATAGAACTTGTTGTTAAATGGCTTATTGCCCGTTTTTAACTTTTTGATTTAAAGCCCTATGCCCAAGGATACCTCCATCAAATCCGTATTAATTATTGGTTCTGGCCCTATTATTATCGGTCAGGCATGTGAGTTTGATTATGCGGGTTCGCAAGCCGCCCTTTCGCTGAAAGACGAAGGCATCTCCGTATCGATCATCAACAGCAACCCGGCAACCATCATGACCGATAAGGTTATTGCCGACCATGTTTACCTTTTACCGCTTACCTGCGAAAGTATTGAGCAAATACTGCAGGAACAAAAAATTGACGCCGTACTGCCTACAATGGGTGGCCAAACCGCGCTTAACCTTTGTATTGAGGCATCAGAACGCGGTATATGGGAAAAATATGGCGTAAAAGTGGTTGGTGTTGACGTAGCCGCCATCGAGAAAACTGAGAACCGCGAGGCATTTCGCCAACTGATGGTTGACATTGGTGTAGGTGTTGCCAAATCAAAAATCGCTAACTCTTTCCTTGAAGGTAAAGAGGCTGCGCAGGAAATTGGTTTCCCGCTGGTGATACGCCCAAGCTATACGCTGGGTGGTAAAGGCGCGGGCTTTGTACACAAAAAGGAAGATTTTGACGCCGCGCTTAGTCGTGGTTTGCAGGCTTCACCTACCCACGAGGTATTGGTTGAGCAGGCTGTTTTGGGTTGGAAAGAATATGAGCTGGAGTTATTGCGCGATAACCGGGACAACGTGATCATCATCTGCTCTATCGAGAACTTTGACCCGATGGGTATCCACACCGGCGACTCGATAACCGTGGCACCAGCCATGACCCTGAGCGACCGTTGCTACCAACAAATGCGTAACCAGGCCATCAAGATGATGCGTGCTATTGGTAACTTTGCGGGTGGCTGTAACGTACAGTTCTCAGTTAACCCTGCTACTGAAGAGATTATCGCAATCGAGATCAACCCTCGTGTATCGCGCTCATCAGCCCTGGCATCAAAAGCCACCGGTTACCCTATCGCTAAAATTGCTGCAAAGCTTGCAATAGGTTACAACCTTGACGAGATAGAAAACCAGATCACCAAAACTACTTCAGCATACTTTGAACCAACGCTTGATTACGTTATCGTAAAGATCCCTCGCTGGAACTTTGATAAATTTAAAGGCGCTAACCGCGAGCTTGGCCTTCAGATGAAATCTGTTGGCGAGGTGATGGGTATTGGCCGCAGCTTTATAGAAGCTTTACAAAAGGCTTGTCAGAGCCTGGAGATAGGCCGCGCCGGTTTAGGTGCCGACGGTCGCCAGAGTCGCAACCTCGAAGAAATTATGCATAGCCTTGAGCATCCGAGCTGGGACAGGTTGTTCCATATTTACGATGCCATGAGCCTTGGTGTGCCAATGGAATCTATCCGTAAGGTAACCAAAATAGACCGCTGGTTCCTTAACCAGATACAGGATGTAGTGAACCTGGAAAACGAGTTACGCAGATACTCGCTTAACAACATTCCTGATGATTTCTTCTACACCCTTAAGCAAAAAGGATTCTCTGACCCGCAGATAGCTTACATCTTAGGCAACGTTACCGAAGAGGACGTTTACAAACGCCGTAAGGAATTAGGTATCAGAAGGGTTTATAAAATGGTGGATACCTGCGCTGCCGAATTTGCCGCGCAAACGCCATACTACTACTCAACTTACGAAGGTGAGAACGAGTCAAAAGTATCTGACAAGAAAAAGATCATCGTATTGGGTTCAGGCCCTAACCGTATAGGCCAGGGTATCGAGTTTGATTACAGCTGTGTACACGGTTTGCTTGCCGCGAAAGAGGCCGGCTACGAAGCCATCATGGTTAACTGTAACCCTGAGACCGTATCTACCGACTTTAACATGGCCGATAAGCTTTACTTTGAGCCTGTTTTCTGGGAGCACGTACGCGAGATTATTGACCTGGAGAAACCGGAAGGTGTGATTGTTCAGCTGGGTGGCCAAACCGCTCTTAAAATGGCGGAGAAACTGCATGCGCATGGCATCAAGATCATCGGTACATCTTTTGACAATATGGATATTGCCGAAGACCGCGGCCGTTTCTCTGATCTGCTGAAAGAACTAAATATTCCTTACCCAAAATATGGTGTTGCCGAAAGTGCTGAAGAAGCACTTGAAGTGGCACACGAGGTTGGTTACCCTGTTTTGGTACGCCCAAGCTACGTACTTGGCGGCCAGGGCATGAGCATTGTGATAAACGATGAGGACCTGGAGAAAGCTGTGGTTAATTTGTTGAAAAATCTCCCCGGCAACCGCGTGTTGATCGACCACTTCCTTGACCGTGCGGCCGAGGCAGAATCAGATTCTATCCACGATGGCGAGGATGTACATATCATTGGTATGATGGAGCACATTGAGCCTGCAGGTATACACTCCGGCGACTCTTACGCGGTATTGCCTCCATTTGATTTAAGCGACAACGTGATCAGCCAGATGGAAGAGTACACAGAAAAAGTAGCCCGCGCGCTTAACGTTCGCGGCTTGCTGAATATTCAGTTTGCCATTAAGGATGATAAGGTATACGTAATTGAAGCAAACCCGCGCGCGTCACGTACGGTGCCGTTTATAGCTAAAGCTTACGATGTGCCATACATAAACATTGCTGCCAAGGTAATGCTGGGTGTTAACAAAATAAAAGATTTCACCATACAGCGTAAGCTTAAGGGCTATGCAATAAAAGAACCGGTGTTCTCGTTTGATAAATTCCCTGAAGTAAATAAGGAGCTTGGCCCTGAGATGAAATCAACCGGCGAGGCGATCAGGTTTATTCCTAACCTGATGGACCCTTACTTCAGGCATCTATACAAAGAAAAATCAATGTATTTAAGTAAGTAATTCAGCGCTGGCATCAGTTTTGAATTACAAGGTAAGCCACCGTATATTTGCGGCGGCTTACCCATTGTTTAATTTAGTGCTACAGGATTGAAAGTTAGTTTTAAGAATGGCGCGCCGATAGTTAATTTAAATACTATCGACCCGGAGAATATAGGTGATATATTGGCGAAAATTGAGTGTTCGTTCAATATCAGGTTCGAAAATGAGGATCTTAACCAGGTAAAAACCTTTGGCGCCCTGTGCGACCTGGTAGTAACCAAGATAAAACAGGCACATGCTGATAGTTGTACTACGCAGCAGGCTTTTTACAAGCTACGCAACGCCATTAATGCCAAAAAGGCAGTAGACCGTTGCGACCTTAAGCCAACCACCAAATTGTGTGAGCTTTTCCCGCGCGATACACGAATTGAGGTTGTTGCCGATGTAGAGGAAGAGATGGGTTTACACATGAACCTGTTACGCCCTAAGCAAGGAATTGTTTGGGCTTTTGCTTTATCTTTATTGTTATTCATCACAGTAAGTTTTGTTTTTAGTACTGTTGGATACATAGGTATGGTAGCATCCATTACCGGACTGGTACTTGCCGGTAAATTTGGTAAAGAACTTAAGGTTAAAACCCTTGGTGACCTTGCGGAAAAAATTGCCCGCGAGCATTATCTGAAATGCCGCCGCGATGCACAAACCGTAAACCGTGCCGAGGTAGCAGAAAAAGTACGCGAACTTTTTGCAGGCCACCTGCACCTGGAACCTTCGGCTCTTAAAAAGCAGGCCCGTTTCGCATAAGCAAAAAGCATAAAACAAAAAAGTGCGACTGATCACAGCCGCGCTTTTTTGTTTTATATAACTCATATCTATTTATCAACCATCAGGCCCTGCACCTCAAAGGTAATGCGATCTTTAGGATTAACTTCTACCTGATGTTGTTTTTTACCCTTCACGGTATCACCGGCAAAATGCTGTGCATCATCGGCTATGAGTTGCCTTTGCGCTACACCCTCAATAATTACTGTACGGCCTGTTATGGCTTTAGGTAGCTTAACGTTATAATCAGCAAAATGCGCCTCTATTACTCGTCCGTTTCCTGCATCTATGTTAAACCAGCCACCCTGCTCTTTAATTACTTTAGTTATTTTGCCGGTAATGGCGGTGGTTTGCCGTATTTTGCCTCCCATAAGGCTTTCAATTTTTGCGGCCGGTACAGGCGCTATATCCTTAGGCATTTTACCAAATACCATCCCATGTGGCAGCGGGGTGCGCTTTTGTGCAAATACCTGCACGCTGCAGAGCATCAATAACAACAAGGCAAGCTTTTTCATCGTTTAATTAACATCTGTGGTGCCTATTGGTTTAAACTCTTTTATTTTAAACCGCACTTGCAGTCGTGCCACGGGTTTTTGATATTTGTATAATACATGAAGAAGGTACAGCCCAGGAAAGTGAAGATTGTGAAGGAACGCAGGACGTTATCAGCCAGATACCAGTACGAATTGTTAGAGGCCGGTTGCGACGAAGCCGGCCGTGGTTGTCTCGCGGGCCCCGTATTTGCAGCGGCTGTAATACTACCGGCAGATTTTGACCACCACTTGCTTAACGACTCCAAACAACTTACCGAAGAGGTACGCTACCAGCTACGTTTAGAGATAGAAGAAAAAGCCATAGCACACGCTGTTGCCTGGTGCGATAACCATGAGATAGACCGGATCAATATCCTTAACGCATCTTTCCTGGCTATGCACCGTGCGGTTGAAAAACTGCATCTTAAACCCGAATTTTTAATTATCGATGGTAACCGCTTCAACAAATATGCCGATGTGCCCCACAAATGCATTGTAGAGGGCGATGCTAAATATTTCAGTATAGCCGCCGCTTCTATTTTAGCCAAAACCTATCGGGATGATTATATGAAGCAAATAGCTGCTGAACATCCGGAGTATAACTGGCATTCTAATAAAGGTTATCCAACCATTAGCCACCGCAAAATGGTTTTAGAAATGGGCCATACGCCATATCACCGTAAAAGTTTTAAAGTAACCGATCCACAACTGCTAATTTTTGAAGAAGGCGTTTGACCCTTAACTGTAAGGTTATAACTTTACACCAAACCAACTAACCCGTAAGCTTGAGGATCCTTATCTTAACCCACCGTGCACCGTTTCCGCAAAACGGCGGTTACCCCATTGTGGTAGGTAATACCATAAAGGGCCTGGTTGATCTGGGGCATGAGGTTACCCTGTTATCACTCAATGTTAAAAAGCATTCGGGCCTGCGGGAACGCGATGCATTGCTTGACCGTATCAGTTACACCGAATATGACATTGATATACGGGTAACTATGGTTGAAGCGGTAAGCAACCTCTTCACTTCAAACACCTACAATATTGACCGGTTTTATAACCCGGGGTTCGAAAAACTACTAATTAAAACGCTTACCGATAATGCCTATGATATTGTGCAGCTCGAAGGGATATTCGTAGCGCCATATCTGGGCGCGATACGAAGAAGTTCAAAGGCAAAAGTAATTTTCAGGGCGCATAATATTGAACACCAGGTTTGGGAAAAACTGGCCCGCCAAAAAAGTGACCCTTTTAAAAAGTGGTATTTAAAATTACTCGCCAAACGCATAAAAAACTACGAACTCGGGCTGCTTAACCTGTTTGATGCTATTGTAACTTTTACGCAGCAGGACAAGCAATCGCTGCTTGATTTTGGCGCACGAATACCCGTTACCGTTCTCCCAATTGGCATTAACATCTCCCTTTACCGGCCAGACCTAAATAAAACCGATTTTTCGGGCGTGTTTTTCCTTGGCTCATTAGACTGGATGCCTAACCGCGAAGGCGTAGAATGGTTTATGGATAATTTTCATAAGGAAATAACCGACGGCGACCTGAAAGCGAAGCTATACATTGCCGGCCACAACATACCCGAGGAATATGACGATTACGAGGTTTTAGGAAAGGTTTTCATACATGGCGAGGTAGATGACGCCCTTGAGTTTGTAAATAGCAAAGCTATCATGATCGTTCCGCTATTATCCGGCGGGGGTATGCGGGTGAAAATTCTGGAGGGAATGGCTATGCAAAAATGCATTATCTCAACATCCGCCGGCGCCGAGGGAATTAATATTGAAAATGGGAAAAATATCATCATTGCCAACACCACCGATGAATTCTACCGCGCGTTAAAAAGATGCCTCATTGACGAGTATTATTGCCGTGAGATCGGCCTTAATGCCCGCAAGTTGGTAGAAGAGCAGCATGATGTAAGTATTATTACACCAAAACTCATCCATTTTTACCAAACAGTTTTAAAATAGACCTGTCAGGTACAGCTATTTTCCTATTTTTGCCCCATTAAATTGTTTTCATGAAGAATACCGCCTTAACTCCTATACATGTAAAAGCAGGCGCCAAGATGGTGCCGTTTGCCGGTTATAATATGCCCGTACAATATACAGGTGTAAATGTTGAACACGATACCGTGCGCAAGGGTGTAGGTGTATTTGATGTAAGCCACATGGGCGAGTTTATCCTTAAAGGAGAAAACGCCCTTGACCTCATACAACGCGTTACCAGTAACGACGCGGCTAAGCTTTATGATGGCAAGGTGCAATACTCCTGCCTGCCAAATGAAGATGGCGGTATTGTTGACGACCTGCTGGTTTACCGCATTGACGAAAAAACGTACATGCTGGTAGTTAACGCCTCAAACATTGAGAAAGATTGGAACTGGATATCAAAATTCAACACCAAAGGTGTGGAGATGAAAGACATTTCAGACCGCACCTCGCTATTGGCTGTACAAGGCCCCAAAGCGGCTGACGCTTTGCAAAGCCTTACAGATATTGACCTGGCATCAATGGAATACTACACCTTCACTAAAGGCAAATTTGCCGGTGTTGATAATGTAGTTGTTTCGGCTACGGGATATACCGGCGCCGGTGGCTTTGAGCTTTATTTTGATAACGAGCATGCCGAACATATCTGGAACGAAGTATTCAGGGCCGGCGAGCCTTTTGGCATTAAACCTATTGGCTTGGCCGCACGTGATACCCTGCGCCTTGAAATGGGCTTCTGTTTATACGGCAATGATATTGACGATACCACCTCACCTTTGGAAGCAGGTTTGGGCTGGGTAACTAAATTCAACAAGGAATTTACCAACTCTGAGGCTTTGCAACAGCAGAAACAAGCAGGCGTAACCCGCAAACTGGTAGGTTTTGAAATGATAGACCGGGGCATACCACGCCATGATTACGCGATTGTTGATGCAGAAGGCAACGAGATAGGTAAAGTAACCTCAGGCACGCAATCGCCATCATTACAAAAAGCTATCGGCCTGGGGTATATAAAATCCGAGTTTGCTAAAGAAGGTACCGAGATCTACATCAGCATCCGCGATAATAAAGTAAAGGCTAAAGTGGTAAAACCACCATTTTATAAATAATAGGGCTTCGCCCCATCATTGAGTCATCAAGTCATTGGAATAGTTAATGACTCAGTGACCTAATGACTCAATGACATCTATAATGACCCAATGACGAAATGTCTTGACGTTTGCCTTACTCCTGCCCTCATTCCGCTATATAAGGTAGAAGATTACATTGTGGTGGTAATTGATATATTCCGTGCCACTTCGTCTATCACTTATGGTATAGGTAACGGAGCGGAAGCCATTATACCAGTGGCCGAAGTTGCCGAGTGCGCGGCCTACCGCGAAAAGGGAGAAGATTACCTGCTTGCTGCTGAACGCAATGGCGAGGTGGTTGATGGCTTTGATTTTGGCAACTCTCCTTTTTCTTACACTGCCGAGAAGGTTGCCGGTAAAACCATTGTACTTACCACTACCAACGGCACACATGCGCTGCATTTAGCACGTAGCGCTAAACGTGTAGTTATTGGCTCATTTTTTAATTTAACAGCGCTTTGTAACTGGCTTAAAGGGCAGCATGAGAACATATTGCTTGTTTGCTCAGGCTGGAAGAATAACTTTAACCTGGAAGACACGCTTTTCGCCGGAGCAATAGTTGAACAGCTAAAAACCGAAGGTTACACGCTTGACGATCCCGCCATTGCCGCAAATGATCTTTTTCAGCTTGGTAAGCATGATATTTCCCAATACCTCAGCAAAACATCGCACGGCGAACGATTGAAAAAACTCGGCATTGAAAAAGATATTGCCTTTTGCCTGCAAATAGACATTACCACGGCAATCCCGGTACTTGAGGGCGAAAAGCTAGTGAATCTGGCTTAGCTTTCAGCTACTACTTTTCGTTTTTTGCGCCAACGGTTGGCAATAAAACAGGCAATAATTCCCGCTAATATGAATGGCCATGCGGCTATTACCCCAAAGAATAACGACTGCAAAATATCAAAGCCATTACCAAGCGCCATTTTTAGTTTGTAGCCAAACCCATTCCCCGCGTTTACCTGCGTTGGCTGGGTAGTGTAAAAAGTAATATTAAGCGAGCTGTATTCCACCTGCTTGCTCATGTAATTAAGTTGGCTTTGGGTTGATTCTATATCACTGCGTATTTCGGTGAGTTTTTCTTCGATATCCAGCAGGTCGCGCATTTTGCCGGCGCGGTTAAGCAAATTAACATACCGCTTCTCCAATTCGAGCTTATTATTAAGCCTGGCTTTAGTATCAATAAATTCTGTGGTAACATCCTTAATACGGATGTTCTTTTGGTCGATCTTTGTTGCAGCGTCGGATACACTATTTAGAAACGCATCGAAATTAACTGCAGGGATGCGGATAGCTAATACATATTCTTTGCGGTTCTCATCGCCGTTCAGCGTTTCACTATCGCTTTCAGCATAGCCGCTCAATTGTTTAAGGTTGGTTAATATCTGCTTGCGGGTTTTGGCTACGTTGGTCGTTTCAAAACTGATGTCGCCTTCCTTAATGATCTTTTTATCAACCGATTCGACTTTCTGCCTGGAGCTTACAGCTGCATTATTGCCAATAACTTCTTGCTGCTCCGATTCGGCATTATAGCCTACGTCCTCTTTATCAGATTTAATAACCGGCGCTTTAAACGATACGCTGTTTACTTTCTCTGCAATCGGCGGAGGTAGCAAAGCTTCCTTTACCTTTGTTAAATTTTCAGATGGATTTTGTTTACATGCCAGTACCACCAGTACCAGCAATGAAAGGATAAGATATTTTTTCATAATATAAATTGATTAGCTGAATCAAATTTACATTATAAAATTCTGAATTATAATATATAACAAAATTATATTTTGATTTATATTATTTATCGAACTTATATTCCGAATAAGTTATTTTAACTTCTCGTTGTTCCTGTGCCTGTTGGCATCGCGGATGCTCTTTTTTTCAAGATTTTTTTCCAGCGCGTCCGTTAGGTCAATGCCGGTTTGGTTAGCCAGGCATATCAGTACAAAAAGCACATCGGCCATTTCATCGGCCAGGTTCACTTCCTTGTCCGACTTTTTGAACGATTGTTCTCCATACTGCCGGGCCATAATACGCGCCACCTCGCCAACTTCTTCCATTAACATGGCCGTGTTAGTCAATTCATTAAAATAACGTACCCCGGTTGTTTTGATCCAGTTATCTACAAGATGCTGCGCTTCTTTAATTTCCATAAAACAATATTACAAAATATGCCGGCTTGGTTTTGCTATGCAGGTAATCGCTATCGTTAAATTATTGCAGTAACAGTTTCAGGTTGATACCGAAATTGGTGAACGCGGTGGTAAAGGCCTGCGAGGTGTATGGTTTGGTGATATTGCTATCGTAAAATAGGTTAAGGTTAAAACGCTGGTTGATCACGTAATCTATAGACGGGCGCAGGGTGATATTTTTAGAGCCCGCGGATATCTCCGCGCCGGGCACATCAGCACGGTAGATCACCAGCTTTTTATCTCTGATAGCTACATCCAGTTTAAAGTTCACATCATTATTCTCGCGTCCGCTGCCAAATAATCCCCAGGGGATATGGAAGTTTTTAGGGCGATAGCCAAACCCAAGCACAATAATATTCTCATCCTGCTGGGCCAACTGGCTGTTAAGCATACTGAGGTTTAAGAACCTGTTTTTACTGAACTCTACGTTGGCCGTCATGCTATTTTTAAAGCGCATATCCGCCCCCAGTAAAGGCAAAAACGACTCTAAGATACTCACCTGCGAGAACTGGTAAAGCGGCAGGAAATCGTTATTCGCGTCGCGTGTGCTGCTGTAGCCGTTTATGGTTTGGTACTGCAATAAAGTAGTGTAAGCGCTAACGTTATAGGATGAACGGTAAACATGCCGCAGATCAAACGAGTCAAACAGATCATTAAACAATGGCAGGCGGGCTAAGCCGCTGTATTTAATATCCCAGTTAGGAATAGGTATTTTAGGGAACTGGTTGAGGCTTACCGCGCTTGCATCCTTCCCGGTATAGGCAGCCAGGAAAGCCGGCACCAGCACATTTTGCGCGTTGGGGCTGTAACCATCCGCGTAGCCCCCGCTCGTACCCGCCGAGTTGGGGTTTTGCTGGCCCAGCCGCTGCGATACTACGGTACGGTTATCTAAAAACGTTTGGAAAGCTTCTGAATTGCGGTTAACATCACCGCCTTTGGAGAAGGCCGTACCGATTGAAAGAAATGATATGCTGTAAGTACCCGAAGTTACCGGGCTGAGGTTCTCAATGCTTTGGGTACTCTCCAAATATTTAAACTGCGTTTGGTAATTGCGGTCCTGCGTACGGAAAGCCTTCAGTTCTATACGCAGATCCGGCAGTGGCTCAATGATGCTGCGCAACTGTATATCCTCGTTAAAGGACTTTACAAAAAGCTGATTTTGCAAGGTATCGGTACTTATCCATCCGTTGGCTATAGCTGTTGGCCGTATGTCTGCCTGGCTACCCAGCAGGAAGCCGATACCCGGGGAATTATAATTAAGGTCTTGCCCAAAGAAATTGGACTTAGGCAGATAACCCGGCAGGAACGTGCCCTCAGTACGGGTATAAGTACCGCTTATACTTTTAATACTGGTGAGCACACCCAAGAAAAGTTTACCGATACTTGTTTTTTCATCACGCCCCTTTCTTAAGCCCCTGAACTTGTTATAAAAATTAGCAAAGTTTAAGTTCGGGTTGAGCTGTATGGTACGGGCGTTTTGTATACTGTTACCCACATCATACGTAGGGTTGTTAATGGCAAACGTCGGTTGCGATTGCCAGTTGAAATTGGTGCTGTAACGCATGGTAAGCGCGGTCCAGTCGAGCCCCGGTATTTTGTTTACCGGCGTGGTGTAGTTAATGTTAATGGTATGATTATAATTTACCGTCCGGCCCAGGCGCATCAGATTGGTCCATAAAGTATCGCGTTTTAGGCCATTGATACGGCCTGCGGGCTCATCTACCACTGAAAGGTTGGTGGCATCTATATCCAGCGAAAGGGATCTGGATAGGTTCCAGCCTATGCCATATACCCTTGTAATATTAAAGTTCTTGTTAAACGATGTAGGGATAGCAATATAATTATTAGGGTCGTTGTTGCGAAGGGTATTCTCGGAATAAAAACGATCGAAATTGATGCTAAAATTTAACCTGGATGGCAGTATACTAAAGTTAAAATCACGGGCCAGTGCCAGCAGGTTGTTTTTAATGATCTTGGCAAACGGCGTAATGTATTTAGGCTCCCTGGTGTAATTATAGTTAAGCGCCACCCGGTAGGTTTTTGCCATATCGTTCTCCACAATAAAATCATGGTGCTGGTACTCGGTATAAGCGTAGGTAGCGGCAAAATTCTCAATATCCCAAACATGCGCCGGTGCAGAAGCATCGGTACGTTCCTTATGCACATTGGTAAAGTTAATGCTCTTGCGAACGGTAAAATCTTCCGACACCCTTTTTATCGAATCACGAGCCTGGCTGCTTGGCGCCGCCGCTAATGACTTTTTCAGTTCTACATCTGCCATACCGGGGTCATACTGGGGCGTGCTTTTCTGGGTGGATATATTCACATATGCCGGTATGCGTATACCGCTCTTATCCGGAAAAAACTTGCCCAGTTCAACACTCGCCGAAGCATCAATGATCTGGTTGTCGCTGCGGCTACGGTCGCTCACACGTGAGTCAAGCGTACCAAAACCAATGGTACTCTTACTGCCCGATACGGTGATATTGGCAAAATCTGCCAGCGTGGCGTCAACACGGGCGGTTGCAGCCCAGCCGCCGCGCTGGTCAAAATCGGTAAGGCGCAATTCATCGAACCATACGGTACCCGTTTTATTCAGCCCGTCGTCGCCTATGCTGCCGTTGGCCTTATAGGGATTACGCACCCCCAGCATAATAGTACGCAGGCGACTCAGGTCGGGCTGGCCTTTAATAGTTACTTTGTTCTTGCCATCGGTATAGGTAAAGGGCACCGTAAACGGCCAGGGCTGCCCGTTTAGTTTGGCATTATTTCGGGCCAGCTTGGCATCAGTCAAAATAGACAGCTGTAAATTCAGTTCATTTACAGCGGGCCATATCGCGCCCGGGTCGCGGGTGCCGGGTTGGGTTATGGCCAGTGGCACCTCATATTCATAATAGTTATCCTGGTAATCTACCCCCAGGCGAATAAAGGCGTTAAGGTCGTTATCCTTTAGCTGGTCGCCCTCGGCATGTATAAACATTTGCACGCGTTTGTAGGCGCGCAGGTCATTAAAGAACGTACGGAAAGCGGCCCTCGAGTAACCATCGCGCAGATTGGTTACGTTCAAAGACAGCGACTGCTCATTCAGTTTGGTATCGGTTTGTAAATTATTATAGTTACGCTGGCGGTTAATACCCGGCGGTACCACGTAAGGTATAGGTGTCCGGTTACCGTTCTCCTCAATATTTACCGCTTGTACATCCAGTGTAGAACCATCATTTACCGGGCTTTGTATAGCAGGATCAGCAATGATGTTTATAGGGTTATTTTCAGCATTGAAGGTGCGCCACTCGCTGCGGGCCAATTGCAGGGTAGCAAAGCGTAGTACGGCGGTATCAGCAAAGTTGGTCATGAACATACGCATAAACCGTATGGCCTTAAAATCCTGTATGTTGCCTACTTTACTGGTATAATCAGTTATGGGCACCCTAAACTGGTACCAGGTAACTGACTGCGTAGTACCGTTTGGAAGCTTTACATTGGCCGTGATCTTATCGTTAATATAATTCTGACCAACAACCATATCCTGCGGGCGGATAGAAACACGGTACTGGAAGTACTCATCCGTTTGGCTCATATTATTATCCCGGTTGATATCCTCTCCATCAGGCAGGGAGGTGGATGCCGATGTTTGTATGCCCAGCTCCGCCTGTGATTGTTCAGCCGTTTTGGAGTTGCCTTCGGTACCATTATAACGGCTGTAGCGCTCCAGGATACCAGCTCCGGCCTGGTCAAGCGCCTGCCCCTGATAGTAGCGATAATCGTCAGACGATGGGTCGGCATTAAGGGCAGCTACAGCCTGCGGGTTTAATACGCCCTGCGTTTGCTGCAAAAAAGGCGCGAACTTTGTTTTCTCGTCCGCGTCATTCAAGCCATCTAAACCCACATCCTGCAGGCGGCGGTTATCCGGGTTGTTGTCAAAGGCGTTCACTACCGGCTGCAATCTGGATACACGGCCCCAGGCGGTTTCATCAACTTTATCCGACGTAATACCATCTACCGGCAGGGCGTTCTCCAGGCTCTTACGTCCATCTTTCAATATATCTTCAGATACACTGCCGAGGTTAAAATACAGGTCGCCACCAGTCGAGTTAGGTTTATAAATAAATGGATCGAGCACCCAAAACTCAATATACCCTACATTGAGTGATTCAAAATCATTGGTTTCCAGCTTACGGAAAATACCGCCCCAACGGTTGCGGGGGTTCTGCAAAGTACCATCAGTATTTACACCGGTTGTAGTATAGTTATATGGGCCGCGCACGGTAGGGTAAAAAGCAAGGTTAAGCGTGGCCAGGCTTAGCGGCTGCCCGGTGGTTGATTGCTTGTATGGGAAAACCTCCTGTTCCAGCACTTGCCTCACGTAATGGTTAGACAAATCATTCCTGGAAACCGGTATGTTGCCCGAATTGGTATAAAATATAGGATCGATATTATAAAAGGCCAGTCGTGCACGGTTAAACCCGTAACTCAGATCATTAAAGGTTTGCGACTCGGGGAACAGTTGCGGCGTACCCGAAAGCTGCCAGTTAATGGCGCTTTTGATGTCAATTACCGAGCGGCTGTTTTCAAAATCGTCCAGGTATGAGGTACCGTTACGTGAACCCGCGAAGTTTAGCGCGCCGGGACTTCCGGGCATCAGTTGGGCGAACTCACCGCTGAAATTGATGGTAGAGGGTGCTTTGGTATTGATAAAGGGTATCTTATCTACCAGCCGGGTCAAAAACCTCGACTCGGTACTGTAATTGGCATCGAAACCCCAAATAGTGTTGGATATGGATTCTTCGCCCACTATTTCGTTTTGCGTAATGGGCTGCTCCGTAAGGTGCATAATAGTGGCACCGAGGGCCAGTTTAGGATTTACCCGATAATCAAGCCTTGTACCCCATAACGATTTTTGCTGCACCCCAAACAGCTCGTTGTTTTCCAGCTTAATGTTAATAGGTTGCCCCGATTGTAAAAGAGCCTGGTTAAGCATACGCAGCCGCCCGGCGCTATAATCAATCGTATAATCTGTCCCTTCCTGCAATTTAAGGTTTCCGGCCGTTACTACCACAGAGCCCTGCGGGATATTTACCGCGTTGAGCTGGTACTCCGACCCATTCTGGCCGGTGTAAGTCCCTTTGATAAGGTAGCGGTTAAGCTTAGGGAATAACTGCTGTGCAATGGTTTTAGTTGAATCATACAAAGGTTGGTACACATAACGGCCTTTAAGGTCGCCTTCCGCCGAAGTGAACTGCCTTTCAAGGTCGCTGCCGAAAGGCTCGATCGTGGGAAACATGATCCGCCCGTTCTGCGAATCAATGGTGATACCCTCCAGGAAATCGAAGTAGCCATCAGGCGATTTATCATTCTGCTGATTAAGGTTATCCAGCCCGGTTATCTGCAACCATCTTTTCTCCTTAAGGTTGTTACCCTCATCCATTATTGTTTTTTCGATGCCGGTTTTATCATCGAGCCGGGAGATGTTCAGCCTGAAATTAGTAGGACTGATCTGGTAAGCTCCCAATGAATAGATGTTCTTCATCATCAGGTCCCACGTAGGGAGGTTGGTTTTTAGCAGTTCGTTCTTTAGCAATTTGGTATATAGTACCGTTGGTGTTGCGTTGTTAACAGCCCTGTCGCTGCTAAACTCCCCTACCTGGTATTGCACGCCATTTACGGTATACTGATAGGCCACCGCCAGTACCTCATCATTATTGAGCGGGTAATTAAGGGAGATATAACCCAGTTGAGGATGCAGTGTAAATTCGTTATCCTTTAATTTGCGCGCGTAAGTAAGCTTAGCATAGTTATCGGTACCGCCGCTTGCCCTGAAATAATTAGCCACATCATTAGAGTTGGTATTGCGGGCACCAGCAGGCAGGTTGGCTAAAAGCGAGTTGGACTGCTGCGGAAAACCCGGTCCCTGGAAACCCGCGGGATAACCGCTGTAAGCCGACCCGCCTTGTATCAAGGGGTTATGCGGCTTGTTCTCCCCCAGGTCCATAAATGCCAGTATATCCCGCGAGTTATCGGTTACGTTGGTACGGTTAGTGGTCCAAACCTCAATTTTGGTAATGGTGATGTTTGAGCTGATAATGGGAATATTCGCCAGTGCTCGGTTATAATTATTGCGGAAATACTGCGATAAAAAGTAGTGCTTATTGGCCTCGTAATCTGCCGCGGTGATAGAGATATTACCCTGCTGCGAGCCATTGGTTATGGTAATATTCTTTGCCTGCGAACGCTGTTGCGAAAAAATACTGGTTACATCCAGCCGGCCAAAACGCAGCTTGGTTTTTACACCGAATAACGCCTGGCTGCCGGTGATAAGCGTAGTATTGAGTGGCATACTTACTGTACCGGCCTCTATTTTTTGGATGATCTCATCGGCATGGCCGGTATAATCAAGCTTTATCTGGTTCTCAAACTGGAACTGCGCCTGCGTATTATAATTGGTAGTGATCTTTAGCTTATCACCAATATCGCCGGTAACATTGAGCTGTATGCGTTGGTCGAAATTAAAATTGAACTGGTTACGCTGCCGGGTATTAAATAGCGGGTTCTCATTCTTATTGATCTGCCCGGCCAGTATCACTTCCGCCGAACCCTGTGGCCTTATGTTGATATTTGAGTTGCCGAATATTTGCTCAAAGGTTTTGCTGCGCACCTTTATTTGCGGGATAAAGCCCGGCTGCTGCGACTCAAACGCATAGTTATCTGAAAGCTGCTGAAAGTAATCGCGCCGCAGGCTGCGCTGCTGCAATTGCAGATATTGGCTAAACGTTAAATACTGTGGCGGCCTGTAGTTGAGGTTACCTAAGCGCTCATATAAGATATAGCGGTTGGTAAGCGGGTCATACTCAATGGTGCGTACTAATCCGGGCGGGTCCTTAAAAAACAAACCCGAACGTTCCCTTTTTGTAGTAGGCTCGCGCAGCTTAATTGGCCCCGGTTTAAAGCCCGTATCGGCACGGGCAGTTGCCGAGCCGGATGGTGCTACAGGTAGCTGGTTGCTTGCCGGTAGTTGCCCCGGCCTTGCCTGCTGGTTAAAAGGTTGCTGCTGTGGCTGGTTAGGCGATTGCTGGTTTGGATATTGTTGCTGCCTGTTAGGGAACTGCTGCCCCTGTTGTGTTGGATATTGCTGCTGCCCCTGCGATGCGGGGTACTGGTTAGGTTGTTGGTTAGGGACCTGGTTTTGTTGCGTTTGCCTGGCATAAAGTTTCCCCGCTCCGCTTAAAGCAGATACAAAAAGTATCACTACAAAAAGCTTAGTAGTAAAAGTTTTTACCAAGTTAATCTATTAAATTCAAGTAATTATAAGTTCTTAAGGGCGAATTTAACCAGCTGTTCTACAGTTAAAACACCGGTATTTTTGCTTATTTCCTGATCCAGAACTTTCTCTGCAACGTTACGAACAAAGCCCAGCATAACAAGGGCGGAAAGCGCCTCTTCTTTTGCCGTTTTTAACCCTGTTGGTACCGAAGTTAATGTATCCGGTCCTTCTTTTTTAAGCTTGTCCTGTAACTCTAAGATAATACGCTGCGCCGATTTTGGGCCTATGCCTTTTATACTTTTAATAAGCGCCACATTGCCTTGTACAATGGCCGCCTGTATTTCGGCAGGGGTAATGGACGACAGCATCATGCGGGCAGTGTTTGGGCCAATGCCCGATATGGATACCAAATGCAGGAAGAGCTTGCGCTCTCCTGCATCGGCAAAACCATAAAGTGTATGTGCATCTTCTTTAACGTGCAGCCATGTGTACAGCTTGCAACGTTCGTGATCACCTATCTGCGAATAGGTATTTAACGATATATTGATCTGGTAACCAACGCCTCCTGCATCTATCACCACATAAGCGGCGCTCTTGAACGCCAGTTTACCATCAATATAGTCGTACATGTTTCTTCAGATTATTTCTTTTTTGTTTTAGCCTGGCTGTCGCGGGCGCATTTTATCTGCGCGTCAATAACGGCTATGGTTACCATGTTCACAATCTCGCGTACCGAACTGCCTAACTGCAATACATGCACCGGTTTCTTTAACCCTAAAAGAATAGGGCCAACAGCTTCCGCGCCACCAATTTCCTGCATCAGCTTGTAAGCAATATTACCAGATTCTAATGTAGGGAATATCAGTGTATTAGCCGGCTTGCCATTTAACGTTGAGAATGGAAAATTATCTGCCAGCAATGCCGGGTTAAGGGCAAAGTTAGCCTGCATTTCGCCATCAACAATCATATCCGGATACTTCTCATGTAGTATTTTAACCGCTTCACGGGTTTTCTCCGGCAGCTCACCATCATTTGAGCCAAAGTTTGAATAAGACAGCACCGCTACGCGGGGCTGGATATTCAATTGCCTAACCGACTTTTCTATCAATACGGTTATGTCTACGAGTTCCTGGGCCGTAGGATTTATGTTTACTGTGGTATCACCAAAAAAGAATGGCCCCTTTGGTGTGATCATGAGGTACATACCCGCTACGCGGCTAATACCTTCTTCAATACCGATAATTTGTAAGGCAGGCTTAACGGTTGAGGCGTAATTCTTGGTTAACCCCGAAATCAGCGCGTCGGCCTCGCCAAACTCCACCATGCAAGCACCGTAGTAATTACGGTCGGTGATCATTTTTTTGGCTTCAAACAAGGTTACTCCTCTGCGCTGGCGTTTCTTGAACAGGAACTGTGTATACTCTTCCGAGCGGTTGGTTTGCTTTTTAGGATCAATGATCTCTACATCGCCCAGGTCAAGCTCCGTTTCGCGCATGATCTCGCGGATGCGGGTTTCATCACCCAATAATATCGGCGTGGCTATCTTTTCTTCCTTTACAATCTGCGCGGCACGTAATATTTTGTAGTTATCAGCCTCGGCAAATACTACCCGTTTAGGGTTTTGTTTAGCCTGGTTGGTGATGTCGCGCAGTATTTTGTTGTTGGTGCCCAGGCGGGTCATCAATTCTTCGCGGTAGGCATCCCAATCAGTAATAATTTTACGTGCTACACCAGAGTCAATAGCCGCTTTTGCTACCGCTGCCGAAACCTCTGTAATCAGGCGCTGATCCATTGGTTTAGGGATAATATAATCCCTGCCAAATTTAAGGTTAGTAATGTTGTAAGCCAAGTTCACCGCTTCCGGTACCGGCTTTTTCGCCATTTCGGCGATAGCCTTTGTAGCAGCAATCTTCATTTCCTCGTTAATGGCAGTCGCCCTTACATCAAGCGCACCACGGAAAATATAAGGGAAGCCCAATACGTTGTTCACCTGGTTAGGAAAGTCGGACCGGCCGGTAGCCATAATAATATCCTTACGGGCGGCAATAGCCAGGTCGTAACTTATTTCCGGCTCAGGGTTGGCCATAGCAAAAACAATAGGGTTTTTAGCCATGCTCACCAGCATTGCGGGCGTTACCACATTACCGGCAGAAAGACCCACAAAAACGTCGGCGCCTTTCATGGCATCGGCCAGGGTAGTAATATCTTTGCGCTGGGTAGCAAACTCCATGCGGATATCATCCAGGTCGGTACGGTCAGGAGTAAGCAATCCGTTAATGTCAAACATTACCAGGTTTTCTTTCTTAACCCCTAATGACAGGTACATTTTAGTACATGATACCGCCGCGGCGCCGGCACCGTTCACTACCAGTTTTATCTTATCTAATTTTTTCCCCTGTATCTCGCAGGCGTTCATCAGGGCCGCACCCGAGATAATGGCCGTGCCATGCTGGTCGTCGTGCATTACAGGGATATTCATTTCGGCTTTAAGCCTGCGTTCAATTTCAAAACAGGTAGGCGCGGAAATATCTTCGAGGTTTACGCCGCCAAAAGTTGGCTCAAGCGCCTTAACGATATTAACAAATTCATCTACTGATTTAGCGTTAACCTCCAGGTCAAACACATCAATATCGGCATATATTTTAAACAGGAGGCCTTTACCTTCCATTACCGGCTTGCTGGCTTCGGGGCCAATATTTCCAAGGCCAAGTACGGCGGTACCATTACTGATAACTGCTACAAGGTTACCTTTCGCGGTATATTTATAAACATCTTCAACGTTGTTGGCTATTTCACGGCAGGGCTCGGCAACTCCGGGCGAATAGGCTAAAGTAAGGTCGCGCTGAGAGTTGGTGGGTTTGGTAGGTACTACCTGTATTTTACCGGGCCTGCCCTTAGCATGGTAATTAAGAGCATCCTGCTTACGATTTGGTTTGTTCATTGAATTTCCCTTTAATTAAAGCGCCCAAAATTACGATTACTTTTCCTGAAGCCCCAATAAAAAGCACATTACGAAGCTGTTTACACAAAAATACGATAGAGAGCCAGCGTTAGCTATGGCCAATATTTACCGATAGCCCGGCCAATAAAGGCAAATTAACGTTAGTACCCAACTGCCTGTTCCATTGCATGAGTTGCTCTACCTTAACCCCGTATTGCGTAGCTATGGTGTTTAGTGTTTCACCACGTTTAGTGATATGAGTAGTTGGCGTAACCGGGCTTGCATTACCGCTAACCGGTTGTGGCACGCCCTCCACAGCTAATCGCCTGTACGGAGTTACTTGCGGAGGAGGAGGCGCAATAGCTACGTATTGTACCGGCCTTATGGGGCGTACCGGGGTTGTAACATCATTAACAGCTGTACGCAGTATTTCACTTTGTTGCTTATCCAGCTTAGGCACTACCAAACAGCGTGGCGCAGCTGCAGTACCATTAATAATTTTCTGGCGATAAGCCGGGTTAAGCGAAGAGAGGTCTTTAAGTGGCATACCCAAGGCTTGCGCTACCCTACTAAGTGGTATAAATTTATTTACCATTACCGTATCGGTAACAATGGCCAGGCTTGCTGTTTGTGGTGTAATGGAATGATAACGGTGGTACCGCATCATGTAATTTACGGCGATAAATGCCGGTACATAACCTCGTGTTTCGGGTGGGAGCATATCCCTTATGGACCAGTAATCATGCGCGCCCGAACGCTCAAGGGCGTGTTCAACATTGCTCTTGCCGCAATTGTATGAGGCAATGGCCAATAGCCAGTCGCCAAATTGCAGGTAGGCATCTTTAAGGTATGCGGCGGCGGCATTACTGGCCTGTACCGGATCGCGGCGTTCATCTACATAGTCTGTCATGGCCAGGCCGTATATTTTAGCTGTTTCTGACATGAACTGCCATGGACCGGCAGCACCTACCCTGGATATAGCATTAGGGTTTAGTGCCGACTCTACAATAGAAAGATATTTAATTTCATCAGGAATACCGGCCTGCGCGAAGGCTTTCTCATAAATAGGGAAATAATACCTGGATAAACCGATCATCCGGCCCATCTCATCCTTACGTCGACTGTACAAATCAATATAAGCCTGTACATAGCCATTGTAGTCAAGCGGTACCTCGCGCTGGATAGAATCTAAGCGGCGTTTAAAAATAACGTTGTTGTAAACAGATACCGGCGCCTGCGGCTCTGGGGCCAGTATGTTGGTGTCTTGCTGTAAAGATTGTAGAGCAAGGGCTGTAAAAGTTTTTTTTGCATCAGCTTTAACCACCTGCAAAATAAGCGTGCAGGCGAGCAAAGTAAATAGTCTCTTCATACTTTAGGGTAACCCGCATGGAGAACCATGAGAATTATTTACTAATATATTAACTTTTTATAGCTGAAGGAAATATTCGGAGAAATTTAACAATTCCTGTTCGTTAAAACTTTTAGCTATCAATTGTAAGCCTAACGGTAAACCTTTGCCATTATTGCCTGCAGGTAAGGATATTGCCGGCACACCTGCAAGTGAAGCCTGCACGGTAAAAATATCATAAAGGTAAGTAACCACCGGATCCTTCTCCTTTAACCCTAAAGCAAAAGCCGGTTCGGGGGCGGTTGGCGCCAATATGAAGTCGTACTCCTGGAGTATCTCGTTGGTTTTATTTTGGATAAGGCGGCGTACACGCTGCGCTTTGGCATAATAGGCATCGTAATAACCGGCGCTCAATACAAAGGTACCCAGCATAATGCGGCGCTGTACCTCTTTGCCAAAACCTTCCGAGCGGGATTTTTTATAGGTTGAGGTAAGATCAACAGCGTTAGGGCTGCGATAGCCATAATGCACACCATCATACCGTGCAAGGTTGGATGAGGCCTCGGCCATAGCCAGTATGTAATAGGTAGGCACCAGGTACTCCAGTAATTCAAACGATATAGGCTTTACGATATGGCCATCCGCGCGTAGTTTATCAATATAAGCAGCAAGCGTGGCTTTTACATCAGCATCCACACCCGGGCTGGATAAAGCTTCCTGCATGTAAGCGATCCGCTTTTTTCCACTTTCTTTTTTCAGATCGGCAACCTGTGGCACTGGTTTGCGGGCAAGGGTGCTGTCGTATTCATCCGGTCCGGCCATTACTTCCAGTAATAAAGCGGCATCCTCTACAGAACGGGTGATGGGCCCAACCTGGTCAAATGACGAAGCATAACTAATGATACCATAGCGTGATATACGCCCGTAAGTAGGTTTTAAACCCACTACACCGCAAAAAGCGGCCGGTTGCCTAACAGACCCACCGGTATCTGTGCCGATAGCGGCATGGCACATGCCAGCTTGCACAGCCACCGCTGAACCACCCGATGACCCTCCGGATACACGTGTTTGATCCGCGTGATTCTTTACAGGGCCAAAAAACGAATTTTCATTAGCCGCGCCCATAGCAAATTCGTCGCAGTTGCAACGCCCTATGATGATGGCATCTTCGGCCAGCAAACGTTCTACAATAGTAGCGGAATATATGGCGGTAAAGTTCTCCAGCATTTTTGATGATGCCGTAACCTTGTGGCCTTTGTAAGAAATATTGTCTTTAATGCCAACCACCATACCAGCCAGTTTACCTACCGGCTCGCCACTTTGCATACGCTTATCCAGCACGCGTGCCTGCTCAAGAGCTTCATCTGCAAACACCTCGTTAAAAGCGTTAAGTTGTGCATTGGCCTGTATCTGCTGCAGGTAACCGTTCACCAGTTTCTCTACAGTAGTGTCGCCATTTTCCAACCCGCTTTTTAGCTCACTATACGAGTGATAGTTATTAGTCATGGGGCCTAAAATAAAAAAACTTATCTGTTGAAGCTTAAACTATTTCAACTGATAAGTTTTAAATGCGGCTTTTTTACCGCGCCAATAATGTTGCAGGGAAATTAAACCTTAGGTTTATCTTCGGTGCTGCTGGTGTTTGCCGATGAGCTTGAACTTTCGCCGTTTTGAGCGTCTTTAAATTCTTTTACGCCTTTACCAAGTCCACGCATTAATTCAGGTACTTTTTTACCGCCAAACAAAAGCAATATTGCAATGATGATCAGAATAATTTCTGGTGCGCCTAATCCCATGATTTTAAGTTTTATGTATAAATATTTTTACTTCATACCGCTTATTCGGCATGCTTATTTTCAGTTGTTGTGTGTACAGTATTTGCATGCTCCGTGCCTGCAGCATGATGCTCCGCAACATGAGTTTCTTCACCAGCCGGTTTAACGGTAGTTTCGTTCTCAAAGGTGGCGTCGGCAGCATGAGTCGAAGCCTCAGTCGCCGTGTGTTCCTCAATGGCATCGGTAGCCGAATGGCCCGTATATGCTGATACTGTACCGGCAACAGGCTCGTAAGTTGGCGTTTCTGTCTTGGTTTCGGCCGGGGTTTCTACGGGTTTCTCCGGAGTCTTTCTGTCCTCGTAATTGTTGATCTGGTTATTGATCTCACGTTTAACATCTTCAGAAGCGTCTTTAAACTCGCGGATACCCTTTCCTAAACCGCGTGCAAGTTCGGGCAGCTTGTTACCACCGAAAAGCATAAGGGCTACAAATAATATCAGTATCATTTCTGGAGTACCGATATTTAAGAATAACAAAACCGAACTTAACATTTTATATCATTTAAGTTTACAAATATACAATTAGTACTATACAGCTTAACGCATTAAACAAAAACTAATTATCAGCCAGCCAAGATTTTGGGTTCAGGAACTCCTTACCTTTATTTAAAGTAAAGGAAACCGTAGGATCGCCTGTTGACGGGTCAACCGCTACCGTGCCTATAGCCTGTTTAGTTGAGATATGCTGCCCCACGCCTACTGATACCGATTTGAGGTTAGAGTATGATGTAAAGTACTCACCATGTTTCAATATCACGGTGTAAGAACCCGCTACGTCGATAACCCGCCGTACCTCGCCATCAAATACCGCCCTTATTGTGGCGTTGGCTGCTGTACGTATCTCGTATCCGCTGCTTTCATTCCTGATGCCGTCCGCATCGGTATAGGTGCCAAACCCATGTAATAACTGCCCGTTGGCTACCGGCCAAGGCAAACGGCCCCTGTTGCCCAGGAAATCGTTCGACAGCCTTGCCGCCTCCGGCGTGGCATTAAGCACCTGGCTATTGGTTGATGACTTGGTAATGGTTGGCTTGGTTACCGCCACTTCCCTGTTCTCCGCCTTTGCCCTTGCCGCCGCCGCGCGCGCTTCGGCCCGTGCCTTTTCTTCCGCCTCGCGCCTGGCTATTTCAATTTCCCGGCTAATTGCCGCTGTAATGGCCCGGTTAGTTTGCGCTATTCTCTTGCGGATATCCCGCTGTTGCTGCTTAATTGCCCCCTGTTGTTTTGAAAGGTCGGTGATAACCTTTACCTGGTTATTTTTTGCTTTACCCAGCTCTATCTTTTCTTTCTCCTGGTTGGCCAGCAAATTGCTCTTTTCGCGTTTGTCCTTATCCAGTTCGTTGATCTTTACATGCAGGTCCCGCTGCGTTCCCTGTATGTAACCCGCCTGTCGCTCCCTGTAGGTACCAAACTGCTGCAGGTATTTTAAGCGCCGGTAAGCCTGGTTAAAATCTTTAGCGGCGAAAATAAACATGAGCTTATTGTAGGCGCTTTGGTTACGATAAGCAAACAGCACCATGCCCGCGTACTCTTTCTTTAACTGGTCTAACTGGCTTTGAAGGTTACGTACGGTATTATTGCTTTCAGAGATTTGGTTATCTAAATTTCTTACCTCAGAGTTGATATTGGCTATCTTTTCTTCCCGAAGATTGATCTGTGCTTTCAGGATATTCAGCTGCTTTAATGATACTTTTTTATTGCTGGCGGTTTCCTGGTACTCCCGGTTAAGTTGCTCCAGCTCATCAGATAGTTTTTCGCGCCGGCGTTTAAGTTCGGCACTGCTCTGTGCGAACGCTCCGGCAGCAACCAACATGCAAGCAAGAAAAATTGCGGCTTTAAAAAGTTTCATCCACCAAAAATATAATTTAATTAGCAGGTTCGTAACTTTTTGGGATACTAAAAGGATATTCAAGCGGCTTATCAAATTCAACCGTGTTGTAACGCAGGTTGGCTTGTATACGCTTATCACCAGCGGTTGAACTGATATCTATTTGCGACGGGATAACACGGCGGCCTTCTTTAATAAATACATTATTGGCTACCTGCAATGTTTGCCGGGCCAACTGGTTTGACAGGTTGGTTTGCGTAACTTTAAGATCAGCGCCTAACAGCAACTTGTACATTACATCCTGCATATTACCACTTAGTAGGGTATTGCTGCCTTCGTTGGTAATGGTAGCATGCTCATTAAGCAGCTCGGGAATAGCATTACCCACTAACAGTGCTTGTACGGTTTTAAAATTAACCTGTTTACCGGCAAAATTATTAATGTAGCTAAATGGCTTTTTCAGGTAAACGCTTTGCAGGCGGTTAATTACCTGCACACTATCCGGCGTGATCTGTGCGCGCGCCACCTCTATACCTGCTATAGCGGTAATAGATATCCATATTTTCTGATCGCGGTTAATGCGGATATTTAGTGTCACATCATTGCTTTTACCATTGATATCCAGCTTGGTTTTCGCTTTTCCGGTAAATGTGTTGAACATCACCTGGTTGGCCTGTATAGCCGAAAGTTTTTCCCGGGTAGAATTTAAACGTGCGGCAGCTGCAGAATCTGCAGTGGTGGGGCGCTTAACAACTGTAAGCTTTTTCGACTTACACGCCGCAAAGGCTACAAGGCAGCAAACAATGGCTATTTTATTCAGAATATTTCTTCTCATTTATCTTACGTTCTAACACCGGCGACGAGGCTCCAAGTGCTTTAGCTTTCTGCCAGTTTTGCACCGCGCCGGTTACATCGCCTAAAAAATATAAAATATCGCCATAGTGCTCCGTTTTAGTAGCACTGGCACTCTTATCATGTTGGAGCGATTTCTCTGCCCAGAGTTTAGCTTCCGCGTATTTTTTCTGTTTAAACAATATCCAGGCATACGTATCTTCAAACGACGCGTTTTCAGGCGCCAAACTGTTGCTGTGCTTAGACATTTGCGCCGCCTTCTCCAACTGTTCGTTCCTTAACGACAAATAGTAAGCATAATTGTTCAGCGTGTAGGCATTATCGGGGTCGGCCTCTAAGGCTTTTTCGTAAGCATCGTCAGAGCTTTTCCTATCGCCCGTGGCATGATAGGCATCACCCAGCCCGGAATAGGATTGGGTAAGCAGGTTTTTATCATCAGCGGCCAGCATCACCGTGTTTTTAAGATAGCTAATGGACTTTACATAATTTTTTTTCTCCAGCCAGGCCACTCCTACCATATAGTTCATCCACGCCTGGTTAGGAAACAGTTCAAGAGCCTTTTCACCATCGTAAATTACGGCATCCATATTGTTTTCACTAAACTCAATACGTACCAGTTGCTCCTGCACACCATAAGCCTGCTTATCCAGGCTGATGGATTTTTTGTAGGCTTCCTTTGCTTCTTTAACCTGGTTGCTCTGCAATAACAGATCGCCATAAAGAGCGTAGGCCCTGCTGTTATCAGGATGGGCCTGCACCAGCACTTTGCTTAACTGCAATGCACTCGCACGTGCGTCAGGCTCTTTTAGCCGGGGCAGGTAGCCTAAAAGGATTCGCAATTTTTGGTCGATATCAAGGTTGCTATCTGCAAAGGCGGCTTCCAGTTCGTCGTAACTTGCCGCGGGTTTATTTTGCTCGCGAAAAATATCGGCAAGGGCCAGATGAAGCAGCCCGTTAGACGGGTCAATAGCTATTGCCTTACGCAAAATGGCAATTGCACTATCGTATTGCTTATTGGTGCTAAATATTTCAGCCTTAGCTAAATAGTATCGCGTTTGTGTGGGGTTCTGCTCTATAAGCGCGTCAAGCAGCGATGCGGCTTTTTTAACATCATTTTGCCTCAGATAAACCTTTTGCTTGCTCAACAGTAGCTCCTCGCTCGGGCCGGCCAGCGCTTCTACCTTATCATATAATTTTAAGGCTTCGTTGTAACGTTTTTGCAGATAAAGGGCGTTCGCCTTATCATAATAATAGTCAGACTTATCGGGATTAAGCCTTATCAATTCGTCAAAAACGGCGTTTAGCTTAGGCAGGTCATTGGATTTTTCATATAGCGATGCCAGGGCGTTCCAGTACCATTCGTTATCACGATCAATGGCAACTGCCCGTTCAAGGTATTGCCGGGATTCGGCCAAATTGTTTTGGGCCTGCTCTATGTTAGCCAGTTCATAAAGGCTGGCGTCATTTTTAGCATCTATTTGCAACACCCGGTTAAACAGCTCTGCCGCGGCTTTCTTGTTGTCCAGTGTTTTTTCGCGCAGGGCCGAAAAAAAGAGCTGCTTCACCATGCCGCTATCCGCTGCTGATAATGATTGTGCGGCAACAGCTTTGTTGCCCGGTGGCTTTTTAGCCTGGCCCACGCACACGGTGTTTAGGCCCGCCAGCAGTATAAGCGACGCTGCAAATTTCATCCCTGCTTAAATTAACCTATTCCGGTATGTCCATAACCGCCATATCCCCTGGCGGTTTCGCCCAGTTCATTAGCTTCTACCCAATTAACGCGCTCGTGCCGGGCTACTACCATTTGCGCGATACGGTCGCCCGTATTGATCTCAAAGTCCTGATCGGAAAGATTGACCAGCAAAACCTTGATCTCACCGCGATAGTCAGCATCAATAGTTCCCGGCGAGTTAACAATACCAATACCATGCTTAAACGCCAGGCCGCTGCGCGGCCTTATCTGCGCCTCGTAGCCTTCGGGCAGCTCTATATGCAAACCGGTAGGTATCAGCTTACGCTCCAGCGGTTTTAAAATCACCGTACTTTCCAGGCTGGCACGAAGGTCCATCCCGGCGGAATGCAGCGTTTCATAAGCAGGCAATATGTTAGCAGACTTATTGATTATCCTTACGTTCATTTCTTTAATATCGCTTTTAATTCATTACGCTCTGTGTATAAAGCGCCCAATCCAAACAGTATCAATAAACCGTTACCTATAAATATATTCCGGTGGAAAACCGTGAATGATAAATATACCAGTATGATGGATATAATGATGTATACCAGGTTCTTTTTAAGGTTGTAGGGTATGGGGTAATTCTTTTGCCCCCACAAATAAGATAGCACCATCATGGTGGCATAGGCGGCAAGTGATATCCAGGCGGATGCCATATAACTGTATTTAGGAATAAATACCACATTTAATATGATGGTAAGAATAGCCCCGATACCTGATATGTACAAGCCATAGCGTGTTTGGTCTGACAGTTTATACCACACCGATAAGTTCATGTAAATACCCAGGCAAACGTACCCAAATACTAAAGGTGGCACCACATTTAAGCCAACCCAAAAGCTCCGGTTTCGCACAAAGTATTTTAGGATCTCTATATTGGCCACCAACGCTACAAAAATTATGGCCACCACGATCACAAAATAATCCATAATGCGGGCGTAGGTTTGGCCTGCATTTTTGTTTTTGGCGTGGTTAAAAAAGAAAGGCTCGGCTCCCAGGCGGAAGGCTTGTACAAATATGCTCAGGAAGATGGATATCTTGGCACAAGCCCCGTAGATGCCTACCTCGCGCACGCTTATATTTTGCGGCAGCATTTTGCTCAGCAGAAGCTTATCCAGGTTTTCATTCACCAGGAAAGACAGGTTGGCTATCAATACCGGCCAGCTATAACTGAACATTTCCTTGAGCATTGGCTTGTCAAAGTCAGCACTTAGCTTTAATACCTCGGGCAATAACTGGATAAACGATACGATGCTGGCTACCAAATTTGATAGAAAGATATAACCTACCCAGCCTTTTACAAACCATTGATCAATAAAGGCGGTACCTGCCATGTGGTGGGCTGTCCACCATGGAAGTATGAGTAAGAAGGTAAGGTTAAGGGTAATAAATACGGCGATGTTGACAAACTTGATCATGCCGTAACGCGCGGGCCTGCCATCGGCACGTAGTTTGGCAAATGGTATCACACACCAGGCATCAACTACCAAAACCCCTACAAACAGCCTGATGTAGGTGGCGTATTCCTGCACCGATATTTTATCGCCCGAGCGTATGAGCTCCGCAATATGGCCGGCAAACGGAAAAGTAACCATCACGAATAATATAGTAATGGCAAATATTACCGCGAAGGTATTGTTGTAAACCTGCCGGGCCTTATCGGCATATTTATTCAGATACCTGAAAAAGGTGGTCTCCATCCCAAAAGCCATTACCGCATTGAGGATGGATACGTAGCTGAACATGATGGTAAGCACCCCGTACGACCCGCCCGAGAGCGTAGATGTATATATAGGTGTTAGAAAGAAACTCAGCGTGCGCGAAGCAATAGTACTAAGCCCGTAAAGAGCCGTTTGCCCGGCAAATTTTTTAGCGGTTGACAAATTGGATAGTTGTAATGATGACTACTTTTTAACTACCTCAAAATTACGATAGTTTTTTAATTCGCCCTCATGGGCTTCAACGGTGGTTACATCGGCGTCCTCCGGGCCTTCGTTACACCATTCCAGGAACATCTCCATAATGGCTTCATCGGCTTCGGCGGCAATAAACACATCACCGTTGGCCTCATTGCGCACAAAACCACGCACCCCCAATTGGTCGGCAACGGCCTTGGTTGATTTGCGGAAGAACACGCCCTGCACTTTACCCTTAACAACAATATCCAGGTGTTTCATGTAGCAATTTTAGATTTGAGAATTACTCCAAAAATGCACAACCCATTCTTTAAACGCAACAGGCAGCCAAAAAAATCAGCAGATCAAATAAATTATACCAGTTTTTTCACCTTGGTTTCGTCGGTTATTTTAAAACCATCAAGCCCGGTTAGCAGGTTAAGGCCGGGCGTTTTACCCGCCTCTATGGTACCCATGCGGTCATCAACACCCAAAAATTGAGCTCCGTTTATAGTAGCCCACTCCAGTAAGGTATGAAGCGATAAGGAAGGGAAATTTTGCTGAAGGATACGCATTTCACTCAGGATGCACAACTTATTGTTTGATGCCAGGCTATCGGTACCCAGTGTGATGTTCAGGCCCTGGTTCACAAAAAGCTCTACTTTGGGCAGCCGCTTTTCAATATACAAGTTAGCATTGGGGCAAAAACACCAGTTAATATTCCTGTCGAAACGTTTTATGAAATAAATATCCTTTAAGTTGGTGCAGGTATTATGCACCATTAATATTTTTTGCCGGTTAGTAAGCAACGGAATGATGCTCTGTAAGGAGTTACGCGCCTGCGGCTTAAAGAAATCGATATTTAAATTGAGGTGTTTGTATAAGTCGATAAATCCGCCAAGTTTATATCGATAAAATTTATTCTCATCCTCGCACTCCTGGTTATGTATGCTCAGCAGGTTATGGCCGGTATCACTGTATTTTTTGATCAGCTTAAATAATTCCTTCGAAACCGTGTAGGGCGCATGCGCGGTTACGGATGATGGCTGAGGTTTAAACTGTTCTAAAGTTTCAAGCGCCTGGTTAAAAACCGCTTCAGCACGTTCGGGTAAAAATCCCAATATTTCTACAAAAGTGTGGTAGTACAGCTTGCTGGCGGCTTTTATATCAACCGTATTTACGGTATTTGAAATATCGCCTACTGCTACAATGCCGTTATCGTACATTTCCTGGTCGGCGGCTTTAGCTGCTTCCAGGATATCTTCCCTGCGCATTTCACGCAGCGCGAGGATGTCTTTAATAAAACTGATCAAGCCATCGCCCTGAGCAATTCTGCCGCGGAGGTGTGAAAGCTCGGTATGGCAATGTGTATTGATGAAACCCGGCACTATAACGCCATTTACATGCTCAATATGGGCACCAGGAGCCGGCGGGTTATTTTCATCAGTAATGGAGATGACTTTCCCATAGTCATCCACAGTAACAATTCCATTCTTTACGGGATCGGCACAAACAGGGAAAATGTAATCGGCTTTAAAACTTTTCATCAAATAAAACTTGGCATCAGCAATGTCTCCTTAAACTCACTTTCCCAAAATTACAATTAACCTTTAGTTATTGTTTTTAATCTGAAAAAAGAATGACTTTAAATTAAGAACAGATTTTTTAAATTTAAGTACTTTTGTAATGTGAACAACAAAAAAGATAAAATAGACATCCGCAGCCTGACCCTCGAGAGTCTGCAAAAACACTTTATTGCCCTGGATGAGAAACCTTTCCGCGCAAAGCAAGTGTACGAATGGCTATGGAAAAAATCGTGCATATCTTTTGATCACATGAGCAATATTTCGAAAGAACTTCGCACCAAACTTAACGAAACCTTTACAATTAATAACGTACAGGTAAATTCATCGCAAATTAGTGCTGATAAAACTATAAAAAATTCTTTTATATTACACGATAGCCATTTAATTGAGGGGGTTTTGATACCTACGCCCGACCGTATGACGGCCTGCGTTTCATCACAGGTAGGCTGTAGCCTTACCTGTAAATTTTGCGCTACCGGTTATATGGAACGCAAACGCAACCTTAACCCAGATGAAATTTACGACCAGGTGGTTTTGATTGACCAGCAGGCACGTGAAAACTATGGCATCCCGCTCTCCAATATTGTTTATATGGGTATGGGCGAGCCCCTGCTTAATTATGCCAACGTTTTAAAATCAATAGAACGCATTACCGCTGATGATGGCCTTAATATGGCAGCTAAGCGCATTACCGTATCAACCGCGGGCATTGCCAAAATGATACGTAAACTGGGCGATGATAAAGTGAAATTTAACCTGGCCCTTTCCCTGCATGCCGCTAATGACGAAAAGCGAAATGCCATTATGCCCATTAACGAGCAAAACTCACTAAAAGCCTTGGCCGATGCTTTAAAGTATTATTTCGCCAAAACCAAAAACCCGGTTACCTACGAATACATTGTTTTTGATGGTGTGAACGACACGCTGAAAGATGCCGAAGAACTGGCGCGGTTCTGTAGGCACCTGCCCTGCAAGGTAAATATTATTGAGTACAACCCTATCTCATTTGCCAGCTTCTTAAACGCCGGGGAAGACCGCATTGAAGCTTTTGCCGATTACCTGCGCAAACAAGGCATTACCACCAATATACGCCGCAGCCGTGGCAAAGATATTGATGCGGCTTGCGGGCAATTGGCCATTAACGAAAAAGAGAAGGAAAAGGAGCAGTTAGCTTAAACCTTTATCTTTGCATTTGATTATGATAAGTGCGGGTACAACTTTCCAATTTTTAGATCAGGACCTTTTATTGCTACCACAAAAAGCCATTTACTGGAAACAGCAAAACGCTTTGATTGCCGCCGATGTACATTTTGGCAAGGTAGGGCATTTCCGTAAAGCCGGTATTGCCATACCCCGCAATATGGAGCAGGACGACCTGGCCGCGCTGTCGGACCTGATCTATGAACACCGACCCGAAAGGGTCTATTTCCTTGGCGACCTTTTTCACAGCGATATGAATAACGACTGGGATTGGTTTGTGCTATGGCGCAGTCAGTTTCCAAAACTGGAGATCATTCTTATAAAAGGCAATCACGACATTATCAGCGATCAGCATTACCTTAAGCTGGGCGTAACGCTATACAAGGAATTAACGGTGGGCCCTTTCCTAATGCTGCACCACCCCCTGCCTGATGCTACTAAAAAGGCAGATGGCGGTTATGTATTATGTGGGCACATACACCCCGGCGTAAACCTGGTTGGCCGTGGCAGGCAAAGTATAACCCTGCCTTGTTTCGCTTTTGGTAAAAACCAGGCCATACTACCATCATTCGGTAAATTTACCGGCAAGGTGGCCATATTAAGCCACAAAACCGACCGTATCTTTGGCGTTCTGAAAGATAAGGTAATTGCCATTGGCTGATAAGTCACAATAAAAAACATAAGTACTTGTTTTTCTATTAGTTATTTGTAACTTAAGGTAATCAATTAATCTTTTGTTATGAAGAGCGTAAAGCACATACTTGCCCGTAAAGGCAGCAATGTTATTGCCGTTGCTGCCGAAACCACCGTTTTAAATGTTTTAAAACTGATGGCTGATAAAAATATCGGCTCGGTAGTGGTAACACAAAATGGCGAATATGCCGGCTTGGTAACCGAACGCGACTATGCCCGAAAGATCATATTAATGGGTAAACACTCTGATGATACCACTGCCGGTGAGATCATGAGCAACGGCCTCCCGCATATTACCCCCGAATCATCTGTGGACGATTGCATGCTCATCATGAGTGAGCGAAATATTCGTTACCTTCCTGTTTTTGACCGCGAACAGCGCCTATGCGGCATCATCTCCATTAATGATGTGGTGTATGAAACCATACATTCCCAAAAAGAAACCATTGAACAACTGCACAGCTACATACAGTCGTAACCGGCTGCAATAGCAAACCATTGACGTAATAACAGGTTATTATTAACCGGGGACTAACCCTTTTTACGTAATGGATGATCATTTAAAACAGCAGGCTGCCCCTATTTTATTTGGCGCCGAGGTATTTATTGAACCCGGACAAACCGCGGAGGAGATAGATATTTGGTTCCGCAGGTTATATGAGGCCGGCATGCAGGTTACACGTGTACGCCTGTTTGAAAACTATATGCTCCGCAGTGATGGCACCTGGGATTTTTCGCTGTTTGATACCGCCTATGAAGCAGCCGGAAAATACGGCATAAAAGTTTACGGTAACCTGTTCCCCCGCACAGCATTTACCGACCTTGGCGGCTTAAAATTTCCGAAAGACGCCGACCATCTCAGCGCCATTGAACGATACATTGATAAGGTAGTTAACCACTTCAAACACTTGCCGTCGTGCTACGGCTGGGTACCGGTAAACGAACCCGGAGTAGGGCACTTTCCTCAGGAGCAATATGCTACGGATAAGTACAAGGAATGGGCCGATATGCAACAACAGGTGGCGTACAACAGTGGCGGGTACGATCATTTTGACTTCGCCGACGAACGCTTCCATCTTTACTACAATACCTGGTTCCTGAACTGGCTGCGCGACGAAATTTACAAACACCACCCTGATAGCATTATTCACGTAAACAATCATGCTATTTTTAAAAACGTGGCCGAATATGATTTCCCGGCATGGCGTCGCTTCCTCACCAGCTTAGGCGGCTCGGCACACGCCAGCTGGCATTTTGAGTACTTTACACGAGAAAAATACGCGCTTGCCGTAGCGGCAAACTGCGAGATCATACGATCAGGCGCTGGTGAAATCCCCTGGTTTATGACCGAACTGCAGGGTGGTAATAATACTTACAGCGGCTTTCTGGCGCTGTGCCCTACAGCTCATGAAATTGCCCAGTGGCTGTGGATAGCTATCGGCAGCGAGAGCCGTGGCGCTATCTTCTGGTGCCTAAACCCGCGCTCTTCCGGCATCGAAGCCGGTGAATGGGCTATGCTCAATTATTACAACGAACCATCAGACCGTTTTACTGCGGCAACCCGCGTGATAGATGTAGTTAACCATGAGCAAGCTTTCTTTGACGCTGCCCGCGAGGTAGAATCGGGCATACATATTCTTTACACCCGCGAATCATTATGGGTAGAGAAAACCCTGCAAATGGGCGGTAAGAGCTATGAAGGCCGGGATGTAGGTGGGGTAATGAAATCAGCCATAGCTTATTTTGAAGCCTTGAGCGAAGCCGGCCTACAGGCAAACTTTAAGGAAATAAGCGAATTTGATTTTAGCAGGGACGATTACAGCGGTACTGCCATTATCCTGGCACACCAGATAGCCATACCTTCCAAATACTGGCCCTTTCTTCATCACTTTGTACAGCACGGCGGCAAGTTGTTGTTAGAAGGTTTATCCGCTTACTATGACGAAAACGCGGTAGCCACCACCCGGCTTGGTTTCCCACTAAGTGATGTTTTAGGCGCTGATATTTTGGAGTATAAGGCCATTGACGATATGCAGGAGATCTTGGTTGATAACGCTAACCTGCCGGCATATCAATGGATCGGGCAGTTAAAGCCCATTAATGCCGAAGTTATAGGCGAAAGCAACGGAGTAATTTACGCCACAAAAAACTCTTACGGCAAAGGTACAGCCTGGTATATCCCTACGCTTGCTGGACTGGGCAGTCGTATATATAATAACTACTCCGAACTGAATAACTTTATAGCTAATGCCTTTGCTGACATAATTAACCGCTGCCCTTTCCGGTTTGAGCAACCACAGCCGGGCCTGGTTATGAAAACATTAAAAAGCGTAAACGCTTATGTTACCATCATCGTTAATAAATCAGGCAGCCACCGTGAATTTAAAATTATACCTGCCAACGAGACCTTGCAACCATCGGTATTATTTGCGGATGGTGGCGGCAAAACAGGCAGCCATTACGTCAGCATTGGGTCGGAAGAAACCATGGTGATAAAATGGTATGGTGATAAGGCTCGCTGATAACTTCAGTTAGCAGTTGCCAATATTATTTTTTTCTCTTTTTGATCTGTTTAAGCTCAAACAACGCCTGGTCATCTTTCACCCTGAATTGGGTAATTCGGGCAACAAGGTCAAGCGGTAAAGGCGCGTCGATAAGAAACCTGATTGTACCTTTGGACGTATCGTAAGGTGTTAATTCATTTGCAAAAACTTCAATGGCTTTTGCACCGGGATAAAAGCCAATATGCTTACTTTGTGCTGCAAAATAAACAAGGATACCATGCTGCTTATACGCAGGCATACCATAACTGATCGTTTCGGTTGCGTGCGGCGCGGCTTGTATAATAGCATTCCGCAGCTCTTCAAGCTTCATCCGGATATCATCAGGAAACGAGGCGATATAGGCGTTGGTATCTACAGGTTTTATCATCGGCAAAAATTTTAAACATTTTTTGGTTGGCAGGCTTATTGTTTAGTTACAAGCAGTTATTAATAGTTGTATTTATAACTGAATAAATATACTATGAGTGATTGTACAAATCGGATATTTTTTCATATTTGATTAATTATTTTACCATTAATACATATCCTTTGATTATTGATTTAACCAATTGCGACAGAGAGCCTATCCACATACCCGGAGGCATTCAATCGCATGGCTTTCTTATTGCCATTGATCATAAATGCCACATTACCTATCATAGCGATAATGTTAATGCATATTTAAAAGGTGCCCCTGCAAATCTGTTGGGAGAAGATGTTAAGATCATTGAACCCTATTTTGATCAGCAGGAGCCGGTAAGTTTTATTGGTCAGCTCATCACTATTGGTAAGGTAAGCGGCTTCGAGCAAATCAATCCTTTTATCATTCATATACAGGGGCAGCCCTTTCATCTCATCATTTCCATATCAGACGACAACTACCTGCTTGAATTTGAACCAGCCGCTTCTGATCACAACAATGATATACAAAAAACTATCGGCCGGTCAATTTCAGAAATGCTGGCCGATAAGAATCTGCAAAGCTTGTTAAACAATAGCGCGGTACAAGTAAAGAATGTAATAGGCTTTGACAGGGTAATGGTATACCGTTTTGCACCTGATGGCCATGGCGAAGTAATTGCTGAGGCGAAAAATGATAACCTGCCATCGTGGCTTGGTTTACATTATCCCGCATCAGACATTCCTAAACAGGCCCGCGAACTGTATAAAAAAAATCTTACGCGCCTTATTGCAAACGTAAATGTGTTGCCAAGCGCCATCATTACATCGGCCACGCAAGCTGCTACACCTCTTGACCTTACTTGTTCTCATTTAAGAGCGGTATCTCCTGTACATATCCAGTATCTTAAAAACATGGGTGTGCAGTCGAGTTTCAGCATATCTCTCCTATACAAACAAGAGCTGTGGGGACTTATTGCCTGCCATAACTATACACCCAGGTTTATTGATTACCGCTCGAGGGAGTCGGCAAAACTTATCGGGCAGATCCTGTCGTCGGCATTGGAGTTCAGACAGGACGAAGAGAACCAGCAAACCATGGAGCGTTATAAAAACGCCGTTGATCAGTTAAGCCGTTACATGCTCAAGGATGATCGTATTGAGGACGCGTTAACTTCACACTCACCCTCTCTGATGGATGTGGTTAATGCCGATGGTGCTGTGCTGATGTTGGAGAACCATACCATCAGGTTAGGCGAAACGCCCGATGATGACCAACTGAAAGACCTTTTATCATGGGTAAAGAATAACATTGTTGATTCGCTTTACTATACTTCCAATCTCTCGGCGGTCTACCCTCAGGCAGCTCCATATAAAAACACTGTTTCCGGGCTTATGGTTTCTACCCTGTCACGCGAGCTGGACGAATATGTATTCTGGTTTAAGCATGAGCAGGTAAAAACGGTTAACTGGGCCGGCAACCCTAATAAGCCTGTTGAATTAAGCCCTGAAGGCGAACGTATACTATCTCCGCGAAACTCGTTTGAAGTATGGTCAGAAACGGTTGCTTCTACTTCTGTAGATTGGAGCAATGAGGAGGTAAAATCAGTCATTCGCCTCCGTAGCGAAATTGCCTACGCGCTTAACCAGAAAGCCGGAGCAATACGCCTGCTTAATGAAAAATTAAAACAGGCTTATGAGGAGCTCGATACGTTTAGTTATACAATCTCTCACGACCTCAAAAATCCGCTCACTGCTGTAAAAAGTTATGCGCAGATCTTAATGAGAGATAAAACGCTTTCTCCTCAGGCACTCAAAGCGCTTTCAAGGATCAATGCCGGGGCCGATAAAATGAACAGCATGATAGGCGAGGTGTTAGACTACTCACGCATTGGCAGGGCCGACCTGGTATTCACCGAGGTAGAAACCAGGACGATGATAGAAGAACATGCACGTGAGATAGCCCTTATTTATGAGGTAGACCCCACTGTGGTAACCATAGGCAATACGCCAGCCATACAGGGCGACCGGGTAATGATATCGCAGGTATTCGCCAACATCATCAGTAACGCCATAAAATATTCGCGCTCATCGCCCGATCAGCGCGTTACCATTGATGCTACGGAGAACGAGCAGGAAGTAGTTTATACCGTTACCGATAATGGGCTGGGTATTGATATCAAACAGCTACCTCGCATATTTGAACTTTTCAACCGCATGGATAATGTAGGCGATATAGAAGGTACCGGTGTAGGCCTGGCTATTGTAAAACGCATTATTGAAAAACACCGCGGTAAAATATGGGTCGACAGCGAACTGGGTAAAGGCACTACTTTTTATATCTCATTCCATAAATAGGCTTTACTACTTACCGGATATTTAGGAACGCGGATATTTAACGTTTGTATTTGTAAAATTTAATAGTTAGCATTGTGTATTAATGACGCATTGAAAACCCAATGCGCTGAAAACCAATTAGCCAAACCGTTTAACTATTACCGCTCATGAAAAAGAGTTACCTGCTGCTTTTTGCATTGCTGCAAACCTATGCCTACGCCCAAACCAAATGGACTGAAACCAGAAATGGAGAAATAGCCACCGTAGCCAATAAGGGTGGGCAAACACTCGGCTATACTACTACATCGGGTGTTAAAATACTTACCATAGATGGCTATGCATTTAAGGACCTGAATAAAAACGGCAAACTGGACAAATATGAAGACTGGCGGCTACCGGTTGATGTAAGGGCAAAAGACCTCGCTTCAAAACTAAGTGTTGAACAAATAGCCGGGCTGATGCTTTACAGCCGCCACCAGATGATCCCGACCATACCGGTTGGCCCTTTCGCGGGCACCTACAACGGTAAACCGTTCACGGAAAGTGGTGCAACTCCGTATGACCTGTCTGACCAGCAAAAGAAATTTTTAAAAGAAGATAACGTGCGCCACGTACTGATCACCTCGGTACAAAGCCCCGAAGTAGCCGCCAAATGGAGCAATAATGTACAGGCTTTTGTGGAAGGCATCGGCTTTGGCATACCAGCCAACAACAGCTCGGACCCGCGTAATGGCACCATAGCCACTGCGGAATATAACGGAGGCGCCGGCGGGGCAATCTCTATGTGGCCGGGCTCATTAGGCCTCGCGGCTACGTTTGACCCATCGGTTACGCAAAATTTCGGGCATGTTGCCGCGCAGGAATATCGTGCACTGGGTATTGCCACCGCTCTATCGCCACAAGTAGATATGGCCAGCGACCCGCGCTGGAATCGCGTAAGCGGCACATTTGGTGAGAACCCATGGTTGGCTGCCGATATGGCCCGCGCTTATATCGATGGTTTCCAAACATCAACTGGTGATAAAGAAATAAAAGATGGCTGGGGCTACAGCAGCGTAAACGCCATGGTGAAGCACTGGCCGGGCGGCGGTGCAGGCGAGGGCGGTCGCGACGCGCATTATGGCTTTGGGAAGTACGCGGTTTATCCCGGCAATAATTTCAACCAGCACCTTATTCCCTTTACTGATGGTGCCTTTAAACTGAATGGCAAAACCAGCATGGCCGCGGCGGTAATGCCCTATTACACCATCAGCTTTAACCAGGATAAGAAAAACCACGAGAACGTGGCCAATAATTACAACAAATACATCATTACCGACCTGCTGCGTAACAAGTACCATTACGATGGCGTAGTTTGTACCGACTGGCTGGTAACCGGCGATGAAACAGTGATCAACAGCTTTCTTTCCGGTAAATCATGGGGGATGGAAAAAGCAACCTTAGCCGAACGTCATTACAAAATACTGATGGCCGGCGTTGACCAGTTTGGTGGTAATAATGACATGGCCCCTGTGTTGGAAGCCTACAAAATGGGCGTTAAGGAACATGGCGAAAAATGGATGCGTGAGCGCTTCGAGCAATCGGCAGTACGTTTACTGCGAGGCAGCTTCCGTACCGGCTTGTTTGAAAACCCTTACCTCGACCCTGAAAAAACCAAAGCGACAGTAGGTAAGCCGGAATTTATGGATGCTGGTTACCAGGCGCAGCTAAAATCAATTGTAATGCTGAAGAATAAGGGAAATGTATTGCCACTGCAAACCGGCAAAACTGTTTATGTCCCTAAAAAATTCACTCCGGCCGGTAAAAACTTCCTGGGGATTCCTTATCCCGAGAAACTGGAATATCCTGTGAACATGGATATTGTTAAAAAGTACTTTAAGGTTACCGACAACCCGGATGAGGCCGACTATGCGCTCGTATTCATCAGCAGCCCTATAGGCCACGTTGGCTACAGCGAAGACGACGCGAAAAGCGGCGGCAATGGTTATTTGCCTATATCGCTGCAATACCAGCCCTATATAGCTACCGATGCGCGCGCAACGAGTATTGCCGGAGGCGACCCATTAGAAAAAACCACCAACCGCAGCTACAAAGGCAAAACAGAGCATACCACCAACGTTACCGACCTCGCCATGGTGAATGACACCTACGCGAAGATGAAGGGTAAGCCGGTTATTGTATCGGTAAACATTAATAACCCGATGGTTTTTGGCGAGTTTGAGACGAACGCGACCGCTATCATAGCTGATTTTGGCGTACAGGGCCAGGCCAGCCTGGATATTATGACAGGCAAGGTCGAGCCTTCCGCGTTATTACCCCTCCAAATGCCGGTTGATATGCAGGCCGTAGAAAAGCAGTTTGAAGATGTACCGCTGGATATGAAATGCTACACAGATTCTGAGGGGCATGTGTATGATTTTGGTTACGGCCTAAATTGGAAAGGCGTTATTAAAGACGCCCGAACCATTAAATACACTAAAACCGGTGTAAGACCCTAAGTGTATGTAAAGGACAATTGATTTACGCCTTTTGATCAAATTTGAAAAGTATGACACGCTTACTTATCTTAATCATTTCGTGTTTAGGTGCGTTTAATGCCATAGCGCAGAGCAACCTGAAGGTGGTACAAACCCAAGCCGGGAAAATATCCGGAACGGTTAGTAAAGATAACAGCATACATATTTTTAAAGGCATTCCCTTCGCTGCGCCACCCGTTGGCGATCTGCGGTGGAAAGCCCCTCAGCCGGTAAAACCATGGCAGGGCGTAAAAGCTTGTACCGAGTTTGCGCAAAGCCCCATACAGGCAAAACCTAACGAGTTTGGCGTATACACCCGCGAGTTCCTGATAAAGGATGAACCTTTAAGCGAAGATTGCCTGTACCTCAACGTTTGGACCGGGGCAAGATCATCAAAAGAGAAACGTGCCGTTATGGTATGGATATATGGCGGGGGCTTTGTTAGCGGAGGCACCAACGTGCCTATTTATGATGGAGAGGCCCTGGCCCGTAAAGGCATTATACTGGTGAGTATCACCTACCGCGTAGGCATCCTTGGCTTTTTTGCTCACCCGGAGCTGAGCAAGGAATCCGGGCATAATGCTTCCGGCAATTATGGGTTGATGGACCAGATAGCCGCGCTTAAATGGGTAAAGGAAAACATTGCCGCTTTTGGCGGCGACCCTGATAAGGTAACTATCGCGGGGCAGTCGGCCGGTTCTATGAGTGTGAACAGCCTGGTGGCATCGCCCCTGGCGAAAGGATTGTTCAGGAACGCCATAGCCGAAAGCGGTGCAAGTTTTATTTCCGGGCCTTATAGCAGCACAACGCTGGCCCAGGCAGAAGAAGCAGGCCTAAAAACCGCTGAAAAATTTGGCGCGCATTCACTGAAGGAGTTACGTAATTTACCTGCTGATGAATTGCTGAAACAGTTTGGCGGCAGGCCTATTGTTGATGGTTATGTATTACCGAAAAGCATAACTGACCTATTTGCCGCCGGGCAAGAAAACCCGGTAACTTTACTAACCGGTTGGAACGAGGACGACGCTTTTGTAGGCAATTTATTGAATGCCGCAGATTACCGGGCAGACTTAAAAGCGAAACACCCGGACGATTATGAGCAATGGTTGAAGTACTTTCCAGGCAATACCGACGAACAGGCGGAGCGGTCGCAGATCAACATTTCACGTGATTTAACCTTTGGCATACAAAACTATACCTGGGCCAATGTACAAGCCGGGAAAGGTAAAAAAGTATTCCTGTACCGGTTTACAAGGCGTATGCCGGCCACGGGCGACTTTGTAAAATATGGCGCCTTTCACACCGCAGAAGTACCTTACGCTTTTAATAACCTCCGCTTTGTAAACCGCCCTTTTGAGCAAGTTGACCAGCACCTGGCAGATGAAATATCATCCTACTGGGTAAATTTTGTAAAAAAAGGCAACCCGAACGGCAAAGGCTTAACTGCATGGCCGGTTTACAATGCACACCGCAGCCAAACCATGTATTTAGGCGAAAACCCGCGGGCGCGTTCTCTGGAAGATAAAGCAGCACTCGACTTTATATTGAAAGTTAAAAGCAGGTAAGTCAATTTCTACGTATATAGTTAAATTGCTTAATATTACCGGGTAAAACCTGTTACCCCATGAAAGCTTTTGCCCGGTTAATACTTTTCACTTTATTGTTTATAAGCTTTTTAAGGGCTGTAAGGGCGCAAAATATCAATCCCGAACTGCTTTCGAAACAGTGGAAGGCGCGCTGGATATTTCTGCCTAACGAGCCTGATAAAACCTACGGCGTTTACCATTTCCGGAAAACCTTTGAGCTGGCTACCAAACCGGCGAAATTCGTGATACATGTATCGGCTGATAACCGGTATAAACTTTATGTGAACGGCACACTGGTATCTTTAGGCCCTGCGCGTGGCGATACCTATTACTGGAATTACGAAACGGTTGATATTGCCCCACACCTTACCGGCGGCAAAAACACCATCTCGGCACTGGTGTGGAACGATGGCGAAGACCGGCCTGAAGCACAGATATCGCTATACACCGCTTTTATCCTTCAGGGCGACACTCCTGCCGAAGAAATTGTCAATTCCAATAAAAGCTGGCTTTGCATACGCGATAACGCCTTTTCGCCGCTTAATGTTAAATTGGGTTATCCGGCCTACTATGTAGCAGGCCCTGGCGAAATGGTGGATATGCACAAGCGGGTAAAAAACTGGCAGGCCGCGGATACTGATGATGGCGAATGGCTGCATGCGCAGGAACTGGATAATGGCAACCCTAAAGGTATCCCTAACGCCTTTGGCTGGATGCTGGTACCCTCATCTATCCCACAAATGGAGTTAACCACCCAACGCATCAACAAGCTGCGTTACGCTAAAGGTGTTTCAGCACCGGCAGCATTCCCTGCTAAGGCAGAAAGCTTCACCATCCCCTCCAACACCACCGCCTCGCTGCTCTTGGACCAGGGCTTTCTCACCAACGCTTATGTGAGCTTAAACATGAGCGGCGGCAATAACGCAGGGATATCATTAACCTACTGCGAATCGCCGATGGCATACACGCCTAACAAATGGCAGATCGTAAAGCCTAACCGAAATAATGTAGATGGCTATCGCTTTACCGGCCGGAAAGACAGCCTGATAGCCGATGGTTCACCCGATCAGCAGTTTGCCTCAATGGCTTTCCGTACCTATAGGTATATATTGGTAAATATTACTACCCATGAGCAGCCGCTGACTATCAAAGATATCTACGGCACCTTTACCGGTTTCCCGTTTAAACGGCAGGCCAAACTGGTAAGTTCCGATCCACAAATGCAGCAGATACTGGATATTGGCTGGCGCACTGCAAGGTTATGCGCCGGTGAAACCTATTATGACTGCCCTTATTATGAGCAGTTGCAATACATAGGCGATGGGCGTATACAAGCTATGGTGTCTTACTACAACGCCGGCGATGACCGCCTCGCCCGCAATGCCATTAACCAGATGGACCATTCGCGGGTGGCAGAGGGTGTTACGCTAAGCAGGCATCCATCATACAGCCCGCAGATCATCTCTACCTTTTCACTTTGGTACATTGGCATGCTACACGATTACTGGATGTATCGTAACGATGCCGCTTTTGTAAAAAGCAAACTGGAAGGGACGCGACAGGTACTGGGTTTCTTTAACCGTTACCAACAGCCCGATGGTTCACTAAAAAATGTACCCTACTGGAACTTTGTCGACTGGATAAGAACCGGGGGCTGGGATTTTGGTCAGCCGCCGAAGGGTAAGGAAGGCAACTCCGCCGTTTTGGATATGCAAGTGTTATGGACATACCGCCAGGCCGCCGAAATGGAGAGCAAGATGGGTATGCCCGCTTTCGCGGCCAACTATACCGCCCGTGCTGTGCAACTCGAGAAAACCATCCGGCAAAAATACTGGGATGCCCGAAAAGGGCTTTATGCGGATAATGCGGATAAAAGTACCTGGTCGCAGCATGCTAACGCCTTAGCCATACTAAGCGGAGCAGCGCAAAAACAGCAGCTATCTGCCATTGCTCAAAAACTGCAAACGGATGTTACACTTGTTCCTGCCACCATTTATTTTAAATATTACGTACACCAGGCTATGATAAAGGCTGGCCTGGGTAATAATTATCTAAACTGGCTGGATATCTGGCGCAATAACATCAAAATGGGCCTTACCACCTGGGCGGAGATATCAGACCTGGAGCACGACCGGTCTGACTGCCATGCCTGGGGAGCAAGCCCGAATATCGAGTTCTTCCGCACCATACTTGGGGTGGATAGTTACGCGCCGGGCTTTAGCAAAATAAAAATAGAGCCGCACCTGGGCAAACTGCAAAACGCAGGTGGTGAAGTACCGCATCCCAATGGGATGGTAAAGGTGAATTATCAAAAAACAGGCAACAAATGGCTAATAGCTATACAATTACCTGTGCGTACAGATGGTGTATTTTTATGGAAAGGGAAAAGCTATTATTTAAAAGCCGGGGAGAATACCTTTAGCCTTTAAACGCTTTACAAGCTGCATTTTTAAAAGCTGTTGTAAGCTCTATGTTAAGCACTTGCAAATAAAGTAACATACAGATTACATTATTATACGCAAATTGCCTTTTATTTGGCATGAATATCTCAACTAAATAATAATGTTTATTATTTAAAAATATGATATTTACGGTATAAACCCGTTATACATCTAAATTACCGGTACATGAAAACTACACCTTCCCAGCTCAGGATCCTATCTATTGACATTGGCGGCTCCAGCATAAAGGCTACCATTTTGGATAGCAAAGGAAACCTGACTATGGATTATGAAAAAATTGCCACTCCTAAACCGGCCAATCCCGATAATGTGATCAAAGCTATTAAAACGCTGGTTAAGAATTATCCCGAGTATAACCGTGTTTCAGTCGGTTTTCCAGGGTATGTGCGCAATGGTATAGTGAAGACCGCGCCTAATTTAGGTACAGATTTCTGGGCTGATTTCGATTTTAGAAAAACGCTGACCGAATCACTTGGGCAAGATACACAGGTGGTAAATGATGCCGATATGCAGGGCTTGGGTGTTGTTAAAGGCGAAGGCCTCGAAATGGTGATTACCCTTGGCACCGGCTTTGGTACCGCCTTGTTGATGGACGGGCATTTGCTGCCGCACCTGGAGGTTTCGCACCACCCGGTATCAAAGGGCCGCGACTACGACCAATATATTGGCGATAAGGCACTTGACGAGATAGGCGAAAAAAAATGGAACCGCCGTATCCGTAAAGTTTTTAAAATATTAAAAACTGTATTCAACTACGATTACTTATATATAGGCGGCGGTAACTCAGACCTGCTTGATTTTAAGCTGGACAAGAACATGAAAATTGTTACCAATGCCGACGGAATAAAAGGCGGGGCGAGATTGTGGCAGGAGGATAAACACCCGGTTACTCACGTTGCAATGGCAACCCCAACTAAATAATTACGCTATCTTTTTTTACTTACAACAATGGAAAAACCGAACGAAAAACTTGAGGAATTAGCGATAAATACCGTTAGGATATTATCAGCAGATGCAGTACAAAAAGCAAACTCTGGCCACCCCGGCACAGCAATGGCTTTGGCCCCGATGGGACATGTACTGTGGACCAAGTTTTTAAACTATAACCCGCATAACCCTGATTTCGCCAACCGCGACAGGTTTATTCTATCAGCCGGTCACGCATGTATCTTACAATACAGCTTTTTGTATTTAACCGGTTATGATCTTTCTTTAGATGATATTAAAAACTTCCGCCAGTTAAACAGCAAAACTGCCGGTCACCCGGAATACGGTTTGGCACCTGGCGTTGATGTAACTACCGGACCGCTTGGCCAGGGCTTTGCCAACGGTGTTGGTTTTGCTATAGCGCAAAAACACTTAGCAGCGCGTTACAATAAACCGGGTTTTGATCTTTTTGACTACAAAATTTACTCGATAGTAAGTGATGGCGACATGATGGAAGGTGTAACTTCTGAAGCCGCTTCACTGGCAGGCCACTTGGAGTTAGGTAACCTGATCTATTTGTACGATGATAACCACATTTCTATTGAAGGTAGCACTGATATTGCCTTTAACGAAGATGTAAGTGCACGCTTCCGCGCTTATGGCTGGCATGTACAGGAGGTTAATGATGTTAATGATACCCACGCTTTGGAATTAGCCCTGATCAATGCCAAAGCCGAATCTCAAAAACCATCATTGATCCGTGTACGCTCATTGATCGCTTACGGTAGCCCTAACAAATCTGGTACTGCAGGTTCACACGGTTCACCGCTCGGCCCTGATGAGGTGAAACTGGTAAAAGAATTTTTTGGCTTCGACCCTGAGAAATCATTTAACGTACCTGATGAGGTATTGAAATACTACCGCGAAAAAGGCGAACGTGGTGTTAAAAAAGAAGAAAAATGGAACGAGCTTTTTGCTAAATACAAGGAGAAATATCCTGAATTAGCTGCTGAGTTTGAAACCGCATTTAAAGGCGAGCTTCCGCAAGGCTGGACTGATAAATTGCCAACCTTTAAAGCATCTGATCCTAAAATGGCTACCCGCCAGGCATCAGGTAAGGTGTTGAACGCCATTGCAAGTGCATTGCCTAACCTGTTAGGTGGCGCGGCCGATTTGGCACCATCAACCGAAACTAACCTTAAAGAGGATTTCTCATTTACGTCTGAGAACCGTGCAGGCCGCAACTTCCACTTTGGTATTCGTGAGCATGCTATGGGTTCGGCGTTAAATGGCATGTCGCTTACAAAGGGTTTAATTCCTTTTGGTGCAACATTCCTGCAATTTGCAGATTACATGCGCCCTCCTATCCGTTTGGCGGCCATCATGAAGATCAGCCCGATATTTGTATACACGCATGATAGTATTGGCTTAGGCGAGGATGGTACAACCCACCAGCCTATAGAGCATTTGGCCTCTCTGCGTGCTATCCCTAACGTAACTGTTATCCGCCCGGCTGATGCCAACGAAACCACTTACGCCTGGAAAGTTGCCGTTGAGAAAAAAGGTGGCCCAACTGTACTGGTGTTCACCCGTCAGGCATTGCCAATTCTTGATCAGGATAAATACGGTAAAGCATCTGAGCTTGAAAAAGGCGCTTATGTAGTTTCTAAAGAAAGCGGCAACGCTGATCTGCTATTATTAGCAACCGGCTCTGAAGTTGCCCTGGCCTTGCAGGCACAGGAAAAACTGGAAGCAGAAGGCATCTCAACCCGTGTGGTAAGCATGCCATCATGGGAATTATTTGAGGCACAGGACGCGGCCTATAAAGAAAGCGTATTGCCTAAAGCAAGCAGAAAACGTTTAGCTATTGAAATGGCATCACCGCAGGGCTGGCACAAATACACCACCGACGAGGGTGATACCTTGTGTATGACCACCTTCGGTGAATCTGCACCGGCTGACGACTTGTACAAACATTTCGGCTTCACCGTTGATAACGTTGTAGCTAAAGCGAAAGCGCTTTTAAAATAAAATCATAGTATCAAGTAGCAAGTATATAGACAGGTAACTGTTTGCTTGCTACTTGATGCTTTCTACCTAATACCGATAAAGATGTTTGTAACTGGGGCAGACATATCATCTTGCTACCTGATACTAACTACTTGATACACTATGGATAGTTTAATTGAACGGCTCCAGTGGTCATCTGAGATCATCAACCCGGAGGCTAAGCAAAAGGTAGCCCGCCTTATTGCCCAAAAGGTTAAGGACGGCGATATCCTTGGCGTTGGCTCGGGTTCTACAGTTTATATGGCCCTGCTTGCCATTGCCGAACGCCTTAAAACCGAAAAATTAAATATCAAAGCCATCCCTACCTCGCTGGAGATCTCCATGTTCTGCAGCAAACTGGGTATCCCGCTTACCAGCCTTTATGAACATAAACCTACCTGGTTATTTGACGGTGCCGACGAAGTTGATCCAAAACACTCGTTGATAAAAGGACGTGGCGGTGCCATGTTTAAAGAGAAATTGTTGATTAGTGTAAGCCCTGTGAGTTACATTATTGTAGACGATTCAAAGATGGTGGATAAGCTATGTACGCATTTTCCAATACCGGTTGAAGTTTTCCCACAGGCATTGGTATCGGTAGGGCAAAAGTTGGAAGAGTTGGGGGCAACCAGCATTGTGTTACGCCCCGCAAAAGGTAAAGATGGCCCGGTAATTACTGAGAATAATAACCTGATATTGGATTGCCATTTTGATAACGTAAGCCAAACACTTGAGCGCGATATTAAATCAATAACCGGCGTGATAGAGAGTGGATTATTTATCGGTTACCCGGTAGAAATTATAAAAGCATGAGTTTAAACAGCTAATTGACACGCCGTAAACGTAATAAGGAGATTAGCATTACAATATAAAGCACATTAATCAGCACATTTGGCTGTTCTAAGTGTTATACTTACAATAAATAACGATTTAAAAACCACACAGATACATTATATCATGGCAAATAAAGTAAAGCAAATTCACGAGTTCGGTCAGAGCATCTGGCTTGATTTTATCGACCGCGAGATCATTTCATCAGGTAAACTGCAAAAGTTGATTGATGAGGATGGTATTAGAGGTGTAACCTCCAACCCGGCCATATTCGAGAAAGCAATATCTAGCAGTTCAGATTATGATGCTGATATAAAAGAGTTAGGTAAAACGGTCGAAAAAACAGAGGATTTGTTTTTTGAGTTAGCCATTAAAGATATACAGGCAGCTGCCGATCTTTTCAATCCGCTTTATAACGAAGGTGTGGTTGGTGCAGATGGTTATGTGAGCCTTGAAGTATCTCCTTTCCTGGCTTTAGATGCTGAAGGCACTGCCAAACAAGCAGAAGAGCTTTGGAAAAAAGTTGATCGCAAAAACGTAATGATCAAGATCCCTGGTACCAAACCGGGCCTGCAGGCTATCCGCGAAACCATCGCAAAAGGTATCAACGTAAACGTTACTTTGCTGTTTGGCTTACAACGTTACGAGGAAGTTACCGAAGCCTACATTTCAGGTTTGGAAGACCACCTGGCGGCCGGCCATAACATTGAGCACATTTCATCAGTAGCCAGCTTCTTCTTAAGCCGTATTGATGTGATGGTTGACCCACTGTTAGATGAAAAAGGCCTTGGCGATTTAAAAGGTGAGGTGGCTATCGCATCTGCTAAAAAAGCTTACGAGATATACAAACGCGTATTTAGCACAGAGCGCTGGAAAGCTTTGGAAGCTAAAGGTGCAAAACCACAGCGTTTACTTTGGGCAAGTACCAGCAGCAAAAACCCTGCTTTTAAAGACACTAAATACGTTGAAGCCCTTATCGGTCCTGATACTGTTGATACAGTGCCATTGGAAACCATTGAAGCTTTCCGCGACCACGGTATTGCTGCCGACACCTTAATGTTAGGTTTAGAACAAGCTACTGAGACATTGCAACGCGTTAAAGCAGCAGGCATTAACATCGACGAGATTACCCAGAAACTGGAAGACGAGGGTATTGATAAATTCAACAAGCCTTTCGAGAAACTTTTGAAAGCCATAGAAGATCAGAAAAACAAGTAATAAACCGATGGAAGCAACATCTGTTAAATTCCTGTTTTTCGATATCGGCGGGGTTTTGCTTACCAATGGCTGGGGCCATGAGTCGCGCGAGGAAGCTGCACGCAAATTCGGCCTCGATTATAACGAGGTGAAAGAGCTGCACACGTTTATCTTTAACGTGTATGAGGCTGCCGGTGTAGACCTTGACGATTACCTGGATACCGTAGTTTTTAACCATCCGCGCGATTTTACCCGTGAGGATTTTAAGAACTTCATGTTTGAGCAATCAAAGGAACTGCCTGATATGCTTGCCTGGCTTAAGGAATGGAAAAAAACATCCGGCTTTAAGATCATGGCCATCAATAACGAGGGTAAGGAACTGAATGATTATCGTATCAAAAAGTTCAAACTGCACGAGGTGTTTGATGCCTTTATCTCCTCATGCGAAGTAGGCATCCGCAAACCCGACCCTGCTATTTTTAAATTGGCAATGGGCGTGGCTATGGCGCAACCCTCAGAGTGTGTTTACTTTGACGACAGGAAGATGTTTGCTTTAGCCGCAGGCAAATTGGGCATGCGGGCTTACCAGCATACCGGTTTCGAAACAACCAAAAAGATACTTGAAGATTTAAAACAAGAAATTCAACACAACAAGAAATGAGCACAACAGATAAATATGCTTTTGGCATGATAGGCCTTGGTGTAATGGGCCGCAGCTTGCTGCTTAACATGGCTGACCACGGTTTTGCCGTTGCCGGGCACGATAAAGATGCCGGAAAGGTAGATTCATTAAATAAAGAAGGCGGCGACCTTCAAGTTAAGGGTTTTTTAGATGTAAAGGAATTTATCCTGAACCTGAAAACACCGCGCGCCATTATGATGCTGGTACCTGCAGGTAAACCTGTTGACAGCGTTATTGAAGAACTTACACCATTGCTTGATAAAGGCGATATTTTAATAGATGGCGGTAACTCGCATTTTACTGATACCAACCGCCGTGTAGAAGAACTGGAAGCCAAAGGACTGCATTTCTTCGGCATGGGTGTATCGGGTGGCGAAGAAGGCGCACGCCGTGGCCCAAGTATGATGCCGGGTGGCGATAAAGATGCCTATGCGGTAATGAAGCCGATTTTTGAAGCCATCGCGGCTAAAGTAAACGGCGAGCCATGTGTTACTTACATTGGCCCGGGCGCATCAGGCCACTTCGTGAAGATGGTGCACAACGGCATCGAATACGGTATTATGGAACTCATAGCCGAAACCTACGAGATCATGCAAAAAGGTCTTAAAATGGATAACGAGGCTATTGGTAAAGTATTCGCAGATTGGAACGAAGGCCGTGCGCAATCATTCCTTTTGGATATCACCAAAGATATTTTCAAATACAAAGCACCTGGTACCGATCACTTGCTGCTGGATGATATTAAAGACGAAGCCCGCGCCAAAGGTACCGGCAAATGGACCTCACAAAGCGCTATGGACCTGCAGGCACCTATCCCAACGGTAGACGTTGCCGTATCTATGCGCGATCTGTCTAAATACAAAGAATTACGTACCCAGGCAGCCGGCATTTACAGCAAGAACGATCATCAGCAAATTGAAGGCGATAACCAAGAGCTTTTAGATGCTTTAGAAAACGCTTTCTATTTCACCATGATCATCAGCTATGCGCAAGGCATGCACATGCTGTCCAGAGCGTCTGAGGAGTACCAGTATGATCTTCATTTGGATGAGATCGCTAAGATCTGGAGAGGTGGCTGTATCATCCGCTCTAAATTCCTGGAGAATATTTACAACGCCTACGGTAAGGATAAAAACCTGAAGCATCTGTTGCTTGACGCCGAGGTAGCCAAACTGGTTGAGGGTACTTTAGCGGGCATCCGCAAGGTAGTATCAGCAGCCGTTAATGCAGGTATTGCTGCGCCGGGCTACGCGGCATCACTAAGCTATTTTGATGCCTTCCGTACAGAGCGTTTACCATCAAACCTTACCCAGGCACAGCGCGACTACTTTGGTGCGCATACTTATGAGCTGATAGGTAAAGAAGGCACGTTCCACACACAATGGGCACCGGAGAAATAAGAGAGACCAGAGTCAAGAGATAAGAATCAAGAGACAAGATAAAAGCATCGATCAAGTTCTGTCTTGATTCTTGACTCTTAATTCTTGACTCTCCAAAAAACACAACAATGAGCAACAACAACGCAAAGGCCGATCCTACCATATTTATCATCTTTGGCGGCACCGGCGACCTTAATGCACGCAAAATTGCACCTGCACTATACAACCTGTTTTTGGATGGTTGGATGCCCAAGCAATTTTCCATAATCGGTACCGGCCGTACCAAACTTACAGATGAGCAGTTCCGCGATAACCTTTATAAGGATATCAACCAGTTCTCGCGCAGCGGCAAGGCCGATGAAAAGCAATGGGCCGAATTCTCAGCAAACATATACTACCAGGTATCTGATGCAACTAATGCCGAAACCTACAAAGAGTTTGGTAAACGTATTGAGCAGCATAACAAAGAGTGGAAAACAACCGCAAATGTGTTATTTTACCTTGCAGTAGCGCCAAACTTCTTCCCTATTATCGCGTCAAACATATCTAAAGCCAAACTTGCTGAAGATAAAAACCGCGTACGCATTATCATTGAGAAACCTTTCGGCCACGACCTGGAATCAGCCAAAGACCTTAACGAGTTGCTAAAAGGTATTTTTGATGAGTGCCAGATCTATCGCATTGACCATTATCTTGGTAAAGAGACCGTACAAAATATTATGGCTTTCCGCTTTGCCAACTCTATTATGGAACCGCTTTGGAACCGTAACTACATAGAGCATGTGCAAATTTCGGTTACCGAGCAACTGGGTGTTGAAGAACGTGGCGATTATTACGATGGATCCGGCGCTATGCGCGATATGATCCAGAATCACCTGCTGCAATTACTTTGCCACATAGCCATGGAGCCGCCGGTTAGCTTTAACGCCGATGAGGTGCGCGACCGTAAGGTGGATGTTTTACGTGCTATGCGTAGGTTTACCCCTGAAGATGTGCGTAACTCGGCCGTGCGTGGCCAATATGGAAGCGGCTGGATGAAAGGCCAGGAAGTACCGGGCTACCGCGACGAGCCGAAGGTAGATCCGCAATCAAACACCGAAACTTTCGCCGCTATCAAGTTCTTTATAGATAACTGGCGTTGGCAAGGTGTGCCGTTCTACCTGCGTACAGGTAAACGTATGCACCAGTCGTCATCGGTAATAACCATTCAGTTTAAGGATGTACCGCACTTGATATTCCCAACCGAGGCTGCCGAAAGCTGGCAACAGAACAGGCTCATTATCAGCATACAGCCGGAAATGAGTATCCGTTTACAGGTACAGGCTAAACGCCCGGGTATTGATATGGTGCTGAATGCCGTTGATATGGTATTCGATTACAAAGGGACTTACACTAACCAGGCACCCGAAGCTTATGAAACTTTGATTTTGGATACCATGCTGGGCGACCAAACGCTGTTTATGCGTGGCGACCAGGTGGAAGCTGCATGGGAATTGGTTATGCCTATTTTGAATACATGGCAAAACAAAAAAAGCCTTAATTTCCCTAACTATAGCGCCGACTCTTGGGGCCCGGAATCTGCAGAAGCTTTAATTGCCCGCGATGGCTTCAATTGGTTCACCCTGCCGGTTAACGGTAAAAAATAAGCTCATGAGACTGAACGTTTTTAAAACAGATACCGAAGTTTTAGCCGCATTAGCTGCCTACTTCGCAGAACGTGCCAAGGAAGCAATTGAAGCTAACGACCGTTTTGCGGTCGCCCTTAGCGGTGGTAGTTCACCAAAGAAACTGCATGAGCTGCTGGCCAGCGAATACCGCGATAAGATAGAATGGAATAAAGTGTTCTTCTTTTTTGGCGATGAGCGCGATGTCCCTTTAACCGACTCGCAGAGCAATTATCTCATGGCCAAACAAACCTTATTTGATCCACTGGGGATTGATCCTTCGCATGTTTTTCCGATGCAGACTGATCTTGGCGCCGAAGAGGCAGCCAAAGAGTACACCGAAAAGATCGCGGATTTCTTTGATGGCGAAAAAGCTGAATTTGACCTTATCATTTTGGGTTTGGGAGATAATTCGCATACCGCTTCGCTATTCCCGCATACCAGTGTATTGCATGACGAAAGCGCATCGGTACAGGCATTATATATTGATGAGGTAAAAATGAACCGCATAACATTCACTGCTCCTTTGATAAACAATGCACAGCACATTGCCTTCTTGGTTTACGGCCAGGGCAAAGCCGAGGCCGTTAAACACATTCTGGAAGATGACACCAACATTGAGGAATACCCGGCGCAGTTAATTAGGAGCGCCGATATTCAATGGTTCCTGGATGAGCCGGCAGCAAGCGCCCTGCAAAAAAGATCATAAAAAAACGCTCCTTAACAGGGGCGTTTTTTTATACCATCCCAGACCGCTACATATTCCCGGCAACCTGCTGATATATCTTTTTGCTGTTTAAATACCGCCTGAGCAGTAACAGCATTACGCCAATTAATATGATGAGAACTATATAACTGATAGCAAAGGTTTGCTGGTTATGTATGTTAAGGGTGTTGGCCAGTAGATAACTGAAAAACGATGTTACGATGTAACCGCCACCACTGGTTATCCCGCCGGAAACACCGGCATTTTCCGGAAAGCGCGTTAGGCAGTAGGTAAAATAAATATTGTACATAAAACCCATCAAAAAATGCAGGCTTATTACAAAGAACATGATGGCGTAAATGCTGCTGAACCAACCTGCCGTAACAAACATAGCTATTGCAAACACGGCTTGTAGTAAATTAGCTATAATCAACTTAGCCATGAAATTACGGGCTATCATAGATTTGCTCAGCATACCACCAAGCAGCAAAGCCACGCCCGAGCTTAGCGCCGCATAACCGGTAACAACCGGCGAATAATGAAATACGTTCTCGATAAAGAAAGGGGCCGACATACCAAAGATAATGGCCATAGAATAGCTAAGCCCAAGCACTACTATGCCATATGCAAAATCGGGCGCGGTGATCATCTTTTTATAGGTGTTTACAACCGACGCTAAATGGAAGGGCTTGGTACGGGCTAAAGTTTCTCCGCTATAACTCAGCTCTAACAGCAACATTACAAAGGTATAAATAGCCAGGAAGTAGAAATTTGCCCGCCATGCGAAAACATGTTGCAGGTATCCGCCCAAAAAAGGTGCTATCACCGGCGCGGCCGACCAAACTACAGATAACAGGCTGGTATAATGCTTTTGTTTATCTCCCTCAAATACATCTATAAACAGGGAGCGCTTTGAAACCATGATGATAGAGATTAGGAATCCCTGCAAAGCCCGCATCACAAATATCAGCTCGATGCTATGAGTGCTTACAATAACCAGGTTAGTAACAATAAACGCGGCAAGCGATGCCAGGCCAAGCTTGTAACGCCCATAGCTGTCAATAATACTGCCCACGAATAACTGCGATACACCGTAGCTAATGAGAAAAATGGTCATGGTGAGGCGCACATTAGATACCGATGTACCCAGATCATGCACCATAGCCGGGAACGATGGCACATAAACGTCCATCGCGAACCCCGATATAGGAATAAGGATGAACGCCAATATGGCGCTGATATTCCGGTTGCCGTCTGTAACACGTCTCATTTGCTATGCTCCTTTTGATGGAGCGCAAAATTAGAAACTTAATTCAGGATAGAAGTATTACCAGGTGCGAGAAGTATCTCTGAACGTTAATATTTCAATGGGGTGATAGATAAACTGATCGTTATGCCGAATTTATTTCGGCATCCCACAAGTAGGTCTAAGCGTGTGGGATCCTGAAACAAGTTCAGGATGACGTCGTTTTTCTTTAGGGGGCTTTGTTGTAATCCTTCTGCACGATCAAAAAGCTGGCGCGTTCCTCTTTATGGAAAGGAATATCCCAATTACCTTGATAAGTAATTTTTGTTGGTAGTAATTCTCCGTCAAAGCGGTTTAGCTCAATATCCATTTGCACATTGAAATCCACAAACATATTGCTGAACTTCATGTCAATATACCGTCCCAATATCTGGAAAGTATTCATATCAAAGATGGTCGTCATCTCTTTGATCATGGTATCATCATCGGCCGTACTGGGCTTTTTGATCACCTTAAAACGATAAACCGGGATGCTATCCATATAGGTTCCCCGGGCAAATTCGTAATTATAGTATTGTCGCAATTCCGGTCCAAAAATTTCTGTTTTGCTGCTGATAAATGGTATGCCAGATATGCGCCTGCCGGGTGTAAATACCAACGCTTTTAACTTGGCTTTGTAACCAGCGTTTTTCCCCTTGCCCGGGGCGGATGATGGCGAACCACTGCTGAAATCAGAGTTGTAGGCATTCATAAAGATGTAATCGAACATCTCAACGGTATACAACTCATATTTACCGTTCTTCTTTTTAACGGCTCCCTCATCCTGGTTAATAAGGTAAGTGGTTTGGCGCTTGCCGTTCACAAAATCGTGCCTTATTTTCCGGTAGATCTTACCGTTTACCTTATTCTGTTTATCATAGGTGTAAATGCGGTTCTCGGCAGTAAAGGCGTACCGCTTCATATTTTGGAAAGCCTTGTAAAAGCTGGTATCATGTACAACAGCGTCAATAAAATCCTGCGCGTTTAACCGGTGTGAAACAATGTTCACTGCAGAATCGATCACGATGGTACGAATGGTATCGGGGTTAAAGCGCTGTATCTGCTGTGCCTTTAAGGTAAAAGCGGAAAGTATGAGGCAGAGGGCGATGAGTGCTTTTTTGTTCATATAGAAGTCCATAGTCGATGGTCAATAGACCATAGTGTTTGATGCACAGTTTTCCATGGACTATCAACCATGGCCTATGAACTAATTAATTCCCTAACTGCTTAACGGCAATGTAAGCCATCAGGCCAACGCTTTGCTCCAATGCGCTTTCCTCAATATCAAAGGTTGGAGTATGTACCGATGAGGTGATGCCACGAGCCTCGTTCCGTGTGCCTAAGCGGTAGAAGCAGGAGTTTGCCACTTGAGAATAGTAGGCAAAATCTTCAGCAGCCATCCATATATCCAGGTCGAGGACGTTCTCTTTGCCTAAGAAATCTTCGGCAAAGCCACGTACCTGCGCGGTCAATTTCTCTTCGTTAATGAGAAATGGATAACCTTTCATGATTTTGAAATCGCAGCTGCCGCCCATACTTTCGGCAATACCTTCGGCCATTTTTTTCATCTTCACATGTGCGTCATTACGCCATTGTTCATCCATGGTACGGAAGGTACCTTCCAGATAAACCTCGTTCGGGATAACGTTGGTTGCCCCGTTGGCGATAACCTTACCGAATGATAGCACCGAAGGGCTTTTAGGATCGGCAAAACGGCTCACTACCTGCTGCAGGGCCGTTAATATATGCGCAGTAATAATTACCGGGTCTACATTCTGTTGTGGTTGCGCACCATGGCCGCCTTTACCTTTTACGGTAACATATAATTCATCGGTGCTGGCCATGTACTTGCCCGCGCGGAAACCTACTTTGCCCGCATCTATCAGCGGCATTACGTGCTGACCAATAACAGCTGATGGCTTTGGATTTTCCAGCACACCTTCCTTGATCATGAGGCTGGCGCCTCCCGGAAGCTTTTCTTCCGCCGGTTGAAAGATGAATTTTACCGTGCCACCAAATTCGCTTTTAATCTCGGTAAGTATTTTGGCAACACCTAACAATGATGAAGTATGTACATCATGTCCGCAAGCGTGCATTACGCCCTCATTTTGCGATTTATAGGAAACATCATTAGCCTCTAAAATTGGCAGCGCGTCCATATCTGCACGCAGGGCAACTACTTTGTCGCCCGGTTTATCGCCTTTAATGAGGGCGACTAAACCGGTATCAGCCATTTTGTGATATTCAATACCCAGTTCTTCCAGCTTGCGGGCCACAAAAACAGAAGTTTCCACCTCATGGAAAGACAGCTCCGGGTGGGCATGCAAATGCCTGCGGTTAGCAACAACATCATCAAATATCTCTTTAGCTAATTGCTGTATCTTCTCTTTAATCATTGGTGACAACTGTTTTTGGTGGATTAATTTTCCCCGGAATTATAAATATGGTTGGGAACAACGCGAGTAGCTGCTGTTTCATACGCTCTGCTTCGAGCCTTGTACGGAAGTCTCCGGCAAGTACTTTAAAATTAGGCTCGCGGTAGCTGATATAAGTACGCATCTCTGGAAGTTCACGGTTACATTTGGCCTGCGCGTTAAAAGCAGCAGTGCGGTTCCTCCCGCTATAAATCTGCACCCGGTACCCGTAAGAAGAAGAATAGCCACCATTACCTGACAAAGCCTTACCGCTATTCAGCGTGGCGCGTTTGGCCAGCAGGGTATCAAATAATGGAGGTGCCACTACCTGTACCTTGCCCCTGGTTTGCCCAAAGCCTTTTACAGATGCAAAAAGCAGTAAAAGCAAAAAGCAATATTTGATACCTGCCGGGATAGCTTTATGATCAAATATTGCTTTCTTCATAGTATTGTTCCTTTAAACCGTCAATGCGAGAAGCGAAGCGTAGTATGGAGATTGCTTCGTTCCTCGCAATGACGCGTGGTTATTTTAAATTGTCATGGTGAGCCTCTCGAACCATCTGGTGTTAAGTCTTCGACAAGCTCAGACTGACACTTACGACGGTTTTGGGCCTTCCTTAATTCTGCCCTATGCCGTGGCAGTTTTTGTATTTTTTGCCGCTACCGCATGGGCAAGGGTCGTTCCTGCCTATCTTTTGCTCAGCCTTTACCGGGCTGGGCTTTTGTATCTCCTGCTGCATCTCCTCCATCGGTAAACCGCTTTGGTCTACCATCTCAGGTTTTGAGGTGCGCATCTGGCGCATATCTGTTTTAGGTGCCGGTGCCGCTTCGCGAACCTGCTCTGGTGCCTGCTGTACCGCGATACCACCTCTGAACAGGAAGCTCATCAACTCTTTATTTACGCTGGCCAGCATCTGGCGGAAAAGTTCAAATGCTTCAAACTTGTATACCAAAAGCGGATCCTTTTGCTCGTAAACGGCGTTCTGTACCGATTGTTTCAACTCATCCATCTCACGCAGGTGCTCTTTCCAGGCATCGTCAATCAATGAAAGGGTTACGTTTTTCTCGAAAGATTTAAATACTTCCTGGCCGTGGTTTTCTACCGCCTTTTTCAACGGCACAGCTACCTGCATGCCATGTACGCCATCCGTAAACGGAACAACAATGCTCTCTACGTACTGCCCGCGGGTTTCGTAAACATCTTTTAAAACAGGATAAGCTTGCTGCGCTATTGTTTCAGCTTTGCGTTTGTAGAACTCGCTTACTTCAATAAAGGTACTATCTACCAGTTTTGGCAGCGGGGTATTCGCAAATTCTTCAGCGGTTATCTCTGTATCAACAGAGAAGATACGGATGATCTCTAACTGGAAGCCTTCAAAGTTGTTACCTTCTTTATATTCCGTTACGATATCTTCAATAACATCGAAAATTGTGTTGCTGATATCCACATCCAAACGATCGCCGAACAGCGCGTTCTTACGTTTAGCGTAGATAACTGTACGCTGCGAGTTCATCACGTCGTCATACTCCAGCAAGCGTTTACGTATACCAAAGTTGTTCTCTTCTACCTTTTTCTGTGCACGCTCAATTGATTTTGAGATCATGGAGTGTTGGATCACTTCACCATCTTCAATACCCATACGTACCATCAGGTTAGAGATACGCTCCGAACCAAATAAACGCATCAGGTTATCCTCAAGCGATACAAAAAACTGTGAAGAACCTGTATCACCCTGGCGACCCGCACGACCACGCAACTGCCTGTCAACACGGCGCGACTCATGGCGCTCGGTACCGATGATGGCTAAACCGCCGGCTTCTTTAACGCCTGGGCCTAATTTGATATCCGTACCACGGCCAGCCATATTGGTAGCAATGGTTACGGTACCTGCTTTACCAGCTTCGGCCACAATATCGGCTTCGCGCTGGTGCAACTTGGCATTCAGTACGTTATGTTTAATGCCGCGCAGCTTAAGCATACGGCTTAGTAATTCTGAGATCTCTACTGATGTTGTACCCACCAGCACCGGGCGACCTGCTTTAGTCAATTCCTCTATCTCGGCGGCAACAGCGTTGTACTTTTCGCGAACGGTACGGTAAACCAGGTCTTGTTTATCCTCGCGTGCGGTTGGGGTGTTGGTTGGTATTTCAACCACATCCAGCTTGTATATCTGCCAAAACTCACCAGCCTCGGTAACTGCGGTACCGGTCATACCGCAAAGCTTGTGGTACATCCTGAAATAGTTTTGCAGGGTAATAGTTGCAAAAGTTTGGGTAGCATCCTCAACCTTAACGTTCTCTTTAGCCTCAATAGCCTGGTGTAACCCATCAGAGTATCGGCGGCCATCCAATACACGGCCTGTTTGCTCGTCAACTATCTTAACTTTACCTTCATCAAGAATGTATTCGGTATCTTTTTCGAATAAAGTATACGCTTTTAATAACTGGTTAACCGAGTGGATACGTTCTGATTTGATAGAGAAATCGCGCATCAGTTCGTCTTTCTTAGCCAGTTTTTCTTCGGCAGGAAGGTCTGATTTTTCAATCTTGGCTATCTCGGTACCTACATCAGGCATCACAAAGAAGTTTGGATCCTCGCCTGATGCGGTGATCAACTCAATACCTTTTTCTGATAATTCTACCGAGTTGCTCTTTTCATCAATAATAAAGAACAATTCAGAGTCAACCTTAGGCATTTCTTTGCCCTGGTCTTGCATGTAGTAGTTCTCAGTTTTTTGTAGTACGGTACGGTTAGCGCCTTCGCTCAGGAACTTGATCAATGCCTTATTCTTAGGCAGGGCACGGTGTGCACGTATCAAAGCCAAACCACCTTCATCAACACCGGTCTTGCCTTCGTTAATGGCTTTCTTAGCTTCGTTCAGTACGGTATTTACATACGCCTTTTGTGCGTTAACCAAACGCTCAATGCGTGGTTTTAACTCATAAAACTCATGCTCATCACCACGTGGGATGGGGCCGGAGATGATCAACGGCGTACGGGCATCATCCACTAATACGGAGTCAACCTCATCCACCATGGCGTAGTGCAGCTTGCGTTGTACCAGTTCTTCCGGGCTACGTGTCATGTTGTCACGCAGGTAGTCGAAACCAAACTCGTTGTTGGTACCAAAAGTAATATCAGCTAAATAAGCCTGGCGGCGCTCTTCAGAGTTTGGCTCGTGCTTATCAATACAATCAACAGATAAACCGTGGAACTCATACAACGGGCCCATCCACTCGCTATCGCGACGGGCAAGGTAATCGTTCACGGTTACAATGTGTACACCCTGGCCGGCCAATGCATTAAGGTATGCAGGCAGCGTGGCTACCAATGTTTTACCTTCACCGGTTGCCATCTCGGCAATTTTACCCTGGTGCAATACAATACCGCCTATCAGCTGCACATCATAATGTACCATGTTCCAGGTAACCTCATTACCGGCAGCAAGCCAGGTATTATGGTGAATGGCTTTATCTCCCTTAATAATAACGTTGTTTTTGCGTGCAGCTAACTGGCGGTCAAACTCAGTTGCCGTAACCTCAATAGTTGGGTTACCGCTAAAACGACGGGCAGTTTCTTTAACCACCGCAAAAGCCTCAGGAAGGATATTCATTAAAATTTCTTCCAGCTCTTTGTTGCGGTCTTTCTCCAACTTATCCAATTGAGTAAACAAGTTTACTTTCTCGTTTACGTCCATTTCGGGCTCGTTTTCGGTGCGGTCTTTTATCGCTTTTATTTCGCTATCGATACCGGAAAGGCCGGCAGCAATGGTTTCTTTAAATCCTATGGTTTTAGCCCGAAGCTCATCGTTGCTCAGCTGGTCAAGTTGGGCATAAGCGGCCTTTATTTTCTCAACTATAGGCGTTATCCCTTTAACATCGCGCTCTGATTTGCTTCCGAAAAGCTTACTGAAAAAATCTAACATATTAATTTATATATGGTGCACCCAACTCAACAATTAAGCCAATGCAATTATAAAGTCATTTTGACAGGCAAAGGTAAGGTTTTGAGGCGAATTATCTGATGTGCAGGTGTGCAAATATGCAGATGTGCAGATTTATTAGCATGTGTTTAATATGCAGATGGTTAATATGGCATGCTGCCTGCATTATTAAAATTCACCTGCACATTTGCACATCTGCATATTTGCACATCAAATCGTACATTTGCCCGCATGAATATCCTCATCCTTGGTTCGGGTGGAAGGGAAAGTGCCTTCGCCTGGAAGATTGCCCAAAGCCCCAAATGCACCAATCTGTATATTGCTCCGGGCAATGCGGGCACCGGCGCTTATGGTACAAACGTAAACCTTAAAGTTACCGATTTTGAAGGTATTAAGACATTTGCTTTGGCTAATGATATTAACCTGGTGCTGGTTGGCCCCGAGGAGCCGCTGGTAAAAGGTATTCATGATTTCTTTTTGGCTGATGAGCAATTAAAGAACATCCCCGTAGTTGGCCCGCAGCAAGAGGCGGCGCAGCTTGAGGGAAGTAAGGATTTCTCGAAAGAATTTATGCAGCGTAACGGCGTGCCTACCGCTGCCTCAAAAACCTTTACCCGCGATACTTTACAGGAAGGTATGGATTACCTGGCAACTGCCGGTTTACCCATCGTTTTAAAAGCCGACGGGCTTGCCGCAGGTAAAGGTGTACTGATATGCCTTAGCCTTGAAGAAGCCAAGCAGGAACTGAACGCTATGCTTACCGAAGCCAAATTTGGCGATGCCAGCTCAAAGGTGGTTGTAGAACAGTTTTTACAAGGTATTGAACTCTCGGTTTTTGTGATGACAGATGGCAACAGCTATAAAATATTGCCGGAAGCTAAAGATTACAAACGCATAGGCGAAGGCGATACCGGCCTCAATACAGGCGGTATGGGTTCTATTTCACCGGTACCATTTGCCGACGAAGCATTTATGCAGAAGGTTGAGCAAAAGGTAATTATCCCTACTATTGAGGGTTTGAAAAAAGAGGGCATCCCTTATAAAGGATTTATCTTTATTGGCCTGATGAATACTCACGGCGAGCCCTGGGTGATAGAATACAATTGCCGCATGGGCGACCCGGAAACCGAAAGCGTAATGCTGCGCATAGAAAGTGATTTTATTGACTTACTACAAGGTGTAGCCGAAGGCAACCTGCACGAGAAAGAACTGGTTATCTCTCCAAAAACCGCCGCGACCGTAGTATGCGTTGCCGGTGGCTATCCTGGCGAATACCTGAAAAATAAAACCATCACCGGTATGGAAAATGTGCGCGATTCGCATGTATTCCATGCCGGCACCACGCAGGTTGGCGATGAAGTGCAGGCAACCGGCGGCCGGGTGTTAGCCATCAGCAGCTTACAGGATAATATGTTTAACGCCCTGCAACAAGCCACTGCCGACGCCGCACGTATCTATTACGATGGTATTTATTTTAGAAAAGATATCGGGTTTGATCTCCTTTAGGAAGTCATTGATCATTAGGTCATTGAGTCATTGGAATAGTTCAGAAAACAAAAGGGCTGAGTTGCATAAACAATTCCGCCCTTTTGTTTTATAATTACTCAATTTCGGCGCGTCAATACAATGACTCAATGACGCGAAGCATAATGACTCAATTATATTTTCCCAAATAGTTCTTCCAGCTTGTTTTCCAGATCTCCGCCGGTAAGGTTTTTACCGATGATCTTTCCATTCGGGTCGATCAGGAAATTTTGCGGTATGGCACGTACACCGTACAACGCGGCAGCCTTGCTGTTCCAGAATTGCAAGTCAGATACCTGTGTCCAGGTTAATCCATCTTTATGGATGGCTCCTAACCATGCCGCTTTAGCATTTGGACGGTCTAAAGACACACCCAGGATAGTGAAATTCTTGTTTTTATACTTGTTATAAGCTTTTACCACATTTGGGTTTTCCATACGGCATGGGCCGCACCATGAAGCCCAAAAATCAACCAGCAGGTATTTACCACGGAAAGACGAAAGAGCCACTGCTTTACCTGCCGTATCTGTTTCGGTAAACTCAGGCGCGGTAGCACCTAAAGCTACCGCTTTTAGCTTAGGTAAAAGCTCGCCAAACTCTTTACCACCGGTTGAGGCCTTTATCTCTGGTGATAAACCCTCATATAATGGAGCCAGTTCGGTATAATCGGCACTGTAAGCGAATGACTGCAGGGCGCTAAGGCTAAGGTAAGAGCCGGGATGTTCTTTAATAAACTTCTTATTAATGGCCGCCTCCTGCTTCTCGATAGCTTTTTCCTGCTTAGCTAAAGCCTCTTTCTGAACGTCAGTAGCATTTTTCTGTTTTTCTTCCAAAGCTGTATAGGCGTCGTTTACGGGTTTTAATGCAACCTGTAGTTCTGCGCTTTCCTTGTTGGTTTTGGTACCGGTAATAACAGCACTCTTCAAGGTATCAGCCGATGTGACGGTAATGGTTCCAGGTTCAATAAAAACCGAATGGTAGTCGCGTGATTTACGCATGCCATCGCCTTTTTTGTTCAGCAACAAATAACCGCTCATGGGCACGGTACCGGCATCGCCTGTAAAAGTGAATTTTCCATCTTGTAACACGGCCGAATCAACGGCTATGTTACCATCCTTACGGTATTGCAGATAAGCTTTAGCAGGCGCGCTGATGTGGCCTAACTTGCCTTGTATAGTAAATTTTCCGGTTTGTGCCGAAGCGATAGCCGGGAGTATAGCCAAAGCTCCGAATATTAATTTTTTCATGTTTTAGTTTAGTTATTGCTGCAATATGCGGTAAAAACCGCTAAAATCAAATCTTACCTAAATATTTCTCTAATGCAGCATCCAGATCATCACCGCGAAGGTTTTTGGCAACGATCTTCCCCTGCGGATCGATCAAAAAGTTTGAAGGGATGGATTGTACGTTATAAAGTTTAGCCGCCATGTTGTTCCAGTATTGCAGGTCTGATACCTGTGTCCAGGTAAGCCCATCACTTTTGATAGCGGCCAGCCAGGCCTCTTTACCGGTGTTTTTGTCTAAAGACACCCCTAATACCGTAAAGTTTTTGCCCCGGTATTTGTTGTACAGCTTAACCACATTAGGGTTCTCCTGGCGGCATGGCGGGCACCATGAAGCCCAGAAGTCAAGCAACACATATTTACCCCTGAATGATGATAAGCTAACCGGCTTTCCGTTTACATCATTCTGTGTAAAATCAGGCGCTACCGCACCTATTGCCGTTATCTTGAAGCCTTCAATACCATTCCTCATGGCTATGCCACCATCAGTTTTTTTCACTTTGTCTGATAACGACTCAAATAAAGGTTCTATCTCATTAACATCAGGAGACGGGCCTGCATAGCTGGATAGCGCGAGCAGACTCAGATAGCTATCAGGGTGACTGTTAATAAAGTTTTTTAATATATTCTTTTGCTCGTCTTGCAGGGCCTTGTACCTGGCCTGCATATTATTCTGAAAAGCTGCCGAGCGTTGCTGCGTTTCGGTAGCCTTTTGGGCCTCATTGGCAAGGGACTGTGCTTTATTGGTTATGGTCTGCAACAGGCCTTTGAGTTCCTTATTTTCTTCGTTGAGTTTAGACCCTGTTATATCAGCCTTTGATATAGAGTCTTTTACATTGATGTTGATACCACCCTGTTCCAGAAAAAACATTAAACCATCGGCTGTTGCTGAGGGCTTCCCATCGGGGAAATTGGTATCAATATATTTTGAAAAGCCCAGGTTTTTACGGTCGAGAAAAAGGCTGGCAGTAATGGGTTCTGCAACAGCACCCTTAAAGTTAAACGTACCATTTGCCACGGTAGCAGAGTCGGTAATGTTGTTATCGCCAACGCGGTAAACCAGGTAAATTTTCGCAGGCATTGGCCCATTAGCTACTTTACCATCGATGGTAAAATCTTTAGCCGTTTGCGCGTATGACAATGCCGGTAAGCACGCCAACACAGAGAACAATAGTTTTTTCATTAAATTAATTAAAGTACTTATAACGGATAAGCGCCTGGTTAAATTGCCTTTAGTTCAATTTCTGGTATGTCCGCCACCACAGGTCCGGCATCTCGCCGGAAACCGCGGTGCGGTAATCCTCATAACGGCATGGCACCAGGTGAAAGCGTTCGTTTTTTGACCCTCCCGTTGGATAAGGAACCTGCATCCACCACCGATCACTTTTTTTACTTTTTACAAATACCAATTCGTGGTCGTCATGCTTCAGGCTGGTTTTATAGATAAGGTATTGCGATCTTGGGTTCAGCGGGAAATCTTTCTTTCGGTTATAAAAGCCATCAATAAAATACCATATCATCTGCGACAGCAGCATGGCCGTTTGTCCGTTGGTATCATACGCCGGGTTAAACTCGTAAAAACCTATTGAGCTCAGCTTATCGCTAAAACCGGCATAGCGGCATATCTGGCAGGCTTCCTCGCCGTAAAAGCCGTTTGGTTTGGCATTGGCGTTGGCTGCCGCGTCTGATGAGCGGATGGCGCCCATATCAAAACTCAGCATATTAGCATTGCGGATAATGGGTTCGGATACAGCTATGTTTTGTGTAAGCTCACCCAGGCGGTGTACATCAAAATACAATTTCTCCATCACCCGTAAACTATCCTGACTGGCAAAATAGGTTTGGTAACCCATATTGCTGTAATTGAACAGGTAATTAGGCTCGTGCAGGAAAATTTTGCTGAGGTATGATGTAGAAGTTGCCTCAATGGTTTCCGGATGGCTGTCATCCTCCAGGTCAAATTGTGCATCTACCACCAGCAGGTCAACCTTTTGCTCCAAGTGCTCGTAGCCCAGGTACTGCGCATAAGTAAGGTCCTGCCCGCCGCCAATAATAAGGGGGACGATATCTTTCTTCATCAGTTCCTCAACTACGGTTTTTAGCGCGTAATAGGTATCTACCACAGTTTCGCCGCGGGCAATATTGCCAAGGTCTATTATTTTGGTGTTGTAACTACCCTCATAAAGCTGGTAAAGCTTTTCGCGCACGTAGTCGGGCGCAAGGGCGCAGCCGTGGTTATTAACGGCATTACGATCATCAAGCACACCGATAATGGCAATATCCACCTTGTCTTCCATCGAAGGGAAATCAACAGAATAGTGCTCTATTTTACTCCCCAACTGGCTGGTGTAATAACCGTTTTGAGGGACTATCTTCTTTAGGTCTATGGGCGAAAAAAAATCAGCTAAAGACATGGTATGGATGTGCAGATATGTGGATGTGCAAATGTGCAGAAAAAAAAGATGTGCAGATGTGCAAATGTGCGAATATGCAAATGACTTTAAAAAGCAATCTCAGATACAAACTGCAGGCTAATCTACCATTTGCATATCTGCACATCTAAAAATATCGCATATTTGAAGCATGATTCTCGTTACCGGCGCAACAGGTTTTTTAGGTGCAGAACTGGCAAAAGAGCTGGTGCTGCGTGGCAATAGCATCCGTTGCAGCAAGAGGACCTCATCTGCCATTCCCGCTATCTTGCAGCCCTTTGGTGATAGGATTGAATGGGTAACTGCCGATCTTCTGGATGCGGACGCGATGGAAGAAGCCTTAACCGGGGTAACAAAAGTGTACAATTGCGCCGCGTTTGTTTCCTTACGGCAAGCTGATAAGGAGGCCATGATCCATACCAACATCATCGGAACGGCCAACCTGGTTAACCTTTGCAACCTGTACAACATCCGGATGGTACATACCAGCTCGGTAGCGGCTGTTGGCGAGGCGCCGGAGGGTGAGAAGATCAGCGAGAAACACCATCTCGACCCCACTACCGAAACCGATGGTTACGCGCTATCTAAACTGGAAAGCGAAATGGAAGTTTGGCGAGGCATAGCCGAAGGGTTGGATGCCGTTATTGTAAACCCTACCATTATTATTGGTGCCAGCGCCGGCAAAGAAGGCAGCGGTCAGATATTCGAAACCGTACATAATGGTCTAAAATATTATACCGAAGGCACCATGGGCTTTGTGGATGTAGGTGATGTAGCCAAATGCATGATCGCGTTAATGGAAAGCGATATTACCGCCGAACGGTTTATCATTAACGGAGAAAACCGTGCCTACAAACAACTTTTTACAGAAATTGCCGAATGTATGGCTGTTAAGGCGCCAGTGAAACTTGCCCGCCCCTGGATGATGGAGGTTGCCTGGCGTGCCGCGGCACTTTGGGGAGCGGTTACCGGCAGCAGCCCGGCCATAGATAAAGTTAGCGCCAGGGCGGCATCTGTAACGCGTGAGTTCGACAACAGTAAGATCAGGAAGTCCGTTAACCATCAGTTCAGGCCCATCAGCGCAACCATACAGGAAATTTGTAAAAGCTACCGCTAAGCTTCTCCCTTACAATCTTTTTACGCTGAATTAGGTGATTGATTGGGTTACATCACGCCCGATAAAGCCATTTAATTAGAATTTCATACCTTTATAAAAGCCGCAAAACACTAATTTTGCAGCCCGCATTTTTTAGCCACGCATGATCACCAAGCCAACTATCGACCGCATAATGGAAGCCACAGATATTGTGGAGGTGATAGGCGAGTTTGTACAGCTAAAAAAACGCGGCGCCAATTTTATAGGACTATCTCCTTTCGTAAACGAGAAAACACCATCGTTCACGGTATCTCCGGCCAAGGGTATTTTTAAAGACTTTTCATCCGGAAAAGGCGGCAGTGCCGTAACATTTTTAATGGAGCTGGAAAAGTTCACCTACCCTGAGGCTTTAAAATGGCTGGCTAAAAAGTATAGCATTGAGGTAGAGGAAACGGTTGAACACAAAGAGAACCGCGAAGAAGATAACCGGCGCGAGAGTTTAATAATCGTATCGGGCTACGCGGCTAAATTTTTCCATGAAAGCTTGCTGGAAACAGATGAAGGCAAAAGCATTGGCCTAAGTTATTTCAAGGAACGTGGCTTTAGCGCCGATACCATTAAAAAATTTGAGTTAGGCTACTCGCCCGACCAATGGGAGGCCTTTACCGGGCAGGCCCTTAAAGATGGTTACCAGGAAGAGTTTCTGGTGAACAGCGGCTTATCCGTAAAGCGCGACAATGGCTCGCTGTACGACCGCTACCGGGGTCGAGTCATGTTCCCCATCCATAGCTTCACCGGCAGGGTGATCGCCTTTGGCGGGCGTACACTTAAGAAGGATAAGAACGTACCTAAATACGTCAACTCGCCGGAGTCGGAGATCTATCACAAATCAAACGTACTTTACGGGCTGTACTTTGCCAAACGCGCCATTCGCGAGGAGGATAACTGCTACCTGGTAGAGGGTTACGCGGATGTGATATCGGTACACCAGGCCGGCATAGAGAACGTAGTGGCTTCATCGGGCACATCGCTCACCGTTGAACAGATACGCCTGATTGGCCGCTTAACCAAAAATATTACTATTTTATACGATGGCGACGCGGCGGGCATTAAAGCATCACTGCGCGGGCTGGATATGATACTGGAAGAAGGCCTCAACGTAAAAGTGGTGCTCTTCCCTGACGGGCACGACCCCGATTCGTTTGTACAAACTTTTGGTACCAGCGTATTTAAAAAGCACATAGAGGATAACAAAAAGGATTTTATCCTTTATAAAACGGATATCCTGCTAAAAGATGCCGGAAACGACCCTATAAAAAAGGCAGAAGTTATTAGGGAGATCGTGGAAAGCATTTCCAAAATACCGGACTCTATAAAGGCATCGGTTTTTATTAAAGAGTGCAGCAACCAGTTACAGATAGATGAACGTGCCCTGTTATCTGAGCTGAACAAAATGCGCCAGGCAAAGGCTAAGAAAGATGGCGACAAAAACTTTCGCACCGAGCCTGCCGCGCCCGATGAACCGCAGTTTTTTGATGAACCGCAGGAAAAAGTGGTCAGGGAGTCGGACGCCCAGGAAAAAGAAATTGTTCGCCTGCTTCTCCTGTACGGTAATAAGATGATTGACTGGGATGGCATCGCCAACACCTACATAGGGCCTTTTATGATTGCCGAACTGAGCGACGTGGAGTTTGACCAGCCTGTTTGTAAGCAATTTATAGAAATATACTGCCAGGAACTGGAAAATGGTGTTTTGCCCGAGGACCAGCATTTTATCCATTACCCCGATAAAGGCATTGTTGATTTAACCGTTACCTTATTGGCCACTAAATATGCGTTAAGCGAAAACTGGTACGAGATGCACAAAATTATGGTGCCCGATGAACAAGCCAACATGAAGGCCACCATATTGGGAGCCATTTTCCATTTGAAAAAGCAAAAAGTGGGCAAGATACTCGAGAATCTGCGTAAGCAACTGCAAACTACTACCGAAGCCGCCGACCAGGAGATACTGCTGAACCAATATATGCACATGAAAAAGGTGGAAAAGCATATATCCGATTACTTAGGATCCGTTATCCTCAAATAATGGCTACCCATAACGATCTCGGTAAACAAGGCGAAGCGCTGGCTAAAGCGTTTTTAGAAGCCGCCGGTTACGAGATACTGGACGAAAACTGGGTATTCGGAAAAGCCGAGATAGATCTGATTGCTTATCACGACAAGGTAATTATATTTACCGAGGTAAAAACGCGCAGCGGTACCGGCTTTGGCCTGCCCGAAGATTTTGTTGACAACCGCAAGCAACGCCTGATGGCACAGGCAGCCGACGAATACATTTATTTAATGAACCATACCGGCGAAGTTCGGTTTGATATAATATCTGTGCTTTTTAACCGTAATAATACGCATACCATAAAACATATAGAAGATGCCTTTTGGCCCACTGCCACCTGATACCATGAAAAAAAAATTAGTTCTTTTATCAGCCTTTGCTTTGTTATTTGCCTGGGGCTGCCACGGCGATAAAGATAACCAGCAGGATTTTACCATTACACCCGATGCAGGCACCACCTACAAAACAGGAGATGCCGTTGCCATTAAATTGGCCTTCCCCAAGGATGCCAAGGTTGATTCGGTGGTTTACATGCTTGATTCGACACGGATAGCTTCGAAAAAGGATTCATCAGCCATCAGCCTGAAAACAGATAGCCTGCCCCTTGGCGCAAGAATGATCACCGCGCATGTTTACCAGGCAGGTAAGATACAGGATGTTACTACCAACATTGTGCTGCTGCCTGCCAAGGCCCCTGAAGAACTAAGCTTCAAAGTACAAAAAGTATTCCCGCATGATATCAGCCTGTATACGGAAGGCCTTATTTATAACGACAATGGCTTTTACGAAAGCAGCGGCGGTTATTTAGATCCTCCACCGGGTATCCCCGCCGATGGGCAATCTAAACTGGTGCGCACCAACCTGCAAACCGGCAAAATCTTACAACAAAAACTGATCAATCCGAAAGTTTTCGCGGAAGGTATAGCGGTAATTGGCGATAAGATAATGATGCTTACCTGGAAAGATAAAATAGGCTACGTTTTCGACCGCAAGACCTTCGAACTGAAGAACACCTTTAATAACAATGTTGGTGTAGAAGGCTGGGGCGTAACCTATGATGGTAACAAAATCTACATGGATGACAGCACCAACCGCATTTGGTTCCTGAATAAGGATACCTACCAGCAAACCGGTTACATTGACGTGTATGATGACAAAGGCCCTGTAAACGAAATAAATGAGCTGGAATATATTGATGGCAAGCTGTACGCCAACGTTTACAATACCGATAACATATTGGTAATTGACCCCAAAACAGGGGCGGTGGTGCAGCGTGCAGACATGAGCAGCCTGTATCCGAAAAGCCAGCGTAATACCGAGGCCGATGTACTTAACGGTATCGCTTATGATAAAGCCACCAAACGCATCTTCGTTACCGGCAAAAAATGGAATAAACTATTCCAGGTAAGTTTTAGCAAAAAATAATATTGGCCGGCATTAATACGCCGGTTAATTTATCTGGCTGTACTTGCTTTTATATTCAATTGGCGAAAGGCCGGTTATCTTTTTAAATACCGTACGGAACGCCTTGGTATCGGCGTAGCCAACGCCATACATTACTTCGTTAACGTTTTTACGGCTGCTTTCCAGCTGCTTTTTGGCAGCCTCTATTTTAACGCGCTGTATATATTCCAGCGGGCTGTTGTTGGTGGCTTTTTTAAAGCGGCGCTCAAACTGGCGTTTGCCTATGGCGTAACGCATGGCCAGGTCCTCTACGGATATACGGTCGGCAATGTTGGCTTCAATAAACTCCTGTGCTTTTTTTATCGGCTCGTCTTCATGCGCTTTTTGGCCGTTGAACATAATAAACGGCGACTGGCTTTTGCGCTCTATCTCCAAGGCATAAACCTTGGCCGCCATAATGGCCATATCGCGCCCCGCGCATTTCTCAACCAGGTATAATAACAAGTTCCAGTAGGACGTGGCACCCCCGCTGCTGTACAGCCCGTTCTGCTCTGTAACAATGCGATCGTCAACCAACGTCACCTTCGGGAACATCGCCCTGAACTGCGGGGCAGTAAGCCAATGGCTGCTACACTCCTTTCCGTCAAGCAAACCGGTAGCGGCCAGCAAAAAGGCACCGATACAAAGGCTTGCCACCTCGGCACCTTTTTTATGCTGCTCAATTATCCAGGGTACAAATGGCTCGTTGAGCTGCAGCGTAGTTTCTATATCACCCGATATGGCGGGAATAATGATGAGATCAGTATGTTTTACCTCATTGATCAGGGCATCTGTATGAACCGTGAATAACCCGCCATGCAAATGCACTTCTCTTTCCAAACCTATCAGTTGCACCTTAAATGCTGGTGGTTTACCTGCTGCCTGTAAAAAATCGTTTACCCCGGTGAATATGATTCGAGGGTCGGCAATGCTGGCTAAAACCGCCTCATTGATAATGAGTATGGAAACATGTTTCATGGTTGCTGCTAATTATTAGATGCAATATAGCAGGGATAATCAAGCACGTCAAGCTTATGTCGCAAACAACCTCCAAAATGCCGCTTACGCCTCCTGTAATGATACTTGAAGCCGTTAAAACCTGATCTTAAAATGCTCTTTGGCTTGTCCCGGTTTAAAAAACACCAACCCGATCCAGAACAGATCAACCGTTGCGGTAACAGATGGGTGAGCTTTTATCTCAGCCCAAGCCTTTTTCATACCCGGGCTCCAGTAGATGTCATCAAAAATAAGCATGCTGCCTTCATGCACCTTGGGGAGGCACCAGTTAAAATAGCGCACAGTGGCTTCGTATTGGTGATTTCCGTCGATGTAAACAAAGTCCAGCTTTTCGTGGCCGTCCAATATTCCCGGCAGGGTATCGTCAAAATTACCGGTAATTACATTGATATGTTTTACACCTGCTTCTTCAAAAACTTTTTTAGCCACGCCCGCCGTTTGAGGGCAACCTTCAAGGGTGTATATCTTAGCGTTTGGCGCGGCGGCGTTTAAATAAAGAGTGGTGATACCCAGGCAGGTACCCAGCTCTACAATATTATCAGGCTTAACAGAAGCGGTTAAGCGGTATAGCAGCTTGGCAAGGCTCGGCGGTTTAAGGGCGTTAAGGGTAATATCGCTTATCTTTTTTTGCTTGTTATTGTTCACATGCGAGCCCGCGCCCAGATCAGTAACCGTTATAAAACTATCGTTAATGAGCAGTTTATCACGTTCCTGTTCAATTTTATGGTAAGCGGGCTTTTCTGTTTTATCGTAGATCACCTCATCAACCAGTTTATAGATGAATGGTGAATGCAAACCATGACGGTTTTTTGACGTGAGGCGGTGCAACAGAAAATCCTTTGCAAACGTTATATTGAACATAGCTGTAAAAATATCAAAAGGTTTAGTATTTTAGTATAGAGAGATATGATTGATCCTACGGAAGTAAAATCCCTTATCCGCCTTCTCGACGACCCTGATGCAGAGATATACAATCATGTGCATGAAAAGTTGTTTTCATACGGTACGGAAGCGATAGAATATCTGGAAACTGCTTTTACAGAAGCTTTTGACGCCATACAACAGGAGCGTATTGCCAACCTGGTACACGAGATACAATTTACCACGCTAAAAAAAGACCTGGAACTGTGGTACCATGGCGGCTCTTTCGATCTGCTTAGGGGTATTCTTATCATTAACCGTTACCAATACCCCGACCTGGATGAGCAAAAAGTGATCAACCAGATAGAGGCCATTAAAAGGGATATATGGATACAAATGAACAACGAAGGTAGCCCCGTAGAGCAGATAAAGCTTGTTAACCATATCCTGTATAGCATACACGGATTTAGCGGCAATACCACCAATCACCGCGACCCGCAGAACAGCTATATCAGCCAGGTACTGGAAACTAAAAAGGGAAACCAGATATCGCTGGCTATCATCTACTCTATTATTGCACAAAAGCTGGACATACCGGTATATGGCGTAAACCTGCCCCAGCATTTCATATTAGCCTACCTTGATGAAAGTCGCGAAACGGAATTTGATGGTGGAATATTATTCTATATCAATGCATTTAACAAAGGGATGATATTTGGCCGCCGTGATGTGGACATGTTCCTGAAACAGCTTAACCTGCAATACGATAAGCAGTTTTACGAACCCTGCTCCAATACGGATATCATCAAACGCGTAATCCGTAACCTTATCAGCGCGTATGAGCACCTGGGCTCGTCAGACAAGGTAGATGAGTTGAACGAGTTACTCAACATCGTTACTTCGGCGGATGCCGAATAACCGGGTCATGAAATTAATGTTTTAGCCCCACCTTCTCTATTACTTTATCAGCCAGCCGTTATCATCCATCCAGATTTTTGCCCAGTCGAACCATTTAGCCTTGCTTCTTGGGTTATTTAAGCCAAAGCCGTGGCCACCTTTGGGGAACAGATGCATTTCCGCAGGCACTTTGTTTTGCAGTAGCGACTGGTACATCATTAGGGCATTTTCAACCGGTACCACATCGTCGTCTTCGGCATGTACAATAAAGGTGGGTGGCGTGGCCGCGGTTACCTGCTTTTCGTTCGAATAAAGATCGATCTGCTGTTGCGATGGGTTCTTACCGATAAGGTTTTCCCGTGAGCCGGCGTGTGTTTTTTCGCTGAAAGTGATCACCGGGTAAATAAGCATCATAAAATCGGGGCGCACACTGATATTATCTTTATTGTCGATCACCGGTTTATCAAAGTGTGTCCCTGCTGTTGAGGCCAGGTGCCCGCCAGCCGAAAAACCGATAATGCCAATACGGTTAGGGTTAATATTCCATTTGGCCGCGTTTTGCCTTATTATTTGAATGGCACGCTGCGCATCCTGCAAAGGGGCTATGCTCTTATCCGTCATGATGCTATCACTGGGCAAGCGGTATTTTAACACAAAAGCGGTTACCCCTATTTTATTAAACGCCTGCGCTATAGCCACACCCTCATGCGCCGATGCCAGGCCCGCGTAACCACCACCGGGGCAAACCACTACGGCAGTGCCATTTGCTGTGCCCTTAGCAGGCCAGTAAGGCGTAATCGTGGGTACGCTTACCTTAGTGATCCAGGCGGTTTCGTTGGTGTTTTCCACATAAGTAGCCGGTGTCGGCTTTGCGTTGGGTACACCATTAGGATATAAAGGCATTGGCGACTGTTGGGCAAACGCTGTCACTGAGGCACCAGCCAGCATTAGCGCGATTAACAATGTTTTCATATAGTAGTAATTGGTATGAGCAAGTTACAAATAATTGCTGCTAAATAAAGCGCTCAGGGGTTTGATGAATTTTTAGACGAATGGCGGCGGATTACGCATTTATCATTGCGAGAAGTTTAGCGACGTGGCAATTTCAGAAGCACTAACCTGCTTATAAGATTGCCCCGTTATCGCTCGCAATAACAAATTCTATTATTCAATCACATCATCCCCCTCCGCAACTTCTAACAATCCCTCCGGTTGTTTAAAATTGCTTTTTACAAAGTGGCACCAATCACATTCTTTTTTACCGCAGCCGGTGCTGAACTCATGGTTCATGATCTTTTGATAGGTCGAAGTGATCTGGCTGGTCACTTCTTCTATATCCTCCGGCGTTATCACCACCTTGGCTTTGTAATATTCATTGTCCTTCTCGGGTTCTACAAAATCAAAGATGGTATCCACCACTTCCCAATCGTTCGTGCGGTCGTTATCCACCAGTATTTTGTAGAAAACCGCCTGGCGCCAGTAGTCGCCGCCGTTTGGCTGCTCGTTGGTTGGGCGCTCCAGTTTGGGTTTGGCGTTGCGCACGCGGCCGGTCTTGTAGTCCACAACAGTTACCTGTTTGCCGTTAAATTCTATCTTATCCAGGTTACCTTTTATCGGCACGCCTTGTACCTCAATATTTTTGATGCTGTGCTCGGTGCGGGTTACCTTATTCCAGGTGAGTACATTTTGTTCGTAGTACGGCGGCAATATCTTTTCGCCATAGGCTACACGTAGTTTAAAGTCTTCTTTCGTGAACGAGTCGCGGTTGCGGTACATGTACCAACGGAACTCCTTCATAAATTCCTCGGTAGGCATAAACTCATCACCGAAATCTTTCCGTCTGCGAAAAGCTTTATTAAGCGCCCAGTGCACTGCCTGCCCAAAAGTAGCCGACGGACTTTTACCCGAAGGTACACGTATCAAACACTGGAAATAAAATCTCAGCGGGCAATCCAGGTAGTTGTTGAGGTGAGTTACCGATAGCGTATAATTTTGCAGAAGCTGATTGATGTAGTTTCTGTCCAGCAGTTCCACAACCGGCTTATCAGCCTCGTTAAATTGCGTAGCGATGAATTCTATCATATCATCACTGCTTACCTTAGGATAGCTCACCTGCAAATGGGTATCGGCCAATATCTCCCCAATAAACTGCGATGGCTCCTGGTCTTTACCGTTCTTATCTTTAGCAGCATAAGATGCATTTAGGCATTGCTTGGCACGTGTAAGCGCCACATAAAACAACCTGCGCGATTCTTCTTTCAGCGCAATATCTTCCGATGCCGCCTGTGTTAAAGTATCCGGGTAGCTGAACCCACTGTTGCGCCCTTTGGCATCCCATGTTTTTTTATCACAACCGATAAAGAATACGTGCTCAAACTCTAACCCTTTTGAACCGTGCGCGGTAAGGAAATTGATGCCATTCTCCGAGAAGATCACCTTGTTCAGCTCCATGCGGATGCCGTTCTTACGCATCAGATCGATGGTGTTGATCAGATCGGATAATTTGATCTCCGGATTCTTGCGGCTCTCGTCCTTTAAAAAATCAAAGAAACTGGTGAGCACCTGCATGTAAGTACCCTTGTCCTGCTGCTGCATGATGTATTTAAGGATACCCATCTTAGCAATTACCGACTGGAACAACTGCTGTAGGGTAATACTTACGGCACCTGTCAGCAACTCATCAATATCGTTGATCAGGAACTTCATGTTGGTTCCTACCGGCTTACTGAACAAGTCGGTTTGCGCGGGTACTTTTATCTCATGAATATAGCGGCGAAGCGAGGTTTTTGGCTGGTTGTTACTTGCCGTAGCGAAGTTCTCTTTTGATACCGCGATGCTGGCCTTGGCTATTTCAATTGGTGGTATTTCGAAGAAGTCGTAATGTAATATCTCAAACAACAGTTCATCACCACTGTAAGGCGAATCCAGCTCCATGGCCAGGTAACGTAGAATGTTGATGATCTTTTCGCCGAAAGGCATGGTGAGCACATCTATCTTGCGTTTGGTGTTAACGGCTATGTTTTGTGTTTCCAGGAAGTGCAGCAGGTCGTCCACCTGGCTGTGGTTGCGGTAGATCACCGCTATTTCGCCCGGTGGCGTGCCTTGTGCCACCAAGCGTTTTATCTGCATAGCCACATCAACCAGTTCCTGGTTAGGGTTCTCGTATTCTTTTATGGATGGCACAACCACATCGCTGCTAAAACGCGGGTGCGAAGCCTGCAGATTTTTATCCAGGTTTAGCTGGGCAGTCAGGCGTTCGCGGTTATTGTTAATGAGCGCGCGCGAAATATCCAATATGTGTTGGTTTGAGCGATAGTTATGTTTGAGCACAACCGTGTAAAGCGTATCCACATAGTCGCCGGCAAAATCCAGGATGTTCTTCATGTTCGCCCCCTGGAACTTGAAGATCGATTGATCATCATCGCCCACCACAAATACGTTTGGCGTATCCCAATAATTAAGCAAGAACCGGAGCAACTCGTTTTGCGAACCGCTGGTATCCTGGAACTCATCTACCAGAATATATTGGTAACGCTCCTGGTAACGGCGCAAGATCTCGTCGTTCTCACGGAAAGCCTTCAGCACCCACATGATCATGTCGTCATAATCATAGCGGCCGCGACTTTTCATCTTGGCATCGTAGTTTTTGTACTCGCTAACAGCCGCCAGTAGCTTCTGCATGGTTTCCGTTACCTTGTCAATATCCTTCTGCTTCGGATCGCCTATTTTGATGCCCGCTTTTGGATTAGCCCGTTTGTAAATAAACTCGTCGCGATTTGGCAGATCGGCCAGGTAATCTTGTACCGCTTTCACCACAAACTCCTCCGACCAGTTCTCGGTCTTCATGGTAGAGAACAGCTTTTTAAGCCTTGGGGCGTCAAAGTAAATATCGCCGGTAAAGCGTTTTAGTAAATGATCGTTTCCAAATTCATCTACTAATTCGCGAAACAACATCGCCGATTCCAGATCAGAAAGGGCCTCAAGGTTTAACTTGCCGAAATACTCCAGGTTCTCCTGGATGATCTCGTTACAAAAAGCGTGGAAGGTGTAAATGTTAATTCGATAGGCATCGGGCCCGATGAATTCAAATAAGCGCTTACGCATGGCAACCGCGCCTGCATCGGTATAGGTAAGACACAATATCTCGTTAGGCTGGGCATCGGTATCGGTCAAAATCTTACCGATACGCGCGGCCAGTATCTGTGTTTTACCCGTACCCGGTCCGGCAACCACCAGCACGGGGCCATCCATTTTATTTACAGCGGCTAACTGTTCGGGATTTAAACCCGCCAGCGCTGCATTAAACTTCTCGTTATATTTATTGAGTGGAGATTGCATAGTTTTAGTAAATATAAGTTGCAGCAACGCTGCCGCAATGGCTTCTTAGCCTAAATATTTTGCCGCGCCATCGGCGCAGTTAACGCCGTCGATTGCTGCTGAAATAATACCACCTGCGTAGCCCGCACCCTCACCGCAAGGGAATAAACCGGCTACCTGCGGGTGTTGATAGGTTTCCCTATCACGAGGGATTTTTACAGGCGATGAAGTGCGCGACTCCACACCGACCAAAATAGCCTCATTGGTATAGTAGCCTTTCATCTTGCGCCCGAAGGCAGGCAGGGCCTTGCGCAGGCGCTCGCCAATCCAACTGGGTAAAACTTCCTTTAATTCGATGCTTTTGCAGCCGGGCAGGTAAGAGTTATCAGGCAGGTCGCGCGAAAGTCGGCCCTCCACATAATCAACCATGCGCTGCGCCGGTGCAACCAGGTTGCCACCGCCTGCTTTAAAGGCTACGCGCTCCACTTCCTGCTGAAAGTTTAGCATGCGAAACGGGTCGTTCATGTCGCCTTTAATATCTTCCATGTTGATCTGCACCACCGTACCGCTGTTTGCATACGGGTTGTTCCGTTTAGACGGGCTCCAACCGTTCACTACTATCTCATCTACATCCGTAGCACAAGGGGCAATAATACCGCCCGGACACATACAGAATGAGAACACTCCTCGTGCATCAACCTGTTCGACTAAACTATAATAGGAAGGTGGCAGGTCGGGCCCGCGGAATTCACAGTGGTATTGCGCCCTGTCAATAATTTCCTGCGGATGCTCAATACGCACACCCAAGGCAAAAGGCTTGGCTTCTATCAAAATACCCTGGCGGTGCAGCATCTCAAATACATCACGCGCCGAATGGCCGGTTGCCAGTATCACGGCATCAGCCAAAAGCTTTTCACCGTTAGCTAATTGCACACCCTTTATCTTACCAAATTCAACTATAAGCGAAGTTACCTTTGCATCAAATATCACCTCGCCGCCGGCATTCTGTATGCTTTCGCGCATAGCGGTGATGATCTGCGGCAGCTTATTGGTGCCTATGTGCGGACGGGCATCAACTAAAATATCTTCGGTAGCGCCGTGGTCCACAAAGGTTTCCAGCACGCCCTTTACATCGCCGCGTTTGGTTGAGCGCGTGTAAAGCTTACCATCTGAATAAGTACCTGCACCACCCTCGCCGAAGCAATAGTTCGATTCCGGGTTAACCAAGCCCTGTTTATTGATATTAGCCAGATCGCGGCGGCGTTGCTTAACATCTTTACCGCGCTCCAGTACAATTGGCTTCAGTCCTTTATCGATACATTGCAAAGCAGCAAACAATCCGGCCGGACCAGCACCTACGATGATCACCCGTTTGGCATCATTAACGTTCTGATATTGGTGGTTATAATGCTCAACTTTAAAAGGCTCATCCACAAAAACCTGTACCTGCACACGGTACACTACCTTGCGGCCGCGCGCATCAATAGAGCGTTTAACTACTTTAACACCGGTAATACGTTTTTGGGGGACATTGATAGCTGCGGATGCCAGTGTTTTTAAAACGTTCTCGTCATCCTGCTGCCCGGGCGGGCATACAATTTCTGCTTCCTTTATCATAATAATTGCCGGGTTTTTATCCCGGATAATACAAAGATAAGGAAAAAGGCTTACCCAACGCTCTCCAAAGGAGAGGACTTAAACTAACCCCTGTTTATCATCATTATGCGGAAAATACCTCACCTAAATCCTCTCCAAAGGAGAGGACTTAAAAGTAACGGGTTTTAAAACCCTCTCCTTTGGAGAGGGCAGGGTGAGGCAATAGGATTGCCGCGCTATCGCTCGCAATAACACATTTAGTGTTACAAGCGGACGACAACTGTACGATAGTGAACGTTTTAAAAACCAATTTAAAATTTAAATAATTCATTATCAATACATTATAAAATAGGTTGGGTTTTGGCATAAGTGCTATCAATAAACATTACCACCATGACAACTTCAGTTGACAACCGCATACAAACTCTTTGGGAAGGCTGCCTTCGCAACGACCGCAAACAGCAGGAACTATTATATAAGTTATTGGCTCCTAAAATGCTTGCCGTGTGTATGCGATATGCCCATGATAAAGACGAAGCGCAGGATATCCTGCAGGAAGGTTTTATCAAGATGTTTAAAAACATGGGCAATTACCGCGGCGAGGGAAGTTTGGAGGGTTGGATCCGCCGTATTATGGTGCATAGCGCCATATCACGTTACCGCAAAGCAAAAAGCACCATATTGGTGGATGACTTTAGTGAGCAAAATATTCCCGTTAGCACCAGCCAAAACGGCAATAATCTGGAAACCAATGAACTGATGACCATGGTACAGGAGTTACCGGATACTTACCGTTCTGTGTTTAACCTATACGCCATAGAGGGTTATTCGCACCAGGAGATAGGCAACAAATTGGGCATGACAGAGCTTTTATCACGCACAACTCTTTACCGCGCACGCACTATTCTGAAAGAAAAACTGGTGAAGCTGGCCATAAGGGAGCGCCACTGCTTGGCGGGATAATGCCTCACCCCGGCCCTCTCAGGAGTAAAGGGAGATGAACACATTTTTTTCCAATAAATCAATAACAAAAAAGGTGAGCAACTATCGTTGCACACCTTTCTGTTTTATGTGATTTCGAAATTCGTATTCAAAATTCAGTGTTCGAAATTCATCAATCTTCATCGAACACCTAATCTCTAATCTCCAACCACTAATCTCTACTTGTGTTTACTGCTCATAAAGAACACCATGTCGCCGCCGGCCATGAGTTGGTCGTGGGTGATGGTGAGGCCGTTTAGTGGTTTGCCGTTTAACATGATCTTTTGCACGTAAACGTTTTTATCGCCCTGGTTTTTAACCATAATATTAAAGGTTTTACCGTTGCCCACCTGTATCACCGCGCTGTTTACCGAAGGGCTGCCGATGGCGTAATCAACCGAACCCGGCGCTACCGGATAGAAGCCAATTGAACTAAATATGTACCAGGCGCTCATCTGGCCGGTATCATCGTTACCGCCCAAGCCGTCAGGGGTTGGTTTGTACATGCGCGGCAATATCATGCGGATACGTTCCTGGGTTTTCCAGGGTTTATCCGTCCAGTTGTACAGGTAGGCCACATGGTGCGATGGCTCATTGCCATGTACATAATTACCGATGATGCCATCACGGGTAATATCTTCCGTTTCAGCAAAATACTTATCGGGCAGGTTCATGGTAAATAACGAATCCAGGTAGCGTACAAAACGCGTATTGCCGCCCATCAGTGCTATTAAGCCTTTGGGGTCTTGCGGGGCAAATAGCGTGTAGTTCCAGGAGTTACCTTCAATAAACCCTTCATTAATGGTACTCAATGGGTCAAATTTTGCACGGAAAGTACCATCGGCCTTTTTAGGGCGCATAAACCCTACGGTTGGGTCATAAACGTTTTTATAGTTTTCTGAGCGTTTGATGAATTCGTTATAGATATCAGTTTTGCCCAATTTTTTAGCCATTTGTGCAATAGCCCAATCATCATAAGCATACTCTAAAGTGTTAGATACCGATGTGCCGCTCTTTTCATCCGGCACGTAACCTTTATCCATGTATTCGCCAATACCTTCGTAGCTGCGTTTACGCGCGGTGGCTATGCAAGCCTCTAAAGCCTTATTAGCATCAAACGGCGCGTTGCCCTTGACAACCGCGTCTGCCAAAACGGCCACGCTGTGGTAACCGCTCATACACCAGTTCTCGTTTGCGGAATTGCTCCAAACCGGCAGCATCCCTTCCGGACTTTGGTCAAAATGCACCAGCATCGACCGCACCATATCAGCATTACGCTGTGGCTGAATGATGTTAAACAGCGGGTGCAAGGCACGATAGGTATCCCAAAGAGAGAAGGTAGTATAGTTAGTAAAGCCATCAGCCTTATGCACATTTTGATCGAGCCCTTTGTACTGGCCATCCACATCCATGTAGATAGTCGGGTTGATCATGGTATGGTACATGGAAGTATAGAAGTTTTGCTTCTTCTCTACATTACCTGTGATCGTGATCTTCTCCAGTTCTTTCTCCCATTGCGCCTGCCCGTCATTCTTTACCTTCTCAAAATCCCAGCCAGGCACCTCAGCCTGCATGTTGGCTAAAGCACCATCCATGCTCACCGGCGATAAGGCAAATTTGATCTTGATCTTTTCACCTTCTTCAGTATTGAAATCGAAATAGGCGCGAATTTGCTTACCCGCTATTTCAGGGAAGTTTTTGCTTTGGTTGAACTTGCCCCAGAAACCGCCGTAAACTTCTCGCTGGTCGTATTTCTTAAAGCCGTGCTGCATAAATGGCTTAGAAAACTTCATAGCAAAATACAGGTTGCGGGTACGTGCCCATCCGTTTGTGGAGCGGTAGCCCACTACAGTGCTATCATTAATTAACCTCACATAGGTCCATACATTTTTGCCAGGATAGTTGTATATGCCCGCCATCAGGTCAAGAATGATGTGCGCTTTGTCTGATTTAGGGAAAGTATACTGATGGAAACCCACCCGTGTACTGGTCGTCATTTCCGCTGTAATGTTTGACGCATCCAGCTTTACTTTGTAATAGTTGGCCGCACTCACCTCGTTAGCATGTGAGAAAGCCGAGCGATAGCCGCTGCCGGGTTTATCTGCCACACCGGGGTTTAGTTTAAGTTCACCTACCGTTGGCATGATCAGGAAATCGCCCAGATCAGAGTGGCCGGTACCGCTAAAGTGTGTGTGACTAAAGCCGACAATGGTTTTATCCTCATACTGATAACCTGCGCAATATTCATAAACCTTAGGGTTGTATTTGCCATTAAGATCGTAGCTTGCTGTATCAGTTTCCGGGCTTAGCTGCACCATACCGAAAGGCACGGTAGCACCGGGATAAGTATGACCCATACGCTGCGTTCCAATGATAGGCTTAACATATTGCACCAGGTTGTCGTGGCCTTTCTGTGCAAAAGCCTTCACGCCCGTGCAAAGTAGCATAGCGATAAATATTTTCCTCATAAATGATTTATGTAATTAATATGCCTTTTTTGAAACAGCAAATATAAAATTGGTGTATAGCTTATTGATATTTAATTACATTTATACAGATAATTATTGCCAATATGTCGTAAATGTTACAAAATGTAACATCGGTATGCGATTTGTATCTAAACTATAAAATACACAATACCTCAAAAACTAAAAACAACAACAAACACATGAAAAATCTGATTATCGTAATCGTAGTGGTAGTATTGATTGCCATGATAGGCGGTTGCAGTTATAACGGGATGGTAAAGTCTGACGAGAATGTTAAAGGCAAATGGGGCGAGGTAGAAACCCAGTATCAGCGCCGCAGCGATTTGATCCCTAATTTGGTATCAACCGTAAAAGGCGAAGCTAACTTTGAGAAAACCACTATCACCGAGGTTACCGAAGCCCGTGCTAAAGCTACTTCTATCCAGGTTGACCCTACCAAACTTACACCAGAGGCTATACAGCAATACCAGCAGGCACAAGGCCAGTTAAGTACAGCGCTTGGCCGCTTATTAGTTGCTTCAGAAAACTACCCTAACCTAAAGGCCAACGAAGCATTCAGGGGCTTGCAGGTACAGTTGGAAGGCACCGAGAACCGTATTTCTGTGGCTCGCCGCGATTTTAACGAAGCCGTACAAGCATATAACAGCAAGATACGCGCTTTCCCTGCCAATATTACCGCCAAAATGTTCGGGTTTAGCGAAAAGGGCTATTTCAAGAGCGAAGCCGGCGCGGAAAAAGCACCTAAAGTACAATTTTAATTATCTTTTGATTTCACCGATAGATATACGATCGGTGAAATCATACCAAAAATCAGTGTAATTTATAAAATATGGCTGTATTTACTGACGAGGAGCAGCAACGTATACAAAAAGCTGTAGCTGACGCTGAAAAGAACACCTCGGGCGAAATAAGGGTGTGCATAGAAAAAACATGCAGCGACGAGCCGCTTAACCGGGCCGCCAAATATTTCGCGCAGCTGGAAATGCATAAGACCAAGCTACGTAACGGTGTTTTGATATATGTAGCTACTGTAGACCGCAAATTTGCCATTATTGGCGATGCCGGTATAAACCAGGTAGTGCCTGATGATTTTTGGGACAGCACAAAAGAAGATATGCTGAGTCAGTTTAAATACGGCAATCTGGTTGAGGGCATTGTAACCGGCATTGCTAAAGCCGGCGAACAGTTAAAACAATATTTTCCGCACCAGGCAGGCGACACTAACGAACTATCTGACGATATTGCCTTTATGGATGGTAACTAATCATCATACCAATGTTTAAAAAGCTTTATTTATTCCTGGGCCTGCTGCTAATTGCAAGCGTTTCCTTTGCCCAGGACATTCCGCAACGCTCTGATAAGTTGGTTACCGACTATACCAACACCCTATCGGAAACCGACAAACAAAACCTGGAGAACAAATTGGTTGCCTATAACGACTCCACCTCTACGCAAATAGCGATAGTGATGATGCAGTCGACCGGCGATTATGATATTAACCAGTACGCCACAGCGCTTTTACGTAAATGGGGCATTGGCTCCAAAGAAAAAAACAACGGTGTGCTGATACTGGTAGCCATGAAGGACCGTAAGATGGCTATTTCTACAGGTTATGGCGCCGAGGGTTCGCTTCCGGATATTGTTACGCAGCAAATTATCCAGAACGATATGAAACCCCGCTTCCGTGAGAATGATTATTACGGCGGGTTAAATGCCGCTACTGATGATATCATCAAAGCGATGCGCGGTGAGTACAAGGCAGATAAGAAGGCCGGAAAAAAAGACGGCGGTTCAGTGATATTTGTTATTATCATCGTGGTCATCATACTCATTATCATCTTTAAGAACCGTGGCGGTGGCGGCGGTGGCCGGCGCATTATTGGCAGCCGTGGCGGCGCCGATCCTTTCTGGTGGTTCCTGGCCGGTAATATGCTGGGCAACAGCGGCCGTAGCAGCGGTAGCGACTGGGGAGGTTTCTCCGGTGGTGGCAGCGACTGGGGCGGTGGAGGCGGCGGCTTCGGTGGGTTTGGCGGCGGTAGCGGCGGCGGCGGCGGCAGCAGCGGCAGCTGGTAGTTTTTGAGGTGAAAGGTAAAGCTGAAAGCCTTAAGAATTTATTTAGAGAGACGCATGTGATGCGTCTCTTTTTATTGTTAGACCTATATTTGCACCATGACAGAACTTACCTGGAAAACCTGCTCTTCCACTTACATACATAAAGGCCCCTGGGCCACGCTTCGTACCGACAGATGCGAAATGCCGGATGGCCGCATAGTTGAAGATTATTATGTGCTGGAATACCCTAACTGGGTTAACGCGGTTGCCATTACCGATGAGGGCAAGGTGTTAATGGTGCGCCAGTACCGGCATGCGGCTAATATTGTATCGCTCGAGATACCAGGCGGTGTAATTGATGATGGGGAAGAACCTTTACAAGCCATGCGCCGGGAATTACTGGAGGAAACCGGTTACCGGTTTGATGATATAGAGTTATTAAACACGGTATATGCCAACCCATCTACGGCCAATAACAAAACCTTTTGCTACCTGGCCAAAGGTGGCGTAAAAGTGCAGGAGCAAGACCTGGATGAACATGAAAACATTGTAGTTGAGCAATACACCATCGCCGAAGTAAAGCAGTTACTCGCGGATAATAAAATAGCACAAGCATTACATTGCACCGGGCTGTTCTATGCTTTAATGAAGCTGGGAGAGCTTTAAAATACCATCAGCACCTGGCCTTTTTCAACCTTGTCGCCGGGTTGCATTTTAATTGAACGGATGGTAACATCAGCGGGAGCTTTAATGATGTTTTCCATCTTCATGGCCTCGAGGATAAACAGGTTGTCGCCCTTATTAACCTCGGCGCCTTCCTCAACCAGTATTTTTAAAACCAAACCGGGCATGGGTGCTTTAATGTCGCTTACCTTGGCCGTCATGAGGTTGCTCAGGCCCATTTTATCCAGCAGCATATCAAACTGATCCTTGGCGCTAATCGTATATAGGTTGTTGTTTACTTTTATTTGAGCCGTTTTGGCCTGCGCGTCAAAACTCACCACTTCAGCGTTGTAAGAAGCATGGTTACTGATGATATGATAAAGGCGATCATTCAGTTGCTTTACATCCGCAGGTACCGCTTTTCCGTTCAGCAGCAGATCTGCACCATCGCGTTGTAATTCAAACTCTTCCGCACCAACCTTTATCTTATACATATATGTGGTTTTTAACGAATATAGGAAATACTATTTAGTAAAGACATACTGCACCAGATTGGCGCCCATTTTAAGCGCCTTCAAGCGGCTTTCCTGCGTGTCGCCGGCGTAGGTGCCATAATCTTCCCAGCCGTTTCCCAGGTCGCACTCATAGGTGTAAAAGCAAACCAATCGCCCTTTATAGATCAGCCCAAATCCTTGCGGGCGCTTGCCATCATGTTCATGTATCTTGGGAAGGCCATTGGGGAAATCATATTTCTGATGATAGATAGCATAGTTGACGGGCAGCTCCACAAAATCAAGCTCCGGGAATACCTTTTTCATCTGCGGGCGAATGAATTGATCAAGGCCGTAATTATCATCAATATGCAAGAACCCACCGCCTGTAAGGTATTTACGCAGGTTACGTGCCTCCTGATCGCTAAAGATTACGTTGCCGTGCCCGGTCATAAAAACAAATGGGTAATTGAACAGTTGCTCGCTGCCCACCTCAACCACATCCTCTTCGGGCTCGAAACTGGTTTTCAGGTTTTGGTTGCAAAATTTAATGAGGTTGATGAGCGCGGTGCGGTCGCCGTACCAATCGCCGCCACCGTTATATTTAAGCCTTGCCATTTTGTATGATGGCGGCGCGAAGCTGCTTATCCCAACCAACGTTACTAAAGTTACCGCGATAACTACCAGCTTCCTCATGTCAGCGGTTTAAAAAATTCACTTCAAAACATGCTTCTAAAGCTGCCGTTTCGGTACGCAGGCGGCTCTCGCCAAGAGTAAGCGCACGGTAGCTGCTTTTAGCGGCCATCTCCACCTCTGCCGGGGTAAAGTCACCTTCGGGACCGATCATGATCAGATAACGCCCATGCTTTTTAAAAGATTGTGTCAGATCAGCTTTTTCACCATCGGCACAATGGGCAATATATTTATCTCCCTCAAACCCTTGCTGAATAAATTGATGGAAAGCGACAGGGGCATTCAGTTTAGGGTGATACGCTTTTATAGATTGCTTGATAGCGGATGTGATGATCTTATCGAGGCGCTCTATCTTAGCTTCTTTACGCTCTGACCGCTGGCAGATCACCAGAGATATTTCATCAATCCCTATTTCGGTAGCTTTCTCCAGGAACCACTCTATCCTATCCAGGTTTTTTGTAGGTGCAATAGCAATGTGCAGGTAATGGTTGCGCTTTTGATACTCCTCAGTAACAGAGTTTATTTGCAATATGGTCCGCTTAGGATGCGCATCGATAATTTCAGCTTTATACAGGCCGCCTTTGCCGTCAATCAATGTTACTTCATCGCCAACGGCAAGCCGCAAAACACGCACAGCATGTTTGCTCTCTTCCTCGCTCAAAAAGTATTGAGATAGTTTCGGGTCTATATCGGGCGTATAAAAAAGCTGCATGGTTTTTTAGTATCAAGTAACTGGTATCAAGTATCGAGATTACTTAACAGTAGCAGAACATATTTTTATACTGCTTACTTGATACTTGATACTAACGGCTAATGTAAGTCTACCGCGTCTTCTTCATTGATCAACAGTTCCAGCTTTACCGCTTCAATGTTCTGGTCTGATTTTTTGAGTACGGTAATATTGTAGCCGTTGCTTTCTTTTTGCTCACCTACATCCGGTATTTTTCCAAATATGTGGCCTAACCAGCCAGATACAGTATCAAAGTCGCCATCTTCGGGCAGGTCATGAGGCAGGTGCTCGTTCACATCATAAATAGGCGCAAGCGCGTTTACCACAAACTCACGGTCATTCAATTTCTCTACAATAGGTTTTTCCTCGTCGTACTCGTCCTGTATCTCACCTACCAATTCTTCCACAATATCCTCAAGCGTTACCATACCGGCAGTACCGCCAAACTCGTCGGATACAATGGCTATCTGTATACGCTTTTGCTGCAACTCGGCCATCAGATCATTGATCTTCTTGGTCTCCGGCACAAAGTAAGGCTTACGGATAATATCCTTTAGCACCACCTCCTGCCCACGGGCCAGTAATGGTAAAATATCCTTGGCATGTACAATACCGATGATCTTGTCGATCACCTCATCATACACCGGCATACGCGAGTAACCTTCTTCTATCAAGGTATCCAGCAACTCTTCTTTGGTTGCATCAATCTCAATACCCTGTATCTTGGTACGGGGCACCATGATATTTTTTACTACACGCTCATTAAAATCAAACACGTTCTGTATCAGCTCATGCTCGTTTGAATCAAGCGCGCCGGTTTCCTTACCCTGCTCAAGCAAGTACTGCAGCTCTTCTGACGAGTGGTGCGTTTCGCTACCCTCTACGTTGGTGATACCAATAAGCTTGAGTATAAAATTGGCGAAGCCGTTAAGCACCCATATAAATGGCTTAAATACCACAAAGAAAAAACGCAATGGCCATGATACCGCCAGCACCGTACGTACTGATTTTTGGATGGCCAGTGATTTTGGCGCCAGCTCTCCAAAAACGATGTGTAATACGGTGATCACCACGAAAGACAGGATGTGAGCCGTGGTAATAAAGCCCGGGCTTAATGTGATGCCAACAGACATAAAGGCGCGTACCACAATACTGGTTACCACCTCCTCGCCCACCACACCAAGTGCCAGCGAAGCAATGGTAATACCCAGCTGCGTAGCAGCCAGGTAACCATCAAGATTGTGCAGTATGCCGCGTGCTATTTTAGCAACCCCGCTGCCCGATTTGGCTTTTATTTCAATCTGCGAGCCCCTCACCCTCACCATAGCAAATTCCGCGGCAACAAAAAAGCCGTTCAGCAATACCAGGAAAATGGTTGCAAATATGTAAAAAGCGTTTATTTCGTAACTCCCGGGGTCCATTTATAGTTTATTGGTGAGCAGGAAAAGTTGTTTTATACAGCTCAAGGCTTTCCTCAATAACCTTGTGCGCGTAACGTAAACCCAACAGGTGTTCGATAGTAACATTTTTACCTTCAAGTACTTTATAATCGCTAAAGAAACGTACAATTTCTTTCATAAAATGCGGCGGCAACTCGTTAAGATCGTTAATGTAATTTACCGACATGTCGTTTTTAGCTACCGCGATAATTTTATCGTCCTGCTCGCCATTATCAACCATGTGCATTACACCTACTACTTTAGCCTCGATGATCGACATCGGGTAAACATCTGTAGAACAAAGTACTAATATATCCAGCGGGTCTTTGTCATCACAATAAGTTTGCGGGATAAAGCCATAATTGGCCGGGTACATTACTGAAGAGAACAATACACGATCGAGCTTTAAAAGGCCCGATTCTTTATCTATTTCGTATTTTCCTTTTGATCCTTTAGGGATCTCGATTATCGCATTTACTATCTCGGGTGTATTATCGCCCGGTGAAACCTGGTGCCAGGGATGCTGTGTGCTCATTTATTATGTATATATATTTAATTTTCCTTTTGACTATGCATGCGTCTTTTCACATAAGCAAAAACAAGCGGAATTGTTGTAATAATTATTAATCCAAGTATGATGTATTGTAAATTATCCTTCAATTGCGGGAAACGCCTGCCTAAAAAATAACCTGCAAGGGTTAACGTGGTTACCCAAGCTATTGCCCCAACAATATTGTAAAGGCTGAATTTTTTTAAGTCGACCTTTACAATACCTGCAAATATAGGGGCAAATGTCCTAACTATCGGGAAAAATCTGCCTAAAATAAGTGCCATGCCGCCATGCTTGGCGTAAAATTCCTCCGCTACAGAAATGTATCTCTTTTTGAAAAATAACGAATCGTTCTTACTAAACAGCACCGGCCCTGTGCGGTACCCAAACCAGTACCCCGTGTAATTACCTAAAACAGCAGCTAATATAAGTGAAGGGACTAATAAATAAACCGGTACATGAATAATGCCCGCAGCCGTTAACAACCCGGCCAAAAACAGCAGATAATCGCCGGGTAGGAAAAACCCAAAAAACAATCCTGTTTCCGCGTAAATAACTACAATCAACACTATAAAGCCACCATTACTTAAAATAGAGTTAGCGTCTGTGAGATTATGCAGGTATTCCCAAAAGTTTTCCATGAAACCGATATCCGTAAAACTACAAATATTAAATTAATTTGCAGCGTTATACAGCCTAAATTAGGCCGGATACAATTGCCGGATATACCCCGATAACGATAGTTACCAGCGCAGAAAACCCTAAAACGAGTTTGTAGTAAGCCGGTATCTCCACCTGCTCACGCTCGGCACTGCGGAAGTACATGGCAATAATAACGCGGAAGTAATAGAAGATACTTATAATGGCATTAACGATAGCTACCACCACAAGCCAAACCCTGTATTGCGACAACGCGCCTGAGAACATGTAAAATTTACCTATGAAACCGGCGGTAAGCGGTATACCTGCCAATGACAGCATGCTTATTGTAAGTACCAGAGCCAGGAACGGATTGCGTGCCGCCAAACCGTTAAAGCCTTCAAAATTATCTGTGCCACTTTGCTGTCTTACCAGTATAAGTGCGCCAAACGCGATAACTGAAGCTATGGAATAAGCTGTAGCATATACAAATATGGAATTGGCAGAACCTGCTCCAATAGCCACAATCGCGAAAAGCAAATAGCCTGCATGAGAAATACTGGAAAAAGCCAGCATACGTTTAAAGCTTTGCTGATATAGCGCGGTGATGTTACCGATAAATAACGTTAGCGTTGTGATCACCAGCAGAACCGGCGTCCAGAATTGAGCTATTGGCAGGAAACAAGCCGAAAATAAACGCAGGAACGCGGCAAAGCCAGCCACCTTTACCACTGTCGACATGAAAAGCGTAATCAACGAAGGAGCGCCTTCATATACATCGGGCGTCCAGAAGTGAAACGGCGCGGCACCAACCTTAAAGCACAAACCAACAATAATTAGCATAATGCCGGTATAAAACATCGGGTCAATTTTGCGGGGGCTCATGAGCACCCAGTCGCGTATGCCATCCAGGTCGAACGTACCAGTAGAACCGTAAATTAATGCTATACCAAATAAAAGGAAACCTGTTGAGAAAGCTCCCATCAGAAAATATTTGAGAGCAGCTTCGTTAGAAGCGAAATCATTTTTACGGATACCGGCCAATATGTATAAACTTACTGACATGATCTCGATACCAATAAATAACATGGTAATGTTATGGTATGATACCATTACCAGTATACCAGCCAACGAGAACAGAATGATAGCATAATACTCAGCAATATGGTTACTTATGCGCTCAAAATAACCCTTGGATAGCAGTAGTATAAGGATAGTAGTAATGATACTGATCACCGAGAAAGCAACCGAAAAATTATCATACAACAACATGCCGTTAAACTCGGGTACCGCGTTGGTTTTCCACTGCATAACAGAGGTAACCAGCGCCGCCAGCAAACCAAGTACAGCAACAGGTAATAAGGCTTTCTGCGCTTTATATAAACCCAGGTACAGAAGTACAATGGGTAAAATAGATATAATAATTATAGAAGTCATGTATCTATATTAAAACTTCGCCGCTGTAAATTTCGCCGAAACTGTTTGAAACAAATTAGTAACCGATGCCTCAGAAAGATGCAGCAATGGTTGCGGATAAACACCAATAACAATTATTAACGCGCAGATAATGCCCAGCACCAGCTTCTCTGATCCTTTTATATCTGTAAAAGTAGCTGTTAGCTCATTCAGTTCCCCCTGCATAACCTGTTTGTACATGCGCAGCATGTAAACCGCACCGAATATAATGGTTAAGCCCGCCACCGTCGCAAATACGATAGTGTAGTTGTATACTCCTTTTAATAACAGGAATTCGCCTACAAAGCCATTGGTTAATGGTAATGCTACTGTACCTAAAACGATAATAAGGAAAGCGATAGAAAATTGAGGAGCTACTTTAGCGATACCGCCCAGCTGACTCATGTCGCGCGTACCTAAACGCCTGCTGATAATATCCCAAATGAAGAACATGCCCACTACGTTAATACCATGACTAACCATTTGTATCATGGCGCCCTGTAACCCCTGGATGCTCCAGGCAAATATACCGGCCGCGATAAGGCCAACGTGTGCTATAGACGAATAAGCTACCAGGCGTTTGCCATCTTTTTGCTTAAACGCGATAATTGAAGCGTAAACAATGCCGGCTACCGATAACAACAATACCACGTATTCCATTTTCAAAAAGCCAATTGGAGCATTAGGTATTAACCAGCGTATTACACCGTAAATACCCATTTTTAGCATAATGCCCGAAAGCATCATAGTACCTGCGGTAGGTGCTTCAGTATAAGTATCAGGTTGCCAGGTATGGAAAGGGAATACCGGCATTTTAATAGCAAATGCGATAAAAAAGCCCCAGAATATCCAGGTCTGTTGTTTCATATTGAGGCTCAGTTCATAAAAAGCATGTACATCGTAAACCTTATTTGGGGTTTGCAGGTACAGGTAAATGATAGCCAGCAGCATAAATAACGAACCGGCAAACGTATAGATAAAGAATTTGATGTTTACACGTATACGGTTCTCGCCGCCCCAAAGCGCGCAGATAAAATAGATAGGGATCAGCGCAGCTTCCCAGCCAACGTAGAACAAGAAGCCATCAAGCGCGGTAAATACGGTTAACAAACCGGCCTGCATAAATAAGATGAGCGCGTAGATAGCTTTAGCGTTTTTATACTCATGCTGATATGTACTCAGGATGATCAGCGGTACCAATATGGTGGTGAGCAATACCATCACCATACTTATCCCGTCAATACCGGCACTAAAGTATACCCCCATCTGCGGGATCCATGGAGTATCAATCACGTATTGTACCGTTGCGTTAGGTACAAACCCTGAAACAAAGTAAGCAACTATGCCCAGCTCAACCACCGAGAAAAATAAAGCGGCATGCTTAGCTGCCTCATTCTTAAAAAACAGCGTTAGTATTGCTGCTACTATCGGTAAAAATATTAAAATGCTAACCGTCATTTTGTATGTTAAACGCTATGCGCTTATATTTTAACTAAACTATAAACCAAAATACCGATGATGCCTATCACCATCATGAATATATAGAAACCTACGTTCCCTGTTTGCAGCAAACGCAAGCCCTTGCTGGTTTCTAATGTGCCTTTACCCAAACCATTTACAAAACCATCAATACCCAACTGTTCAACCACGCGGTGTAAGAATACTGAAAGCGAATCAAGCGGCTTGCGTATCAATTTATCATACAGTTCATCAACGTAAAATTTGTGGTATGACAGGTTGGTTAACGCCGGGCGTTCTTCTTCATCAGCTACCGGCACCTGCGCGCCAGAAACATATTTGCTATAGGCATATCCCATTGCCGCCAAAGCGATCAATACCGATGTGCCCATCAATATCCACTCGGTGTTGTGGCTTAGCTCGTGCTCGCCTAATAATTTGGTAGAGCCCTCGAATACCGGTGCAAGGAAAGCGCCTAATTCGTGATGGCCACCCAATACGGCAGGTACACCAATAACTCCGGCGATAGCCGAAAGGATGGCTAATATGATCAAGGGGATGGTCATGTTAGCAGGCGACTCGTGCAGGTGGTGTTCCTGCTCGTGTGTACCGCGGAACTTACCCCAGAAGGTCAGGTACATCATCCTGAACATATAGAATGAGGTTAAACCTGCGGTGATAACACCTATTACATAAAATACGGTGCTGTGCGCGAATGCGGCAGCTAAAATTTCGTCTTTAGAGAAAAAGCCCGAGAATGGCGGAATACCCGCTATGGCAATAGTACCAATCAACATAGTGATAAAGGTAGTTTTGATCTTACCTTTTAAACCGCCCATTTTACGCATATCCTGCTCACCACTCATGGCATGGATAACAGAACCTGCACCCAAGAACAGTAACGCTTTAAAGAACGCATGCGTTAATACGTGGAAGAATGCTCCGGTGTAAGCACCAACGCCTAAACCCAAAAACATGTAACCCAACTGAGAAACGGTTGAGTAAGCCAGTACCTTTTTTATATCCGTTTGTGTTAACGCGATTAATGCCGCGAATGCTGCCGTAGCCAACCCAACAATGGCAATAACTTCCATGGTTGTTGGGGCCAGCGTAAACAGGATGTTTGAGCGTGCTATCATATAGATACCAGCGGTAACCATGGTTGCGGCGTGTATCAAAGCAGATACCGGGGTTGGGCCGGCCATCGCATCGGGCAGCCAGGTAAATAATGGCAACTGTGCCGATTTACCTACCGCGCCCACAAACAATAACATGGTGATGAGTACTATTGGAGCACCGTGCGCTACAGCACCTGCCGCTTTAGGGAAAATGTCAGCATAAGCAACACTGCCAAACTGATCCATCAGCAGGAATATACCTAAAAGGAAACCTAAGTCGCCTATACGGTTCATGATAAAGGCTTTCTTGGCCGCATCTGCATAACTTGGGTTGGTATACCAGAAACCGATCAGCAAGTATGAACATAAACCTACGCCTTCCCAGCCAATGAACATAACTACGTAGTTGCTGCCCATCACCAGCAGCAGCATAAAGAATACGAACAGGTTTAAATAAGCAAAGAACTTACCAAAGCCAGCATCGTCATGCATGTAACCTACCGAATACAGGTGGATCAGGAAACCAACACCTGTGATGATCAGCAGCATAATGGCACTCAACTGATCTATCAGGAAAGCCATCTGGATGTGAAACGTACCAACGCTAATCCAATCAAAAAGCTGAACGTTTACAGGTACACCGGTTGATTTAACCTGGAAAAATGTAGCAACGCTTATACCAAATGATGCCAGTACAAGCAAACTACCAATGGTGCCAATAACACCTTTTGACAAAGCGTTGCGACCAAGGCCGTTGATAATAAAACCGGCTAAGGGTAGTACAGGAATAAGCCAGATAATTTTGTCCATATAAGTCTAATGCCCCCTAACCCCCTAAAGGGGGAACAGAAGTTTGTTGTTCGTTATTTATTGTTGCTCTCCTACTCCCCCTTTAGGGAGCTGGGGGCTTCTACCATTTCAACCTGTTCAGTACGTTGATATCTATTGAATTGGTGTTACGGTATATCATTACTATAATAGCCAGGCCTACTGCAACTTCGGCAGCGGCAAGCGCCATAATAAAAAATACAAAAACCTGACCCGCCGCATCGCCGCGGTAAACTGAGAAAGCGGTAAGCAACAGGTTAACCGAGTTAAGCATTAGCTCAACCGACATGAATATCACAATAGCGTTACGACGCAGCAATACGCCCATAACACCTATCGAAAAAATGATAGCGCTTAAAAATATGTAGTGATTAAGCGGAACCGCTTGAATGGTACGGGTTAAACTTTCCATCAGATGGTTGCTTTAGGTTCTTTCTCTTTAGTTGCCAGCAATACCGCGCCTACCATTGCTGATAGCAGCAGTACGGATGATATTTCAAAAGGCAGTAAAAATTCGTTAAATAATACTTTCCCCAGGTTTTTTACCAGGCCGAGATCAGGGTTCTTTAGCACTACGGGGTCTGATACGCCTAATAACTTTAATGACGATACCAACGCAACCGCCAGTATACCACCACCAAAAACCGCCGCTATCTTCACCATGAAAGGTTTAACCGGCTCAGCCTCCTTATTCAAGTTGATGAGCATGAGTGTATACAGGAACAACACCAATATAGCGCCCATGTAAACAATAAAGTTTACCACAGCCAGGAACTGGGCGTTCAGTAAAATATAATGAATGGTAAAAGTAAAAAAGGTAAGCACCAGGTACAGGATGCTATGTACCGGGTTTTTTGCAGAAATAACCAGTATTGAAAAAAATATGGATAAAAACGCAATGAAGTAAAATGTACTCATGGTTGATATTTACAAATACCTTTTGCCCGTAAAAGCTGGGCAAAGGTATAAAACTTTGGTTATTGATTTAAAGGTGCTTCTACTAATTTGTCTTTACCGTATATAAAATCCTTACGCAGGTAATCTGATGGTACAATATCGCCGTCCAGATAGATCGCCTCTTTTGGGCATGCCTCTTCACATAATCCGCAGAAGATGCAGCGCAGCATGTTTATCTCGTAAACCGCGGCATACTTTTCTTCGCGATATAAATGTTCTTCGCCTTTCTGGCGCTCAGCAGCCGTCATGGTTATCGCCTCTGCCGGGCACGATAGTGCGCAAAGACCGCAAGCCGTACAACGTTCGCGGCCCTGCTCATCACGTTTAAGCGAGTGCATGCCACGGAAGTTTTCAGAGAACTCACGCTTTTCTTCGGGATACTTAATGGTCACCGGCTTTTTAAAAAAGTGGCTCATGGTGATAGAGAGCCCTTTTGCGATAGCAGGCAGGTAAGCACGCTCCCAAAAATTAAGCGGCTTTATCTCTAATTGCTTCTTTTTATTACTTAATGATTCCATTAATTAAAATCCTTCTCTATTTAAAAAATGTCATAAATATACCGGTCAACACAATGTTGGCGATAGCCAGCGGAATAAGTGTTTTCCAGCCCAAGTCCATCAACTGGTCATAGCGGAAACGCGGAAGGGTCCAGCGTACCCACATAAAGAAGAAGATGAACATGAATATTTTAATGAACAATGCAACCACGCCCAATATGGCAACCAGGTTTGGCGAGTGTATCAGATCCATAAAAGGGAAGTTATAACCGCCAAAGTAAAGCGTAGCCATAACTGCCGATGAAATGAACATGTTGATATACTCTGCAAACAGGTAGAAACCCAACTTCATTGACGAGTACTCGGTGTGGTAACCACCCACCAGCTCGGTCTCACACTCGGGTAAGTCGAAAGGTGAACGGTTGGTTTCCGCAAAGGCACACACAATGAACAGCAGGAAGCCCAAAGGTTGTTTAAATACGTTCCAACTGAAATAACCATCAGCCCAGAAACCGTGCTGTTGTTTAGCAATTTCGCCAAGGCTTAAAGTGCCTGTTACCATCAGCAAAGCGATGATAGAAAGGCCCATTGAAATTTCGTAGCTGATGTTTTGTGATGCAGCGCGAATAGCGCCTAACAACGAGTATTTGTTATTTGATGCCCAGCCACCAATCATGATGCCGTAAACACCTAATGATACTACACCAAAGATGTAGAGGATGCCTACGTTGATATCGGTAACCTGCAGCGGGATCACACGGCCGCCAATCTCCAGGTTTTGCCCCCATGGAATAACTGCCGAACCGATACATGCTGTTAATATAGCCAGCGAAGGGCCTACAATGAACAGGAAACCTGTAGCGTTGGTTGGGATGATCTCTTCTTTCAGGAACATTTTACCACCATCGGCAAGGGGTTGTAAAATACCCCATGGGCCTGCACGGTTAGGGCCAACCCTATCCTGGAAAAATGCCGCGATCTTACGCTCAGCATAGGTAGAGTACATGGCTACTACCAGGCTTATCACAAATATTACAATGATGAGTGCGATCTTAATTAGCAGGTCTATCAGTTCCATTACAGGCGTGTCTCCCTTTCAAATTGTTCTTTATTTGCTTCCTGCAACAGCGGGTTGGTTTTAACAACCGGAAGCGGTTTTAGCGTTTCGTAGTGGTTAGCGCTGATAACCGATTTGTTTGAAACCTTGCGCGGGCCTTCAATTACCCAATCAGCAGTTTTCTTTTTATCAAAGCGGCAGGTGTTGCAGATAAATTCTTCTACTTCGCCATACTCATCTTTGCGGCCGGTTACGCGGATAACATCCTCACCTTTGTACCAAAGGGTAACTTTACCGCAGCAGCCTTCTGTTTCGCAATCGCGGTGTGCTTCAACCGGTTTTGTGAACCAAACACGATTTTTAAAGCGGAAAGTTTTATCAGTTAACGCTCCTACCGGGCAAACGTCAATTACGTTACCGCTAAAGTCGTTATCAACGGCTTTTTGGATGTAGGTTGATATTTCTGAATGATCGCCACGGTTTAAAATACCATGGATACGGTGATCGGTGATCTGATCGGCAGTGAAAACACAACGGTAGCAAAGTATACAACGCGTCATGTGCAGTTGTATCTTATCGCCAATGTCTATCTTTTCAAATGTGCGTCGGTCAAACTCGTATCGGGTTTTTGCGGCACCGTGCTCGTAGCCTAGGTCTTGCAGGTGGCATTCGCCGGCCTGGTCGCACACAGGGCAATCCAGCGGGTGATTGATCAAAAGCATTTCCACAACGCCTTTACGTGCCTCAATTACTTCAGGCGAAGTAATGTTTTGCACCACCATACCATCCATTACGGTAGTACGGCAGCTGGCCACCAGTTTAGGCATAGGGCGCGGGTCTTTCTCTGAACCCTGGCTCACTTTTACCAAACAGGTGCGGCATTTACCACCACTCCCCTGCAGTTTTGAGTAATAGCACATAGCAGGCGGAACAATGTCACCACCTATCATCCTTGCGGCATTAAGGATGGTGGTCCCGGCTTCTACTTCTATTGATATGTTATCAATTGTAACCTTCATTTGAAATTCAAAATTAAAAAGTCAAAAGTCAAAAACTCTCATCCTTTTTATAATTCCTTTATTACTTAAGGTTGATGATTATCGAAGCGATGATCTTTGAAATCTCATCGGCTTCGTTCAACAACTTGTTTAGCTTCTCCTTCTCGTCTAATAAGATCGTGTCCCTTATCAAACATATCCAGTACTTTGTTTCGTTCGCCGATTTAAGAGCTATGTTATAAAAGTTCCTAAAATCTTTCGTCGAACTACCAGATTTCGCTTCAATTATATTGGCACCAATTGAGGTACCGCTTCTTAGTAACTGATCAAATACTGAAAAGTAAATTCTGTCATACCTGGCATTTGAGATAAAAAGCATGATCTCTTTTGAGAACTGGTAACATCGCTGTTTGATGTCATACGGCTTTTCGCTCAAGTTGCTTTCCTATTTTGAATTTTTACTTTTGAATTTTGACTTACAATTAAACTTCCGCTTTCTCCAATACCGGCAGCGGATCCGCGTAATGTGCCAAACCGTAATTGCTTGTTAAAGCTACAGACGGATTAGTTACGTGCCACTCAAACTCGTCCCTAAAGTGGCGTATGGCACTGGCTACAGGCCATGCTGCCGCGTCACCCAGCGGACAAATCGTATTACCTTCTATTTTCTTGCTTACATCAACCAGCAGGTCCATGTCGCTCATTTTACCGTGACCAAATTCCAGGCGGTGCAATACTTTTTCCATCCATCCTGTACCCTCGCGGCATGGCGAACACTGCCCACAGCTTTCGTGGTGATAGAAACGGGCAAAGTTCCAGGTGTTACGAACAATACACTGGTCTTCGTCATAAGCGATAAAACCACCCGAGCCTAACATGGTACCGGTTGCGAAACCACCATCAGACAACGACTCGTAAGTCATTAAACGGGCTTCGTTGTTAATGGTCTTCAAGATGAGGTTAGCAGGCAGGATAGGTACTGATGAACCACCGGCAACAACCGCTTTTAAACGTTTGCCGTTGGCAATACCCTGGCAATAATCATCGCCATAGATAAAATCCTCAACAGTAACACCTAATTCTATCTCGTAAACACCCGGGCGCTTTAGGTTACCACCAGCAGAAATGAGCTTGGTACCTGTACTACGGCCGATGCCTATTTTAGCGTATTCATCGCCACCGTGGTTAATGATCGGCACTACAGCCGCTATCGATTCAACGTTGTTTACCACTGTAGGGCAGCCATATAAACCCGCAATAGCCGGGAATGGTGGTTTAATACGTGGGTTACCACGTTTACCTTCCAACGATTCTAACAAGGCGGTTTCTTCACCACATATGTAAGCACCGCCACCCGGCTGCACATATAGTTCCAGATCGTAACCGGTGCCTAAAATGTTTTTACCCAAAAAGCCCGCATTCTTAGCTTCCGCGATAGCTCTTTCCAGTATGCGGATCTGCGGCATCATCTCACCTCGCAGGTAGATGTATGACGTATTCGCACCTAAAGCGTAGCTGGCTACGATCATCCCCTCAATCAATAAGTGAGGGATGTGGGTCATTAAATAACGGTCTTTGAAAGTACCGGGTTCAGACTCGTCGCCATTGCAAACCAGGTAACGAGGTACGCCTTCAGGCTTGGCCAAAAAGCTCCATTTCATACCCGTAGGGAAACCCGCGCCACCACGGCCGCGCAAGCCCGACTTTTTTACCTCTTCTACCACATCATCAGGCGAAAGAGTTTTAAGGGCCTTTTCTACCGATGCATAGCCGCCTTTTGAACGGTATACATCAAAGGTATTGATGCCGGGTACATTTATATGTTCAAGTAAAAGTTTGCGTCCCATTTTAATTGTTCGCCTTTCCTTTTAAATCACTTATCAGTTTATCAACCGATTCGGTTGTTAAATTTTCGTAGAAAGTATATTCAGGGCCAATTTGCAATACAGGGCCATAACCGCAGGCAGCAAGGCACTCTACACCTCTCCAGCTAAATAAGCCATCGGGAGTAACATCACCTTCTTTAACGCCAAGAGTTTTTTCTATATGTTCCATTATCGGCGTAGCGCCAACAATTTCACATGGGCCTGTACGGCAAACCTCTAACATGTATTTGCCTTGCGGCTTTAAAAAATACATGGTATAAAACGTTGCCACCTCGTAAACCTCAATAGGTTGTATGTCCAGGTATTCAGCAACCTTATCCATAGCAGGCGCGCTTACCCAGCCAAACTCGGCCTGCACCAGGTGCAGAATCGGCAATAGCGCCGATTTCTGTTTTCCTTCAGGATAACGGGCAACAATTTCGGCAAATTTGCCCAGCAGCTCCGGCGTAAAGGTTACCGGTGCATCGGTATTTTGTACACTAAGCATCTAATTCTCCCGCTATAATGTTTAAGCTACTCATGTTAATAATCGCGTCAGACAGCAGCATACCACGGCTCATTGGCGCATACATCTGGTAATTGATGAAGCTTGGCCTGCGGAAATGCAAACGATAAGGCGAACGGCCACCATCATTAACCAGGTAAAAACCTAATTCGCCGTTTGTAGCCTCAACAGCGTGGTACACTTCAGCACGAGGGGTATCTACCTCGCCCATCACTATTTTAAAGTGATAGATCAATGCTTCCATGTTATTGTACACTTCCTCTTTTGGAGGCAGGTAAAATTCAGGCACATCGGCATGGAAAATATCCGATGGCTCTTTTTCAATTTTATTCAGTGCTTGCTCAATTAAGCGAAGGCTTTGCCACATTTCCTCGTTACGCACCAGGAAACGGCTGTAAACATCACCATTATCGCCTACAGGCACCTCAAAGTCAAACTCATCATATGATGAATAAGGCTCCATTGCGCGTACGTCATAATCTACACCGGCGGCACGCAGTAAAGGGCCACTCCAGCTATAGCTTAAAGCGGTTTCGGCACTAACAGGGGCCACACCTCTTGTACGGTCAACAAATATGCGGTTACGGTTAAACAGCGCTTCAAACTCTTTTAATACAGCCGGGAACTTCTTTACAAAGTTCCTGATCTTATCAAAAGCGATTTGGTTAAAATTACGCTCGAAACCGCCTATACGACCAATGTTGGTGGTTAAACGCGAGCCGCAGATCTCCTCATAAATCTCGTAGATCTCCTCGCGGTACTCCATCATGTACAGGAAGCCGGTAAAAGCGCCTGTATCTACACCCAAAACCCCGTTACAAATAATATGGTCGGCAATACGTGCCAGTTCCATAATAATGATGCGCATGTAATCAACACGCTTAGGGGTAGTAATATTTAAAAGTTTTTCAACCGTCATGTGCCAGCCCATGTTGTTAATGGGTGACGAACAATAGTTTAAACGGTCGGTAAGCGGTGTTATCTGGTAAAACGGACGATGCTCAGCGATTTTTTCAAATGCACGGTGTATGTAACCTATGGTTGATACACCGCTTACAATACGCTCGCCATCCAATTGCAAAACGTTCTGGAACACACCATGGGTTGCAGGGTGGGTTGGGCCCAGGTTTAGCGTAGAGTATTCACTCTGCGGATCGGTATCTGTATATACGGGATGGTTCTGCATATGTTATCTTCCGAAAAAGTAGTCTTTTTTATCAACGCGGTTAGGGTCTTCCAGCGGGTACTCGCGGCGCATTGGGAATACGGTCATGTCATCCACATTCAGTATCCGGCGCAGGTCCGGGTGCCCGTCAAATATCACCCCGAAAAAGTCGTAGGTTTCACGCTCCATCCAATTGGCGCCATCCCAAAGGGTTGTAGCGGTAGGGATATGCACGTTATCCAGGGGCATAAAAACTTTAACGCGGATACGGGTATTGGTGGTGAGGCTATGCAGGTGATAGATCACGCCGATAGGTTTTTCACTTTCCGGATAATGTATAGCGGTAATATCTGTTAAAAAGATAAACCTTAGCGCTTCATCATTTTTCAGGAAGCTCAAAACATCAATAATGGCATCAACACTGGTTTCTACAGTAAGTAAACCAAAATCGGCGCCGGTTTGTACCACCGTACCGCCAAATTTTTCATCGAGCCTTCTTAAAAGTTCCTCGTTAGTTATCTTACCCATTATTGTATTCCGTATTTAGCCAGTAATTCCTGGTATTTAGGTTCGTTACGGCGGCGTAACGATTCTGTTTTTACCAATTGTTGTATACCCATAAAGCCATCTATAATAGCTTCGGGGCGTGGCGGGCAACCGGGTACATAAACATCAACGGGTATTACCTCGTCAATGCCCTGTAAAACCGAGTAAGTATCAAATATACCACCACTTGATGCGCAAGCGCCTACAGCCATTACCCAGCGGGGCTCGGCCATTTGCAGGTACACCTGGCGAAGCACAGGGGCCATCTTTTTAGATATCGTACCCATTACCATCAGCAGGTCGGCCTGGCGTGGCGAAAAGCTCAAACGCTCGGCACCAAAACGCGAAAGGTCATAATGCGAGCCCATGGTAGCCATAAACTCAATACCACAGCATGATGTAGCAAATGGAAGCGGCCATAGTGAATTGGCACGTGCCAAACCTATAGCCTTATCAAGAGAAGTAGCGAAAAACCCCGATCCTTCAACTCCCGCAGGGGCATCAACTATTTGTATATCACTCATTATTTTGTAATGAAATTAATATCAGCTAAACTGACAAGACAAATTTACAACAAATGTGCTGTAACAAATACACTGTGGCCGTCCACGCAATATATTTAGAATCAGTCTAAACTAATCCCAGTCGAGCGCTTTCTTTTTGATTACGTAAATAAAGCCCGCGAGCAGTGTGGCCATAAAGATGAACATCTCTATCATCCCGGTTTTACCCATATCCTTAAAGTTTACGGCCCATGGGTACATAAAAATTACTTCCACATCAAACAACACAAACAGGATAGCCACCAGGAAGTATTTGATAGATGCCGGCGTGCGGGCATTACCTACCACCTCGATACCCGATTCAAATGGGGTAAGTTTATCTTTTGTTTTACGCTTAGGGCCAATTTTGTGGGTTACAAACATTGTTGTAACCACAAAGCCAATGGCTACCAGCATCTGGAAGATGATGGGTAGGTAATTAATGGGTAAACTTTGTGTTTCCATGCTGCAAATATACAAATGCACTTACAATAACAAAGCCCCTTTTTTAGAGGGGCTTTGTATATAATTAATTGAAATTAAGCTTTATTTACCTCTGGCGCCTGCACCACCTTTTTTAGCAAAGAAGGATACTACTTGCTTATTAGTAGGGTCCATATCTCTTGCTTTGGTGAAGTAGTCAGTAGCTTTAGCGGTGTCTTTTTCCTTAAACTCCGCATAAGTGCCTAAGTATACATAAGCTTCTGCCAGGTCTTTTTTAACCTTATCAGAAGGAGCACCTTTTGCCAGTGATACCTCTATAAATTTCTCGTAATACGGTTTGGCATAACCCACAATATTATTCCGGTCTTTTTCACGGTAATCGTTTACACGTGCACGAAATAAGTAAGAATCGGCTGTGGTAGGGCTTTTTTGTGCTACATAGCTAAATGCCGAATCTGCTTTTGCCAGTAAAGATGTATCAGCTTTTACACTTTTATCTTTAGAGAAATACTGATCCTGGAAACCATAGTAGTAGCTCAAACCTTCGTAAAAGTGATCTAACAACTTGGCGTTACGGCTTTTTTGAGTATAAGTACCATAAGCCTGAGCTGCCTCCAGATATTTCTTCTGGCCAAACAGTGTTTTACCAATTTCAGAGTATACGTCAGCCTGGGTCGTATCTAACGTCGCGGCTTTACGCAATGACGCAATACCTAATGAATCCTGTTTTGAAGCGATCTGTAAACGGCCCAGGTACAGGTAGTCACGAGGAATGATACGTTTAGGATCAGCCTTGGTGATCCAGGTATTCATGGCCTGTAAACCTGCAGCATAGTCCTTGTTTTCGTATGCGGCATAAGCCAGGTAACGGTATACTTTCAGGTTATTAGCTGCATCTTTTGACAAAGCAGCGGCTTCTGTTTGCAGGGTTTTGTAATCACCTGATAACAGTAAGAAGTCGGCATAACGTAAGCGCGAATCCAAAGAAAGGTCTGTTAGCGACAAGTATTTTTTATATTGGTCTGTTGCTTCTTTAATTTTAGCTGATGCCATTCTTGGGTCGTTAAAGGCCCAGCGTACATCAGTTTCAGCCCACTCACGGTAAGCCGGACCATAGTTCGGGTCAATCGCTAAAGCGGCTTTATATTCATTTTCAGAAGCCTCAAAGTTATTAGCGTATTTCCATATAACACCGGTTGCCACTTTAGCATGAGCCAGCTTAGGATCAATATCCAAAGCGGCCTGGTAACTGCCTAAAGCGTCAGTGTTTTTTAATTGAGTACGGTAGGCATCACCTAATGCTAATAATATCTCAGCATCTTTAGGGTTTACAGCTTTACCTTTATTTAAGATAGCGATAGCCGCATTAGCATCAGCCGCGGGTACTTTACCGTCTACATCATTTAAAAGGTAAGAACGGCCTACATATAAATAAGGTTTGCTGTCTTTACCTGCCAGGGCAACAGCCTGGTTAAAATTGGTGGTAGCGGTATTCCTGTCTTTATCAACAAAGGCAACAGCGCCTAAACCGGCGTAGTTTAAAGCCGACTTAGGGTTTACGGCTATCCCTTTTTGAAATATCGCTTTAGCCGAATCAGGGTAATCCTGCAGTATATATACCCATCCGTAATAAAAATAGTTCTCATCTTTATTAGCCTGGGTAACGGTCAAATTCTTCAGCATCGATTTAGCCTTCTGATACTGCTCCGCGTCAATCGCTTTTTTAGCATCAGCTAAACTTTGTGCAAAAGCCGACGACCCCACAACACTCAGCGCCAGTACGAGCTTACTTATTTTACTGATCATTTTCATCTTAGTTTATTATATGAATGTATAGTTAGTGTACAATATTAATTTCCCTTTGCGGGATCACCTCAGGCAATAAGCCCGATTTAAGTATGATACGCTGCCCGCGCTCGCTTGCCAAAAATGAAGCGAACCCGGCTCCCAAACCTTTACGGCCTGTACAATCGATAATATACAACGACCGGCTTAGCGGATACGTATGTTGGACAAGTGTTGTTTGCGATGGTTTAAAGTATTCATTAGTGGCGGTTTTACTATTATCGTCCTTAACGCCTACGATTTTAACCTTTTCAACAGCGTCCGCATAGTCTTTATCCGGGTCGTTTAGCCAGCTGAAGCCGGTAATGCCTATAGCATTGGGGTGTGTACTCACGTACTTGATAACCTCCTTATTAGAGCTCAAGGCATAAATATTTTTTTGTTTTAACTCGTTATTACCCGATAATGTTTTCAAATATCTCACCAGGCTCGAGTTTGGATTGTCAAAAACAATGCTTTTATCTGTTTTAGCCTTTCCATTCAGCATTTGCTTGATCTCGCTTACAGATGTTGTCGTATCATTAGATGCCCGGTTAATAATAATGGCTACCGCGTCGGTAGCAAATTTGTTTACCTCAGGTGTTAACGCCCTGCGCTTTAATACGCCCGTTTCCATGGTATCCAACAACCGGGAGGTAATAATTATCCTTGTTTTATCATTCAGCAGATCAGAGATCACGCCGGTTTCCGGTTTATAAGTAATTACCGGTTTAGCATCCTGGAAAGCGCTTTTAAATACAAACAGTTCTTCGTCGATAATAGGAGAAAAAGATTCATCAGCAGAGAATTGAGCTATACCTGAAGTAAAGCCATCCATGGGTTGTTGCGCTTTTTTGTTACCACTGCCAGACTGGCCGCATCCCTGCACTGCCAATATAACGGCTAAAGCACCAAATACGAATAACAGGTTACCTCTCATTGGGGTCTTTTCTTAAATATCGTGAGAAACGCAGTACCGCGTATAATAAGATAATAGAGCCAAAAATTGTTCTCCGGGTTTGAGGCATTTCTAATGGAAATTTATCCCAAAATATAATGAGCAGCCCTAAAACAATAAAACATGTAAATGCGGTAACGCCTAAAATAAGCAAAAACCGCCTTTTGGGCGATTTTTGCTGTTCTTGATTATCTTCTGACATTAGTTTTTATTCTTCGGCCAGTGCAAAGTTTACAGGTATGCTGTATTGTACACGCACCGGACGACCGTTTTGTATACCAGGAGTCCATTTCGGAGAAGCCTTTAATACGCGTATAGCTTCTTCGTCGCAACCGCTGCCGATACCTCTAACCACTTTAATATCAGTTAGAGAACCGTCGCGCTCAACCACGAAGGTTAAGATTACACGTCCCTGAACATTGTTCTCACGGGCAACAGCCGGATACTTGATGTTTTTACCCAGGTATTTACCAAAAGCACCTTCGCCGCCAGGGAAGCTTGGTGATTTCTCTACCGCGGTAAAAATTTGGTTAGTGTTTTCTTCCACTACCTGTTTAACGTCAGCGTTACCCACCGGTTCCTCGATCCTGATGTCCTGGTTAGGGTCACCTTTCTGGTCTTTCGGACCAGGATCAGCAACTTCCAGTTCTTTTACAGTTGGAGGTTCTTTTTCACGCACCTCGTTATCCGGCTTTACTACCGGAGGTGGGAAACGCACCTGGTCAACCTTGGGTTTAGGTGGTTCTGGTGGCGGTGGTGGTGGTTTCTGTTGTTCATTCACCGGTGGTGGCGGTAAAACCACCTCGGTCACCTTCACTTTTTCAGGTGCCTTCGGTATGAAACCCTCAATGGCGTTTAAGATTGTTTTTAAAGAGATAAGGAAAACAAACAGTACAACACCAATTAAAAGCGCCCGGTTAGTATTACGGGAGTTGTCTTTTCTTAGTTCGTATGCACCGTATGCTTTGTTACGCCCTCTAAATACAACGTCTATCCATTGCTGGTTTAGTATGTCTAATTTTGATCCGAGCATTGTTATAGCGTTAGTTTTCTTCTGTTAATTATCAATTAGTAGTTGCCGTCACGTTTCAACAGGCCAAGCTCTGCCGGTGTAATATCTACAATAGCAAATGACTGCACACCAGTGATCTTCATTTCGTCCAAAGCATCAACTACGTTTTTGTAGTTTGATTTATCACTTGGTTTGATCAGCACGGTCATATACTTACCGGTGGTTTGTTGTATCTTCTCTCCGTTTTCGATGAGTACTTTACGTAAACCGTCTTTACCATAGCCTGTAGTTTCTGGTGGCGTTTTTCCCGGCTCACCTACAAACCATTCTACCTTATCGTTAGCGCCAAGCAGCAACGTCATAGAACGTGATGCAGCAACCGCCAACTGGTCTTTATTCTGATCATCCTTATCAGGCATGGTTACGTCCATAGCCTTTGGTTTCGACAGGGTGGTAGTGAACATGAAGAAGGTGATCAATAAGAACGCAAGGTCAACCATCGCTGTTAAGTCAACACGTGTTGAAGCCTTTTTACTTCTTACTTTCCCGCCTTTTTTCCCCCCGCCGGAGGAGGTGTCTAATTCTGCCATCTTTATTTAGTTGTTTTAGGCGCAGCACGCAGCGAAGTGATAAAATTAAATTTGTTAATTTTTTGTTTCTGCAACAAAGCGATCAGCTGACCGATTACCGGATACTCTTCCTTGCTATCGCCTTTTATAGCGATGCGCAAAGCCTTGTTATGTAAAGCAACGTCAGCTCTACGGGCCTCACGGATCCAGTCAGACAACTCATTGTTGTTGGTAGTATCGCGCGGGATGCCAGGTTGCTTAAACTCTTTACGTTGTGTAGGCTCAAGTGCCAGAAAACCTTGCAATTGTTTAATAGGCACGCCAAATGTTGGAAGGGCCGCAAACTTGGTTTGCTCCTCAGGGGTGAAATTTATTTTATATTTTTCGCCCATTTGGATAAGTGTTTGCTTACGGATATCATTACCATCCACTCCAAAGAAAACCTTATTCTGACCAACAGTTAACAACAATGTGTTATCGTCAGGAATAGGCTGCTCTACAGAAGAGGCAGGAATATCAACCGGCACCGGATCCTCTGTCCTTGGCTTTGCAGTTAATATGAAGAAAGTAAGCAGCAGGAAAGCTACGTCGCACATGGCGGTCATATCTATCGAGGTGCTCTTTCTTGCGACTTTTACTCTTGGCATTTTTTTCCTTTGTTTATGATAATGTAAAATTAAAGACTATTAATTAAATAACCAAATTTAATTTTGATAAAAATGGTTATATAAGAACTTTATTTTACAATTATCTGTTTTTGTGTGATGCCGCGAATGTTTGAACGATGCTGAAACCAGTTTCGTCAATAGCGTAAGTCAACTTATCGATTTTTGATGTAAATACGTTGTACATTACAATTGATACAGCTGAAGTACCGATACCTAATGCGGTATTGATAAGTGCCTCAGAGATACTGCTTGATAATGCAGCCTGGTTAGGAGCACCTGAAGTTGCTAACGCACCGAAGGCCTTGATCATACCGATTACCGTACCTAACAGACCGGTTAATGTACCGATAGATACTAAAGTAGCGATGATGGTTAAGTTTTGCTCTAACATTGGCATTTCCAAAGCAGTTGCTTCTTCGATATCTTTCTGGATAGCTAAAGTTTTCTGGTCAACGTCAAGGTTTGGCTCAATTTCCATTTCGCGGTATTTTTTCAAACCTGATTTAATTACGTTGGCCACAGAACCTTTTTGTTTGTCGCACTCAGCGTTAGCGGCGTCAATGTTACCTGCGTTTAAGGCTGATTGTACTTTTCTTACAAAAGTATCAACGTTACCTGTACCAGATGCTTTACCAATTACTACGAACCGCTCTAAAGAGAAAACGATAACCATTAACAGGTATGACATGATGATAGGTACGATAATACCACCTTTGTGTACGGTACCGAATAAATCTACGGGCTCGTTTTCCGGGTCGCCGCCTTTATAGTGACTTGGGTGACCTAAAATGAAAATGAAAATGCATATCGCCACAGCAATACAAATTGGAATAGTCAAAGTCGCAAATGCGCCCGATGCACTTGAGCTTTCTTTTTTTACAGGAGTAGTTGGTTTTGTTGGTGCGTTTGCCATTACTTTTTAATTTTTAGTTTTTGTTTTGTTGTTTATAAAAGTTAATAAAATGTGTGCGCAATAAGCGAGAAACAAAATTAGAATTTCTATGAAATAAAAAAACTATTTCTGCATTTGTTTATAATAATTTAATATTCAGCAAAAAGCGTTTGCAAATTGGTTTTTACATAACGCTATAAAACACAAAAATTGTCTATCGCGTAGACAATTTTTTACAATTAAACCTATAATTTTTAAAAATAGCAAGTTATAACACATAAAAAATGTGTAACTAAACTGATATAATCAGGTCTAACTATACTGTTTCAACTGCTCTTGGGCCGGCATTTGTAAGCTTTTCGGTACCGTAAGCCGCATATTTATCAAAGTTTTTAATAAACGCAGCCGCCAGTTGGTGTGCCTGCTCCTCATATTGCGATGCACTGGCCCAGGTAGCCTGCGGATCCAACACACTGTCAGGTACGCCGGGGCAACTTTCAGGCATCATTACATTAAATACCGGATGTGGGCGGTAACCCACATGATCCAGCCCGCCGTTTAGGGCAGCAGTTACCATAGCGCGCGTATAACTCAATCGCATCCTTTGCCCCACACCATAAGGGCCACCCGTCCAGCCGGTATTTACCAGCCACACATTTACATGGTATTTCCTGATCTTTTCTCCAAGCATCTCCGCGTAAACTATGGGGTTTAAAGGCAGGAAGGCCTCGCCAAAGCAGGCCGAAAAGGTAAGTTTAGGTTCGTTTATACCGTTCTCTGTACCCGCTACCTTTGCCGTATATCCGGACACAAAATGATACATAGCCTGTTCAGCAGTAAGTTTGGCTATGGGAGGTAAAACGCCAAACGCGTCGGCCGTTAAAAAGAAAATATTTTGGGGCACACCAGCTACTGTTGGCATCAACGCGTTTGCTATATTCTCTACCGGGTAGGCTACCCTGGTATTCTCCGTTTTAGCTATATTATCAAAGTCTACCCTGGTAGTACCTGCTATATAATTAATGTTTTCCAGCAGGGCACCAGGTTTAATAGCATGATATATCTGCGGTTCTTTATCTATGGAAAGGCCGGCGCACTTGGCATAACAGCCGCCTTCAAAATTAAAAATACCGTTGTCGCTCCATCCATGCTCATCATCGCCAATCAATTTCCTGCCTGCATCGGCAGAAAGCGTGGTTTTACCCGTGCCTGAAAGCCCGAAGAAAATCGCGGTATCTCCTTTTTCGCCGACATTGGCGGAGCAATGCATAGGCAGCACCCCATGATCATGCGGCAGAATAAAGTTAAGTACCGAAAAAATACTCTTTTTAATTTCGCCGGTATAACCGGTACCGCCTATAAGAATAACCTTTTTGCTAAAGCTGATGATGGTGAAATTCTTTTGACGGGTGCCGTCGGTTTCCGGGTCGGCCTCAAAACCGGGGGCGGCAACAACGGTCCAACCGGGTCTTTGAGAGATATCGGCCTTTTCCGGGCGTATAAATAAGTGGTGTGCAAACAGGTTCTGGTAAGCGGTTTCGGTAATCACCCGCACATCCATATGGTATTGCTCATCGGCACAAACCCGGCAATCGCGCACAAACAATACATCAAGCTTATTTAGGTACGCTTGCATTTTACGGCATAAAGCCATAAACCGGCCGCCATCAAGCTTGTAGTTGATATTACCCCACCAAACCTGATCATGGCTAATGTGATCGTCAACAATAAACCTGTCCTTTGGCGAACGCCCGGTGAATTTGCCGGTATCCACTGCCAGCGCTCCGCTATCCGCAAGGCTGCCTTCATTGCGTTCCAGGGCACAGTCAACAAGTTGATGCTGGGTTAACTGATATTGAATATTAGGATTGTAAAGGCCGAGGTAGCGTAGAGGCGAACTGCTTTTCATGATGCTTTCCATGTAAGGGTAAATTTTTCAGACGATTGATTTATCCAAACTTAGGCCTTTAGCAAGGCAGCACACAAGAGCTTAATTATATTTTTTTACATGATGTATTTTTTACACATCATGTAAATAGTTAATAAACAGTAAATTAAGAATAAAATAAAAATTATCTCAATACACTATCCTCCGGCTTTTTTAGCCTTGTAACCATCTGTTTGCAGCATAGCCAGCACTTTATCTCTAAAATCGCCCTGCAGTAGTATTTCACCATCTTTTACGGTGCCTCCTACCCCACATTTGCTTTTGAGTTGCTTGCCTATTGCTTCCAGGTCGGCATTCGTACCAACAAAGCCGTTGACACGGGTTACCAGCTTATTGCCCTTTATACGGTCTAAAAATATTTTGAGATTTTGTTGCTGAGGCGGCAAAGTTTCCTGTTGCCCGCTTCCTTCTTCCTGGTATTGGAAGCCCGGATCGGTTGAATACATGATGCCGGTGTAGTTTTTCTTTGCCATAGCTGCTTAGTTGTTATGATATGAACTACCCACTATAACTTTTAGTGCCGACGGGACCACATCTATCCTGATATCCATATCAGCCGACTGCGGTTCGCCATCCAGGTGTATTGGGCCGGGCTTTACACGTGTAATATGCACGTGCTTCCCTTTAATGATCTCAACGTATTTGGATTTGTCTGCCGTTTTGGTAAACATCCTCAGGCCCATCTCCGGGAATCTCCATAGCGGAAAAGGCTTTATTACGCATACATCCAGCAAACCATCCTGTACCGACGCCGTGGGCGATACATGCGCGTTGTTACCATATTGTGATGAGTTGGCAATGCTCAGCATAAAAGCTTCTCTATCCAACGCCTGGCCGTCAACCTCAATATGGTATTCCTGCGAACGGTAGTTGGCAATTTCCTGTAATGACGATTTAAAGTAGTTAACAAAACCCCGTTTATCGCCGCCCTGCGCAAAAACATGGCTGATGTGGGCATCAAAGCCCATTCCGGCCATATTAAAAAACCACTGGTCGTTCATTTTGCCGGCATCTATTACAATGCTGCGGCCGGTATTCATGTTTTTGATGGCGCCTACGGTATCCATAGGTATGCCCAGGAAGCGGGCCAACCCATTCCCAGATCCGAATGGAATCACAGCCAGTTCGGTTTCGGTTTCTGCAATGCCCGATGCTATTTCGTTTACGGTACCATCGCCGCCAACGGCTACAATAGTATCATATTCGCCTACGGCTGCCACGGCCAGGTCATGCGCGTGGAATATACCGGTAGTAAATTCAAAGTCATATTCAAACACAGCCGGATCAAGGTGCTCCTTTACGATCCCCGGCACGTTATCCTTTTTCTTTCCTCCTGATACGGGGTTGATGATAAATAAAGCTTTCCTTTTCAACTATCTATGTTTGAGCGGGCAAAAGTAAATGTTTTTCGGCTTTAAGGAAAATTGTTTTATTTTTACCTCCCGAAAGTGGACTGATTTAATGCCTTTGCTGCTTTGCAAATGCTGGATTGCAACCACGTAAAAAAGTGCTAACCCTGCTCTCCTTTTTACAGCGTTTCAAATAAATCTCTTACCTTTCGGCTTTAACGTTTTATACATTATTATATGTCATATTTATTTACATCGGAGTCTGTTTCAGAAGGACATCCGGATAAAGTTGCCGACCAGATATCTGACGCGTTAATTGATAACTTTCTGGCGTTCGACCCGGAATCAAAAGTAGCCTGTGAAACGTTAGTAACTACCGGCCAGGTAGTACTTGCCGGCGAAGTGAAATCAAAAACCTATTTAGACGTTCAAAAAATTGCCCGCGATGTAATTAACCGTATAGGTTATACCAAAGGTGAATATATGTTTGATGGTAACTCATGCGGTGTACTTTCGGCCATCCATGAGCAATCGCCGGATATTAACCAGGGGGTTGACCGCCAAAGCAAAGAAGAGCAAGGCGCCGGCGACCAAGGGATGATGTTTGGCTATGCCACCAGCGAAACGGATAATTACATGCCGCTTGCTTTAGACATTGCTCACGCGCTATTGCGCGAGCTTGCCGCCATCCGCCGCGAAAATACCGACATTAAATATTTGCGTCCGGATGCAAAATCGCAGGTTACGTTAGAGTATAATGATGATAACCAGCCGCAACGTATAGATGCAATTGTTATCTCGACACAGCATGATGATTTTGCTGAGGAAAAAGAGATGCTGGAAAAGATCAAAAATGATATCATCAGCATCCTGATCCCGCGTGTTAAAGCTAAATACCCTAAATACGCGCACTTCTTTAACAACGATATTAAATACCACATTAACCCAACCGGTAAGTTTGTGATCGGCGGCCCGCATGGCGATACAGGCTTAACCGGCCGCAAAATTATTGTAGATACTTACGGTGGTAAAGGCGCGCACGGTGGTGGTGCGTTCTCAGGTAAAGACCCATCAAAAGTCGACCGCTCAGCCGCTTATGCTACCCGCCACATTGCTAAAAACCTGGTTGCTGCCGGTATTTGCAGTGAAGTACTGGTGCAGGTATCATACGCTATAGGTGTAGCACAACCAATGGGTATTTATGTAAATACTTACGGTACCGCTAAGGTAGGTTTAACCGATGGCGAGATCGCTAAAAAGGTTGAAGCCATCTTTGACATGACCCCTTACGCTATTGAAACACGTTTTAAATTGCGTAACCCAATTTATAGCGAAACTGCTGCCTATGGCCACTTTGGGCGCCCAAGCGAAACGGTTACCAAATCGTTCAACGCGCATGATGGCAGCGTGGTAACCCGCGAGGTAGAACTATTTACCTGGGAAAAACTTGATTATGTAGAGAAAGTTAAGAGCGCCTTTGCTTTATAAACGCTAATACCGAATAAATTAAAAGGCGTACCAGTTAACGGTACGCCTTTCTTATTACCCGTTTAACCATGGCCACAACGCATAAAAAACCTTCAGCCTTATGGGTAGCATTTGCCTTCTTTAACATTTACATTGTTTGGGGAGCCACTTACCTGGCAGTTATATACGGGTTAAAAACCATACCGCCATTTATATTGGTAGGCTTAAGATATAGCATTGCCGGATTGGTTTTGCTGGCTATTGCCATGCTCAAAAAAGAAAAGTTACCCGAATGGAAATACCTCTGGCGCCAGGCATTAAGCGGCACCCTCATGCTGGTTGGCGGCACGGGTATGATCGCCTGGGCCGAGCAATACATCAGTTCGGGGCAGGCAGCCATATTGGTGGCTACCGAACCGCTGCTTTTTCTATTAGTAGACAGAAGCCGCTGGTCGCAGTATTTCTCTAATAAGTATATCTTAAGCGGACTGGCCATTGGTTTTGCAGGCATCTTCATGTTCCTGAAAATGGGCGCCTCGGGCGGGCGTTCATCATCAATGAGCTTAGTAGCCAGCGTGGCGGTTATCCTTAGCGCATTAGCCTGGGTAACAGGATCGCTTACCGCCAAAAATGCCAAAGGCAGCAGCTCCACCATGATGAACGCGGCAGTACAACTCTTGGCTGCTGGCCTGGCCTGCGGTATAGTAGTTCTCATTAAAGGTGAGTACACCGGCTTTTCCTTTACCCATGTAAGTTTAGATAGCTGGGGCGGACTGCTGTTTTTAATAATAATGGGTTCATTAGCGGCTTACCTTTCTTTTATCTGGCTTATCCATATCAAACCGCCCGCCGTGGTAAGTACGCATACCTATGTTAACCCGGTTGTAGCAGTATTTTTAGGCTGGATACTGGCTAACGAACAGGTAAACGGCGCTCAACTTGTAAGCCTGCTGCTGATATTAACCGGTATATTGTTGGTTAACCTTTCTGATTACATTAAAAAGAAGCAACGCCCACAACCCGGCGAAGTGTAGCATACCAACAAAACTTTTAAATATTTGTAGTTATAGAAAACCATCTGTATGAACGACGAGGAATTTAGAGAACAGCATCAGCCTTTGCATGTACCCGCCCATTACGACGCCAATGCGACGTTAAAGGAAAATCTTGCTTTTGCACTGGCCGACCTTGGCGAAGGCACAGCCGATGAGGTGATTGCGCACCTTCAGAAGCTATCAGGCGGACAAAGCGAGATAGAACGCGAACATGCCTGCGAGCTATTGGAGTTGTGGTATAAGAACGGCATGGTAACCGTAAATGAAGAAGTTCAGCCTAAACGCTACAACCTGCATAAAATAACACAGGCCAACAGTGGGAGTGTTAACCCCAAACTAACCGCTCCAGGGCTGGATTAATAGTTAAACTACCTTAATACCATGGCGGGTTAATAAATTGGGCAAACCGCTTACATCAAACAGTGCCTTCCTCAGCGTGTTAAGTTCGGGGTCGATGATAAAATTATAAGCCGTGGAAAAGTTAACTCCCGAAAGGTCGGTATGGTTGAACACGGCGTTATCCAGGTCGCAATCTGTAAATACCGAGTTGGTTAATATGGCATCGGTAAAACTTACCTCTTTTAATGAGCATTTAACAAAAGCGGTCTTTACCAATTTTTTACCGGCGAAAGAGGCATAATCCATCAAGCACCCATCAAAAGCCACACCGAAAAGGAAATCATCACACTTACTGAAGTTCACGCCCAGTATTTTACAGGCCTTAAAACGTACATCGTTTAGCATAGCGCCGTCAAGGTTATCTACAGAAAGGTTGCAGTCTTCAAACACACAATCCATAAACTTACAGCGGCTAAAGTCGGCTTCGCTAAGATCGCATTGTTTAAAAGTGCAATTCTCATACTCTATCCGCTGAGCCTTAACTCCCGGATATTGGAGTTTCTCAAAAACCTCCCCTTCGTAAAAGCTTTTATCAAACATGCCCCTAAGGTAAATGAATTTGAGATGGAATTTCCATACAGCCACACACAATCCCTTGTAATGTAAGTCGGTTATTACTTGCACCGCACTACCCTATCGCATACATTTGTTAAATAGCTAACCAAAATAAACTTTTACCGCATCCATATGAAAAAACTGATCGCATCTTTACTGCTCGCAGCAGCAGTAAGTTCGACCCTTTATGCTCAAAAATTCATCGGCGTAAAGGGTAAAGAAATAATCGGCACCAACGGCAAGCCATTCCTAATAAGAGGGACCAACCTGGGCAACTGGCTGGTACCCGAGGGCTATATGTTCAAGTTTAAAAAGACCAACTCGCCCCGGCTCATTAACCAGGCGCTAACAGAATTAATCGGTCCGGAGGATGTAAAACTTTTCTGGAAAACCTTCCAGGATACTTACATTACCGAAGCGGATATACAGTACCTTAAATCTACCGGCATTAACTCGCTGCGCATACCATTTAATTACAGGCTGTTCACCAAAGAAACCTATATGGGGCAAAACAACCCTAACCGCGGCTTTGAACTGTTGGACAAGGTAATAGGCTGGTGTAAAAAGGCCAACCTATACGTAATTTTAGATATGCATTGCGCCCCGGGAGGGCAAACCGGCGACAATATCGACGATGGCGATGGCTACCCTTTCCTGTTTACCAGTGCCGCAAGCCGCAAACTCACCGCCGATATATGGCGCAAAATTGCCGACCACTATAAGAATGAAACCACGGTAATGGGGTACGACCTGCTGAACGAGCCCATAGCCCACTATTTTGATGTAAAAAGCCTAAACCCACTTTTGGAACCCACTTACAAGCAAATAACAGCGGCTGTGCGTTCTGTTGATAAGAACCATATTGTATTTATAGGCGGAGCGCAGTGGGACAGCAACTTTAAGGTGTTTGGCCCGCCATTCGATAACAAAAGTGTTTATACCTTCCACAAGTACTGGACAGATGTTAAGCAGGACGTGATACAGGAATATATAGACTATCGCAATAAATACAATGCACCCATTTACGTAGGAGAAACCGGCGAAAATACCGACCAGTGGGTGAATGATTTTAGGCTGTTATGCGAAAAGAATAACATTGGCTGGCATTACTGGCCTTATAAAAAAGCCGATAACACCAAAGGCTTTATGAGCTTTAAGGCGCCTGAGGGGTATGACGAGATTATTGAATACACCGAAAAACCACGCGGAAGCTTTGAGGAAATCCGCAAAGCCGCACCTGCCGACAGGGAAAAGATAAAGAAGATACTGTGGGCGTTTCTTGAGAACAGCAAATTTGCCAACTGCACTCCTCAAAAAGGATACATAGAAGCGCTTGGTTTAAAAGCAACAACTAAATAACCTGCACTTCCATGAAAGAGAAAGGCCACCCTGCTTGGGTGGCCTTTCTCTTTTATTTGTCGCTGAGCATTACCGGCGTTTTGCCGTTGCCCATAATGATGATCTTGGTATTGGGTGATAATGCGATCTCTTTTTGGGCTTTAATGCTTTCGTATTGTAATTGCTTATCAGACAATCCGGTCGATAGGATGCGCTGATAGTCGGCGATACCTTGCGCTTCAACCCTTTTACGGTCAGCTTCCTGCCGTTCCTTTTGGAGTACGAAGGTCATCTTTTGCGCGTCCTGCTCTGCTTGTATCTTCGATTCAATACTGGCCCTTACCGAAGCAGGCAGTGAAATGTTCCTTACCAATATCTGCTGAAGCATTAGTCCGTTTTTAGCGAAACTTGCCGAGATGGTCCTGTTGATCTTATCCTGAAATTCCTGGCGTTTAACAGAATAAAGATCAACGGCGGGATAAGCCACAGCGTTATCACGTATAGCGGTGCGCGATACCGTACGAACGATCTTATCTACATAATCCATCCCTATGTTCTGCAATATAAAGGGCGCCTTCTTAGGGTCAACTTTGTAAAGTACGGTCAGGTCAACGGTTACTTCCAAACCATCGGAAGAGAGTACCCTTATCGCGTCGTCACCCTGCACTTCGCCCTCGCTGTGGGTGGCGCTCATGGTGTAATTTTGGGTTTGCACGTTAAAATCGGCAACATTAACCAGGGGATTGATCACATGCAGGCCGCTTTCCAAAACATCATCCTGCACCTTGCCATACAGCACCTGTACGCCAACCTTACCCGGATCAATTACTTTGAAAACAGAAAGCAGTAAACCAATAGCGATAATGGCTATACCGATTATACGTGCCATGCCGCTAAAACGCGACGCGGCAACGTTTGAGCGCTTAAGTGTTATACTTGCTACGAGTATAATAACACCAATAACAGCTAAAAACATGTTGGATAAGGTTGAGGGGTTTCATTTTTTGATCCGGGGGTCTTCCATCGCCCGCACTTCTTTCATTAACCGTATTTTGGCAATTACGAACAAAGCGCCCAGCATTAAAAAGCTGACCAGCCATATCCAGCGCTCGTTTTGTAAAGACGTGTACGCTCCAAAACCGCAAACAATGATGATTACGGTATAAAAAACGTTTAAGGCTAATTTTTTACCCATTGTTAGTACACGTTAAGTTCAGGGTCTATTTCTGCTTTCCAACCCAGTATACCCCCTTGCAGGTTGTAAAGGTTAGTGTAGCCATGTTGTTCAAGCTGCATAATAGCCATGGCGCTGCGCTTGCCACTACGGCACATTACAACAACTGGCTTATCATGCGATATCTTATCGGTTTCAATTAAAATTCCACCCAGAGGGATAAGCTGGCCACCCAGGTTTGAGGTTTCGTACTCAAAATCTTCACGAACATCTATCAGTTGAAAGTCTTCACCTTTATCCAGCTTTTCTTTTAATTCCTGTACGCTTATTTCTTTCATGTAAAATGTAATTTTAATAGCCAAAGGTAGGGTTTTCTGTATCAAATATTTATAAGCGTTTTGTAACAAACGTTATTGCCGAGCGTTTTATTAATAACGTATACATTTACGGTGTTAGTTTAATGAAAAAAGTCACCAGATTTTTTTGGTTCTGTTCCGGCGCCCATGTGGACACACTGAAAAAATACCCTATAGAACATAATAAATATGTGGGCATTGGCGCCACCATATTCTTCACCGCCTTGTTTGCCGCTCTCTCGGGAGGGTATGCCATGTATTTTGTTTTCAGCGGCAACGCGTTTGCTGTTGGCTTCGCTATCCTGTTCGGCCTGTTATGGGGTACCGCCATATTTAACATGGACCGCTACATTGTATCGAGCATTAACAAAGAGGGCAGCGTTAACCAGCAAATATTACAGGCTACGCCCCGTATCCTTTTAGCCATTATGATAGGCCTGGTGATATCGCGCCCGCTTGAGCTAAAGATATTTGATAAAGAGATCCGCGAGAAATTAAAAACCGCCTACCTGAAAGGGCAGCACACTAAAATTGACAGCCTGCAGCGTACCTACAACCAGAAATACGCCCAGGAACTGGGTAAGGAAAAAGACCTTAAGAAAGAAAAGGATTCGCTGGAGCGGGATATCAACCGTTCACGTTATGAGCTTAACCAAGAGGTTTTTGGCGACAAAACCAACCAAACTTCGGGCATTGTTGGCTACGGCACCTACGCCAAACGAAAGGAAGAAGTGTTGAAAGAAAAGCAGGACAGGCTTAAAACCGTTACCGATAACCTTAACCAAAATGAGGACTATCTTGGTCGGCGCAAGGATTTCGAGGGAGTAAATGCCACCCGCCTGTTTAACGACAGGCAACTGGACAGCCTGGCCAACATTGCGGGTTTTGCCGACCGCAACTGGGCGCTTGGTCAGCTCTCTTATAATGTGGATGGCTCGCGCGACCTGGACACTTACATGGCCATCTCGTTCATCGGGTACCTTTTCATCCTGTTTGAATGCCTGCCTGTTTTTGTAAAACTGATGTCGCCGAAAGGGCCTTATGATACCGCCATTGCCAAGCTGGCCGAAGCCAACATTCATTTTGCCGAGCGCGATAAAGAGCGTGACATCACCGTAACAGATCAAACTTACGATCACCATCTTCACGCTGACATCGAACGGCGAAAGCAGATCATAACGGCACAATCTGAATATGATTTGGGCAGGCAAACGTATGATTGATTCATTTGATTATGATTTACAGTACCGGGGCTATTAATTCGTAATAACATTGATATATAACTATTGCTGCAGATATAGTAACTTCAAAGCCTGAACATACCACATTACATGAAGAAATTTATTACCCTGGCTACAGCTGCCTTCTGTGCTTTTTCTGCATCGGCACAAAGCGGCAAAATAAAACCTATTTATTACAGCGTTTCTTTCCCCAACGCTGTCCACCACGAGGCCGAAATTACCATGACCTTGCCTGACGCGCCCGGAGGAAAGCTGAAAGTACGCATGAGCCGCTCCTCACCCGGCCGTTACGCCACTCATGAGTTTGGTAAAAACATTTATAATGTAAAAGCTACTGATGCCACCGGCGCCCCTTTGAAAATTGAGCAGGTAGAGGGTGATGTTTATGAGATAGCGGAACATCCGGACGTCGTAAAAATTAGCTACACCCTTTTTGGCAACCATACCGATGGTACCTATGTTGGTATTGATGCCAGCCACGCGCATTTAAACATGCCCGCTTCATTTATGTGGGTTTTGGGCATGGATAAGCGCCCTTTAAAGTTTGAGTTTAACGACCTGGATAAATACGGCTGGAAAGTAGCGACACAACTTAAGCACGAGGGCGATAACGTATATAGCGCGCCCGACTTGCAATACATGATGGATAGCCCCACCGAGCTGGCCAATGTAAAGGTAAGCAGCTGGGATGTGGTAAATACCAATGGCAAAAAACAAAAAATGTCCATAGCAGTACATTCTGATGATGACCAGGCCACTATTGACAATTTCGCCAAAATGGTGCAAAAGCTGGTATTGGAAGAAAAAGCCGTATTTGGCGAACAGCCTAACTACGATTTTGGCAGTTACACCTTCCTGGATGATGTATACCCGGCCAATTTTGGCGATGGTATGGAGCACCGTAACTCTACCTGTATTGTTGACCGCTCTGCCAAAGTTGGCGGCAACGAGAACGATCTGCTGGGTACTTATGCTCATGAGTTTTTCCATAGCTGGAATGTGGAGCGCATCCGCCCTAAATCATTGGAGCCCTTTAATTTCGAGCATGCCAACATGAGCAACGAGCTTTGGTTTGCCGAGGGCTTTACGCAATACTACGGCGAAATGCTGCTGGTACGTGCCGGCTTCAATTCTGTTGATGATTATACCGGCACTATAGCCGGCCTGGTTAACTCTGTACTGGCCAACCCGGCGCCAGCCAAATTTCCGCCAACACAAATGAGCCGCTACGCGGTATTTGTTGATGCCGGTGTGTCTGTTGATGCTACTAATTACACCAACATGTTCACCAGCTATTACGTTTATGGCGGTGCTACGGCCCTCGCGCTTGACCTGCGCTTGCGCAGCGAGTTTAAGCTTACGCTTGATGATTATATGCGCCAGGTATGGTTGGCTTACGGCAAACCCGAAAAACCTTATACCATACCTGAGTTACAAAACGTGCTGGCCAAACTAACCAATCCTAAATTTGCCAAAGCCTTTTTTGACGATTATATCTATGGTATAAAAAAGAACGACTATGCCGAGCTGCTATCAAAAGCAGGGCTTATACTGCAAAAAGCCGCGCCAGGAAAAGGCTGGATGGGCCGTGTTGCCGCAAGGCCTGCTAACGGTGGTTTACAAATAGTGAGCGCTACCGCTTCTAACACTCCTATATACAAAGCCGGGCTGGATGCCGACGACCTGATATTAAAAGTTGATGGCAAAGACGCTAAAGAACTTTCCGCGTTAACTGATGCGGTAAAAGACAAGAAGCCTGGCGATAAGGTAATCATCAGCTACCACAACCGCACCGGCGACCATGAAGCAACCGTTATTTTAGAGGAAAGCCCGGCCTTGCAGGTGCTTACCTATGAAAAAGCGAATAAAGAATTAACTCAACAACAAAAAGATTTCAGGGCAGCCTGGTTATCATCAAAAGTAAAATAGTATGAAATTAAAAATATGGCTGGCAGCCGCCACGGTACTTACGTTACCGTTATCAGGCATTTGCCAGGACGTAAACAAATTAATTAAGGAAGACGACGTACAGCGGGTAATTAAAACCCTGAGTGCTGATGACATGCAGGGCCGGGGTACTTTTACGCCGGGCATTGAAAAGGCCGCCGCGTTTATTGAAGGTGAATTTAAAGTTGCCGGACTAAAACCCATGGAAGGCAACCAGGGCTACAGGCAAACCTTTTTTCAAACACGGGTTAAGCCGGTTAACGCAAAGGTGGTGTTTGATGGCACAGCAATACCCGACGACAAGGTAGCGGTTAACACCAACACGGCGTTTAACTGGAAAAGTGGTGACACTACCATAAAGGTTACTAAACTTACCGACCAAAACAGCTTCAGGAAGCAATTGGGTACTGCCATGCGCAGCGGTAAAAAGTTGCTGGTGATATTTGATGCCTCACTGGCTGATGTATTTAAAAGGATAAGGGACAGGGCCGTAAAGGGTATGATAAGTGATGGTATGCCGGCACAGCAAATTGTTTACGTTTTAGATGTAACCGAGCCTAAAAACTTTGAGGCCAGCTGCGAGGTAAAAGAAGAAAAATTATCGTTGAGCAACATCGTAGGCGTTATCCCCGGCAAAACCAAGCCGAACGAGTATGTAGTATTCGGCGGACATTACGACCACCTGGGTATCATTAAACCGATGGAGGGTGATAGTATTGCCAATGGCGCCGATGATGACGCATCGGGCACTACCGCGGTAATAGAGCTGGCTAAATACTATAAAAAGCTCAATAACAACGATCGTACGCTGGTATTTGTAGCCTTTACTGCCGAAGAGATCGGTGGGTTTGGTTCCAGATATTTTGCTACCAAAGTAAACCCCGACCAGGTGGTGGCCCTGTTTAACATAGAGATGATCGGCAAGCCATCAAAATTTGGGGAGAACTCGGCTTTCATTACCGGCTTTGAGCGGTCTGATTTTGGGCCTATCCTCCAGCGTAACCTCGAGGGTACCGCCTTTAAGTTTTACCCCGACCCATATCCGGAGCAAAACTTGTTTTATCGTAGCGATAACGCTTCCCTTGCAGCTGTTGGCGTACCGGCACATACCATTTCAACAGACCAGATACCAACCGATAAATTTTATCACACCGTTAAGGACGAGTTGAGTACGCTGGATGTAAAGAATATTACCGCTACCATACGCGCCATTGCGTTAAGCTCGCGCACCATTGTATCAGGTAAGGATACGCCTACCCGTATCCCCAAACTCGAAAATTAATCAGCAATAACATACTGCTACCGAAGCCCAAACAATCGTTTGGGCTTCGGCGTTTAAAATCAAACTAAAACACTCAACTATGCAATGGTTTGGCAGGCGCGAAAGCAGTAACACGGAAGATGGCAGCGCGATCGGTGGCAGGGGAATAGCCCTTGGCGGCGGCGTAATAGGCATCATAGCGGCAGCGATATATTATTTTACCGGTATAGATCCTTCTGCCGTTCTTAATGGCTTCCAGCAAGGCGGAGGCCAGCAGGGCAACAACACGGAGGTTGTGGCCGATACCAAGGAGAAAAAATTCGCTAAAGTAGTTTTCGCGGATACCGAAGATGTGTGGAATAAACTGTTCAGCGATATGGGCCGCACCTATGAAAAGCCTATCCTGCATTTTTACCAGGAAGCAGTGAATACCGCCTGCGGTACTGCGGGTGCCGAAGTTGGCCCATTCTATTGCCCCGGCGATCAAAGGGTGTATCTTGATCTTTCGTTCTTCAAGGAATTGTCAGATAAGTTCGGCGCGGCGGGCGATTTTGCCCAGGCTTACGTGATAGCACATGAAGTTGGGCACCATGTACAATATCTGTTAGGCGTATCGCAGAAAATGGACCAGGCAAGGCAGCAACTAAGCAAAGAGGAATACAATAAGCTTTCGGTGAAACTGGAACTACAGGCGGACTTTTATGCCGGCGTTTGGGCTTATTACCAAAAGAACATGAAAAATGTTCTTGACCCCGGCGATATTGAGGAAGCTTTGAACGCTGCCCGCCAGATAGGAGACGACCGTTTGCAGAAAGAGTTTCAGGGAGAAGTACACCCGGATAGTTTTACGCATGGTACCAGCGCCCAGCGAATGTATTGGTTTAAAAAAGGTTACGAAACCGGCGACCCTAAGCAGGGTAATACCTTTGCGGCGGCCGACCTGGAATAACTATTTTTCAACCTTAGCTCTTATCCTGTCTTCGGCTAATTTCACCAGTTCGTCAACCGTGCCGGTACCGGGTTCAATAGGCTCCAATACTTCCCATTTCATGGGTGTAAACGTGTTGAGCGGGTACAATCCGTACCTGATCATTTTCCAGCTATCCGTGATAGCTACGGGAACCAGCAAGGCGTTAGGGCATTTTTTTAATAGTGTAGCTACCCCGGCAGATTGAAATGGTTTTACCCTTCCATCTTTTGAGCGGGTACCTTCCGGAAATATCATCGCCCCCCAGTTATTCTCTTTCATCCGGGTGGCAAATCTGGAAAGTTCCATAATTGATTGGCGCGGGTCTTTCCTGTCAATATTAGCGCCACCGCCATGCTTTAAGTTATAGGATATGGAAGGGATACCTTTGGTAAGCTCTACTTTCGAGATAAATTTCGCATGATATTTCCGCAGAAAATAGATCATCGGGGGGATATCCAGCAAACTCTGATGGTTGGCCATAAAAATAATAGGGCGGCCAACAGGCAGGTCCTGCCGGTTAATAAAGGTAACCGTATTACCCAAAAAGTAAACAGCGGTAATAAGGAAAAAGTTAAGGATATCTACACAACGTTTATGCGCGGAGTAGCCGCCCAAATGCAGGCAAAGCCATTGCAGAGGGTGGAAAATGAGCAGAAATATAAAAAACACAGCGATAGCAATGGGCGACAGGATATACCCTAAAAACTTTCTCATAATTAAACCTGCAAATTTAAAGTTTTTTGGTATTTGCTAACTGTTTAATTTATAAAGTGTTCTCCAGGAGCATCAGCTTCACTTTTAGTATAGCGGCCACTGCGAGGCAATCGGTGATCAGTCCGTCGCATACCATTCGGTAAACCTCATCAAATGGAAGTTTATTTACTATCAGTTGCTCCGTTTCTTCGGGTTCAGCCTCAAATTGTTGCAGCCCTTTAGCCAGGTAGAGGATACAGAGTTCATCAGTAATGGAGTTGGATAAATGCATACGCTGTATCTCTGTCCACTCAGTAGCCTTTAACCCTGTTTCCTCTAATAACTCCCGTTTGGCCGACTCCAGCGGATCTATACCTAAAGGCCCACCACCCTCCGGAATTTCCCAGCTATATTGGTTAAGCGTGAAACGATATTGGCCAACCAGGTAAGTATTCATCTCCTCATCCAGCGGCAATATGCCAATAGCGATGTTCTTATAATGTACTTTACCATAAATGCCCGGGTTACCGGATGGGTTGATCACCTGGTATTCGGTAACGTTGATCCAGGGGTTATTATAAATCTCCTTAGCCGACAAGGTTTTCCATGGGTTTTCTACGGGGTGCTCCATAGGGCTAATTTATACTTAAAAGCTGTACCGCACAACACGATATTCATAACAAAAGCCGGCAGGGGTTTATCCTGCCGGCTTTTCATGATATTGATAAATTCTATCTCTCCCAAAAAGCCGGAGGTTCAATACCCAGGGCACGCAAATAAACATAACCCTGCCCGCGGTGATGTACCTCATTATCCGAAAGGTAAACAATGGTATTGGTTACGGTATTGCTGTATAACCCATAAGCATTTACGGTTTCATTAAAATGTTCCGCCGGTATTTGCGGCCAAAGCTCATTAATTTGTTCGGTAACACTATCCCATGCGGCCAGGAATTCCGCTTTAGTTTTTATAGCTAAGGTTTCGCTAAACGGGTTCCACTCGGGCCTGGTTTCCCACTTCCCGGTAACAATCCCATTAATACCGGCGCTTGCAAGGCCAAGCATTTCTCCGGCAAGCTGAGCGTATGTACGCATGCCGCCTATAGAAAATTCAAAGAGTTCTTTTTCGGGGAAGGCTTCCAATACCCTGCGACTTAAGCCACGATGGCCCTGCCAGTTTTTTAAAAGTCCATCTGCCGTAATTACCGGTGTGTTTACTGTTGTGTTCATATGTTTTAAAGTTGGTACCACAAAATAACCACCCACCAATGACAACCGTATGTCAGCAGGAAATAGGTATTTTTAAAAAAATGTTAATCAGTTAGTTTTCCTTTAATGGTCGCTTTAGCTCCCTCACATTGTCGTATTTACACCTTACGGGGCGCAATAAAAACAACACATATTTGTGTAAATTTAGGATATGATCGAGGTGTTTAAAACTAATGTAAAGCGAAAGGGAGCCGCCCGCATCTTGTTAAAAAGACTTCTTGAAAAATTCCCCGGCAGTCGGGTTAATTTTGATCTGGAGGATTGCGACAAGGTATTGCGAATCGAAGGACCAGCAATATGCCCTGAGAGTACAATTGAGTTACTAAGGACTTACGGACACTACTGCGAAGTATTAAACAATTAAATGACATGATAAAACTAAACACTTATATCAACTTTAAAAACAATGAATGCCTTGGGGCGATGGAGTTTTACCAGAGCATCTTGGGCGGGAACCTTAATGTAATGAGTGTGAAAGGCTCGCCAATGGAAGATGCTTTTCCGGACGGTATCAACATCCTGCATGCTGATCTTACAGGCGACGACTTTACCATTCAGGGAACCGACATTGCCAATCCGGACGTGGAGGCAACAAACGGCATTGTATCCATTACCCTTAATTGCCCTAATCTGGAGGACATGCGAAACAAGTTTGCCAGGCTAAGCGAAGGTGGCAAAACCGTACATCCAATCATGACTTTCTTTGCAGGCTCAATGGGTAACGTGGTTGATAAATATGGTGTACGCTGGGGAATATTCACTGAAGAAAAAGAATAGGAAATAATTATAGATCTATTTTTTCAAATAGATAAAAGCTATTGCGCTGCAGCCTGCTGAGGTTGCCGTTTAATTGATATATTGCAAAGAACAAACTCGATAACCAACCCCAACCTATATGGACACCTTATTAACTATAATTGGCATCATAGCAGGAATAGTGGTAGCAGTGCTTGCACTAAGCCTTATTGCACCCAAAAGCTACACTATACAACGAAAAATTGTGATCAACCGCCCGGTGATGCAGGTCTTTAATTACATCAAATACCTGCGCAATCAGGACAATTACAGCAAATGGGTGATGCTTGATCCCAATAAGCGAATAACCGACATAGGGGCAGACGGCACTGTTGGATTTAATTCGGCCTGGGATAGTGATGTAAAACAGGTAGGTAAAGGCAACCATACTATAACGAACATCATAGAGGGCGAAAGATTAGACACAAGAGTTGTATTTATAAAACCTTTTGCCGGCGTGGCGGATGTATATATGGCAACGCAAGCGATAAGCAATGATGTTACTGAAGTAACCTGGTCTTTCTCCAGCAAGATGCCTATGCCCATGAACATCATGCTCCTGTTCATCAACATAGAAAAAATGCTTGGCCGCGATATGGAGGAAAGTTTGAACAACCTGAAAAACGTATTGGAAAAACAGGCATAATACACCTGCCGTAAAGCCATACATTATAAAACAAAGAAGCCGGCGTTTAGCGCCGGCTTCTTTGTTTTAATACGGAAAACTACTTTATCCTCTTCCGTAATTCAGTTATAGGCATGGTAACCATACGGCCTACAGGCTTTTTACCACGGTAAGTAATTACACGTAGCTGGGTAGCATCAATAGGTACGTTAAGCACACCGGTATATTTAGGGTAAAACCTATCCGGGTATGAGTTATCAAAGCTGTAATAGATATCCAGCCCGGGCACCTCGGTAGTAAGGGTTACGTTAAGCGTGCTATCAGGGTTAAAGCCTGCTTTAAATATTGGGTCGTAAACGCTTGGCGCATACTTGATCTCGGCCTCATCAAAACGGGCAAAATGCTTTTCTACCCGGTTAAAGAAGTCGTTAAAGTTCTTTTTTGCCTTCGGCGACCAAACACATTCGGCCAAAGCAAAGCCACGTGGCCAGGTCATGTATTCGGCTTGTCTGATGTTGTACACCTGTTCGGTCCACAAATTGGCCTGCCCGCCTTTTATTAATTTGGCGTTTACACCTTCTGGCACAGGGTCAAACTCATAGGTTTTGCTTAAACGCAGGGTAGCATAAACATGCGGCTCCATAATGGGGTCGCTCTGCATATAGTCCAGGTAAACGAAAGTGGTAGGGCTCATCACTACCTCGTGGCCCAGCTTGGCAGCCTCTATACCGCCTTGCACACCGCGCCAGCTCATCACTGCCGCGTTAGGGCCCAAACCGCCCTCGAGTATCTCATCCCAACCCATAAATTTTTTCCCTTTTGATTCAACGATCTTCTCTAATCGTTTTTCAAAATAGCTTTGTACTTCTTCCTGTGTTTTCAGGTTCTCTTTAGCCATTAATGCCTTTACCTCGGCACTCTGTTCCCAGAAATTTTTGGCACATTCGTCGCCACCCATGTGTATGTAACCGAACGGGAACAGCTGCGCTACTTCGCCAACCACTTTATCCAGGAACTGGTAAGTAAATTCTCCGGCAGGGTTTAACGTATTATCCACCAAAGCAGGGTGGCCCGGTTTTGTCCAGTCCATTATCCGCTCGCCCGAGCGTACTACATATTTATCAGCACCGGGAGTAGCAGATAGCTCGGGATAAGCAGCTACTGCGGCCAAACTATGGCCGGGCACATCAATCTCCGGCAGGATGTTTACAAAACGTTCCTGGGCGTATTTCACCACTTCACGGATATCATCCTGGGTATAAAAACCACCATAGTTACGTGGCTCATCGGGCTTGGGTGGGGTAAAGTTGCCAAACTCGCCTTCGCGTTTAACGTTGTAAGCGCCCACGGTAGTCAGTTTTGGATAGCTCTTAATTTCAACACGCCAGCCTTCATCATCGGTCAAATGCCAGTGAAACAGGTTAAGCTTGTATTTAGCCATATTATCAATATAGCTCATCACCTCTTTTTTAGTGAAGAAATGCCTTGATACATCCAGCATTAAGCCGCGCCATGCAAATCTGGGGTAATCGGTAATATCAACCGCTGGTATGGTCCATTTTACATTCTTAACCACCTCTTTGCTCTCAATTTCTTTTGGCAGTAACTGGAAGAGTGTTTGCATACCATAGTACAACCCGGCTTCGGTATTGGCTTTAATGGTTACCCCGTTAGCTTTAGCCGACAGGTAGTATCCTTCCTTGCCAATAGTGTTATCGGCAACCTTGTTCAGGATGAGTTTAATGGCCGCGGTTGGCGCACTTGCTTTCAAATGTACCATTTTACCGGTAGCAGTGGAGAACTTATTTTTGATCAGGTCGAGCACCGGTGTCATGGGCTGTGTTAAGGGCGCCTGCACGGTAATGGCTACCGGGAGCACGTACTGGCCGGTGTGCTGCACCATGCTTACCGGTTCAGGAATAATGGCGATGCCTTTATCGGCCTGGGCAAAAGCGCTCATACCTGCTAAACAGCATAACACAAACAAGGAAAGTTTTTTCATAATGGTTTGGCGTAATTTTAATTGGATGATTGCAATTTATAACTTTTTAAATAATATTAAAAAGTTTTTTTTGCACGCAAACGATTGATATTAAATTAACAAGGCTTATCCCGACCTGTTTTTTTATTAAATTGCCAATTCAACTTTAACCGTCCGCGCCAGCGGCATAACCAATTAATATCTACAATATGTCAACCGATCGCAGAAAGTTTTTAAAGCACCTGGGAACATCCGTTTTGCTTACATCGGCCTCGCTCAACAGCTGGGCGGCAAAAGAAGAACACGAAACGCGCATACTTAAAGCTGAAAAAAGGGTAAGCCCGAATGATAAGGTACGCATTGCCACTATTGGTATGGGTATTATGGGCTTTGCCGATACCAAAGCGGCTTTAACCGTACCCGGTGTAGAACTGGTTGGGGTTTGCGACCTGTACAAAGGCCGCCTGGCCCATGCCAAAGAAGTTTACGGGCAAAACCTCTTCACCACAATGGACCACCGGGAGATACTCGAACGTAAAGATATTGACGCGGTAATAATAGCCACAAGCGACAACTGGCACAGCCAGATAGCCATAGACGCCATGCATAAAGGCAAAGCGGTATACAGCGAAAAGCCTATGGTGCATAAAATAAGCCAGGGGTTGGAGGAGATACGCGTGCAAAAAGCAACCAAAGCGGTATTCCAGGTCGGTAGCCAGCGGGTGAGCAGTATTGCCTATCGTAAGGCAAAAGAGATGTACGAAGCCGGAGCCATAGGGAAAATTAACTCCATAGAGGCATCATTTAACCGGCAAAGCGCTTTGGGGGCATGGCAATATACCATACCTACCGATGCCAACCTACAAAACGTGGATTGGGCAAGATACCAGGCTAATGCTGATGTTAAGCATGATTTTGATGCGAAAAGATTTTTCAGGTGGAGGAACTACCGTGAGTATGGCACAGGCGTGGCAGGCGACCTGTTTGTGCATTTGTTGAGTGGTATACATTTCATTACCGGCTCAAAAGGCCCGGAAAGCATTTATTCTATTGGCGACCTGGTTTACTGGAAAGATGGCCGGAACGTACCCGATACCATGAGCGCCGTTATCCATTACGGCGATACCAAGGAGCACCCCGCCTTCCAGGTGTTATTGAGGGTGAATTTTATTAGCGGCGAGGGCGACCATGGTACTACCAAGATCGTAGGTTCCGAAGGTGTTATTGACCTTAACGACGAAGAGGCCTTTACCATCCGCAAAAATAAAATGCCCGAAGCACCGGGTATTGGCGGATGGGATTCGTTCGGGACCTTTACCCAGGCCGAGCAGAAAAAACTGATGGATGCTTACAATGCCCGCTGGACCAAAGCGCAACAGGAAACGCCTTCGTTTGACCCGATAGTATACCGTGCTCCGGAGGGATACAATGCCTCCAATGATCACTTTGCCAACTTTTTTGATGCCATACGTACCGGTAAACCAGTGGTTGAAGATGCCGTTTTCGGTTTTAGGGCGGCAGCGCCCGCGCTGGCCTGTAACGACAGCTATTTCCAGAATAAAGTAATTAAATGGGATGCCGAAAATATGCGGATCGTTTAAACACCGGGATAGATATAAACAAAACGGGCTGTTGAATATTCAACAGCCCGTTTTGTTTATTTGATGCGTCTTGCACTTACCCCTTCGTTAGTGATCTTAACGGGTTTAATCAAGCCGTTTTTGTCGAACTCCATTTTATCAATACAGGTAACACGATGGTTGCCATCGGTCTCGGTTAACGGCCTGCGGTGATAAATAATGTACCACTCGTCGGTACCGGGTATTTGAATAACGGAATGATGGCCCGCGCCAGTAGCTATGGCAGCATCCTGTTGCAGCACAACGCCGACTTTCTTAAACGGACCATTTATACTATTACCGACGGCATAGGCTACGCGGTAGTCCGGGCCGGTCCAGCCACCCTCGCTCCACATAAAATAATATTTACCCTTACGTATAAACATCACCGGGCCTTCCACATAACCCTTTGGGGTAATTTCGCGATAGGTAGTACCATCGGCAAAAGGTACCAGCCCGGTAAAATCATCTTTAAGCCTGGCAATATTGCAATGCCCCCAGCCGCCATAAATTATATAATACTGGCCGTCCTTATCCCTAAAAACAAACTGATCAATAGGCTGCGCACCATTCACTATTTTATCTATCAAAGGTTTCCCCAGGTAGTCTTTAAAAGGGCCTTCAGGCTTATCAGCAATGGCAACACCTATACCGCCTGTCGCTTCGTTATTCTGTATATCATTAGCGCCGAAAAAGAAGTAATACTTTCCCTGCTTTTTTACTATTGCCGGCGCCCACATGGCGCGTTTAGCCCATTTCACGTTAGATGAATCCAGTACATTATCATGCTTGGTCCAGTTCACCAGGTCTGTAGATGAAAAGGCATCAAAATGCACCTGCTGGTTATATGGTGCCGAGTAGGTTGGATATACCCAATACTCTTTCCCAAAAATGGCCGCTTCCGGGTCGGCATACCAGCCCTGGAATATAGGGTTCCCTGATGTTTTTTTCTGGGCCAGCAGCGGCTGTACATAGCCGGCTATGACCAATAATGCTAATAACGCTTTTTTCATAAATTTATCTGCATAGGGCAATCACGTAACCTATTACTTCCTTTACGTAGGTATTCCATTGTTCCATTGACTCCGTATCGGGTAAAAAATCAAAAAAGCTCAGCTCCGCCGATTCCTGATACTGGCAGGGGTAGGCCACAATATCAATACCGGCTTTTTTAAAAAGGAGCTTCGCCCTTGGCATATGCGAAGCCGAAGTAACTAATAAATATGGTGGTTTCAAATGATTTTTTTGTAAAAGTGGTTTGGTAAATGCGGCGTTTTCCATGGTATTCCTTGCCTTACTCTCCAGGATAATGGAACTATCGGCAACGCCTGCCTTTAACAATTCCGAGTGCACAAAAGCGGCCTCGGTAAACTTACCCGGGTTAAGCGAAGCATTGCCTCCTGTAAATACTATTTTTTTAGCTACTCCGGCGCGGTACAGCATCAGCCCCTTATAATAACGGTCGGCAGCGTTGTTAAAATAACTATTGCCCTGCCGGTCCTCGCTAACCATGCCACCCAGTATTACAACCGCGCTGTAAGTTTGGTTATGCGGTATGTATGGTGGTGTATCCCATAAGCGCGCGAACATGTCGGCAGTAATCTTTACCGAAAAGAAGTACAGTACAATAAGCCCAACGATAACCGCCTGTTTCCTGCGCCTGTTATTGCCAATAAACGCGGCGTATATCAAAACAGCCACCACCCAAAATAACGGCATCGCGAAGCCAACAAGCACCTTAGAAAGTACAAAATACATAATGGCAGCAAATTAGCATTTTTTACCTGCGCTGTTAACGCTTATTGTGCATGCACTAACAATACCGCATATGCAGTATTGCCGATTATAGCGGATTGGTGTTTTTTTGTAGGTTATTTAAACGTAGCCAACGGGTAATATTTATAACTAATCAGCTATATTTATATCCACTTCCCCTAAAAAATGAGTTGCATTAAAGTTGCCATTGTAGATGATAAGCCCCTGCTTAGAGAAGCACTAATGAGCAATTTTGCCGCTTACACCGAAATTAATATTGTATTGCAGGCGCAAAACGGATTAGACTTCCTGAACCAACTGGAGAAGCTTGCCCCCGAACTATGGCCCTCAGTGGTATTAATGGATATTGAGATGCCCGTAATGAATGGCATTGAAGCCGTAACCATAGCCAAGTGCAAATACCCCGGTATGCATTTTCTCATGCTTACGGTTTTTGATGATGAAAACAAATTGTTTGAAGCCATTAAAGCCGGCGCCGATGGTTACCTTTTAAAGGATGAAAAAATAGCCAACATTGTAAAAGCCATTACTGACATTGTATATGAAGGCGGTGTGCCGATGTCGCCCCGTATAGCCCACAAAGTATTAAAGCTGCTGCGTAACAACCCGGAAACGATTGAACCCGTTAAAACAAACCCTCCCGCGGATAACGAATATGCCCTATCGGCCCGCGAAATGGAAATACTCAACCATATTGTTGATGGGCATAACTACCAGGAAATAGGCGAACGCTTGTTCATCAGCCCGCACACCGTTCGCAAGCATATCGCCAATATTTACGATAAGCTGCATGTATCCAACAAAGCATCGGCTATTAAGGTAGCCACGCATCACGGCTGGTTCAATTAAAACAAAAATGCCCCTTTACAGGGGCATCAGCATTATATTTTTACGTTTTCCATGCCGTATTGCTTTAAAACGTCGGCAGGTACGCCTGTCCATTTGTTAGGCGCGTTACCCGCGTAACCAATGTCCTTGGTACCCATCTCACTGCTCCAGAAACCGGATGCTGTAAGGTCGCGCATCAGGCTAAAGAACTTTACACCCTGTGCCATTTCTGGCTTGGCAACATAAGGGTAAGCGATCTGGTCAAGTAGCTCGGTTTGTTGTTTAGCGCTGCATTTGATAAACGGGTTACCGTAGTGGTTAAGGCAATAAATATCTATCCATTTTAAACCACCGCGCATAGGCAATTTATGTGATGGGATATCCTTCACAATAAACTCTATAAACTCCGGCACTTTAGCGTCAGATGCGCTGCCTGAGTGTTCATCCTTAGGGATAATCAGATCAGCAAGCACGGTGATGGTAGCCATCTCATGCTCATCAAAATATTTTTCGGCTTTTAGTTTATTTTCACGCTCTACCTCTTCCGGCTGGCGGCCCGGCACCGCTTCCTGCTTGCCGGCCTCTGCCGTTTCAGGTTCTTTCTTGTCGCCGGTTTTGCAGCCAACGCCAACTAAAAACCCGGTAGTAAGGGTTCCTAAACCTATGGCTTTAAGGGATTCTCTTCTGTTCATAAGGCTTATACGTTTAGTTTTTTACGTTGTGATAAAATGTATTCGGCAGTACGCATGCTCAGCGCCAGGATAGTCCAGGTAGCGTTTTTATCGCCTTGCTGAACAAACGGAGCGGCATCAACCACAAACAGGTTGTTACAATCATGCGCCTGGCAATATTTGTTTAGGGCCGATTTTTTTGGATCGTCGCCCATACGTACGGTACCTACCTCATGGATGATCTTACCCGGAGCCTCTAAACCATAATTGGTTTCGGGGCCCTGCATTTTGCCATAAATGGCACCCATATTATGTAAGATCTCTTCAAAGGTTTCCTGCATGTGCTTGGCCTGGTTGATCTCGTCGTTGGTCCATTTATAATGGAAACGCAGTACCGGGATACCATATTTATCAACTACACCATCCGGGTCTATTTCGCAATAGTTATCCGCACGGGCAATAGCGGTACCACGGCCGGCCATGCCCACCTGTGTACCGTAGAAACGGCGGTAATCATCTTTTAGCGACGCCCCGTAGCCACCACCCGGTTTCTTTTTACCATCGCGGCCCGGTACAGCGCCGTTCATATCCTGTATGCCCCAGCCAAAACCGTATGATGGCATGTGCATACCGCCACCGTATTCAATGTGGTAACCACGCGGGAAGTTCAGTTTCTTGTTATCTAACCACCATGGTGAGTAGATGTGCACGCTACCTACACCATCTTCATTATAGCGTTTACGATCCATCAACTGCGGAAGGAAACCACCCGCGCCAGAGCCTGTACTATCATGAATATATTTACCAACAACACCACTGCTGTTAGCCAAACCACCGGGATGCGCCGAAGATTTGGAGTTAAGCAATAAACGTGCAGACTCGCCCGCGCTGGCTCCCAGGATAACTATTTTGGCGTTTACCTGGTATTCCTGCATATCCTCACGGTTAACGTATGATACGCCGGTAGCTTTGCCTTCCTTATCAGTTAATACCTCACGCACCATAGCGTTGGTAATCAATTTCAGATTGCCTGTTTTTAACGCCGGGATAACCAGACATGATGATGCAGAGAAGTCGCCGTAAACTTTACAGCTGCGGCCGCATTGCCCGCAAAAGAAACAAGCGCCACGGTCTTTATTATCTTTCAAAGCCTCAGTTAACACCGAACCACGGCCGGTAATTACTTTAACACCCGCCTTGGTTGCGCCCTGCTTAATAAATAACTCATTTAAGCGTGGTTTTGGCGGTGGTAAAAATATACCGTCAGGTTCGCTCTCAATATTTTCAACGGTGCCGTAAACACCTATCATGCGGTCAACCTTATCATAAAAAGGTTTAAGGTCGTTATAGGTAATAGGCCACGGGTCGGTTAAACCATCTTTAGGCTTAAAGTCATCAGGCCCCATACGTAATGAGATACGGCCCCAGTGATTGGTACGGCCGCCCAGCATACGCGCACGGAACCATGAGAATTCGGTACCGTCTTTAGTGGTATAAGGCTCGCCATCCAGCTCCCAGCCACCGTAAGCGGCATCAAAATCGCCGAAGGGGCGTGTAGTACCAGCGCCGCGGCGGGCCGATTCCCATGCCCATTTCAGCTGCTGCGAATCTGTTTTAGGGTCAAAGTAAGCACCGGCTTCCAGCATCAGTACCTTTAACCCGGCATGTGCCAAAACGTAACCGGCCATACCCCCACCGGCACCCGAGCCTACAACAATAGCGTCATAAACGGTACCGGTTTTTTTAATTTGTATATCTTCCATTTATATGTCGAACTATAAATTTAAATGCAGGATAATTATAACTCTTTTAATTTAATGTTTTTATAAGCCACTATAGCACCGTGTGATTGTAAAGCGATGTGTCCCTTAGGATATTTCGCGAAATCTTTCCAGGTTTTAAATTTACTGTTATTTAGTAATTCTTCCCACTCCGGGCTGCCCATTTGTACGTTAATTACTTCTTTACCGTTCAGCCAGAAAGTAAGGTGGCCTTTATCCTTGCGTATCTTCACCGCGTTCCACTGCCCGGCAGGTTTTGCAGCATCAGCCGGAGCGGCTTTCATATCATATAACGAGCCCGCCAGGTGGTTGGCTTTCTTGTTATCTTCGGCTTTTTGGTTGTCCAGCACCTGCATTTCTATACCAGACAGGTAGGTAGCACCCAATGCAGGATCTTCATGCACACCGAAAATGATACCGCTGTTGCCGCCTTCTGCAATTTTCCAATCCAGGGAAAGCTCATAGTTTTCGTATTCGCCATCAGTAACCAGGTCGGCCTGGTTAGGTGCTTTCGGGTCTAATTGTAAGGCGCCGTCAACCACACTCCATGGGCCCGCCTCTTGTTTAAGATAGGCATGCCAGCCGTTGGTGGTTTTGCCGTCAAACAAATTATGCCAGCCTTTTTTTGCCTGCGCAAACGTTGCATACTGTAACGCTGCTACAGCAAGAGTGCTCAAGATTAGTTTTTTCATGTTCAAATGCAGATTGTAGCGGCGCATGGTATAGCCGCCGGTTTATATTTTAATGAGGGTAAAGCTAACATTTATTTTGCCGGATGCCATGAAAACGCATTTTGTCAATCAAAATTTTTACAGTTTAGATTTTGTCTAAATGCGCGTCTGCTTCTTAAAAACATGGGGTTTTTACCGTCCTGCAAACTGCTAACCGCCTGCTGCAAACTAAAGATCACTTGCTGAACAGAAAATTCAGCCCCGAAGCGATACCCAATTGCATATAAAAGTAATGGTCCTGGAAATAGATGTTATAATCGTCCTGCCCGCGGTAGCCTGCCCCTACCACAAATGCGGCAGCATGCATAAACGGAAACTGGTAGTAATATTTTAAGCTGGCATTGAGCCGCCTTCCCAGGTCGGCAGCGCTATAAGGCGTTTTCCCGGCGATGTAGGTAAAATCAAATTGTAGCCTTTGCCAGTTTCTGAAGTCTGATTTATTGGGCTCAATATCATCCTGGTAACGTTTAGCCAGATTATAGACGTAAGTACCATTCACCCGCACAAACCCATACCTGCCCGGCAGACCGAGCGACGCACCGCCGCCGTTACTGTTAAAAAGCGTGCGGTGCAGTTCAATACCCAGCGTACCGAACTGGCTCAGGATGGTGTTTGGCCCGTCGAGCCGTTTACCGAGGGTATAATTTAGCTGCACAAAATCCGTACTGAACTTGCCGCTGTCTACATTTATACTGCCATCGGGCTCCACGGATGGCCCGCGGATACCGTTTGAATGGTGGGTATAGGAGGCCGACAAATATTGCGGATGGTAAGCATCATCATTTAAACGGTAATACAAATTAGCGCTGGGCATATAGCTGGGCGATTTTACCGGGTTGCCATATTGTTTAAGCAGCCTCACCTTCACCCTGGCCGAAACATCAAAAAAGAAACGTGAGCGCGGCGAATTGAGCAATACAAAGTGGGTATTGATATCGCCAACCAGCAAAGTCTTATGCGGCTGAAAAAACTCCTGCCCAAAAAATGCCGGGGCGAGGTTTTGTGTATAGATCTTGTTAAAATCGCGGTTAATGATGCGTTTGGCAATTTTTAAGCTGTCGACACGCGGAGCTACGATGGAAGTGTCGGCAGGTATATCAGCTGCTTTTGCGGCCAACGCCGGATAAAACATCACCGGCAAAAAAAATATCAGGTAAATACGTAAGAGTTTTATCATATGAAGGTGTTGCGCCGCTTGCCGGTTTAATTATCTGTTTGTATGCGCCAAAAATAAAGCTTACTGTAACATAGTTGTACTGCACCGCCGCAAAAGCATAAAATTTAGTACCTTGCAGGCATACGTTTAACAATATAGTGACATTTCAGGATTTTAATTTCGACGAACAGCTTTTAGAAGGTGTTTTAAGCATGGGGTATAATACCCCCACCCCTATACAATCATTAGCCATCCCCGCCATTATGAATGGCGACGACCTGATTGCCTGCGCGCAAACAGGCACAGGCAAAACGGCATCGTACCTGCTGCCGGTTTTAGATAATATTTGCAAAACCCACAACCACCATACCACCGCGCTGGTATTGGCGCCTACCCGCGAACTGGCCCAGCAGATAGACCAGCAGGTAGAGGGCCTGGCGTATTTTTCGGGCGTGAGCTCGCAGGCCGTGTTTGGCGGCGGCGACGGCATGGCTTACGAGCAGCAACGCCGGGGTATACAAAACAATGTAAATATACTTATTGCCACTCCCGGCCGCCTGATAGCGCACCTTACCTCGGGTGTATTAAAGCTTAACCACATCACCCACCTGGTGCTGGACGAAGCCGACCGCATGCTGGACATGGGTTTCCATGATGATATTATGCGTATTGTAGGCTATCTGCCTAAAAAACGCCAAACCTTACTTTTCTCGGCTACTATGCCGCAACGCATACGCAAACTGGCCAATGCCATATTGCATAACCCACAGCAAATAAATATAGCTATTTCGCAGCCTGCCGCCGGTATCGACCAGCAGATCTACCGCCTGCACGACCAGCAAAAAACGCCGCTACTTAAACATATCCTTAAACAGGGCTATCAAAGCGCCATTGTTTTCGCTTCGCGTAAGGAGATCGTAAAATCTCTTTACAAGGAGTTGAAAGCGGCCCATGTAAATACCGCGGCGTTCCACTCGGATCTGGAGCAAAAAGAACGCGAGGAAATATTGCTCCGCTTTAAGAACAGGCAGCTGCCGGTAATTATTGGTACCGATGCGCTGTCGCGCGGGATCGATGTGGAAGGGATTGACTTGGTAGTGAACTACGATGTACCACCCGACCCTGAAGATTATGTACACCGCATTGGCCGTACTGCCCGTGCCGCCACAACCGGCACAGCCATTACCTTTGTAAACAATCGCGACCTACGCCGTTTAAAAACCATTGAGCAACTTATTGAGCGGCCCATTAACGAGAAGGAACTGCCCGAAGACATTAAAGGCATTGCGCCAGTGAAGGAAGATCGGCCCGAACGCAGTGGCGGCGACCATAAAAAAGGTGGACGGCGTAACGACCGCAGGTATGGTAAAAAGAAACATACCAGGCCTGCTGGTGGCGATAACAAAAGCGCTTAAGGCTATAGTTAAACCATTTAATTTTTGCGGCGTCTATTTGTTTTAAAACGCCAATGCGTTACATTTACACAACCAATAAAACTAAATAATGACATCAAGACGTTCGTTCCTGAAAAGCAGTGCCATGCTATCGGCTGGTTTGCTTATGGCGCCTGAATTGTTTGCCGCCAAAAAGAACAGGTATATAGGCCTGCAGTTGTATACCGTACGCGACGCCATGGCCAAAGACCCGGTTGCCGCGTTAGCCAGGGTAGCTAAAGTAGGCTTTAACTCTGTTGAGGGGGCTACCTATACCGGCACTGAGAAATTCTACGGAATGGAACCGGCCGAGTTTAAAAAAGTATTGAGCGATAACGGCCTCATTATGCCAAGCGGTCACTACATGCTGGGCGAGGGCATGCCTAACGTTAAAGGCACTATTAGCAACGACTGGCAAAAAGCCGTTGACGACGCCGCTGCCGTTGGCCTCAAATACATGGTGTGCGCTTACCTGCTCGATGCTGAACGCGGAACGCTTGACCACTATAAAGAAACCGCCGAAAAACTGAATAAAGCAGGTGAAGTTGCCAAAAAAGCAGGCATACAATTGTGTTACCATAACCACGATTTTGAGTTTGCTTCACAGGATGGCAAATACCCGTATGATGTATTGCTAACCGCTACGGACCCCGAACTGGTAAAAATGGAAATGGATATTTACTGGATGTACCGCGCCAAGCAGGACCCGATCGCGATGTTCAAGAAACATCCGGGCCGTTTCCCTCTATGGCATGTGAAAGATATGGATAACACGCCTAAACAAATGTTTACCGAGGTAGGCAATGGCGTTATCCCTTTCAAGAACATATTTGCCCATGCTAAAACCGCAGGCTTAAAATACTTCTTTAACGAGCAGGATATTTGCCCCGGCGACCCGTTTGTAAGCATTACCAAAAGCTACAACTACATTAAAGCCCAGGGCTTCCACGTGTAAACTATTGATTGAACACTTATAATGAGGCCGGTAGCTTTCAGCTTCCGGCTTTTTTATTTATTGGGAGATAGCATTAAAAGCGCCATACCAGTATGCGGCTGGTTTTTTGTCCCTGCGACATGGTAATGGTTTTTACCTCTGCAGCCTTATGGTAATCCAACGATTTATAGCAGCCATCCAACGTGCGTTTCTGGGAGATAAGCGAAGTAAACCATTTGCATGAGCGGGCAAACTGCTTGCTTTCCGTGATCAGTTTATTCAGGAAACGGGGCTCGCCGCCCTCGCACCATAGTTCGGTATTGCGGCCGCCAAAATTCAGCTCAGCGCCTTTATCCTGCTGCAGGTTTTTCCATTTGCGCTGCGCGCTGGCATTTACCTCCTTGGCCGAGGCATGGAACGGCGGGTTGCACATAGTGATATCAAAACGTTCACCGGGTTTAATAATTCCCGAAAAGATATGCTCGTAAGAACTTTGCGTACGTATTTCTATAGCTCCGCCTAAATTATTCGCCTCCACTATCTTCCGTGCCGAACCGACGGCAACGTAATCCACCTCGCTGCCCACAAAGCTCCAGCCATAGCTCTTATGCCCTATAAGCGGGTAAATGCAGTTGGCGCCAACGCCAACATCCAACACTTTTACATTATTGCCCGTGGGTACCACGCCACCATTATCGCCTGCCAGCACATCGGCTATATAATGGATATAATCGGCCCGGCCGGGTATGGGCGGGCACAGGAAACCCTTGGGTATATCCCACTCACTGATGCCGTATTGCTGTTTTAGGATGGCTTTATTGAGTGCCTTTACAGCTTCATTATCGGTAAAGTCGATAGTTTTGAGCCCGTGCTCATTCACAAAAAGGTAGGCAGCCAATGCGGGCGAGGCTTTCGCCAGCGCGTCCAGATCATACCGCCCAGTATGCGGATTTCGGGGATGCAGGGTACTTTTCTTATCGGCGGGCGTTGCGGGTTTGTCGTTCATGTGCTCAAGGGCTTACTATCCTGCAAAATTAGCGGAATAAAATGTAAATGTATGCCCACCAAACCGGGCTATTGCTTAAATTAGGCCATTAAACCTCAATCCCTCCTGATATGACAAAGAAAGCTATCGGCCTGCTGTTACTGATCTGTACCAGCCTGCTGCATTTAAGCGCCCAGGCCAGAACCATCCAACTTGCCGGACTGGTGGTGGACAGCCAAACGCTTAACCCTATATCCACCGCCGATATTTATGACGATGAAACACACCGACTGATCGGCAGCACCAATACAGAAGGGTATTATCACATCAGCATTAACTATAACAAACCTAGCGATATCCGCTTTAAACTTCGGGTAGTAAAAAGCGGCTACAAAGCCTTTACGCAAACCGAACACTGGGGTAACCTGTCCAATGGCGCTGCGAGCCTCATGTACTTTGGTTTACAGCAAAAGTTAGGTGCCGCGCCCGCGTTTTCCTCATTGGGCGATAAAGGCAATGGCATCACCTACGAGCAGGTTTTGCAGGGTTTTATTAAGGTGAGAGAAAGTCGCGTGCTGGAAACCCAGCTTGCCCATGCCCGCCAGGGTAACCAAAAGGTATTTATACAACTGGATGATGCCGCCTACCTGCTAAGCAATAGCGGCTGGATCAAACTCAATTCAGCAGACGACAAAGTGAGGGTTGACGATAAGATAGTCGCTGCCAACCAGCTTAATGATGCCTTGAAACGCGGGCAGATCAAATGGATGTCGCCTGTAGATGAACAGCACGCAAAGTTTGCGATAAGAACGAAGTGAGGTAGACTTTTACGAATATTCAAACATCACATAAATCCTTTACCAATACTTACCTAAACCCAATCACAAAATCATGGCAAAAGCTTATACCACCCCGGGTGTTTATATAGAAGAAAAGAACAGCTTTCCCAGCTCAATGATCGCGGTGGCTACGGATGTACCGGTTTTTATTGGCTATACCGCTAAAGCTGTAAGCAATGGCTACCCGGTGCTAAGGCAACCTGTGCGTATCACCTCACTGGCACAATACGTGGCTTATTTCGGCGCAGGCTTTAAACCCAGGTATACCATTGCAGATGCCACCGATGCCGACAAGGACGCTTTTACAATGGACGGCAAAAGGAAGCTATTAAATATAGCGGATAACCACACCTTTTATCTGTATAATTCCATCCGTCTTTTTTACGCTAATGGTGGCGGCGTGGCTTACATTCTGTCTGTTGGTACGTATGAAGATAAACCGGAGGGCATTGCAATAAACGCTGCTGATATCGTGAGCGCTATAGATGTGCTTAAGCGAGAGCAGGAGCCAACACTGGTGGTTATCCCGGACGCTATTGCCCTTGGCGAAGCCTGCTACAACCAAATCTACACCGCTGTTCTGCAGCATTGTGCCGAAACGCAAAGCCGCTTCGGCATATTCGACCTGGTAAAACAGTCGCCAGCTGCCTCAACAGAGCAGATCGTGGCGGCTTTCAGAGATCAGATCGGTAACTATGGGCTTAACTATGGCGCCGCTTATTATCCCTGGTTAAAAACTACCGTAATACAGCCTGATGAAATCAGTTTTGAAAATATTGATGTCAGCGTTGATCTTGCCAAATTATTACCCGAAAGCGCAGCCAGAGAAATAATAACACAATTTAAAGCGATAGCCCAACCAACCGACGGCGATAAGAAAAACTTTCACCTTTCTTTAAAAACTGCCAGCAATACCTATGTAAAACTTTTGAATGAGCTGCTGAATAGAGAAAACGTGTTGCCGCCAAGTGGCGCTATGGCGGGTATTTATACCATGGTAGATAAAACCCGCGGGGTATGGAAAGCCCCTGCAAACGTAGCGCTAAAAATGGTGAACGCGCCGGCTATCAACATATCAAATGATGAGCAAGAACAGCTTAATGTAGATGCCGTTTCAGGTAAATCTATCAACGTGATCCGCTCTTTCGTAGGTATGGGTACACTGGTTTGGGGAGCCCGCACTTTGGATGGTAATAGCCAGGATTGGCGCTATATCAATGTTCGGCGTACGATGATGATGCTGGAAGAATCCATTAAGCTGGGCTGCCGCGCTTATGTATTTGAACCTAATAACGAAAACACCTGGGTAACCGTTAAAACCATGATCGTTAACTTCCTGACCAACCTTTGGAAACAAGGCGCGTTGGCCGGTGCCGCTCCCGAGGATGCTTTTGACGTCCAAATCGGTTTAGGCACAACCATGACCCCGACAGATGTCCTTGATGGTAAAATGCTGGTTGTGGTTAAATTAGCTGTTGTAAGGCCGGCAGAGTTTATCGTGATCACTTTTCAGCAACAAATGCAGAAATTCTAATTAAGCTTAATACAACGTCTCGGATTTGTTTAAAAGTAGTTACTAAAACTGACGCGTTACTTTTGTAAATTGCTTTATTTCAAAGGTATATTCGTATGTAATCTAAACCTAAATGATGAAGATGTTCACATTACAAAATATTTCTCTTTTCTTAATATTTATGGGTGGCGTAGGTGGAATTCTTTTATCGATTGCTCAAACCCGTGGATCCGCACAAGACAAGGCTGATATAATTGACACAACAAAGCAAGAAAACTTACGATTACGAACTCAACTCACATCTGTACAAAATGACAATATTCAATTAAATTCAAATCTTTCAAAAAGCTATAAACAAATACAGGAACAGCAAGATGCACTTGCAAAACAGACGGATCAAATTATAGCTCTTAATAAAGACCTTTCAAATCAGGCTAAGTTCATTACGCTTAATGTTACTGGCGGTGATGGATATCCTATTGTAATACCAAGAGAATTGAGAGATGTAGGGAATGGTAATTCGGCATTAGCATTCGATTTACATAATAAGAACAAGCATCCAATTTTTGACCTGTTAGTAATTATTACTGACTACAAGAAACTTAGTTCCAAATTTTACAGAAGACCAAATGATAATGTCGATTATGTTAGGAATGATGATGTAAGGGCTGCGGAGGTAATGCGCTGGATGCTGCCGAACATGGCAAAAGAAACAGTTTATCCCAATAGCTACGTTATTAACGACACTGATGCATCTTATAGCATTCAGATTAAAACTCGCAATCGGACTGTTATCGAAAAGTTGATTTTAGTGAAAGTCAAAAATGAAATCTTATCTGGTTTAGAAATATGGGATGCAGAAAAAGGTAAAATCCACCAAGATTTATCGCCAAATTTAACCAAAGAAGAATACAAAATTATACAAAAAAAACTGGACGATATACCAGACCAATTTAGTTATACCCCGACATTATGAGTAAATCTCTCAAAAATAATAATTCACATGAATACTAATTCTCGTATAATTTAGCCTGAAGTAAATTATACGTACATAGCTAAACCTATAAATACAATAGCCGCCTCTACATAACATAAAGGCGGCTATTTCAGTAGCCCCGACGAGAATCGAACTCATATCTAAAGTTTAGGAAACTTCTATTCTATCCGTTGAACTACAGGGCCAGTAATTTGGAAATGCAAATGTGCAAATTTTACATGAGCCCCGCAATTACCCTTTAAATTTTTAAACGGCTATTTATCTACTGCCCTCGTGGTTTTTATCAGCAACGGCCGCCGCGCCGCCTATAAGGGCTGCCGCGCCAACCACCGTCATGGTTTTGGCATATCCCGTAGCTTTTGAGGTTACAAAATAATAGCCTCGTTTTTGTTCAAAGCCCGCGAAATTTGTGGGCGACATAAGCGTGGTAAACGTTTTAGATACATAAAAACTTTGCTGATATACTACCGGGCTGGTCTGGCTACCATCAACCGTATAAAAGGTTAAATAGCTTTTAAAGGCCAGCGGAGAATTAACCTGCTCAAAGTACGCGGTGTTTACTTTAGTAAAGCCGTTAGGATCGTAGCCACTATGCAGCATACGCACTTTCTTATAAGCGCTATCAGGCACCGGCAAAAAGCCATTGGCCAGGCGCACGGTAGCCATCGTACTTTGCGTATGCGGCGGCAAAAATGTTGTTGATTGTGGCAGGCTGGCTACGGCATTGATATTACCCGACGTATACGACGGCGTACCGGTAACCGGCGTACTAAATGCTTTATAAGTATTGGTTTGAGCGGCGACGTTGCCGTTGATATTTATTTTATCAGGCGTGTAACTGATAGCTTCATTACCCACAATTACCGCCGACTTTTGCCAGTCTACATACTGCGGCTTATCCAGCTTGTTATATACGGTAACTTGTACCGGGGCATCGCTGCCGTAAAAGGAATAAGATATTTTTACAGAATCGTTCTCAAACTCAAAATCGCCCGATTCCTGGTTTTGGCGCGAATTGGTACTACTGATCACGTTTACCTGGTAACGGCTGCAGGAAGCCAACGCGATAGTAAAAAGTAATACAGCGGGGAGTAAAAGCTTTTTCATTATGAAATAGGTTAAAGTTTTTGTTTAAAGCTATGACTTTAACCCTTAGCTTAAGTTTAACGCTATATTACTTTTTTGCAGAAAAAATCTATCGGATAACCGATCCGTTCGGCATGGCGCCTGTAGGCGATACAAAACATAGCTTACCTTCGGCATTCTCGGCCATCAGGATCATCCCCTGCGACATAATACCTTTTATTTCGCGAGGCTCCAGGTTAACTAATATGCTCACCTGCTGCCCAATGATCGCTTCCGGCTCGTAGTGCTCGGCAATGCCCGATACTACGGTGCGCTGGTCTATACCGGTATCAATAGTGAGCTTTAACAGTTTTTTGGTTTTGGCCACCTTTTCGGCGGTAAGGATAGTACCCGTGCGGATATCCATACCCGAAAAATCATCAAAACTGATATTAGCCTTGGCCGGAGCAACCGGTGCCAGCTTAGGCGCCGCGGCTGCAGCAGCTTTTTTGTCTGCCAGTTTTTGCACCTGCTTTTCTATGGCCTCATCCTCAATTTTCTCAAACAGTAACGAGGAGGCATTCAATTGGTGGCCGTTGGCAAAGGTAATTTCTTCATCAAACGCTACCGGGGCAACGTTAAGCATACCAAAAATCTTTTCGGCGGTGCGCGGCAGAAATGGCTGCAGGCAGGTAGCTAGATGGCCTATCAATACCAGGCTGTTGTGCAGGGCATTTTTAGCCGCTGCTGCATCGGTTTTAATGGATTTCCAGGGCTCCTGTTCAGTTAAATAACGGTTACCCAAACGGGCCATATCCATTACATTCTGTAAGGCCTGGCGGAAACGGTAACTTTCGAGGTTTTTGCCCAACTCATCGTAGTACCGGCCAACCTCCGCGTTCAGTTCGCTATCGGTAAATGTTATATTGCCACCTTCGCTTTCTACCTTGCCGTCAAAAAACTTATGCATCAGTATCATTACCCGGTTAACATAGTTGCCTAATATGGCTACCAATTCGTTATTTACGCGGGCTTGGTAATCCTTCCAGGTAAACTCGCTGTCGGCCGTTTCAGGTAATATAGAGGTAAGCACATAGCGCAGTTCATCCTGCTTACCCGGAAATTCTTCCAGGTACTCGTGCAGCCATACCGCATGGTTACGCGAGGTAGAGAGTTTATCGCCCTCCAGGTTCAGGAACTCGTTCGCCGGCACATTTTGCGGCAACACGTATTCGCCATGCGCCTTCAATATCGCCGGGAAGATGATACAGTGGAACACAATGTTATCCTTACCTATGAAATGGATGAGGCAGGTATCATCGGCATCATCCGCCTGTTTTTTCCAGTACTGCTGCCAGTCCTTCTGGTTATCAATAGCCCATTGCTTGGTAGCAGAGATATAGCCTATAGGCGCGTCCATCCAAACATATAGCTTTTTGCCTTTAGCTTCTTCAAGCGGCACGTCAATCCCCCAGTCGAGGTCGCGGGTCATGGAGCGGGGTTGCAAACCCGATTTGAGCCATGAGCGGCACTGCCCAAACACGTTTACCTTCCACTCCCCTTCTTTCTCGTCTATCCATTTTTCGAGCCAGGGCTGATATTTGTCTAACGGCAGGTACCAGTGTTTGGTAGGCTTTAATACAGGTGCTTTTCCGCTTAAGGTAGATACCGGGTTGATGAGGTCGGTAGGGTTGAGTGATGTTCCGCAGTTTTCGCACTGATCGCCATAAGCGCGGTCGTTGCTGCAAACGGGGCAGGTACCGGTAATGTAACGATCAGCCAGGAACTGGTCAAAGTCTTCATCATAGTATTGCTCCGAGAACTTTTCTACAAACTCGCCCTTCTCGTACAGGTTCAGGAAAAACTCCTGCGACAGATCGTGATGGATAGCCGATGACGTGCGGTGGTAAATATCGAACGACACACCAAACTCCTCAAAGCTATCCTTTATTTGCTTATGGTATTTATCAATAATAGCCTGTGGTGTTGTCCCCTCTTTTTTGGCTTTTATGGTAATGGCGGCACCATGCTCATCAGAGCCGCAAATGTATACTACGTCTTTCTTCAGCACCCGCAGGTAGCGCACAAAAATATCGGCAGGGAGGTAGGCGCCGGCCAGGTGACCTATATGCAAAGGCCCGTTGGCATAAGGCAGCGCGGATGTAATGGTAAAGCGTTTATATTTGTTAAGTTGCGACATTAATGCGGATGTTTATTAATTTGCAAAGATAAATCTTTTAAGTCAGAAAGTCCGGAAAGACGGGAAGTCTGTAAGACCGGATGACAGAATATGCTTTTTTGATCTTATCCTAATCTTACGGACTTATGCCGACTAACGGATTGCCGACCATTATACCCCCATATTTAAAAAAAGGCGACAAGGTAGCCATTACCTGCCCGGCTAAAAAGTTGCCCATCCCCATGACGGATGCCGCACAACTCCTTACCAGCTGGGGCCTTGAGGTGGTACTCGGCGATACTGTAAACGCGTCCTATCACCAGTTTGCAGGGGATGACGCTTTCAGGACCGCAGATCTGCAACGTTTTATTGACGATGACAGCATAAAGGCCATCATTTGCGCACGCGGTGGTTATGGCACCATCCGCATGGTTGACCTGGTCAACTTCGGCGGGTTAACGGACAAGCCCAAATGGCTCATCGGCTTTAGTGACATTACGCTGCTGCACGCGCATATCATTAGCAACTATGGTATCGCTTGCATACACGGGCAAATGCCCCTCAACATTCCCGATGCTTCCAAATACTCGCTGGAAACCCTCAGGATGGCCTTATTTGGTGAGGAGTTAAGATACACGTTGCCGGCAAACACCTGTAACCGCCAGGGCAAAGCCAACGGCATATTGGTTGGTGGCAACCTGTCGTTAATGGTAGCTATATCCGGCTCGGCGAGCGATGTGGATTACACAGGTAAAATACTATTCCTGGAAGATGTTGGCGAGTACCTATACGCGGTTGACCGTATGCTGCGCTGCCTTAAAAGAGCGGGTAAGCTGGAGCATTTAGCTGGGTTCATCATCGGCGGGTTTACTGATTTGAAAGATAACGACATCCCCTTCGGGCAAACGCTCCCCGAAATAGTGATGGATATAGTAAAAGACTATCATTACCCGGTGTGCTTTGATTTCCCAGCCGGGCATATTTCCAATAACTGCAGTTTAATATTGGGGCAATCCGTATATTTAGATGTGCAGGAAAACCAAACGATCATTAATTACTAAACCATATACCATGGCATACCTAAGCAAATTAAACCAGTATAAAGATTTTGGCTTACTTATTACCCGTGTTGGCCTCGGCGCCATGTTTATCTATCATGGCTACCCTAAACTGATGGGCGGCCCTCATTTATGGGGCGAGATAGGCTCGGCAACCAAATATGTGGGCATTACCTTTGCGCCGGTATTCTGGGGTTTTATGGCAGCCATTGTTGAAGCGCTCGGTGGCTTTTTATTAATTGTAGGGTTAGTCTTTCGCCCGGTATGTTTGCTACTCATCATTAACATGATCGTAGCGGCAGCCAGCCACCTCGGCAGCGGCGACGGCCTCATGGGCGCCTCTCACGCTATTGACGACGCGCTCATATTTGCGGGTTTATTGTTTATTGGCCCGGGAAGATATAGTGTGGATAAAAAATAGGCTAAATTTCTTTAGCCTATTTTTTTAATTACCTTCTATTTTCGCAACCAGCTCGTCAACATAAGCATCATCTATCTTATTCGATGACGGCATATATTTATTTAATTGATCATCGGTTAATCCAAATGCTTCTTTAAGGGCTTTCTTCTTTAAATTAAGCTTTAGAGGCGCGGCTCCGTCCTTTACAAGAAAATAGGTGTCATCCTCCTGGTATTCATCATAATTGTTACCGGTTGAAGCAATACCATTTGTTTGGAAAGTAGCTTTAACAAACTTAACATACATTTTCTTATATACTTTATACTTTTTACCGTCGGCAACCACCATAACAAAATGTGAATTGTCTATAGAGGGTACATAAGCAAAAGCGTATTGCTTACCGGCATTATCAAATAATACGATCTTTTTGTACTCGTCTTTGGCAATTTTGCTTACATTATTTTTGTCTGTAGTATAAACCATATCACCATCCAGCATATCATAATTGAAGTAATAGCCGGCATCGCTTAGTACAGAATCCTGTTTATCTACAACATAGCCCCTCAGCCAATTTTCTGATACAAACCGCTTACCCTTTACCTCTTTTGACTGTGTACTGATAACGCCGGCGAAACGTGTTGTCGCTGCATCTTTGTGTACACTAAAAATGCCTTTGTCAGAACCTGCTGAGGCTTTAGGCAAGGCAGATGCATCTATATCGAGCGTAATGTTACCTTGGTTTGCAGGTACAGTTTTAACCACCTGGTTATTTACGCTCACCTGCAATTTAGAAGAGGGGTCGGCCTTAATGGAGAAAGCTCCGGTAGAATCAGCATAAACAGCATTGGTACTTCCTATTGATCTTACAAAGGCGTAGGGCACACCTTGGCTTTGTTTATCAACGATATTACCTTTTACTAATACTGACTTTTGAGCAGCAGCTGATAAAGAAATTAACAAGCCCGAAAAAAGAATGATAGATGTTTTCATAGTGTGATAATTTTAGTATTTAGACAAAAAAGCCGCCTCATAGTTTAATTACGAGGCGGCTTATTTAATTATTTAAGTTAATTATTTACTGTTTCTTCAATACCTGCGTAATGGTACGCGGAGCTGCAGTGTTGTAGTAATAAGTCAGCGTGAATGTTTTGGTTGCTGGGTCATACTTGTTAACACCACCCGGAGTTAACGTAACACTTGGCTGAGCATTACTTGACAGAGAAACTGAATTATCAGCGTTAACTGTAATTTTCAGATCTGAACGTAAGTCGGCCAAAGCACCACCGGTAATTGAAGTAGCACCTGCTGTAGACATAGTTACAGTGTAGTTGAAAGGGAACGGACCTAAAGTTGGGTGAACCCTTGTACCTGTACTGGTGTAAACACCGTCATACTGGTTCTTTACCGAAACGCCGTAAACGATGGTGTTGTAATTACTGATTTTTTTGCCGCTGGCATCAGTAATGATCAATGGCAGGGCATAATTACCAGATGGGTCTATCTTACTGCTGTTGATAGTAACATTTAATATACCAATACGTTGATTGGCAGGTACAGTTACTTTAGCAGGTAAAGAATAAGCGGCAGCTGGCAGCAAAGTATAAGTTGTACCATTCGCTGTATTAAAAGCATCCAGCGCGGCTTGATTCTGAACACCCACAGTAACATCTAATGCAGATGTTAACGGAGCAGGAGAAGCAACATTTACCGCTACCTGCAGGTTGCTTGGGTTATTGCTGATATCAAAAGCTGCGGACTGTAATACTCCCGCGTTAGCGGCCAGAGGAAACTCAACCAATGGCTCATTTTTGCTGAAATCAATATATCTGCTGTCTTTTAAACATGAGCTAAGGCCTAAGAGAGCCGTTACCCCGAGCATGATATATGATTTGATTTTAAGATTTCTTTTCATGTCAATGTATAATTAATTGCTTTTCTTGGCCCAGAATATTTGTGATGAAAAAATATCGATCTTTCCTTGAGTGGCTACCTGGTTAGCATTTTGAGAATATTCAGATTGTGGATAGTATACACGATTAGGTATAGTTGTACCTAAAGCTTTAGGATCCACAGAACGAGGAACACCGGTAGGATAACCTGTTCTTTTAAACTCATAGAATGCTTCGCTTCTTTCATAACCTGTAACAGCGATGTACTTTTGAGTGATGATAGCCTTCACTTTATCATCTAAGGTGCCTGCTACAGGATAAGCAACCGATGCCTGAGTGTAGTATGCTGTTGCTAACGCAGTTGCATTCGCCACGCCGAAGTTTACATAAGAAGCGGTTATCGCCTTGTTGTAAAGCGTTGCGGCATCACCGGTAATGTAACCACGTGCCGCGGCTTCTGCTTGTAAGAACAATGATTGTGCCGACGATAATATAATTGCGTCCATTGTAGGAGACTTAAGCAAGCCCGGGCCGATGCCGCTTGTATTTGGATTTGGAGCAGCTGTAGAAGAACCAAAAACAATACCAGTGTAAGTGTTGCCTGATGCATCAGAAGTGATCGGCGCGTATATGCGTGATAACCTGTCGTCGTTTAATGATTTTAACAGGTTAACTTCAAAAGCGTTGGCTCTCCAATAGTCATTTGAGCCACCTATCAGGTTACCATTTTGGTCAAAACCGTAAACTCTCCAGAAAGGGCTGGCCTGGCCACCGAAAGCGTCGCTATTGGTGTAACCCGGGTTTAAAGAAGCCTGGAAAGTATCATCAATGTAACCTTCGCCTGCTGTAGCAGCTAAAGCAGCTTTCGCCGTACCACCATCTAAATTACTTTGGCGGATGGCCAGACGTAATTTTAAGGTGTTCGCGAATTTTTTCCATTTGGTCATGTCGCCTTTGAACATGATGTCTGAACTGCCCGGATCAGTTGCCGAGCCGCTCGCGTTGATCAGTTTTATAGCATCATCCAATTTGGTTACCAAATCCTTGTAGATATCGGCACCGTTGTCATATTTAGGGAAAAGTACGTCGGGTGCTTTAAATGCGTCTGTGTAAGGCACGTTGTTGTAGCTATCCACCAATTGCTGGAAATCGTACACCTTCATGATCATACCTATAGCCTGGAATTTGGCCAATGAGGCATCGGCTGTGCCAAATTTAACCAGGTTGTTAAAGTTGGTAGCATTCTGATATAAGTTGCTCCATGTTTGGTAAGCGGTATTATCAAAGTTGTATTGCTGTAACGGTACACTTGGTACATAGTTACCGCTTGGCGCCCATTGACCTGCCCAGGTTGCATACGCGTTATACTGGCCGCTCGTGATAGCGATATCCGCAGCTGTTTTTAGTGCTCCGGCCAAAGTAAACTGGGGGGTTGTTGATGACGGCGAGTTCGGGTTCGTTTCCAAACTTAGGAAGTCCTTTTTACACGCGGTTAACCCGAGCGTTAAAAGAGCTATGGTAATTATATTCTTTTTCATTGTCGTCTGTTAATTAAAATGTTACTTTAAGGTCTGCACCATAAATACGTGTAGCAGGGGTTTGGGCCGCACTGGTAGTACCTACGCCATTACCGCTGGTATCAGCAAACTCTGGGTCGGTCCATGGGTTGCTTTTTGGTTTCCATAAAGCAAGGTTACGGCCGGTTAACGCAAAATTTAAGCCTTTAATAAAGCCTGTGCGTTTGATAAACTGGCTAAGATCGAAGTTTAATGATACCTCACGAAGTTTCCAGAATGCCGCGCTTGACACCAGCGGAGAGTTAGCGGTGTTGTACGGTGAGCTCTGCCAGAAACCGTAGTTACCATCCTGTATTGATACTGAAGTGTTTGGCGTATACACAGGGTTGGCAGCAGTACCAGTGTTAATAACTGAATTAGGGAAGATAAAACGTGAACGACCGGCAGAAGCGGATACATATGATGAACCACCGAAGTTCATGGTGCTACCTACCTGGTTATAGATCACGTAACCACCTCTGTATTCAGCAACCGCGTTTAAGGTCACAAATTTGTAACTCCATGCAGAGGTTACGCCTAAGATATATTTAGGTGTTGTTCTGCCGAAATCAATAGGAGCCTGGTTTGTAGATGGTAAGCCTGTTTTGGCATCTACAATCACACGTCCTTGTGGGTCACGGTTAAGATCGGTACCTCTCAATAACGGGAATGGCTGGCCAACTTTTGCAGATACAGAAGCAGTACCAAAAGTAAGTACGTCAAAAGTATTTACACCAGGGATCAGAGAGATAACTTTTGAATCGTTGATAGAGAAGTTACCACCCAATCTCCAGCCAAAGTTGTTGGCGGCTTTAGTTAAAATGTCGCCGTTTGCCTCGAACTCAAAACCTGATGATTGTACCTCACCTACGTTAAGTAATGAAAAGTTATAACCGGTAGCCGCGGATGTTTGAACCCTAAGGGTTTGGTTTTTACTATTTTGTTTATAGTAAGTAGCGTTTACATTTAAACGGCTGTTGAATAACGCCGCTTCAAAACCTGTTTCAATTTCAGTGATCTGCTCAGGTTTCAAATCCGGACTATAGTTAGTGGTACCAGCAGATAAGCCTCCTAAAGAACCGTAAGGGAAACCAGAGGTAACACCGTAGATGTTATTGATTTGGTAAGACCCGATAGAGATATTACCTACACGGCTTAATGATCCGTAAAGTTTCAAGTAATTCAACACCTTGTTGTCTTTCATGAATGAGAACGCGTCTGTTGGTACAAATGAAAGTTTACCAGATGGGTAGTAGAAAGAACGATTTTTAGATGGCAGCCTTGAGTCGCGGTCATTTCTTAAAGTACCTTCAAAAAACGCGTAGTTTTTGTAACCGATGTTCAGGTCAGCAAAGAATGCGATCTGGCGGATTTTTGATTCAGACTCGCTTGCTGTAGGTATACCACCAATAAACGCTACGTTATAAACATCAGGTACTAACAAGCTGTTGCTTGAGGTTGTTTGAGTTTTATAACGTTGCTGCCATACGGTATTACCTAATAATAAGCTTGTTTTAAAATCATTGAAGAAGGTGTGGTGCAAGTTAACAGTCGCATCGCCCTGTAACCTTGCATAACCACCCGGATATCCGTTTAAGGTGCCGTCACCAAACTGATAAACGTCCTCTACCTGACCAGGAGCTAATAAAGTATTTTTAAATGAGGCCTGTACACTGCTCGCTCCGTAAGGGTCACTTACGCCGTAAGGTGTAAAAGTAACCTGTTTACGGGTAAAACGACGCTGGTTGATACCAAAATTGTATGACACGTGATAAGCCAGATCCATCCACTTGGTTGGCGTTAAACTTAACTTCAGATTTGACAAGAATACATCTCTTGAAGTATTGTATCTTGAGTTATCCACAATCCAATAAGGATTGATCGCGTAAGCGTCGTAAAAGTCGCTCGGATTTGAGAAAGTACCGCTATTTGAGTTCCTGAACTGTTTAATATCAAGGAACGCAGGCCACTGCATTAAGTTTGTATACAGTATTGATCCGTTATAACCTGTACCATAAGTACTAACATCAGTTTTAGTATAGCTTACAGAGTAATCGGCTTTAAACATACCCAAAGTTCTTGCACCGCGTGAACTTACGCTGGTACGCAGGTTCTTATCATTCGGAACTACGCCTTTAGAGTATACGTTCTGTGCAGAAAGGTAAAAAGAGTTGTTGGCATCTCCCTGCTGCACCGAAACCTCGTTCTGCTCAACAATACCTGTATTGAAGAATGATTCGATAGGGTTTTTCTTAAGTGCTTTGTAAGGAACAACCAGGGTTGGGCCGGTAGCGCTACCCGCAGGGTAACCTACCTGTACTTTGGTGTTACCTGTTGGGTCATAAGCTGGTCCGTACAACTGGTTCTCGTAAGGCACATACAAAGCGCCGCCGGTTAGAGGATCGATGTATGGATCGCCCTCACCACCATACATACCATAAGTATTCTGGAATTTAGGGAAGAAACCTACCTGCTGAAGCTGGAAAGAGTTGTTGTAGCTAATAACGGGTTTACCGTTGCTTGCACCTCTTTTGGTGGTAATCAATACCGCACCGTTTGATGCCTCAGAACCGTAGATAGCTGCCGCACCGGCACCTTTCAGTATTTGGGTTTCAGCAATGTCATCAGGGTTAATAGAGTTAATAGCACCGTAAGGAGCAGGAATACCGTCAATAACGATCAACGCATTGTTGTTACCCGCAATTGAACGGTTACCACGCAGTTTGATAGTTACGTTAGGGTCAATACTGTTATCAACAGTTTGGATAGCCAAACCCGCAACCTTAGCAGTTAAACCGTTTGCAAAGTTGGTTACGTTAGTTTGGTTAATATCCTTTCCACTTACGTTGGTAGTGGCAAAGGCTGTTTCCCTTTTTGCCTTTTTAATACCCAGCGCGCCGGTAACCAACACCTCGCCTATCTGGTTTACAGAAGGCTCAAGCGTAACATTCACCACGCTACTGCCGCCTACTTTAATTTCCTGTGCATTGTAGCCAATAAATGAAACCACGAGAGTGGAATTGGCCGGAACACTTAATGAATACTTTCCGGACGGAGAGGTCTGAGTACCAATTGTGGTACCTTTAACCTTCACAGTAACACCTGGAATCGGAAGACCGTCATCCTTCGCTACTACTGTACCGGTAATCGTACGATTTTGTGCATAAACCTGCGTTACAAACAACGACAGGAAACACAAACTTACTAGTAGAAGTTTTTTCATGTTTGTTAATAATAAGATCAGTTAATAGTTAATTAATCATAAAAGTAATGTTCAGTTATCAATAAATCAAATTAAAAAGTGAAAAAAGAAGCTTTTTCATAAAAATTTTAAAAAAAGTAAAAATATTTAGTACTATGTATTGCATAATACATTCCAAAGCATATATCTTTGTATTATGATTGTTGAAAACACACAAACCCAAATGAGGAAGGGCATACTGGAGTATTGCATCCTTTCTATTATAGCTAAGGGTGAGATATATGCGTCAGATATTATTGCTGAATTAAAGAAAGCCCGGCTACTGGTAGTAGAGGGAACGCTTTACCCCCTGCTTACCCGACTGAAGAATAATGGACTGCTTGCCTACAACTGGGTAGAGTCTACATCCGGGCCGCCACGCAAGTATTATGTACTTTCTGACGAAGGTCGAAAAGTGCTTGAACAGCTCGACAGCACCTGGCAGGAACTTGCCTTTGCCGTGCAAACATCCATAGGCAACCGCAATAACACCAATAACCAATAATCTCACATCACTATCATCATGAATAAAACTATTATCATCAATATAAACGGCATCGTTTTCCATATAGAGGAAACCGCGTACGAGATCCTTAAAAACTACATGACCGAAGTGCAGCGCCACTTCATGGGATCGGCCGACAGCCTTGAAATCACTACCGACATTGAAAACCGCATTGCCGAAATGTTTAATGAGATATTACTCAAAGAAGGCAAACAGGTAATTGTGGAGCAAGATGTTAATTCCGTTCTTGAGCAAATGGGCTCGGTTAAAGACTTTGAAACCGTTGAAGACAACGCAGGCCCTGCTGGCCAACAGGCCTTTAACAGCGGCAGCGAGCCCCGCCGCCTTTTCCGCGACCCGGATGACCATCTTGTAGCCGGCGTTTGCTCGGGCATAGCCAACTACTTTGATTTTAACGCCGTATGGGTGCGCTTACTATTTGCCATAATGGTTGCCTTTGGCGGTACCGGCCTTATCCTTTATATTATATTATGGATAGTGGTACCCAAAGCGGTTACCCGGGCCGACCGTATGGCTATGAAAGGCCAGCGCCTGGACCTGCAAGGCTTTAAAACTAATTTTGAAGAGGAAATGAGCGGCTTGCGAAACAATCTTTCCAGCTTCAGCAACGAAGCCCGCCCCTTCATCTACAAAACCCGCGATTTCGCCGGCGATTTCTTTAGCCATTTCGCCAACTTTTTAGGTACCACCGGTAAACTCATCTTTAAACTGATTGCCATACTCGTATTATTATCCTGCTTTGGTGGCATCATCGCTATTGTTGGAACGGTAATAGTGGCACTGGCTACCGGCCATCCTACCATTTATCATCTTTTCCCTTTCAGCATGACCAGCAGCGCCTTTAACAACATTTTCCTGATATCGGCCGTATTGTTGGCAATTATCCCACTCCTGGCCATTATTTTTGCCATACTTAGCTACGTGTTCAACACAAAGAACATAGGCCGTACAGTGGGCTCGGCCTTGCTATTATGCTGGGTCGTATCGTTATGTGTGGTTATATTTTATGCGGTAAAATTGAGCAGCCAGTTCAGGTCAGGCGCCAGTTACAGCCGTACCATCAACATTACGCCATCAAAAGACAGTACCTATCATTTAACCCGTAACGATATTAAATTCCTGACCGCCGAAGACAGCGCTCGTTATAACATCAAAAACTTTAAGGGCGGCATCATACTCGATGATAATGAAGAAAATTTTGAGATGCCAGATGCTGAAGTATCTATTAATGTAGAGCGCAGCGATGTTGCCCAGCCTGTGCTCATCGAGTCGTTCAGCTCACGCGGTGCCGATTACGAGGATGCCCTGGATAACGCGCGCGGCACCACCTATCACTTTGAGCAAACCGGTAACCTTTTAAAATTTAATCGCCGCTTCCAGAAAGACGCCGATCATCCTTGGCGCAATCAAAGGGTATATCTCACGCTGAAAATACCGATGAACAGCAAGCTGGTTATTGACGACAATATGGACGGCATGTTAAACGGCATCAGCGTTTATAATTGTAAAAGCGATAACAAACAGGAGAATGCCCCGTTCGCCAATTTTATTATGACGGATAACGGCCTGCAGTGCAAAATTGATACGCTGGTAACAACGCCCTCTAAGCTAAAAACAGACAGCCTTAAAACTGATACCACTAAAAAATGAACGCATTAATAAAATATATAAGCCTGCTGGTTTTCAGCGGGCTTATATTACCCTTTTGTATTCACCTTAGCGGCACTGTAAAAAGCCCTGCCATAATAAAGGCTCCGGCATCTGCCGCTCCGGCACCTGCCGCCACGGCCCCGACATATTTTAGCCCAGCCCAGATCATTGAATTTATTGCCCCTGCATTAAAATTTTAAACTTTTCTTGTAACCTTTACCCCCATACCTGCATCTTATTAACAGAACATCCGGCAAGCCGGGACGAACACGACGAGGGTATCTAACATATGGGAAACAACTACAAAGCTTAAACTACATCTAACCTAAGCGGGTAACCGCAAACACTAATTTTTTACCGGCAAAAAAAATCGGGGGCCAGCGTCCCGTGGATTTGTATTGCCCAAACTTTTAAACCATGAAACAATTAACCAGCATATTACTGATGGCTGCCCTGGCTTTTGCCGGCGGGCGCTTAAATGCACAAACCACCTCACCACCACGTGCCACTATAACCGGTACCTTTGTTAACGACCAAACCAAACCGGTTGATTATGCAACTGTAACCTTATTGAGAGCAAAAGACTCCACCGTTGTAAAAGGCACTTTAACCAACGATGCAGGCCGATACATTTTTGATAAGATAACCGAAGGAAAATATATTATTAAAGGTACAAGCGTTGGCTACCAGCCGGCATTTACTGCGGCATTTGATGTTGTCAACGGACAAACTTCTGTTACCGCGCCTGTGCTTAACATGACATCGGCAAGCCGCAGTTTACAGGGTGTTAATATAGTAGCCAGTAAACCGCTTATCGAGCGCAAACTCGACCGCACCGTGATGAACGTGGAAAACAGTGTATTGGCCGCAGGCAACAACGCCCTGGAAATATTGGAACGCGCCCCTGGTGTTACCATTGATAAAGACGACAACATCAGCCTTAAAGGTAAACAGGGTGTAACCGTGATGATAAACGACAAGCTTACTTACATGTCGGCACAGCAATTAACTACTTACCTACGCTCTACCGATGGCTCTAACATCCAATCTATAGAACTCATTACCAACCCATCATCCAAATATGACGCGGCAGGCAACTCGGGTATCATCAATATCAAGCTTAAAAAAAATAAGATGATAGGGACCAATGGCAGCTTAACCGTAAACGGAGCTTATGGCAAAAACTTCCGCGACAACACCAGCCTTACGCTTAACCATAAAAACGGCAATCTTAATGTATTTGCTACGCTTACTCGCGGAGATATTAACCGCGAGAATATGATTCAAATTGATCGCCGTGTGGATAGCGCTTCTAAAAGCACCTACTTTAAGCAGCAAACCAATATGCTTAATCATATCCACTATAATAATTATCGCTTCGGGGCCGACTATGCTACATCAAAAAAGAACACACTGGGCTTTGTGATCAATGGCGATTATACTAATGAGTATAATGACAATACAGGCATTACCCGACTGGGTGTAACACCTGCCGCCGCCGACTCTTACCAAACCACTATTGCTGACATGAAGCAAACCTATCGCAGCTTCTCAGCAAACCTTAACGATAAATACCAGATAGATACGCTTGGGCAGGAAATAAGCGTGGATGCTGACTACTCTAAATATCGCAATAACTCTGATGCGATATATGATACTTACTTTTTCCGCCCGGATGGTACTACACAGAGGCGCCCTTTATTTATAGCCAACCAGACACCTTCTACCATAACCATATGGACGCAAAAAGTTGACTATACCTTGCCGCTGAGCAAAACACTTAAGTTTGAGGCCGGTGCAAAATTCAGCTCTGTAAAAACAGATAATGATCTGCAAGCACAGGTGGATAGTACCGGTACAGTTAATAATCACCAGTTTGTTAACGACCCCACCCGCACCAATCGCTTCATTTACGATGAGCGGATTGCCGCAGGTTACGTTAATTTGGGTAAAACTTTCGCCAAAACATCGGTACAATTAGGTTTAAGGGCCGAGAATACCTCATCAACCGGCAACCTGGTCACTTACAACCAGGTGGTTAAGCGTAATTACCTCAACCTGTTCCCGAGCTTATTTATTAACCACACCCTATCAGATAAAAACGAGATCGGTTTTAGCTACAGCCGCCGTATAGACAGGCCAAATTATGATAACCTCAACCCTTTCAGGTTTTACCTTGACCAGTATACTTACGAACAAGGTAACCCATTCCTGAGGCCGCAGTATACCAACTCGTTTGAGTTAAGCTATACCTATAATAAAACAATAAACTTAACATTAGGATACAGCCATACAACAGATGTAAACACACAGGTTGTGCTTACTGACACTATTACTAAGGCCACCTACCAAACCAACCTGAATTTAAACTCGCAGGATTCTTACAACGCCAACATCAACAGCCCCTTCACTATTACCAAATGGTGGACAGGTAACATAAACGCTACGGCTTTCTACCAAAAGTTTAAATCAGACTCGTTATTAGGCGGGCAATTAAACGCGGGCAAGTTTGCTTATCAGGCACGCTTAACGCAAAACTTTCTGTTTGCAGGCCTTAAGGCAGAGGTATCGGGCAATTACCAGTCTTCTTTAAGATATGGTTTGTTTGATATTAAACCGCAGTATTCTGTTGATGCCGGTGTGAGCCGCTCTTTTGCCCAGAAAAAACTGAACATTAAATTCAGCGTGAGCGATATTTTTGATACCCGCCGTAACAACGTGAGCAGCCATTACCAGAACGTAAACCTGGATGTTCGCCAGAAAAACGAGACACGTTTGGCGCGTTTAACGCTTACCTATAATTTCGGTAACAGCAAGATCAAAATTCGCCAGCACCAAAGCGGCGCCGACGATGAAAAAGGCCGTGTGAAAAGCGGGAATTAACCCCCCAAGCCCCCTGAAGGGGGAGTAGAATTATTTCTTTACCATTCGATATTAAGCATTAATGTAACGCCCGTTCATAAAAACATGAACGGGCGTTATGCTTTTCAAAAGCTCCCCCTTCAGGGGCTTGGGGGGTCACTGCCCGACCATAAACAGCGCGTTGCTGAATAACAGCTTGCCGTTTTCCCAGAAACTGCGGAACAGCGGATCGTCGGCCAGGTAAACTACCGAGCCCCGGCCAAGGCCCTGCACGCCCATGAGCATGCCACTGGTTAATTTCTGTTTAGTAAGAAAACCCGCGAAGCCCGCTACATAAGCTTTATTATCAATGGTGCCTACGCTCCAGTCATCTTCGCCAAGCGGTTCATAAATATCCTCGCTGAGTTTTAGGGTATAGTAATATTTAGGGAAACCATAGCCCAGTGGGTGGGTGTTATCCATATTTACCTTAAATATGGCACCCGGGATACTTGAACGTAATGCGTCGCGATTGCGATCAGCATAAATACGTTTTTGCGGTTTCGCTTTAGCATCCGGCTTATCGCTTTTCTTATCTTCTTTGGCCTTAATATCAAACCCTTTTTTATCCACCAACGATGCCACGGCATTTTCCATAGCGATAAGTTTACCGCCGTCGCTTACCCACTTTTGCAGGTTATCCGTTGCCAGGTCATTATAGCGGCCATCGGGCAAAATAATCACATCGTAATCCGCAAGTTTTAAGCGATTAAGGTCCTGGTACCTGATAAGGGTAACCGGGTAACCGATCTGCTGTTCCATAAAATGCCAAACCTCGCCCATGGCCTCCGCGTTGATGCCATCACCTGATACCAATGCCATACGCGGCTTTTTAATGTATCGTATATCGAACGAGCCGATATCTGATCCTTTATCCACAAACCCGGTTGAAAGCGGAGTGATCTCATGCCCCAGATCAGCCGCGATCTGCGTGATCATCCGGTCAAAGTCGGGCCTGTCATTCCCGGCGCGCGTAATTAATAAAGATCCTGCCGTAAACTTTTTGCCGCCAGCTTCAAAAGGTTCCTGGGAATACCGCACCTTAACGCCCTGTTTTAACAATGCGGAGAGAAACCTTACATCAGCAATAGATTGCCAGGCAGATACATACGCGTAAGCTTTGGTATTACTCAATGCCGCTGGCTTTACCACGCTCCAGCTGGCATTAGCCGGCTGATACGATTCCTTTAAACCATAAGCTTTTAAACCATAAGCATAAGGTAACGACCAGGCGGTTATATCATACGTTGCCGAATCGGGGATAAAAGTTTTCGGTTCCAGCAAAACATGAAGCAGTACCGATTTGGGTTGATAAGCATTCACCACCAGGTCATTAGTACCAACATTATAACGCTCGTCCGCGCCGCTAAAATAATTATATCCGGTTACCGACTTATTAGCTAGTCCATAGCCGAACTTTATGCCGTTACGGTTGAGCAGTTTGGCCAATTGCTCAACCTTTTCGTTGTTATCGTTCTTTATCACATAGGTTTTAAACTGCCCGGGCGGGTTTTGGCGGCTGATATCATAAAACTTTTTAAACTCGTTTACCACACGCTGGCTGTTTGCGGCAACCACCTCAATGGTAGCCATGCTGGTTTCATGGTGGTGCGCTATACGTTGGGCAAGCGTAAGCGTATCTCCGGTGGCGGTAACCACGGCCAGGCCCGCGCCTATGCCACCCTGCTCATAGGTCATGCCGATGGAGCCATTGTAAAGCGGATAGGTATCGCCATAAGAAGGGTATAGTAAATCAAACTCTTGCTTGGTAAAATACATCCAGCCATTGGCATCAAAATGTTTTGCGTTGTTCTTTCCAATGGTCACCTGGAAATCGCGCTGCCATTGGGTAATGTCCTTGTGGTAAGGCTCGGCGGCTGGGGCAAAATAATAAGGGTTATTGTAACCCTGCTCATGAAAATCAACATGTATTTGCGGCAGCCATTGATTGTATAAGGCTACCCTGGCCTGCGTTTCTTTTTGTGCCTGCCATGCCCAATCGCGGTTAAGGTCAAAGTAGTAATGGTTTACCCTGCCGCCTGGCCAAGGCTCCAGGTGCTCTCGCGCCGTGGAGTTGGCGTTTGGCGCGGCACCAACAACCGAATTATAGAAATTAACATATCGTTCGCGACCGTCCGGGTTTAAACATGGGTCAATGATCACCACCATGTTCTTTAATTCGGCCTGCGCTTTGGTGTTGTTAGGGTCAACCAGGTCATAAAGTGTCCACATGGCGGCCTCGCTTGATGCGGGCTCGTTACCATGAACATTATAACTTAAATAAGTTATTGCCGGTGCGTTTGCAGATGCGGTTCCACTTTCTATACCGGCCAGTCGCAGGTTATTATGCCTTATCTCATCCAGCCGGTTAATATTATCTGCCGACGCGATAAATGCCGCTATTTGCGGGCGGCCTTCATTGGTAGTACCAAATTGTTGCAGTTTAATATTTTTAGCTGCGGATGCCACATACTTAAAGTACTCAACAATGCGGTAATGCGGCGTAAAGTGCTCTCCCAGCTTGTACCCAAGGAACTGTTCGGGGGTTTGCAATTGTTGGGCGAATGTTGCCGCAATGCAAAAGGAAGCTATAAAAGTAGTAATTAGTTTTTTTATCATGTGCGGTGGTTGCATCAATAAAGCTAATCTAAGGATATTTTTTTGCTGATACACATGGGGCTGCAATTTCAAATCTGCACCTTTGCTGCAGTGATGACACCCTTGCAAGCTCTTCAAAAGTATTTTGGTTATTCGGAGTTCCGGCACTCGCAGGAAGCTATTATTAATACTGTTTTAAACAAGCAGGATGTAATGGTGCTGATGCCCACCGGCGGTGGTAAATCGTTATGCTACCAGTTGCCCGCGGTTTTGCTGAATGGCTTAACCATAGTAATATCGCCCCTGATAGCCCTGATGAAGGACCAGGTAGATAGCCTTAACCTAAGCGGCGTCCCGGCGGCCTATCTCAACTCCAGCCAATCTGCCGAAGAACAAAAGGACATTGCCATTCAGCTACAGAATAATCAGCTGCGCCTGCTCTACATAGCGCCCGAGCGTTTATTCGCGCCGGATAACCGGATGATGGCTTTCCTGAAAACGCTGCCTGTAGTGCAGTTTGCCATTGACGAGGCACATTGTATCTCGCAATGGGGGCACGATTTCAGGCCTGAATACCTGATGCTTGCCGGGTTAAAAAAAGAATTTCCGGGTGTACCTGTGATCGCTCTAACTGCTACCGCAGATAAGCTTACCCAAAAAGACATTTTAGAAAAGCTGAACCTGCAACAACCCTCGGTTTTTGTTTCCTCTTTTAACCGGGCCAACATTACCTACAGGGTAGTGCCGAGGCGTAAGGGTTTAGATCAATTGCTGGACTTCCTCGAGCAACGTAAGGACCAATCGGGCATTATTTATTGCCTGTCACGCAAATCAACCGAAGCTTTAGCTGCCGACCTGAAAGAAGAAGGCTATGCTGTTGAAGCTTATCATGCCGGTTTAAGTAATGAGGTTAAAGCCCAAAACCAGGAGGCTTTTCTGCGCGATGATGTGAAGATCATGGTGGCCACCATTGCTTTTGGGATGGGCATCAATAAATCAAACGTGCGTTATGTGGTACACATGGACCTGCCCAAAAACATAGAGGGCTACTACCAGGAAACCGGCCGTGCCGGGCGCGACGGCCTACCATCTGATGCCATGCTGCTGTACTCGCCCGGCGATGCCATTAAGCTCCGCGGCTTTGCCATGGTAGAGAACAATGCCGGGCAAAGCGCCATCATGCTTAAAAAGCTTGACGATATGGTGAATTATTGCCAGCTGCATGCCTGCCGCCGCCAATACCTCATGAACTATTTCGACGAGGAGTATCCCGACCATTGCGGCTCGTGCGATTTTTGTTTAAGCGAGTTCACCCGGTTTGATGGCACGCTTATCGCGCAGAAAGCACTTTCGGCAGTAGCGCGTTTAAAGGAACGCTTTGGCGCTAATTACGTGGTTGATTTTCTGCGCGGATCAAAAAGTGAAAAGATCTGGGCCGACCATAAGGCGCTTAAAACCTATGGTGCCGGGGCCGATATCAGCAAAGCCGACTGGCAGCGCTACCTGCGCGAGCTTACCGCGCAGGGCTTCCTGCAACAGGTGGATGAAAATGGTTATCCAACCCTTAAACTTACTCCAAAAAGTGAGGCGGTACTCAAAGGTGAACAAAAAGTTGAGCTGATAGCGCACCACGTAATGGAAGAGCAGGAACAGGAAACGCCGGCTTACGAAGCGGAATTATTGAACGCCTTACGCCAGCGCCGCCATGATTTTGCTGAAAGCGAAAATTTACCGGCTTATATCATCTTATCTGATGCCACCCTGCAGGAAATGGCTACCTACCTGCCCCAAAAAATGGATGAGCTAAGGCTCATCTCGGGCTTTGGTGATGTAAAACTGGCGCGTTATGGCCGTGAGTTTTTGGAGATCATTGTTAATTACAGTAAGACTAAAGGCCTAGCATCCCGCATTAAATTAAAGTCAGCCAGGCGCGAACGGAAACCTAAAAGGGCCAAAACGTCTGACACCAATAAAGTCAGCCTGGAGCTATTCCGGCAAGGCTTATCAGTAGCAGAGATCGCTCATGAACGGGGCTTATCTCCTGTTACCATTGAAGGCCATTTGACCGCGTTTATCCAGACCGACGAACTGGATGTAAGTGCATTTGTTTCTGCCGATAAGATACCCGCTATACAGAACGCCATAGAGAGCTACGGAGCGGAACGCCTGGCCCCGCTTAAGGAAGTTTTGGGCGAAGCTTACAGCTATGGCGAGATAAAAGCCGTTGTTGCCTGGATAAATTTTATGCAGCGGGCAAACACATAAAAGCTCAAAGCCGTTTTATATATTCGTATACCATGATCACTACCGAAGAAATTTACCCGCTATACCTGCAGCACCCGGTTATCAGTACCGATACACGAAATATTGCGCCCGGCAGCCTGTTCTTTGCCCTGAAGGGAGAAAAATTTGATGCCAACACCTTTGCCGAAAAAGCTATAGAGGCCGGAGCGGCTTACGCCATTATTGATAACCCTGAATTTGCAAAAGGCGATAAATTTCTACTGGTAGAAGATGTGCTGAGTGCATTGCAAGACCTGGCAAGGCATCACCGCAGGCAATTGACCATTCCTGTGATAGGCCTTACCGGTACCAACGGTAAAACCACTACCAAAGAGCTCATCAACGCGGTATTATCACAGCGTTTTAACACCCTGGCCACACAGGGTAATCTTAATAATCATATAGGGGTGCCTTTAACCATCCTGAGCGTCAATGCATCGCACCAGATGGCGGTTATTGAAATGGGCGCTAATCACCAAAAGGAAATAGCGTTGCTTTGCAGTATCGCCCAACCCTCACACGGCCTTATTACCAATGTGGGCAAGGCGCACCTGGAAGGCTTTGGCGGCGTTGAAGGGGTAAAAAAGGGCAAGGGCGAACTTTACGACTTCCTGCATGACGAGGCAGGCCGTGTAGCTTTCATTAACAGCGATGACAAGGTATTAATGGAAATGCAGCGCAACAGGAACCTGCCTAATGTGGTGTACTACGGCAAAAACACCAATCCTGACAACCTGGTAAGCGGGAAAGCCATTGACAGTGGCCCTTTATTGAGCCTCAAATGGAACAACCGCGACAGCTCGTCGTACAATGTTAAAACGCAGCTCACCGGCTCATACAACCTTGATAATATACTGGCTGCCGCTTGTATCGGTTCTTTCTTCGGGCTCGAGTCTGATGAGATCAACGCAGGTATAGAAGGTTATCAGCCAAAAAACAACCGGTCGCAGATCATGAGAACGGCGCATAACACACTCATTTGCGATTTTTATAATGCCAACCCCAGCAGCATGTTTGTGGCCATTGATAATATGGATAAACTGAAAGCCGCTAACAAGATCATGATCCTTGGCGATATGTTTGAAATGGGCGATGAATCCGCGGCAGAACATCACGCGGTAATTAAAAAAGCGATGGATGCCAGCGTTGACCAACGGATATTTATTGGTAAGGATTTTTACAGCCAGCAGGATGCTGTACAAGACGACGAAAAAACCTGCGCCACGTTTTACCTAACCGCCGAAGATGCTATTGCTGCTATACAACAAAGTTCATTTATTAATGCCACTATATTAATTAAAGGATCAAGAGGTATGGCGCTGGAGCGGCTGGCGCAATTGCTTTAAAAATAATTATAATTTCCCCGACATCATTTTACGCGAACCCAGCAAGGCCAAAAGTGAGGCGATGGCGGCTGCTGTTAAATAATAACCTACATAAGCCAGCCCGTAATGGGTGGCCAGCATAGTAGCCAGATATGGCGTAAGCGAGGCACCGAATATGCCCGCGAGCGTAAAAGCCAGTGAAGCCCCGGTGTAGCGTACCGCGGGCGGAAATATCCCAGCCAGCGCCGTGCCGATAGGGCCATAATTGATCCCCATTAAAAACATCCCGGCCGATAGGAACAGTCCGGTAGTAACCATCCCGCCAGAGGTAAAAAAAGCGGCGAATGTTAAGCCAAAAATGCCTATCAGCAGTAGCGAAGCCATCAGCATACGGCTTTGCCCGTATTTATCCGCTAATTTGGCAGACAGGGGTATTCCCAGGGCGAAGGCCAGCATAGAGATCATTTGAAGGATAAGAAACGAGCTTTTGGTATACTTAAGCGCCGAAGTACCCCAACTGAGTGTAAACACCGTCATGAGGTAGAACAGCAAGAACGTGGTGATGGTCACTATCGTCCCTAACGTAATGGCTTTGGTATGTTTGGTAAACACATCGGCGAAGGGCACATTAGAGCGCTCGTTGTTGTCTATCACCTTCACAAACTCGGGCGTTTCGGCAATTTTAAGGCGTACATACAGCCCCAGCCATACCAAAAGGGCACTGGCAATAAAAGGGAAACGCCAGCCGTAGCTGATAAAGGCAGCCTCGCTCATTACTTTGCTCAATATAAAAAATGTACCGGTTGACAGCAGGAAACCTATCGGCGCGCCTAACTGCGGAAACATGCCGTACCAGGCTTTTTTATGTGCCGGCGCGTTCTCTGTGGCCAGCAACACGGCGCCGCCCCACTCACCGCCGAGGCCAAGCCCCTGCCCAAAGCGGAACAGCGCCAGCAATACCGGTGCCCATATGCCGATGGTATGATAGCCGGGCAAAAGCCCTATGGCCACGGTTGATGGCCCCATGGTCATTAAAGCGGCCACAAGTGTGGCTTTGCGCCCCTTCCTGTCGCCAAAGTGGCCAAATATAGCGGCCCCCAGCGGCCGGGCCAGGAACGCCAGCGCGAACGTAGCCAGTGATTCCAGCGTGGCCGACGCCGGATCGGAGCTCGAAAAAAACAATTTAGGGAACACCAGTACCGCGGCGGTGGCGTAAATGTAAAAATCAAAAAACTCTATAGTGGTGCCAATAAGGCTGGCGGTAAGTATACGGCCAACCGGGTTAGCGGGTGCAGCTTGCTGGTTCACAGTGCCAAACATATTAAATTTGGCCGAATGCGCAAACTTGCAGGCCTTAAAATAATCGCTATTTTAGGGTAACCCCTACCTAATTATTCAACCACATGAACGCAGCAGAAATATTAAGCAGTTTAGAGGCCCTCGGCAACCAAAAGGTGCGCACGCACAATAGCAAATTCGGCGCCGGCGATAACCAGTTCGGTGTTAAAATGGGGGATATAAGGGCGATGGGCAAAAAAATCAAAGCCGACCATGAGTTGGGAAAAGCCCTATGGGCAACCGGCAATGTTGACGCGCGCTTTGTAGCCTGCCTGATCATGGATCCTCAAAAACTTACCGCTGACGAATTAAGCGACATGGCCCGCTCGGAGCAGTTTACGCACGTGATCGACTGGCTGTACACTAATCTCATTAAAGACCGCCCGGATAAGGAAGAACTGAGGATAAAATGGATGGCCGATAAACACCCCATGCTTAACCGCCTGGCCTGGAGCCTTACCAGCAGCCGTATTGTACGCGATGCAGGCGACATGGACCTCGGGGCCATACTTACCCAACTGGAAAATGAAATGCCCATAGCCCCGCCAAATGTACAGTGGACCATGAATTACGCCTTAGCCAATATTGGTATACACCACGCTGCCTACCGGGAGCGTGCGCTACAGATCGGCGAACGGCTGGGCATTTACCGCGACTACCCGGTATCAAAAGGTTGTGTTTCGCCCTTCGCGCCAATTTGGATAAACGAAATGGTAAAGAGGCAATGATAGTTGGCAGTTAGCAGTAGGAAGTTAGCAGCAAGCATTTGTCATTACATTTTTATGCAAACTGCCAATTGGGAACTGCCAACCGGGAACTGCCAACTGTAACGCTACTGCCCAACCTGCAGGTGATATCCATCATCGAAAGCGGAAAAATCGGGTTTTAGCCTGCGCGAAGTGATATCGAGCTTTTCGCCTGAGCGGGTAATTTGCAGGTAATGGAACTCGGGCTTGTATTGAATAGCCATATCATTCATTGCCGCGTTATTAGCTTTTAAAGGCTGGTGCAGCCCCCCGCCCCCGCCTATTACCAAAAAGGTTTTGCCCTGCATTTGGTAACGCTCAAAATTATGCGAATGCCCCGAAAGGAATAGCACAGCCTTTTTTGATTTAATAAACTGCGGCACAAAATTGTCGCGCACCGCTGTGGATGGGCTTACAATTTTACTGTTGGTATAGGGCGAATGATGGCAGCCTACAACAACCAGCTTAACCGCCGGGTCGGCATCCAGGGCTTCCAATTTGGCGGTATACCACTTATCCTGTTTTACAATAGCTTCTACCGGCATTTGCCCAAAGTTGGAGTTAAGCAACACTACCGCGACAGAATCAATCACAACGGCATAACCGGAAGGGTCATAAGCCGGGAAACGCTTACGGAAATTAACGGTACCCTTATCGGTATTAAACATTACCTCATGGTTACCCAGCGTAGCATAAACAGGGATGGAATCTTTAACCGTTTGCTCCAGGTAACGGTCGATGTTTTTCCAGGCTTTTTTGCTCTTGCCGAGTGATACCACATCGCCCAGTATAAAAAACGCTTTTGGCCGCAGGCTGTCCACATCCTTAAATATCATCTTAGTGGCTTGCAGGTTATGGTTTGATCGCAGGAAGATCTTCTCTACCCACATGGGTTCCTGTGTATCGCTGGCAAAGGCCATTACCGGGCGGTTCTGTGCTGAAAGGCGAGTTGCAAACGCCAGCATCACTAACAGTATAAACATTAACCGCTTCATGTGTTAGGAACGCAATAAAACGCGGTTTAGTTTGATAAGCCCAATGGCCGGAAACAAGAAACCCCACCTTGAGGGCGGGATTTCTTCTTTAACTTGCACAAATTATTGTTTACTACTGGGTGATCTTGCCGGTGGTCCTGTTAATGTAATAAACCTGGTTAACAGTGCCCGATTTGTATATACTAACACGGATAAGATCATTAGGCAGGTATTCCATGGTACCGATCAGATCCCCAACATCACCTTTACCCATAAAATAGTTGGCATAGCTGATATTGAAAGTAATGGTCCCCGATACAATAATAGGGTTCTTGTCTGTACGCTTCGCGAAAACATTCTGCCACTCATAAGCTTCGTCTGTTTTTTCATTAATACCGAAGCCAATTTGTATACGGGTAGTTTTATGCGCCTGCGAACCACTGATGGTAATGGTTTGGTAAAGGGTATCTGCCGCTTTAACTACATAGTTAAAAGCAGTGTATTCGCTATTGGGAGATTCCGGGCCGCCGCCATAAACTGATAAGGTGTCCTTTAACGCGTAAGCATCTACATTGTACCCATTATTAAAAGCACCATTACACAGGTAGGTAAAAACAGAATTGCCCACATAGCTATAAATATCACCACCAATAACATTGGTATAATTGGTTTTCTTAACCACCGATGAACCGCATGGGTTTTGAGCGTCAAAAACGCGTACGGTATTTACACCATTGCTGGTTTTGGAAGCATTCTCCGGAGTATTAGAAAGGCTTTTTTGGAATGACTTGTTAAAATTCAGTACAAAGTCGCAGCTTTTAGCCATTAACGCGGTATCAATAGCTGGCTTTTTATTTACCGCTACATCATTTTTTTTACATGAGGCGTTTAGCAATATAACAAACGCTAATAATGGCAGGGCAATTTTAAGATAAGGTTTCATTAAGAAAGTAAAATTTTATTCAGATAATTTGTTTTTTGCGTTTTAGGCAAAATCCATGCCCGTAATTTAACTAAGCAAAGGGTTAAGCCGGCCAAATTTTACTGTGGAAACAAATACTCAATGCCGGAAATATAATCAACGCATAAGTTTGAGACCTTATGCTTGTGTAAAAGGATTGTGCTATCAAAGGCAGGAAATATCACAGCTTTTTAAGCATAGTTTCCAATGTAGCCATGTCAACATCACGAGCTATAAGCTCGCCCTTACTATTTAAGATATAATTAGCTGGGATAACCTTTATCACAAAGTTCCTGATGTTCTTTGAATTGGCCTGATCTACGCATTCCGCGATATTTGGCCAGGTTGGCGCATCCTGTGTAAGCGCCCTTTTCCACTTAGCTTTATCCTCATCTATAGAAATGGAAACAATTTCAAATCCTTTTTGACGATATTTTTGATACAATTGCTTAAGCTGCGGCACCTGCTCCCGGCAGGGGATACAATAGGAGGCCCAAAAATCTAACAGAATAATTTTTTTGCCCCGATAATTTAACCTTAATTCTGTTCCATCGGGCTGGCTGCCGACCGGTAAAGGCGCCCGCGTACCAATGTTTATTTTGCTCACAGCCGACAATAGGGCTGCCGATTCCTTGTAATATTTGCTCTTTTTAATATCCGGGCTAAGTCCATCAAGTGCCTTTTTATATAATTGATAATTCTCAAACATATCGGGCACATCCGATATCAAAAACGGAGTAACAATAGTGTTGGGGTTATTGCGAATAAAACGGTGCCGTGCAAATAAATAGACGTTTGTGATGTCATTATCAACCTGACTCACAGAATCAAGATACGCGCTATATAATTTGTTGTTAGCGGCATTCAAAGCCTTGTCAGCTTCCGTCAAAAAATATTTCTTTTTGTGTAGGAGTTTGTCTCTTTCCGTATTTGCCATATGCTGGTACTCGTTTAATTTATGCTGATGATAGGATGTTGACCGGATGCTATCATTTGCATAAATAGTGTTGAGCCCCTTTGCTGAAATATGATAAGATTGCCCGTTTTCGGCATATATCAATAAGTATCGCGAAATTATGCCATAGTCTTTACTCGGCGTATTGAATGAAACATGGTAAAAACCCTCTTCAGGTAAGGTTATCGAGAACTTAAATCTGCCATTGTGTATTAGCGTTGAGTCATAAAAGGTTTTAGGATGGTAGCTTTCAAGCTTAACCGTTGTACCGCTTGAGCTATCAATTAAGCCTGTAATAGTAATAGTTGCCTTATTGCTACATGAGCTATTGATAAGTACACCTAAAAGAATAGTAATAATAAGATTAGGTTTCATTTGAGTGTTAAGTGACAAATACCCCTCCGGTAAATAACCATAAGGGTATATTTATTTTAAACAGCAGGCGGTGGGGGTGGAGGTGTCACCGCCCCACAACGACTTTTATCATTTGTTATCATTCCGGCACCACAACTTGCCGAAGCTGATTCACATGTAACATTTTCATAGGTGTGTGCAACACCGCCGGCCGCAGCGCAACAGTACCAGGTGCTTGTACCTGTTGAGCCCGCACAATTTGGATTTCCTGTGCCACCTAAAACATCTTTCATTTCTGTTCTGGTTAATTTAGCAAATTTTTTCATAATCGTATTTATCTTTTGTTGCAGACGAACCCTGCAATTGGCCGCATGTATTACCAAAGTGCATGCTCCTTTACCTTTCGCGAAAAGTTATATAAGATATAAACTATATGTTAAATTACAATGCTATATATCTTATTTTAAGGAGATTAGAATAATATGTCAAACTTTAACCTTCATAAATGATAATTATTGATAAACCATCGTGAAAAAACACGACATTTAATTATCGTTACAGCTAAACCCGGCTTTTGCCCGCGTTTGATAGCTCTGCCGGAACAAATACCCAACTGCCAGCTACGAAGTAAGTTGGTTAGGCGATACGCCATACTTTTCTTTAAAGGAATAAGAAAAATGCGATAAGCTTTTAAAGCCCAGGTCGAGATAAATGGCCGAGGGCTTTTTCCGTTCATGTTCAATAAGGTACCTGGCTGTTTCCAGCCGTTTACCTTGCAGCCATTGCCGGGGCGGCGATTGGAAGGTTTTTTGGAAATCGCGTTTAAAACCAGCCAGGCTGCGGCCGGTTAAAAGCGCGAATTGCTCAACAGGAATATTAAAATGAAAATTATGGAGCATAAACTTTTGCAGGTCGATCTTATGCGGCTCGGAAAAGTCGAAGAAAAGGTCGCGCAGTGCGGGCAATGCATCAATGAGTAAGGTAACTCCCTCTTTCACTTTCAGGATGCCCAGCTTGTCAGTCATCTCCACCCCTGATTCGCGCGCGTACGGAACCACCGATTTAAAATACCCCTGCAGAAATTCATTAGCGGGGACCAGCCGGTTTAACGGGCCGGTATATTTCCCGTTTGCCGCTATTTTTTCCTCTAATGCTATTCTGCGCAACAGGTCTTCCTGCAGGGATATCACAATAGTTTCATATTGCCCGCCGGGTGGCGGTTGTTTACTAAGTGTACCTACCTGATTCTTCGCGATCAGCAATGTTTCTCCCGCGGATATGGAGATCCGCTGCGTGGCGGTTTGCAGCGTTAAAGTGCCAGACAACTGCATCACCAGCGTATGGTAGTTCCACAGGCACACCTTCTCTTTACACGCTGTAGAGAGGTACGAATAAAATAACACACCGGGAAGAATCTCTTCTGGACTGATCATTTATGAGCGCTGCAAGTAGGTATCACCGGTTATGGCACCGGGAGCAAAAGTAGTGTTCAAAGTGTTTATCTCATCGGGAGTAAAGGTTATATCCATGGCGGCCAGGTTTTCGGGCAGGCGGGTGCGGCGGCTCATACTTACCAAAGGCATTATATGTTCGCCCTGCTCCTTTACCCATGCAATGGCCAGCTGTGTTGGCGTGCAATTTTTATCGCCGGCCAGCTGCTTAAGCACCTCTACCTTCTCCAAGTTATGAATAAGGTTCTCACCCTTGAAACGGGTAAAAGCATTACGATAATCATTTTCCGGAAGCGGAGCTTTCAAGTCGCCGGTTAGTAAACCCTCGGCGGTATTGGCGAATGCCACAACACCAATGCCCAACTCTTTGGCGGCCGGTAACAGGTCTTTCTCAATCTGTCGATCAGCCAGTGAGTAGCCTATCTCCAGCGCGCTGATGGGATGAACGCTGTTTGCCTGGCGCAGCTGATCTGCCGTTATTTCTGATACGCCAATGTATCTTACCTTGCCCTCTTTAACCAGATCGGCAACGGTACCAATAATATCCTCTACCGGCACGCTGCCATCCATGCGGCTGGGTTGGTACAGGTCTATGGTTTCAACACCCAGGCGGGTTAACGAGTAGTTGATAAAATTTTTAATAGATAAAGGCCGCAGATCAAGCCCCAGCCAGTGCCCGTTGTGGAATATGGCGCCAAACTTTACGCTGATAAATGCATCATCTCTTCGGTTTTTAATGGCCCTGCCTATTAGCATCTCATTATGCCCGGCGCCATAAAAATCGCCGGTGTTTAAAAAGTTGATGCCTTCATCTAACGCCTGGTTGATCGTGGCTATGCTTTCGGTTTCATCAGGTGTGGAGCCTCCCCATATAGATGACATACGCATACAGCCTAAGCCAAGCCGTGATACATAAGGGCCATTATGGCCCAACTGAATTTTTTCCATGTTTTTCATACACAAAGATCATTCTAAAAATGGCTTTTAAGTTTCGTGTACGGCTCAATTATCAGGCGTGTACGGCTCAAATTTTAAACACAGTGATCGTCGGTATCTTTTCCTATACTCAGATATAAAACTAAAAAAGCGCCGATAGGTTTACCGGCGCTTCTCTTTGTATGTTATTCCTTAGCTTTTTTAGGAGCTGGGGCTTTCTCTCCTGCAGGTTTTTTTGCCGGGCGGGGTTTTGCCGGTTTCTTAATTTCCTCTTTAGGGGTATCAGTATGCGCTTCGGGGGCATCATGAGTAATTACCAAGGTAGGCTCGGCTTGCTCGTCAGAAAGCGGCTCCTGGCGGTCGGGCACTGTAGCGGTGGCTTTAGTCGAAGCTTTTTTTGGACTCACCAGTTCCGCCAGAACGGTGCGACCGCCTTTAACCACCTGGTTAAGCTCCACGTTTATTTTGGTGCCAAGGGGTAAAAAAACATCTACGCGCGAGCCGAATTTGATAAACCCAAACTGGTCGCCCTGCTTTACCACATCGCCTTCTTTTACATACCATACAATGCGGCGGGCCAGTGCGCCGGCTATCTGCCTGAACAGTACCTGCACGCCATCGCTATTTTCTGTTACAATGGTGGTACGCTCATTTTCGGTAGATGATTTTGGATGCCACGCTACCAAATATTTGCCGGGGTGATATTTAAAATATTTAATGAACCCGCTGATAGGGTTACGGTTAACATGCACATTTACTGGCGACATAAATACCGACAGCTGTATGCGGCGGTCTTTTAAAAATTCCGGCTCGTCGGTTTCCTCAATCACTACCACTTTGCCGTCGGCTGGGCAAAGTACCTGGGTTTCGTTCACCTCAATATCAAATACCGGGCTACGGAAAAACTGAACAATAATTACAAACAGCAGGAACGACAGGATATACACGATCCACTTTACCACAAGCGCTTCGGGGAAATAAAATTGCATCAGCGCGTTTATCACAAAAATAAACAGGATGCAAAGTGCAAGGGAGGTATATCCTTCTTTATGAAATCTCATTATTATATGGTATTTATTACAAAACTAAGCATTTAAAATAAAGTGCAGATAGGTATATACAACCGGCGCGGCAAACAATAGCCCGTCAAAGCGGTCAAGCACGCCACCGTGGCCAGGCAATAAACCACCCGAGTCCTTTACATTTATACTGCGCTTAAACATAGATTCTATCAGGTCGCCGGTGGTACCGATTACCCCTATAATAATAGCCATGCTTACCCAGTGCTTCCAGTCGAGGTCGGTATAATAGTGGCTGATAACAAATGCCACACCGGCGGCAATAAGCACCCCGCCAATGAAGCCCTCCCAGGTTTTTTTGGGCGAATGGCGTTCAAACAATTTGGTACGCCCAAATGCACGCCCCGTAAGGTACGCGCCGGTATCATTGCTCCAAAGCATCAGCAGAAACGCCAGCGGGAAATGGAAATTATAAGCGCCCTTGACGTAAGCGAGCGCATGAAAAAAAGTAAACGGAATTACCGTGAACACCAGGCCTAACAAGGTAAAGCCAATGTTGGCGAAGGGCGATACGGATATTTTGTAGAGCTCCTGTATAAATACGGCGGCCAGCGTAAGCGTTAGCAAAAACAGCAGTTGATGATAAACAGGTTCATCGTGATAGTTGATGAGGCCAAACAACACAAATATGGCAACCGCGTTTATAAACCCGGTGCCACGGTTTACCGTAATACCGCTCTTAATAATGAGGCCGTAAAACTCGTGCAGGCACAACAGGGTAAGCAACAGGTAAAAACCCATAAACACCTGCGGCCCCAGTAGCAGCGAGCCGATCATTACAATTAAAAAGAAGAAGCCGGTTATGGCGCGTGTTTTCATAATGTTATCTGGTTCAGGATCATCATCTCAATAGCCCGGCTAAAATTATCCTGGTGCACATAAACTTCCACTTCGCCAAAGTTTTGATGGGATGATGCCTGCCTGTTGAGTAAAACAGCGTTAATATGGTTCCCGGTAAGCATTTGCTTAACAATTTCCGACTGATAGTAATTGGAAGACGTAAATACTTTAACCCAGTTTTTCTCCATTTAATTCGGGACTGTTTTTACCCCCGGCTATTTTTTTGTAAACCAGCAGCAAAATTATAATAATTATCAGGCTAAAAGCATACTGCCAAAAAGTAAATATATGCTGGTCGTCGGGGTTAAGTTTTATACGTTTATTCTGGTACAGGTAAGTGGCCACCACCGCTGTACCATTGTTTAAAAAGTGGCCCCAAACCGCGGGCCATATGCTACCGCTGTAAACCACAAAGTAACCGAACAGCGCGCCAAGCAGCATACGTGGCAAAAAGCCGTAAAACTCCAAATGAAAAGCGCTGAAAATAGCCGCCGTTACCCAAATAGCGGTATGCTTGTTCTTAGTCCATTTCAACAATATGGTTTGCATCCCCCCTCTGAACAGGAACTCTTCGGCAATGGCGGTGAACAGGCCTACCAATAATACATTCTTAATGCAATCCCACAGGCTGTTCATCTGCAAAAGAGCCGTGGTAAGCTGTTTAGCATTTTCTTCGCTTTGCTTCATCCAATCCTCCAACCACTTTAGCCATGAAGGCAAAACCATTTGATGGTTAATGTTACTCAATAGTTCTATCAAAGGCGATGAAACCATCATAACAAAAAATACCACCACAAAAAGTATGGGTGTAAAGCGCCAGGTTGTTTTCAGATATTCAGCTGGTTTACGCATTACCCATGCGGCAAATATTACCGGCCCGGCAAAAAGAGGGATGGTCATGGTTACCAACTGCAAAAAATAAAGCGCGGGTATAACTTTGGGGTTATCAGTATTTACAGTAGCTATATCTTTAACAAGTTGACTATCGTACACCAACAATCCAATAACGGCCACCACGTTCATGATTACCCAAAGCCCTGCACATATCACTAAAAAGTAAAAGAATTGCCTTCTTGCAGATGTTTGATTTACAGGCGCTTTCGTCATATAGCTCAAATTGCGTAAATTTGCAGCGTAAATATAATCATGTCTGTACAAATAGGGAACATAGATTTAGGGGAATTTCCGTTGCTGCTGGCGCCGATGGAAGATGTGAGCGATCCGCCTTTCCGTTATGTGTGTAAGCAAAACGGGGCCGATATTATGTACACGGAGTTCATCTCATCAGAAGGTTTGATACGCGACGCGGCCAAAAGTCGCCAGAAGCTGGATATTTTTGAATATGAGCGCCCTATCGGCATCCAGATCTTCGGGAGCGACATTGAGCACATGCGCGAAGCTACCGAGATAGCTACACAGGCAGGCCCCGACCTGATGGATATTAACTATGGCTGCCCGGTAAAAAATGTGGCTTGCCGTGGCGCGGGTGCCAGCCTTTTGCAGGATATTGACAAAATGGTAGCCATGACCAAAGCCGTGGTGGAAGCTACCCACCTGCCCGTTACGGTGAAGACCCGCCTGGGCTGGGACGATAATACCAAAAACATTTACGAGGTGGCCGAACGCCTGCAGGATGTAGGTATTAAGGCACTAACCATACATGGCCGCACACGCGCGCAGATGTATAAAGGCGTTGCCGACTGGACGCTGATACGTGAAATAAAAAAGAACCCGCGTATAAAAATCCCCATATTTGGCAACGGCGATATCGACTCGCCCGAAAAGGCGGCCAACTGGCGGCTGGAATACGGGGTTGACGGTATGATGATAGGCCGTGCGGCTATTGGCTACCCCTGGATATTCCGCGAGGTGAAACATTTTTTTGCTACCGGCGAGCATCTGGATAAGCCAACCATTGCCGAGCGCATTGATGTTTGTAAAACACACCTGCTTAAATCAATGGAGTGGAAAGGCCCCAAAACGGGGATTTTTGAGATGCGTCGCCATTACAGCAACTATTTTAAGGGGTTGCCTGATTTTAAGGAATTTAGAATGAAACTTGTTGTTGCCTCATCCGTTGAAGAGATAATGGATATATTGGAACAGGTTGATAAAAAATATAGCCTGGAGATGGCTTAATTTTTGAATTACAACCGATATATTTGAATAAGGAGATCAAGATAATAACATGGCTACTACTATTACTGAGGGTGTTAAGGTTTCGGTTGAAACCATTTACCAGCCAGAGTACTCAAACCCGGCTAACGACCACTTTATGTTCGCTTACCGCGTGAGTATTGAGAACATGGGTAATTACGCGGTACGTTTAATTAGCAGGCATTGGTATATTTTTGATTCAAACGGCGCTAAACGCGAGGTTGAAGGTGAAGGTGTAGTAGGTGTACAACCTATTATAGAGCCGGGCAACAGCCACGAATATGTGAGCGGCTGTAACTTAAAGACCGACATGGGCAGCATGAAAGGCGAGTACCTGATGGAGCGCCTGCTGGATAGCTCAACCTTTAACGTAAAAATACCAGAGTTTTACCTGATAGCCCCTTACCGATTGAATTAAACTTCTACACTGAAAATATTTAAGCCCCGGTAGTTTTTCTGCCGGGGCTTTTGTTTTATACTTCTACATGTCATTGCGGGGAGCGTTAGCGACGTGGCAATTTCATAGGCAGTTCTTCGTTAGTAATGGTAATGCCTTATGAAAGCCACTGGATGTTACTTTCTTTTTCCGCAAAAGAAAGTAACCAAAGAAAACTCGCGACTTGGTAACGTACTACAATGCCAATGCTAAGGCAACGCCTGTGGTACCCGTACGTTACACCATGTCGCATTTGTTCGGTGTGGTTCTGTCTGTGCTTTGGTTATACACAGTTCATGCCGAGGTACAAAGCATCTATTATAGAACTTGAAGCACATTAGATTCTTCGCTACCGCTCAGAATGACAACAAATACTTTTCCGTCAGCAAAACTCAATGTTCTACTGTATTGCACCAAGGTTAAACTATGTCATTGCGAGCGAAGCGCGGCAACCTCAGAGGACAAACAAATATTCGCCTACCAGTGAGATTGCCATCACGACAAAACAAAAAACCTGCGTTGAAAAACGCAGGTTTTTTGAATGATTTTATAAAGCAATCGCTGATTAAGCGATAGTAATTAAACTCGTTTTGATTTGATACGGGCAGCTTTACCGGTAAGGGCACGCAGGTAGTACAATTTAGCACGGCGCACTTTACCAACATTGTTTACTTCAATTTTATCAATGTTTGGAGAGTTAAAAGGGAAGATACGCTCAACACCAATACCATTAGAAACTTTACGTACAGTGAAGGTTTCGCTGTTACCAACGCTGTTACGTTGTAATACAACACCTTGGTAAACCTGGATACGCTCTTTGTTACCTTCTCTGATTTTATAATGTACGCTTACAGTGTCACCGGCTTTAAAAGCGGGGAAGGTATTTTTAACTACTGATTGCTCTTCTACAAATTTTACTAAATCCATGATTTTTAGCTCTTAAAACCGATTTTTAACCCGTAAAAATCGGAGTGCAATAATACGGAAAATGTTTTAATTAGAAAACACTTTTAAAAAATTTCCACAAAATATTTGTTGTTAACAATTTTAGTTGGCGATTGGGTGAACTGGTTGATTACGTGAATGGTTAAGAAACAGCCTACCGACCCACCTTACACATTCTATTCTCCCTTCAGGGGGTTAGGGGGCATTTACTCCAACAGGTCAGGCCGGCGTTGTTTGGTACGTTCCAGCGCCTGTTCAAAACGCCATTTTTCTATATCGCCTGCATGGCCGCTCAGTAAAACATCCGGCACTTTATGGCCATTCCAGTCTGCCGGACGGGTATAAATGGGCGCGTCCAGCATATCATCCTGAAAAGAGTCAGACAAGGCCGAGGTCTCATCGCTCAAAACGCCCGGTATCAATCTTACCACGGCATCTACCAAAACAGCCGCGGGCAGTTCACCGCCGGATAGTACGTAGTCTCCTATGGAAATTTCGCGGGTTACATAAATATCGCGTATGCGCTGGTCGATCCCTTTATAATGACCGCAAAGCACAATGATGTTTTTTTTGATGGATAGCTGGTTGGCAATACCCTGGTTTAAGGTTTCGCCATCGGGTGTCATAAAAATCACCTCGTCGTACTCGCGTTCACTTTTCAGCTTTTCAATACAGGCGGCAAAAGGCTGTATGGCCATCACCATGCCACTGCCACCGCCGTATGGGTAATCATCCACGCTTTTATGTTTGTTGGTAGAGTAATCGCGCAGGTTATGCACCACAATCTCGCTGATGCCCTTTTTTTGGGCACGCTGCAAAATAGAATGGGCAAAAGGGCTCTCCAGCAAACCCGGCAATACCGAAATAATATCAAAACGCATGGGGCAAAGATACTTTTAATAGAGGCAAGAGCCAAGAATCAAGAAACAAGAGCTATACAACTTAATTCCAAATTCTTGACTCTTGGTTCTTGACTCTAATGTCTTATATCTCTTTCTGTATTTGCCAGCAGTGGCCGTATGGGTCTGTAATATCGGCCTGGCGGTAGCCGTAGTCGTAATCCCGCGCGGGAGAGGTGACTTTCGCGCCGGCCGCAACGGCGCTTGCTACTACCGCATCCACATCATCAACAAATATATTGACTGATACGGTGCTGGCACCAGCCTTTTCCGGACTGATCAACTTTGTTTCCCACTGCTCGTGCAGGTGAAATATCGCGCCGTTCAAACTCAGTTCCAGCACATGGATGCTGCCATCATCATTACTGAACCGACGTATTTCTTTTGCACCGAAAGCGTCGTTATAAAAACTCACTTCTTTAAGCCCGTTGGGAATAATCAGCATTGGTGCGAAAACCTGGTTTGCCATATACCTAAGTTAGGCAATAACATTTGGTTATCAACCTTCTAAGTAAATATCCAGCAGGCCTTCCGGGAGGTCAACGTATACTTCTTCGCCTTCCACATCAATGCCTTTAATAATTTCCACGTTGAGCGGGAAAAGCACTTCCTTGTTATTAAAATACACCGAGGCGATCAACTGCTGCGGATATTCCATAACACTGTCTATCTCGCCAAGCTCGCCCTGCTTTTCATCCACCACCAAAAAGCCTTTTAGGTCTTTTAATGTAAACTCTTCTTTTTTCTTTTTGGGCTTTAGTTTGTTGGGCAGGTAGATATCCTTTTTAGCCAGTAAGGCCGCTTTCTCAACGGTATCTACATCCTCCAGGTTAAGGTAAGCCTGGTTGTTTTGCAGGTATTTAATTGAGCTAATGAAGTACGGCACCAGTTTACCGGCTATCTCAATAAACACCGAGTTGAATTTGATCTGCTCAATACCGTCAAAATCGGTATACATCACCATTTCGCCTTTCAGGCCCTTGGTTTTTAATATACTCCCTATCCGGAAATGTTCTTCTGTTTTCATTTGCAAATATCTGTTTAAGCTCCTTGTTTTAAGCAGGGCTAAGTGTACCGTTCTTAGTTTCCAAAAGCGTTCCGCGCGGAACACCTAAGGGAAATTCCATTTAATTGATTGTCAGCATTTTAATATCAAAACGCATCATTTTACTGACAAAAAATTGTCAGCCTCAACCAGCTATCAACCAGGGCATTACCACCGTACCACCAACGCCATATATTCTAACCGGAACACGGGACTTAGTGTATCACCAAAACAATAATGGCGAAGAACATACGTCCTTCGCCATTTGTAAGATTCAAGAACTGATGTCCTTCCTCTCTTAATAAATTACTCAGCGCTTTCTGCAGCTTCTTCAGTTGCAGCACCTTCTTCAGCAGCAGTAGTTTCTTCTGCAACTTCTTCAGCCGGAGGCGTGTTTTTAGCAGCAATAGCAGCGGCTTTATCTTCTTTCTTTTTAGCTTCAGCAATTAAAGCAGCTTTGCGGGCCTCTTCCTTAGCTGATGCCAGGTTTGATTTCTTACCGGTTATTTTACCGTCTTTTTGCTCTAACCATGCAGCAAATTTTTCATCTGCCTGCTCTTGGGTTAAAGCACCTTTAGTAACGCCACCCTGTAAGTGTTTTTTGTATAATACCCCTTTGTAAGAAAGTATTGCACGGCAGGTATCAGTTGGCTGTGCGCCATTGTTAACCCACTCAAAAGTTTTATCAAAATTGATGTCAATTGTAGCCGGGTTAGTGTTTGGGTTATAAGAGCCAATACGCTCAATAAACCTACCATCCCTTGGTGCACGGGCATCTGCTACTACGATGTAGTAAAAAGGTTTTCCTTTTTTACCGTGTCTTTGCAATCTGATCTTAGTTGCCATTCTTTGTTTTTTATGTATTCAACATTACCCCCGGAGTTCTTTCTGCGGGGACGCAAAGGTATAATTAATTTTAAATATATAAAAGGCTTATAATTAAATCGTTTGTGGACTCCCCCCTGCCCCTCTCTGCTACGCAAGGGGGAGATTAGTTTAGACTCATCCTTTCCTCTTTCTACTCTGTAAAAAGGATTCTCTCTTAACACCCTCTTTGCTTAGCAGAGAGGGTCGACGAGCGCAGCGATGTCGGGGTGAGTAAACCCAGGGCATTGGGTGCCGCTATCTAAAATATTTTCAAAATTTTGTGTAACAAGCGTAATACAGCAGCATCTTATAATCGCTATGCAGCCAAGGTCTCATAAAGCTGCAAGTTATTGTGAGGGCCCGCACCTTAAGGGTTCCGTTAAATAAATCACTTAAACAAAATGTCTGAAAATTTATTGATCCAGTTCTGGTGGGTATTTCCGCTGGTAGCTGCTGTTCTGCTGTACAAATTTGTACTGCGTGTTTTCTTTGGTATGATCATCGTTCCGGATGACCGTATTGGTTTAGTTGTTAAAAAATTTACGCTTTATGGCGATACGCGACTGCCCGATGGGCGCATTATTGCCACAAAAGGCGAAGCCGGTATGCAGGCGGCGCCGCTTGCGCCGGGCCTGTACTGGCGCATGTGGCCATGGCAGTATGCCATTACCATGGAGCAGTTTACCATTATCCCACAGGATAAGCTGGGCCTCGTAAAAGCCAAAGACGGTGCGCCAATGGATACCGGTCGTGTATTGGGCAAACCGGTTGATTGCGACAAGTTTCAGGATGGGCGTGCCTTTTTAGAAAACAACGGGCAAAAAGGCCCGCAGGCTGCATTCCTTACGCCGGGTAGTTACCGTATCAACACCTTCCTGTTCGAAATTGTGATGGTGCCCATCACCCGTATACAGGAAAACAAAGTGGGCATTGTGACCACGCTGGACGGGGAGCCTTTGGATAAAGGCGAAATTGCCGGCGGCTCGGTTGAAGGGCACCGTAACTACCAGGACCCCATGGCCTTTATTAAAGCCGGCGGTAAAAAAGGTTTGCAGGAGGACGTGATCCTCGCAGGTACTTACTACCTAAACCCCTGGTTTGCCATTGTGGAGCAGGTAGATATGATACATATCCATATAGGTTATGTGGGTGTGGTAAACTCTTTCGTAGGCCCCGAAGGGCTCGACACCAGCGGCGTTGGCTTTACCCATGGCAACATCGTAGCTAAAAACGAGAAAGGTGTTTGGGACGAACCGCTTGACCCGGGTAAACACCCCATCAACATCTACACCCATGCGGTAGAGATAGTGCCTACAACCAACATTGTGTTGAACTGGGCAAACAGCCGCACCGAATCGCACGAGTTGGATAAGAACCTGTGCACCATAAGCGTGCGTTCATCAGATGGTTTTACCTTTAACCTTGATGTTTCGCAGATCATCCACATACCGCGTAATGAGGCGCCTAAAGTGATTGCCCGCTTTGGTAATATGAAAAACCTGGTATCACAGGTATTGGAACCAACCATCGCCAACTACTTCCGTAACTCGGCACAAAAAAGCGGTGTGATAGAGTTCCTGACCAATCGTTCGCAACGGCAGGAAGATGCCCGCCAGCAAATAAGCAAAGTACTCGCCGCTTATAATGTGGAGGGCGTAGATACCTTAATTGGTGACATCGTACCGCCGGAAGCGCTGATGAAAACCCTTACCGACCGTAAGATAGCCGAGCAGGAACGTGTTACCTACGAGATACAGAAAAGCGCGCAAATAGAACGTAAAGAGTTTGAAAGCGCTAAAGCCGGTGCCGACATGCAGCCCGAGGTGGTAAAATCAACCCGGCAGGTGGAGATCAATACGCAACTGGCCGCCTCAAAGGTTGCCGCTGCTAAAGGTGATGCCGAATCTCGCATTATCAACGCCAAAGCAGATGCGGAAAATAAAACCATTACCGCAAAAGCAGATGCAGAGGCCAAAACCATTAATGCCAAAGCCGATGCCGCAGCTACGGAAGTAAACGGTAATGCCGATGCCGGAAAAATTAAAGCGATAGGTTTGGCAGAAGCAGAAGTTACCAAGCAAAAAACCGAAGCAATGGGTACCGAACAATATGCTATAGTTCGCGTAGCGGAAGCCCTGGCCAGCAACGGCATAAAACTGGTGCCTGAAATACTGGTAAGCGGTAGAGACGGCGGCAGCAACGGCATGATAGATGCCCTGATAGGTAACGAAATGCTGAAAAAACTGCAAAGGGAAAGCGAAACTAAACCCGATGCCAATCAGTCATAACCCTATTAATCCTACAAAAAGAAAAGCCCCGATCACTTTGTTATGATCGGGGCTTTTGATTATGGTCGTATAATCCGGTGATTGGAGCCGGTTTACTTCACGGTTTGCGCATAAATATATTCCAGCTTATATTCTTTGAGCTTACTATCATAATCGGCCAGTTGCCTGTCAGACCTAAAAAAGCCTTCAACAGCATACAAAAACTGCGTATCGTTTTGAAACACGGCCTCTAAATTATTCATAGTAAGCGCTTTTATGGCTGTATCAGGTTTTTGGCTAAAATAGAAATCTTCTACCCTTTTAACGCCCCTCGTATTAGGCTCCAACTGGTAAGCAGAATACAGATAAATACCCTTTTCAGCTATGATCTTGTACGCCGTGTTTTTAAAGTAGCGATAATCGGCACCTTTTAGCCTGTAGCCAAAGATTTTGTCCTTGCGCAGATAAACGGGTGAGGCACCTTGCTTTATTTTTACATTAGCCCAGTCAAACAGTCCGTTAAAACGGATTTGCCCGGCTTCTGCTTCGGCTGTATAGCTTAATTTGTGATTAATAAAGTCATCCGCAGACAGGTAAATGCCGGATGATGATTGTGCTTTCACTGTTATGGTTAGCAGCATGGTCGCAACAAATAAGGATGCGATACCATAAATTCTGAATGATTGTTTCATGATCTTACTGAAAAGTTTAATTAAAAACGAGTCATTAAAGCGATGACAAACCTGTTCTCTGATTTTACAAGGTCGGGCGTAAAAGATGGGTCGGCCGGTATGTATGAGTTAGGGTTGAATGATGTTGCCGGGTTGGTTTGGTAACCTGATGCGCTGGTAACCCCACCATTACCGTTAAAATACGGAACGTTCATAAACCGGTGTACTAACTCAAAACGTACAGTAAGGAATTGGTTAGGATTATAGTCCAAACAGGTTGACCCATCCCAGCCGGCCATTTTAGAACCGGGCGTTGATGCTGCCAGGAACGAATCTGTTGCCTGGCCGGGGGGTACTAATGCCAGGTAGCGGCTTGGGTTGCTCATAAAGCCCCCACCGAGGGTCCATCCCCATTTCATTTCCTTACCAAACCACAAACGGTTATAGGCCATCGCGCTGATAAAGTTTGAGGCGTTTTTGCCAAATGCCGAATAAACCACATTGCCCGGCGCTGTACCATTCTGAAAACCAAAATCAGCAGTAAGTGTGAAAGCGGCACGTTTTATACCCGATGTGCTCTTGTTTGCCGCATCAAAATATAAATGCTGTATAGAGTTATCTGTATGGTATCTTTTTACTCCGGGCGCGCCGGCTACGTCTGTACCAAAATAGTTATTACTTACAAAAGAAAAGGTTGGGCTTGGCCTGGTATTAACCGAAAAACCGAACCCCGGCATTTTGTTAAACACGCCGTAAGACTGCCAGCCGTTAATGATCCATAACTCCACTTTGGTAGTTACCGATGGGAAAGCCTGTACCCTTATACCATTAAAAAACCATGGGGTATTATCAGAGGTATAAGATGGCTGGTAGCTCCAGTTCTCGAAGTTATTATACGAGTACATACCTATATATGACATGAAGATACCCATATCCACGTTGATACCATGCCATGCGTTAAAGTGGTAACCACCATAGGCTTCACTAAGGTATCGGTAAGCGTCGGGCAGGTCATACTGCCCCTTGTAACCGCTGTAATCATTACGCGGCACAACGGTTGAGCGGGTACCAAACTGCGTCATGATACGGCCGCGCACATTGTCGTAATGGAAATCGCCGCCAATACCTACAAATGATACAGCCACCTCACCGTTCCGCGCAAGCGCTGTTGAACCCGTTACCGTATTATCAATAGGGTTATGGTTAGAGCGGGTATAGTTCATGTCGAACGTAAAGTCGCCGGTAAAGTATTTATTATCCAGTAGTTTTGATGTTTGGCGGTTCTGGCCGTTTATCCACGAGAAATCAGCATAGCTTAGCGGCTCTGCATCCTTAGGTATCTCGAATTTCTTTTTGGTGGAATCCTGCCCAGGCTTAAGTGCAGTAGCCGTTTGGGCCATACCCGTGATGGTGCTGCAGGCGAGCGCGAAGGTTAGTGCGGTAAAGATTTTTTTCATGTTTACTTGCTTAAATTTTACTTCTGTTTATTTGGGATAGATCAACTATCCGATTGGCGTATACCACACAGATGCCAAATTTTAAGCAATAAATAAATAGCTGCTTATCAGCATTTTATAACAAAACACATTCAATATAGCAGCCATATTATTTTTAGAATAGGAAAATAGTTGTCAGATTGAGAATATCAGATATGGTATTCTTCCATCTTGCGATACAAGGTTGACAGGCTGATCCCCAGCATTTGTGCTGCTTCGCGTTTATTACCGTTAGCCTGGTGTAAGGCCCTGCGAATGTAACGGGTTTCCAGGTCGCTCAGATCAAAAGAATCACCTTGTTCTGCAAAAGTATCTTCAAAAAAATCGGCGGGAAGCGAAGCAATGGTCAAATCTTCACCGCAATTGATGATCAACAGGCGCTCCATCAGGTTTCGTAACTCACGGATATTCCCCGGCCACTGATGTTCCCGCAAACATTTTAACAGTTCGGGGTTAATAGCGGGCACCGGTTTATTAAACTGTTTAGCAAACACTAATGCAAAATGCCCGGCAAGGGCTTGTATGTCATCGCTACGCTTGCGCAAAGGCGGGAGCGGTATAGTGTAAACAGCAAGCCGGTAATACAGGTCCAGGCGGAATTTGCCATTAATGGCCTCGCTTTTAAGTTTTCTGTTGGTGGCAGCCACAATGCGGGTATTTACACGCGTGGTACGGGCCTCGCCTACACGGTTAAAAACACCGTTCTCCAACACGCGTAGCAGTTGTGCCTGTAGTTCAATATTCATTTCACCTATCTCGTCCAGAAAAAGTGTACCGCCATCAGCCTCTTCAAAAAGGCCCTTTTTATCTTTTAAGGCACCGGTAAACGAACCGGCCACATGCCCAAACAGCTCACTTTTTAACAGATCGCCTGAGAAAGAGCTACAGTTAACGGCAACAAACGGTTTATCGCGCCTTGCGCTTGCCTTATGTAGCGCCTGTGCAAACACCTCTTTACCGGTCCCGGTTTCCCCGAGAAGCAATACGGTAGTATCCGTATCGGCTACTTGCTGCGCCATGGCAACTGCTTGTTTAGTTACCGGCGAGTTTCCAATGATGTAATCAAAACTGTATTCATGCGGGATATGCTTTCTTAAAGCTTTTACTTGCATGCCTAACCGGGCTTTTTCGGCGGCACTTTTAACAATGGGTACAATACGCGCGTTGTCATCGCCTTTCATAATATAATCAAAGGCGCCGTTCTTTACCGCTTTTACGCAATCCTTAATAGACCCAAAGGCGGTTAGTACCACCACCTCTACTTTCTCAAAGCGGTCTTTTATCTTTTTAACCAGTTCAACCCCGTTCGCGTCGGGCAGTTTTACATCACTAATCACCACTGCTATCTCGTTCTCTCCAAGCAGTTTTAAACCAGCGGCCGCGTTTGGTGCTTTAAATACGTTAAACTCTTCGTTCTCTATTATTCGTGAAAGCAAATCCCTGAACTTGCCTTCATCTTCTATAATCAAAATATTTCCTGCTATCATACAATTCGCGCGCACTGCTAAAAACATGCCCGTTTTCATTGTGAGCCATTATTACCCATTCATAGGCACGTATAGGCGACTTATTCATATCTGTATATAAACTCCGCCTTGTCATTTTGGGAAAGCATATTTTCAAAATGAAAACATATACGGCCCGGAATAACATAGCATTTTGAGGACTAAAAATAATTATATCGTTTATAAGCCTGTTTTGAGCCGCATGGCTCTTATCATAAATGCAATGGCATTGCCATTGTGTAGGCTCAGCAGCTACAGCTAATTAAGGTTCAAATGACCATTAAAAATTTACTACGTATAGGGTTTGGTGTATTATTCGCGCTTACGTCGCTTATTTCAGCATTGGCCATTGTTAACCTGCATAGAATAGCACGGGATGACAAGGCCATTCTGCGCGACAATTACGAATCGCTTATATTCATTAAAAATATTAATGAAGCACTTGATATGCCCGACATCCCAAATGATGTGCAACAGCAGATCATTCAGCAAAATATCACCAAAGAGGAAAAAAACATTACCGAACCGCATGAACAGGAATATACCGACACCCTGTTCGCAAACTTTATAAAATTTAAGCAGTACAGCAACGATCCGCTTAAAAGAGCGGTTTTCCGTGCCAGGATGAAGGATGCCGTATATCGTATTTCAACCGTTAACCTAAAAGCCATTTATGAGCGTAACGCGAAAGCCAATATCGGCGTAAACCGGGCCATGCTGAATATGAGCATGCTCGGACTAATTAGTTTATTAATTACCCTTCTATTCCTTTTTAAGTTCCCCAATTACATCAGCGCTCCCATCAAGCGGTTTATATCGGCTTTTGGTGAGATATCAAAAAAGAACTATGAAGTGAATGTCCGTTTTCCCGAGAATAGCGAGTTCCAAAGCCTTGGCCGCTCGTTTAATGAGATGGTACATAAACTGCGCGACTACGAGGATGGGAACCTGCAAAGTATCAGATTTGAACGATTACGGGTTGAAACCCTTGTGCAAAACGTTACTGACGCTATTATTGGCTTCGATGGAAACGAACGTATAATTTTTGCTAACCCTATGGCTCTTAAAATACTGGGGGTTGCCGAGGATGAAATAAAAGGCAGAAAGCTTAAAGAAATTGCCGCCTGGAACTATGTGATCTCTAAACTTATCCAATCAGAAAACGCTATTTATGACCTGAAGCTTGATCTGGACGGAGAACAAACTTATTTTACCAGAGAGTTTTTTGAGATACACCTGCCTTCAAATAAATCTGGCGAAAGCAAGATAGGCCACTTTGTATTGCTCAAAAACATCACCAGGTTTTACCACCTGGATGAAGCGAAAACTAACTTTATAGCCACCATATCGCATGAACTAAAGACGCCTATAGGTTCCATTAAAATGAGTACCGCGCTGTTACAAAATGAACGGTACGGCGCTATTACCGAATTTCAGCAGGAATTGATAGATAATATTGAGGAAGACAGCGACAGGCTGCTCAGGATCACCTCTGAACTGCTTGACATGGGCCAGGTACAAACCGGAAAGCTACTGCTCAACTTTACCGCGACAAAACCCATTAGCATTGTGAGCTATGCTCAAAAAAGTATAAAGGTATTGGCAGACCAAAAGGGCATTTCCTTACAGATAGGTTGTGCAGAAGACCTGCCCGAAATATGGGCTGACCCTGACAAAACCGCATGGGTATTAATTAACTTGCTTACCAATGCCATTAAATACAGCCCAGACAATGGTATAGTTGAGGTAACAGTAAACCGTATTGCCGATTACGTGCTTGAATTTTCTGTAACAGACCACGGAGAAGGCATCAAAGAAAGTTATCTTTCGCGATTATTTGAGCGTTATTTTAAAGTGCCAGGCGAAGACTCCAATGTATCAGGCACCGGCTTGGGGCTCGCCATCGCGAAAGATTTTATTACTGCCCAAAACGGCCAAATTGGCGTAGAAAGCCAGGTTAACCAAGGCAGCCGGTTTTACTTTACGCTTCCGGTACACCCTTACTAATCAGCTCCCGGGTGGAAAAAGCTATTACTTTTGCCTGAACCAAACCTGAATAGGCGCACCGTTAAATTCAAAATTCTCGCGAAGCTGATTTTCTATAAAGCGGTAGTAAGGGTCTTTAATGTATTGCGGCAGGTTACAGAAGAAAGCGAACATTGGCGTAGCGCCGGCTATCTGCGTAATATATTTTATCTTGACATATTTACCCTTAATTGATGGCGGAGGGTATTTCTCAATGATTGGCAACATCACCTCATTCAGCTTTGAAGTAGGGATTTTGCGGGCCCTGTTCTCATAAACCTTATTGGCCACATCAATCACCTTCAAAACACGCTGTTTTTCCAATACCGAAGTAAATACGATAGGCACATCTGTAAACGGCGCTATCTTCTGGCGTATCTGCTCTTCAAATACCTTGATGGTTTTGCTGTTCTTTTCAATCAGGTCCCACTTGTTCACTACAATAACAACGCCTTTTTTATTCTTTTCGGCCAGGTGGAAAATATTGATATCCTGCGACTCGACACCTTCAACCGCGTCAACCATCAGAATAATCACATCCGCCTCTTCCAAAGCCTTGATGGTACGCATCACCGAATAGAACTCAATGTTTTCTTTCACCTTGGTTTTTTTACGCATCCCCGCAGTATCTATCAGCATAAAATCATGCCCGTACTGGTTGTAGTGGATGTGTATAGAATCGCGCGTGGTGCCGGCAATTGGCGTTACGATGTTGCGGTCTTTACCTATTAAAGCGTTGATGATAGATGATTTACCTACGTTAGGGCGACCAACAATGGCATACTTAGGGCGGGTATTCTCTTCCAGCGGAACATCCTCAAAATGTTTTACCACTTCATCAAGCAATTCGCCGGTACCCGAGCCGGTCATAGAAGAGATGGTGTATATCTCGCCCAGGCCAAGGCTGTAAAACTCGCTGGCATCAGCAACCTGGGATGTGTTATCGACCTTGTTCACCACCACAAATACAGGCTTGTTACCTTTACGTAAAAGGGTAGCAATCTCATCATCCAGATCGGTGATACCTGTCGTAACATCAACTACAAAAAGGATAGCAGTAGCCTCCTCAATAGCAATGATCACCTGCTCGCGGATGGCGGCTTCAAAAACATCGGCAGAATTGGCCACGTAGCCGCCGGTATCAACTACGGTAAACTGGTGGTTGGTCCACTCGGAAGCGCCGTAATGCCTGTCGCGGGTAACGCCGCTAAAGTCGTCAACAATGGCCTTGCGGCTTTCGGTTAAACGATTATATAATGTGCTTTTGCCAACGTTAGGGCGGCCTACTATAGCTACTATGTTACTCATTTTTGATTTTAGATTTTAGATTCTTGAGTTACGATTTGAAACCGTTAACGCTAAATCCATGCAAATTTACAAACCCGATAAGCAAAAATCTAAAATCGTAATTCGTAAATCGTAATTCGAATTATTCGTACCCGAATTTCTTCAGGTAATTTTTTTTGCTGCGCCAGTCGGGGATCACCTTTACAAACATCTCCAGGAATATTTTGCGCTGAAAAAATTCTTCCATGTCCCGGCGGGCATAAGTGCCTACAATTTTCAGCATCTCGCCTTTGTTACCTATGATGATGTTTTTTTGCGACTCGCGCTCCACAATGATCTCTGCACTGATGCGATAGATCTTAGGGTCTTCCTTAAAGGCCGTAACAATCACCTCGGTGCTGTAGGGTATTTCTTTTTTATACTGTTTAAATACCTGCGCACGTATCATTTCTGATGCGAAGAAGCGGTCGTTTCGGTCAGTCAAGGCATCTTTCTCATAATAAGGTGGATGCTCAGGCAGGTTCTCCAGCACGAAATCAAAGATACCTTTAATGTTATGATCATGAAGGGCAGATACCGCAAAAACCGCTTTCGGATTCAGTTTTTCCTGCCAGTAAGCAGCTTTGGCACGTACTTCTTCCTCGTTGCTGAGGTCTATCTTGTTGATCAATACCGCAAGTGGCGCATCGCTCTTTTCAAGCTTTTTAAGCACATCCTGCTCATCGTACTCTTCTTTAATATCGGTAACCAGCAGTATCAGGTCGGCATCAACAATAGAGCCTTCAACCTGGTGCATCATGCTCTCGTGCAGGGCGTAATGCGGTTTAATAATGCCGGGGGTATCAGAAAAAACGATCTGGTAGTCCTCATCATTAACGATACCCAATATGCGGTGACGCGTGGTTTGGGCCTTGGGGGTGATGATAGACATTTTTTCGCCAACCAGCGCGTTCATAAGGGTTGACTTGCCTGCATTAGGCTTACCAATGATACTTACGAAACCTGCTTTGTGCGACATAAAAATTATTTTAAAATATTATTTGGACTGCAAAGAAACGAATTATATCTTTGCAGTCCAATTAAAACGGAGAGCAAATTGCTTTTTTGACAATTGGAGCAAACATTTCGGAGTTATGCCCGTTATGTATAATACCAACAAGATAGTGCGGGATGGAGCAGTTGGTAGCTCGTCGGGCTCATAACCCGAAGGTCGTAGGTTCGAGTCCTGCTCCCGCTACCTGAAAACAAAAAAGCCTCTTAGAGAAATCTGAGAGGCTTTTTTGTTTACATAAAAAAGAGAGTAATCAATGAGGCCACTCTCTTTAAAGTCAAAATTAATTTGCTGGTTGCAAATAACCGGCGATGCCGTCGTACTTCCAGGTACCATTTCCCGCACCAAGTTCATTATAGCTATTAGAGTAAAAATGAGCTCCGTTTCCGGTCTTTTTCGAATACCGATATATAGCATTATATCCTGCAGTAGCGGTTGTGGTGATATATCCGCAACGTCCCTCAAAAGTTGCATTACTTGGGATTTCGTTTGGATCGGCAGTAAAAAAGTGGGTACCGCCATTTTTCAAAAACCATCTGAAAAACTGTGCTGTATTAGGATGTCCTTCGTCAACAAATACTTTTCCCAGTGCACCCTCAACTCTCCAATTGCTTTGACCAGACACTTCAGATGGTGACGTCGTTAATAAATAATCACCAGTTGAAGTGTTTAAGCATCTATACAATGTAGCTGTTTGCCATATCGTAGAAACTTGATTAGCTGGAACATATACGTTAGTATAATAGTCATGTACCGCTTGTGCTTTTGCCGGATCGGCAATCAAATCCCAAATTGCAACGAGACCATTATCACCAATGCCAATGAACTCGGCATTTGCGGGGGTCACGCTGTTAATCCAGTTACCATAATCAAGCGGTGCAGTTGAAGGGCTCCAAGAGATTGTTGTCGGAGTGAGACTCTTGGTCGGATCACCTCCATAACTTGCATAATGCAAATAGGTATTAGAAGCATTTTTGCTTGCCGTATTATCATTGGTGATTTTTGCATCGACGCTGATAAATGACGAAACACTAACGTTGAGCGATGCTGCAACGGTTTCGCTTCTGTTGTCAGCAGTAGTTTGGCCCTGATACATAACTACAAGCTTTGCTCCTAAATTAATATTTGTAAGAACGTACGGCCCAAAATTTTCAATGATGGACTGCGGCGTACTATTCGCAATGGCACTCACAAATCCTGGTGATAAGTAATTCCGTAAGATACTAGGATCATTGGTCATCCTTAAATTCTTTTCCTGAACGATCTGTTCAAAGCTCCCATACATATATTTTGAATTCCAGGCATCTGAAGAACTGTAACTCGACGTTAGATTTCCCTTAAAAAGTGCAAAACCACCAGTGACGTTTAGGTTAGCTGTGAACTTTTTAGAATAACTCTCCGCATTTTCGCCATATGCAAACTTAGTGCTATTAACCGTGTTTTGATTGTATGTATACAAAGTTGGCTGCGCAGCAACAAATGCCGCCACGTTGATTACGGGAAGCGTTGTCGCACTTGTCACAGCATATGGGCTTGAGCCACCAACATTGTAGCCATATCCTAGCACATCATATACACCGTCGCGTGCTGCTTTGGTCTCTAAGCGGGGCTGCTTTGTAATGGAAATTGATTTTGAGAGTTGGTCATTTTTTTTGCATGACCACAACATTCCGATGAGCGGAATAATAAGTAATACTTTTTTCATTTTTTGTGATTGATTTAGATTTTATTATTAGAATATCACACAAACACGCAATTATTAATTGCACGTGTAGTGTTTTATCCTATTTGTGCGGCAAATCTATGAATATTTTCTTAACGCTAATTAAAATTATAACTATTAAGCTATAGTTGTATTATCTCAAGCAACTTATAACCAGAAATTGAAGCCATGTTTAATTAATTTTATATGTATATCATTATTATTAGACTGATTTTGGGCAAGGAGATGTGTTATGGTATGTTTAAATGGGATAGAATCGCCCTGCTATTCAATCATGTCGTCGATTGAATAGTAGGGCCTCCGGTATTATCAAAAATCATTGATATGACAATGTTGGGCACACCGAATCAACAATAATCATTTGGACAGATATTATCAAAGGGCGTATGTCCTTACTGTAAAATGTTCCTATTAAAGTTTCCAATTCAGGATTTTGTCTACCCCTATAAACAAGAAATCTTAACTTTTTCTGAGTTGAGTTTTGCAAGCTACTTGTCTTCGTTACTTTTTAGGATTTCAGTGAAGATGGCACTTTCATTAATAGCATCCCGGTACACAATAAGGTATATAGTGATTAAAAAGATTTCTAAGTGCCTGATGAAGTGGTAAATGGTCGTAGGTTCGAGTCCCGCTCCCTCTACCGAAAAAACAAAATGCCTCTTACAGAAATCTGAGAGGCTTTTTGTTACTTAGGCATTTGCCTTATTTAACTACCGTTAAACTATATGCTTAATTTGTTTAACTTATTTCTTTTCTGACTAACCGGATTTTATTCTGTTGAAAGTTACTAATTTAGTGCAAGCTTGTTTCTGCACAGGCGATAGTGGATAACTGTTGATTATGAGAAGGGTTTTGTTCCTTATTTTTATTTTATTGCCGATTACATTGCCTGCCGCTGCCTCAAACGGCGACTTGTTTGAACAGCTGAAAGCGGAATTTTCTAAAAAAGGATTCTACGACCATCAAAAAGAAGCGCAGATAAAAGCTTTAAAATCAAAGCTGCGACGCCTTGCCCCCACCGACCTGCAAAACCAGTTTGAAGTTTGTAATAAATTGTATGATGAGTATAAATCCTATCAGTACGATTCGGCTTACGTTTATGCCAATAAATTATTACTCATAAGCCAAACCCTTAAGGACAAGCCTAAAGAAGATTTCAGTAAGATAAAAATGGGCTTCATCCTGCTTTCTTCAGGAATGTTTAAAGAAACCTTTGAAAGTATGCGGGGCATTAATGTACAAAGCCTGCAAAACCCTGTAAAGTTGGAGTATTACTCCATTACCATGAGGGCCTATTATGATTTAGCAGCCTATAATAACGACCGGCATTTTACGCCCGTTTACACCCGCCAGGCCAATAACTACATTGATTCGGCCATTGCCATCAGCAGCCCTGGCTCATATGATAATATCTACCTTACCGGTTATAAAGAATACAAGAATGGCGCGAATGATTCTGCCGCTGTATTATTTAACCGGCTTCTGGATTCAAAGAAATTGACCGAGCACCAGGACGCGATAGTGCAATCAACCCTGAGCAACGTTTATCAAAGTATGGGGCAGCCTGATAAAAGCATAGGCCTGCTTGTTAAAGCTACCATAAGCGATATTCGCTCGTCTACTAAAGAAACTATCGCCTTATTTTGGTTGGCAGAGATATTGTACAAAAAAGGCGATATTAAAAACGCCTATTTAGCCCTCGAACACGCGCTTGACGATGCTGAGTTTTATGGCGCGAGGCAGCGTAAAGTGCAGATAGCTTCGCTCCTGCCTATTGTGGCTTCGGAGAAATTGTTGTTTATAGAACGCGAGGAAAAACTTTACATAAGAAGCCTTAGCCTGATAACGGTACTGGCAGCGGTAATTATTGTGGTATCTATACTGCTGTATAAGCGCAATAAAAAGCTGAAGTCGAAAGAAAAGATCATTGAAAGGGTGAACGAGAAACTGATGGAAGGCACCAAGATCAAAGAAGACTACATAGGTTACTTTTTCAATATTATCTCGGGCTACATCCTCCAGTTAGAGCGCATCAAGCGGTCTGTTGATACTAAACTACCCGCCAAAAAATATGAGGACATCCAGTTGATGGCCAACAACATCAACATTAAAAAAGAGCGGGAAACGCTGTTCAACACCTTTGACCAGGTGTTCATTAAGATATTCCCTAATTTTGTGGAAGAGTTTAATAAACTATTCACAAAAGAGAACCAGATATGGCCTAAAGAAAACGAGGTACTCACTACCGACCTGCGCATATTCGCCCTGATGCGGATGGGTATTACCGATACCGAAACCATTGCCAAGATATTAGAGTATTCTGAAAAAACCATTTACGTTTACAAAATGCGCATCAAAGCCAAGGCGCTTATTCACGGCGATGAATTTGACCAGCGCGTTATGGCCATTAAAGCGGTTGATACCAACGGCAAAAAAGCTTAGTGTACGCTGACTGATCATTCTCTACTCTTCCTGAAACACGCATTACTGAGAGGGTAAACAGAAAACCCTTTTGGATGCCAACCCCATACACTTATACTTTATTGCCAAACAGCGGCAATGCTGCTACTAAGGCCATTGTTGCCATCAATGTCATGCACAACAACGCTTGAGGCCGAGATCAGTCAGGAAAATTTCACGTTGAAAACACCTCATAAAAACGCCCACTTTAATAGTGTAAATTATACGCTTAGTGTATTGAAATGATGCTATGTGCGTTAAATTTTTTGATTTTAATTTATTTTAATAATCTGATTATCAACGGCTAAAATTTAAATAAATCTCAATTTTATTAAATTTTATGTAAAAAAATAGGTTACGGTTTTTTAGCTCAGGAAATTTGTATTGTTGAAGATAACGAGCTGCTTAACCAACGCTTACACTTCACAAAAACCAATTATAATTTTTTCATGCCTCAATTTATCTGCCGTTTCGCGTGAGCGCAATGCGGTTTTTTGTGGCTGGCTCAATTAAATTTTAACGACTCAAATTGATGAAGGTCCTGATCTCTCTTGCTATGGTTGCACCTCACGCAGATACGTACCTATCAATAGCGGCCAAATGATTAACATTTAAACACACCATCTTAACTAATTAATTCAAAATCAAATTTTAAATGAGAAACAATTACTTTAAAAAGTTTGTGCTCCTTTTTGCAGTGCTGTTGATATCGCAGGTGATATTCGCACAATCAGGCAGCATTACCGGTAAAGTGGTCGACGACAACAACCAGTCGTTACCCGGCGCAACGGTCTTGATATCAGGCACCACCATAGCCGGTTCGGCTGATGCTAATGGTGTTTACCGTATAAACGGCGTTAAAGCCGGCACCTATACCTTAACGGCCAGTTTTATTGGTTACACATCACAACCCAAAACGGTTACGGTAGGCGCGGGCAGTGTAACGGTAAACTTCAATATGCAGCCGTCGTCAAAATCACTCAACGAAATTGTGGTGATTGGTTACGGTACCGTTAAAAAGAAAGACTTAACAGGCTCTATCACTACGGTAAGCTCAAAGGATTTTCAAACCGGTAACATTACTTCACCAGAGCAATTAATTGCGGGTAAAGTAGCCGGTGTATCCATCGTTTCTAATGGTGGTGCTCCGGGCGCCGGAAGTACTATCCGCATCCGCGGCGGTGCGTCTTTAAGCGCAAGTAATGATCCCCTTATTGTGGTAGATGGTGTACAGTTAAGTAATGATGGTATACCAGGCTCTCCAAGCCCGTTAACACTCATCAACCCTAACGACATTGAAACCTTCAGCGTTTTAAAAGACGCGTCGGCTACCGCTATTTACGGTTCAAGGGCTTCAAACGGTGTTATCATTATCACCACTAAAAAAGGCGTGGTGGGCAAACCTGTTGTAAACATCAATTCGCAGGTATCGGTATCCACCCTATCTAAAGAAGTACCTGTTTTTACCGGCGACCAGCTACGTGCCTATGTTAAGGCTAACGGCAGCGCTGCCTTCCAGGCATTATTGGGCAATGCCAATACCGACTGGCAAAAAGAGATTTACCAAACTGCGGTAAGTACCGATAATAACGTAAGTGTAAGCGGTGGTTTAAAAAATATGCCTTACCGTGTATCGGCAGGTTACCTGGATCAAAAAGGTATCCTAAAAACCGGCTATCTGCAAAGGGCTTCGGCAGCGGTTAACTTGTCGCCAAGGTTGTTTGATAACCATTTAAAGATCGACATTAATTTAAAAGGATCTGACAGCAGGGCTCGCTTTGCCAATCAGGATGCTATTGGCGCGGCCGTTACTTTTGACCCAACCAAACCGGTATTTTCAGGCAATAATAATTTTGGTGGTTACTTCGAGTACCTTGACCCAAGCTCAGCATCAGGCTTAAAAGCATTGGCGCCACGCAACCCCGTTGGCTTGCTTCAGCAGAAATTTGATAAAAGCCAGGTGCAAAGAAGCATTGGTAATGCCCAGTTAGATTATAAATTCCACTTCCTGCCGGATCTGCACGCCAACGTAAACTTTGGCTACGATGTATCACAGGGTAAAGGAACCATCTATATCCCGCCAACCGCGGCAGCCAGCTATTATCGTTTTAAAGACGCTGATAATGTTTTACACAGCGGTGTGAACAACCAGTATCGTACCAACATCCTGAACACCACTTTTGAGGCTTATTTAAATTATGCCAAGGATATTAAGTCTATCAACAGCCGCATTGACGCGGTTGCGGGTTATGCTTATTATGATTATTCTACTAAAAACTACAATTTCCCTGATATTACTTCAGACGGTAATGGTACAGTTGTAAGCCAGCCTAACTTTCCGTTTGATAAGCCACAGCACAGGCTGTTGTCTTACTACGCCCGTTTAAACTACACGTTTGACGATAAATATTTATTAACAGGTACTATCCGTCGTGATGGTTCATCAAGGTTTAGCCCAACCAACCGTTATGCCGTGTTCCCTTCAGGAGCTTTCGCGTGGAAGATCAAGGAAGAATCTTTCCTGAAAGATAACAAGGTATTATCAGACCTGAAATTACGTGTAGGTTATGGTGTTACCGGCCAGCAGGACGCGATAGATAACTATGCTTACACTTCATATTATGCGTTAAGCACTCAAACAGCATCATACCAGTTGGGTAACAGCTTTTACCAGTTATACCGCCCATCGGCTTATGACCCTAACCGCAAGTGGGAACAAAGTGCCACCACCAACGCGGGTATCGACTATGGCTTCCTTAACGGTCGTATCAGCGGTAGTATAGATGCTTATTATAAAACAACCAAGGATCTTATTGCCCCGGTTAACGTTTCGGCAGGTGCAGGCTTTTCTAATGTGATTGTTACCAACGTAGGCAGCATGACCAATAAGGGTATAGAGGCAACTATCAACGCGCAAATTGTACGCAGCAACAGCGTTACCTGGGATGTAGCCTTAAACGCCACTTATAACGTAAACAAGGTAACCAAGTTAACTTTCGTAAACGATCCAAATTCTACAGGTATCGCCACAGGCGGTATATCAGGCGGTACAGGAAACAACGTAGAGCGCTTCTATGTAGGCCAGCCACGCGGTGTATTCTATGTATACCAGCAGGTTTACGGCAGCGACGGAAAACCACTGGACAATGTTTATGTGGACCGTAATAATGATGGCGTCATCAATGATAAAGATCGCTATCTGTACAAACAGCCCGATCCAAAATACATTTTCGGTTTCTCAAGTAATGTTACTTACAAAAACTTTAATCTGGCAGTAGTGATGCGTGCCAACCTGGGTAACTATGCTTACAATAACGTGTTCTCCAACACCGGCACAAGGAATAACATCATCAACCCGCTCCAGTACCTTAACAATGGTTCTACCAACGCATTAGAAAGCGGTTTAATTGGCGCTAACGACAAAAACGTACTATCAGATTACTATGTACAGAACGCGTCGTTCCTGAAAATGGATAACGCGAGTCTTGGTTACAACTTTGGTAAAATACTACGCGGTAAAGCACAGTTAAGCGTTAGCGGAAACGTGCAGAACGTTTTTGTGATTACCAAATACAAAGGTGTTGACCCCGAGGTGAACGGCGGTATTGATAATAATCTCTACCCACGCCCGCGTACCTATGTATTAGGCTTAAACCTTAAATTTTAATTCAATAGTATACTAACATATACATACAGCTAATAATAAAGCGATATGAAAAAGAACTTGATGATAAAGGCAGCAACTGTAGTACTGCTTGCAGGCAGTTTAACAGCCTGCACCAAAAAGCTGGACTTACTGCCTACCAATGATATTACAGCGGCTACTGTATACGCTACGCCGGCCGGTTACAAACAGGCTTTTGCAAAAGTGTATGGCGCATATGCGCTTACCGGCAACCAGGGCCCTGCAGGTAATGGCGACGTGCAAGGCATTGATGAGGGTACCTCAGATTTTTTACGCCTTTACTGGAAGGCCCAGGAACTAAGTACCGATGAAGCAGTTATTGCCTGGGGCGACGCCGGTATACAGGATTTCCACAACATGAACTGGTCTGCTGCCAACCCTTTCTTAAAAGGCTTATACTACCGCAGTTTATACCAGGTTACACTGGCGAACGACTTTATAAGGCAATCGTCTGACGCTGAACTGAGCAGCCGTGGTATTTCAGGGGCTGATGCTGACGCTATCCGTCGCTTCCGTGCAGAAGCTCGCTTCATACGTGCCTACCAATACTGGGTGTTATTAGATCTTTACGGAAACGTTCCGCTGGTAACTGAAAATGATGTGATAGGCAAAACGGTGCCAAAACAAGCAGATCGTAAAACCTTGTTCAACTATGTTGAATCGGAATTGAAAGCGATTGAGCCGACGCTTGCCGCGCCAAAAACAAATGAGTATGGCCGTGCAGACCAGGCAGCAGAGTGGGCGTTACTGGCAAGGCTATACCTGAACGCCGAAGTATACACCGGGACAAAAAGATACGACGACGCCATTGTTTATTCAAATAAAGTGATCAATGCCGGCTATTCGCTTATCAGCAACTACCAGTGGTTAATGCTTGCTGACAATCAGCAAAATACCAGCGAAAATATACTTACCATTAACTATGATGGCCTACGCACACAAAGCTATGGTGGTACTACATTTTTAACTCACGCACCGGTTGGTGGTTCAGAGTCGGCAAGCTATTTCGGTATTAATGGCGGCTGGGGTGGCGCACGTACTACCAAGAATCTGCCTAACCTGTTCCCTGATTATACCGGTACTGCAGATAAAAGGTCACAGTTTTATACCAACGGCCAAAACCTGGAGATAAAAGACCAAACGGTGTTTACCGATGGCTTTGCCGTAACCAAATACCGTAATGTAACCCGCGCAGGCGCACCGGGCCAAAGCCTCGACTATGCGGACGTTGACTTTCCATTGTTCCGCCTGCCGGAGATGTACCTGATCTATGCCGAAGCGGTTTTACGCGGCGGCGCAGGTGGCAACCTGGCTACAGCTATAGATTATGTGAACAGGATACGTACCCGTGCCTATGGCAATGCCAGCGGTAACGTGGCTACTATTAACCTCGACTTTATTCTGGACGAAAGGGCACGCGAGCTTTACTGGGAAGGTTTCCGCCGTACAGACCTTGTACGTTATGGCAGGTTTACCACAGCCGCTTATGTATGGCCGTTTAAAGGCGGTGTTGCCGGTGGCAGGGCTGTAGAGGATTACAGAAATATTTACCCTATCCCTGCAGATGATATTACAGCTAACCCTACGCTAAAACAAAATCCGGGTTACTAAAAAACTAAATCAGCGGGAGCTGTGTATGCAGCTCCTGCTATACCAAATCATAAACGTGTTTTAACAAATAATAACATGAAAAAATTTATTACTAAATTTTTAGCGTTCAGCTGCCTGGCCATTGTGGTACTGGCATCTTGCAAAAAAGATGAGGTACGTACAGTAGCGCAGCCTGCCAAAGGCGGCTCGTTAACGGTATCAACTACCACTCCAGCTTTAACAAAGTCTAACCTTAGCGCTAATGCCATCACCTTAACCGGCACTGCACAGTCATACGGATACAGCGCGGCACCAACCTACACCTTTCAAATAGCCGTTAAAGGAACCAATTTCGCTACGCCGACCGAGGTTACGCTACCTGTTGGTGTGTTTACCAAAAGCTATAATGTACAGGACTTTAATAACCTGTTATTATCTATGAATTTGCCAACAGGTACACCAGCTCAATTAGAGATGAGGCTGAAGAGTTCACTTAGTTCATCGGCTACCGAAGGTACTGCTTATTCAAACGTGGTTACAGTAACTGCTACGCCGTTTGCTTTAGTATCATACATATACGTACCGGGCGCATACCAGGGCTGGAACCCGCCAACTGCGGATAGCTTACAGTCGCCTACCGGAAATGGTGTATACACTGGTATCATCAACTTCACAGCGGGTAACCTTGAGTTTAAGATCACACCTCAAAAGAAATGGGATGTAGCTTACGGAACCACCGGTAGCGGCACTATTGGCACAAGCGGCGGTAACATTAAAGCTCCCGCGGCAGGCCAATATTACCTCAAGGTTGATCTAAACGCCGGTACATTGGTAATGGTACCTGCAGATTATATGTCTGTTATTGGTAATGCCCCCGTAGGAAGTAACTGGAGTGCCGATATTGATTTGAAGTACAATAACGGCACCCTGGCATGGGAAGGTGTTGTACCAATGGTTGCAGGCGAATTTAAATTCAGGATGAACCATGCCTGGGACAACAGCTACGGCATACCTAAAACCGGTGCCGATGGTACTTTCCTAAACAATACCGACAATAACAACCTGCCGATCTCTGCAGCTGGAAATTACAAGGTGAGCATCACCACTGTGTACAGCGATTTTAGCACTGATATAAGCAAATTGGGTAAAATCGACAGATCGCTTACGGCTAAATACACCGTAGTTAAACAGTGATATATACTACAGCCGGTATGCGTTGGCATACCGGCTTCTTTTTATCCCCCCCCTACTTTTTTACACCCGTTCCGGGTATCATTGGTAGAGACGAATTAAAAATGACAAGACCGAAGCTAAAAATTACCCTGGCCCTTTTGCTGTTATCACAATGCGTGCTGGCACAACTACCGGCTTTAGAAAGAGTAGAACCTGCATTTTGGTGGGTAGGGTTCAAGAACCCTAAAGTACAACTCATTGTTCACGGCGATAAAATTGGGGCAAGCCATGCGAGCTTAAATTATCCCGGCGTGAAGTTAACAGCAGTACATAAGGTAGAAAACAGCAACTACTTATTTCTTGACCTCACTATCAGCGCTGCTGCACGGCCAGGGAAATTTCCTATTACGTTTAAACAGACCGGTAAAAAAGACCTGGTTTATAATTATGAACTTAAACAGCGCAACACAGCGCAGGGTGCGCAGGGCGTAACCAACAAAGATCTGATCTACCTGCTAATGCCGGATCGTTTTTCAAACGGCGACCCGTCTAACGATGTGGTTAAAGGTATGCTTGAAACCGGTTTACACCGCGATTCCATGTATTCACGCCACGGTGGCGATATACAGGGGGTGATCAACCATCTCAACTATTTAAAAGACCTGGGAGTAACCGCCATATGGATGACGCCCGAAATAGAGAATAACGAGCCGCACGCCTCTTATCACGGCTACGCGGTTACCGATTACTATAAAATTGACCCTCGCTATGGTACAAACGAGCTATTTAAAAGCTATGTGGCTAAATGCCATGCCATGGGTTTGAAGGTAATTAAAGATTTGGTGCATAACCATATTGGTACCGAAAGCTGGCTGATACAGGACATGCCCATGAAAAGCTGGGTACACCAGTGGCCTAAATATACCAACTCTAATTTCCGTGATGCAGCGGTGATGGACCCGCATGGTGCCGCGGCAGATAAAAAACAAATGCTCGACGGCTGGTTTGATAAGCGTATGGCCGATCTGAACCAAAACAACCCGTACGTGCAAAATTACCTCACCCAGAACCATATCTGGTGGATAGAATACGCGGGGATAGACGGCCTGCGTTTAGATACTTACCCATACAACGACGCTGTTTACATGGCCGACTGGGCAAAAAAAGTAAAAGCGGAGTTTCCGAACCTGTCCATCTTTGGCGAAACGCTGGTGTGGTCTGTAGCTAACCAGTCATTCTTTACCCAGGGAAATACTGTGAACCGTGGGTTTGACACACAGCTGCCAGGCATAACCGACGCCCAGATAAAAGATGCCATTGCGGAAGCGCTCAATGGCAAAGAAGGCTGGACTGATGGCGTAAACAGGATATATAACGTTGTGGCGCAGGACTTTATGTACCAAGACCCGACACGTAATACCATATTCCTGGATAACCATGACATGAGCCGCTTTTACTCGATAGTAAATGAAGACTTTACCAAGTTTAAATCGGGTATGGCGATGTTGCTTACTATGCGCGGAGTGCCGCAAATGTATTACGGCGATGAAATATTACTTAAAGGTTATTCCAATCCCGACGGTTTGGTTCGCGAGGATTTCCCGGGTGGCTGGGATGGCGATAAAAAGGACAAATTTACCGCCGCCGGTCGCGATAAAAAAGAGAACGAAGCCTTTAACTACATACGCACTCTGGCTAATTACCGTAAAAAAACAACCGCCTTACAAACCGGTAAGCTTATGCAGTACATTCCACGTAATGGCATCTATACCTATTTCAGGTATGATGACAAGAAAACCGTTATGATAGCCTACAACGGCAGCGAAAAGGAATCCGCTTTAGATACTGATTACTTTACTGAACGTATGGCGGGCTTCAGCAGCGGCATAGATGTAATTACCGGGCAAAAAATAAGCAACATCAAACAATTGCTTATTCCTGCAAAAACCACCCTTATAATTGAATTAAGCAAATGATCGCCGCTGAACATAAAAACACCACACAGCCTTTAGCAGATACGCGAAAAGCTGTGGAAAAGCCAAAGCTTACCTTTTGGCAGATCTTTAACATGAGCTTTGGCTTTTTGGGTATACAGTTTGGCTTTGCTTTACAAAACGGCAATGCTTCGCGTATACTACAAAGCTTTGGGGCCGATGTGGAACATTTGTCGCTGTTTTGGTTGGCGGCACCCATCACCGGCATGATCGTGCAGCCCATCATAGGCCATTATAGCGACCGTACCTGGAACCGCCTTGGCCGGCGTAAACCATACTTCCTAACAGGGGGTATTTTATCTGCGCTTGCGCTTTTTTTCCTTCCCAATTCGGCAGTATTGATGTTTTTACCGCCGGTAATGGTGGGCGCGGGTATTTTAATGATCATGGATGCCTCTTTTAACGTGGCCATGGAACCTTTCCGCGCACTTATTGGCGACAACCTGCCCGATAGCCAGCGCAGTCTGGGTTTTTCCGTACAAACCTTTCTCATAGGTATTGGAGCGGTCACCGGCTCGGTACTCCCCTGGGTAATTAGTTACTTTATAGGTACACAAACAGCGCAGCCGGGCCATGTGCAGCCGAATGTTACCTATTCTTTTTACGTAGGCGCGCTGGTGATGATTATTTGCTTGTTGTGGACCGTTTTACGAACCAAAGAATACTCACCGGCAGAGTACGCTAAATTTCATCCCGAAGAAGACGAAGCAGAACCCAAACGCGGTTTGGGCCAGATATTTCACGACTTTAAAAACATGCCAATGGCCATGCGCCAGTTGGGCCTGGTACAGTTCTTCTCCTGGTTTGCATTATTCTCCATGTGGGTTTTTGCATCACCGGCTATTGCCACGCACATATTCCACGTAGATTTAAAAGATACCACCTCCGTAAACGCCGCAAAAGCGGGTGACTGGGTTACCCTGATGTTTGGTATTTACAATGGCGTATCGGCTATTTATGCGCTTTTTCTATCGGCCATTGCGCGGGCAACCAGCCGCAAGCTGGCGCACTCTTTTTCATTAATTGCAGGGGGTATTGGCTTAATATCCATCTTCTTTATTCAAAACCCCAATATGCTCATCTTAAGTATGGTAGGTATAGGCTTAGCATGGGCAAGTATACTGGCCATGCCTTACGCTATCCTTTCGGGTTCTATTCCGGCTAAAAAGATGGGCGTTTACATGGGCATCTTCAACTTCTTTATCACATTTCCGCAAATAGTAAATGGCTTTTTTGGCGGATGGGTAGTAAAAAACCTGTTTGGCGGTCAGGCTATATATGCCCTTGTACTTGCAGGTATTTTTATGCTATGTGCGGCCATCTCGGTGATTTATGTTCAGGATGGTAAAAATATACATACGCCAAAAAGTAGATGAGGAAATTATAGATGAGAGGGATGAAATTTTATAGCGCGTTATTATTATTTATGATCGGGGCTGCTTCTGTTGCGGAGACTGGTACTGTTTATCCTGTATATAACGGCACCGACCTTGGCGTTACTTACTCGCCTGCCAAAACCTTATTTAAAGTTTGGGCACCCGGCGCGTCTGCTGTTAAGTTACGTTTATATGCCAATGGGGAAGGCGACACTGCCTTACAGACTATCGATCTGACCAGGAAGGATAATGGAACCTGGGCCATTAGCATCCCCGGGAATATTAAAAACCGGTATTATACCTTCCAGGTAATGCAGGATGGCAAATGGCTGCAGGAGACTCCGGATATGTATGCTAAAGCGGTTGGTGTAAACGGCAAAAGAGGCATGGTAGTTAACCTTGCACAAACCAATCCCGGCGGCTGGGCAAATGATAAAAAGCCCCCCTTAAAAAATTTTACAGATATCGTTATATATGAAACGCATGTACGCGATATTTCTGTAGATCCCAACTCCGGCATTACACATAAAGGAAAGTTCCTGGGCCTTGCAGAAGTTGGCACCAAAAGCGCCGACGGTTTAACCACCGGGCTTAGCCATATTAAAGAACTGGGTGCAACGCATGTGCATTTGCTGCCTTCTTTTGACTTTGCATCCATTGATGAAACCAAACCGTCCAACGGCCAATATAACTGGGGCTACGACCCACAAAACTACAACGTTCCGGAAGGTAGCTATGCTACTAACGCGTATGACGGTAATGTACGCATCCGCGAGTTTAAGCAAATGGTACAGGCTATGCACGCCAACGGCTTGCGCGTGGTGCTTGATGTAGTATATAACCATACCAGCGACACCGAAAACTCCGTATTTAACCAGTTTGTACCCGGCTATTTTTATCGTAAAACGGCTTCGGGCCAGTATGCAAACGGTACAGGCTGCGGCAACGAAACAGCCTCAGAGCAGCCTATGATGCGTAAATTTATGATAGAGTCAGTATTGTACTGGGCTAAGGAATATCATATAGATGGTTTTAGGTTTGACTTGATGGGTATACACGATATAGCTACGATGAACGCCCTGAGCGATGCCCTGCACAAATACGACCCATCGATATTTATCTACGGAGAGGGCTGGACAGCGGGCGAAAGCGCTTTGCCTGAAACCCTGCGTGCCACAAAAGCCCACACCAATCAACTGCATCAAATAGCCGCGTTTGGCGACGATATGCGCGATGGTTTAAAAGGTGGTTTCAGCGATGTAAAATCAAAAGGATTTGTAAGCGGACAGCCGGGAACGGCCGAAAGCGTAAAATTTGGCATTGCCGGTGCCGTACAGCATCCGCAGATCAATTATACGGAGGTAAACTATTCAAAAGCCCCGTGGGCGGCACAACCATCACAAGCCATTGATTATGTATCGTGCCATGATGATAATACCTTGTTTGACCGCCTGAAAATTGCCAACCCCTATGCTACAGAAGAGCAGCTCATTAAAATGGACAAACTAAGCCAAACAGCGGTGCTTACCGCCCAGGGCGTTGCGTTTTTACATTCGGGTGCCGAATTTTTACGCACTAAAAAGGGTGTCGCTAATTCATACAAGTCACCGGATAGTATTAACCAGATAGGTTGGCACCGCAAGGCGCAATACAGGCAAGTTTACAATTATTACAAAGGGCTAATTGCGCTACGCAAAAATCATCCGGCGTTTAGGATGCCTACTGCCGAAATGGTTCAGCAGCATTTGAAGTTTAACCAAACTAACGATAACGACCTGATCGCCTTTAGCTTAACAGGGAATGCTAATGGCGATAGATGGAAAAACATCTTGGTGATACTGAACGGAAATACTTCTGCCTGTGAAATTAATCTACCCGGAGGCAAATGGACAATAGCTGCAAACGGCGATAAGGTGAACGAACTTGGGTTGGGTACCAGCACGCAAACCATTAGTGTACCTGCAACTACCGCGTATATTTTATATCAGTAAAAATTTATAGAGAAACATCACGCTAAAAAACATAACCAGGACATGAGAAGAATCATTTTATTTACCGGGATCATTGCCCTGCTGTTAGGAACGGCAAGTTGCAGCAAAAAAAACATTGATCCCTCAACACCTACCAATACAGGCGGTGGCGGTGGGGTTACTGTACCTAACGGCAAACCATTACCATCAGGTGCAGGGGACGGCGTTACGTATATTAACTCAGGGACATCAGCCATTTTTAATATTTACGCGCCGGGCAAAACATCCATGGCGGTAATTGGCGAGTTTAATAACTGGGCACCAACAGCCATGACCGTTACACCAGATGGAAATAATTGGTGGGTACAAATAGATAACCTGGACCCTAACAAAGAATACGCTTACCAATACCTTGCGGATGGCACTTTAAAAGTAGCCGACCCGTATTGCGAGAAAGTCCTCGACCCTGATAATGATAAGTACATACCGGCATCAGTTTACCCTAACTTAAAAGCTTACCCAGCTGGCCAAACAGGTATTGTTAGCGTGATGCAGGCAAACCAACCAACTTACACCTGGAAGTACCCTAACTTTACCCGGCCGGATAAAAATAAGCTGGTGATATATGAATTACATGTGCGCGACTTTGTGGGCACCCACTCTTACAAAACCATTGCTGATACGCTTAATTACCTGAGCAATTTAGGCGTAAACGCGGTTGAACTGATGCCTGTAAACGAGTTTGAAGGCAATTCATCGTGGGGCTATAATCCTTCGTTCTACTTTGCGGTTGATAAATACTATGGCACCAAAAACGACCTCAAAGCACTGATAGATGCCTGCCATGCCCGCGGTATGGCCGTGATATTGGATATGGTACTTAACCATTCTTTCGGTCAGTCTCCTATGGTACAATTGTACTTCGATAAAACAACCCAGAAGCCTTTAAGTACCAATCCCTGGTTTAATGTTGACCCAAGGCACCCATACAATGTAGGTTACGATTTTAACCACCAAAGCGCGGCCACAAAATACTTCGCCAAAAACGTAATGAAGTTTTATATGCAGCAGTACCATATTGATGGCTACCGCTTTGACCTTGCCAAAGGTTTTACCCAAACACTAAGCACGGATGACGCTTCCTTTGCCGCCTACGATGCCAGCCGCGTAGCCATCTGGAACGATTATAAGAACTTTATCAATAGCATAGACAACAATAACTTTTACACCATCCTGGAGTTTTTTGGCGGCGACCGCGAAGAGAAAGAGCTCTCAGATAATGGCATGATGCTGTGGAATAACATTAATTATAATTTTAACGAGGCAACAATGGGTTATGTACCTACTTCAAATTTCTCGCGGCTATACTTTAGCAATCATACCGGCTTTACCCAGCCTGATAATATTGTGAGCTATATGGAAAGCCACGATGAGGAGCGCCTGATGTTTAAAAATATTACTTATGGTAACAGCAGTGGTGCCAATGGGTATAATGTTAAAACACTCGCTACAGCCCTGGCCCGCCAGGAAGCCGCTGCCGCCTTTTTATTTACCGCACCGGGCCCAAAAATGGTTTGGCAGTTTGGCGAAGTGGGTTATGACATCTCTATTGATGTGAATGGCCGCACCGGCGAAAAACCGCTTCATTGGGAATATAATAATGATCCTTTACGCCATAAACTTTATGCTACTTTTGCCAAGCTGATCCGGATGAAGATCAATAACCCGGTATTTGCAACATCAAATATTACTTATAGCTCGTCGGGCTCTATTAAAACCGCCAGCCTCACAGGTGCCGATGGTACAAATGTGGTTGTAGCAGGTAATTTTGATGTAAACAGCCAGGGAGCTACAATCGCCTTTCCAAGTGCTGGCACCTGGTATGATTACATGTCAGGCAGCACCGTAAGCATTACTACGCCGTTCACAACAATATATGCTCCGGGCGAGTATCACATTTATAGCAGCAAAGCACTGAAATAATTAGTATTCTATTAGTCAAAGTATTTCAGCGCAGCTGATAAAATCTGTATAACAATAAAAGCCTCCTCGGAGGCTTTTATTGTTATACTATGTATCGTTATTAGATGCTATAATTAAATACACCTATGTTTAGTTACGCCTGTTAAACAGGAACGAAGCGTAATAAACAAGAGTAGCCAATGCACTAAGCGCGGCTACCACGTAGGTCATGGCTGCCCACCAAAGCGCGTCCTTAGCCTGCTCATGTTCTTCGCGCGTTTGCATTACAGAATAGTTGTTATTCAGCCAGGCTAAGGCCCTGTTACTGGCATCAAACTCTACAGGCAGGGTAATAAAGCTGAACAACGTTACCAACGCCAGGGCACCTACCCCTATCGCTAACACAAAAGGGTTATGGGTAAAAAACAACAGCATAATGCCTATCATCAATGTCCATTGCGTAAGGGTTGATGCTACATTTACCACCGGTACCATAGCCGAGCGGAAACTAAGCCAGCTGTAGGCCCGCGCGTGTTGTACGGCATGGCCACACTCGTGAGCGGCAACCGCCGCCGCGGCCACGCTACGGCTGTTATACACATCCGGACTAAGGTTTACCGTTTTATTTTCCGGGTTGTAATGGTCGGTTAGCTGGCCTTCAACAGAAATTACCTGCACATCATAAATACCGTGGTCTTGAAGCATCCGCTCGGCCACCTCGCGGCCAGACATGCCCGAAAGTAACGGCATCTCCGCATACTCCTTAAATTTATTTCTGAAACGCCACTGTACAACAAAACTGCCAAGGGCTATCACAATCATGAGCAGCCATGCAGAATTATACGGAATGAATAATAAACTCATCATATCTTTCAATAGTTATATTTATCCCGTTTCAAAAAGTATTCCAGTATGCGATAAGGTGGTTTCAGGAATGCTGAAATCAAGCTGCAGTTCTTCTCACCTCTGCTTAAGTGAGGCCTTAACTGATATCTGTTAACCTAACGATCTTATTGCCGTTAAATACAAACACCGACCTACCGGAAAGCTCCAAAACCGCTCCTTTTTGAGGTCCGCCGGGTATATCAATGGCTAAAACCGCATGATAACTAATGGAAACATCACTTTCATTTCCATGATGTTTAATTGAGTTGATGGTTTGCTCACGCTCAGTAAAATAACTTTTAGCCTGGTTGGCCTGTTCTTTAAAGGCTGCTATCCCGTTTAAAACCATTGTCGGCTCCCCGTTAGAAATGTTTTCAAAATATATATCTTCAGCCATGTCAACTGCCATTCCGTCAGTATCAAATGCGTTATAGGCATTAATGTAATTTGAGATGATCTTTTCTCTTTCGTCCATATTTATTATTTACTTTATCAAAGGCAAGGCGGCGGCACCTAATATACCGCTGTTTTCTAAAGCGGATACTTCTATCTTTAAACGTTTAACCGCGGCAGGGTAAACCGAGGTCTCTATCTCCCCCCACATGCTGTCTTTAAAATAATCATAGGCAACACGTACGGAGCCACCCAGTACGATAAGCTCAGGATCAACCGTGTACATGACCATTTTAACCGCATGCCCGAGATTCTTTCCAAATTGCTGATATAGCTCCAGTGTCTGCCTGTCTCCTGCATAAGCCCGCTCGTATGCCAGCTTTCCGTCAATACCGTTTTTCAATGTAAAGAACGTGCCGCTGGCGTATTCATCAAGCACACTATCGGCATAAGGCAGCAAGCCAAACTCACCTGCGCCACAGTTATAGCCCTCGTACAATTGCTTATTTATAATAACGCCCGCACCCAGGCCGGTACCAAGTGTTAGCCCTACCATTGAACTAAATCCAACGCCCTTACCATAGTAATATTCACCGGCGGCAAAACAGTTTGCATCATTATTCACATACACCGGCAACCCAAAACGTTGTTCTAATAGCCTTTTTAAAGGCACTTCTTTCCACGCGGGAATGTTTACCACATCGTATACAATTCCCTCATGCACATCAACTATGCTGGGGACCCCTATACCAATGGCAGCAACATTGCCGATTTGTAAAAGCCCATCAACCAGTTTATACACATCTGCAAGTACTTCACCGGCATTGCTTTGGCGGTTAACAGGTATAGTGGTTATTGCTGATAATACACTGTTACTTACCACAGCGCCCTTCATATTAGTGGCGCCCATATCAATCCCTATTACACCGGCTTTTTGCATGCTTAAGTTTGGTTAATGCTGCAATATACACGTCTTTAGCGCTTGTACGAAAGTAAAGCGGGGCTTTTCGCCCCGTTTTACAATTACATATTCATCATGGAATGATGCCTACTTTTGGAACTACCCATTTTCATTAACGCGGGTGTTATTCGCAAATATACCTGAAAGCCAACCGGGCTACTACCATATAAAGTTTGTAATGCCCGTGGTGACACATTGAGCGTTGTTTGAACACCCGCTGTTAAATTGGTTTGCTTTAGTGTGGTCAAAACATGATTCACACCAAGCGTTACCGCGTTGATATTAAAATTAGGATTAGCAGGGAACATCGTTTCCAGGTCCAGCTCGTCGGCATCTTTCTGTACAAATTCATACCGCCCGTAAATAGCGGTTTTGTGCAGCTGTAAGCTATTCTCTAACAGCACAGATGGCTGCGTTACGCCATGATGCCGGTTTTGGCCATAAACTAAAGTGGTAGCTACGTAGCTGTCGTCGCCCAGCATTTTAGTATGTATGGCCGAGGCCGTAAAGCGGTTAACATTATCGTTAGGTTCGGCCTCCTCGGGGCTCTTTAACCACCCGTTAGATACCTGTAAGGCCCATTCCTTTGAAGGATTTACGGACAGGCGCAGTGAATAGGAGTCGAACTTAGGTTTATCAAAATTATACCGGTATTCGTCAGGCTCGCGGCCGGTAAATACCGAGCCTTCCAGCTTTACATTTTTATACCTGAAACCCAATGTTGCCGTACCAAAGGTAATGTGTGTAGCATCGGCGTAATGATGCGTTAGCGGGGCATCTGGGTTGTTCATGGCCGAAAGGCGGTGCATAAATACCGGGGGGCCAAGCGCAGGTTCGCCCGGCATACCCACCGATAGATATACATCGGTATTTTTCGCTACCCGTTGGGTGTAAGCCACACTTAACTCTGCAAACAGATCGTGTGGATGTTGCTTATCTACCAGCTTAGCGCCTTTGTATGATTCCCCGGTTTGATAAAGCAACGGGTAGCCACCCGGACCAACTGTGAAAGGGTCAAATGAAAACATGGTATTGATAGCAAAAAGGCCGTTTTTACCTACTTTTCTCTGGGCCATGTACATAAACCAGTTGGGCGCGTCAAACTGGCTGCCGCCCCGCGATCCCCGGTTAAACAGGTCCTGCTTGTTGTAGCGCATAAACACGCTGCCATGAAACATGTGCATCCAGTTTTTACCATGCACCATATACATATACATAGGGGTTTCATCGGGCACCCATGAAGTTCCGGAACCATCACGGTTCATCGGTAAATCGCGGGAGAACTGGCTGCTCATCATATATTTCATGGTATCATGCTGCATATTGGGCATCATTTGCATATGCTGAGCATGCATGGATTTCTGTACTGTACTATCCTTTTGCATATGATGCATAGGATGCTCCTGAGCTGTTGCAGCAAAGCACAGTAAATTAATGATTATAAAAGGCAGATATTTCATAGTTCGAAAAAATTATACTCGAAACGCAGCAGATACATATTGGCACTGTTACGTAACATGTTATTGTATAATGGTGCGCGGTACGAGAAGTCGAGCCGGCACACACTGTTAAAAATAAACTGGATAGCGGGCGCTGCATCAAGATAGCTTTGCCCATAACCCGGGTTGGTTTTTCCTAATAACTCGGCGTAAAGGTTTACATTGACCTGGTCATAACTCCTGTAGTTTTTAGGAAATAACAGGTAACCGGCTGAGAGGGTATAGCCTAAAGCTTCTTTGGCGCCGGTAATACGCCCCGATGCGTTATCACTATTCAGCCCGCGTATATAACTGCCCGATGCCGACAGGGCCAGTTTATGCAACAGTTGGGTAAACACTAAACCACTCTGCACGCCGGAATTATCCCCTTCAAGGGCCAGTTCCTGTACCGCGTAGGGATTGCGGCTACCCGCCAGCTTGCCAAAAACAGCACCCCTAAAATGCCGCTGCACATCATCAACAGAAAGGAAACGGTATTTAGCATAAAAGCTCCCCCCCTCAAAACGCTGCCGGGGCTGATAAAAGTCGGACAGGTATGCGGCGCCATGTAGCATAAGCTTTCCGCTGGCGCCATACATAGCCTCCAATGTAGTACGGTTCTTAAACTCCGGATCGAAAAACCCTTGGTTTTCCATACGTATACCCAGTGAACGGGCTGCCATGTTGCTGGCAGGCTCGGTATTTATATACAACTCCTGCCCAAAAGCAACGCAGCAGCACGCCATAAGGCATAATGCCAGTAAGCTCGTTTTCATGAACAACTGCTTAAATAATTACGTGGTAAACCGGGCCGCTTGTTGCGCCACTCTCCTCATTCAGTTTTCCCAGGTGCTTTTTGGTAACGGAGCCTGGCGCAAAACCTTTGTCTACAATGGTTAATGCAACCGGGCCACTCAGCGGTTTTTGAGCATTGATGAGTTTAAAGGTGTTGCCGCCATAAGTAAAGGTATTATCGGCCACTTTAATATCGTCAAAATTGAGCGTAGTTTTAAAGTAACTTACTGAAAAGCCCGAGTCTTTTACTTTTTTGCTGATCTGTGCCAGGTCCATCGGTACGCCATCCTTGAAAGTGATGTTATACACATTGCGCATCAGATCGGGCTTTATCTCGCTGATAAAGGGTAAAGACTTGAGCGACTTCTCTGTTGTTTTAGCACACAAAGAGCAGGTAAGGCCACTAACCTGAAGTTCAGCCTTGGTTGATTGCGCCTTTGCGAAAGTAGCGGAGGCGATTAGTATAATGATGAAGATTTTTAGAGATTTCATTTTATTAAATTTTGCATGTGTAATTCCTGAATTTGACTGGATAAGGTTGCGTAAACCTGTCATCAAATCCTCAGCATGCAATTTTTAATAAAGATAGCTCCCGTTGTTCGGGGTACATTGGGCGGCCCTCTGTCAAACAGTGTCTCAATAATGGCCTGCTGTACCGGCAGGAAAAAATCATTAAATGAAACATGGGGCAACTGTACAGGCGACGGGGCCTTGGGTGCATTGTACTGCTGAAGCTCGTGGCTGTCTTTAACTTTAACATCCAGTTTCGAATCCTTGCAGCACTTCATTTTGCTTTTCGCCATTGGCTTAACGCAGCTTTTGGCGGGGGCATTTATCTGCACATCAGCAACACGGTTGCCGCAATAATGTAAATGCAGGTTAAAGCCGGATGCTGTAACTGTATACAGCAAAACCAACATTAATATTCCCGCTTTTCTCATCATATAACAAATATACGTTATTAACCAGTTCATTACAAAATGGCTGCCTCAACAATTTAATGCGCTACCTGCTTTAAATTAAATAATGACGCATTTGATACAGCCGCCCTTTTTTACTTAACTTAAGGCCGATTTTAGAACATCATCTAAACCAGCAATGAAACTAAAACTTCTAATCATCGCGCTGCTGTTCGGTATTACGGTGAAAGCGCAAAATACTCCTAACATTACACCATCGCACTTAAAAGCTGCGGATGAATTACTGAAGATCTCGGGTGCCGATTCGCTTTTTAAAAGCAGTATGCAGTTATCACTTAAACAAAGCAGCGCCAACATACCTGCAGATAAACGAGAAAAATTTATGGAGGTAATGAATAGCTTCTTTGCTAAATACATCAGTTGGGACCTGTTGAAGGACCAACTGGCAGCCATATACGCCGCTGAGTTTACCGAGCAGGAGCTTAAGCAGATCACAGCTTTTTACAGAACGCCCTTAGGCAAAAAGCTCAATGCGAAACAGCCTGTTATCATGCAAAGATCTATGGTTTTGGGGCAGCAAATGGTACAGAGCCACCAGGTAGAGCTCCAGCAAATGCTGCAGGACGCATTTAAAGAACAGCAATAACAATTTGTAACTAAGATATTCGTTTATCATCTTAGTAGACTATTCCCTAATTAAACTATGAATTTTAACAAGACCTTATCAGTAGCCGCCCTGGCACTGGTAATTGCTTACGGACATGCAGATGCGCAAATAAAAAAGCGTCCGCAAACCTCTCCCCGCAATAGACCTGTTTCCGCTCTGGCACAGTTAGGAGCCAATCCACTACCTGTTGATAAAGATGTAATTATTGGGAAATTACCTAATGGTTTAACCTATTACATCAGGCACAACGAGCAGCCACAGAACCGTGCCGAGCTTTATTTGGTGAATAAAGTTGGATCGATCCTTGAAACAGACGCGCAACAGGGACTGGCGCACTTTACAGAACACATGGCCTTTAACGGCACGCGCGATTTCCCTAAGAACGATTTGATCAATTACCTGCAAAAATCAGGCGTACGCTTTGGTGCCGATCTTAACGCGTACACCTCTTTTGACGAAACGGTATATCAGCTTCCCCTGCCTACAGACAGCGCCGCGGTTTTTGCCAACGGCTTTAAAATACTGGCCAACTGGGCCGGTCGTGTAACCTTCGATCCTTCGGAAATTGATAAAGAACGCGGTGTGGTTTTGGAGGAGGAGCGCCTGCGAGGCAAAAATGCCCAGGAGCGCCTGAGCCAGCAAACGCTTCCTACTTTGCTTAATAACTCGCGCTATGCAACCCGCCTGCCTATTGGTAAAGAAGATATATTAAAAACATTTACCCCCGAAACTATCAAAAGCTTTTACCATGATTGGTACAGGCCCGACCTGCAGGCCGTGATAGCTGTTGGCGACTTTGATGTAAAAAAGGTAGAAGCGCTTATTAAAGCCAACTTCTCCGACCTCAAAAATCCAACGCCTGAAAAACCGCGCGCTGAATATACGGTGCCTCCAAGCCCCGGTACAGCGGTAAAAGTTGCTACAGACAAAGAGTTTCCTTACATGCTGGCTCAAATTATTGTGCGGCACCCACAAATAGTTATAAAAACAGATCTGGGTATGCTACAAGGTATGCGTGTGCAATTGTTTAATTATATGCTGGCACAACGCATAAGCGAGCTGCAACAAAAACCCGAACCTCCATTCTTATACGCTCGTTTAAATTACGGTGGCTTTTTAGGTAAAATGGATGCCTTTACAGCCGTGGTGGTAGGCAAGCCCGACGCATTTGAGAAAGCGGTAAAAGCCGTTGCTGCCGAAACAGAACGTGCCCGTAAATTCGGGTTTACCTCAACAGAGTTTGAAAGGGCCAAACAGGCTGCTTTGGTGGGCATACAAAACGCCTATTATGAGCGGGACAAAACCAATTCGGCTAATTACGTGAGGGAATATCAGCAAAATTTCCTGAAAGGCGAAGGTATCCCTGGTATTGAGTACGAATACAACTACTACGTATCTAACATGAATAAAGTTAACCTGGAAGAGGTTAACGCTATGGCCAAAAAGTTAATTACCGATCAAAATCGGGTGATAATTGTAGAAGGCCCTGAAAAGGACAAGGACAAACTACCTGATGACAAAACCATTTTAAATTGGGTGAACACAGCAGGCAATGGCGTAACAGCTTATGTTGATAATGTGACCAGTAAGCCTCTGATGGAAAAAGCGCCGGAACCAGGAAAAATAGTATCTGAAACGCAAAATGATGCTTTAGGTACTACTACGCTAACCCTTTCCAACGGTATAAAAGTTATCCTGAAACCTACCGAGTTTAAAAACGACCAGATATTACTGAATGGCTTTGCACCGGGAGGCACCTCTTTAGCCAGCGACAATGATTATACATCAGCCAGTTTAGCCGCGGCTATTATTGGCAGCAGTGGTTTATCCGAGTTTAACCAGGGTATGCTGGATAAGATGCTGTCTGATAAAAATGTCGATATTTCGCCTTATATTACAGAAATAACCGAAGGTGTACGCGGCAGCTTCTCACCCCGGGATCTGCAAACCGCTATGCAGTTGGTTTACCTTTACTTTACCCAACCGCGTAAAGATGCCGACATATGGCAGGGTAACATTAACCAAACCAAGGCACTGCTGGCTAACCGCGGGCTTGACCCGGGCAGCGTTTACCAGGATACCTTATCGGCAGTGTTAAGCAATTATAATTTCAGAGGTATGCCGGCCACTGTTGACCGCCTTAACGCTGCAAGTTTAGATAAGGCTTATACCTTTTATAAAAACAGGTTTGCCGATGCCAGCAACTTCACATTTGTACTGGTAGGTAGCTTTAATCCCGAACTCATACGCCCTACACTTGAAACCTACCTTGGCTCGCTACCGGTAACTAATAAAAAGGAAAGCTTTAATAATCTTAAACTTTACCCGGCTGCCGGGCAAATCAATAAAACGGTTTACAAAGGCATGGACGATAAGGCAGTAGTACAACTTATATTTAGTGGCAGCTATACATATAATAACGCCAACAACATGCAGTTGGACGCGCTCGAAGAGGTCTTGAACATTAAACTGATCGAACGTCTTCGTGAGCAGGAAAGCGGCATCTATTCGCCGGGCATAAAGATCAATTATAACAAGAACCCTGAGGCGCGCTATACGGCTACTATTAACTTTACCTGTGCTTCGGCCAACGTGGATAAATTGATAGCCGCTACGCTTGACGAGATAAACAAGATAAAGCAAAGTGGTGCGCAGCAAACAGATATTGATAAATTTAAAGCCGAGGAAGCCCGCTCAACACAGGTACAGTTAAAGCAAAATGTAGCATGGCTGGGCATTTTATCATCGGCCGCTCAGAATAATGAGGATCCGGAACAGATACTATCTCATGTTAAGGATCTGGATAATGTAACCATACAAAGTGTTAAGGAAACAGCTAATAAATACCTTAACACAGCCAACCTGGCAAAAGTGATTCTGATGCCAGAGAAAAAATAATAAAAAATGCCCCGCAATTAGCGGGCATTTTTTATTCGGCCTTAACATTACTGAAGAAAGCCATGTAAGCGTTTAGAGCGCTCACTCCTTTCTCATGCACCGCTATACCGGTAATTGTGCCGCTGCGATCAGTATCAAAGGCAATACCGGCAGCCTGGTCGTCAAAAATATTACGATCGGATAGCTCCGCTTTAAAAGAGCCTATCTTTTTTAACTGAAAGCGAGCTTCCGCTTCCTTTAGTAGCACGCCGGTATATATCGCTTTATCTGTCTTGAATGATGGGGAAGACACCCTGATCACCTTAACACGCGCGGCGTCGTCATTTCCCATATTTTTTGTAAAATATACTTGCGTTACGTAACCCCGCTTGTTATGGTCAGCGTACCATACCGAAACGCTTTTACCCATAGCGGCATCACCGCCATCCGGCTTGCCCAGGCGGGCAATTACTTTTTCACCGGCTTCGTTTAAAACCGTTTGTCCTATGCCTATTCCAGGTGTAATCAACCAGTCGGACGATACCGGTTCGCTTTTTCTTTCAGAGGTCCCTTTTAGCGTATCAGACTCTTCCTTTTGGATAGCTGTGGCTGTGGTGTCTGTTTCATTGGTATCTGCTTTTTGTTTACAGGCTACCGCCACGCAAACACACAGTATGCCTACATAGTGTCTTAATTTCATATAATACCGATTGTTGTATTTACTTTTTGTTACTTATAACTAATAACCATATATTTTGTTGTTTGAACGATGATATCACCGGGGCAAAAGGTAATTAAGGAATGGTACAGTAAAAAAAGCTGGCACCAGTTTCCGTTTCAGAAAGAAATGGAACAAGTTTACCTTTCCGGGTACTCCGGTTTGCTTAATGCCCCTACTGGCAGTGGTAAAACATTCGCGTTGTTTTTGCCCTTCCTGGCGGGTTTTATTAACCAGCACCCAACCGACTACCAAACACGGAAAGATAATGGCCTGCTAATGCTCTGGATTACGCCATTACGAGCCCTCACTAATGATATACGGAAAGCCATGCAGGAGGTATGTGACGATCTCGGCCTCCCCTGGCGAATTATGACCCGCACAGGCGATACTTCATCTGCCGACAAAGCTGCTTTAAAGCGGAAATTACCTGAAGTATTGCTCACCACCCCCGAAAGCCTGCATCTGATGCTGGCACAAAAGGAATATGCTAAAGTGTTTAAAAACCTTCAGGTATTTGTATGTGACGAGTGGCACGAATTATTGGGTACCAAACGCGGCGTACAGGTAGAATTAGGCCTCTCGCGGTTAAAGGCTCTCGCTGTAGTTAGCTCTCGCCAGTTTGCAGAAAAGGATGAAGAAAGCCAACTGGCAACTGCAAAACGCAAACTCAAAATATGGGGGATATCGGCAACCATTGGTAATCTTGAACAGGCTGCGGAGGTTTTGTTAGGGAACAGTTTTGATCCTGAATATGTGCGGATGGTAAGGGCCAATGTGGATAAGCGTATCGTCATAGAATCTGTTATCCCCGAAAATATCGAGAACTACTCATGGGCCGGGCATATTGGCGTTAAGCTGCTGCCACAGGTAATGGAAATTGTGGCTAAGAGTAAAACCACGCTTATTTTCACCAATACCCGGTCGCAAAGCGAAATATGGTACCATGCTATAATTGACAATTATCCTGAATATGCGGGTATTATGGCCATGCACCATGGTTCGCTGGATAACGAACTGCGTAACTGGGTAGAACAGGCTCTGCACGCCGAAGCACTTAAACTGGTGGTATGCACATCAAGCCTTGATCTAGGCGTCGATTTCAGGCCTGTCGACACGGTGATACAGGTAGGCAGCCCTAAAGGCGTGGCCCGCTTTATGCAGCGCGCCGGGCGTAGCGGCCACCATCCCGGAGCTATTTCAAAAGCATATTTTGTTCCTACCCATTCTCTTGAGCTACTGGAAGGTGCCGCGCTAAAAAACGCTATCAAACAAGGAGTATTTGAGAGCCGCGACCCTATGTTGCTTACCTACGATGTGCTAATACAATACATGGTAACGCTCGCGGTATCTGACGGATTTTATGCTAATGATCTGTTCGAAGAGGTTAAATCAACATTCGCTTTTGCCGATCTGCGCCGTGAGGAGTTTAACCAGTTGCTTGATTTTATTGTTAGCGGCGGTAAAACACTGGCCCAGTACGACGAATTTTTAAAGGTAGAAGTTGAAAACGGCCTTTACAAGGTGAACAGCCGCCGTGTAGCTATGCGCCACAGGTTGAGCATCGGCACCATTACCAGCGAACTGAGCATCCGTGTAAAATGGCTCAGCGGCGGCAGTTTGGGTACTTTGGAGGAGGGTTTTATATCCAAACTAAAGCCAGGTAACACATTTTGGTTTGCCGGCCGAAGCCTGGAGTTTGTTAAGGTAAAAGACATGACCGCCTATGTAAAAAAATCAAAGGCCACAAAAGGTTTAATACCCAGCTGGGCGGGCGGCCGCATGCCTTTGTCGTCGCAACTATCGGCTGTATTCAGGGATAAGCTGGACGAGGTGGCACATGGCATAGAGCAGGATATTGAGGTAAAAGCACTTAAACCCCTATTTGATCTGCAAGCGCGCTTGTCGCACTTACCACAAAGCCACGAGTTCCTGATTGAATCCTTCAAGTCCAAAGAGGGCCATCACTTGATTTTTTACCCTTTCGAGGGGCGCCTGGTGCATGAGGGGATGGCATCGCTGCTGGCTTACCGAATATCGGCTATAAAGCCGGCAAGCTTCTCCATAGCTATGAACGATTATGGGTTTGAACTGCTCGCTGATGAGGATATTCCTATTGAGGAAGCATTGGAAGACGCGGCATTCTTTTCGATAGAAAACCTGGTTGAAGACATACAGCACAGCTTGAATGCCAACGAAATGGCCCGCCGGCGGTTCAGGGATATTGCCCATATAGGGGGGTTGGTTTTTACCGGTTACCCCGGCCAGCAAATTAAAAACAAGCACTTGCAAGCATCTACTTCGTTGTTATTTGAAGTATTTAACGAGTACGAACCCGATAACCTATTGGTAAGGCAATCTTATAATGAAGCGCTCGCTTTTCAGTTGGAAGAGTTCAGGCTGCGCGCGGCTCTGCAGCGCATAGCAAAGCAAAATATCATCCTGAAAAATATAGAGCGCCCCACCCCTTTCGCGTTTCCGATACTGGTTGATAGCCTGGGCAGGGAGCGCCTCACCACCGAAACGATGGAAGAACGTATCGCTAAAATGGCCCGCAGGTATGAGGTTGATGACGTACCCGAACCGGTTAAACCCCGCTCAAGAAAACCAGGCGTAGTGAGAAAAAAAGGATTTTAAGAAACTCTATAAAACAAAAACAGGACGTCCATTTAATGAACATCCTGTTTCTATATGCTTATTAGCGTTACAGCTTACGTTTTACCTCAACGTTTTCATAAGCTTCTACAATGTCGCCTACTTCTATGTTGTTGTAGTTGGCAATATTTAAACCGCACTCGTAGCCTTGTTTAACTTCTTTAACATCGTCTTTAAAGCGTTTAAGTGAAGCCAGCTCGCCGGTATGTACTACCACACCATCTCGAATGATGCGGATCTTACTGTTACGCGTGATCGTACCGTCTAACACCATACAACCTGCAATGGTACCCACCTTGCTGATCTTGAATGTTTCGCGGATCTCAACGTTGGCAACAATTTTCTCTTCAAAGGTTGGCGCAAGCATACCTTCCATCGCCGCTTTGATCTCGTTGATCGCGTCGTAAATGATGGAGTACAGCCTGATGTCGATCTGTTCCTGCTCGGCCAGTTTACGCGCGTTTTGTGACGGACGTACCTGGAAACCAATGATGATCGCATCAGAAGCAGAGGCCAGCAATACATCCGATTCGGATATCTGACCAACAGCTTTCGAAATAATATTCACCTGTATCTGCTCGGTTGATAATTTCAGCAATGAATCGGATAGCGCTTCAATAGAACCATCCACGTCACCTTTAACAATAACGTTAAGTTCCTTAAAGTTACCCACTGCCAAACGACGACCAATTTCATCAAGGGTAATGTGTTTCTGCGTACGCAAGCCTTGTTCGCGCTGTAATTGCAGGCGCTTGTTAGCAATTTCACGCGCTTCAACTTCACTTTCCAGCGCGTTAAATTTATCGCCCGCGGTTGGCGCACCCTGCATACCCAACACCTGTACCGGTGTTGATGGGCCTGCCGATTCTACGCGTTGACCACGCTCGTTGGTTAAGGCCTTCACACGGCCGCTATAACAACCCGCTAATATAGGATCCCCAACTTTTAAGCGACCAGCCTGTACCAATACAGTGGTAACGATACCACGGCCTTTATCAAGCGCCGCTTCAATAACTGTACCTACGGCACGTTTGTTAGGATTAGCTTTAAGCTCTAACAATTCGGCCTCCAATAATACCTTTTCTAACAAAAGGTCCACATTTAAGCCTGTTTTAGCTGATATTTCCTGGGTTTGGTATTTACCACCCCATTCTTCAACCAGTATGTTCATACCAGACAGCTGCTCGCGTACCTTATCGGCATTTGCACCCGGTTTATCAATTTTGTTGAATGCAAAGATGATGGGTGCACCGGCAGCCTGGGCGTGGTTTATCGCCTCACGGGTTTGCGGCATCACACTATCATCAGCTGCTATTACGATGATAACAATATCCGTAACCTGCGCACCACGGGCACGCATAGCGGTAAACGCTTCGTGGCCCGGTGTATCCAGGAAGGTAATCTTTCCTTTATTCTCAGGCAATGTAACTTCGTAAGCACCAATGTGCTGGGTTATACCACCAGCCTCACCGCCAATTACGTTGGTTTTGCGGATAAAGTCAAGCAATGATGTTTTACCATGGTCAACGTGACCCATGATGGTAACTATAGGCGAGCGCGGAACCAGGTCTGCCGGATCATCCGGTTGGTCAAGGTTGGCTTCTTCGTCCTGCGGTTTAACAAATTCCACCTGGTAGCCAAATTCATCGGCCACAATGCTCAACGTCTCAGCATCTAAACGCTGGTTGATAGACACGAACATACCCAGGCTCATACAGGTACCGATAATTTGTGTTACCGGCACATCCATCATGGATGCTAACTCGTTTGCCGTAACAAACTCTGTAACCTTCAATATTTTTGATTGAAGTTCCTGCTCCATTGCCAGCTCTTCAGCACTTGCCGCTACGTCGTCACGTTTCTGACGACGGAATTTAGCACGCTGTGAGAACTTACCAGACTTACCTGCACCGCTTAAGCGAGCAAGGGTAGCCTTAATTTGGTCTTGTATATCCTTTTCTGAGGGCTCCTCTTTAGGGCCTGCAGGCGGGTTATTTCTATTATTTCTGAAATCAGGGCGATTGTTGTTGCCACCCGGACCACCTTGCGGTTGCGGTGGGCGGTTCCTGAAATCGGGACGGTTAGGGTTAATGTTGCCAGTTAATGGTTGCTGGCCACCACCCTCTTTACGTTTACGTTTACGTTTGTGGTCGGCATTATTATTATTGGCCGCATTTGATGAAGATGCTACCGGGCCACCACGTTTAGGCTGCTCAACAGGCAACTGTATCTTACCAATGATCTTAGGGCCTGAAAGGCGCTCGGCATTGGCACGTATAACCTCATCCTGGTCGTCATTATCATTCGCAGCCGGAGCTGATTCAGCAACAGGTGTTTCAACCGGCGCTGCTGGTTTTGGCGCTTCAACAACCGGCTTTTCAACAACCGGTTCAGGTTTTGGCTCTTCAACAACTGGTTTTGCAGCTACTGGTTTTTCAATAACTGGCTCTGGTTTTACCACTTCCGGCTCTTTTGCAGGAGGCTCTGGTGTTGGTTCAGGAGCTGGTTTTGTAGCCGGGGCCGGTTTACCAAGGTTATCCAGGTCTATTTTCCCCACAACTTTAACACCTGGTAACGCATCACTGCGCTCGTCATTTTTGGATGGTGCAGCTTGTTCGGCCGGCTTTGGCTTATCAGCCGGTGCCGGAGTAAACTGGCCCACATTTTTAATCAGTATCTCTTCGTTCTCAAAATCACGGTTGCGACGCTGCTCTGCAGGGCGCTGCTCGGGAGCCACGGGGGCTTCCTCCTTCCTGATCTTGCCGATGCTGATCTGTTTGGCCTCCTCCTTAATAACTTTATCAGCAGCAAATTCTTTCAATAGTACGTTGTACATTTCGCCGTCAAGCTTGGCCATAGGTTGCTTTTCTACTTTGTAACCTTTTGACGCAAGAAAGTCGACAATGGTACCCATACCAATGTTCAATTCCTTTACTGCTTTAATTAATTTTATGGATTTGTCTTCTGACATTTATTAAATTTTCTCTCTAATTATCGCAAAAATACGATTTTTAATTTGTTATTCGGTTTTATTCAAACTCCGCCTGCAGAATAGATAAAACTTCTTTTACCGTTTCTTCTTCCAGATCGGTACGCTTTACCAACTCACCAACAGACAGTGCAAGTACTGATTTTGCCGTATCCAAACCAATACGTTTGAATTCGTCCAATATCCAGCTGTCTATTTCGTCTGAGAACTCTTCGATGTCCACATCCTCATCGTGCTCATCAGCCTCACGGTAAACATCAATTTCATAACCCGTCAATTTACCTGCCAGTTTTATGTTATGGCCACCACGACCGATAGCCAAAGAAACCTGATCGGGTTTTAAATAAACAGCAGCGGTTTTTTTCTCATCATCAAGCTTAATTGAAGTGATCTTAGCCGGAGACAATGCACGCTGTATGTATAGTTGTACGTTGTTAGTGTAGTTAATTACGTCAATGTTCTCGTTCTTTAATTCACGAACGATACCGTGGATACGTGAACCTTTCATACCTACGCAGGCACCAACAGGATCAATACGGTCGTCATAAGACTCAACAGCAACTTTTGCACGCTCGCCCGGTTCGCGAACGATCTTTTTGATAGTGATCAACCCGTCGAATATCTCCGGAACTTCCAGTTCAAACAAACGTTGTAAGAACTCAGGGGCTGTACGCGAAATGATGATCTTAGGGTTGCTGTTCATCATATCTACCTTAGAAACTACTGCACGTACGCTGTCGCCTTTTTTAAAGTAATCGGCAGGTATTTGCTCAGTTTTTGGCAGCAACAATTCGTTACCTTCATCATCCAGCACCAGGGTTTCTTTTTTCCAAACCTGGTAAACCTCGCCGGTAACAATTTCACCAACGCGGTCTTTATATTTTTTGAAGATCTCGTCTTTTTCCAGTTCAAGGATCTTTGAAACCAATGTTTGGCGTGCCGCTAAAATAGCACGGCGGCCAAAGCTTTCTAAAGTAATCTGCTCTATAAAGTCGTCGCCAACTTCCAGGTCAGGGTCTACTTTGTGAGCCTCTGCCAATTCAATTTCCAGGTCATCATCCTCGCTAAAGCCGTCTTCCATAACGGTACGCGTGCGCCATATCTCCAAGTCACCGTTATCGGTATTCACAATTACGTCGCAGTTCTCATCCGTACCATATTTTTTTCTGATCATGCTTCTGAAAACGTCTTCCAGCACGCTCATCATGGTTGGGCGGTCAATATTCTTGAAGTCTTTAAACTCCTGAAAAGAATCAATTAAATTAATATTGCTCATCTTCTCTTTGTTACTTGAATGATATTAAAACTTTTGTTTCTGTTATTTTATCAAACGGTATGGTGTTTTCCACTATCTCCGCTTTTTTACCTTTTTCTTTTATCGTTTCAGCTACTTGTATGGCATCTTCGTTAACCGCTAACAGCGTCCCTTCCCTCTTGGCGCCATCATCCGTCTTGATGCTTAGGTTGCGGCCTATATTTTTGGCGTATTGCCTTTTGAGTTTCAGCGGGGTATCAATACCCGGCGATGATACCTCCAAATTGTAAGCGTTCTCGATAACATTTTCTTCTTCGAGATGAAAGCCTACATGCCTGCTAATTGCAGCGCAGTCAGCAATGCCTGCTCCGTTATCGCCATCAACTAAAATGATTAGTTTGCCGTTCGGCTGCATTTTAACATCAACCAGGAACAGGTGGGGCATTTCGGCGATTTTTTCCTCAACTAATTCCGTTACTCGCTTTTCAATGTTCATTATCTGTAATTTCTTCCTGTTTTTACGGCGGGGAAAATTAATCGATAAAATAAAAGAGGGGACTATCCGCCCCCTCTTTTTTAATTTTCAATGCAAATATAAATACTTTTTTGCGGATATTCAAATGGTTAGGGCTTAAAAACCAAATCAATAAATTTTAATTTCCCCAACTGTGCGCGTCCTTGCAGGTAATCGGCAAAGGAAGTACCCTGCCCCAATTGATAGCTACGAACGAAATACGTCTTTCCCTTTACGAAAGGCGTGTCGGGCGTAAAGATGATCGAGTTTTGTTTGATAACATATTTTCCCGGCTGCAGGGGCTGGTAGCCTTTAAGGTCGGTATCGGCAGGCATCTTGTAAACCGGTATCAGGCTCTGCCAAACCTCCCTGTTTGTATCACGTGCAATTTCATTGATCACCAATTGCTCTAAACCCGTAAACTTAACAGACCGCCCCCCATTATACAACGATAAAGACACTAATCGCTTTTGGGGACCATGCTGGCAAGCTGTAAACCACAGGCAGAGCAATAAAATAAAAAAGTATTTTAAAAGTTTCATTAACCAGTTTAAAACAAAAGCCCCGTTCAATTAAAACTAAACGGAGCCTCAATATAATTAAAGGGTAGTTCAAATAAAACAAAGGGTGCAAGCGAACAATACATTAAGCAGCAGCAAAGCGCCAAAGCGATTTTTATTATGTCTGCTCACTACGGCAAGCTTTGCGTTAAGCGATTTAAGCATACGGTTGTTAAGCAAAATAAAATGACTCATTAATAAAAAGCAGACAGCGCCGCCGGTTATGATAACCATAGTACCCATGTTTAAAGTGAGCCAATTAGCCTTTAACATAAGCTTGGTAAATAACATCACATTGGTAAGCAATACCACCAGCAAAAAGCTCACGTTAAATAACGACTTAAACTGGGGTAAACTACCCTGACCAAAATTTTTGAAACTCCACCTGTAAAACGCTACATAAATGGATTGATAGGCTTTTGTCATGATGGTTAATTTTAGTTGGTGTAACAATAGAAAAGCCCGTATGGCTTATTATTCAATTATACGTAAAACAAACCAAAAAAGTATAAAGTTTTGTAAAATTTATTTTTTCGAAATAAAATTTACAAACGGATCAGATTGACCGAACTATATTAAACGGGCAATTCTCATTTGCCGGTATCGCCGCCTTCTAAGTTATACGTGGCGAGCAGATTTATATTAGGATCGATTTTTACGACAGGTTTATCATGTAAAGCAGGAAAAGTGAAATTAGTTGCCACATCTTTTATATCCGCCCGATATAATTTTCCGTCTACCATGATCTCTAAATTTAACTGATACGGCTTAACCTGCATTTGGTTAACGTGAATAACTACCTGCCTGTTCTGTGGCAGGTATTCCCATTTCACATTTAAAATCGGATGCCCTGCCTGGCGCAACCACTGGTTAAAAAAGGCGCTTAATTTCATGCCGCTTGCTTTCTCCATTAGATAGCACAGGTCATTAGTATTGGCATTACCGCCGCTGTACTGCTTATAGTATGCAGCAATCCCAGTCCAAAAGGCCTTGTTGCCAATACGGCGGCGTAACATATGCAAAAACCAACCACCTTTTTGGTATGCGTTGGCATTGAGCAATTGCATCATTGGCCCCTTAAACGCTGTATCCACCACAGGCGCATTATAGCTTTTCTCAAAATCGAATATTACCTTCCGGTCCGCTATCAGGCGTTTGTTCAGGCTGTCAACGCCATATTTGCCTTCCAGGTAAAGGTTGGTCATGTAAGTGGCGAGCCCTTCACTCAGCCATAGATTGGCCCAATTTTTTTCACTCACCGCATCGCCAAACCATTGATGGGCTATTTCGTGCGCCATTAATGCTTCAATGCCTTTGTCCCGTACAGATTCTTCAAAGTAAAATATAGCACCGGCATTCTCCATGCCACCAAAAATGGTTTTTGATTGCACATTGGCCAGCTTTCTATAAGGGAACGGGCCTATCCGTTTGGTGTACCAGGGTAAAATTTCAGCAGCAACAGCATAAGCCTTTAAACCCACGTCTTTATCTTCCGGGAATACGTAGCTGCTCACCGGGATATTTTCCGGAGTACCTGCTTGCGCGACGGCGAATTCTGCTACACCTATTACCATTACCTTTGTTGGCAACTTTACTGTTTCTTTCCAGAGGGTAAATCGTCGGCCGCCCGGAAGCGCTTTATCCAATACTTTCAGGCCATTAGCTACAACGGTATATTTAGCGGGAGCTGTTACCGCGAATTCAACAGAAGCCTTATCGGCAGGGTCATCAACACAAGGCAGCCAGTTATGAGCCCTCGTTGGCCAGTTATCGCCAAAAAAAGTGCGCTTGCCGTACTTACTGGTTGATATGATCAAGCCATCGGCAGGTATGCCCTGGTAAGTAATATTATATACATGTGTGCTTCCTTGCAGCGCCGCGGTATTAATAAATAGCTTGCTGCTATCCTGATTAAATTTAAGCGGCCGCCCATTTTCGGTAACCGTAGTCACCTGCATACCTTTACCCGAAGTATTTTTACCCACAAGGTCAAACACCACCTGCTTTACCGGCTTTAAAACACGAGTACTTATGGCAGCCTTCCCTTTTATAACATTATTAGCATCAGTAAGGGTGATGGCAAACCTGTATTTAAGCACATCAACAGGCGCCCCTGGTTGTTGCGCCAAGACAACTGATGTAAAGAGTAGCGATAATAGTAAGGATAAAGGTTTCAGCATAGCATTAGTGATTCTCTTCCTGATCGATGCCCGGCGCTGTATAATTTACCGTGCCTGAGGTTTGCCCAACGCCAAAATACTCTTCCAGTTCCGCAAGGGTGGATGAACTGGTAGCAATATCTTTAATGACTACACCCTTTTCCATCAGCAGGATCCGGTCACAGACGTCCGTAACGTGGTTAAGGTCATGGCTGGATACGATGGTGGTTACACCTTTATTCTTGTTCTGGTCTTTCAGTATGTTTTTTAGCCTGAACTGTGTACTGGGGTCAATATTGGCAAAGGGTTCATCCAGCATCAATAGCTCGGGATTTTGCAGCAGGCAACTGGCTACACCAACCTTACATTGGTTACCTTTTGAAAGATCACGTATATATTTACCTTTTTTGATGATCTCCCCATTGAAAAAATCAGACAGGGCATTCATCTCCTCGTCTACCTGCGCCTTACTTTGCTGATGCAGGCCACCAATAAAATAAAGGTACTCTTCGGGGGTAAGGTAATCTATTAAAAAGCCCTCATCAAGGTAGGCTGCGGTATATTGCTTCCAGGCTTCTCCGCCCGCTACCACTTCGCCTTTTGAAAGCACCTCACCTGCCTGCGGGCGTATCAGATCCAGTATCATACGGAACAAGGTTGTTTTACCCGCGCCGTTGTTTCCTACCAGACCAACGCTTTCGCCTTTCTGTATCTGCAAAGCGGGTATGTTTACAACCGTTACCCCGTTATAAACTTTTTTTAGGTTTTTAATCTCTATCATGTTATTTATTCCTGAAGCCTTCGGCTATTTTATATCGTTTGTTGTAAAAATCCCTCTCAAGCTGTTTTATCCAAAAGTCGCGTGTAGCAATGCCCACAACGGCTATAATAGCCATTGCGCCAAAGCCCCAGTCGCTGCTGTGCAGCAGGTATCTGAATGGCAGATAAATGAGGTATGGGCATATTAATAGCGGGAATGATAACAGGAGCTGACTGGCGCCCACCCCCTCCCAGTTAAAGGAAGCTCCCTTTGTAAGATCAATACGTTTTTGATTAAAGTTGGCAAACCAAAGCACTATGGTAGTATTGATACCGATGTTCCACAGGTACATCACAAAATGTATCATTACTGTACGCCAGCCAAAATAAGCATAAGGTGTGGTTAACACAAAGGCTACGGTAGATACCATGGCAAACAGCAGGTACTTTGCTCGCAAAAAATCGCGGAACTTAACTTTACTTACCAATATACCATCAAAATGCGCAGCCTGCCAGCTATACATAAACTGCCCATAGCTGATAATAAAGAAGCCGGTCATGAACATGCCCACAAAAACCTTCATGCCTTCGCCATAAACTTTTTGGGTGTAAAAGATGAGCCCATAAAACAAAAAGAACAAACCCATCACCAGGGCGCTTCTTGGGCGCTTATTTCTTAATATCAGCTTTATCTCGTTAGCTACCAAATCGCCAATATGGCCAAACCTACCCAGCAAAGGTATCTCGGTGCTGCTTTTACGGTCTTCTGCCTTTTTAGAGCTTAACTCTTCCAGGTATAAGTTATCCTTCAGGTAAAAAAAGTTGATGTAAAACATGGCTATTGCCATTAACAAAGGCACCATTACCAACACCGGCGTCTTTAACAGATTACCGAATACCAGATTGGAGGCTTTTTGTATGGAGTATAGATGCCAAATATAGTCGCCACACACAATAAGCGATAGCAAACCGCCAACCGCCAGAAAAATCCAGCCATTTAGGTTAGCCCTCCTTTTGATGTACAGGGCCAAATAATTATTAAATACGGAAATACCAACGATGGACAGCCATATGGCCGAGGCTACTGACGCTCCATTTTCAGGCAGTATAATTTTTACTATAAAAGGGGTAAAAAGAACAATTGGCCAAAGGTTAAAAAAAGAGAAAAGAGCGGTTAAGGCCAGATAGCTGATAATGGTGTTACGCTTTACCGGCAAATGCAGGTATGGCTGTACTTTTAAAGTTGGCAATTCCTGCAATTGCAGGCGCATTACCATATCGTATAAAAAGTATACCAGTAAAATGCCGCAGAAGGCAACCACCAGATCATCTTTCGGAAACAGCTCGCCCAATAGCTTATCGAGCACAAAGCTCAAAAACAATACACAGGCCAACAGGTAAAGCATCATGAGGCCAAGAAATACTTTTACCGCTATGCTTTTACCGGTATTTTTTGAACGCCAAAAGGCTTTCAGTTCATGGTTGAAAAAGGTTAAGATCATTCAGCTGAGTGTAAAGAAAAGTACGTTTAGATTGCGGTGCTTAAGATACTAATAATTGTACCTGCTGCCCCACAATTTTTTTAACCTTTCTTTTGACTCCGCTTCGCGCGCGTTGTTACCCGGCTCATAAATTTTTGTACCGGCTATTTGCTCCGGAAGAAAATCGAGTTCGGCGAAATTGCCTTCGTAGCTGTGGGCGTATTTGTAGTTTTTTCCGTAGCCTATGTTCTTCATCAATTTGGTTGGCGCATTTCGTAAATGCAAAGGCACCGGGAGGTCGCCGTTTTCGCGCACCAGCGACATAGCCGTTCCAATGGCTGTAGTGGCAGAATTGCTTTTAGCCGAGGTAGCCAGATAGATACAGGTTTGCGAAAGTATAAGCTGCGACTCGGGCATACCTATTACCTGCACGGCATTAAAGCAGCTTTGTGCCAGAAGTAATGCGTTAGGGTTGGCATTGCCAATATCTTCTGACGCGAGGATGAGCATGCGGCGGGCAATAAACAAGGGGTCTTCACCTCCGGCTATCATACGGGCCAGCCAATAAACAGCGCCGTTGGGGTCGCTCCCCCGCATGGATTTAATAAATGCAGAAATAATATCATAATGCTGCTCACCAGCCTTATCATACAAGGCCATGTTCTGCTGCACATGTTCCAGTACCACATCATTGGTAAGCACAATTTTTTTAGCATCAATGGCGCTTACCAACAACTCAAAAATATTAAGCAATTTGCGCGCATCGCCGCCGCTTAATCGTAAAAGTGCTTCATGCTCTTTTATGATAATATCCCTTTTACGCAGTACAATATCCTCTTTCATTGCCTTGTTGAGCAGGTCGAGCAGGTCTTGCTCCTCAAGTGGTTTCAGGATGTAAACCTGGCATCGTGATAACAAAGCGGAGATCACCTCAAATGATGGGTTTTCTGTAGTAGCACCTATCAGTGTTACAATCCCACGCTCAACCGCACCAAGGAGCGAATCCTGTTGTGATTTGGAGAAACGATGGATCTCATCAATAAACAATACCGGCAACACATCACCTTGCTCTTTAAGTAATGTAGCCTTTTCAATTACCTCCCGCACATCTTTTACACCCGAGTTGATGGCGCTAAGTGAAAAAAACGGCCTGAAAAGCGATTGGGAAATAATATAGGCCAGTGTAGTTTTCCCGACGCCCGGAGGCCCCCAAAATATCATGGACGGCAAAGCTCCGCTTTCTATCGCTTTGCGCAAAACTGCCCCTTTACCTACAAGGTGTTTCTGGCCTGCATAATCATCCAGTGAGGCAGGGCGCATGCGTTCGGCTAAGGGCGGCAAATTATTCATATGGTAAAATTCAGCAATTGAAACACTAAATCCTAAAAAACTTAGTAATATTACAACAACAGAAATGCCACAACAGTTTAATACAAATAATTACCACCAGCTATGTGACGAGTTGGCCCTGCGGGATGCCGACTTGGCAAACATTATTCATCTTTACGGATACCCGCCCTATTGGAGCAGGCCCAATACATTTGAAAGCCTTGTACATATTATTCTGGAACAGCAGGTATCGCTGGCTTCGGCATTATCGGCACTAAATAAACTGCGCGACCGGCTTGGCGAGGTTACCCCTGCCCGGATTTTATTGCTAACAGATGCCGAAATGCGCGAGTGCTATTGCAGCAGACAAAAAACGACCTACATCAGGTACCTGGCAGAAGCCATATTAGCCGGAACGATTAACCTCAATGCCTTTGAAGAAATGAATGACGAGGATATACGCGCTCAACTAACCGCCCTAAAAGGAATAGGGAACTGGACTGTTGACGTTTACCTCATGTTCGTGCTGCACCACACAGATATTTTGCCTTTAGGCGATCTGGCGATTGTAAATGCCATTAAAAACCTAAAGACCTTATCTAAAGATACGCCTCGAGAGCAGCTATTATTAATAGCAGATGATTGGAAACCGTACCGAACCATTGCCAGTATGCTGTTATGGCATTTTTATCTCAGCGTGCGCAAAAAGTAACTGGTTTTTATTATAATAATACCTAAAAACCTGCGTTTGAAACATTTGAAACTTTAAATTAAACACAAGGCAGTAATTTTCTACAGCACCCTTGGGATAATAGGATAGTATTTAAATAAAAGGTTCTGCGTTATTGCATTAAGCTATTGTATATCAGAAAACTAATTTATAAGTTTGTATAACGGTTAAAATTTATTTACCACCCTCCGCTAAATTTAAATGAGATATTTTTTAGTATTAGTTATGCTTTGCGCTTACAGCCTTACTGCATCTGCACAATGGTGGCGCCTTGATTTTAAAAAGCATGCACGGTACCCAATGATTTCGCGCGTAAAAGACAACAGCCTGGCCAGGATGAAAGCCACAAGCAATACGGTTAATATTGATTGTATAGACCACCTTCCCTACATACAAAGCCAGTACCAGTTAGAGGTAAACGAGCGTATTGTAATGCGTGCCGCGCAGCACAGTATGCGTTTCCGTGAATATGGGCCTGCCAGCTACCGTTTTAGTGAATTAGCACAGATCTATGTAAAAGAGAATCGCCTGTCCGAAGCAAAATGGTATTACCTGCAAAGCAATCTCATATCAAGGCAACAGAACGATCATCAGCACACCATCAGCAACCTGGTTAACCTGGCAATGGTTAAAGCCGACCTTGGAGACATGACCCAAGCGCAGCAGGACCTTATCGAAGCCCGTGAACTGGCACGCGCCAACGGCCGCCCTCAGGACATAAAATTTATTGAAGAAAAAATGAAGTTTCTGCAAACTAATAAAAACTGGCTTCCTAAATCAGAATTGCGCTACGCTGATGCTGCAGAAGTTACCGCAAAATCAAAATAAAAGCCTGTTATTGTAACTTTTGCGTAAAACAGGCATCCTACTTTAAAACAAACCAAACATTATTGTAATATTGTTTATTCAATACATTTAGGGGACGGCTTTATTGCTGTCTTTTTTTGTATGTAAAAGTAAAAGGCACAAGTATTGATGTTTCAACAAGTTCCGGGTATAAATACTGTTAAAGATATGTTTAAGAAATTATATTTAATGCTGGTTTTAGCGGCCGCGCTTGCCTGCAACGCGTCACCCTCAAGACCAGCTTATAAAAAAGCTGGCCCCAATGATATAAAGCCAGAAGAACAACAAAGCGTAGTACTTACTTATGTCGCCAAGCTGATTACGGATTATAACTATAAAAAAGTGCCGCTTAACGATTCGATATCGAGCATCATTTTTGACAGGTACATAAAAAAACTTGACGAAAACCACAATTATCTAACAGCAGGAGATATTAAAGACTTTGAACAGTACAGAAATGTATTGGATGACGATATAAAATCAGGAAACCTGAATGATGTATTTTACATCTTTAACGTTTTTCAAAAACGATATACCGAATATGTAAACTTTTCTGTAGCGGAACTTTCCAAAAATTTCGACTACACTAAAAATGAAATGTTCACTTTTGACCGCGACAGCTTACCATGGGCCAAGTCTGATGCCGAGTTGCATGATATTTGGTCAAAACGCGTCAAATATGACCTGCTTAACCTTAAGCTTACCGGTAAGGACGATGCGGCCAATAAGGTTACGCTAAAGAAACGCTACACCAGCGTACTTTCCCAGGCCAATAAATTGTCGAGCCAGGATGTTTTCCAGGTTTTTATGGATTCATTTACCGAAGCTATTGATCCGCACACCAACTATTTCAATCCGTCAAACGCGGCTAATTTCAATATTGACATGTCGCGTTCTCTTGAGGGAATTGGCGCGTCGCTAATGACTGAAAACGAATATGTAACCATTAAGAGCGTAACTCCTGGCGGCCCGGCTGATAAGAGTAAACTGGTAAATGCCGAGGACCGGATAGTTGCTGTGGCGCAGGGAAAGAACGGCGAGTGGCAGGATATTGTTGGCTGGCGCATTGATAACGCTATAGCTTTAATACGCGGCCCTAAAGGAACTACTGTAAGGCTTCAATTGCTGGCAAAGGGAGCAGCAGCCACATCAAAACCAAGAATCATAGAGCTGGTACGCGAAAAAATCATCTTAAAGGATGTTTCTGCAAAAAAAGATATCAGAACGTATAACAGCAATGGTAAAACCATTAAGATAGGTATTATCTCGGTACCTGCATTTTACCTGGACTTTGCCGATTACAAAGCCGGCAACCCTAACTATAAAAGCACAACACGCGATGTTAAGCTTATTTTGGATAGCCTTAAACGCGAAAATGTTGATGGCGTTATTATGGACCTTCGCCAAAATGGTGGCGGCTCGTTAATGGAAGCTATTGAACTTACCGGCCTGTTCATAAAAAACGGCCCGGTGGTACAGGTTCGTGATGCCCGCAACCAGATAGAAGTTGACAAGGATGAGGATGACGGCATTGCTTATTCAGGCCCATTTGCTGTATTGGTGGATAGATTCAGCGCGTCAGCTTCAGAGATCTTCTCCGGCGCTATACAGGATTATGGCCGCGGCCTTATCATCGGCACCCAAACCTACGGAAAGGGGTCTGTTCAAAACGCTATTGACCTGGATAAGATCATATCACCAACGTTGAAAGATAAGCTTATGGCAATGGTAGGGAAGCCTAAAGCAGTAGCAACGGGCAGCCAGAACAAATTTGGCCAGCTTAATCTTACCATAGCTAAGTTTTATCGCATCAGCGGTAATTCAACACAGCATAAAGGTGTAATTCCGGATGTTCAGTTCCCATCCATTATTCCATTGGATAAGTATGGAGAAGATACAGAGCCTTCGGCTATGCCGTTTGATATAATCCCTAAAACAGACTTTTCTGTTGTGGGCAATTTCTCAACCGTTATTCCGCAACTGCGTAAATTGCACGATGAGAGAATGAACAGCAGCCTTAGCTATAAATACCTGTTAGAGGATATACAAGATGCCAGAAAGCAGGACACTGTTAAGACGATTACTTTGAATGAGGCTGAGCTCAAAAAAGAAAGAGACGCCGATGAGCAGAAAGCTTTTGAACGAAACAACCTAAGGCGAGTAGCCTTAGGCCTGCGCCCTCTTAAGAAAGGCGAAGCCAAACCAAAGAAAGAAGACCTTGACTTTTTACAAAAAGAAGCGGGCCAGGTTCTGACAGATTACATTACACTTGGTAATAAGACAGCTTCCCGTTAATATATACAGGCTTTAAAATAAAAAAACCTCCGCTCTAAAGCGCGAAGGTTTTTTTTGTGATTACTATCCTGGATCACGGGAGAGTAACGGCTATAGTTGGCGACCGTTCACTTTCGTTCTTTAATCTATCAAGAGCGGTAACCACATAAAAGTAAGTTGCACCAGGCCTTACATTAGTGTCAAAATACGCAGCCTCTGTATCGTATTGTATGTGCAGAATATTTTTAGGGTCAGCAAGATCAAACTTTTCGTTTCCCTGAAAACGATAAATCACATAGCCATAAACAGGCTCATTATCACTCGCGGGTAACGGTGCTGCCCATTTTAACATAATACCCTTGTTCTCCGGCCTCGCCGTAAAATTTTGTACCGGATTAGGCGGTACAGAGTCGAGCCAGAGCATCTCCGGCGGAAGGGCCGGATGCCTGTAAAAATCCTGCCTGAGCGAATCGGCAATATGGTTAGCATTGCCAATAATTGATTGCGCCCTAAAATAAACACTACCCTGCGCTCTCGGGTTAGCACGTATCATTCTTAATTGATTGGGAATTTCCGATGGGTTTTTAAATGCGGGGCTACGCGCCTCATAAAACCTGTAAGGCGCTTGTCCAACATATAAATGCCGGTTAAAAGTATTATTACTCCACCAATTCAGCAGAACATCAAAAGCCGCCGAACGGTTACCTATTTGCCAGTATATCTGCGGATTGATATAGTCTATCCAACCCTCCTGCATCCACTTGCGGGTATCAGCAAAGTTCTCAACATAAGAAGATCCGCCGCTTGTGGCCGAACCATCAGGGTGCTGGCTTTTGTTGGCCCATATCCCGAACGGGCTTATACCAAATTTCATATGAGGCTTATATTTATGTATGCTATCGGCCAGCATATGTATAAGCTGATCTACATTGTTGCGGCGCCAGTCGCGTATGTTATCAAACCCTTCACCATACTGTGCAAACGTGGCTACATCATTGATCACCTGTCCACGCACCGGATACGGATAAAAATAATCATCCATGTGTATCCCGTCAACATCATAGTTCTTTACCACATCAAGCACCACTTGTACTATATATTCGCGAACCTCAGGGATGCCGGGGTTAAATAATTTTATTCCGTCATAAATAAAAAACCATTCGGGCTTAACTCTGGTAATGTGTTCTGGCGCAAGCATAGCAAAGCGGCCATCAAACGTTGCCCTGTACGGATTAAACCACGCATGCAGTTCCATTCCGCGCTTGTGCGCTTCTGTTATCGCAAAGTCCAGCGGATCATAGCCCGGGCTTTGCCCCTGCCTGCCTGTAAGATATTTTGACCAGGGCTCTCGGCTGTGGGCATAAAATGCATCTGCAGCAGGCCGCACCTGAAACATTATCGCGTTTATACCGGTTTGCTGTAAAGTATTCATTTCGCTGGCAAGCTCACGCTTTTGCGCCTCTGCACCTGCCCTCGCATTGGTTGGCCAGTCCAGATTTACAACCGTAGCTATCCATACACCTCTGAACTCCCTTTTTGGCTGCTTTATAGTATCAAGCAATATTTGAGTAGAAGTATCACGTGCAGCTGTAGGGTGTGCAGATAAAGAAGAGTAAAGAAACGCGCAAAGAAAAGCAGACAGGATATATTTATATAAATGCATTAAGCGTTGTTTTATTTGGTGCCCAAAGATATAAACTCATCATTAAGCAGTTTTAGTATTGGTATAATAAATACGCCTGTTTTGTGTTTTAATCATATTGTACTTATTTTAGCCTGTGTGCTGTAAAACGCAAACAAGGCGTGTAAAACTTAGGTTTATTTAGTTTTTACCGGCATTTATTAATATTATTGAAGCCCATAGTCTCGCTGGCATTGCCGGGAGAGGCTGTATCAATCTTTAACTATTACTATGGAAAACCAACCAGAGAATAACCAACAGGGGCAATCTGCCAAGAAGAACTCCAACGTTATTTATTTTTTGATAGCTGTTGTGGTGGCACTTTTAGGTACGGATGTTTACCTATACATGCAAAAAAACAAGTCGGATATTAAGATCGTTTACCAAAATGACGAGAGAACACGACTACAAACTGAATTGGATAGCCTGGAGGCGCAAATTGAGCAGGTAAACGCTGGTCGTTCTAAAATGACAGCAGCCATGCAGGCTAAAAACGATTCGCTGCAGCTAAAGATTAGGGTATTACGCAGCGAACTCGCTAAGGGAAAACTGACAAAAGCCGAACTAAACAAAGCCCAGGAAGATATTAAACAGCTACGTTATTTTGTAACCAAGTATACTGCCGATATTGAGGAGTTAAAAAAACAAAACAACACCTTAGCCACCGAGCGCGATACCTTGAAAAACAACCTGGCCACCGTTAGCCAGAAAGCTACTGCGCTCGAACAAAAAAACCAGGAGCTGGATAACAAAGTAAAAGTAGCATCAGCCATAAAGGTAGCCACTGCTGAAGTAGTAGCTTATAAAGTGAAGAACAGTGGTAAAGAAAGCGACGTTACCAAAGCTAAGCAGGCTACCAAACTTAAAATAAACTTCACCGTTGCGACCAATGCTGTTGCTGAAAAAGCCCTTCACGATGTTTATGTACGTGTGATAGACCCAACAGGTAACCTCATCACACAAACGGATTCAGGCACTTTTAATGCCGATAGTCAGGATTTGCAATACACTTATAAGACTGCCATTGACTATCGCGATGATGGTAGCTTGTATACTATTGACTGGGTTAACCCACTACCCTTCCAAAAAGGCACTTATACTATTATTTTATATGCCGACGGTTATACGATGGGCAAAACCAGCATTACGCTGAAATAACCATCAATTACAACAGCAACAACAAAGCGCCCCGTATCTC
>NZ_NRSW01000001.1:688711-1010045 GCF_002288635.1 Mucilaginibacter sp. MD40 | reverse complement strand
TATCTCCGGGGCGCTTTGTTGTTATAATTAGTATCACTAACAACGCATTTATTACAGTTATAATCTACTGTGATCTGTTGGCTTAAACGCACACATTTACATCTATATGCACAAAAAAGGGATGCTTACGCATCCCTTTTCCGTTAGTAGTAGTTAGTTAGTATGATAGTTTAAGTTTGTATACTATAGTTCTTCGTCGTGCTGAGAAATGTCCAGGCCTGCTATCTCTTCTTCCGGAGTAACACGAAGCGGGCTAATAAGGTCTGTAACCTTAAGCAGGATAAACGAGCCGATGAAAGCGAAAGCGGATACCGCTACAAGCGCAATAAGGTGTTTAACAAACAATCCTGTTTCGCCATAGAAAAGGCCGTTAGCACCTGCACTGTTTACTGTTTTAGTGGCAAATACACCGGTAAGCAACATACCCATCATACCGCCAACGCCGTGGCAAGGGAATACATCGAGTGTATCATCAATACTTGTTTTGCTTCTCCATATAACCACCAGGTTACTTACCACGGCTGATACGATACCCACAATTAACGAGCTGGAAACGGTTATATAACCGGCAGCAGGCGTAACCGCTACCAGGCCAACAACAGCGCCTATACATGCACCAAGAGCAGATGGTTTCTTACCTCTGAGCATATCAAAGAATATCCATGACATGGCCGCAGCTGCAGATGCGGTTGTGGTAGTAGCCAAGGCAGTAGCTGCTAATTCGCCAGAACCCAAGGCAGAGCCCGCGTTGAAGCCGAACCAGCCGAACCAAAGTAAACCTGTACCTAATATTACGTAGCTGATACGTGCCGGCGCATGTGTTTCAGGCAGGTCAGTTCGTTTTTTAAGATAAAGTGCTGAAGCCAATGCCGCCCAGCCTGCAGACATGTGTACTACTGTACCGCCTGCAAAATCAAGCACACCTAATTTAAAGAAAAAGCCTTGTGGGTGCCAGGTAGCGTGCGCAAGAGGTATATAAATAATTACAATAAAAAGTGTTATAAAAATCAAATAAGAGTTAAAACGGATACGTTCGGCAAATGCCCCGGTTATTAAAGCCGGAGTAATTACCGCGAACTTTAGCTGAAACATGGCAAAAAGGATCACCGGGATAGTACCCCAAGCCACACCAATGGTATTCTGCATCATAAAGAAGCTCTTGGGGTTGCCTAAAAAGCCGCCGCCAATGTCATCTCCGAAAGCCATACTAAATCCAAACACCACCCAAATAATGGTAATGAGCCCCATACACACAAAGCTTTGCAGCATGGTAGAAATTACGTTCTTTTTACGCACCATACCACCATAAAAGAATGCCAAGCCAGGTGTCATTAACAAGACAAGCGCTGTGGAGATGAGCAACCATGCAATGTCTGCCTTGTCAAAAGTAGCAGGTTTAGCCGCTGCGGTGTTGCCCGGATACAAAAGGGCAAGTACCACAACTACAACCAGAATGAGAAAGGGTACAACTTTTTTCATTTTTTTAATTTAAAGTGAAGAGTTTAGTTAATTAATCGTTAGTTAGTAGTTAATAAGGGTTATATATCTTCTGTTTTATAGCATTTATCTAAATTATATCATCAAAATAATAGATATAATTGATTTCCTATAAATAAACGCTACTTAAAACCAATAAATCATTTTTATTTAAACAATTATATCAAATTTATAATAATAAATGCAATAAAATTTTAATTTTATTTATATAAACACATATAAATAAAAATATTTCAATAAAAAATAATTTACAATCCCGTATAAATGCGAAAAAACCGACATTTATAAGGCACTAATTAAAGAAACAGGAAACAGAATGATGCTTTTTTACCCAATGAACATAATAGAATTGATTTCAGAGACAGACAAATTATCTAAAAATGAAAAAGGCCACTTAAAAGTGGCCTTTTTCTATATGGAGAGGATTTCAACTATTTTTAAGAGGTTCGGATTGATCTCCTCTACGTGCTTGCAAGCATATTCAAATGGCGTGTAGGTAATTTCGTTGTGGACAATACCTATCATCTCATTACGGTGACCGTCGCGTAAAGCTTCAACTGCGGCTACACCCATACGGCTTGCCAATACCCTATCCATACACGAAGGGCGGCCACCACGTTGGATGTGCCCAAGTATAGAAACACGGGTATCATAATGTGGGAAGCGTTCTTTTACATGGCGCCCTATTTCAAAAGCACCACCTGCATCGTCACCTTCTGCAACAATAACAATTTTAGATAGCTTGTCCTTACGGCCGGTCTCCAGCCTTTCGCACAAAGCGCCTATGTTGGTTTCCGTTTCCGGGATAATGATCGCTTCCGCACCCGATGCGATACCTGTACGCAAAGCAATAAGGCCCGAGTCGCGCCCCATTACTTCGATTATAAACACACGATCGTGTGATTCTGCCGTATCACGTATCTTATCTACCGCATCAATCACGGTATTAATGGCCGTATCATAGCCTATGGTAAAGTCGGTACCGGCAAGGTCATTATCAATGGTGCCGGGCAGGCCTACCACAGGTATATCGTACTCGTTACCAAAAATACGTGCGCCGGTAAAAGTACCGTCGCCACCAATGGCCACAAGCGCGTCAATACCATGCATTTTTAACTGATCATAGGCCAATTTGCGGCCTTCTGGAGTTCTGAATTGCTCACTACGGGCAGTTTTAAGGATAGTACCACCCCTTTGTATGATGTTGGCAACCGATTTACGGTCCATCGCGAAAAGCTCACCATTGATCATCCCCTCGTAACCGCGACGGATACCGGTTACTTCTATACCATAGTAATAGGCAGATCTTACTACCGCCCTTATGGCGGCATTCATGCCCGGGGCATCACCGCCAGATGTAAAAAGTCCTATATTTTTTATTTGCGTCATTTTGTAAGAAGGCGCTTTAAAAGTCTATACAAAAGAGGTACTCTACTAAACACATATGATAAGTGTTATTGGTAAAGCAAGCGCGAAGTTACATTATTTTTTTAGTTTGAACTTACTTTTTATAAGCCGCAATGCCGCTATCGAGGTATTTTACAAACTCCGCTATATTTTGGTTGGCGCCCTGAGGCGGAACCAGCGTTTCGCCTTTCTCGTTAATAATCACGTAATACGGCTGGGCATTAGAGTTGTATTTGGCAACTTCCATATCAAGCCATTTACCGCCAAGTGTAGTTATTTTTTTACCCGGCGACACGGCCGATTCAACCTGCTCCTCTTTAGCAAGCTCGGTCTTATCATCTATCACCAGTTGGAGCATTACAAATTCATTTTTCAGGCGTTTGTAAACCTCCGGGTTCGGAAATACATTTTGTTCCATCAAGCGGCAGTTCACACAATTCCAGCCGGTAAAATCTATCAGGATAGGTTTTTTTAACTGCTTTGATACTTCTACGGCCTGGTCATAATCATACCAGTCGTCAAGGCCTTTAACTTTGGGCAGTCGCTTAAATAATTCTTCGTATTTCTTGTCTTTAATAGTGGTAGTATTGGTTGCCGCGGCACTTGCTGCAAAGCCCGCACCCGACGAAAGGTCGAAATCCTGCGTGCTCAATGGCGGCAACAATGCGCTTATTGATTTTAATGGTGCGCCCCATAAGCCCGGTATCATATAAAAGGTAAATGCTATTACCACCATAGCAAAAAAGGTTCTGGTTACGCTGAGGTGCGGCACATCGCTATCGTGTGAAAATTTGATCTTGCCAATAAGGTACAAACTCATTAACACTCCAATGGCTATCCATATAGAAAGTACCACTTCCCTGTCAATGAGGTTCCAGTGATAGGCCAAGTCAACATTCGACAGAAATTTTAACGCGAACGCTATTTCAATAAAGCCTAAAATAACCTTTACACTGTTAAGCCATCCGCCAGACTTGGGTAAGCTTTTTAGCGCCGATGGAAAGGTGGCAAATATGGTAAATGGTAAAGCGATAGCTAATGAGAACCCGAACATCACTACAGCCGGCGCAAGCCTGTCGCCCTTGGTAAAAGCACTTGATAACACCCCGCCAATAGCCGGCCCCGTACACGAAAACGAAACCACCACCAACGTAGCAGCCATAAAGAAGATACCCGCAAAACCGCCCTTATCAGAATTAGCATCCAGCTTGTTTGCCAAAGAACTGGGCAATGTTATTTCAAAAGCCCCCAGGAAAGACGCGCCGAATACTATCAGCATCAGGAAGAAGAAAAGGTTGAAAATACCATTAGTTGCCAAGCCGTTTAATGCGGCCGGGCCAAAAATAATGGTAATGAGCAACCCAAAAACCACATAAATAAATATGATGGATATGCCGTAGAGGCATGATTGCCATATAGCACTGGCGCGGCTACCGCCCCTTTTAGTAAAAAAGCTTACTGTTAATGGCAGCATAGGGTAAACGCACGGTAATAAAAACGCTGCAAAACCACCTAAAAAGCCTATAATAAATAATTGCCACAGGCTTTTAGGCGAATCCGTACCGCTTGCAACTGGCGCTGCTTTCACTGTAGTTTTAGCAGAATCCGCTTTTGCTTTGGCAACAGAATCAGCCTTTTTCTTGTTTTGTGCCAATTGCTGTGAAGCCGAGGGCGCCTCGGTAAACTGCACATCGCCGGTTGAAACCGTATCGGCAGCAGTTTGAGCGGCTGATACACGGCCTGTAGTGAAAACAAAAAACAGCGCTATAATTATAAACGTATAGCGTAAAAGGCCGCGGCCTGTTGCAGGTGTCATTTTTGCGAGGTATTATAAATTTATTTAACCGGTATACTGAACTTAACTTCGTCTGGGGGAAGGCATTTTGAATCGTTACAGGTCATAAATTCCAGTTTACCGGTAACTGTAGTAGCTTTAGCTTTCAACTTAATTTTTTGCTGAAAAACCACCGAGTTTTCAAAAAAGCCTACATTCATGCTAAAAGCTTTTTCGTATCGGTTTATAGGTGCTGGCTCAATGGTTTTACCAACCAGGGTATATTCTTTTGATGGGTCAAAAGTAAAAGATGTTTTTACGGGCCCGCCTTCTTTTACGTTTTGCGAGTAAACATGCCAGCCTTTATCAATAGTAGCACGTATTAATACAGTAGCCTCAGTAGCGCTTGTTTTTTTTGCGGCGAATGCCCAGGTAACGTGCGACTCTATTTGTGCTTTAGCCCCAACTGAAAATAAAAACACCGCGGCAACCGCTAAAAGTAACTTCTTCATTATTATTTGTTTAAAAATTCTATTTCCTTTAATTGATAATGTCGCGTGCCAGAGGCCTGCTCAACAATCAGCAATCCCTCTTCCTTAACCCCGGATACTATGCCTTCAAATATCTCACCGTTGGACTTGAACCATCTTTTTTGGTTTAACCCATATAACCGGCTTTCATACGTATCTCTTAATACGGTATACTTTCCGGCTTTTAGTTTAAGGTACCATGCTTCGGTATGATTACAAATCTCCGCTAATATATTTTTTAATTCATAATTCTTATGCAATATATTTTTGATGGATGTGGCGCTACCTGCGCTAACAGGGAAATGCTCCTGGTTCACATTAAGCCCTATCCCCACAACCGAATATTTGATCTGCGAGCCTGTTAGCACGTTCTCAACGAGCATACCACCCAGTTTATTATGCTGATAATAAATATCATTGGGCCATTTTATCTTAAGACTGTCACGTAACAGGGGGTACAATGCGTCATATACTCCCATACTTACCGCACGGGTTAAATCAAATTGCTGGTGCGCGTTTAAAAAAGATGGCCTTAATAAAATGCTGAAAGTTAAATTTTTCCCGGGCTCGGCATGCCAGCTATTATTGCGCTGCCCGCGGCCTGCAAACTGATCTTCTGCCATAATGACCGTACCTTCTGGTACTGGCTTGGAATTTGACAGCATGTTTTTTAGGAATGTATTTGTTGAGTCAACTTCTTTGAGCTCCACTAAATTTTGTCCAACAAATAATCCTGAAAATATGTTATTTTGCAACGTACAATATTTAAAAAACTAAAATCGTTCAAAACTAAATCTTTTTAATGGTAAAAAGTAAAGTAATAAATGAGTCGGCTTATATATCAGAGCTTGCCATACACGGCATGCAGGAAAAAAAAGGAAATGACCTGGTTAGGCTCGACTTAAGAAATATCAACAGCTCGGTAGCAGACTATTTTGTAGTTTGCCACGCTGATTCAACTACGCAGGTAAAGGCAATTGCCGGCAGTGTAGAAGATGAGATATATAAAGCATTGCAAATAGAGCCCTGGAGAAAAGAAGGGTTAGAACACGGAGAATGGATACTGCTCGATTATGTTGATGTAGTTGTACACATCTTCAGGACAGATAAACGTGAGTATTACGGCGTTGAGGACCTTTGGGGCGACGCTGAAATTAAAAGCTACAAAAGCGCCTAATAAAAGCTCAAAACCGTTTCGTGCCCCACTAAATTAATTTACAGCCAATTGAGCTTGAATAAAATGGAAATTAAAGACAAGAAAACCGATAGTCAAAAACCCCTTCGCAGGGTACCTAATAAAAAGTCTACCCCAAAGCCTCCTAAATTTAACCTGATGTGGCTATATGCCATATTAATTATTGGTTTGTTTGTAATACCAACCATATGGGGAGGCAGCACCGGCAAGCAAATAGATTTCCAGACGTTTAGCAACACCATGCTTAAGGCGCATGATGTTGACCATATTACTGCCTATAAAGAAGGCGACCTGGTGAAAGCCGATGTTTACATTAAGAAAGACAGCCTTAGCAAACCCAAATATGCTGATGTAAACAAACAGCAGCGCAGCTTTGCCATGAGCAATGATGGGCCTCAGTATTATTTTACTGATGCCAGCTACGAAAGCTTAAAACAATCACTCACCGCAGCAGAGAAAGACTTGCCCGATGCGGAAAAAACACCGATAAAATATGAGCAGGGCAAGGAAAACCTGTTAAGCAACTGGCTGGTTCAGTGCATTATTATGGCGGTGTTGCTGGTTGGTGTATGGCTGTTTATTATGCGCCGCATGAGTGGTGGTGCCGGAGGCGGCCCCGGTGGTCAGATATTTAATATCGGCAAATCAAAAGCTACGTTATTTGATAAAGAGGCTCAGGTTACAGTTACTTTCAATGATGTTGCCGGCCTTGAAGAGGCTAAACAGGAAGTAATGGAAATTGTAGACTTCCTTAAAAATCCTAAAAAATACACCAATCTGGGTGGTAAAATACCCAAAGGTGCCCTGCTTGTTGGCTCGCCGGGTACTGGTAAAACGCTTTTAGCTAAAGCTGTAGCCGGTGAAGCACATGTGCCTTTCTTCTCATTATCAGGTTCTGATTTTGTGGAGATGTTTGTGGGTGTGGGTGCTTCCCGTGTACGCGATTTATTTAAACAAGCGAAAGACAAAGCCCCTTGTATTATATTTATTGATGAGATAGACGCCATTGGCCGTGCACGTGGTAAAAACAATATTGTTGGCGGTAATGATGAACGTGAAAACACCCTGAACCAGTTATTGGTGGAGATGGATGGTTTCGGTACCGACTCCGGTATTATCATACTTGCAGCAACCAACCGCCCCGACGTGCTTGACTCGGCCTTATTACGACCCGGCCGTTTTGACAGGCAAATATCTATTGACAAACCGGACCTTAACGGCCGTGAGCAGATCTTTAAAGTACACTTAAAACCTTTAAAGTTAGCTGCGGATGTTGATGCCAAAAAGCTATCGGCCCAAACTCCTGGCTTTGCCGGTGCCGAAATTGCTAACGTGTGTAATGAAGCAGCACTGATAGCAGCCCGCCAAAATAAAGAAGCCGTTGATATGCAGGACTTCCAGGACGCGATTGACCGTGTGATAGGTGGTTTAGAGAAAAAGAATACTTTGATCTCTCCTGAAGAAAAGCGCGTAGTTGCTTATCATGAAGCCGGCCATGCCATTGCAGGATGGTTCCTGGAGCATACCGATCCATTGGTAAAGGTATCTATTGTACCGCGCGGTGTTGCCGCCCTGGGATATGCGCAATACCTGCCTAACGAGCGCTTTCTTGTAGCCAAGGAAGAACTGATGGATGATATGATTCTCTCTATGGGTGGCCGTGTTGCAGAGGATATTGTTTTTGGTAAAATAACCACCGGCGCGCTAAGCGACCTGGAGCGCATTACCCGCCTCGCCTATGGTATGGTGAAAATATATGGCATGAACGAAAAAGTAGGTAACCTATCGTTCTATGACCCGCATGGCGAAAACCAGTTTAACAAACCATACTCGGATACTACAGCAGAACTAATTGACTCTGAAGTACGCAAGCTGGTGGATGTGATCTACAGCAAAACCAAGGATCTGCTTACACAACACCGTGAAGGACTTGAAAAAGTGGCAGCGAAATTATTAGAGAAAGAGGTATTATTCCAGGCAGACCTGGAAGAGTTATTGGGTAAACGCCCGTTTGAACACCGTACCGCTTATGACAAATTTGTTAATGGTGATAACACGCTTACGCCTGACAACAATGCCATTCCTGAAAGTGTAATTAACCCCGAAGCGTCAAACATTGAGACGCCGGAAGGTAAATAGAAATAAAAGCTACTAATAAGCCGCCGGCCGTGCCGGTGGCTTTATTTTTTCATATACATGAAAGACATCACCACATCTAAAGAAAAGCTTTTAAAAAAAGTTCGTAAAGCGCTTTTAGAGAAACGTGATAACCCCTATCCCAACCTAGAGGAACAACCCATGTACCCGCCGGTAGCAGAAGTACCTGAGGTATTATTCGCTGAAAAATTTACCGCCATAAACGGACAGTTTGTATACTGCGAAAATGAGATACAATTTATTGAGAACCTGCTCGAATTGGCTCATGAACGCAAATGGCACAAGATATATTGCTGGGAGCCTGCCCTGCAGGAAATACTAAAGCAATATGAATATCCTTTTTACGAAACGGATAAGGACTTTGAACTGGCTGATGTTGGCTTTACCCTTTGCGAAGCGCTTGTTGCCCGCAATGGTACCATCCTGCTATCTAATGCCCATGCTGCAGGCAGGCGTTTAAGTATATATCCGCCGGTACATATTGTACTGGCTTATTCTTCGCAGATAGTGCTTGATATCAAAGATGGCTTTAAGCTTATGAAGGAAAAATATGGCAACCGCCTACCATCTATGATCACACATGTAACCGGGCCAAGCCGTACAGCTGATATTGAAAAAACACTTGTGCTTGGCGCCCATGGGCCAAAGGAGCTTTTTGTTTTTTTATTGGATACTTAGGCTAATATAGCGCTCATAAACTTGCTGTTACAGATGCACTCAATTATTGTCACATTAAATTGCATGTTGCTAATAATATTAGCAAATTTGTGTTATGTCGCATGAGGATAACCCGGAATATTTTAAAGGGAGAGGAGCCCAGGTAAATACGCACAACCGCTTTATTAAAAATAAATATGTTCGAGAACACGAAGAGGGCCTTGATGAGCAAATGCTGGAAAATACCCACACGCAACTTTTTGAAGAAAACCCCAAAAAGATAGTCAGCGAATCAAACAGCCCTGATCTGAGTCATTTTGTTTCTATAAACCCGTACCAGGGCTGCGAACACGGTTGTATTTATTGTTATGCCCGTAATAGCCATGAATATTATGGTTTTAGCGCCGGGCTCGATTTTGAGCGGAAAATTATTGTGAAACGCAATGCCGCCGAATTACTGGAAAAGCATTTTAACAAAAAAGGTTATGAGCCAACGCCTATTGTACTTTCAGGCAACACCGATTGCTATCAACCTATTGAGCGAAAGCTAAAGATTACCCGCTCATTGCTCGAAGTTTTCCACCGATACCGAAACCCGGTAAGTATTATTACCAAGAACAATGTGGTGCTGCGAGATATAGATATTTTGAGCGATATGGCACGCATGAGGCTTGCCCATGTAAATGTTTCCATAACATCGCTTAACGAGTCTGTTAGGCAGAAGCTTGAGCCGCGTACCGTAACCGGCGCGGGGCGACTGGCCGTTATTAAAAAATTGTCAGATAATGGCATACCCTGCCGGGTGATGGTAGCCCCTATTATACCCGGGTTAAACAGTAATGAAATACCGGATATTATTAAAGCCGCAGCCGATTGCGGCGCTGTTTCGGCTGGCTTTACCATTGTGCGGCTCAATGGAGCGATTGCCGAACTCTTTACAGATTGGGTGCATAAAGCCTACCCCGACCGGGCCGATAAAATTTTGAATATGATACGCGCATGCCATGGTGGCAACTTGAATGACAGTGAATTTGGTCGCCGTATGAGCGGCGATGGGCATGTTGCTAATTCTATCCATCAATTATACCGGATGGCGTGTGTCCGTTTTTTAGCCGGCCGGGAAATGCCTGCATATGATCTAAGTTTATTTACGCCTAAGGGAGGGAAACAGACGAGTATGTTTTAATCATTGGCATATCATTCAGAGCGATAGCGAAGAATCTTTTAGGTGGCAATAAATACTGCCAGATGCTTCGTTCCTCAGCATGACAAAGGCACCTTACATCCTCATCCTTAACGATACCGACCTGCCTAATGCTTGCACAAACTCAGGATCTAAAACCGGCTCTGACTCACGCAATCGCCAAACACTGTTCTCTTTTATCAGGTGCAGCTTTTCGCCATTGAGCATGAGCTCAAGTTCTGTGGTGTTCTTGTTAATTAAGTTGCTGTTGACGATCTGGTAAACGTAATCCCGATCGTTAAATGTTATTCTTAGCGGTAATCCCATACACTGTTCTTCTCTGTTGTAAAATTAAACTATATAACCAGCCAGGAAAATTTATTTGAAATTTAACTATCTGATAAACAGCACGCCCTTTTTTCAGGCAATAAAAAAGCCCCCTTCAAAAGGAGGCTCCCAGTATTCTTAGCTTATTATTTAGTTAGCTTGTTCTTCTTCTAAAGCCATTACTTCATCAACCAGGATACGGCCGCAATGCTCGCAAACAATGATCTTTTTGCGCTGGCGTATATCAGACTGACGCTGAGGCGGGATCTGGTTAAAACAACCAGAGCATGAATCGCGCTGAATAGTTACCACGGCCAAACCGTTTTTAGCGTTTTTGCGCAAACGGGTATAAGCGGTTAGCAAGCGTTCTTCAATATTTTGCTGTGCGCGTTCGGCTTGTGCAGTAAGCTCCGTTTCATCTTTTTCTGTTTCGGCAGTAATAGTCCCCAACTCTTCCTTTTTTGCTTCAAGATCAGCGCGGCGGGCATCAAGATCTGCCTGAGCTTTTTCAAAAATGGTAGTTTTTGAAGCTATCTCGTAACCATATTCACGTATCTTTTTCTCGCTTACCTGTATGTCAAGGCCCTGTATCTCTATTTCTTTTGATATAGCATCATACTCACGGTTGTTCTTTACATCGTTAAGCTGAGCTTCGTATTTTTTTATGTTAGCCTGCGCGTCTTTTATCAGGTTTTTGCGGGTTACAATTTCATCCTCAAGATCGTCAAGCTCGTTTTTTATTTTCTGAATCCTTGTTTCCAAACCAGCTACATCATCTTCCAGATCGGCAACCTCCATAGGCAGCTCACCTCTAACCTGGCGTATCTTGTCAATTTTGGTGTGGATGGTTTGCAGTTCGTATAAAGCTTTAAGCTTTTGTTCTATGGTTTGTTCCATTAAATAAAATATTTGACGGGGTTTGTATTCACTTTTGTTAAACGGATGGCAAAGTTACTAAATTTTTTCTGAATAAGTTCGCATAATAATTGCTGTGTAAATTGCTCACTTTCAAAATGTCCGATGTCCGCGATCACTATTTTTCCCTCGGCATCAAAAAACTCGTGGTATTTGTAATCTGCTGTTATAAAAGCATCGGCACCGGCGGCTATCGCATGCTTTAGTAAAAAACTTCCTGAGCCTCCACAAACCGCTACTTTTTTAATCCGCCTTCCCAGCAATGCGGTATGCCTTATTACTTTACAAACCATAGAAGCTTTTATCCCGGCCAAAAAATCAGCTTCATCCATAGCTTCTTCCAGTTCACCGATCATCCCGCTGCCTACCTGCTGATTTTGATTAGTTAAACTATACAGGTCATAAGCCACCTCTTCATAAGGGTGAGCCAATACCAGCGCCATAATGATCTTGCTTTCCAGGTTAGCCGGATAAATACTTTCTATACGCACCTCGGCTTCGCTATGGCGCATACCCACCTCTCCTACATAGGGGTTGCTACCTTCGCCTGCCTTAAAGGTACCTGTGCCCCCGGCGTTAAAACTCACCTCGCTGTAATTGCCGATATGGCCCGCGCCGGCATGGAACAGTGCTTTCCTTACCTGCTCGGCCTGTTCTACCGGCACAAAAGTTACCAGCTTTTTTAACAGCCCATGCCGCGGCGTTAGTATACGCGTATTGGTTATGCCCAGCGTATCGCATATTTTAGCGTTAACACCATCCATTACACTATCCAGGTTGGTATGTATAGCATAAAGCGCTATGTTATGCCTGATGGCTTTTTCAACAACCCGCTCCACATATGTCTTTCCGTTAAACTTTTTAAGTCCCTTAAATACAATAGGATGGTGAGAGATAACCACCTGGCAGCCGGTGGCAATAGCTTCGTCTACCACGGCCTCAGTACAATCAAGCGATACCAGGGCTTGATTAATTTCCTGATCGGGATGGCCAACTATAAGGCCGCTGTTATCATAGTCTTCCTGGTATGCTAATGGGGCGAGGCTTTCCAGATAGGATGTAAGTTGAGATAGTTTCATAGCTTACTAAGGTAACAACAGCGTATCTTTTAAAAAAGTTATTCTTTGTTTTCTTGAATGAAGCGCTCTATTTGTTTGCGCGTCATCATCCAATTGTCAGACGCGGGATTGATCACCAGCCCGCTGATGCCAGGGGCGTCTAATATAAATTGCATAGTTTCCATGGCCGGAGAGATCAAGCCCGAAAACCCTTCCCGGGTTTTAAACCACAAGTCAATTTCATTCCAATCCGTAAAAAGCGGATAATATGCATTTTCGTTCGTATCAACAATGTGGTAGAATTTGATGGTGCTGCCTTTTTCAAAAACACCGCTTCCGGTTTCAATTGTTGGCGTAAACACCAGGCCTTCGTTTAATACGATCATCAGGAAGTTGGCCCGCTTAAATTCCTTCACAAAAAGCTGAAGATTAGCCTCCGTTTTTTCGCGGTAAAAGCCCTCTATGGCTTTCTTTAAACCCGGGTTAGTAACGGGTTTATTCACATCTACCTCATTTTCTTTTCCGGAAAACGCTCTCTTTATATTAGAAAATAACCCCATATCACTTCACGTTAAATTTTATTTAAAGGTAACTAATACCTTTAGGCTTGGGTATAAAACGCAAAAAGACCAAAACAGTTGTAATATTTTCTTTGGAGCGACCCGAAACAATATTGATTCGTTAGCGGGTTTCCAATACTTACAGCTGTTTTGGCCTTTTAAATTGTAAAGGTTTGGGTAGATATAGGGCGGCTTATCCGTTTTGCTTTTTAACCTTTTTAAGGTCGCCAAGCAAAATGTTCATGAGCTCTTTATCAAATTTTGATACTAATTTATGCGTGGTTTGTTTATTCTGAGTTTTCATGGTGTTAAGAGTTTATGTCGTTTATTAATTGTGTTTAGTAAGGGCCGCCCATTTTCACGATCTGAAAGCTTTCATAAGCCATTTTTTGGTTGTATTCATTAGCCAATGACTGATGATTGATCAGATCGACAATGGTACCGATAAAACAGAAACCTGCCGTGAAGAAATATAACAAGCCCATTACCGTTTGCCCTAACATAAAGCGCTGTACGCCGGCTATGCCAATAAAACCGATAAGCGTGAAGATCAATACATCCTGGGCGCTTTTTCTTTTACCAGAATAAACCATATAAAAGCTTTGCTTTTGGCTATCGGTAAGGTCATTGGTTGCCTGGTGTAAAAAGGCCATCTCTTCTGTGGTGATGCCTGGTAATGACAGGTATGGGTTATATGCGTTCATGATATTTAGTATTTGTTTGTGATTGATGATGTAAAGGTAATATCGTACTAAAAATCAGCCTATACAAAATAGGCGGTGACACTAAAAGCCTCGGTAAGCGCGGCTAAATGCTCGGCGAAAACCACCGGATATTTTTACCGACCATTACCGTAACCGGTATCGCCCGGCGGCACCTAAAGTAATTATACGGTAAAGCAACACTAATAATACCGGCAAACCCAGCCAATGCGCCTGGAAAGAACTTTTAAGATCGCCATGCAATAAAAACGAAATGGCATGCCCCAAACCACATCCCGGGCACCAGGCAATACCCAAAAGCTTTAGAGGACACAAACTAAAATGGCCCTGGGCTGCCGGGTTTGTTAACGCCAGGCATACCAGAGCCATTATCCAAAATATCAGTTCGAAATGTTTTCTAAATACAGTTCTAATCAACGCGCTTTGCTTTTGTTGTCAGTATTAAAGATACAGCAAAAGCTTCAATAACACCAACCAACAAAGCCCCAAAAATACGGCCGCTAAAACTTTCAAAAGTACGGGCACTGCTGGCATCATTATTAAACCAGTTGATAAATACAATGCTGCTGAATACGGCAAGCGCACCCCCTACCAATAATATCTTAAAGCTTTGTATTAAGGCTTCCAGAAAACCCATCTGGCCCTTAAGTTCACCATCGCGAAAGTTCTTAACGCCGAAAAATAAGCCGATCAAGGGAATAAGGCCCGAGACATATTCTATTGGCGCTGTCTGGTTATCGGTTATATAGTAACCCATGCCTCGCATAATAAAAAGCCAGATGATGCTGAGTACGCCGATGATTAATCCGAATATTACTGAGTTCTTCATTTGTATAGGATTAGTAAATGTGTCACATATCAAAATATCATTAAAAAGTAAACATATACGCAAATTGTTTGCTCTTATTTATGATAATTGATTGCATAACGGCCGAAAGGCTTATTTACCGTATATTTGCACCGTTTTGAACATCCGGGATATTTTAGAGCGATATAAGGCTGATGAACGGATCACCACGCTGGCAAAGGCACTAAACGCCGGCAAAAATCCAAGAGTACAGCTAAAAGGTTTAGTCGGGTCGGGAGATGCGGCCATGGCCACTGCATTGTATTTTTTACAACATAAGCACATGATATTTGTGCTACCCGAACGCGAAGAAGCTGCCTATTTCCTATCAGACCTGGAGAATTTGACCGGTAAAGACGTCTTGTTTTTCCCTTCATCGTACCGTAAGCCTTTTGAATTTACCCAGCCGGACAGCGCCAATGTGCTGGCCCGTGCCGAGGTGTTAAATGAGCTGAACCACTCCACTGAATATGGCCAACTGATCGTAACCTATCCTGAGGCACTGGCCGAAAAGGTGATAGACCGCTCTTCATTAGAAAAGAACACCCTCGAGATAGGTATTAACAATAAGCTCAGCATTGATTTTATCAACGAGTTTTTGGTTGAATATGATTTTGAGCGTGTCGATTTTGTTTATGAGCCCGGCCAGTTCTCTATTCGTGGTGGTATTGTAGACATCTTCTCATTCTCGCACGATCTACCCTATCGTATAGAATTTTTTGGTGACCTGGTAGAATCTATCCGCACTTTTGAGATCGAGAGCCAGCTATCTGTTGAACAGGTAAAGCAGATAACGGTTGTACCGAACGTACAATCAAAGTTTCTAACTGAAAATAATATTTCTCTACTTGAATACGTAGAAGCCGGCACCCAGGTATGGATAAAGGATGTACAATTTACTTTAGACATTATCCAAAGCGGGCACAAAAAAGCTACCGCCTTATGGAAAGCGCTTTCATCTGAAGAAAAGACACAAAACCCGGAATGGATAGATCCTAAATTCGCGTTTACCGATGAAAAACTGATCGCCGATCAATTACATGATTTTCCTCTGGTAGAGTTTGGCAAGCAGTTCTTTTATAACGATGCCGAGGCTGTTAATTTTGATATGCGCCCTCAGCCATCATTCAATAAAGATTTTAACCTGCTTATCCATAATTTTAAGAACAACGAGGCAGAGAAGATAGAGAACTATATTCTTACCGATTCGGCCAAGCAGGTAGAGCGGCTATACGCTATTTTGGACGACCTTGACAAAACCGTGAAGTTCACCCCGGTAAACACTTCAATACGCGAAGGCTTTATTGACCGGGAGCAAAAGCTGGCCTGCTACACCGACCATCAGATATTTGACCGCTACTATAAGTATAAACTTAAAAAAGGCTATCAACGCTCGCAGGCTATTACGCTGAAAGAACTGCGAGACCTAAAGCCGGGCGATTTCATCACCCATATTGACCACGGTATTGGTAAATACGCGGGTCTGGAGAAAGTAGAGGTGAACGGCAAAACGCAGGAGATGATCCGCCTGGTTTATGCCGATAATGATCTGCTGTACGTGAACATTAATTCCCTTAACCGCATCAGCAAATATAGCGGAAAGGAAGGCACCGCCCCCCGCATGAACAAGCTGGGGACCGATACCTGGGAGCGCCTCAAGAAAACAACAAAAAAAAAGTTAAGGACATCGCCCGTGATCTCATAAAGCTTTACGCGGTGCGTAAGGCCCAAAGCGGCAATGCCTTCTCGCCCGATAGTTACCTGCAAACCGAGCTCGAGGCTTCGTTTTTGTATGAGGACACACCTGACCAGGAAAAGGCAACTGCCGACTTTAAAAAGGACATGGAGTCGCCGCACCCGATGGACCGCCTCATATGCGGCGACGTGGGTTTCGGTAAAACCGAGGTAGCCGTACGTGCCGCATTTAAAGCCGTTGCAGATAGCAAACAAGTGGCGATACTTGTACCTACTACCATATTGGCAGCACAGCATTACAAAACCTTTAGTGACCGCCTCAAGGGCTTCCCGGTTAATATTGATTATATCAATCGGTTTAAAACCAATAAGCAGATCAAGGAAACACTTGAAAAGCTTAAAGAAGGAAAAGTAGATATCATTATAGGCACACACCGCCTGGTTAGCAAAGATGTAAAGTTTAAAGACCTCGGCCTCATGATCATTGATGAGGAGCAGAAGTTTGGCGTAACCGTTAAGGAAAAGCTGAAACAAATGCGCGCCAATGTGGATACGCTTACGCTTACGGCTACGCCTATCCCGCGTACACTGCACTTCTCGTTGATGGGCGCACGCGACCTTTCCATTATCTCTACCCCGCCGCCTAATAGGCAGCCGGTAGTTACAGAACTACATGTATTTAACGATACATTGATAAAAGATGCAGTACAATTTGAAATAGAGCGCGATGGCCAGGTGTTCTTTATCCATAACCGCGTGGCCGATCTGCCGCAGTTAGGTGCATTGATACATAAACTGGTACCCAAAGCCCGTGTAGGTATTGCCCATGGCCAGTTAGACGGCGACGCGCTGGAAGATGTGATGCTAAAGTTTGTGAACCATGAGTACGATGTATTGGTGGCTACCACCATTATTGAGGCCGGGTTGGATATCCCGAACGCCAATACCATTATTATCAATCATGCCCATATGTTCGGCCTGAGCGACCTGCACCAGATGCGCGGCCGTGTGGGGCGGAGTAATAAGAAGGCATTTTGTTACTTGCTGAGTCCACCGTTGAGCACTTTGACGAACGAGGCTCGTAAACGATTGAGCGCCATAGAAGAATTTAGTGACCTCGGCAGCGGCTTTAACGTGGCCATGCGTGACCTGGACATCCGCGGCAGCGGTAACCTGCTGGGTGCCGAACAAAGCGGCTTTATAGCGGAGATAGGCTTCGAGATGTACCACAAGATACTGGACGAGGCCATACAAGAGCTTAAGGAAGATGAGTTTAAAGGTGTTTTCCCTGAAGAAAAGCCGAAACCGTATATCAGCTTCACCCAGATAGATACCGACCAAGAAATACTGATACCCGATGAGTACGTAACCAACATTGGCGAGCGTTACAACCTGTATACCGAACTAAGCAAACTGGAAAACGAAACAGAATTACAGGCATTTCAGCAGCAGCTGCATGATCGGTTTGGCCCTATTCCGCACCAGGTAAACGAGTTGTTCAACTCTATACGCCTGCAGTGGTTAGGTAAAGCCATCGGCTTTGAGAAATTATCGCTTAAGAACAATGTGTTGCGCGGGTATTTTGTGAGCAACCAGCAATCTCCCTATTTTGAAACCGATGAGTTCCGCGAAGTACTGAACTTTGTGCAGCGTAATCCAAGGCGTACCAACCTTAAAGAGGTAAAAAACACCTTGCGCTTAAGTGTAGACAGGGTTAGTACTATACAAGAAGCCTTAGAAATATTGGAAGAAATGCGGGTAATTTGGGCGTAGTTTACCCCACTTTCTGATATATTCCCCTCAAGTTCCTACCCAACTCGCGATAGTCCAGTCCATAACCTACCACAAATTTGTTTGGGATCTGAAAGGCTACGTAGCGCAGCTCTTCTATGCTGTGTTCAATAGCTTCAGGTTTTAGCAGCAGGCTGCAAACGGTTATTGATCTGGGCTGGCGCACTTGTAGTTTCTCAATCAGGAATTTGATGGTATTGCCGGTATCAATAATGTCCTCTATCAGGATAATGTCGCGGTCTTTAATATCTATGGTCAGGTCAAAATCTTCCCTTATCTGCCGGGTGCTTGATGTTCCGCCGAAATAGGAAGCCAGTTTTACAAATGTAACCTCGCAGGGCACTACTATTTCGCGTACCAAGTCGGCAATAAACAGAAAGCTGCCGTTAAGTACGCCAACAAAAACCGGCTGGCGGCCTTCAAAATCGTTATTTATATCTTGTGCAACTTCGGCTATTCGTTGTTGTATCGCCTCATGCGAAAACAAGGGTTCAAACTCAAGGTCGGCTATTTGTAATTTCATATTGTAAACATACATAAACGCAAACAAATTGCATGTTTATACGCTATCTTTGAACGTTTTATGACAGACCATCAGATACATACCTTATCAAACGGTATCCGCATACTCTTTAAACATTCACCATCGCCTATTACGCATTGTTGCTTTGTATTTAACGCAGGCTCGCGTGATGAATTGCCCGGGAAAGAAGGCCTGGCGCATTTTATAGAGCATATGCTGTTTAAAGAAACCCAACGCCGCAACACCACGCAGATACTTAACAGACTGGAGCTTGTGGGCGCCGATCTCAACGCTTATACCACCAAAGAGTATACTTGCATACACGCCTCGCTCCTGAACCAGCACCTCGAGCGGGCCGTTGACCTTTTTGAAGATATTATTTTCCATTCCACATTCCCTGAAGATGAAATGGAGAAAGAACGCGGCGTTATCCTTGACGAGATAGCCTCCTACCAGGACCAGCCCGAAGAAGCCATACAAGACGATTTTGAAGAGTATTTGTTTAAAGGCCATCCTATAGGCAACAATATTTTAGGTACTACTGAAACCGTTGCGGCTATTTCGCAGCAGGACATTCATCAATTCATTAAAGCTACTCACAACACCCACCAAATGGTGTTTGCCGTTTACGGAGATTATAAATTTGAGAAGCTGATAAAGATGTGCGAAAAGTACTTAGGCCACCTTGCTGAAAATACTAAACAAAAAAAACGTATATCGCCATCAGCTGTAGCCAGCGGCACTTACGTTGTGCAAAAGCCCATTGCGCAAACCCATTGTATCATAGGCGGCAGGGCATATCCATCGGCTCATAAGCATAAATATGGCCTGCTGTTGCTTAATAACATTTTGGGGGGCATGGGCATGAGCAACCGCCTTAACCTGGAGATACGCGAAAAGCATGGTATTGCCTATACCATAGAGTCTAATTACACTTCGCTTACCGATACCGGTATATTTTCCATATACTTTGGCACCGATGCCGGCAAAGCCGCAAAGGCCGCTAAACTTGTAGAGCGCGAGTTGAAAAAATTGCGCGATAACCGCTTGGGCGAGGTGCAGCTGAAACAGGCGAAAGAAAAGTTTATAGGGCAAATTGCCCTTGCCGAGGAAAGCCGCATGAGCTTAATTATTTCCATGGCCAAAAGCTTGATGGATTTTGGCCACATTGATACGCTTGAAGATGTATTTGCCAAAGTTAACGCGGTAACCGCTGATCAGTTGCTGGAGATCAGCAATGAAATTTTTGATAATGACCGTATGATAACCTTGTTGTTTGAGCCTAAATAAATAAAACCTTTACCTTTGTAAAATGAAATATCCGATTGTAGCCTACGGCGATCCTGTTTTACGTAAAAAAGCGACTGCGATTGAGCCCGACGAATACCCGCATATAAAAGAACTGGTTGATAACATGTTTGAAACCATGTATGGCGCCCGCGGCGTAGGTTTGGCCGCCCCACAGGTGGGCATGTCCATGCGCTTATTTGTGGTTGACGCTACCCCTTTTGACGATGAGGAACCGGAGCTAAAAAACTTTAAAAAGGTTTTCATAAATGCCGCCATGCTTGATGAAAGCGGCGAGGAATGGTCATTTAACGAAGGTTGCCTGAGCATACCGGATATACGCGAAGATGTAAGCCGCAAGCCTGTTATAAGTATTTCCTATTATGATGAAAACTGGAAACACCATGAAGAAACCTTCAGTGGGATGGCTGCCAGGATCATACAGCACGAATATGACCACATTGAAGGTAAATTATTTACCGATAAATTGAGCCCACTGCGCAAGCGTTTAATAGAAAAGAAACTGAACGATATTTCAAAAGGCGCCGTTGATGTAGATTACCGCATGAAATTCCCGGCGGCTAAGAAAGGCAGGTAGTCTTTTAGAATCAAGACATAAGAGTCAAGAATCAAGAGCCACTTAGCTCATCAGCCTGCATAAAATAAAGAAGCCGCTTAGCATTAAGCGGCTTCTTTATTCTATCTTGATTCTTGACTCTTATATCTTGCCTCTCCTTACTTACCCCCTCCGTCTACAATGGATTTTATAAGGCTACCCCATGCAAGCGGGTTCAGCAAAGGATTGGTGCGTGAGTGTGAATTGAGTATCTCGTTATGCATGGATTGTGTGTTGGCCGCCTGTATCTCCTGCGCGTCGCGTGGCAGGGTGTTGGTCATGGCGGTTATAGAAGCACGGCTGATATTTTTCCGGGCAATTTCCAGGTCGTCATCCGCTATCTTGGCATTAACAAAATCTTTTCTGAACTCATCAGTAGTAGCCCATGGGAATACCCTCACCATCGGCAGGTTGGTTATTTGCGGCTTAAGCACAATCTTAGTGGTATAGCTTCTGTTCTTAGCGTTCTGAGGCATGGTTACCATAGTAGCCGCATATCCAATAGCGGTAAATTGCAATGTATCCTGCTCATGAGCAACAAATGAGAAATAGCCATTGTAGTTGGTAATAACAACACTTTTGTTATTGCTTAAGTTGGTAATAGTTACATAAGGAACAATTACATTGGTACTATCCGCATTATATACAATACCACTAAACTGCACCAGCGGCTTCTCTTTGTTTTGCGCAAAGGCCGATACCGATAACAGTAAAAATAATATTATGCCAAACAGTTTTCTCATGTCTTCAACATCACACCAAATACGTGCCGAATTTCGTTTTATTATCTACGGGCAGCAAAAATACTGCATGGTACTTTGGCAATTCAATTTTTAACAAAACTTAACACTATCGTAAATTTTCCGGAAGCACAGCATTGGGGTCATCCATTGCTGTCAGGTTAATGGCTTCAATAGCCGTTATTTCAGGCACGGCCTTTTTTATAGCCTGTTCAATACCCGCCTTAAGCGTCATGATACTCATGGGGCACGAACCGCAAGAGCCCAGCAATTTAAGCCTTACTACGTTTTCAGGGGTTATTTCTTCAACAGAAACGTTACCGCCATCGGCCTCCAAATAAGGCCTTATGGTATCTAACGCCGCTTCCACCTGATCATTTAAACTCATTTATATATACTTTTAAGTAAAGATATTAATTATTTACCGCATTTAAAACATGCGTTCTTTCGGCATTGATGATGGATACCTGTTGTGCCACACGTTCGGCCATCAGCATAAATGCCTGGTTCATAGGGCTGGTTTCATCCAGCACAATGGGTTTACCGGCATCGCCGGAATCGCTGATACTCTTCACCAGCGGTATCTCGCCCAAAAATGGCACCTCAAGCTGCGCGGCCAGTTTCTGCCCGCCGCCCTGACCAAAAATATAATATTTATTTTCAGGCAGTTCTGCCGGGGTAAAGTAAGCCATGTTTTCAACAATGCCCATCACGGGTACGTTAATGGCTTCCATCATAAACATGCCTATGCCTTTTTTAGCATCGGCAAGAGCTACGTTCTGCGGCGTGGTTACAACCACAGCACCTGTAATAGGGAAGCTCTGGGTAACCGTGATGTGTATATCTCCCGTACCGGGAGGTAGGTCGATAACCAGGTAATCCAGTTCGCCCCAATCAGCATCGTTAAACAACTGCTTAACCGCTGTTGATACCATTGGCCCTCGCCATGGCACGGGCTGGTTAGGATCGGTAAAGAAGCCTATTGACAATAGCTTTATACCGTACTTCTCAATAGGCTCAATCCGAGTTTTGCCGTTCTCCTGTGTGGCCATAGGGCGCGCGCCTTCCAGGCCAAACATAATAGGGATGGACGGGCCATAAATATCGGCATCAATTAACCCCACTTTAGCACCCGCTTTTGACAGCGCCAGGGCCAGGTTCACCGATACGGTTGATTTGCCCACACCACCCTTGCCCGAGGCTACCGCAATAATGTTTTTAACACCGGGTACACCGGTATTACGTTGCGTAGTAACCTGCGAGGTCATGTTCACGGTAACCGCTATATCCTTACTGATGAAGTGGGCTATGGCATTACGGCAGGCATTCTCGATCAGCCCTTTTAAGGGGCATGCCGGAGTAGTCAGTACTACCGAAAAGCTCAATTTGTTACCATCAATATGTATATCCTGGATCATGTTAAGGGTAACCAGGTCTTTTTTCAGGTCGGGCTCCTCAACATGGCTAAGGGCTTGTAGTACTTGTTGTTTGGTGATTTCCATATTTATTTAACTGCAAAAATACGAAAACAGGTAGCAGCCTGCGTTTGTTAAGAAAACAATTTGCTCATCGCTTCCGTTTGCAGCACATTATATTTAGTTTAGTTTTGATGCAAAAATCATCTATGCGCCGTTTTCACATCAACCCCAAATATATCCGTATCGCCCTGATCACTATTGCTGTATTAGTTGTAATGATAGCCATTGGCGGGTATGTTGCCTACAGCAAGCGTGAGGTGCTTTTGCAAAAAGCTATTAGCAAAGCTACGGCAAAAGCCAAGCGGGATTATAATTTAGATGTAAAAATAGGCTCGGCCCGCTTTACCGGGATGGCCACAGTTGCCTTTGAGAATATCAGCGTGGTACCTCAGCAGCGCGACAGCCTATTTTCTGTTAAACGGTTTGATGTAAGTGTAAAAGTATTGCCGCTTATTTTTGGCAATATCAAACTGGGCGACGTAGTATTGCAGGACGGGCACCTTAACCTTACCAGTGTAAAAGGTGTAAAAAACTTCGATTTCCTGTTTAAAAAGAAGAAGGATACAACCGATACCGGCCATAAAGTTGATCTGTCGGATGTTTCCAACAGGCTGATCAACGAGGTATTGTATAAAATCCCGGACAACCTTTCGCTCAAAAATTTCCTGACAAGTTTTAGGGATGACAGCACTACGCTTACCTTGCTTACCACTACGGCTTCCATCAAAAATGGAAAGCTTAATTCTACCATCAATGTTAATAAAGGCGAATCTACCTGGCATGTGGATGGGAAAATGGTGCCGTCTGATAAAGACATTGATATCCGCCTATATGCGGAGGGAAAAAAAGTAGAGTTGCCGCTGATAGAAAAGAAATTTAAATTGAAGCTTAATTTCGATACCATTACCACACGCCTCAGCAATGTTAGCCACAGCAGCGGCGAAACCAAAATAAATGGCTATTGGTCTATCCGTAACCTGTTGCTTAACCATCCGGGGCTATCTACCCAGGATATTGTAGTTCCTAATGGCTCTATTGATGCCAATTTTGTGGTTGGGTCCAACTTTGTATCACTTGATAGTTCGTCGGTTATTCACCTTAAAAAGCTCTCTGCGCATCCTTTTATAAAATACACGCTAAACCCGGTAAAGATCTACGAGGTAAAGTTTAAAACCGACTGGCAAAACGCTCAGGACGTTTTCGACTCGTTCCCAACAGGCATGTTTGAATCTCTTGAGGGTATACAGGTAAGCGGGAAGCTCAATTACAGCCTGGATATGTATCTCAACTGGGCACATATTGATGATATGGTTTTTAACTCAACCCTGCAAAAGAGTAACGATTTCAGGATACTTAAATACGGCAAGGTTGATCTCGGCAAACTCAACAAAACATTTGTGTATGTGCCATATGAAAAGGGCAAGCCTATGCCACCCCATACTATTGGCCCGGAGAACCCGGAATTTACCCCCCTTAACCAGATTTCGCCCAACCTACGCAACGCGGTAATGACGGCCGAAGACCCCTCTTTTTATACCAACCGGGGCTTTGTTGATGAGTCTATACGCAAATCGTTCATAACGGATATTAAAGAAAAGAAATTTAAGCGTGGCGGCAGTACCATATCCATGCAGTTGATCAAGAACGCCTTTTTAACACGCAACAAAACCCTGTCACGGAAAATCGAGGAGATCTTAATTGTATGGCTGATTGAGAACAACCGCATTATGAGTAAGAACCGTATGCTGGAGGTTTACTTCAACATTATTGAATGGGGCCGTGGTATATATGGTATCTCAGAAGCATCACATTATTATTTCGGCAAAGCGCCGTCAGAGCTTACGCTTGGCGAAAGTATCTTTTTGGCCAGTATAGTGCCTAACCCTAAAGCAGGCTTATACGCTTTTGAACCCGACGGCACCCTAAGGCAGCGGCTGCATGGTTATTTTAATCTTATTGGCCGCCTTATGGCTAAACGTGGGCTTACCGAACCGGATAGCAACGCGTACGGGTTTTACAATGTACGCTTACGCGAAGGCTTACGCCGCCAGATAGCACCGATTGATACCGCCACAGCAGACAGCCTTATACGCCAGGCCGATAACGATGATGATGCCGCGGGCGTAGGCGTTACGCCTGTTTTTGAAGAACCTAAGAAACCCAACTTCTTCCAGCGCTTGTTTGGTAAAAAAGATACCGCGCAGGCAGCCATGGAAAAGAAGATTGAGGAAACTAACGACGCTATTAAAGCCCGGCTTAAGCAGGAAATTGAGAAGGTAAAAGCGGAATATAAATACAAAATTGACAATGTAGATACCGCCGGTAAAACCAAAAAAGAAATAAAGGCCGAGAAAAAACGGCTTAAAGAGGAAGGCAAAGAAAAGGAGCGTGAACTTAAAGACCGGATGCCGTAATGCAGCAATCATTTAACATCGCTTTACCGATTGGTTTTAGTAAGCCCGATGGCCCGGATGATATCCTATGCTTTATAGAGGCTTTATTTAATCCGAATAGCCGCGCTTATCCCTCATTAATATCTGCATTGCAGTATGAGAATAAGCCCAAATTCGGGCCATCAACTATCAGTAATCTGGTGTTTACGCTTGTTGCATTTGATCTGCAAACATTGAGCGGACGATTAAGGGTTGGTTATGATATGCAGCTTACTTTTGGCTGCGAGGATTTAGTAAAAGACCATGTTAACCAACACTCCTACTATAACTTTGTGATTGATATTGCGAATAAAAACATTTCATTTAAAAGCGATATCGTTGAAACGCCCTCTCCTGCTGACGAATTTTGATTTAATTGCCTAATAAATAAAACCTTACCATAGGCTGACTGTTGTTGAATGTTGCAACATATATATTTGTCCCATTAAATCAGAAAAAAATGTCATTAGTAGATAAATTAAAATGGCGCTATGCCACCAAAAAATTCGACAATACTCAAAAAATTGCTTCCGAAAAATTAGGTTATATTTTAGACGCTATTCAGCTGGCGCCATCTTCATATGGGTTGCAGCCTTACCGCATTTTAGTAGTTGAGGACCCCATTGTACGTGAGCGTTTAAAAGAAGCATCCTACGGACAAACTCAAATTACAGATGCTTCTCAATTAATTGTTTTCGCAGTTGAAACCAATATCAATGAAGACTTTGTAAAAAAATACATGGATAGCACTGCCGCTATACGTAACATCCCGCGTGAAAGCCTTGCCGGTTTCGAAGGCATGGTGCTTGGTACCATCAATAGTCGCACAAAAGAGGAACTCACAACATGGGCTCAAAAGCAGGCGTACATAGCACTGGGCGTTTTATTAGCCGCCGCATCTGAACAAAGTATAGATGCCTGCCCTATGGAAGGTTTTGATGCTGCGCGTTATAATGATATTTTAAATTTGACTGAAAAGGGTTTAACCGCAACCGTTATTACTACCGTAGGTTCTCGTGCCAGTGACGATGACTACGCGCAATTAGCCAAAGTACGCCGGGCTAAGGAAGAACTGTTTATACATGTTTAATTAATTATACACACATTAACAAAAGCGGGATAGATAACTATCCCGCTTTTGTTTTTAAGTTAATTTTTAACCTGCTGCATAATTCGGCACAGGCTTTGCAACGCGGCTGTAGTAGAGGAAGATACAGAGATGGCAAAGAGAATATTAATTGTTGACGATAATGAACTCATTGTAGAAGTAATGAGTTACATACTTAAGAATTGCGGATATGACGTTTACTCACTAAATGATGGCGAACGTGTGATTGAAGAAGTTAAGGGCAAGCACCCGGATTTGTTAATAATGGATGCATGCATGCCGGGATTGAACGGCAAAGATATTTGCAAGGTACTGAAGATGAATAAAGAGACAAGCGACGTGCCGGTGATCATTTGTTCTGGAGAAGATGATCTGGAAGATGCCCTTTCGCAAAATGGCGCCCCGGATGATGTGCTGCAAAAACCGTTTGATATGACGGCGCTGATCAATAAAGTTAAAATGCAAATTGCCGCCGCATAATGGCTGAAGCCAAAAGCTATTGATTACACATCAAATATGCTTTTGGCTTTTTCTATGGTCTTTAACAGGTCTATTCCTTTATTAAGCACTCCTTTAAATAAGTCGCCTTCGCTACGCGCACGTTCAACGGCACTTTTAATATTAAATTGCTCCATGGTAAGTCCGGGTTTTAGCTCATCCCAGTGTAAGGGCATAGAAACTGTAGCACCAGGTTTCGGCCTGAGCGAATAAGGGCCGGCTATAGTAGCACCGGGCCTGTTCTGTAAAAAATCAAGATACATTTTACCATCCCTGTTTTTTACCATACGCTCAAGCGAGGTATAATCGGGAATCTGCTGATGTACAATGTTTACAATGAGTCGTGCAAACATTTGCGATTGGTCATAATCATATTTCGCGCCAAGCGGTATATAGATGTGCATCCCTGTAGACCCGGATGTTTTGCAGCATGCAGGTACATCAATAGCGTCTAAAACCTTTTTAACTTCCTGCGCCGCGCTAATTACCTGATCGAAGGTATTTTTGTCCGGGTCAAGGTCAATAACGCAATAGTCAGGATTATCAGGTGCATTAATACGGCTAAACCAGGGGTTCATTTCAATACAACCCAACGATGCCATCCATAAAAGTGTTGCCTCATCATGCCCTACCAAATATTCCTTATGCTCGCCGTCGCTGGTAGTATACGGGAAAGTGCGTACCCAGTCGGGCGATTTCCCTTTCACATCTTTCTGGTAAAAACTTGAACCTTTTATACCATTCGGGAAACGGTTGAGTGACTGGGGCCTGTCTTTTAAATAGGGTAATATGTACTCAGCGATCTGGTAATAATAATTGAACATGTCCCGCTTGGTAATCCCCTCGGCTGGCCAGTACACTTTACTGAGGTGGGTAAACTTAAGGTCGTGTCCGCATATTTTTTTTACCTGTGTTTCTTCGTTAGGGTTTAGAAGCGTGCGTTTGGTATTTGCTGAAGGTGCTTTTACCAATTTCTCCTCTTTTTCATTTTCGGTTGAGTGTTCTACAATTTCATCGGTTTCGCCGGCAATTTCACGTACTACGTCCTTGGCTTTTTTATCAACCCGCATACCTTCAAATGAGGGGTGCCTGAAAACGCCATCGCTGGTTACTTCAGCAAAACTGATCTCACATACCAGTTCGGGCTTTAGCCATGTAGCCTTTGCTTTAGGCGGATTAGGGCGAAAACGGGATGGTTTATTGACATCGGGCTCAAATCCAAACGGGCTATCGTTTACGATTAATGGCTTAAACAACCCCATCATTTCCTTTTGCAGCTTATCAGAAAAGCCAGTACCTACTTTCCCTACATATTGCAACTTATCTCCCTCGTAAACACCCAGCAACAATGAGCTAAATTGTTTAGATGTGCCCTCATTACGCGTAAAGCCGCCTATTACTACCTCCTGCCTTTTGTTGATCTTTATTTTAAGCCATTCTTTTGAGCGGCTATCAGGTATGTAAGTGCTGCTTGCCTTTTTAGCCATAATACCTTCAAGGCCAATTTTGCGGGCAGCCTCAAAAAACTCCGTACCGTTGGCTTTAAAAGTCTGGCTCAGGCGTACCCGGTCGTCATTATCCGGAATAACTTCTTTTAGTATGGCCTGCCTTTGGCTAAGCGGCAGGCTCGTAAGGTCTTTGCCATTGTACCATAAAATATCAAATATATAGTACACCAGTTCACCGTCAGCTTCACTACGCCAGTTTTGCAGGGCTCCAAAATCTGATACGCCTTTGTCGTTTAAAACCAAGATCTCACCATCAACCACCGCATTGATGTCCCACCCTGCCAATAAACGCGCAAGCGGGTAATATTTTTCATTAAAGCTTTTGTTATTACGTGAAAAAATCTCTACCTGGCCTTTGTTAATGAATGATAGAGCCCTGTAACCATCCCACTTTATCTCGTATATCCAGTCAGGGTCATCAAAGGGCTCATTAACCAGTGTAGCTAACATCGGTTTTATACCTGTAGGAGTTTTGCTTTGGGGTGCTTTTTTAAGTATGGCTGCTGTATCAATGTTTTCCTCGGGTTGCTCATTGGCCATTTCTTCAATAGCATCATCTGCTTTCGATGGCGTTGTCTTTTTTTTTGATGGGGATTTTTTTACTTCCTTTTTTAGCTCGTGCTCCCCTCCCTCAGTCCACACCTTGTCTCCAGTTTTTTCCATGGCGGCAATGGTTTTGCCAGACAATACAGATTTATCTTCTTTAGTAATGTCTTTACCGGAGGCAAATTCGTCCTTATGCTTGATCAGCAGCCATCCATTTTCGCCCATGCCATGGGTTTTTACCAGGGCAAACTCGCCCTCCAGTTTTTCGCCATGAAGTTTAACTTTAAGCGAACCTGTTTTTAATTGCTTTAAAAGGTGCTTCTCCTGAGCTTTTTTCCCCTTTATTTCTTCAATTGGTTCATAAGTCCCCTGGTCCCAAACAATCACTGTACCGCCGCCATATTCACCTTGCGGAATGATACCTTCAAAATTACGGTAGTCAAACGGATGATCTTCCACCATCATCGCCAACCGCTTATTTTTAGGATCGAGAGATGGGCCCTTAGGTACAGCCCAGCTTTTAAGCACGCTATCCATCTCCAGCCTAAAATCGTAATGCAAGTGAGACGCATCGTGCTTTTGAACTACAAACATGAGTTTGTTTTTGTCCTTACTTTTACCGGCTTGAGGTTCAGCGGTTTTATTAAAATCCCGCTTTTCAGCATATTTTTTCAGGCTCATGGGTGGTTGTTATGGTTTTTAGCGGCTACGGGGCAAAGCCAGCATGCCTATAACAACATGCGACAACAACCGATGGTTTTACAAATTTAACCAATAGGAGAAGTCAACCCTATCAGATTTGTATTACAGAAAGGAAATTTCCGGCGGGATCCTTAAACCATGAAATTAACGGCCCTCCTCCACGTTGAATGTTATCTTCATCTGTTTTAATATACTCACCATTATAGCTCTCGAACTGTACTCCGCGCTCCTTTAGTCCCCGAACAGCAGATAGAATATCGCTTACCGGAAAGTTTAAAATAGTGTAAGTAGCTGGCTGATGATTGGGTTTGTTATAAATTAATGTGTGATTGTTATTGCCCGCTATTTTCAGATAAAGTATGCCATCCATTTCACTATCTCTTGTAACTTCAAGTCCGAGCGTTTGCCCGTAAAACTTTTCGGCCGCGCCAATATCATCTACAGAGAAGCCGCTAAACGCCTTTGATTCTTTAAGCATAATAAGTACTTTAATTTATTTAACCATTCAAAAAGGCAAGCTATTAATGCAACTCAATAACAGCCTGTAGAAGTAAATATAAGGTGGTAAAATACCTGAGACAAGGGCCGATAACGACAATATACAGGGAGAGATTTACCAGTGCCTGTCAATGTTTTCCAGGTATTTATAGCCGCTGCCCGTGTTAACCAGTACAACACGCTCGCCATAATTAATCCATCCCGAGGCCTTTAACTTTTTATATGCCTGCCATAAAGCCGCGCCTTCCGGTGCCACAAATAGGCCTTCATTTATAGCCAGTTCCCTTACTCCTGCTTGCATCTCCCTGTCGCTAATAGCTATAGCTGTTCCCCGGCTTTCTCTCAGCACCTTAATGATGATCCTATCAGCGTAAGATTTAGGCACCCTTAACCCATTGGCTATGGTGAAGCCACCATCAATAAAACTGGCACTGTCGCTGTTGTTGTCAATGGCATTCACTATTCCATTACAGCTTTCAGACTGTACGGCTACCATGCGCGGGCGTTCAGAGCCTATCCAGCCCAGCTGCTCCATCTCATCAAATGCTTTCCATATACCAATAAGGCCTGTACCGCCGCCAGTGGGGTAACATATAACATCTGGCAGTTGCCAGTTCAGTTGTTCAGCAATTTCATAACCCATTGTCTTCTTACCCTCCAGGCGATAGGGTTCACGTAGGGTTGATATGGGAAACCAGCCCTTTTCTGCCGCCTGATCGTGGATCAGTTTGCCGCAGTCGCTAATATTACCGTCTACCTCAACTAAATCAGCCCCGTATAAACGGCATTCATCTTTAAATAAAGCGGGTGTTAATTGGGGCATATACACTACTGCCTTTATGCCCGCCCTTGCCGCGTAGGCCGACAAGGCCCCTCCTGCGTTCCCCGCAGTGGGTATAGCAATGGTTTTTACTCCCAGTTCCTTCGCTTTTGACACCGCCATGCTTATCCCTCTGGCTTTAAAGGATCCTGTAGGATTGCCTGCCTCATTTTTAATGAGCAACTCGTTTCCCTCCGTTACATTTGGGGAATTGACTATTGGTATTATCGGGGTGAAGCCCTCTCCCAGCGTCACTATATTTGCAGGGTTAGTTACCGGCAGAATTTCCCGGTAACGCCACATATTGGCAGGGCGCAACCTCAGCACGCTTTTGTCAAAATGTACAGTGGTATTATAATGGGCAAAAAGGGTGCTGTGGCAGCCCTCAGTTCTGCACACCGTATTGAGATCAGATGCAGCGTACACAGCACCGCACTGCGGACACTGTAATTGGGTTAAGAAAGTATCGGCTATATTGCTTGCAAGCAAGTTTTCCATATATAATCATTGATGTGCAGCCAAGGTATTAACAATGGCCATCATAGGCAAATAAACCATACGTGGCTTTTGTAAGTTTAGTATATTTATAAGGTGAGATTTGAGATCCAAAAGCCATGTACCGCGTTGCAACCTTATGTAAAACATTTGGTGATCTCAGAGAACGACGCTGATAGCTCCAATTAAAATATACCCGGAATTAAATAATCGCTTTTACAATTTACGCATGTTTACAATACAACAAATGCAAGCCGCTCACAGTAAGGTTAAAAGCGGTGCCGACTTCCCGGCTTATGTGCAGGAAATAAAAAAAGCGGGCCTTTTATACTATACTTTTTATGTGGCTAACGGTGCTACCGTATATACAGGTGCCGGCGATTATGAATTGAGCGGAGAGGCTAAGTATCATCCTCAAAGTATCAACGATAATGGAAATGCCGATGCCCTGCAGCAGTGTATACGCCAACACCAGCAGGGTTATTCAGATTTTTTTACTTTTTGCAGGCTATGCGCCGAATGCGGGGTTGAAAGGTGGGTGGTTGATACCCGGTCTATGTATTGTACATACCTGGATAAAGCTGGTAATGCCCTGGTTGCCGAACCTATATCAGAGTTTTTATAAAAAAGAAGGCCCGCATGTGCGGGCCTTCTTTTTTATCGTTCTTAGCGCTCGTAAACTGAGCCTTGTAAGGTATAATTTTCTGAACCAGCAGCCGTGCTCATGGCAATAGACGGGATGTCTATTTTTATTTTTCCATCCACAAAGCTTACCTGTACAGACGCGGTCGTGGTACCTGAAAATATAAAACCTGTACCGGTTGCGTCACTTGTGGTAATAGCGCATTGCGTATCTGATAATGCAGCAGAACTTCTAACAATAGTATACGAAGCGTTAACACGTGGCAATGCCTTAAAAAACACGGTCAGCGTTCCGTTACGGTCTTTATTTTTATCAGTAAAGTTAACGTACGCCGCGTTGGTACCCGATGCCTCTAACCTGTTTGAAGTGGTAGCAAAGTGGATAACCCCGTTAAAAGTCCAGTTGCTATCTGATAGCTGTGGTGTTTCTCCGCTTTTTGTGCAGGCACTAAATAATATTACAAAAGAGGTGCAAAGGAGTGTCAGTGTTTTTTTCATAAATTAGTATATTATTGCGAGTATACACCGCGAGTAAACTCTCTAAACGCAATGATATGGTTTTTGTTTCAAATAATTTGTTTGAGCTTAAGGCGTTAAAAACCTTTAAACATATTAGTGGTTAACACATTGATAAGTTTGGATTTTTAACAAAATACATTAACACCATGAAAATCAAAATGTTATTTCCGGTACTACTTACAGCGGCCATCGCTGTTTCCGGCTGCGTAAGTAATAAAAAATACAACGACTTACAGGCCAGCTATAACCGCCTTGACAGCAATACCCGCGAGTTGCGAGGCAAATACCTGCTTACCGAGCGAAATTACGCAGTCGCCAGCGATAGAATAAAAAGCCTCGACGACCAGTTGGCTTCCGAGCGGGCCAACAATAAGCAGTTGCAAAGCGCGCTTGACAAGTGTTTATCCTCTAACGGGCAGGGCAATATCAATATTTCAAAACTGGTCGACGAGATCAACCGGTCCAACCGCTACATACAGGAACTGGTGAACGCCAAAAATAAAAGCGACTCGCTCAATATGGTGCTTACCAATAACCTAACCCGCTCCTTAAGCGCACAGGAAGCACAGGGTGTGGATATACAGGTGCTTAAGGGGGTGGTTTATATATCACTTGCCGACAATATGCTATACAAATCAGGCAGTTATGAAATATCTGACAAGGCTGGCGCAACCCTGGCTAAAATTGCCAAGATCATTACAGACTACAGCAACTATGATGTGCTGGTTGAAGGTAATACCGATAACGTGCCTATTGTGCAGAAAAACATCCGCAATAACTGGGATTTGAGTACGTTGCGGGCATCTTCTGTGGTACAAGCCCTTCAAAACAATTACCAGGTTGACCCTAAGCGCTTAACCGCTGGAGGCCGTGGTGAGTACAACCCGATTGCTGATAACAGCACCCCAAGCGGTCGTGCGCAAAACAGGCGCACCCAGATCATCATCACCCCTAAACTCGACCAGTTTATGGATTTGATAGGCAAAGCGCCGGAGAATCAGCCAAAACAATAGTGTTAGACTTAAATAAGAAAGGCGGCTAATTGCCGCCTTTCTTATTTAGTTAACTGTTTATCTTATTTGATAACGGTAGTAATGGCCTCGCCAACTTCATGCCCGGCATTTTTCTGGAAATTGACGCCAAGCAGCTGCGCTATGGTTTGCGCAAGTTGCTTGTGATAGGTAGTGCTTTGATCTGCAATCTCTCCTTTGGGCGCCGTATCCGGGCCAATTACCGCGAACCAGGTTTGCTCGGAATGCTGCACATCGGCACCATGTCCACGCCAAGCATCAAGTGAAGTATCTCCCCGGCCATGGTCGCAGGTGATCAGCAGGGTGGTCTTATCCTTGTACATCGGGTCGCGCTGTACCATATCCCATAGCGTTTTAATGTAACCATCCTCCTGTTGCGCACGCTCCAGGTAAGCTTTGTAATTACCATCGTGAGCCATATCATCCGTCTCATCAAAAGCCATGTACAGCACACGTGGCTTGTTCTGTTTCAGGTACTCTTTGGTAAACTCGTAGGTAATAAAATCAGACCGGGTTGAGTCGCCCAGGTATTTAGGTACCTCATGCTGCATTTCGTTCAGGAACTCCAGGCGGGTGTTCTTGCCTGGCGCTTTTACATCGGCATAACCAGAATATACCGGGAGGCCCGAGCGGCCAACACTCAGTATCTGGGGGAAACGCTCCCATGATGAAAAAATGGCTACTTTCCCTTCAAATCCCTTCTGCCTGTTTATAAATTCAAGCACGTTCATATTTGGGTTAGCAACCGCGTCATTGGTATTCATACGCTTATCCGGGAATCCGGTGAATATCTCATTATAACCCGGGTACGAAAAATGGTACGGGTTGGCTACTTCATCTTTGCTGCCCTTGTCCCTGTTGCCATAGATCTGGCCCTTGCTGCTCACCACCGACCACAGGAAGGGGAACAGCTTTTTACGCCGCTCATCAGCAGATGGAGCCCAAAACTTTTGCTGAACTGCTTTTTTATCATCCGTGTACTTGGAGTTTATCAAGGTCGAGTCGGCTCCGCGGAACACCTCCTGCCAGCGCATACCATCCAGCGTAACAATAATTATGTTTTGGGTTTTATGCGTTTGCGCAATCGCTCCGAAGATAGCCGTTGATAATAATAATGATAGTGCAAGTTTTTTCATAACATATACAAAAAACGGCCATTCATATGAATGGCCGTTATATTAAATGAGCAATTATTTAAGAATCCACATTACTCCGTTGATGTCATCATTGCCACCAAACTGATTTTGCAGGGCGCTCTGGTAGTTCTTGGTATTAGCTGTACGCTCAGAATTTGGATAGAGGAAGCGCTTAGCTATACGGGAGCTGTTACCGGTACCCGGGCCTGTGGTAAAGTTAGGCACACCAGTACGGCGATAGGTGAAGTATGACTCCAACCCTGAGTGGCGGAACAGCGCGATATACTTTTGCTGTAATATCTTGGTGATACCGGCATTACCTGTTTCATACTTAACTGCCGCCTGGTTATAGTATTCATTGAAGGCTACATTTATGGTATACGCATCATAATTTTTTGAAGCCTGTATATCATCTGACCCCGGGCGATAGAAATAGGCGATGAATGTGCCATTTTCAGGGATACCGTATGATGCCATTGACGCCTTTATACCGTTTTGATAAAAAGTTTCGGCGCTACCAACTGCCCAGCCACGGGTAATTCCTTCGGCAATGTTAAACATCAGTTCAGGATAACCTATTTGTATGCTTGGCTCACCGGTATAGGTAGAGTAATAACGCTTACGGTTAATGAAAGAATATTTTTGCAAACCTGCATTGTTGTACATGGTACCTTGGTCCAAACCCGGATCAGCGCCTACAAATGAGGCAAAATCTGTAGGGCTTTGCTTTTGCTTATCTACCAGGTCGCGGGCCGGTTCTGCGGTCACAAAAACCCGGGGGTCTTTTAACGAGGTAAGTAAGCCAACGTAGGTTGATGACATATTCTTACGCGATCCGCTCTGGCCGAAATTATTCGGGTTCATCGGATAGTAGTTATTAGGTATCACGAAAGTATACTGCATGTTATCGGCAGCGCTTTCCATCAAAGGATATTTGGCAGGGTTGCTCATGATAGCCGCGAAACGTGCAGGTACTTTTAAATCGGCATCGGAGGCTTTATTGCTTAACTGCACCAGTAAACGAATGTATAACGCGTTTACTGTTTTCTGCCATTTCTTAAGATCGTTGCCAAAATAAATGTCGTTCTTTAACGTAGCACCTTCGCCGGTACCAAAGCCACTGGGGTTAGCAATTAGCTGGCCTAAATCGCTGTTGGCGCTTTCCAGCCAATCTAAAGATTGCTGCATCACCGTTTTTTGCGGATCATAAGCGGGCTCCAGGTTTCCTAATCCTTTCAAGGCCTCGGTCATCGGGATATCGCCCATCTCCAGGCTCATTTTGCTAAACAGGTAAGCCCGGAAGAATTTACCCAAAGCCTCGTAAGGGTTAATGGCCGCGCCGCCGGTTGCCGCTGCCTGTTGTTCCATCACCGTTACGTTTTTCAGTGTAGAGTAATAGTTATCACCACTTCCAAAATCATAACGATTATTACCATAATAATCATAGTTATACAAGTAGTACTGATCGTATACTTCTTTTTGGCCATCAGGCAATTCTGCGGTGCTGGTAAGTATACCATTAAATAGCAGCGCTGCAGGTACACTATTAGGCACGTTGGTATTTTGGGTAAGCTCGTTAAAGCTCTTTTTACAGCTGCTTACTGAAAGCAGCAGCGCTGCAGGCAGTATATATTTTTTTAATATCGTTTTCATTTTTACTGCTTATCTGTTGATTAGAATGATACATTTAAGTTTAAACCATAGCTACGCACAGTTGGCGATTGCAGGCCGGTTAAACCAGCCGCGTAGTTATACTGGTCAAGGTCAACATCTTTAAAGCGTTTGTCTTTATAGAAATAAAGCAGGTTGCGGCCGTAAACGGTAACTGATGCTTTTTGTATAAAGGTTTTTTGCAGCATTTGCTTAGGAATTTCAAAGCCCAGTGTTACTTCGCGCAGCTTAGAGAAGGTTTTGCTCATCAGGTTGGCTTCATCAACACCGTAGTACTTACTTACATAATCCTGTACAAAGGTTTTGGTTGCGTTAGGTGCGTATTTCAGGTCGGCGTAGTTAATTACTGCACCTGTGCTTGAATTGTAGTTAATTACACCTCCGTTAGATATTTGTACACCCTCGCCAACGTAGCTACCTGTATATCCGGCCTTGCCATAATTAGCCCAGTCCTGGTAACGGGCAGCGCCCAGAGCGCCTTCGGCTGTTTCTATGTTGGCACCACCACGCATGGTTTTGTTGTGCATATAGTCAACAATAACACCACCAACAGAACCATCAAACTGGAAACCCAGGCTAAAGTTTTTGTACTGCAATTTGTTGTAAACGCTCCATGCGTATTTGGCATTCATATTACCCAAATATTGTGCAACCGGTTTAGCTAAAGGTTTACCTGCAGCATCATTGATGATCTGTCCGTCTGGCGTTCTTACGAAAGCAGAGCCGTATAATTTATCGGTACGGTCACCTACCTTAAAGAAGGTGTTATAAGTACCCTGGCCGGCAGGCAGCTCTTTATAAACATCTTTAAAAGTAGAGATGTTGGCTAAGATATTCCATGAGAAACCACCCAGGTTTTTGATAGGTGTACCCTGCAATGACCCCTCATAACCTGTTTTTTTGGTTTTTAGCGCGTTTACATATTCAACCGTGTAACCTGTTGCTGTAGATATCGGGTTGGCTAAGATCTGCGGACCATCAATATACTGGAATGCTGTCGCGCTTAATCCCAAACGATTCTGGAAAAATTTAATATCAAAACCTTCCTCGTAGTTTACACGGGTTGATGTTTTGATACCTTGTTGAAACAGGTAATCTGTTGCAAAACCTGCCGTTTGGCTATTGTAAGGCTTGCTTGTTGAGAAAGAAGTGTTTAAAGCATAAGAAGGGCCGTTGTATGGCGAGTTATAGGTAGTACCGTAACCCAGCGGGTTGGTGTACAACGACGCGCCTGTGCTGCCATCAAATACGGTAATGGAGTTAAACGGCGCAGGGCCAATGGTAGTTGCGGTAGCATCAGAACGAATGTTTGAGAACGAAGCGCGGCCTTTCAGGAAGCTGATCACTTCGGGCAGCTGTATGTAATCAGACAGTACGGTTGATACTGACACGCTTGGATAGTAATAGGTAGTAGGCGTTTGGAACGCTGACGATTTATCAATACGGCCTGTACTTGATATGGTAGCATATTTACCCAGGCTGGCATCTAACGAATAATAAGCGCTCAACACCCGCATATCAGACCTGAAACTGGTTGATTGTACCGGGTTCATGGAGTTGCTGAAAGAGTATACGCCCGGCACGTTCAGGTAATCTGTAGACGTCCAGTTAGAGTTGTAGCTCAGGTTACGCATGTTACCCCCTATTAAACCCGAAAGGTTAAGGAATTTGGCAACTGTATAATCATAGTTCACCATCAGCTCTGTGTTGTTGTCAAACAGGTTGCGGCGGTCTTCGCGATAATCGCCCATGTTACCTTCACGGCCGTAAGGGTGAGCCGAATAAGGCATTTTTTCGGTGCGTAAGAGGTCGTAGGTATCAATTTGCGAACGCAGGGTTACGTTCAGGTTGTTATTGATCTTGTAGTTGCCTGATAAGTAGCCGGTAGTATTGTTTTTGTAATGGCCGCGGGTCCACTCTTTTACCATTAACCAAGGGTTGTGGTAACGGGTGTACTCCGCGAACTGCGACTGCACGCCTACCTTACCAGGCTGCCAAATGGCTTTAATATCCGGTGCGTTCACGTCCCAGTCGGCACCGGTCCAAACGGCAATGTTGTATATTAAACTGTTAGGGCCATATTGTACATCCGGGAAGTTATCGGTTGTTTGGCGGTTAAAGTTAATGTTACCCTCAAATTTCCAGCGAGAGCTTGGGCTGAAAGAAGCGTAAATATTCGCGTTGGCAATATCCAGATATTGCTCAGGAATATAGCTGCTCTGGTGTTGCTGTGATGCCGATAAGCGAATGTTGTAATTATCGCCATTAGCGCTCAAAGCAACGTTATTATTGGTTTGATAACCTGTACGCAAGAAGTTTTTAAGGTTATTAGCACCACGCGCGGTGTAAGGTGTTGCCTGGCGAACACCATTAATTACCGGGCTATCATATTGCTCTATAAGCTGGCCGGCAAAGTAAGGGCCCCAAACGTCATAGTCACCATCAACACCTCCTGGTGCACCACCTTTACCATCAACAAATTTGTAATAGGTATTTTCACCGGCACCAAATGAGTGCTGCACGCGAGGGAAAGCCAAAAAGCCATCATTGATCACTGTACTGCTGTTTACATCAACGGTAAGGCCTTTTTTATTCTTATTACCTTTTTTAGTGGTGATAAGAATAGCACCGTATGATGCACGGTTACCATAAAGGGCTGCCGCCGCAGGGCCTTTTAATACGGTATAACTCTCAATATCATCAGGGCTAATGTTGTACGTATCCGTATTGATAGGGAAACCATCAACCACGTATAGTGATATGGCATTACCACGCAGCCTAACGCTTGGCGCGCCCAACAGCTCTGCCGATGGGCCAACTGATAAGCCCGCTACTTTACCGGTTAAGCCGGTAATCGGGTTAGGGTCGCGGGCAAGTGTAATATCCTCGCCATTAACGGTTTGTACCGAGTAACCTACGCGGCGTGTTTCTTTTTTTACACCCAGGGCGGTAACCACTACTTCGTTAAGCGCTTTGTTATCACCTTTAAGGGTAATGATCATATTTTTAGCGGTGCCTACGGTAGCTTCCTGTTCTGCAAAGCCCAGGTACTTGAATATTAATGTTTGGCCGGGGCTGGCGTTAATAATAAACCGCCCGTAAACATCTGTGGTAGTACCCTGGCTTGAGCCTTTAAGCATTACGCTTACTCCAGGCAAAGGCTGCTTCGTTTCATCTGTTACGGTACCTGTTATTTTGCTTTGTGCAAATAACATCACCGGAAACAGGCAGGCGGCAATGAGTAATACCAGCCTGTTTAAGTTAAGGTAAATTTGTTTCATCTGCTTTTAAAATCTGTTAATGTGAGTTTGATTTTATCAGCAGCAATACTAAACTATGTGTATTATTTATAAACTAAGTTTAAATTAAGTAAACTTTAAAGATGTGTGTTCGGAAAGTTAAGCAGGCCTAAAAGAAGTAATATTTATACTACGCTATGTTAAAAATAACTTAATACAAGCATTAGAGGGCTTAATTATTACGCTTTAAATGATCAAGCGCCATTTGCTTTAACCGGGCGATGTTGGTTACCGGTACGTGTTGTTCTTTGGCCTCGTCGTCCCAGTAGCGGAAACGGATAATAAGATCTTTATCCGGGTTAGCCTCAAAAACGGCGGCCTCCTCAGCAGACATTACCCCTCCCTGAAAATTAAGTGTGGCACGGCTTGCCGGCGTTAGTTTTTCGTAATAATCGGGGTATTTAAACGTCAGGTATCTTTTAGCTATCACATGCGCCTGCACCAGATCAGCCATGCGTTTAGAGAAACCCATGCTTAACAAATAATCGGCACCAAGCTTTTCGTGGTCTACATTTCCCATGCCTTCCATGCTTTCGGCTTCGCCTTCAACTGCGCACAAATGGCCAATGTCATGAAAAAAAGCGGCCAGCACTACTTCATCATCGTAGCCCTCGGCCTCGGCCAGCGCCGCGGCCTGTGCCATATGTTCAAGCTGAGATACAGGCTCGCCTATATAATCCTCGTCACCGTGCTGCTCATAAAGGGCAAACACTTTATCTACAATTTCTTCGGGGCTGTATAGCTGGTGAATAGTCATGGCTTGTGTATTCACAAAAAAAAGCACTGCATATTAGTTTTATGTTAAGTATGCATCATACTTTTTTTAATTGAAAAATATGCAAAATATTACTTGATGCACGTTTATATATTATATACTTTGCCCTAACAACCAACCTGAATTACTGATGGAAGACGACCTGCTGATACAAATAAGCAACCGTATAAAAGAAAAACGACGCGAGAAGAATATCACCGTACAGGAACTTGCCACCCGCGCTAATGTGAGCAAAGGCCTTATCTCACAAATTGAAAATAGCCGTACCATTCCCTCGCTAATTGTACTCATAGACATTGTTAAAGCACTTGATATAGACCTAAATGTTTTTTTTAAAGACATCAGGCATAAAAACAATAGCTTCCCGCTAATTATAAAAAGGAAAAAAGAATACGAGTACTTTGAAAAGGAGCATGCCGATGGCTTCCACTACTACAGGATATTTACCCAGCATGTAAAAGATTCTACTGTAGACATTGTATTGCTTGAGCTTGAGCCCAACGCCAATCGCCCACTGGTAGAAACCGAAGCCTATGAATACAAGTATATTATTAGCGGCCAGATAGAATATGTTTTTGGCGATAATAGCCGTTATCATTTAAGTCAAGGCGACAGTATGCTTTTTGACGGGCGTATGGCGCACACACCGTCAAATACGGGAAGTACCAAGGCAACCATGCTGGTGATTTATTTTTTTGAAGCCAAGGCCAACGCTTAAAATAAGCTTAACACCATGTTGGTTTATAATTAATAAACTAAGTTTATAATTGCTAAACAATTCATGGTGTTAGTTATCTTAGTATTTTAATCTCCAGATGAGCCTGCAATTACAGTTAAGGAAACAGGTAAGCAAACTGCCATATGGGGTGGTTTCGGTTTTAGCCGGCTTATCAGCGTTTGGAGCGTATACGTCTATGTATGCATTTCGAAAAGCGTTTACCGCAGGCACATTTACCGGCCACCAATACCTGCATGTTGATTATAAAGCATGGCTGGTAATTGCCCAGGTGCTTGGGTATATGCTCAGCAAGTTCTATGGTATCCGCTTTATTGCTGAGGTTAAACACTCAAATCGCGGTAAAAGTATCCTCATACTGGTTGGTATAGCCTGGTTGGCCTTACTCGCCTTCGCTTTTGTTCCGGCACCATATAATATTGTACTCCTGTTTATTAATGGTTTACCGTTGGGGATGATCTGGGGGTTGGTATTCAGCTACCTGGAAGGCCGCAAAGCCACCGAGTTTATGGCAGCGGTACTCTCCATCAGCCTCATATTCGCGTCGGGGTTTGTAAAAACTACCGCACGCTTGCTCATGCATAATTTCCATATTAGCGAATACCTGATGCCCTTCGCTACCGGTGCTTTGTTTGCAGGGCCATTATTGCTTTTTGTGCTTATTCTCGAGGCGGTACCGCCGCCTACAGAGGAGGACAAATTGCTTCGCACCGAGCGTACGCCTATGACACTTGGCGAGCGTAAAGCTTTTCTTTCACGTTTTTTACCGGGTATTATCCTAACGGTAATTGTTTATGTTTTGCTTACCGTGATACGCGATGTACGTGATAATTTTGAGGTAGAGATATGGCATGGTCTGGGCATTACCAGCAATAGTATTTACACCAGTATAGATTCGGTGATATCTCTACTTGTATTAACCGGAATGGGGTTGCTCATCATCGTAAAAAAAAATTTAAAGGCTTTTGCCATTATCCACCTGTTTATTATTGGGGGATGCCTGCTCGCGGGTGTATCAACATTATTATTCAATGCTGGTGTAATCAGTCCCATCATTTGGATGACCCTTGCGGGCCTTGGGCTATATGCCGGCTACGTACCCTATAATGCCATATTTTTTGAGCGCATGATCGCGTCTTTTCATTATAAAAGTAATGTAGGGTTTATCATGTACGTTGCTGACGCCATTGGCTATCTGGGCAGCATCAGCGTGTTGCTGGTTAAAGAGTTGGGCAACCCGGCCATCAGCTGGAGCAGCTTTTTTAAAGAGGCGTTGCTGATACTTGCGGTAGTAGGTACTATAAGCGGACTGTTATCCCTGCTTTACTTCCTGCAAAGCGCACGCAAAACAAACACGAACAAAAATTTAAATTTATTTACAGCATGAGTAAGAAATCAGCCATTGTTGTTGGTGCCGGTATTGTTGGCCTGGCTACAGCAAGGGCCCTGGTTGCAAGGGGTTACCGAGTAACTGTTTTTGAACGCAATGAACGCGCGGTAGGCGCCTCGATACGGAATTTTGGCATGATATGGCCTATTGGGCAACCAACAGGGCCGTTATTTGACCGCGCCATGCTCTCCCGCAGTATATGGAAGCAGATATGTGAAGAGGCCGGCATCTGGCATGACGAAGTGGGATCGCTGCACATGGCCTACCAGCATGACGAGTTAGCCGTAATGGAGCAGTATGCCGAAGCCAACAATGGCCTGCGCGACTGTACTGTACTTAGTCCCCGTGAAACCCTACAAAAATCTGAAGCGGTTAATCCCAATGGACTTAAAGGTGCTTTGTGGAGCGGTACAGAAATGATCATTGAAGCCCGTGAGGCTATTGGTAAGGTAGCACAATATCTGGCCGAAAAGTACCAGGTGCAATTTTATTGGAACACTGCTGTTAGCGAAGCTAAAACCAATTATGTGAAGGCTGGCGGCCATGTTTATCACGCCGATGAACTGTTTATATGCAGCGGTATAGAGTTTGAAACGCTTTATCCCGAACTTTTCGCAAACGCCAATATCACCAAATGTAAATTACAAATGATGCGCATGGCATCGCAGCCAAACAACTGGCGCATTGGCCCATCGCTTTGTGGGAGCCTTTCCATGGTGCATTACCCGGGCTTCCAGGCAGCATCGTCATTACCAGCGCTGCGCAAACGTTATGAGACCGAATATGCCGAATATTTAAAATGGGGCATACATGTGATGGTATCACAAAATCATACAGGAGAACTTACCGTTGGCGACTCGCATGAGTACGGATTGGTGCATGATCCTTTTGACAAAGCGTTCATTAATACTATGATCACCGATTACCTGCAAACATTCACCTGCCTTAAAGACACCCGAGTTATACAAACCTGGAATGGCCTTTATCCCAAACTCACTAATGGCCAAACCGAACTAATTTTAGAGCCAGAAACCGGTGTAACTATTATTAACGGTCTCGGAGGCAACGGTATGACACTCTCTTTCGGGTTATGCGAGCAATACATCGCCTCAAAGTTTGATGGTGTTCCTGCTTAACGCATTAGAATTACCCAACAAAAAACGCCCGGTGATTCCGGGCGTTTTTATTTCGATCTCCTCTTTACTTTTTCTGTTCAACAACAACCCACCTGTTGGCAGTATTGTATTTACCTTCTAATACCACTTTATATATATCAGATGGCATATCCTTTACCGGGATAAACGCATGCTGTGTGCTGGCATCAAACTCGCCAACCAGCTTATAGTTATCTTCCCCACCCTGCTTTACGTTGTTGGTTGCAGTAACATATACTTTAACTTTTTCCGCTTTATTCAGCGCCGTCCAGCTCAAGTCAATATTTCCCTGCACATAGTTGGCTTGTACATTAGCAATAGATACCGGACCAACCAGTGGTGTTCCGTCAATTTCCCGTTTGTACTTCTCAGGGATCTGAATATTCATAAACCTGGCTATCGATGGCATAATATCCACAATACCCGGGTAATAATAATTCGCATAACTGTTCATGTCATGCGCGTTGGTCACCATCCAGGTAGAGCGCTGTCTCGGTGTTTGGCCGCCATGCCCTTTTCCGTCCTTTTCGCCGCGGCCGTGGTCGGTTGTAATATAAATTACCCAGTCTTCTTTAAAGTTTTTCTCCCGGTATTTAATGGCTTCCCAAACTTTGCCCACCTGCTTATCCATCATCTCAACCGCAGTGTAATACTGCGGGCTATCGCCGTAGCGGTGCCCCATATCATCAGTATATTCCAGGTATATCCACGATAGGTCGGGCGCCTGGGTTTTAATTGAAGCTGTAGCCCGGGCTATCACCGTTTCGTCTATCCGGTGCATGTAGGCGCTTTCTTTATCGTGCTTAAAGTTAACGGTATCCAGCTCAAACCCATCGGCGCTATAGTCCACATGCAGGTTATGCGTTTGCGGCAAACCATCGCCCACCAGCTTGGTGCGGTTATCCTGCCAGCTCGAAAATACGGCTATCTTCTTTTGCGGGTACTGATCTTTAAACAACCTAAAGATAGTGGGATAGTTATAATTAGGCGCCTTAATATCGTTATCCCAAACATTATGTTTATTTACCCATGTACCGGTGAGCAGGCTGTTGTACCCCACTGCCGATATGGTTGGTGTTTGGCTATAGGCATCTTTCTCGCCGCCAACATGCGCGCGCAGGTATTTACCTTCTTTAGCTATGCGGTTAAGATTGGGGGTGTTGAGCCGCTCAATTACATCGGCAGGGATGCCATCCGCTATAATAAATACGGCTTTATGTATTCTGCCTTGCGCATTCACCGCTGAATAGCTTAAAACCACAACCGCAGATGCCGCAATTGCAGACTTTATAAAACGTAACATAACAAGTAGTTTTTGGCAAACATACATAAACAAATTATTCATGCTGATTAAATAATTATTAAATGATCGGACGCGATTGTTTCCGCACACCTACTGTTCGGAATCGTACAGTTTATATTTATTTACCAATATAAATAATTGATTAATAAATACTTATATACTGGCACATGTGTTGAAATGACTCTACTGATATCATTAATGTAAGCCTGTCATGCTAAAAAACTACATCCTCACCGCCTTGCGCTATTTCCGGAATAACAAGGTAACCACATTAATTAATATGCTTGGGCTGTCTGTAGGGATCAGTGCGGCACTCATCATTTTTATGATGATCCATTTTGACCGAAGTTTTGACCGCTTTGAACCTGCGCGCGAGCGTATTTACCGGGTAGTTACCGATGGTGACGGATGGAAAACTCCCGGTATACCCGTACCGTTCGCGCAGGCGCTTAAGCAGAATAGCAGCGGTATTGAAACCATTGCCCCACTTTTTGACCTTAACGGATGGAATACCAAGGTTACCATTCCCCAGGGAAGCAGCAGCCCGGATAAGGTATTTAAGAAACAATCTAATATCGCTTTCGCCGACGAGGGCTATTTCGCGATTATCCCGCATAAATGGCTTGCCGGGAAACCGGCGACAGCTTTTAATGGCCTATATAACCTGGTACTTACCCAATCAACCGCCAAAACCTATTTCCCAGACCTAACACCGGGACAGGTAGTAGGTAAAGTGGTAGTTTTTAGTGATACTTTGCGTACGACTGTTACGGGCGTGGTTGCTGACCCCGAGGCCAAGAGCGACTTTAAGGAAAACAGCTATATATCCTTAAATACTGTTTACCAAACTGGGTTAAAAAAGGCTTATCAAACAGAACAGTGGGGCAGTATCAACTCCGCCAATCAGTTATTGGTTAAACTATTACCAAATGTTTCAAAAGGGACGGTAGAGCGCCAGATAGCCGCTATATTTAAACTTAATGCAAAAAACGAAAAAGCTAAACACCTTTTGCAGCCGCTAGCCGATGTGCACTTTAACCCCGATCTTGGTGGAAGTGTTGACCCTTCGGTTATACGTAACCTTACTATACTGGCTGTTTTCCTGATACTGCTTGGCGCTATCAACTTTGTTAACTTATCTACTGCGCACGCGTCTGAACGGGCTAAAGAAATAGGGATTCGTAAAACACTCGGAAGCGATAGGAAGCAGCTTATTTTCCAATTCCTGACAGAAACATTTGTACTAACCTTCGTCACTGCTCTTTTCTCCTGCGCACTTATTCCGTTATTATTAAAAGTTTTTAGCGGCTTTATTCCGGATGGTTTAAGTGCCTCGTATTTGTTTGGCAATCCTGCTGTATGGCTGTTCTTACTGGCATTAATTACCACCCTAAGCCTTATAGCGGGTCTTTATCCGGCATTCGTGCTGTCAGCATTTAAGCCAGTTAAGGTATTAAAGGATAAACAGGTGAGCGCTTCAGGAAGTGCTTGGTTACGTAAATCGCTAATTGTATCGCAGTTTGTAATTGCCCAGGTATTTGTGATAGGAGTTTTGGTTGTAAACAAACAGCTCCACTTTGCTAAAGAAAAAAACATGGGTTTCCGTAAAGATGCTATCATTAACTTTTATGTGCCTTTTGATCTGGATAAACCCAACGCAAAAAAACAGGTACTCAAGCAGGAACTGGCAGCAATTCCTGAAATACAGGCCGTGAGTCTTGGCAACCAGTCGCCTGCCTTTAACGGCACCATGACCACGGAAGTAGATTATAAACAAAAAGGCAAGAACATTAAACTGGATGTGGCTTCGCGCAGCGGCGATACGGCCTACCTCAACGTATATAAAATTAAATTACTGGCCGGGCGTAATATTACAGTATCAGATACAGCCAGCGAACTGTTGATCAATGAAACTCTGGCCAAACAGATCGGTTTTAACCAACCGGCCGAAGCAGTAGGGCAGTTTTTGCAATTTAATGGCAATCAGCTGCCCATAGTAGGTGTAATGAAAGATTTTAACCAGGCATCCGTACGCTCGGTTGTAACGCCGCTTATTTATTTCGCGGCGCCTAAATTTGGGTATGTAATGCATGTGGCGCTACAGCAAGACCCGGCTACATGGAACCGGGCTATAGCCAAAATGACCACCGCCTGGAAAAACACCTACCCGGATATGGATTTTGACTATACCTTTTTGGATAAAAACATAGAAAAATTTTATAAAGAGGACCAGCAGTTATCGCTTTTATTGTCGTGGTCTGCAGGTGTAGCCATACTTATCAGTTGCCTGGGTATGCTGGGGTTAGTGATTTTTATGACCAACAGACGTGTAAAGGAGATTGGTGTGCGTAAAGTATTAGGCGCCTCTGTAGCGCAAATAGTTGGTTTGTTACTGGCCGAGTTTGCTAAACTACTGGTACTCGCTTTTATTGTAGCCGTTCCTATTGCCTGGTGGCAAACCAATAAATGGCTGCAAAATTTTGCCTACCATACTGCATTAAGCTGGTGGGTGTTTGCCGCTGGCGGCACATTTATTATAGCTGTCGCCTTGATTATAGTAAGTATAAGGGCCGGAAAAGCAGCTATGGCTAACCCGGCTGACAGCCTGAGAGCAGAATAACAAAAAGGGCCTTATGTTAAGGCCCTTTTTGTTGAAGTTTCGCTGGTGTATGAAAACCTATCTTAGATTAGATAAGAGATATCAATGCCCACTAAATAGGGCCAGCATCTCCTCTAAAGCATTTTCTGAATGCATGCGTTCACCGTTTTCTAATGACTCAAGAGCCGCAGCTGCGGCACGCTGACGCATATTTGTTTCGTATGCGGCTATTGCCTCAATTTGAGTTTGGTATCTATCATCAGTAAGGCACTCACTTAGTTCCAGCGCGTCAAGCATAGCCATGTTGGCGCCCTCTCCCGCAAATGGCGGCATTACATGTGCAGCATCACCTAACATGGTTAGGTTTGGCTGTGCTTTCCAGGTTTGATCTACAGGCATGCAGTAAATTAGCCGGGGGATAAAAGGCTTTTCGGCATTTTCAAATAGTGGATGCCAGATCCTGCTCCAATCAGCATATTCTTGTTTAAACCAGTTTAAAACCTGTAAATGATTATTGTAATCTGTCCCATTCGTTGCAGCCCAGTTCTCAGGTACTTTCATGCTGGCATAAAAGCCTAAATCGCCATTGCCTTTCTGGCCCATTAACAAATCTTTTCCTTTTCCGAAAGCCATAATTTTACCGCCTTTTATGACTTTATGTACATTAGGGGCATTAACCGTCGAATCAGGAACATTACCTTCCAACATGGTAATGCCGGTATAGAACGGTTTTATGTCTGTTATATACGGCCTGATCTTAGAGTTTGCTCCATCTGCGGCTATTACCAGATCGGCGTAAGCAGACCTGCCATCTTTGAAAAACAGATGCCAACCCTCGCCTTGCTTTTCCATTCGTTGAAACTGGCTATCCCACACTACCGTATTTGGGTGCAAAGATTCCAGTAATATTTTCCTTAGCGTGCCGCGGTGTATCTCCGGCCTAAAATGCGCGTGCCCAAAATTCTCTTCAGGTTTATCATGATCGCTCAGAAATACTTCGGCATGTTCATTAACAATCAGTTTTCGATCAGCCCCGGGCATAAAATTTTGTTGAAAGGCTTCTATTAGCCCCGCTTTTGTAAGCGCAGCGATGCCCGACTTCTCATGCATATCCAACGGCGAACCCTGCACACGTGCATGCTGGTCTTTATCGCGCTCGTAGACTTTTACCTCAACTTTTTTTAATTGCAAAAGCCTTGCTAAAGTGAGTCCTCCCGGCCCTCCGCCAACAATAGCTATCTTTTTATCCTTTAATAACATATTATATCAATTTTATAGGTACAAAGCTATTGTCCCTTTAAAACTGATAATAGTATAAATCGGTCGTTTTTATTGCGGGATAGTTCTTTAGGCAAAACACCGGAGAATTTCTTCACCTCTTTTATGAAGTAAGCTTGGTCTGTAAAATTTAACTCAGGGAATAGCTTGCCTTGCGCAATATGCTTTAAAGAGGCCCTGAATCGTAAAATGTTACAGTAGGCTTTTAACGACAGTCCATATTGCTGATTAAAGTAGCGATTAATTTGTCTGCTGCTCCATCCTACCTGCTCTGCCAATTCCGCAACTGGCATTTCCCCGTTTGTTTGGTAAATTAAATCAAAGAGCTTTACTTTCCTTCGGTCAACGGCTAAAGGCATGATTGTCTTGATCTTAGCGGAAACACTATGATAAAACAAGCCAAAATCGCTTAAAATATTCTTATCAAAACCCCAGTAGTTCTCTGGAAAGCTTTTGGCAAGATCTATTATATCCGCTACCTGTGTCTTAAGAATATATTCAACAGCAAGGGGCTTAAAACTCACTACAAAAGCCTTCGTTTGCGGCGGTACAAAGCGTTGCTCCGGTGCCGTTTCTAAACCAATCAGCAGCACTTGATAGGCTTGTGTACCAGCCTGCCAAAAAAACAGATCGATACGGCCGTCAGGCAGCACCACCACCTCTTTAGCGGTATCCGATTGATTATGGAACATGCCGATGTTCTCGACAAATGCTGAGATGCCCGGCTCCGGTTCAAGAAAGTTAAAGATAAAATCTGTTTTCATTGCACACTTAAATGCTACAATTCGGGTTACTTTACTTGAACGTTTGTGATCCTATCAAATATCCTGTTGGACACTTCGTTTAGCCGTCGTTGTGATTCGCCTGTCATCACATTAGTCACTAAAAATATGCCGATGCGTTTTTGTGGATAAACAGCGATCCATGATGATGTTCCAAATGTTCCTCCATTATGATATAACATTCTATTAACCGTATTAAAGTTATAGGTGTTCCAAGCATAGGCTCTGCCATATTGCTGATTGCCCGCAAGTAGCTTTTCCGCCTGCAGAATAACAGGGTCCCGGGATTCCAAGTACATTTTCATATACAATCCCATAGACGTTGCTGATGCCTTTAACCCACCCGCAAACAGATATCCTTTACTCTCTAGTGGCATAGTTTTTCCCAGGCTATCTTTGCCGTTGGCAACTTCCGTGGTTACAACATCATTCATGGCAGCAATAGTCTCCCGTTCTCCGGATCGTGAAAATATATACTTTTTTAAAAGCGTACTAAATGGCATACGGTAGGTATCTTCAAGAATATATCCCACTAACTGTACACCAGCATTGGAGTATTGATAAGTATTTCCAGAGGCGCCTTGCAAACTTAGCTTAGAGAGATTTTCAAAAAAATCTTTTTTGGTAAAAGAGTCAAAACACTTTAGCTGGTCTTGAACCGATATGCCGTTATCATTGCAATTAATGTTCATTGGCAAGCCGGCTGTATGCGTAATTAAGTGCCGAAGAGTAACTGGTTGGTTGTTGTTTAAAACAAGGTTAGGCCAGCTACCACGTAGATAAATTCTTATATCCGTATCAAGGTTGAGCTTGTGACTATAAACCGCTTGAGAGAGTAGTAGCCCTGTGTAGGTTTTGGTGATAGATCCAATTTCGTAAAGTGTTTTATTATCAGGTTTCTTGCCCCTTGCCAACATTCCTTTGTGCACCTGTATGATCTTTCCATTAATGCATACCGCGCCTGACACAGCAGAAAAATGCGGATCCGCCAGAAGCGCAGCAAGTTCTTCTTTAAGAATTTCTGTCACACTATTACCAATGTTTACTTTATGTGCTTTGTTGCCCGTTGATTTGGGGTAGCAAACATAACTCATGCAAAGGAAAAGGATGATTGATACGTTTTTAAACATAGCGTTATATTGGTTTCACGTTTTTTAAATATTCCTCTTTGAACCGGTCATAAAATGGCATTTTTTTTATCGAGGCATCTATTTTATCGAGATAAATAAATATGCCGAGGTCCGTCCCCATTGTTTGCAGGATCGCAGCTTCACAACTGTCCCAGATATTTTTAAATAATGGCATTGACCGGCGTGCTTTGGCTGACAATGACACCATTTGCCGGCGTCGGTCGCTTTCATCATCGGTGATCGTTAAATATTCTTTGTCAGACATTCTTTTTACGATCATCACCGCGGAAGGATGTGCATAACCCAGTTTTTCGGCTATGTACGAAATAGAAACACTGTGCTGATTTTCCAGCAGCATAAAAACCAAATACCAGTGAGGCTCTATGTCGATTTCTATCTCTTTATATAGTTTACGTATATCGTGCGACATCCGGTCGCTAATTCTTTTTAACCGACTATCAAGTGCTTTATAGCCCAGTTTTTTAAGGAAATCATCATTCATCTCGTTGCAAATATAAATATATAGTTGACTATATATTTATATTTAATTCTTTGAAATGAGAATTGGTATTATTTTCTTAGTACTGAACGGAATTTTAACATGGTAAGAATAAATGAAAAAGAGCATATCAAAATGTTTGATATGCTCTTTCCGTCGGGATGGCAGGATTTGAACCTACGACCTCCAGCACCCCATGCTGGCGCGATACCGGGCTACGCTACATCCCGTTTGTAATCTATATAATTTTATGTACTGTTATAAAACAGCGCTTGCAAATATAATTTATTGCGTTAAAACCGCAAATTGTAAGTAAAACCAGCATTGGTCCATATTTAAGAATGGGCCACCTTACCAGTTCTGATAAGGCAGCCATATTCAGTTCATTAAAATTTATAACTTACAGTGGTTAAGAATTGCCTTGGCGGTATAGGGTTAATACTGTAGTTCTCGTGTACATTATAGTTAAGTACATTACCAATATTGGAAAGCTTACCCATAATGGAAATTCTTTTACAGATATAACCTATTGATGCATCAACGGTAGTAAAGCTTGGTACATTAACCAGCCTTGATATGGTTTGGGTTTGCCCTACTGTATTAGCGTTACCTGCGGTACGGTTACCCAAATAATAAACCGATGCGCCTATTCTAAAACCTTTCAAATCGCCGTCATAAAACGTATAAAACACACTGGTGTTGGCGGCATGCTTTGGTGTATTTAACAAGGGCTGTCCGGCTATGTTACTGCCAACCGCTGTTCCCGTTTTAGTATATTTAGCATTAATGTAGCTGTAGCCTGCCAGCACATCAAGCCCTTTAACCGGGTGGCCTGCTATATCAAGCTCTACACCGTCGCTCCTTGTTTCGCCGCTGAGTACTTTAATATTGGTATTAATATTAGGTGTAACCCCATCGGCAGCGAATGGCGCTGTTTGGGCCAGGTTATTGTTTTTGATACGATATGCCGTTACGTTTACAGACAGTTTATCATTCAGGAAGTCGTTTTTAACACCAATTTCATACTGATCTATCAATGAAGGTGCAAGCGGTTTGTTATTGATATCCGTCCCGGTATTGGTTACAAAAGAATTGGAGTAACTGGCAAACAGCGCGGTATTGGATAAAGGTTTATAAACCACACCTACGCGGGGCGAAAACGCTTTGTCCTCTTTACCTACAGCTTGCGCCGCGGTAGCATACGTGGTGTAATTGGTAACTGTAGTTGGCGACACATATTGATATGACCAGCGAATACCTGCAAGCACTTTAACTTTTTCAGATAAACTGATGAGATCGTTAGCATATATACCGAAGCGGTTAGTAGGGGTTACAATGTCATAAAAGGGGTTCATTTGTGGTTTATCCGTACGAAGAGGGTATTTATCCAAATCAAAAATATTGATCTTATCATAAATAGCATTTTGCGGTGTATTATTCTGATCGAGATAGCTAGATACTTTGTTTACCGTTGCAACGTAGGTATAGGCATTATTGCGGTACCAGTCTGCATCGGCACCGGCCAAAATATTATGCTTTACAGCGCCTGTATTAAATTGACCGGTAATATTAAGCTGCCCGGTGTAATAATCTTCAAGTGTTCTGGCCCTGTTTAGGGTGCGTCCCCAGTCGCCATTGGCATCCGGTAACACGCGTTCTGTGGTTTGGTACGAACGGTTGAAATGCTGATAGGAGAACCCGCCACTTAACTGCCAAAGGTTATTAAGCTGGTGATTAATGGTTGCCGTGGCCGTAGTTTGCTTTGTATTCCCGGTTGACCATGATGCCCCCAAATACCGGTTACGCGGAACGTTGGCAATAACGTTATTGATTTGCCCTGTTCCAAAATCTGGTGTAAAATCGTAGTTCAGATAATCGCCTTCAACAACAATGGTTGTTTTATCGCTTATTTTGTACAGAAATGAAGGGTTAACGTATTCCCGCTCTGATTTTACATTATCGCGGTAGCTTTTGGCGTTTTCATAGGTACCATTTACGCGGTAAGCTAATTTGGAAGATATTGGGCCATAAACATCAAATGATGGACGATAAAGATCATAACTACCATAGGTCATAGATACAGAGCCGCCTTGGGTAAATAAAGGTTTTTTGGTTACCATATTCAAGATACCGCCGGGGGCCACATTACCGTACAATAATGCAGCGCTGCCTTTCAATACTTCTACACGCTCGAGCGAGCTGATCTCAGGAACAGCGCCGGAGTTAACCCTGAACCCGTTTTTAAACATATTATTACTTCCAAAATTATAGCCACGGGCACCAAAGGTTTCCTGTGTATTGCCACGGCTGCTGTATAAATACACGCCGTTTACATTCTTAATTACATCGCTTAAACGGAGCGACTGTTGCTCGTCAAGCACATCTCGGCCTATTACGGTAACACTTTGGGGCAGCTCCATTGGCGAAACGTTCATTTTACCAATACTTAACTTTTTACGGTTAATGGTTTTGGTTGATGAAACAATAACCTCGTTCAATTGGGCCGAGCTTTCGTTAATTTTAAAGCTTACTATGCTTTTTTTATTTGCTGTAACGGTTACGGTTTGCTCTTCGGGTTTACAGCCAACACACGAAGCAATAAGGGTATATGTACCCGGCTTAACACTATAGAATATAAAGGAGCCGTCATCAGACGTATTAGTACTTTTATTTAATTCTTTAATGGTAACCGTTACCAACGAAGCCGGTTTATCATCGCTGGTTTTAACAACACCGGTAATCTTGCCGTTATTCCCTTCGTCATCGGCCTTAACAATCAAGATATTTAAAAACAGGGATAAAATTAAAAGTAGGATAATGCGCAGGTAAGTATAAGAGTTTTTCATTTTCTTATTTAGATTAAGTCTAATTAAGCGCAAAAATATAAAAAGAAATTTTCCTTCCTAATATTATTTATAATTAGTTTAAATAAGAAAAGATGCTGCGCGTAGGAAAGGGTAATGTGGAAGAGAAATGTTGTTCTACCTTCAGATATCTGGGAAATACGACTTACCTAAAGCTATAAATAGTGTTTATAGCTAATCCGCTTCAATTAACGACCGAGTTCCGCTTCTTTTACGCCCGGAAGGTTGCGCATATCATGTAAAAGCGCCAGAGATGGCGTTCCTGAGGTAGCCTTCGCCATCAAAATGGTTATTGTGCTGCTATCATGCTCGCCTGCCGATATCCTTAGCTCATCCATCTTTACATGATGGTTATGCAAAACCTGTTGTATGGCACTGATATCAGTATGATGGCTTTGTATGTTGATGCGCAACGAAGTGAATTTGTTTTTGTCAAACAGTTTCTTTTCAATCGGTTTAATGGCCGCCAGAATAATGAGTACTATTACTGCCGTGGCTATTGAAGTAATGTACATTCCACCTCCGGCAGAAAGGCCGATAGCAGCGGTTGTCCATAAACCCGCGGCGGTTGTAAGTCCTTTAATTACTTTGTTCTTCATGAACAGGATAGTCCCCGCTCCTAAAAAACCAATCCCGCTAATTACCTGAGCGGCTACACGTGAAGGATCCAGCGAAACGCCCGGCTTGTTGAGCACATCTCCAAAACCATCCATAGACACCATCATGGTTAGCGCGGCGCCCACACAAACAAGCATGTGTGTTCGCAGGCCGGCTGCCCAGTCATGGCGTTGCCGCTCATAACCAATTACACCGCCAAGCAGCGCGGCAAGTAACAGTCTTAACAGGATGGCATATATAGGTATCATTAATTTATGTATTAAACAGCAGCCTGTAAATGATGTTCATCAACAGCCATTACGTTATCCTGCTGCTTTAGTTTTTCCTTTCTTAAAAAGCGGATATGCAATAAGCCTATTAACAGCGCCGCAATTCCCTCAAATAAAATCGTATCCGGCGCGCCTATCCATTTGGAAACCAACCCAACAAGCAGGCCGCCTATTGGCTGTAACCCAAAGTAGGCCATAGCATAAAAGCTGATCACACGGCCGCGCATGCCGGGTTCAACACTTGTTTGTATAAGCGTATTGCTAATGGTGATCTGCGACATCATGCCAAAACCGGCAATTGTAGCAAACACCAGCGCGAGCCAGTAAGTACTTTCATGCGAAAACAGCACCAACCCTATTCCAAATATAAGTGTATTAATGCTCAATATTTTTTTGAGGTTACTGCCACCTTTTAACGAAGCCAGGAAAATAGCACCGCTAAACGCGCCAAGTCCTATCACACTATCAATAACCCCAAAGGTGGTTGCATTTCCCTTAAACACCTCGCGGGCATAATATGGTATAAGTGTGCTAAACGGTAGTACCAGCAGGCTGATGAGGCCCAGCATCATGATCACAAAGGTGAGCGCTGGAGAGGCTTTCAGGTAGGCAAAACCTTCCTTTAACTCGCCAACAACATTTTTAGTATGCTTTTGGCCGATGTATGGCGGCAGCTTCATCAGCAGCAATGATCCCAATACGGCTATAAAGCTAACGGCATTCAGCAAAAAGCAAAAGCCATCGCCCCACATTTCCAGTACAAAGCCCGCTATAGCCGGCCCAATGAGCCGCGACAGGTTAACCATTGATGAGTTTAGCGCAAGTGCGTTGGGCAGGTCTTGCTTATCCTCAATCATCTCGTAAACTAATGACTGCCGCGCAGGCACATCAAAAGCGTTAATAACGCCCAGTATCACGCTTAGCGTAAGTATTTCCCAAACCGCGTAATGTTTAAGCAGCACCAGTACGGCCAGTATGGTAGCCTGTATCATAGAGGCAACCTGCGTGGTTAGCAGCACCCGAAAACGGTTGTAACGGTCTGATACCACCCCGCCAAATAACGATAATACAAATGATGGGAACTGGCTGGCGAACATAGTAAGCCCCAGCATAAAAGTAGAATGCGTTAACGTATAAATAACCCAGCTTACCGCTGTCTTTTGCATCCATGTACCGATGAGCGATACGGATTGCCCTGCGAAATATAACCGATAATTGCGACTGCCGAAGGCCTTGAAAGTATTAATATCCATTTGTTAGTATCTTAACGGCGAAGCGAAAGCCGCTATTGTTTTTTTATTTTACCAACTGGCGCAAAATTACCCTACTATGTCAAAATTAACGTCATGCTGGTGGCATATTAATTATTGTGCTATTTTCGTTATGTTTCTGTTAATATTACTGAGATAATATATGACCGCACCCAACAACGATGATCTGCTGATTGAGAAGGTCAATATTTTCATTCGTAAATATCATTACAACAACCTGCTGCGGGGCCTTATTTTTTTAGGTGCCGGTATCCTTTCCGCTTACCTGATTATCGCTATTACAGAATACTACGGAAACTTTAATACCTCTGTACGTACCTTATTGTTTTACTTCTTTATACTGCTTAACGTCGCGCTATTTGTGTGGCTGGTTTTACCGCCTATGCTGGCTACGCTAAGCGTAAGTAAACCTATTGACCATTTTGCTGCTGCTGAAATTATAGGCAAGCATTTTTCAAGCATTAATGATGCCCTACTGAACACCCTTCAGCTAAAACAGCAGTTAAGCCTTAACCCGCAGCACCGCGAATTACTGGAAGCAAGTATTAAACAGCGAACGGAAAAGCTCAGGCCTATCAGCTTCCCATCGGCTATTGACCTGCGCGAGAATAACCGTTACCTCAAATGGGCCATACCACCGGCGGCGGTGATCATTATTATCGCTTTTACGGCCCCGTCTGTACTTACGGAGAGTACTGCCCGGCTTATTCACCATAATACATTTTATGCACCGAAATCGCCTTTTCAATTTCAGATTAGCAACAAAGAGCTTGAGGCGGTACAGGGACAGGATCTAAAGCTTGATGTGATATTGACAGGCAATAATTTTCCGGATAACGTGTACATAGAAACGGCAGGCGCTACTTTTAAACTCGATAAAAAAAGTGTTGGCCATTTTAGTTTCCTTTTTAACAATCTGCAGCAAAACACCCGCTTCCGCTTATCCGGCAATAGGTACCTCTCGCCTATTTATGATATCAGGGTACACCCTAAGCCCGTATTACTCCATATCAACGCGCGCTTTACTTATCCGGCTTACCTGAAAAAGAGGCCTGAAGAGATCAACAATGCAGGAGACATCACTGTACCTGCCGGAACCGTGGTAGACTGGGCGCTTCATACACAAAACGCGAGCGACCTATTATTTAGCCTGAACCGGGTTACTCAACGGTTATCCCCAACAAAAAACGGCATTTTCACGCATACCGAGCGCATCCTCAAACTGGGAACTTATGCCATCATGGCAGCAAATAAAGAGGTAAGCAATAATGATTCTGCTGTTTATCGTATAAATATAATCGCGGATGAGCCGCCAACCATACAAGCCGACGAACGGCCCGATTCGGTAAGTATGAAGGCTTTATATTTTAATGGCCATATACAGGATGACCATGGCTTTTCTGCTTTAAGATTAGTATACCGCATAGGTACCGGGAAAAACATCCGCGAGGTCCGCAAACCGGTCAAAGCCGACCTAAGTGGTAATCAAAGCGCGTTCTTTTATTACTGGGACCTGCGCTCAGTCGGCCTTAATCCCGGCCAGAGTTTAAGCTATTATTTTGAAGTGGCCGATAACGATGCGGTTGCCGGTCCTAAAACAGCTCGTACGGCCGAAAAAACACTGAATATACCCGATGCCGCAGCGCTGGCTAACCAGTTAAACGCAGGCACTGCTGCTGTTAAGCAAAAAATGGCATCGGCGGTGAAACTTGCCGGGCAGGTAGAAAAAGCTGCGCAAAAGCTCAGCGAATCATTGGTAGATAAAAACACTTTATCATTTGATGAAAAAAAACAAGTAGAGGATCTGCTGCAAAAAAGAAAGGACCTGGATGCCTTAATAAAAGAAATACAGGACGATAATAAAAAGAACCTGTACAACCGGCAGGAAAATCAGCAGCAAACACAGGAGCTTTTGGATATGCAAAAACAGATTGAAAACCTGTTTAACAATGTGCTTGACGACAAAACGCGCGGCATGCTGGAAAAATTACAACAAATGCTGCAGCAGAATCAAAAAGATGATACCCGTGAAGGCCTTTCGAAAATGCAGATGGATAACAAATCGCTGAAAAAGGAATTAGACCGGATACTGGAGCTATACAAGCAGCTTGATTTTGAGCAAAAAGTAAATGAGACTGTTAACCGCCTGCATCAGCTATCGGCCGAACAGCAAAAACTGGCGGACCAAAGTAAACAAAACGGGAGCAGCGCAATTGACCTGCGGCAGCAGCAATCGCTCAACCGGCAATTCGAAGCGATAAAACAAGCCTTGGGCGAGTTAAAGAAAACAAGCGAGCTTAACGGGAACAAGCAAAACTTTAACGACACACAAAAGCAACAGCAGGAAATAAGTAAGGATATGCAACAAGGCGCTGACGGACTGAAAAATAACAACCGTAAGCAGGCATCAGATGCACAGCAGCAAGCCGCCCAGAAAATACAGCAAATGGCGCAACAAATGCAGCAAGAAGATGCCGAAGGCCAGCAAAGCGGTAATAGCATAAACACGCGCGAGTTGCGCGAATTGCTGAAGGCGCTGGTAAACAGCTCCTTCGCGCAGGAAAAAATTATGCAATCATTACGTGGCATGGGTGGTACCGACCCGGGCTATACGACTCTCGCTCAAAAACAAAAGGACATTAAAGATAACTTAAAAACAACAGAGGATAGCTTATACGCTTTAAGCAGGCGTGTGCCACAGATACAAACTTCTGTGAATAAAGAAATTGCTACGATTAACGATCATATCACCCAGGCGCTTGATGACCTGGGCGAACGCAAAACGCCTGAAGCCTTGCGAGGCCAGCAATTTGCTATGGCCGCCATGAATAACCTTGCGCTCATGCTAACCGAGGCGCTTGACCAGCTACAGAAACAAAAAAGTAAAAGTGGTAAAGGCAAGGGTAACCAGCAATCGCTTTCGCAGCTCAGCAAAATGCAGCAACAGCTTAACCAGAATATGCAGCAAGCACGTGAACAGATGCAGAAACAGGGCAATCAGCCCCAGGGCAAAAGCGGGCATGGCGGCATGAGCGAACAGTTTGCCAAAATGGCTCGCCAGCAACAACTTATACGGCAATCGTTACAGCAGCTTAACAGACAGGACAATAAAGACGGTAAAAACGGGTTAGGAAATTTAGATAAAATTTCAAAAGAAATGGAACAAACCGAGAATGATCTCGTAAACAGGAAAATAACCGATGAAGCCTTAAGGCGGCAGCAGCAAATACAAACCAGGTTGCTGGAAGCTGAAAAAGCCGAACAGCAGCGCGAGCAGGACAATAAGATAGAAAGCAAAGCCGCACAGGATATACCCCCCGGTTATATAAAAGCTTTACGAGACTATGAACAGGTTAAAGCTAAACAAACAGAACAAATAAGAACCGCCCCCCCGGCTCTTAATTTATACTATAAACAAAAAATAAAACACTACTTTGATCAACTTAATTCTAAATGATATGGAAGAGGCCAATGCTAAGGCAACAGGCGAACTATATACCCTGCAACTCCCCTCAAAAGTGGAAAGCATTTCGGCGCTTGAAGCCCTGGTAGAGGAGGTGGCAGATAAATATCAGGTAAGTGAAGATACCTTTGCCAACATGATGACCTGCCTTAACGAGGCGGCAATGAACGCTATTTTGCATGGCAACAAACTCGACGAGAAGAAGACCGTTTATGTGAACGTTGAAGCTGATAGCCGACGCATTGTATGGACCGTAGCAGATGAGGGCCCCGGTTTTAACTATAATAACCTGCCCGACCCAACCGAGCCCGACAGGCTTGAAGAGTTAACCGGTCGCGGAGTTTTTATTCTCAAGCATCTTGCAGACCAGTGTATTTTTAATGCCGCCGGCAATGAGGTTGAACTACATTTTAAAATATAATGCCGGCCATTAACTTTTTTGAAGAAGACATAGCCTATAAGCTCAAGAATAAAACAGCCGTTCGAAAATGGATAACGGATACCATTAAAGAAGAGGGCTACCAGCTTAGCGAACTTAATTACATATTTTGCTCAGATGAATATTTGCTTCAAATAAACCGCCAGTATCTCGACCATGATACTTATACCGATATCGTGACCTTTGATAATTCTGAAAAGCCGGGATTTATTGTAAGTGACATTTTTATATCGATAGAACGGATACGTGATAATGCTGAAAAGTTTAGTGTAACCGAAACGCAGGAGCTTCACCGGGTGCTTATACATGGCGCGCTTCATTTACTTGGCTATAAAGATAAAACTGCTGCCGACAAGAAAAAAATGACAGGAAAAGAAGATTTCTATCTGGCTAAAAGAAGTTTTTAATCCTATTTTTACTTAAAATTATTCATCTTCTAATAACAAAAATATGAAAGCATTTGCGCTGATACTTGCCCTGATGTTTGTAACATCGGCTCCTTCTGTTTACAGTTTTAAGCTTAAAACTATCGACGGAAAAGATTTTTCGCTTGCCAAATACAAAGGCAAAAAATTACTGGTTGTTAACACAGCATCAAAATGCGGTTTTACGCCGCAATATGCCGAACTACAAAAACTGGCCGACCAATATGCTGATAAGGTTGTTGTAGTTGGTTTCCCTGCAAACAATTTTGGTGGTCAGGAGCCTGGTACCAATACTGAGGTAAAAGAATTTTGCCAGAAAAACTATGGCGTAACCTTCCCGCTTAGCGAAAAAGTAAGCGTAAAAGGTGATGATATAGCGCCATTGTTCAAATACCTTACTTCGGCACCTAATCCTGATTTTACCGGCGAAATCAAATGGAATTTCGAGAAGTTCCTGATAGATGAGAACGGAAAGCTCATCCACCGCTATCGCTCAAACGTTAAGCCGCTTTCAGAAGAAATTACTAAAGCGTTATAAATAATAAAGGGGGGGCTGTTTAGCCCCCTTTATTATTAGTTTTTACTTGTTGCTTTATCCTTTGCCTCTTTAGCAGCCTTTTCCTTCTCCTCCTTAGCCTTTTCTTTAGCTTTCTGTATCTTTTCCAGTGAATCTTTTTTAGCCTTTTCCTTCTTCTTAAAAAAGCCCCGGAGCAGGAAGTTATGCTGAGCTGCCTTTAAGTCCTCGTTAAGTGTTGCCGTAGTTGCATGCACACCTTTCATAGTGGTTTTAGCCTGCTTAACCGTACCCTCAAGCTCCTTAGCAATTTGGTCGCTGTTCAGCAACCTGCCAATACTGCCTTTGCCACTATTTACCTTATTAACTATTCCGGCAAGGCCATCGGTTATCTTTTCGGCGTTATCGGCTATCTTGGTGAGTTTATTAATTACCTTGTCTACATCAACCGGGTTAACAGCAGTAAGCATGTTTCCATCGTTTACTTCCGTATTGCTTGATACGCCGCCGGGAGCTATCACTACCAGTTTATCGCCCATTAACCCATCACTGCCAATACTCAGCTTAGAGTCCTTTTTAATGAATTTTTTAACGCTGTTGTTCAATGTAAGATCAACTCTTACCGAGCTGTCGTTAACAATATTAATAGCATCAACCACGCCCACGTTTATCCCGGCGAAGCGTACGTTGTTACCTACCGTAAGGCCGCTAACATTTTTAAACATGCCGTACACCTTAAACGTAGAGCTAAACATACCTTTTTGGTTACCTATGTAGAATACGGCCAGGAAAAGTACCAGTATACCGGCAATGGTAAATATCCCTATCTTTATTTTTTGTGATGATGTGGTTTTCATTTGGTTTGGTTAAAAAATGATCTGATAAACTCGTCTTCAGAGTTTTCTAACTCTTCATAAGAGCCTTCTGCTATATATTCTCCATCATTCATTATCACTATTCGGTCGGCAGTAATGCGCGCGCATTCCATATCATGCGTAATAATGATGGATGATGTTTTGTACTTCTCCTGCATACGCAGTATCAATTCGCTTATCTCACGTGATGTAATCGGGTCCAGCCCAGTGGTAGGCTCATCATACAGCATAATTTCAGGCTGCATGATCAGCGTACGTGCAAGGCCCGCGCGCTTACGCATCCCGCCCGACAGGTCTGAGGGCATTTTGTCTATAGCTTCCTTTAAGCCTACTCCATCAAGCGCTTCCTCCACCAGTTTATCAATTTCGGCCTGGTCGGTCATCTTTTTAATCCTCGTAAGCGGGAATTCCATGTTCTCACGCACCGTCATAGAATCGTACAAGGCGCCACTCTGGAAAAGAAACCCTATTTTAATACGCAGCTCTTTGAGCTGTTCCTCACCCATTTGAGCTACATCATTCCCAAAAACCTTTACCGTGCCTTTATCCGGCGTAAGCATACCTACAATGCATTGTATGGTAACCGATTTACCCTGGCCGGATTTACCCAGTACAACAACATTTTCCCCTCTCTTTAGCTGCAGATTTATGTCTTTTAAAACATCCTTATTGCCGAATGATTTAGCAACGTGTGCTATATTAACCACAACCTCGCCCTTTTCTTCAGGCTTTTTTAGTTTGATATCTGTTTCTGCCGCTTCCATATTATCTGTAGAATAATATACTGGTGATCTGTACAGCAAGGGCGTCAATCACAAAAATCCATAAGGAGGCGGTTACTACGGCAGAGTTGGCCGCAAGCCCCACACTCTCAGTACCTTTATTAGAGTTATAGCCTTTATAGCAACCCACAAAGCCTATGGCAAAACCAAAAAATATGGTTTTTACTACCGCGGGTAACAGATCCATAAACTCAAGCGAAGAAATGCACTTGGTAAAATACAGTGAAAAGGATATATCATCTGTAAAGTTTAGTGCGAGGTAACCGCCGAACAAGCCGATGGCATCTCCAATAAGCGTAAGCAGGGGCACCATAAACGCGGTGGCCAGTACACGTGTAACTACAAGATATTGTAATGGATTTGCTCCCGATACTTCCATCGCGTCTATCTGCTCGGTAACCTTCATACTGCCAAGCTCCGCGCCAATGCCTGAAGCTACTTTACCGGCGCATATAATAGCTATGATCACCGGCCCTATCTCTCGTATAAATGATACGGCAAGAGTGCGTGGCAACATGCTTTCGGCACCGAGCTCCAGTAGCGATGGTCGAAGCTGCAGAATGAGCACCAGGCCCATTATAAATGATGTAATGCCCACCAGCATTAACGACCGGTAGCCTATCTCATAGCATTGGCGTACAAACTCAGACCATTCAAAGCCCCCCCTGAACAGGTTACGAAAAAAGCTGGAAAAAAATACACCCTGGTCGCCAACAGCTTCCAGCCATTTTTTATATCCGGGTATTGCCTGCTCTGCCATAAGTGTTGAAATACTTGAAGGTATTAAACAAAATATTCGCTAATTGTTTGCAGCACCGAATATTATTTTGGTTATTAATAGTTCATCGGTACTTCTATAATAAGTATCTGGCTGTCTGAATTGGTTGTTATCTCAAAGGAGTCTGTATCATAAACCCCTAATGCGTCCCTTTTGTTTAACAGGTTACCAGCTATTGTAACACTTCCATCAAGGATAAATACATAAGCGCCATTTCCTTTTGTATGGATATTATAAAGTACACTAATGCCTGCGTCAAAATAGCCCTGTGAAAAGGTAGTATCCTGGTTAAGCCAAAGTGTATCTTCACTTTTTACAGGCGATATCAGCCGTGTAAAAGCATTATTTTTCAGTTTATCGGAAAAGTGTTTCTGATCGTACCGCGGAGCAATGTTTGGAACCTTGGGAAATATCCATATCTGTAACGATTCTGTATCTTCTTCTGACGAAGGGTTATACTCAGAATGGAATACCCCCGTTCCGGCAGACATTACCTGAACGTCGCCCGCTCTGATAATTCCTTTATTGCCCATGCTATCCTGGTGTTCTAAGGCGCCTTTTAATACAATCGTGGTAATTTCCATATTGTCATGCGGGTGGCGACCGAACCCATTGCCTCGCGCAATAAAGTCGTCGTTAAGCACGCGCAATGCGCCAAAGTGTACCCTTTCAGGATTATAGTACGGACCAAAACTAAAGGAGAAATTTGCCTTTAGCCAACCTATATCGTTATAGCCTCTTTCGTTAGCCGGATGATAAATCGTTTTCATAATAAATCTGATGTAAATAAATATATGTTTAAACACACAATAGCCATTCCACAATTTAATTATGTGTAATTTTGCCTGTTAAAGTAACCGTTATGGCATACAAGGCAATAATTGCAGGGGCAAGCGGCCTTATTGGCAGTAATTTACTGACTATATTGCTACAACAACAGCAATATAGCGAAGTGGTAGTTCTGGTACGTAAAGCGCTACCCATAAGGCATCCCAAATTGGTGCAATTAATTATCAATTTTGACGACTTGGATAAGTATGCCAACGCCATTAATGGCCATGCGTTATTCAGTTGTTTGGGCACAACTCGATCGCAAACACCCGATACTGATGAATATCGAAAGATAGATCATGATTATCCCGTTAAGCTTGCACAACTGGCAAAGAATGGAGGTGTAAAACACTTTCATTTTATTAGCGCTATCGGTGCCGACAGGTCATCGGCTAATAGTTACCTCAAACTTAAGGGAGAAGTAGAGCACGATATAGAAATGATAGGAATCCCGGTTCTACATATTTACCGCCCCGCTATACTGAACGGCGAACGTAATACCTCCCGACCGGCAGAGAAAATATTTAACTTCATATTCGATATCGTTAATCCGCTTTTAATCGGTGGCTTAAAGAAATATCAAAGCATTAAAGCACCAGTACTTGCCTGGGCTATGTACAAAAAGTCGTTAGATGATACTGAAGGTACATTTATACATACAACAGATAAAATTAAACAGATAAAGTGAGCACGTTTATATCGGCAGAAAATTTAGGTCATTCTTTTCATGATAACTGGTTATTTAAAAATATAACCGTAGGCATTAACCGTGGTCGCAGGGTTGCACTTGTTGGCGTTAACGGCGCAGGGAAGAGCACCTTATTAAAAATACTTTCAGGATCGCTTAAGCCAACAGAGGGTAAAGTAGCACAGGCCAAAGAGCTTAATGTGGGTTACCTTGAGCAGGACCCTGATTTTAAAGGAGCTCTTACCATCAGCGACTATATATTTCATGCTGATAATAAACAGCAACAGGCTATCCGTAAATATGAGGAGTTGTTAGAAAATGATCCTGATAATATGGACGCACTCAACAAAGTGATGGAGGAATTGACCGAAATAGATGCCTGGGAATATGAATACAAGATCAAAACTATTTTAGGACGACTTGATATACATCACCTAAACCAGCATATCAATACGCTGTCGGGTGGTCAGAAAAAGCGCTTGGCTTTAGCTAAATTGTTGATAGAGGATCCCGAACTGTACGTTTTAGATGAGCCTACCAACCACCTTGATATTGATACCATTGAGTGGCTGGAAAAACTACTTACCGAGGGTAACAAAACCATTTTAATGGTTACCCACGACAGGTATTTCCTGGATAACGTTTGTAACGAGATCTTGGAGATTGATAAAGGTAAGATTATCCCCTATGCCGGCAACTACGCCTATTACCTTGAAAAGAAAGCAGAGCGCGAAGCAGCAGATGAAGCATCTTTCCAAAAGAACAGCAATCTATTGCGGAAAGAATTGGAGTGGATGCGTCGCCAGCCAAAAGCAAGGGGCACTAAATCCAAATCAAGAATTGATGCTTATTACGATTTAGAGGCCAAAACCAAAAATGGCGGCCCTAAACAAAATGTTGAGCTCAGCGTAAAAACAGCACGCCAGGGTAATAAGATCATGGAGCTGCATAACGTTACAAAAGCGTTCGGCGAAAATACTTTTGTAAACGATTTTAGCTACACCTTTAAAAAGGGAGATAGGATTGGTTTAGCCGGTAAAAATGGAAGTGGTAAATCCACCCTACTTAATTTGATAACCGGCAACTTAACACCAGACAATGGGAAGATTGATACTGGCGAAACCACGGTTATGGGTTACTTTAACCAGGCGGGTTTAGTATTTAAAGATGACGATCGTGTAATAGATATTGTGAAGAATGTAGCCGAGTTTATTACCATGGCTGATGGGAAAACGATTTCTGCTTCGGCGTTACTTACTTTGTTCCTCTTCCCTCCTGCCAAACAATATGGCATGGTGGCCAAATTAAGCGGTGGCGAAAAAAAACGCCTCCACCTGATGAAGATATTGATGAAGAACCCCAACTTCCTGATACTGGATGAGCCAACTAATGATTTGGATATTGATACTTTAAATGTATTGGAAGAGTTCTTGATCACATACCCAGGCATTCTGATGCTGGTATCTCACGACAGGTACTTATTAGATAAAATGGCCGATCAGCTTTTTATTATGGAACCTGGCGGCCATGTAAGGGTCTTTAATGGCAACTATTCTTCTTATCGTACCGAATTGGAAGAAAGCAAGCAGCAGGCAAAAAAACCTGTGCCTGTGGAGGTACCAGCAGCTCCAACACAGACCAAAAAGAGCAAGCTATCTTTCAAAGAAGAAAAGGAATTGGAGAGCTTAGAAAAAGAAATAGCTGAACTTGAAAATAAAATACAGGTGGGGAATGATTCGTTAAACACAACGAATATAGACCAGCAAACGTTAAATAATACAACTGCTCTATTAAGTAAATTAACTGATCAATTGGAGGAAAAAACGATGCGATGGATGGAACTTTCAGAACTTAAAGAAGCATGAAGAACTCGGATATCATTGCATCTATAGGTGTTATCATATTACTTATAGCTTTCGTTCTAAACCTATTTAAGGTGATCAATTCTCAAAGCAGACTTTATTCTGCTTTAAATTTTATCGGAGCGGCCATATGTGGCTACTCCTCCTATTTAATAGAATTTTATCCTTTTGTTGTATTAGAGAGCATTTGGGCGGCTTTTGGGTTATATTCATTTTTCAGTGTTCCACGTGGAACATCTAATTAGGAATTTTTCAATGTTCCACGTGGAACATTCATATTATCATGTTTAAAAAGTATAATGTTATAGTTGTAGGTGCGGGCCATGCAGGGTGTGAAGCAGCTGCAGCGGCTGCGAACTTAGGTTCTTCTGTGTTATTAATCACCATGAATATGGGTACCATAGCACAGATGAGTTGCAACCCTGCTATGGGTGGCGTAGCTAAAGGGCAGATAGTGCGTGAGGTTGATGCTTTAGGTGGCTATTCGGGTATTATAACGGATAAAACGTCTATCCAATTTAGGATGCTCAACCAGTCTAAAGGCCCTGCCATGTGGAGTCCCCGTGCACAAAGCGACCGTATGAGATTTGCTGAGGAATGGCGATTAGCGTTAGAGCGTACGCCAAACGTTGATATGTGGCAGGATACTGTTACATCACTTTTGGTAAAAAATAACACTGTCGCTGGCGTTAAAACGTCTATAGGTTTAGAGATAGAAGCTGACGCCGTAGTACTCACTAACGGCACATTTTTGAATGGCATTATACATATCGGTGAAAAGAAATTTGGTGGCGGCCGTACAGGAGAAAAATCGGCAACGGGTTTAACCGAACAACTGGTAACATTAGGTTTCGAAGCAGGCAGAATGAAGACGGGCACCCCACCGCGAGTAGATGGCCGTAGCTTAAACTACTCACTGATGGAAGAACAATGGGGAGATGAAGTTCGTGGCAAATTTTCTTACACTGATGTCAAAGGTATAGAAGAACAACGTTGCTGCTGGATAACCTATACAAACAGCAACGTACATGAAACATTGAAAGAAGGTTTTGAGAAATCTCCTATGTTTACTGGCCGTATTAAAGGCTTAGGCCCGAGGTATTGCCCATCAATTGAAGATAAGATCAATCGCTTTGCAGAACGCGACAGGCACCAGATATTTGTAGAACCAGAAGGCTTAAATACGGTTGAAATTTATGTAAATGGCTTCTCAACTTCGTTACCCGAAGATGTTCAGTATCGTGCATTAACGCAAATCCCAGGCTTTGAAAATGCCAAAATGTTTAGGCCTGGTTATGCCATAGAGTACGATTTCTTCCCTCCTACGCAGCTGACATTAACGCTTGAAACAAAACACATAAGCAACCTATACTTCGCCGGACAGATCAACGGAACCACCGGTTATGAAGAAGCGGCGTCACAAGGTTTTATTGCAGGTATTAATGCGCACCAAAAGATCAATGATAAACATGAACTGATTCTTAAAAGATCAGAGTCATACATAGGTGTATTAATTGATGATTTGGTTACTAAAGGAACAGAAGAACCTTACCGCATGTTTACATCGCGGGCGGAACACCGCTTATTACTACGCCAGGACAATGCAGATATCAGGTTAAGCCCAATTGGCCACGAACTCGGTTTAATAAGTGATGAGCGTATTGCCAAAGTGAATGCTAAGGTGAAAAATTCTGATGAGATAGTTGCCTTTGCTAAAGCCAAAAGCATTGAACCATCAAAGGTAAACGCAATTTTAGAAAAGAATGGGACTTCAGCTATCAACCAAAACACAAAGCTTTTCAATTTATTAAGCAGGCCACAGGTAGGCTTTAATGAACTAAACTCGGTAGATAGTTCACTACAAGAGCTGTTAGCCAAATATGATAAAGAAACAGTTGAGCAAGCTGAAATAAAAATCAAATATGAGAGTTACTTTATCAAAGAAATGGAAATAGTTGACAAGATGAAGAAAATGGAAGATCGTGAGATCAATCCAAATTTTGATTACAGTCAATTAGGTTCATTGTCAAAAGAAGCTCGAGAAAAATTAGCAAGAATAAAACCACGCACACTGGGCCAGGCATCTCGAATTTCGGGTGTTTCACCATCAGATGTATCCGTTTTAATGGTGCATGTGTCAAGATAAAGCATAAAATACTGTAAATCAATAATTTATAAAATATCAATTTTAAGCCATTATTTTCAATTTTTAATATTGGCAATCATTGAAACAGAAAAATCGTTTATAGGGCTTAAAATATATGTTAAATCGAAAATCTGCCTTTTTTGCTAAAAATGTCACCTTAATTTTGGTGATCTTATTTGCTTTTGGCTGCGCCGCTATTCAAAGACCCCAGGGAGGGCCTCGTGACCTTACTCCTCCGAAACTTTTGAAAGCAACTCCGTCAAACATGACCAGGAATTTTAACGCGAAAGAGATACGCCTGGAATTTGATGAATTTTTCAAATTGACTAATCAATACCAGGAAATAACTATAAGCCCGGCCCAGGAAAAACAACCGGAGTATAGCATCAGCGGAAAAGCGCTGCAAATAAAATTTAAAGACTCACTTCAGAAAAACACCACGTACGTTATCAATTTCGGTAAAGCCATACAGGATGTAAACGAGAGCAACGTACTTAAAAATTTTACCTATGTTTTTTCAACCGGCGAACATATTGATTCGTTGAGCATGTCAGGATCTGTGATTAACAGCACTACGCAGGAAAAAGAGAAAGATGCTACAGTAATGATATTCCCTATTAAGCAGGACTCGCTCCTGTTTGGTAAAAAAAAGCCTACCATTTTTACTACTACCGATTCATCTGGTAATTTTTCATTGAATAACCTGCATGAGGGAACCTATCGCATATATGCTTTAAAAGAGCAAAGCGCCAATAAGATATTTGATAATGATAAAGAATTGATTGCCTTCTCAAAAAAACCTATCATATTAACCAAGGACACATCTAATATCAGGCTTGCCTTATTTCAACAGATACCGGATAAATTTAAAGTAGAGAAAAAATTTGGTGCAGATGGCGTATTAGAATTGATATTTAATAAACCTCTGCCTAACCCTGTATTAAAAATATTATATCCGCCTAATATAAACGACCAAAAAATAGTTGAATTAAGCAAGACCCGCGATACCGCTACCGTATTCATGCGCAATATGGAATGGGATTCATTAAGTGTTGCTGTATTGGATAACAACAAACCTGTAGATACGCTATACCAACGAAAGGGAAAAAAGGAATCATTTGTACGTAATCTGGGCTTTAAATATAACCTGAGCAGGGATAACCGTTTAAAGCCTGGTGCCGATCTCCGTATAACTGCTAATTTACCTATCGCTACTTTTGAATCGGGCCTAATTGTCCTTAAAGAAGATTCTACAACTTTACAGAACTACACCATTACCAAAGATACTACCTCAACAAGAACCGTAGTACTTAAATACCGGTTCAGGCCGGGAAGGAAGTACCAGTTAATTATAGAACAGGATGCGTTTACAGATATCTACGGAGATAAAAATAAACGCAACGGTACAAATTTTGAAGCGGATAAACCAGAAAACTACAGTCAGCTAACGCTAAAAGTCACGGTGCCTGAACCTGGTAAAAGTTACATTGTTGAATTACTGGATAACCAAAAGAATAGACTGCGCAGTGATGTAGTAACCGGCAATACTTCTATCGTATACAAAAACTATCTTACAGGTAAGTATCGCATAAGGGTTATTTATGATGCCAACAAAAACGGACGCTGGGATAGCGGGAATGTAAAACAACGACTGCAGCCCGAAAATATTTGGCTATATGATAAGGAATTAACATTACGTCCTAACTGGGAGTCAGAAGAACAGCTAACAATCCCTAAAGAGCAAATTACTCCTTAAACCAACCGGAGTACATAATATAGTTATTTGGTAAACGATCTAATAAAGCCCTTTGCTCATCAGTAAGAGGCTTTATTTTTTTTGCAGGAGAACCTGCATACAAATAACCTGATTCGCATACTGTGCGCTCTAACACCACAGATCCCGCGCCGATGATAACATATTCTTCTACCACAGCATCGTCCATTACAATGGCGCCCATGCCTATCAGAACGTTGTCTTTAAGCGTACAACCGTGTACAATAGCGTTATGGCCAATAGATACATTATTACCAATATTGGTAGGCGACTTTAGGTAAGTAGCATGTATGCAGGCATTATCCTGGATATTGGTATTATTCCCTATTTTGATGTAATGCACATCACCACGAATTACTGCGTTGAACCATACAGAACAATTATCACCCATCTCCACGTCGCCAACAATGGTAGCATTAGGGGCAATAAAAGCATCTTTACCAATAACAGGTGATTTATCTTTAACAGGCAGGATTACGGGCATAGCTTTTTTGAGGCAAAAGGTGAAAGTATAAAGGTAAAAGCTTTTAAAACTTATCTTAAATTTTTTTATGTTTGGTGAAATAAGCGAAAATAGCTCAGCTGGTAGAGCATCAGTTTCCCAAACTGAAGGTCGCGGGTTCGAACCCCGTTTTTCGCTCAATTAATCTCTATAAAGTCCCAGGGAATTTCTTCTTTGAATATTTTTATATAATACTCCATATCGGCGAGGCCAATTTCTTTATCCCATAAAGTTATTACCCTGCTTTTATTAGTATCATCTCTAAAAATTTCTAATATCAGTTTATGATCCTTATAAACCTCAATTCCGATACCATCCCTCGTACACACATCACTTGCAATCTCAATTCTATTAGGATTTTTTTCCATCAATCGAATATTCTAAAATACCGTGTCCTCCAGAACTTCCTGATGCTGTGGGTAATCGGTGGTGTAATGTAAACCCCTGCTCTCTTTACGCAACATGGCCGATTTAACAACAATGTAAGACACTTGTATCAAATTACGGAGCTCACAAAGTTTCACAGATAGTTTTGTACGCTTATAAAATTCTTCAGTTTCTTCATACAACAATCGTAAACGGCGCATGGCACGTTCTAATCTAAAATCAGAACGAACGATCCCTACATAATCGTTCATCAGTTTCTGCATCTCACGGATGTTATGCGTTACCAGGATGTCTTCATTCAAAAGCTGCACGCCTTTTTCATCCCAATCGGGTATGTTATCAGGCACCACAATGTTAGAGAAATCTACAATGGCATCCTTATATATACGATGTGCAAAAACCAGCGCCTCCAACAACGAATTTGAAGCCAGTCGATTAGCGCCATGCAAGCCGGTAGAAGAACATTCACCGCATGCATATAACCTGTTAATAGATGAACGGCCGCTATGGTCCACCATAATACCGCCGCACATGTAGTGGCAGGCAGGCGCAACCGGTATCATGTCGCGGGTCATATCTATACCCATATCCAAACACTTGGCATAAATGTTAGGGAAATGTTGCAGGATATCTTGTTTGCTTTTGTGCCGTACATCCAGGTAAACGTAATCCTCACCTGATTTTTTTATCTCGGCGTCAATCGCTCTCGCAACAATATCCCTTGGTGCCAATGACTTACGGGGATCATATTCCTGCATAAATTCTTCACCATTAGTACGTTTTAATATGCCACCGAAACCACGTACCGCTTCTGATATCAGGAATGATGGATACTCACCCGGATTATATAACGCTGTAGGATGGAATTGTATAAACTCCATATTCCTTACCTTACCTTTTGCACGGTACACCATAGCCACGCCATCACCGGTGGCAATAATAGGATTTGTAGTTACAGAGTAAATATGCCCGGCACCACCCGATGCTATTACAGTTATCTTAGAAAGTATTTTTTCAACATGGTTGGTTTCTGTATTGAAGGCATAAATGCCATAGCACTTAATATCTGCAGTAGACTTATCCACAAATTCACCTAAATGGTGCTGCGTTATCAGATCTACCGCGAAGTAATGGGTTAATATCTCAATATTTGGTTCAGCATGTATTTGTTCTAATAATGCACGCTCTATTTCAAAACCTGTAATATCCTTGTAATGAAGTACACGAAACTCCGAGTGCCCACCCTCTTTTGCAAGATCATAAATACCGTCGTTGGTCTTATCAAAGTTGGTTCCGTAATCGATTATCTCGTTAATCCTTTCCGGCCCTTCAGTAACAACGGCCTTAACAACTTCAGGGTCGCAGAGCCCATCGCCGGCAATTAAGGTGTCATTTATATGTTTTTCAAACGAATCTTCCTTTTTATCCACAACTACTGCCACGCCGCCCTGGGCATACTTAGTGTTGCTTTCGTCCTCATTAGCTTTTGTAACTATCAGAACCTTACCATGCTTTGCAGCTTTTAGTGCAAAACTCAATCCGGCTATTCCCGATCCTACAACAAGGAAATCAACATTTCTGGTCATGTTTTGTATATGTATTGTGTAAAATTAGGTTTTATGTTAATAAGCGGGGTAAAAGGTGTTAAATTTGTGTAGGAAAAAAATCAGAAAAAAGCATAGTTGTTAATAAACCCGGTTTTGGAACTTTTTACCAGATTTTTTAAGCAATTTATAAGACAGTTTCACAACGAAATCAACATTTTTACACATCAACAATTATTAACAAATAAGTATTTAAAGTAAAAGTTGTTTGTCATATAGTTTTAAAAATCAAGTAAATGAAAAATACAAAAGCGTTTAAAATTGTTAATAACAATGGAAAAACAACTTTTTAGCTAATTCGTATCTCAACTTTTTAACATAACTAACACCTTAACAAACAATAGTTTTATTTTAATATAAAAAGAAGCTATTATTAATTGATTTGTGGAATGGATATCTTCGAAGAAATAAAAGTGAAAGGATTTGCCGACGAATACATTGACCCGTCGCTTGATCTTTTCGCCGAAATAGATAGGCTCAAAAAAGAAAAAAATGCAGTTATACTGGCCCATTATTACCAGGAAGGAGATATACAGGATATTGCCGATTATATTGGCGATAGTTTGGGCCTTTCGCAACAGGCTGCTAAAACAAATGCCGACATTATTGTTTTTGCCGGCGTACATTTCATGGCCGAAACAGCCAAAATATTATCTCCCAACAAGAAAGTTCTGCTACCGGATCTGAAAGCAGGGTGCTCCCTGGCTGATAGCTGCCCGCCGCATTTGTTCAAAAAGTTTAAGGAACAATACCCTGATCACCTGGTGATCACCTACGTAAACTGTACTGCGGAACTGAAAGCGCTAAGCGATATTGTTTGTACATCAAGCAACGCAGTACAAATTGTAGAGAGCTTGCCTAAAGATCAGAAGATCATCTTTGGGCCTGACAGGAACCTTGGTGCCTGGGTAGCTAAAAAAACAGGCCGAGACCTTGTACTGTGGAATGGTGCCTGCATGGTACATGAGATATTCAGTCGTGAAAAGATCACCAGGCTTAAAGAACGCCATCCTAACGCTAAAATACTTGCTCACCCCGAGTGCGAGGAAGTAATACTACAAATGGCGGATTATATAGGTTCTACCACCGGTATTCTTAAGTATGCTACCAATAGCTCTGAAATGGAGTTTATTGTAGCCACAGAATCCGGAATTATGCACCAGATGGAAAAGGATAATCCGGATAAAACTTTTATCCCCGCTCCTCCTAACAATCAGTGTGCTTGTAACGATTGCCCACACATGAAACGTAATACGCTTGAGAAACTTTACCTGTGCCTTAAAAATGAAATGCCCGAGGTTGAAGTTCCTGCGCATATCATTAAAGACGCGGTTAAACCTATTGAACGTATGCTGGAGATATCAGCTAAATTGGGATTATAAAAATTTATACAATTAAAAAATCCTTCATTATCAATATGAAGGGATTTTTTATTGGGTTGATTTGATTACAGATTATCCTTTCTGGTTTCAATAACATCCTGTATGTTTTGTGGTAAACTTGAAAATAAGTTATAGCCGGTTGCTTTTTCAATATCGCGTACGGTAACACGGTATTGTTTCCAATCGCTGTTAATGGTATTGATATTTGGTGTGTTTACCGCTATAACCCTCGTATCTGTGCTTACGCGGTTAATATCGTTATTACCGGTAGGTATAATAACGGCAACTTTCCAAACATTGCTGGGCACAGTAACATGGTCGTTGTTTATTTTATTAAAGGTTCCGTTTGAGCCGGTACCGCCCATTCCATAACTGCCCATTACAATATAAACCTCGTTACCTGCAACCACTTGTTCGCGCAGGTAATTTTCCATATTAGCCCAGGTTTGCTGATTATTTTGGGGCGCCTGCGGAATCATATTGGTCATTAAGAAAGTTGCCGAATTGGCGTTTGCTGAACTTGTACGATCTGCAGACGGACAGTTATGTCCCCTGTCAAAACCAGAACCTGAATAGCTGTTACTCTCCACATGATAAAAAGCAGCAGGTAAGCCGGCAAAGCCAGCAAAGTTATTAAGTCTTGAGCTTGCGTTGGTAATGTTGGTAGCGTCCAAGTGCCAGCTTACCCAGTTAGGTGTACCCCTATCGCTGCTGTATGATTCTACATAATAGCTTTGGTCTATAAGGTAGTTATTAGCCATTACAACGGCAGGCTGGGCATTTGAAGGGTTACCCATTAATAAGTTACTGTTATCACCGTTAACGGGTTGTGCATCAGCACCTGCGGTAATGCCTCTTTCTGGTGCCGCGGTACCTGTACCGGTATTTCCACCGTTATCATCACTGCCGGTATCTGGCGGGCCTACTGTTAAACCGGCATCACCTGTACCTTTAAAGGTAATATCATCAATATTAATACGCGTAGTACCTGTTTTTTGTATACGGAATCTAACCGGTTTGTTAACAGTTATCTTAAATGAATCGGTAACAAATGTTGTACTGGTTTCTGTAATATCGCTACCTAATTGTGTGTAGGTGGTACCACCATCAACAGACATCATCAGTTGCCAGGTAGAATTAGCATCTGTACCATATTTGGCGTGTTTAATACTGATCTGCTGCAGGTTGGAAATATCAAATTTCATCGTGATATCTCCTGTTCTTAACCTAACTGATTTATTTCCGTTTTTAACATCAGCTGCCAGGTTGCCTAAAAGGGCATCGTTGAAATTCCATAAGCCGGTTGTTAGTTGTACATCTGCAGCCGCATAAGCGGTTTTAGATCCGGTTTCAAAATCTTCAACTATGGTATATGGCTTGGCAACGGGAGTTTGGTTACCACCATTGTCGGTATTTTGTACCTGTACAGGATCTTTTCTACAACCGGCAACTACCAATACAACAGACAAATAAACGAGGAGTAATTTTCTAAACTTCATATAAATATATTTTCTGCGTAAAAATACTCGGTTGTTATTAATCTATTGTTAATTAACTTTATGTAAGATAAAATTTACGTAATTTCATTCGAAACGCATTTGTGAAGCATCTTTCGTATTTTTGAACACTGGCTATTACAGCATCTATCAGATGTTGATTTTTAAAAGCGTCAGTAGTTCGGAACATTATGTTTGAAAACGGAGAGAAAACTAACCTGGAAGCATTAGGAGAGTTTGGCTTGATCAGCCATCTTACAAAAAATATAAAATTGGTTCAAAAAAGTACAGTGAAGGGCGTTGGCGACGATGCCGCTGTGCTGGATTATCAAAATAAAAGGGCGCTGGTATCTACTGATCTGTTGCTGGAAGGTATTCATTTTGATTTGGCCTATACTCCTTTAAAGCATTTAGGCTACAAAGCAGTGCAGGTTAACCTAAGTGATATTTATGCTATGAACGGTATAGCTACTCAAATAACTGTATCTATCGGCATGAGCAGCAAATTTCCTTTGGAGGCTATAGAGGAGCTATACGAAGGTATATACCTGGCTTGTGGCCATTATAACGTGGATATTGTTGGGGGCGATACTTCAGCCTCGAAGCAGGGCCTGGTGATCAGTATTACTTCTTTGGGATATGCTGATGAAAAAGAGGTGGTTTATCGTAACACAGCCGAAGAAGGCGACCTGATATGTGTTTCAGGCGATTTGGGTGGCGCCTATGTGGGTTTGCAACTTCTGGAGCGGGAGAAACTGGTCTATCTCGAGAATCCGAACATACAGCCCGACCTTGAAGGCAAGGATTATATTGTTGAAAGGCAGCTTAAACCCGAGGCACGTAAGGATATTATTGACCTTTTACAAGAAATAGGTGTTAAACCTACCGCCATGATAGATGTATCTGATGGTTTGGCATCGGAAATATTACACATTTGTAAGCAGAGCAATAAAGGTTGTAAGTTATATGAGGAAAAAATACCTATTGATCCAATGACCTACGAAACTGCCCGTGAATTTGGCCTTGATCCTACTGTTTGTGCTTTAAGTGGCGGCGAAGATTATGAACTACTGTTTACCGTTAAACAGGCCGATTATGATAAGATAAAGCATAAGATGGATATATCTATCATTGGCTATGTTACTGAGCCTAATGAAGGATGCTCGCTCATCACCAAATCAGGCAATGTGCATGAACTGAAAGCACAGGGATGGAACGCATTTAAAGCTGAATAAAATTTTATAGTTCTAATTATTCATCGCCAATATATTTATTGTCTATCTGCTTATTAGCTTTAGCGCCTAATTTCTTAATTTTTTCGGCGGTGATGGTGAGGTTACCTGCGCCATCAGTTAGTTTGTTAAAGGCATTGGCATATGCGGTTTGTGTTTGGCTAATGTTTTTGCCAATGCTTTCCATATCATTTACAAAGCCCACAAATTTATCATACATGGTACCGCTAAGGCGGGCTATTTCCAATACATTACGGTTTTGCCGCTCCTGTTTCCAAATGCTGGCTATGGTACGCAAAGTGGCCAGCAAAGTGCTCGGGCTGACAATTACCACCCGTTTTTCCCATGCATCGCTAAATAGCTCGGCATCCAGCTGCACCGCGAAGCTGAAAGAGGATTCTATCGGAACAAACAGTAATACAAAATCCGGCGAGTTAACCTGGTGTAGGTCATGATAATTTTTTGATGCCAGATTGTGTACATGCCCGCGTACGGATTCGATATGTCCTTTTGAATAAAGCTTACGTTCTTCTTCCGTTTCAGCGTTTACCAGGCGCTCGTAAGCAATGAGCGATACCTTCGCATCAATAATTAAATGTTTGTTATCCGGAAGGTCAATAATTACATCAGGTTGTAAACGTGTGCCATCCATTTGATTTAAACCGGCCTGTATGCGGTATTCACGGTCACGTACTAAACCGCTCCTTTCCAGTACTTTTTCTAATATCACCTCGCCCCAGTTACCCTGTTTTTTATTATCGCCTTTTAATGCCCTGGTTAAGTTTGATGCTTCGGCGCTGATGGTTTGGTTCAATTCCATGAGTTGCGTAATTACCCCTTTCAGGGTATTCCGCTCGGCAGCTTCCATGTTGTAAACCTTATCCACCTTTTCCTCAAATTGCTTTATATTTTCTTTAAGTGGCTTAATAATTGCATCAATATTTAGCCTGTTGATGTCTGTGAACTCACGCGATTTTTCCTTTAGTAATTTCTCGGCTATATTTTCAAATTCGAGTTGGAAATGTCTCCGGGTATTTTCCATTTCCTCTTTCTGCTCAGCAATTTTTTCCTGCTGTGCTTTATAATACGAGCGTGCGGATTCTAAATTTTGATTAGCCTGCGCTAATTGAGAACGTTCATAGGAAAGTTCATCAAGCAATCGAATTTGCTCATCTTTAAAATACCGGCTGATATTTTCATTTTCGCTGATTAGATGACTTACCTTTTCGTCTGACCTGGCAAGTGATATTTTTAGGTCTTGATTTTCAGACCGAAGGTTACCTAATTCGTTTAATGAAGCCTGATTACCGGATTTTTTAAATAAGAAAGCTAAAATTATACCGGTTAGTAACCCACATATACCAAATAAAGCCTCATTCATGATTTGACAAAAATTTTAGTAAAAACGAAGGTAATTAAATAATATTTGCTAAAAAAGTAAGTGTTGGTAAGGCTTGTATAGCTTAAGCATTTTTTGATGAACTTATTTACAACCAGGCGCTTTAAGGTAGTTCAAAACCATTTAAAGCTTAAAGGCTTGCTATTGTAATAATATTATACCCCATGAAGAAAAGTCTTTTAATCCTCCTCATAGCACTTTCCTATATACCGATCTATGGGCAGGATGTTCAATTAAATAATGGCCCCGCTGCCGATAGCATTTTAGGTACCTGGCAAACTGCCGACCAAAAAGCCCGGATAACCATAACCCGAAAGGACAGCTTGTATTACGGAAAATTAAGCAACGCTACCTTAAGTATTGATAAGAAGATAAACTTGCGTTTGCCTACAAGATTTTTAGGTATATATATTCTTCAGGATTTTAAATACTCTGGTGGCAACCGCTGGGATGGGATGATATTTGACCCTAAAAGTAAAAAAACGTATAAATGCTACCTGAAACTCAAGGATGATGGTACCATGAAGGTAAGAGGCTATAAGGGAATACTCCTGTTCGGAAAATCACAATATTGGACGCGGGTGCGGTGATAGAGTAGGTACTACTAAAACGCATATCAGGCATAAAAAAAGGCAAACAACTTGCAGCTATTCAGGTGTATGAGGAATAATGGTATTCGTTGAAGATTTTCATCCTAAAACTACTTGCAATGCAAAGCTTTTTATAGCCAGATCAATGAATAATTAAGGTCATCTCGAATTCTAATAAAGCCATTAATAGCTTTTTTATCAACCGAGCGCAACGATCTCAACAAGTGATGAGTAAATGTCCACCGATAACTTAATCAGGCAGTTTTCGCCGCAATATAGCCGGAAATTTCATCTAATAAGCAAACAATAAAAAAGTTAATGAGTGTGCACCTAAAATTAACATTAAATGCTTCGCAAGATAAGTCTGTTCAAAAACCCTATTAATAGCCAACACATAGCAAGTATCTACATGTGCTTACCTAAAATTCCGTCCTTTATAAAAAATCTCTTCTTGTTTGCCAGTATGTTTTTCGCCTTTATTGCCACCATGATATGGCTTGGTAGTTTCATCCGCTCTTGCCATTAAGAACGGTAGTTTATCTTCAGTAGTTTGTGTTAAGCCACGAAGCACGCTATTTAAATTAAAGCATTTGTTAGCTACCACATGGATCACTTCGCCTTCGATCTGTAATTTGCCTTGTACCATAAACAACCGCGACTGGATAATTTCTTTTCGGTATTTATCAAACAGGTTTTGCCAAACTACCACATTGGCCGCCCCTGTTTCATCCTCAACAGTCATAAACAATACGCCTTTGGCTGTGCCTGGCCTTTGACGAACGGTTATTAAACCTGTTACACTTACAAGATCACCATCTTTCATCTTTTTTAAGTCAGCAATTTTAGTATTATGTAGCAAAGCCAGTTTTTCGCGTACCAAAGCAACTGGGTGATTTTTTAAGGATAATCCTGTTGAAGAATAATCCTGCACTACGTGTTCTCCTTCTGTCATCAATGGTAGTTGTACCTGTATTTCTTTTACGCTTTCTGATAGCGTATCTTTAAATAAAGCCAGTGGCCTATCTCCTAAAGCCGACACTTCCCATAACGCTTTGCGCCGATCTAAACCTAATGAACGAAAAGCATCTGCATCTGCCAATATTTCCAACGCCGCTTCAGAAATACCAGCGCTGCATAATTGATCAACATGGCTATATGGTGTTTTACGTGCAGATATAAGTAATCGCATGTCATCTTCACGCAATCCCTTTATTTGCCGGAAACCTAACCTAACTACATAGTATTCGCCATTTTTTTCTTCCAAAGTATTATCCCAAAAAGAGTAGTTTACGTCAACGGGCAAAACCTTAACATTATGGTCTATTGCATCACGCACTATTTGTGCCGGTTGATAAAAGCCCATAGGTTGGCTGTTGAGCAAAGCCGCGCAAAAAACATCGGGATAATAGAATTTTAGCCACGATGATATATAAACTAATAAGGCGAATGATGCCGCATGGCTTTCTGGAAAACCATAACCTTCAAAACCCTGTAGTTGTTTAAATATTCGCTGTGCAAACTCTTTTTCATAGCCTCTTTCTATCATACCGCCAACTAATTTTTTTTCGTAAAGGCCTAATTTGCCATTTGCTTTGAAACTAGCCATGCTACGCCTTAACTCGTCAGCCTCCGCAGGTGTAAAGCCCCCTGCCACAATGGCTATTTCCATCGCTTGTTCCTGAAACAAGGGTACACCCAGTGTTCGGCTTAATATTTCCTCTAATTCAGGCTTGGGGTATTCCGGAAATTCTTCGCCATTACGCCTTCTTAAATAGGGATGCACCATATCACCCTGAATTGGTCCGGGACGAACAATTGCTACTTCAATAACCAAATCATAAAAACAATTGGGCTTAAGCCGTGGCAGCATAGACATTTGTGCGCGGCTTTCAATTTGAAAAACACCGATGGTATCGGCATGGCAAATCATTTCGTAGACCTTTGGATCATCTTGTGGTACATTAGCTAAGGTTAGTTTTTTGCCGTAGTGATTTAGTACTAAATCAAACGCTTTGCGGATCATGGTTAGCATGCCCAGACCTAAAACATCCACTTTTAAAATTCCTAATGCTTCCAGGTCATCTTTATTCCACTCCAATTGCGTTCGGTTTTCCATCCGCGCATTCATTACCGGGCACAGGTCTGATAGTTTATTATCCGTTATAACAAACCCACCCGTATGCTGCCCCAATTGCCGGGGAAAACCCATTAGTTGGGTAGTTAATTGCAGAACTTTTTTAACAAGAGGATCATGTGGGTTTAATCCTTGTTCTCGTAAGCGCTTTTCATCAAAACCTTCTTTACTAAAATCCCAAATAGTAGCACCCACTCGTTTGATCGTGTCGTCAGATAAGCCCATCGCTTTACCGGCATCACGAATAGCACCTCGATGGCGTTCTTGCGTTACAGTAGCAACAATGGCAGCATGTTCCCGGCCATAATATTCGTAAATATGCTGGATAATCTCCTCGCGCCGTTCGTGCTCAAAATCCACGTCGATATCCGGCCATTCTTCGCGGGCATCAGACATAAAACGAGAGAACAACAAGCGGGATTTCATGGGGTCTACCGCTGTTATAGATAAACAATAACAAACAGTTGAGTTAGCTGCCGAACCACGCCCCTGGTGCAGAATACCTAATTCTTCGGCCCTTTGGGTGTATTTATATACCCGCAAAAAGTAGGGTGCCAAATTTCGCTTTTCGATAAAGGCTAACTCAAAATCTATCTGATCGGAAACTTTCTTTGGTATGTTACCATAACGTTCCCGTGCGCCAGCCCACGTATATTTAGTTAATCGTTCCTGAGGTGTAAGGCCATCAACTATTTTTTCTTCAGGCTCAATATATTTTAAGGTGTCTAATGAGAATTGACAGGCATTTGCAATTAACAATGCATTTTCAATAGCCTCAGGATATTGCCGAAACAAGCGATGTATTTCATCTACAGGCTTAATAAACCGCTCGGCATTGGCATGCAGTTTAAAGCCGGCTGTATGTATGGTACATTTTTCGCGGATACAAGTTAAAATATCTTGTAATTCGCGCCGGGCTAACTCATGGTAATATACATCGCCTACGGCTACCATGGGTATGCCTAATGTAGATAAACGCGCTAATCTTTTAGCATCATCGCCGCTATAGGAGCGTGCGGCTGCTATGTATAAAGACTCGCCGAATTCGTCCTTGTACTCTTTTATGTCTTTCTTAAATCCATCATCATAATCAAATCGTGCGTTCAATGCATCAGGAGGGACGACGATGAACTTAATCCCTTCCTTGTGTGTATAAACATCGGCTTTGTATAAATGGCACTCTCCCTTTTCAGCACGTAAGTTACCAACCGTTAATAAAGCCGAAAGCCGGCCATAAGCATCACGATCAGTAGGGTAAGCAAGCAAACTCGTCCCATCCACCAGATCAAGCCTGCAAGCAGGAATAAATTTGAGCTTTAACTTTTTCGCTGCAATATGTGCACGAACAATTCCTGCAAGGCTATTACGATCAACTATAGCTATGGCTTCATAGCCATATAAAGCGGCTTGCTCAACCAGCTCTTCAGGATGCGACCCTCCGCGCAGGAAGCTAAAATTTGATGTGGCTTGTAGTTCAGCGTACTTCATAGCTATGCAAAAAAACCGTGTAAGTACCACTGTGGGGCAGCGTCGTAATGGCCTGATCTGAATAGCCAGTACCTTTGCCCTTCAGTATCTTCAATGGCATAATAATCCCGGTGCGCACCCTTATCATGCCACCATTCACGCTCAATACGTTCAGGGCCATCCGCTTTTTCAACTATGTGCCGCTTGCCTTTATAAGTAAAAAATTTTGGTGGATAATCGGGTAGGAGCGCCATTACCTCAATGGGTTCGGGGCGCTGTAATAGGCGTATAGGCCTCGGCCTGTCATTTCGCCATTTTGTTGTCGGTGTTTCGGTTAAAGATGATGTTTTTTTAATAGCGCGCTCAGGCCAATAATTTTCTGATGGCAAATATCGGTATATAGCTTTATCGCCAATTTTACCCGCCAACTTATCTAACAGTTCTGCCAAAGCGGTATCATGCAGTCCTGGTTTACCAACCCAAAACTTCTCTTGTATAGGATCAATATCTTCTACTTTTGATGCTTCCAAAAGAAACAACTCAATTCCCAAAGCAGGCTCTATTTTATTGATCTGTAATTCAAAAAGTTTAAACAAATGCGATACGCTATGCGAGCCGCGATTGGTGCTGATAGTTGCATGCACCATTTTACCATCAACACGGTAGCATTTTAATATTGCTTTGCGAATACCTTTACCCTCTTGCTGTAGGCGCATACACAAGCTTTCTAATAATTTTGTGATAGCGACCTCAATAGCCTTAGCGGTTCTTATGGGTTCAAGGCAAGGTAATCTTTCAGTATAAGGCACTGGCGGAGTAAGTGGAACAAAGTGTTCATCTTCAGTTCCAAAAGCTTGGGCCAGCCTTAACAGAAAGCTATCACCAAATCGCCTGCGCAGTACAGTACGTGGAATTTGTATAAAGCTTTTGATGGTAGAAAAACCTAATTTTTGCTGTTTTTGAAGTACAGAATTTTCTAAACGTAATGCTATTGGAGGTAAGTTAAGTAATGCCTGTGCCTGTTCGCCACATCCTACAATAGGGGTTGTTTTTCCATAATGGCTGATAGCCCAGGCAGCACCGATAGTATCGGCAATAGCAGCCCTTGCATCATATCCCGATGACCGTATTTTATTTACTACCTCCTTTAAATAGCCGCGTTCGCCACCCCATAAGTGTGCACAGCCGGATATATCTAAAATTAAGCTATCAGGCAAATCAACAGCTACTGTTGGCGTATACCTGATACACCATAAGCCTAATTGTTTTAACAGTTTTGCTTCTTTACCAGGTAAGTGATTCATAACCTTTAGGTTATTTGTGATGGCTTTGGCATCAGCCGCAGTCATTCCACTATATATGCCTTGCGTTTCTGCTATTGTGTTAGCAGCGGTAATGATAATGCGGTTACGTTCTGGAGCTATAAAAGCAAAAGGCGCGTCTTTTAATTCCGGCTTATGAAGCGTTAGCCAGTCCGTTGTCAAATGACGAAACCATATTACCATGTAGCGTTTTTGCATAGCTCATCCGGCCTTTTGTATTTGATGGTTTGATTGTTCCTTTACAATTGGTGTAAACCCGCTATCAGACCATTCAATAATCCAGTTACCCGGCTTACCATTGCGTACACGTAATAACTCAACTTGCCAGCGGGGAAACCCTAATCCCGGCAAGCCATCTATTGCTTCGCTTGCTAAAGGTTTTACATGCCACCTCGCAGCACAAGCAGTTGATACCATTTTATTTGATCGGTTACGAAGTATAAAACCGGTTACACCGCTTTGTTCTACAGCCAACTGTAGCCGCCTTGATTGTTTAAAATCAAACTCAGACAATTCTCCTACCACAGCAGTTAATCCGGCGCATTTCAGTGCTTCTTCCATAACCCATAACACATCTTTGTCTTTTTTAAGATGAATAAAGATTATCCTGTCAGGCTCTACTTCAAACGATTTTAGCGCTACCGGGTACATATTACCGGATAAGCTGATCCACATACAAGCCCCTCCATTTTGCATTAATACTGACAGCAGTCCACTTATAAAACCACTTGAGGCGGTAGCCTGTTCCGTATTATCGCAAACTATTTCATGTACAGCGCGCATAGGGAATACACTGTTAGGAAAATTTGCTTCAATGGTATTTAAACCGAATGATTTTCTTTCTCCAAGCTCGGGGGGCTTGTATCCCTCCCATTGCAAAATATTTTTCTGCAAGCTGTCAATCAACGCTCTTTTGGTATCGGCCATAACAATCAATTACTGACACAAATTTATGCTAATATTTTTAGCAATTTACATAGATTTTTACAAAATATTTTTCACTTTTGTCTTGATGACGAATAATGCATATTTGATTAACGATGCCCGGGTTTGGATCAAACGCATGAACCGGCCTGATGAGGTGTTGCGTATTATATTGGATTTACATAGCACGGATGCCGCATTATGCTACCTATTATATACAGCATATGAAAAAGCCCCCGAGTACTTTGGAAGGATATTATTTGATTTGCAAGGCTACTGGATATATGATGGAGATATCTTAACTATAGCAGAGCAGGAACAAGTAGCAAAATTTATTATGAATTATGTTGAAGCCGTTTGAGCTATCTTTGAGATTTATTTAAATTTTATTTCAGCGTCATTCAGTATCACCCTAATTTACCTGTAGCGCATCCCATTAACGAAAAACGCCGGTCTCTTATTAGAAACCGGCGTTTGAAGTAGCCCGTAGGGGAATAAGTTTGATGATGTTTTGTAACAGACCAGCGTCATTCAACTTCCAAATGTTATGTTTAAGGTCGATTTAGCATCATTTGAACTTTACCCATTGGTGACCTGTAAATAGCAAAAGCTTGTTGCACTCTTCAAGTAATGCCTTTTGAAATAGAGTAGCAATTGACTCGCGTACAGCTTATGTCAGATCAGCCTTCTACTGATCCCTTGAAAGGTTCAACCCTAAATGATGCAGGATTTATTGGTTGCTTGACCTGTCGTCAACCAGCTCTTGTCACTTTGCAACACCATTCAAACCAAATCATATATTATTTAACTCTAAGACACCAAACACTCTACGATCTAATTTTTGTCAGTTTTTCTCACGCCTCGACTTTGAAGCAACCTCGATTGGGTCGTAACCCACGAGTGGATAAGATCGTTGCCCTCGCGTGAAATTTCGACAGTTAAATCGCAAGTCTTCCCCCGGGAGAACTCTCAGGGTCAACCCACTTAAATCTTTAAACACATGAGCAACAAAAACCTAAATTATGAGCAAAAAGCCTTGCGCAACAGGATTATATTTATTCCATTAGCAGTGATTGTAGCCATAGTTACGCTATCACGGATTGTGACAGAACATCCACGATGGAACTTTCTTGTTTCAAGTCCTGACAATAACAATATCACAACAGCTAATAAACCCGAGCAAGATTCGGTGAAGCTTGCTCATAGCCAAAAAGTACCGGCATCAGAATTTCAATCGAATTATTCAGCAGAAAAGTGGTACGCCGAGTTTGCGATGAATAAAGTTGCTTTTGATAAAGCCAATGATGAAAAGACCATAGATATACATGGGACTATTTACCAAATCACAAATGATGACGATTGTTCAAGGATAGTGATGAAGGGCATCGCTGATGAACCATTTAATGAGATTACATTCTTAAATTGTGGTGGTGGAACAGATCATTGGTCAGATGAAGTGGCGAAGACTGCAGTTGGTCAGGATGTTCACATACGAGGCATATACTCAGGTTTCTTATCAAGCTCTTATGAAATGAGCTTGTATAAGTGCCATATCATAAATGATAACTGATGGTAAAGCGTGTACCTCATCCGATTAAGCATTTTTCTCACGCTTCGCCTTGAATTAACCTTTCGATGGGTATTTACTCATCCCGACCTCCCTTCGTTGCGCTCTCAACAAATTTGCTGAGTAAAATCGCAAATCTTGACTTAGAAGTAACCCGATGTTAAAGCTATCTCCTCTCAATTAAATTCATTCCAGCCTGACGAAAAATGCTCATACTCTTTATTATCCACATGGCCAGTATTTTAAGAATAGTTAATAAAAAACCCCGGACTTTTAAATCCGGGGTATCAACTAAAACTGCCACAGTACAATGCTCTTTCTCAAGGAGCAGAATCTTATTTATACACATCAAACTCTGTCAAAGCAATGAAGCCAGATTGCTGAGATTGTGTAATTTGAAATCTTAAATATCGTGCGTTAATATTTTTATAGAATTTTACATACTGAGCCCCGATGCCGGTAGCGAAGGTTGCAGTACCATAATCTGTCCAGGTTTGCCCGTCGGTACTTGATGAAACATTTGCTGTATTAATGCCATACGCATCAAAATAAGATTTAAAGCGCATGCCATTTATACCGCTTACAGTGCTGCCAAGGTCTACGGTTAATGTGCCAACGCCTGAATAACAATAAGAGTTATCATCACCATCAAATAGTGCTGAAACGGACCCTGCATAGATTGGCTGATCGATTGTGCCTGTCCATGCAGAACGATCAGCGATCAGGTTTCCTGTCATATCAGATCCAACAGGAGCATTGTAAAGCTGGGTCACCGAGATATTGACGGCTATAAATACCACATTCTCGTTACTGCTTACCTGCGCGTTGTTGTCACCTGATATTGAACTTATCTTCACAGGGATAACGTAAGCCTTATCGGTTAGTTGTACCAGTTTATCAGGGGCTATGGATACTTTTAGGGAATCTTTACTAATCGCACTTCCGGCAGGTATTGTAACGTTTTGATTTATGGTTACGAAACCCTGAGGAACGGCCTTATAAGAAGTACCGTATTTTTGATTGTATTGATCTATCAGGCTATTATCTACCGTAAATGCTACAGTAATAGCTTGTTTTGCAGCCATGGTCGAATTAACAGGCAAAGCTCCGTTAACGCTCCCTACACTGCCGGCTGGTGTGTTAACTATGGTGAATTTTAATGTATTAATGCTATTTACACTTTTGTTACTGGTGGTGATATATACCCGGTTTACTTTGTCGCCCATCACATCATATTGAGCGTCTTTTTTACAGGCAGTACCGAAGACTACCATCATCAGCAGCAAACTGATGGTTAATTTTATGTCGTTTCTCATTTGCTTAAGTATTATTGTGCACATTTATTATCGGCATCCTTTATCCACACGGCCTGAGACGGCCATGTCATGTCGCGGCCATTACCGGTACGGTCATAGAACACGTTTCCGGATCCCTCATTCATTTTCCAGTAAGCGATCAACCCGTCAGATTTTGGATCTACGCCGCACAAACCGTTGGATATATCGGTTCTGGACAGGGCCTTGTTCCATACTTTGATCTCTGAAATACGCGCATCAATGCTTTGGCTGTACTGATAGCCGGCATAAGACATACCTAATTCTAAAGCACCCAGTTCGAAAGCCTTAGGAGAACCGTCGAACTGAGAATCCAGTTTACCGTTTACGTACATCTGATATTTTGAGCCGTCAAACACGCATGAAACCGTATACCAGGTTTTAGTGGCGAACCGTGTTTGGGAAAAAACGCTGCCACCGGCGGCCACCCACTGCAGTTGGTTGGTATCGCTGCCAAACTCACCAAAGCGTAAAAGGTTAGGATAAGCCTGGTCTGCCGGGCCCCAATTGCACAGGCGATTAATGCCGTCGTGAAAAGAGTTGATGTAACATTTAATTTCGTAAGTGAATTGATTGAGATTGCTATAAGGTTTAGGGAAATTATATTGCGCGTAGAACGAAGGATTGGAGATATTGATCGAATTAAAATCAAGCACCCTCGATATTTTTAAATATACCGTACGCGACGCCTCCAAAACGCCGTCAGATCCGGTCGTGTTTTTTATGGTTACCGGAATGATATAGGTTCGCCCAGTCACAAAATTGTCTAAAGATAGCACCTTAACCATCACCGGGTCTGAAACATTGGTACCGGCCTTAATAGTGGCTGTATTGGCCAGCAATTGGTAGCTGCCTGCCGGTGCTGCAAAATACTTGCCTGAAACCTCGGCATTATAAGCGCTAACCAAATTGGTATCTACTGCAAAACTGATTACTACGTCCTGGCTTACTTTACCGGTGGCTGTTGCCGTAACTGCGTATGCTGCAGGTGCTTTTTCAACCGTAAAAGGCACTAACTTTCCGCTTTCTGTCCCGGTGATCAATATAACATCATGGTATTCCATTGCCTTTTTACAACCAACTATAATGGTAAGCAGGGCTGCAACCAACAGCACAGCCGGCAAAACATTGTATATCTTTTTCATCTTATTTTTTTAAAATTAAGTTTACCCATTTATTTAACAGCCGGGTTGGCAGCCTGTATGCTACGTCTTACATAAGGGAATGGCCCGTTGTTATAATCTCTTTCGAAGTAAAAAGCCCCCCATCCCGCCTTTGGGCCCTGTGTGGGGTTCCAACGCGCCATACCTTCTAAAGACATCATTCGTTTGCCATCCGGTGAAAGGGTATTCCCATCGGCTTCGGTAAATGGCACACCACCGGTTGCCCAATAGTCGCCAAAGGTTTCGGTAACAATAAATTTATTGGTTGGGCACCATGTTACTCGATTATAAATCGATTGCAGGGCATTTGCAGAGCCTGCGCCGTATGCCTGATTAACCAGTAAGTTAATATAAGGCTCAACATCTTTTAATGGTGGTTGGCTGTAATAATCGATGACCAGGTATTTCTTCGGGTTCGAAGATTTAGGGCCAAACTCTTTGCCTAAGATGGTTATAAACTTGTTAAAGTTTTCATTTTGCAGCCAGTCACCCTCCGGCTCATAATCCAGATCAAGGCCATCCAGGTCATTGTCTTTCACCTGATTGATCAACCACTGCGCATATTGTTGAATACCGAGGTCGTTCAAAGGATACCTTCCTTTAAACTGTGGTTTTTGTATCCGGGTGATCTCCACTGCCAGCATTTTAATGCCTCGTACCTCCATAGACTTACGCATTTCTGTATAAGCAATCGGATTGTAGGTAGTAACCGAATCGTTCTTTTTTAGCGAAGGTATGCCACCCCATAAACTGCAGAAATCAAGGCTGTCGGGTAAACCGGCAAAGTGCTCGCCCCAGGAGGCGGACTGCTTGTAGTCGGCCTCCACACCCTCTTTATTGCTATATCCGGCAAACCAGCCATAGAAGACCTGGTGCGGCGAAGCTTTGTACGCCCTCAGGTTGGTAAAGTATTGCTCATCGTAGGTATAAGGTTTTTGTATAGTTAAAGCCGATGGATCATTTTGTTTCTTACAACCCGTATGTATTGCCATTATCGCTATGATAAGGACATAAAAAAATCTGTTTTTCATTACCATTATTATTTTTTGTCCCACCATAATTTAGTGCCGCCGTTGTCTGCTCCTCCAAGTAGCGATATGCCCTGGTTTACACCCGCCCGGTTATTCTGGTATTCATTGGCAGGGAATGGCAAGCGGCGAATCTGGATATCGGTATTGATAGTACCCTGGCTGTTATTCACCACCACCGGGAACACTTTCGGGTAGCCCGTCCTTCTGAATTCAGACCATGCTTCCTGCCCATCAGGATATATAGCTATCCATTTCTGAGTAATAATGCGTTCAAGGTTATTTTCAGTTGAAGCCGCATTATCCCATTTAATGGTGATATTACTACGAGCAGAACTACTGTTAGCGCCATTTTTTGGATCAGCATACCCGGCAGGTGTACTGGTATTATCTGCTAAATAATTATCTGCACTGCCGGCCACGCCATTAATGTCGAAAGAAGTGCGTACGCCTTGTTCATACAGGCTTTGTGCTGTGCCGCCCATGCTCCAACCACGTAATGCACCTTCTGCACGCAGAAAGTAAGCTTCGGCCGGGTTAAACCAGGTGATATTAGTTGACGCCTGGATATTGAGCCCGGAGAATGAGCCGCTGGTGTAAGTAGCTTTATTGCCGATGTTTATACCACTGCGTATACCTCTGTACTGCCCATCATTTGCAGGCATGAAATATTTAGACAACCGGGGATCGTTGTAGCCGTTTAGGTATGAATCCATTACCGCCCCCATCCTAGTGTCATCAAAATTATTTGAGATAATGTAAAGCGGATGGTTATAGGTTAAAAGAGAGGTATGCTGTAATGCAGCAATATCTGTTGAGGCGGTCATGACCCCAAATTTCTGTGATACAGCAGACTCTGCTTCAGCTTTTGCTTTTCCCGGATCAGCGTAAGCCAGGCGCATAGCTAATCTTAATTTTAAAGAGTTGGCAAATTTTATCCAGTTAGCCGTATTGCCGCCATAAATAAAATCATAATTGGCCAATACCTTCGCAGATGGAAAGCGCGTGTTAAAATCGGTAAGCAGCTGAATGGCCTGGTCAAGCTCGTCAAAAAACCGGTAATAAACATCCTTTTGGCTATCGTATTTACTTTGTGAAGCCGGGTCGCCATTGCCGAAATTAAGGTAAGGGATGGGGCCGTACATATCCGTGGTACGGTGTAAAGCCTCTACTTTTATAATGGTTGCAATTGCGTACACTTCTGGTGTTTGCGTTTTGGCAGCCGCAACAACGCGTAGCCAGGCTGGCATAACACCAATGTATGAGCGTGAAAATGCCTGGCCATACCATCCGGGTACTAATGCATAGGTTGTATTGTTTGCCCCCGATAAAAAGTTATTGGTGGTACCCAAATAGCCCGAATAGGCATCGCCGGCTAAATTGAGCATTACCTGGTAAACCTCATCGCCGAATAGCGGCTGCTGCGCAATCGGAAAAACGTTTTTTTCCATTTGGGCAACCAGTGAGCCTGTCCCCAGGTTATCAGTTTCCAGCATATCCTGTGTAGCCTGATTCGGGTTCGTATTAAATTTTTCAAAGTTTTTAGTGCAAGAGAAGGCTAACGTAAGCAGTATGAAAAAGCCTAAGTACCTTAATTGACCACTAACAGCATTCAATATCTTTGTCATCATTATATGTGTTTATGGTTAAAATTTTAAACGGGCAGAAAAACCGATGCTGCGCAGGCTTGGCTGCATAAAATAATCGATACCCTGGTAATATGTTCCGGTATTCGCGGTTGATTCCGGATCATACGGCGCTTTGTTGTAGAACATAAATAAGTTACGGCCAATCAACGATACGTTGAATCCTTTGATCCATTTGTAGTATTTGTTGAGCGGTATATCATAACCTATAGAAGCTTCGCCGAGCCTAACGTTAGTTGCGCTGTAAACATACATAGAGCCTACGCCTGATGAACCGCCGCCAACAACCTGGTAGTAAGCCTGCGCAGGTACCTTAAAGCCATTAACAATGGCGCCTCCATTATCCCTGGCAGCAGCGCTGTTTTGCGAAACACCAAAACCATCCATAATAGCCTGCGTTACCGAAACGCCAACACCACCAACTCTTGCCGAAATTAAAAAGCCTACATCAATGCCTTTGTATGAAAAGCTGTTTCGCCAGCCAAGGTTGAATGATGGATTAGCGTTACCTGCTTTTACAAAACGGTTCTGGTCTGCAGCAACAGTGTAGTTGGTCGGGTTGACGTAAATATTACCATGCTCATCAGTTTGCAAGGTATTTACGTAAATATCACCCATTGAGCCGCCTTTGGTAAGCAGCATTTTATAGCTGGTTGTACCGCCAAGGTCAAGGGTATCCTGAGAAACCTTTACCCCTAACTGGTTTACGTTGGTCTGTGGCAACAGTTGATTGACCTTGTTACGATTTAATGAATAAACCACATTCGATGTCCAGCGTACTGCGCCCAGGTCTTGCTTTAACGCAACTGAAACTTCAATTCCCTTGTTATCTATCCGGCCACCGTTTATGAAAATATCGCTGTAGCCGGTTAATTCTGAAACTTTTACGTTAAAGAGCTGGTTAAATGTAGAGGAACTATATACCGTGCCATCCACCTTCAATTTCCCGTTCCAGAACATCATATTTAAACCAGCCTCATAAGAGCGTGTACGCTCCGGTCTCAGGTCTATTGCTGCTGACGTGAGCAGGTTAGGCGTACTGCCCGGTATCAACACAGGATAGGTTGGTATAGTGAGGTTTGGTGGAGGGGGATTTCCCACCAAACCATATGAAAACCTGACTTTCATGAACGAAAGAAAATTAGACTTGATATTTAAAGCATCGGTCAGGACGCTGGACAAGCCTAAAGAAGGATAGTAAATGGCCTTATTTGGCGTATTTACCAATGAAGATGGCTGGTCTCTCCTGAAAGTTGCATCTAAATAAACGAGGCTTTTGTAGCCGACCTGCGCGGTAGCGAATATGGATGGCGTTTGTACATGTGTATTATTCTGTAATACTTTGATCTGGGTAAAATCAATATTGGTATAGCTGAATAAATTGGGAACCGCACCCAGGTTACCGGCAATGGAAGCATCACCGTATTTCTCGTCAAGCAAACTTGCGCCTACGTTAGCACTAATAGAAAATTCCCTTATTTTTTTATTGAAGTTGAATAAAACATCAGCGTATGTTTGGTTTGTTGTGATGTTATACCGATGGTATGCCCCGCTTGCACTTGCAAACAAACCCGCGGTAGATGCATAATATTTACGCTCATTCAACGCTGTTGACTGGTCGTTTTTCACACGTGCGGTTACGTTTAACCAACTATTAATAGTATACTGTAAGTTGGCAGTTAGCATATAGCGATCTTTGTTGTTCTGGAACAGATCACGCTGAGTTATCCAGTAAGGGTTTTGCATCTGGAAGCCCTGATCGCCAAACGGCCAGTACTGGGTTTTAAAGTTACGCTCGGGGTTGTAACGTTCAAACGCCTGGTACTTGCGGATATCATCTCCCCTCGGAAATAAATAAATAGGCACCAGCGGGTTAAAATACTGCCCCTGTGCAAGCATGTTCTGTTCCTGAAGACTAACATACATGGCACTCAGATCAAGCGTTAACTTATCTTTTAAAAATTTACTGGTATTGCGTAGGTTAAAATTATAACGCTTAAGATCATTGTTCTGGATGATACCATTTGCATCTGTTACCGCCGCAGAAAAATAAGTTTGGTTCCTTTCCGTACCTGTTGACAGGTTTAACGCGGTGGTATTATTCACCCCGGTTTGGAAAAAATCACGTGGGTTGTACGTGGAAGGTGTCTTCAGTTTATCGCCCCAACTGGTAAACGTTCCCTCTTCTGAGCCATAGGTGTTCTGGAATTTTGGCAATACAAAAGGGCTCGAAAATGTCGTGCTATGCGATACCGTTGCCGAAAATCCATCCTTAGATCCGCGTTTAGTGGTAATGACCACCACGCCGTTGGCACCGCGGTTACCGTAAAGTGCCGCCGCCGATGGCCCTGTAAGGATGGTTAATGACTCAATATCCTCCGGATTGATGTTTGATATACCGTCACCGGTTTGGCCTGCTCCGGAGAACACATCGTTAGGTTGCTCTGACCCCAAAGCTGGCAAAGGTATGCCGTCTACCACATAAAGCGCATTGTTATTTCCGGAGATTGACTTGGTACCGCGCAGGATTACCCTTGTGCTTCCGCCGGGGCCTGTTGAGCTGGCGTTGATGGTGGCACCTGCAACTTTACCTGCCAATGAATTAATAAAGTTGGGGTCTTTAACAGTGGTTAGCTCATCACTACTTACCTCCTGCACGTTGTAGGAAAGCGTACGTTTTTCCTTTTTAATACCCAGGGCGGTAACGACCACGCCACCTAACTGGTTTTGTACGTCAAGCAATGTGATACTGTAAACAGTTTGTTCCGTTACATTGATTTCTGTTGCCTGAAAGCCGATAAATGTGACTACCAGGATGTCACCCGCTGATGCCTCCAGCGTAAACTTTCCGGAAACGTCTGTAGTGACCGCTTTTTGTGTTCCCTTAACCTTTACGGTTGCGCCAGGAAGCGGTGCGCCTTTATCGTCTTTCACCGTGCCCGAGATCTTTTTGTCTTGTATGGCGCGTTGTACTTTAGGCGCGGGATTTGACTGCGCACGTATCACAATAGTTTTATTGGATATAGAATAAGTAAGCGGCAAGCCTTTCAAACAATCTTTTAAAGCTTTGTCCAGATCGGTATTGTTAAATGATACGTTCAACTGGTGCTCATCAAACAGAGGCGAAGTTGCCCAGAGGATGTTATAGCCAGTTTGCTTATTGATCTCGTTTAGTACAGATTTTAAAGTTGTGCTTTGTTTACTTAACGTAATCTGTTGTGCATAACATCGTAAATTTAGCTGCATGATAAATAATATCATGGTAAGCGCTATGACCTTTGATACCACACCAAGCCATTTGGATGGGCTGGTGTGGTCAAATAAGTTTTGGGTAAAGAGTTTTAGCATTAATTAAGTTATAATTATTTTTAAATCAATTAGTTGAGCACGGTAATCGTGCGTGTAATAAGGCAATAACTTACCTATACGGCTTCGAAAGCCGTTATGAGCTGTCAGTCATAAATTTAATTTTTAGGTTATATTATATGGTGATTTTTACTTCACTACGATCCTGTCCCGATCGATGTTAAAGTGTACTTCTCCTGTCAATTCCAGCGTTTTTAATAACTCAGTTACGTTGGCAAACCGATTGATAACACCTGCAAACTTTTTAGTTTTTGCCCGCTCATTCTCAAAGATGACCTGCACTTTGTACCATCTTTCTACCTTTCTCATAATACTTTCAAGCGGCTCATCGTTAAAACGGAAATACCCGTTTTTCCAGGCGACAGCGCCTTCGATATCAGCCGGTACAACCTTGATGTCTGCATTATCTACAATGGATTGCTGGCCTGGTGTTAATATCCGTTGTTTATCAGATCCCGGCCCCGATCCGGCATGAATGTTAACTTTGCCTTCAAGTAAAGTCGTTTTTGTGGCGTCATCGTTATCATAAGCACTGATGTTAAAGTGGGTACCCAGTACTTCCACCGATTGCGGATGTTTACCACCGCTTTTTACAGTAAACCTGACACGGCTGCCCTCAGAATTGTAAACATGCGCTACTTCAAAATAGGCTTCACCGCTTAGAACCACCGAGCGGTCACCATCGCCAAACCGAGAAGGGAAATGCAAGGTCGACCCCGCATTTATCCAAACCCGTGTGCCATCAGACAAGGTCAATTGATACTGACCGCCGAAAGGAACCGTCAGTACGTTATATGCAGTAGAAACTTTATCAGCGGCTTTCCCGCCGGTGTTTTGGTAAACTAATTGGCCGTCCGCATTTTTTACAGCTCTATATCCGTCATTACTCAACAGGGCGCCTTTCGCGGCATGTTCCAGGTCTATGGTCTCGCCGTTTGCTAATGTAAGCGTTGCCTTGTTGGATCCTGCTTTAATATGATTGACCGCATAGGTTTTTACAGAGGCGTCATTTCCTGCCCGGTTAAACCAAAAAATTAAACCAACGGCAATAACAATAATAATAGAGGCCGCAATTGCCGCCACACGCCTGATGTAAACCATCCGGCTTTTGTTCAGAACGGAACGATCAATAGTCGCCCACATTTTGACTGATGAACTTAAGAATTCTTCATCGCCTAAGCCGGCTGGCCCACTCTGATTGTACTGATTTAGCCACGCACGTAAAAATGCCAACTCTTCCTCGGAACAGTTACCTTCGCGAAGTTTCTTTAATAACGAATGTGCCTCGTAATCTTTTTTCATGAATTGGTTTTAAAATGGCTGATTCTCAGAATCTATGGTAAAGACACTTAGAAAATCAACATTGGGTATTAGGATTAAATATTTTTTTAAAAGGACAAGGATTTCTGAAAATCAGCTTTTTAACGGGAGATTAAATAGAAAAGAATGGCATAAGTGCCAAATTTATTGCGGAGAACCCGCAACGCGTTTTTTATCTGCGTAGCCACAGTGTGCTCTGAAAGGCCGAGTTTCTCTGCAATTTCTCTATTGGTCAGGTAATGCTTCAGTCTTAGTTCAAAGATTTCTTTTGTACGAGGAGGAAGATTAGCGATCTCGTTCTCTATAAGCCTACTAAAATCCTTTTCCCGTATGCGGTAATCCGTATTATCGGACGACGCTCTTATAAAATATTGCAGCTGATCTACATGGCGGTCATTAATTGCCTTGTGTCTGAGTACATTAAGCAATTTATTTAATACGGCCCGATAAAGATATGATGAGAGCGAAGTGGCTATATTTAAACTATCACGTTTGTTCCAAAGCTGTATAAAAACGTCTTGAACAACATCTTCAGCTTCGTCTTTATCGTGCAGCTTCCTAAAGGCGTATGATAACAATAGAGAGTTGTAACGGGCGTATACTTCTTTAAAAGCAGGATAATTACCATTGCTAACCAATGCAAATAATTCACTGTCAGGCAGTTTAGCAATAACAGTTTCGCTCTGACGCATAGTTAGGGGTATATGTAAGTTGTTCTAAAATTTGAAACAGTTACAGAAAAGATTTATTACACAATAATAAATAATAACTGTCTTTATTAAACTTGTTTATTTACATAATCTGCCGGTTAATACCTAACATTTTATTTACCGCAAAATAATATACAATTGTTAAACGACTGTAATAAAGTTTAAATTTCGAGTAAGCGCTTCGAAATATATTAGCTAACGTTTAAATTACCATTAAGTAACCACCCACGCATACAGCTGGTGATATAATCAACGGTATTTTCTATAATTATTTGATTCCTGGCAATTTATAAATAAAGACTCGACAAAAAAACGGCGATTTTTTAAAAGGCAAAACCTTTTAGAGCTTATTAATAAAATTTTACCCTTTTTGATGACAGGTAAATGTGGTTCAAACGCTATTTTAAAGTTGACTTTTGACGATGAAAAGCTGTGCCAGGAAACTATTTGATGAAGGAATTTTGGACTTGGCTAACTTCTTTTTTCAGCATCATTCCGCGTTATTCAGTTCCATCAAAATTTTACCTATAGCGCGCCCCATCAACTAAAAAACGCCGATCTCCTGTAAGAAACCGGCGTTTTAAGTAGCCCGTAGGGGAATCGAACACGATTAAAACCCTATTGACTTACAATACTTTATATGGTTGCCGATGTACTACGCACCGAATTACTAACCATTATTTGATGCAGATTAATTACAAATCTTACGATATAAAGATAAGAAATATTGCATTACCCAACAATTTTAATGGATGGATTTTAGTAAAAACATAACCGTTTAATCATGTCGTGTGTCCATATCAGACACCCGTCGTGAGTCCGGCCAGTTTTTGGCGGTCATTGATCCTGATCTGCTTACCGGTCACGATGACGATATTTTCTTTTATCAGGTCCATGATCACGCGGAAAACTGTTTCGTAGGTCGAAGCGGCGAAAGCAGCAAGATCATGCCGGGACAGGGTAAGGTTAATGTAGCCAGCGGCGTCTTCGCCAAATTGCTCTTCCAGTGATAACAAGGCTTGCGCCACCCGCCCTTTTACCGGCATATGCGCCAGGTCGCGCATTTTCCGCTCGGAAACATCCAACTCTTCTGCGAACAGCACCATGAGTTTATAGCTCAAATCACTATTGGTTTTCAGGGAGGCTTCAAAAAACTTGATGTCTACAAAACAAACTACCAGCGGTTCTATAGCAGTGGCGGACACGCCGTAAACCATTTTGCTGCCCAGTCCCCGGTGTCCCAGTATTGTGCCATCGGCAGCAAACCTAATGATCAGTTCTTTGTCATCGCCCCATTTTTTATGAACTTTTGCCGTGCCGGAATAAACGAAATAGATGCCTGTTACCTGTTGCCCTTCGCTGAATATCACCTCTCCTTTTTTGAATTTCAGGTTTTGTTTATGGAGGTTGATGGTCTCGCGCCATTCCGGCACCGTGTTGCTGCACAGAAAACATTTTTCGAGATTACATCCTTTTTGGGGCTTGTTCATGGACTTTCGTTTTTATATTCGGTTGGTAATGATAGGATAATTTGTCAAAAGAAAAAAGCCACCCTCAGTTTCGTAAAGAACGGGGTACCAGGTGTAAAACTCATCTGGTCAACCGGTGCGGCTTCTCCTCTCAGGCGGCTCACCTGTTCAACGGCATATTCGTTCCACTGCTTGTTAAACAGGTTTTCTACCGTGAGGCCAACCTCATAACGCTTTTGACTGTAATTGATCTTCAGGTCGGTAACAAAATAGCCGTCTGCAATCAAGGTATTCGTGTTATTTCCGGGGCGGTCGTGCATATAACGGTAGCTCAACCCGCCGTTGATCCCGTTATTTAATTTAAAATCCAGACCGCCGGTGCTGGTCAGCGTCGGAGCCAGCGCGAGGTAGCCGGTTTTTTTTGTACTGTCAGCGTATCTTGGGTGAGCCATATTGATGTTGAGATCAGCAAAAAGCCATTTAGCCAGCTGGTACCGGGCAGAGAGATCAATACCCGAACGTTTGGTTTTGCCGCCAGGAGCAATGTCACCATCATCGGTGTAAACAAATTCCTGCGACAGGTATAAGTACCAGACCGCTGCGTTGATGAATAAGCGAGGCATTGGTTTCCAGTTCAGCCCAAGATCTGCGCCATAGGCTGAAGGAATAGTTTCCAGCCCGTTATTACCGATCACCGCGATCGCGTTATTGGAGTGAAATCCTTTGCCTGCTTTCAGATAAAACTGTACCTGTTCGTTAGCGGTATACTGGACGTTCAGTTTTGGGCTCAAGACCAAACTGTTTTTAGTGGAATCATGGTAACCAAATTTAAAGTAATCCAGCCGGGCACCGGCATTGAACTGCCATTTACCGTTTTCCAGTGTTTCATCCAGGTAAATGGCCGTATTGTTTTGTCGGATGTCGCCCTGGGTGATGTTATCCAGGAATTGGTATTGTTTGGTAACGTGGTCATAAACGGTGCCATAGGTACGGTCAAAGCGGCTGCTTAATCCAATGATGGAAGTCAGCAGGTTATTGCCCCAGTATTTGCGTTTACTAAGTTTGCCGTTATAACCGAACATATCCCGTGTTTCCGCTTGCTGACGCTCGTCGCCGTTAACACTGTCTGACGCGAAAAAAGTGGAGTTCACATGCAATGAAAAAGTGTAATGCGTGTAGTATAACTGATTTTCCATAGACCAGTCGTTTTTCAGATCAGTAGTTAAACGCGCAATCGCATTGATCCTTTTAGACTTACCTCCCTGAGCGCTGTCGAGGGCTGCAAACCTGTCGATGGTTACAGGAGCAGCCGGGATCCTGACTGCGTTTCCCTGTTCATCCAGCGCAACTGTATTAGCCGCAACTACCCGTTCGGGTATTTCCCCGGAAGCGATCCAACTAGTACTAAAGGTAGAAGCGCTTAGGGTTAATTTATTATTTGCACCTATTTTTCGGGTGTACTTCCCAAACAGGTTGGTACGTTTATAATGTTCCGGCAGTTTAAAAGCGCCGTCGGTGTAATTGTATTCGCCCGCGATATAGGCTGTTTGTCCGTTTTGAGCGGCTTGCTTTCCTAATAAATCGACCAGTCCGGCGATACGAAAGGTATGGAACTGTCCGCCCTCCAGGCTGATCATACTTCTGTCTATGGCGTCTTTGGTGGTATAACTTAGATAGCCTGCCGTAGCCAGATCGCCATAAGCGGAATAATAAGGGCCCTTACCAAAATCGAAATTCTTTACCGTTTCAGGGATCAGGAAATGCAGGTCGGCATAACCCTGCCCGTGGATGTGGGAAACCATATTGACCGGCATACCATCGACCGAAACACTCAGGTCAGTGCCGTGATCCGCATCAAAGCCCCGGACAAAGATCTGTTCCGCCTTACCGCCGCCCATATGCTGGGCGATGAACAAGCCGGGTACCAGGCGCATCAGGTCCTGTGAAGAATTGACCGGGCGAAGCCGCAGATCTAGAGTGCTCAGCGTGTGAAATGGGCTGCACATCAGCGAGGGGGCGATCACCACCTCTTTAAGATCAACCTGCCCGTTATCCATTACAATGCTCACCGGCATGGCTGAATTGCGTACCGGGAGAACTTTTGTAGAATAACCGATATAAGTGATCGTTAAGGTCGCCGTATCTGATGAAAGCGAAAGCTGAAAGTCCCCTGTTTTATTGGTGCAACATAACTTTCCATTGGCCCGGATACAGGCGCATTCCAGCGGCTGTTTATTGGTATTATCGGCGATATGGCCTTTATAAATGTATTGTGCGTTTGCCCATTGCACCGCTAAAACGGCGATTATGATAAGCAACGCTATTTTTTTAGCGTATTCATTGAAATATATATTGAGTAAACCACTTGCGGTTTGCTGATCGTTAAAAATTGTTGATTAGACCGGAAGAAACGGTCCGTACATAAATTATCCATTGGAGGTGCCAAAAGGCTCCTCCTTGATGGTTGACTTCAATAAGGATCAACTCAATTGGGGCGGGCGGAATATGGAGAGAAAAGTACCTGCCTGTTTACCGTAATTTCCTACGGACGGAAACGGGTTTTCGATACCCGTGCTCCATAAGGTGCTGTTGTGAAAGAGATTGTTGACAAAATAAACATCCTGGAACAGGTTTTTCTGCGCCTGGCTTTCGGCATTGTTTTGTTTGTCTTCCGCTTGCTTAATCTTTTTCATCAGGTAACATTTACCGTTGCAATGAAGGAAAGGTTTATCGCGGTTTTCGCACAATTTGGCGGCGATATAGCTTTGGTTCATCTTGAAACCGACGTAAACAAACAGCCGGGAGTAGTTAACGGTGAGTACCGAGAAAATCAAAAGCCATGCCGTTAACTGCTTTAACATCTTTATACCTTAAAATATTGATTGAATAGCGCTAAGCGTTTTTTTATTGCACTAAAGTGGATTTTGGCCGATGCTGCATTAGTCGCCTTCCTAAGTTGATTAACCTGTTCCATCAAAGGTTCCAGCCATTTATGCAGGGCCAGGTGATCCGGGCCTTTCATCCGGCATTCTTTGATCATTTGATCGATACCTGACTGTAACGTGTTGCCTGCCATGTGATAGTCAGCCATCGTATGGCCGTCGGCTTTTTTGGCGATCTGCTGGAGACGGGAAACATTCTTACCGGTAGCCTGGTCGATTTTCCATTTGGTGCCATTATTTAACACTAATTCCTCGGAAGCTTTTTCATGCTGATAGCGGCTCGTTGCATGAAGTGTAGAAAAAGCGAGGACAAACACAATAACAGTTGTTATTTTTTTCATTATAGGTCTTTCTTTTTAAATATTTTAAGTGCAAAAAATAGCGGTACAATGATCCAGATCATTTGCATCAACAGCGAGAACACGATCCCGATACCACTTCCAAAAAATTCCTGGTATAATGCCCCGGTATAGCCCATTAGCGCGGAAATATCGAGTTGCAGCAAGATCAGGATTCGGGCCAGGTCTATGGGGTTTAATGCCGTTAAAACGATCATCGCTTTTTCCAGCGGATAATCGGCAAAAAGGGTCAGGAACATTAAAACCAGGCCATCGAATATGATCGAGAAATAAAACCAGAGCATTAAAGCAAGGCCAATGCCCTTGGCTTTATCGCGTGTAATGGTCGATGTCAGGAAAGCCAGTGAAATAAAGCTTAATGTCAGCAGGCAGCCCGAGATCATAAGTGTGATGCCGGTCGCAGAAAAGGCAAACAGGCACACAGGGATGCATACGCCAATAAAAAAGGCAAGCAAAATGGAACTGCTGATCCCGATGAATTTGCCCAGTAAGATATTTCGCCTGCTGATAGGCTGCGATACCAGCATTTCAGTGAACTCAGCCGCATTGAAATAATAGGTCGTCGCGTAAACGATACTCACCAGCGGAACGATGATCAGGATAACCGTTGTAATGCTCACCAGGCCTTTGGTTACGTCTGCATCTGATAAGAAAATGGTCAGGCTGATCGCCAGTAATAAAAGCGTATATGCCAGCAATACCTTGCTGCGTACGATATCGAGGATGATATATTTCGCGATCTTTAGCATGATGGTGAACTTAATATTTGTGTTAAGGCCTTGCTTAGTTTCTGCTCACCGGTCTCCAGTTTCAGATCCGTTAAGGTCTTATAAAATTTGATCTGGCCTTCAAAAAGGTAGAGGATATGATCGGATATTTCATCCGCTTCGCTCAGGATATGGGAGGTTACCAAGATCAGTTTGCCTTTAGATTTTTCTTCCAGTATTTTTTCTTTCAGCGCTTCGGCTGCGAGCGGGTCAAGGCCGGCCGACGGTTCATCCAGGATCAGTACATCTGGATTAAACATAAATGCCAGCGCAGCGCTTACTTTTTGTAATGTGCCGCCGGATAAGGTGCGCATGGTTTTTTGATACATACTTTCAAGCTGGTAAGCTTTGAGCAGTTCTGTATCAACCGCGTCCTGTTGCCGGATATCCATAACCATTTTAAAAAGCTGGCCGATCGTCATATTATCAGGGTAATGTCCTATTTGGGGCATATAGCCGATGTGCCTTTTATAATCAAAGGTGTTCACGACAGACCTGCCTTGAAATAAGATCTCTCCGCCATCCGGTATAACCATCCCGAGGATGGATTTGATCAGCGTGGTTTTTCCTGAAGCATTTGGCCCCAGAATGGACACCACCCCGCCGCTGGCGAAATCGCAGCTGACATTTTTGAGTACTTCCAGCCGCCCAAATGATTTTTTAAGTCCATTGACCGCTATTATTTTTTCCATGGTTTCATTCTTGGTTTTTCGTCTTTAACAGATTCGGGCGTAATGGATGGAATAGCGCGTTCTACCTTGTCGATCAGGTTGACGATGAAACTCCGCATCAGCATGACGCTCTGCGGGTTCTGTTCGATGATCTGCGCGTACAAGCTTATCGGGCGGTACGGTATATCACCGGTACCATCCTTGTTCAGGTCATAGCCTTCGTATTTATCCCAATAGTTGTCATTGAAATAGATCTCTTTTAGGGTACCGTTGGTGGTGACGTCAAAAGAGTTTCCTTTATAGTTGTTTTGGGTGAAATGGTCCTTATTACAGCTGGCCAGTACCCGCATGGCCCAGCCATTGGATATAAAATCGTTATGGGTCACCGTAATGCGGTCGGAGTTTTCCATATAAATGCCGGTGGTGTTCCGGATAAAATGATTGCCTTCGATCCGCGCATCGGTGATCTCTTTGAGCAATACGCCATAGATGGAACTTCCCCAGTTTTCGATGAACGTGTTATCCAGCATGGCGATGCGCCGGGTATACATCACGGAAACACCTGAACCGTTATTTTTAAAAGTATTGTGACGATAGGTATCATCATCCGAAAACATAAAATGCAGCCCGTAACGGATATTCTTTTCACTGAAATTATTCTCGATCAGGCATTTTTTAGCAAACTCGAAATAGATTCCATCCCGGTGCCGGGTCACGTAATTCCCATTGAGCAATATTTCCTTACATTTCCATAAATGGATACCGTTCCCGGAGTTCTCGATGTTGTTGGAGCCGGTAATATGATTATGCAATACCTGGATATGTTTACAGTTGGACAAGTAGATACCAAAAAAATTGTTGACGAGGATATTGTTGCTGATGGTCACAAATTCCACATTACTTAGCCTTATTCCTGCAAAATCACGCATAGAACCGGTTTTTGAATTTTTGATGATAAAACCGTCAAGTTTAACATGTCCTGAAGTGATCGTCAATACTTCTTCCTGGAAACGGGCATCCAGGACAGGTTGGTTCTGCCCTAAAATGGTCAGTTCTTTATCCACTATCGTATTCAGGGAGATATAGGTTCCTTTTTCGACGCGTATCGTATCTCCATTTTTAGCGAGGGTTACCGCCTGTTTGAGCGTTGCCACTTTTGTTCCGGGAGCCACGATGATCGTGTGAGCCCATACCGGAACCGGCAGCATAAACAGTAAACCTATTTTAACGATGAGCGATCTCATTATTTATTTTTACTTAATAACAGTGACCAGTCATAGACCTGCGCCGACTTGTCCTTTTTTGCGGCTTCTGCCGCCGGCCGGGATTGAAAAGCCGCCAGGTTACCCCCCATAGGAGAGGACAGCGAACTATCCCGGAGGAAAAAGGATTTTCGGGCATCGGTAAATTTTCCTGGATTGGTAAAATCATTGACTAAAAAGACACTCTTAGCGTCGGCAGCAATGGCAGGGTTTTCCTTTAAAAAACCGGTCATACATTCAGCCGCGTCAAATTTGAATACTTTGCCTTTGCCGGTGATCAGCTCAGCAGCGAAACGCTTATCCATGATCGTCATTTTACAATGCGTACAGGCGTCTTTGCCATAACGGATAGGCTCAGGCTCATGGCTGCAAGCTGTCAAAAGACAGCACAGCACCATTGTAATGATATTTAACCTTTTCATTTGATCTTGTTTGGAGAAATTTGTGGTTTATAAAAAAGTGCAGCGGCGACCAATACCCCGCCTAATCCGACCAAGAGCCCGCCCGTATCGGGTAATGATCCGGCAGTGAAATTGAGCAGTTGCTTATAGCCAAAAAGCGGCGGCTGGTAATTCATCCCTTCGACCTTGATAGCGGCATGTGGATTTAGTTTGTGTCCATAGCTATATTCCCACATATAAAAGTCGCTAAACCCAACGATGGCGAAAAGGCATAAGCCAATGAACCAGGCCCATAGGAGTTTGCGGCTTTTGGAGAGGCCCGCGGCAATACCGATGAGTGTCAGCGCGCCAAATACAAAGGGAAGTATCTTAAATTCTTTAAAATCGTCGACAGAAATAAATTTCATGCCGATGTAGTGGTTCAGACCGTTGATCTGATCGATACTTCCTGACAATCCATTCAGCCAGATTTTCATTTCCAGGCCTTCGGGATATTGGGGAGCATCCAGTAAAATATGCCATAATGGAAGAAAATAAGCGCTCAGCATCAGCAGGCAGCTGATGAAGATCAACACTCTTGTATGGGTTTTCATGATCAGAGGATTAACAAAGTGTATGGTGTTTTCCAAAACCATACACTTTGATTTTAAATTATTGGGTTACCGGGTTTTCACCGATAGAGAATTTAATAGGCACATTAGAGCCTGCTGGAGACACTCTGAAATAGCCCTGCATTTCCTGGTGAAGCGCTGAACAGAAGTCAGTACAATAAAAAGGAACAATACCTGCTAATCCGGGAGTCCATTTTAAGGTACAGGTTTCACCCGGCATGATCAACAGTTCTGCATTATTCGCACCCTTGATCGCGAAGCCATGCGGTACGTCCCAATCCTGTTCCAGGTTAGTTACATGGACATAAACTTCATCTCCGATCTTAATGCCTTCAATATTGTCTGGTGCAAGGTGCGAACGGATAGCGGTCATATAAACATCCACCCGGTTGCCGTTTCGGACTACCTTGGTCTCTTTTTCAGACTTGGTGGCATAAGCGTTTTTGTTGTCTTCCAACTTGAAGAATTTGACCTGGTTTTTTAGGATCTTTTCCGCCGGGATCATTTGCGCATAGTGTGGCTCACCGATGGTCGGGAAATCCAGTAAAAGTTTCATTTTATTACCCGTAATATCGATCAGCTGGCAAGCCTGGGCAAGTTCCGGGCCTGTTGGCAGGTACCTGTCTTTGGTGATCTTGTTTAATGATAGCAGGTATTTACCGAATGGCTTTTTGGAATCACCGCCTACAACAGATAAGTGGCCAGGTGAATAATAAGAAGGTATCCGGTCAGTAATTTCCAAATTGTCCAGTTTCCATTTAACAACCTCTGAGGAAACGAACATGGTGGTATACGCATAACCTTTATCATCAAATTCGGTATGCAACGGACCCAAGCCTGGTTTTTTTACCTCACCGCGCAGTACTGCATCATATTTCAATACCGGAATATTACCTTCGACCATGCCGTCATATTGTTTTTTATCAATAGCGTCCAGCATTTTCTGATAAGAGAATACCGGGATAATAGCAGCCAGTTTCCCACTCGCAACAATACTTAATCCGTCAGGGCTCACGTCTACACCATGCGGAGATTTCGGGCAGGGCATATAATAAACCAAGCCCGGGAATTTTGTGATATCAATGGTCTGTGTTTCCGTCTCTATAACTGAAGTGGCGGTGTGCGTCTTGTCATTATAGACATTATGCGCGTATTTTGCGGATATCTTAGTTCCCTTACCAGCGGCAATCAGTTCTTCCGCTTTTTTCCAGTTCACGGCCATGATAAAGTCTTTGTCACGCTGGCTTGCATTCACCTCTAATAAGGTATGCGCCTGTTCGGTATTATAACAGGTAAAAAAGATCCAATCGTGTGACGGGCCTTTACCGGCGTGTGCCAAATCATAATTGAAAGCCGGCACGATCAGCTGAAAAGCCAGGTTCATCGCACCGTTTTCTTTGTTTACTTTAACGAATGAAACCGCACCTTTGAAAGTTTGCTTAAAGCTGGCGATCGAATTATCTGTTTTATTGTTGTCAAGCGGTTCACTGAAACGGGTATTGCCGACCACATACTCGGTGTTTTCTGTGCAAAACGGAGAGGCGTGATTTCCGCCGATGTTTGGCAACTCGATGATCTCGGCAGTTTTAAAAGTAGCCAGGTCGATACGGGCGATACGCGGCGTGTTATTTCCATTAATAAATAACCAGCGACCGTCATCTTCGCCATTAGTTTTGGAAAGCTCCGGGTGGTGGGAATCATCCCAGGGTACAAATCCGTGTGAAGTATTCAGCATGGGTTTGGTTTCTTCAGAATACCCATAACCATTCTCCGGGTTTTGAGAAAATACCGGAATTACTTTTAGCAAGCGGCCAGAAGGTATACCGTAGGCAGCTACCTGCCCGCTAAACCCCCCTGATAGAAAAGCATATACTTCATCATATTTACCTGGCGCCACGTATACTTTTTGCGCGGCATCGGCGTCGACTGAAGAACCGGCTTTGCCGGGTTTACAGCCATAAATGGTACTGCCCGCTAACAAAGCCAGCACCGGTACCAGTAATTTATAAGGTGAAAATTTCATAATCTTTAAAAGTTTAAATGTTATTTGCTGTCATTTTTTCTAAAGTATTCCAGGATCTGGCGGGTTTCTTCATCCGTTACATTCTGGAACGTCATTTGGGTCAGGTGTTTTGCTAGTAAAGCTTGTCCAACAGGATCTTTTGCTTCCATTTCAACCGGGTTGGTTATCTGGTTCATTATCCATTCCGGTGTGCGCCTTTTGGTTACTCCCAGCAATCCTGGACCAACAACTTTCTGATCGGTCATTTTATGGCAAGCACCGCATTTGGCATTGAAGACGACCAGCCCTTTATCCGCCATGGCGGGATCAATGGCAGTCAGTTTGACATCCGTGAATTTGCCGACACCCTTGCTGTCGCTTTTTGCGGCCGGGTCTATGTCTGCTGTTGAAGCCGGTGCAGCGGCCGGTGCAGCCGTTGAGGTGTTCTCAGAATCTGAGCCACCGTTTGACGGACCGCAGGCATATAAAAAGGTCAAACCTGACACGAGCGTCGCAATCAATAAGGTTTTTAGATTTTTCATTTTGTTGTTTTTAATTTTCGATAAAACTATCAGTAAATACCAAGCAATGATATGACGCTATACCCCATATAATATGATTTAAATCATGTTATATGACATAGTATATTGTTTTTATATTCATTTAATTGCTGTGTATCGTATTAATAAAAGATACAAATGTCTTTTATTGCGTCAAATTTTTTTATTTCAAAAAGTATTTATGCTGCTGGAACTCTTCCACCAATTCGGTTATCGGCTTCTTGCTGAACTCGGCCATTAACAAATCCCGGATCGGTTTAACCTGATCGTGCATCGGGCAGGGCTGTGTTTCCGAACACTTCTCTAAACCCAGCACACAAGAGGTGAACAGGCCGTTGCCATCGATCGCCCTGACGATGTCGATCAGGAAAAGGTCCTGCCCGTTTTCAACATAAAACCCCCCGGTCGGCCCCTTCGCGGACGAAAGAATTTTCTTGCGGACCAGCGTTTGCAATATCTTGCCTGTAAAATGCATGGGTGAACCAATTGCTTCAGCAACCTCGATGATCCCCGTCTTTTCATTCTTCCTGCTTTTAAGGGCGACATAAACCGTCGCCCTGATGGCGTATTCACATGATTTGGATAGTATCATTTTTTGTGCTGTTGATTTTACAAACCTAAATATATAATTATCCTTTAAGATAATTCCTTTTCGAGCTGAATGGCTTTAGGGAACAGAATATTGCTTTCCAGGTGTACGTGACGGTGCAGGTCGTTTTCATACTCTTCCAATTTCTTGAACAGAATAGTATAAGAACTGCAAGCGTCTTCCGGCAATTGGTAGTTCGAGGTGATCGTGCGAATGGTTTCGAAATCACCGCCTACCTGCTCATGTTCAGAATCCATGATCTGTATCGGTACGGAAATTTTTCCAAAGTTTGCAGAAGGGAGCATACCGCCTGAATTATAAACCTGCGCCAGTTCCTTGATAAAGGGGAACAGTATTTTTTCTTCTTTGACCATATGCAAGGTCAGGTCATTTCCGATCCGTCCAAATAATTCCGCCACTTTGATTAGTTCCGGGTGTCTTTCACCGTGTACGCGCGCTACTTTTTGGGCGATCTCCAGTATAAACTGGGTATTCTCGCGGACATACCGATGGTGGGTATTGATAATGTAGTCACTCAGAAAACCAAGGTCCCAGTTTTGAAAATCATTTTCACTGGTGGTGGATGCTTCGCCTTTAACGGCTGCCAGCTGGCGCTCCACTTCCTCCGGACTGATCCCTTTTTTCTCGCAAACTTCAGCGATGGTTTTTTTACCACCACAGCAGAAGTCAATGCCTAAATTTTTAAAGACCTGAGCTTTGCGGTAATCCTTGGCCACGATCTCTCCGATGGTTTCCGTGTTTTCTGCCTCGGTCTTTTTGGCGATCTTCACCTGCCATACTTCCGGGCCACTTTCCAGATAATCCCAAATGAATACCTGGCCTCTTTCAGCCAGAAGCTGATAATACAAAGGTTTAGGATCATGGTCATTGTGAATAATAAAAGCCTCGCCTGCTAACAGGGAATCGAACTTGTCAAAAATCTTTGGATGCTTAAACCGCGGTTCGATCACGGTTACGTCCAGAATGTCTAATACTTCCATTTTCTAAATTGTTAAATAATAAAAGACAAAGTTATCTTTTATTATTTATTAAAAAAGTGATCGTCGTCACATATACTTATGAGCGTTGCCTTTTAGCCTTAAAAAGCAATAGAATGCCGACCGGAAGAAAGGACAGGCAAAGTAAAAACAACAGGAACTGATAAGATGGGATCACGATGGCAAACAGCGCTAACAAGGGTTGTAAAAAGAGCAGGCAGAGGTAAGTCACGGCGAGGATGACATAGAGGATGTTTACGGTGGCAACTAATTTACAGGACCTGATCATCCCTTTTCTTAGAAATTGCCCGATCAGCAGCGGCATGATTATTCCCAGGGTGAGCAAATGGATATAACCAATGATCAGGTTACGGTTGAGAAAGGTCCAATCACCTATAGCCGGGATACAGACAAACACCTGAAAAACACATTTTAATGTCAGGCCTATAAAAGCCGCTCTTTCTATAAAAGACAAATTGCGCCATTGGCTTCTAAAACTAAAACACAGCACAAGCCAGCTGGCCAGGTTTAAGCCAGCGCTAATAGCAGCCAGAATCCAGATAACCCTACCGGGGTTGCTCCACAAGGAGAAAATAAAATAGAGGGGTACCGCAGAAAACACAAAAACATATAGCCATAGCCTCGATCGTCGCCTTAATGGCGTAATCGGGAAAGCAGCAACTAATAGTCCCAAAACAGCCAGGAGCATAAACCCGTTCATTTGGAAATGCAGGTAAAAGTAAATTGCGTCCTGGTAGTACGGTGTGTTTTTTAGCCCCAATGCAGCCAGCGGGCCTAAGGCGAATGGCCCCAGCGCCGAAAGGCATAATAAGAACAGGCTTCCCCGGAGCAGGATATATGCTGGTTCATTCACACGTTTTTTAAGCAAGTTTCCATGGGACACGAGGTAGGTAAAGCGAAAAGTCACCAATACAAAAAGAGTTGAGAAGCTGATGGAAACCAGTTTATAGCCCTGCCATGAAAAACTGGCCAGCATACCGTAGGCGCTTATAAGCGTTAGTAAAAGTATAGCTTTGAAACCGGAACCTATTTTCCCTTCATTGCATAACGAGGCGATCAATAAGGCGATGGAGAAAAACATCCAGCCTGAAAAAGCAAAGTGCGAGTGCGCATGAAGGATGAACTGGTAGTCAAGTTTTGGGACATCGTAAAGCTGCATATAACGCAGTAACACACCGAAAATACTCAGCACGATAAAATTAATGATCGCCCACCGGGGATAATTCAGGCTTTTATACCATTTCATCACAGGCCTAATAATCGTTTACCTTCATCCGTAATACTATCATAAGACCAAACCGGCTCCCAAACGAGGTCGACCGTGGCCTCATAACCTTCATAATGGCCCTCGATACAATTTTTTACAGCGGATACAATACTTTCACCCATCGGACAATACGAGGAGGACAAGGTCATTTCAACCTTGACCCGTTTTTTCGGGGCCTCTATTTCTATGCCATAAACCAGCCCAAGGTCGATGATGTTAATGTGCAATTCCGGATCCATCACCAGACGGAGTGTCTCCATCATTTGTTCTTTTAAAAACGAATTGGGGTCGGTAATATCAAAGCTTGCCATAAGTTATTGTTTTATGAAATAGTACGATAAAGATGTTGGACAGGTACAGCATGGCGGTAACCATCAATGCCGCGATGCCGATATAGATCAGCGGCAGGAACAGCAGGTAACAGCCCGGCATAAACGTCAGGCAAAAGATCAGATAAGACACGGTTTGTGCCTTCAGGAGGTTATCAGCGAAAAGGTCTGCGGGCATGGGGGTTTTAAATTTGCCCGTCAGGTGTTCGTAGTGTTTAACCCAAACAATAAAAGGTAGCGTCTTGAACGTTTGACCCAATATTAACGCGGTGATCCAACCCATTAGCATAAATTCGCCATAGATCATCGAAAAGCGGATGGTCACCGGGTTGTTTTTAAGGTGAAAGTAGATGATAAAAGGAACGGTCAGCGTTGCGATCTTTAATAGGATAAAAGACAGAAAACTGTTCATCATCGGCAGGTCGATATGTTTTCTTAACCGCGACCGCAGGCATTTTAAAATAAAGATAAAATAGCAGGTTAATCCAGCGGCGCCTATCGCGAATATCAGATAGGTCCGCAAACTAAGCCCGTAGAGATAAGAATCTACCAGGAAGTACAGCAGCGCGCCTACAATTAGGTAATAACTGTAGGTGAGCAATTTAGTATTTTGATACGATGATACCAGGAACATTGGTACCAGTTTGGAACTCACGCCTATCAGCATCAGCAGGAACCATCCGATCAACCCCATGTGCGCGTGGAGTTTCAGAAAATGCAGCTGATCCTGCGGAAATATAGACACGGTAAAATTAAACACCAAAGCCACGCCTAATGCGACGGTCAGGCAAAGACAGATACAGGCGCTGAAAATAAAATCCTCCTGGATAGTCTCCTGCTTTTTCTTTTTAGCGGTCAGGTATACATTGACCGTAAATACGAGGACGGCCAAAAGTAATAAGATAGCGCCGCATTGCATATGAATGCCCGGCACAAATACCCAAAACGAATAGACAAGTGTAATCAGCCCCGGCACAAAGAGCGCGAAACTTATCCAGGCGAGTTTTTCGCTGTACAGTTCAGTTTCCAGCACAACAGGTATCAACTGATAAGATGCCCCGAGGATAATCATAGTTCCCCACCCGAGCGCTGCCATATGGGTGATCGCAAGGATCTGCGGGTGAAAATAATGTCCCGTAAAAGCTTTCACGGAAAACAGCATCATCACAGAAAGCACCAAAAAACAAAACGCGGCAGCCACATAATGAGTCACCACGATTTTATAAAGGCCAGGGCTCTGCTTGATCCCGCTCATTTTTTATAGATCAGCATGTTGATATCGGCAGGCCCGATTGTTTTAAAGACATAGGTCAATCCTTGTTTCTCCAATTCCGGCAGCAGGTATACCGGTATCTTTTTGTGATACACAAACAGGGCGCTTCCCGCAACCAGGCTCGGTGTTTGCTCCAGGATGGCCAGCATAGGTTTTGGCATCTCCAGATGTCGAACATCAAGAAAAATAATTCGGTGTTCGTCAAATCTTTTCAACAGCCGGTCGAATTGGTCATTATCAGCTGCCGGGACTGTTAAAGGAATGGTAACCGTTTCATCCGCGATAGATCCTGCTTTGCTAAAATAAGCTATGACCAGGTTTGGTTCGGGATGTTCCACACGGAAGGAAAATCCTTTGTCTACCAGCAAATGGATCAATGGCAGGGGCTCGAAGGCATTGACGAGTTTCAGTCCCTGACCTTCTTCGAGTTTTTTTATAGCCGCTAATATTTCTTTTAGCGGGTCTTTATCCTGTGCCAATACAGGACGTACATCAAGTTCAAGGTAATCCAAAGGCTCCTGGAAAGCAGCAGTCAGCACGGCTATATTATTTTCAACGGAAGTGTCATCAGTTACTTTGAACCCGATCTGCTTCATGCTCCACATAAAATCCGCGATCTCAGTATTTGATATTTTGCAGGCATCGGCAATGCTAACCCTTTTAACCAATAGATTCCGCAGCAAGGGGTTTTTAAGTCTTGAAAATTTTTTATTCAAACCGATCAGCGTCTTGATCACCAGGTCACGGTCAATTTCAAGCAACTGGCTGATCTTTGTTTGCGGGTTAATTGTAAGTTCCATCACGCAAAAATGCGTATGTGGTTTAAATGTTTATATGATTTAAATCATATTATAGAGTGATTCTATCTCACTAAATAGAACTTAATATGATGTATTTATAATATCAACTGGATAAAACCGTCGAGAGTCAAGATTTTTTTTAAGAATTAACGCCCCCGGCTTTTATTCCTGTGCCGATTCTTGCCATAAACCGCTTCGTCATCTACATCATCTGCGATACTAATTCCAATAGGCCCAGCGTAGTCAAACAACGAAGCCAGAGGTGTAGACTGATGATGACCAAGAGTGTTTTCCCGTTCATTCAAGGCATGCGGCTCAGCCGTTTCGGTTTCTAGGGTTTCCATTTTTATCCTGTCTTCCAGGCTGCCATTTTTTTTTGTATTGGCATACGCCATCGTTTCTTTTAACCCTCTGTCAAATTCAAATAGTTCATCAAAAAAGCTTTCCCCGCTTTGCTTAAATGCCAGCCGGTCAAACTGTCCCATCTTTTTGGAATGTTCCTCATTTTTGCCGCGCGAAGTATTCATCGGACTGAGCTTAATCGAATTGGTTCGGTCCTTCCGGCTAACGATGACTTGCACGTGCATTTGTTCGCCTTCCTTGCGGTCACCACGTTTTTTGATGCCTTGTTTAACTTCGGGTTCTTTATGCGTGTAATAACGGTGGTTTTCAAGCTTGGCGAACCATACCAGATCCTCGTGACTTTTGATGCCATCGCGCTTAAAGTTCTGCGCATATGCATCCATCACCCTTACGGCAAATCCTTTGAGCTGCGCTTTCGCGCCTTCTTCACCATATTGCTCCTTTAGAAACGCAATTTCTTTCTGGCTGGGGCTGATATTGACCAGAAAGAATTTAGCATCTGCTTTGCCTAATTTGGCAATATTCCCGTCTAGTGTTTTCATTACCTCGTAGGGGTCTACCTTTATTTGCTGGCCGTTGAACCAATATTCAGGTTCGCTTTTCTTATTCAGCCGGTTCTCTTTTTCCAGGTATTGCACCAGAACGCCGCTGCTGCCTTTATTGGCAGCTTCTTTACTATCACTTATATTGATGAACATTAGTCGGCGAGTTTTTATAATAAAGTCACTTGTTTTTTGGTGGTGGCAATGAGTTCTTCTTTCTCCCTTGCTGCTGTCATCATCGTAAATGCTTCCCGGGCTTTGATATATGCCTCAAGTATGGAGAGAAACTTCACTTTCAGCGTTTCTTTGTCCGTTTGACTGCTTAATATCGTTTCCATGAGCCGCGCAATTTCTCCCATCATGGCTGCCAGGGCTTGCTGATTATTCAACACATCTACATTATGATGGAGTACCGCTGTATTAAATCGGTCGATGATCTGGCGCTGGGATTCACCTAATTTTTCCATCAAAGACTTAATTGGAACCAGCAGCATTTGTTCCTGCATTTTGATGAAACCAACATACTGCTGGTGGTTCTTCATCAACGTGTTTTTGAGGAGTTCATCATTCAGGTCCAACGGATCCTTCTTGCTTTTATAGAAATAATCCACCATTTGTATAAAGACCTTGCGCTTTGTCCTTCCCAGTTTAATGGCGATCTTTTCAAACTTCTGGTCCGTTACTTCTGGATAGCGTACTGATTTGACATTAATATCTTCCATTCCAATTTCATTATGTTGTCATCATATCCCGACACACAGGATACCAAAAAGTATTCTTTTTCCTTTTGTTTTGGTGTTAAAAACGGCTGTGAGTATCCCCGGAGGATACGAAAAACCCCCGTAGCGATAGCGTAGGGCAAGCAAAGCAGGGCTCCGCCCAGCTTCCGCTTGCTCCTTTTTTCCTCCGAAAAAAGGACTTATGAATTTTGGTAACTTGTTCTGTCCTGTCATAAAAATTAATTAGAATCTGTTTCTTTACTTGATATAGTGTTACAGAGCCTGAGCGGGGAATTGCTCTCAGTATAGCAATTGTCAACGCCCGGCGTTCGATGCGAACTTGTTTGCATTGAATAGATTCGCATCGAACTTTGAATGTGCTGGTATACTGTAAATTCTGCCTGGCTGTACATCAGGTGGCCTCCGGCCAGTAAACAAGGCTCTCCTGTTTAGGGCTGAAACTTGGTTGGTAACGGATATACCCATGTTCATCCAATTCACGAATGCACTTGTGATAGGTTGCCACCGAAGCAATCTTGGAATACACCATCAGTTGTTTGCGGGTAATGCCAAAAGGATTGGCATAGCCGCTTTTTTGCCAGGCAGCGAACAAGGCAGCGCATAAGCTGATATGCGTACTGGAAAGTCGATGGTCTTTTCCCATACGCCTGATCAGCCTGCTGTAATCCGCAAAGGCGAGGTTTATTTTGGTTTGCATTAGCGCTCGTTCCCTTCTAGTATTTTGGTAATATCCTCCAGCTTGTAATACATCATCCCGCCGATCTTCGTATAGCGCAATGTTCCATTGATCCGCAGGTTCTGCAAGGTACCGGGAGAGATGCTCAGCATCTTCCGGACCTCTGCACTTTTGAGCCATTGTTTGGATTGCCCGGTGCCAGGCTTGATTATTTCTTTGATCTCGTTCAGTAATTCGGTTTTGAAGATTTTTAAATCTTCCTTTGATAACAGGTCCACATTCATAAAATAGTTGTTTAGTACATGAATAAATTATAGTTTGATATTCCTCCATGCACGAAAAGGCATGGGTAAGCTCCCAGATTAGGGATTATAGAAGATCAGCCGGTTTTGCAACCAAAGCAAATGTAAAAATTTGTTTTGATAATTTAAAATACATCAAAACTTATAATATATTTGCAATGCATTTATTTCCATTTGATTTAATACCGATCGAGATGATTATGCGACGGGAAGAGCAAATAAATTTTTGCAGCAAATCAAAAACCGCTAAAAGCCACTGAAAATAATTTTAAAAAAAGTAAAAAAATTGAAGATCTCTTTTAAAACCTATTTCAATGACCGGCTCAAGCAGGTCTACTTTCATGGGGTAACAACGCATCCGCTATATGTGCAGGTAACTTATGAGCGAAAGACGCACTTTTTTAAAAGTTATTATTTCGAGTTATTGTCCAAAGAGCGGTATTTACTGACCATTCCAGGAACCAGTATCCGAAAAGGGCCAGACCTGCTGGATGTTATCAAAAAGGAAACCGAAGTCATTAAATTCATTACTAACAGGCACCCCGACGACTTTTCATTGGAACTATTTAAAAAGGAATATGCCAATTTCAGTAGAGACCTGTGTGACGAAATGGAAAGCGGATTTATCAATTACCTGCATACCTTCTTCTGGGATGAGGGTATGCCTGCCCTGGGAGATATTATGCTGCATGGCAGCAAAAATGTGATCGCCTTCGATGCTGTCCGGGACTTGAAAAGCTCGTTTAATAAAGATTTGTATGATAAACTGATTGAGCATTCATTTTACTATGCTCCGCCTTATTTGACCATCTATGGTTTTATGAAAGAAACCAAACAATGGCCGATGCTGTTATTAACGGTGATGGAATGGGAACAGCCGGAAACACAAGCAGCGTTTAGGGAATATGCCAGCATAAACTTTCCCGGAATGGATCCGGAAAAACTGAATAGCCAGGTCAACGACTGGGCTCGATTACAAATAAATTAAAGTTGCAATAGGATTGAACAAAGCATTTCATTTTTTCAACTTGAGCAACAACTGAGTTAAACCGGGTGAAAACTCAAGGGTGGGCGGCCGCTGAAAAAAAAACACTTTCGCCCATTTACATGCCCTTGAATTTTCATCCCGGTTTGGCCTAAATTCGCGAAAGGGTGAAAAAACGAATGTAATAACGGTGGGGTGACAAAAAGGCTGTCGTGAGCATAGCGAACGTTAGCCTGTGGGCAAGGAAAAGCTGTTTTTACAATTGCAGCATTGCCAAATGTGAAAAACAGCTTTTCATGAATGGCTTACCGTCCTAAACTATAATCCCAGCCTTGTTCTTCATCATTATCATTTTCTTCACGCCTTGAAATATCGTTAAAACGATTGGCAATATTAAGTACTGTTTCTTCAACGGCTGACGGTAAATCGTCGTTTAGATAAATAATTCGTTGCTGTTTAATTTTCAGTAAGGACTTTAATTCACCGGGGCCTTTTGAAACGTCAATAATCTCAAGATTGTCAAACCGGCCAGAAAAGTACTCCAGATTCTTTAATCCTTCCTCATAGTTATACCGAATGCTGGCCTCGTCAACAAAATGGCCGCCTGTGCTCACTCGAAGTTTTACACGGTCGATCGAAAGTTCGACATCATTAAGCGTCATGTAGATTATGCTGGTATCATAGCCGTTCTGTTTGAAACGGGATATAGTATCCATCAACTGATTATCCCTGAAATTCGTTTCTATGGTAAAATTCTGTTTTTTCTTGATCGCTTCTTCTACAAAGTCAAGGAATATTGATTGCACAGCAAAATGAATACTTTCGACGGGAACGTCTTGGGGTAAACGGGCAGCAACACGCGCTGTTATGATGTCTGCATCAAAAACAACGGCTCCCTTAGGCGATAAATCTCTACTATAGGTAGATTTACCCGCCCCGTTTGGCCCCCCGACAATTGTTAATTGCGGGTTTCCTTTTGGCATGACTACAATATTTTAATAAAACGAGCCTTGCCATTTTCCAGTTTGACCAGTTCTTTCCTGTCACGATATTCATGTACAGTATAAGTGGTGTCCGGGCAAACTAATGGATCGTAATAAGTGAGGTAGCTATTTTTTGCGAAAGCTTCCTGTTTAATCTTTTCAGAGGTGGAACGCACCCTTTCCCGCAACTCTTCTTCTGATAGATCGAAGATCGAAACTGAATGTACATGGCTTGCGGTAGTGCTGCTCATACTTTGATATAGTGTTCTCATACAAATATAGTTATTTTAGTAAATTGATGTTTTGTTCTTTTTGATTTACTTGTTTCTGCATTAAAAAGCCCCTGCTTTATATTTCTCTTTTAGCAATGCCATGTCCTTGCTGACCTTCATGTCTAATATCTTAGCGTAGTGCTGAGTGGTTTTTATATTCGTGTGGCCAAGCATCTTACTAACTGTTTCTATAGGGACATTATTTGATAAAGTTACGGTCGTTGCGAAAGTATGCCGGGCCAAGTGAAATGTTAAATGCTTAAATACATTGGATAGGTCTGCTATTTCTTTCAGATAGGCATTCATTTTTTGATTGCTCAATACAGGCAATACCAGGCCTTTATTTTCACATTGGGGATGATCCTGGTAACGCTCTAACATTTCTAAAGCAACTGGGAGCAGTGGTATGCGGGAAGATGTATCTGTTTTTTGCCTGCTTGTGAATATCCATTTATCACCGTCCATGCCTGTCCCAATCTCATTTCTCGTTAGTTTTTTAACATCGGCATAAGATAATCCGGTATAGCAACAAAACACAAAAACATCGCGCACCTGTGATAAACGGTCAACAACAAATTTTTTATTAGTTATAGCATCCAATTCTTGTTGCGTCAAATAAGTGCGCTCTTTTGCCTTTGCAGTTGATTTAAAATTGATGAACGGATTTTGCTTTAGCCAGCCATTAGCAAGACAATGATTAACTATTTTTTTAAGATGTTTAATGTATTTAGCAGCAGATACGCCGGTAATTTTACAATTAGCTTTCAAGTAAAAATCAAAGTCAGTAATAAAAGAATGGTTTAATTGGCTGATCTCTATATCTGTTTTACCATATTTTTCTTGCAGAAAGCCAGTAAGGTGTTTTACAGAAGTATTATACCCTTTCAATGTATTAGGCTCAAAACCGTTTCCGATTAATGCTTTAACTTTAGCATTATGCTCTTTGAATAATGCCATCAGGAAACGGCTTTTTTGGTTCTTCCCTGTGAACTGATTCTGCAAGCTTTCGGTTGTTACTTGCTGGTTCGTATCAATTAATACTTGGTGTGCATTCCGAAGTTTGGCTTGCAGGCTGTCGAGGTAATTGTTAAGTGCCTTAATTTCTTCTTTGGTGCCAATTGCACGTCCTGCATGGTTGTTCCATTTGATTGGATCACAATCGCGTCCTATGGATATATCCGCGCGTTTGCCACTAACTGTGATGCGCATGTAGATGGGCATTGCACCCCCTTTGTAGTTTTTTTGCTTTCTGATGTAGAAAAGCAGATGGAAATTACTCATAATTACAAGCTTAAAAGTTAAACAAAAGTAAGTTTGTAGCCTGCTTTTATCAAGATGTTCACTCGCTGAACAGGTTGACAATCAATTAATTATAAGCAATTCGGTGCGTAGTTATTTTCCATTTGAGTACGCACCGAATTACGCTCATTTTTGTTGCGTTTTGATGCCTAATATGGTGCTTTGGTGCAATAAAAAAAGGCTGCAAACTTTTGATTTGCAGCCTTTTAGCATCTTTTGGTATTGTTTTCCGTAGCCCGTAGGGGAATCGAACCCCTGTTTGAAGAATGAAAATCTCCTGTCCTAACCCCTAGACGAACGGGCCGTCTTTTAAGTTTAACAGTCTAAACTGTTTCCCTTATTTTGGGACTGCAAAGATATACGTTTAGACTTTATTTTAAAATAATTTTTACAAAAAATTTTAATTAATTGATTTTCAGAATAAAATAATATAGAGCTCAAACAAAAAAATCATGTAGCTGATTATAAAACCGTACTTATAAGTTATATTTATCTTAAATACATCACCGCCAATGAAAGCCATCTGGAACAACCAGGTTATCGCCGAAAGTAATGATACTATTGTTGTAGAGAATAACCATTATTTTCCAAAGGAAAGCGTTAAGTCCGAATATTTGACCGAAAGCAATACGCATACTACATGCCCCTGGAAAGGCGTAGCCTCCTATTACACCTTAGATGTTGATGGTCAGCAAAACAGAGATGCGGCATGGTACTATCCCGAGCCAAAGGCTGCCGCGGCTCAGATAGCCGGCTACGTAGCATTCTGGAAAGGCGTTAAGGTAACCGAGTAATATGAAGCAATACGATGCTATAGTAATCGGTTCGGGTCAGGCAGGGGCGCCACTGGCCAAAAAGCTGGCTTTGGCGGGCATGAAAACCCTGATAGTTGAAAAACGCTTTTATGGCGGTACATGCGTAAACTATGGCTGTACTCCAACTAAAACCATGGTAGCCAGTGCACGTGTGGCATACCTTGCCAGCAAGTGTAACGATATGGGGGTTACCATCAAGGGCTACAAGGTTGATATGCGGCAAATAAAAAAGCATAAAGACGAGATAGTGCTTAAATCACGTAATGGAGGACTCAAGGCAGCCGAAAATACCGAAAACCTGGATGTATTATTTGGCGAAGCTACTTTTACCGGGGCGAAAACCATCCGCGTACGAACTAAAAAGGATGGCTTAAAAGAGTTTAAAGCCGATAAGATATTCATTAACACAGGTGGTAAGCCGGTTATCCCGAATGATATTGAGGGCATTAATGAAATTGATTTCCTTACCTCAACTACCATACTTGATCTGGAAAAGGTGCCGGAGCATCTGGTGATCCTGGGCGGTAACTATATAGGGTTAGAATTTGGGCAGATGTTTGCACGATTTGGCAGCAAAGTTACCATTATAGAAAAATCGGGCAGGATATTGTCTCGTGAAGATGAAGACATTTCATTGGAATTAACCCGCATTCTTGAGAAGGAAGATATTACTATCCGTACTAATGCCAAAGCCGCCCGGGTTAAACAAAAAGATAAGGGCAAGATCACGGTTACCATTAAGACAGGAGATGCCGAAGACAAAATAAAATGCAGCCATGTTTTGGTGGCTATCGGTCGCGCGCCACAAACCGATACTTTGGGACTTGATAAAACCGGCGTTAAAACCGACGACAAGGGTTACATCACGGTTAACACCAAACTGGAGACCAATGTAAAGGGCATTTATGCTTTGGGCGATGTAAAAGGCGGCCCGGCTTTTACCCATATTTCCTATAACGATTACACCATTGTGTATCGTAACCTGATTGAAAAGCAAAACCTTAGTATCCGTAACAGGCCTGTACCCTACTGCATGTTTACAGATCCGGAGTTAGGCCGGATTGGGATAACGGAAACCGAGGCGAAAGAAAAAGGATTGAACTACAAGGTGGCAAAGCTGCAGATGTCGCACGTGGCAAGAGCAATTGAAACCGGCGATACCCGCGGCATGATGAAAGCAATTGTAGACGCCAAAACTAAGAAGATATTGGGTGTAGCCATTGTTGGTACCGAAGGTGGCGAGATCATGAGCGTTTTACAAATGGCGATGGAAGGCGGCATAACTTACGATAGGATCCGTTACTGTGTTTTCGCGCATCCCACCTATTCAGAATCGCTCAATAACCTGTTCATGACCTTAGAAGATTAGGCGGCCCGCATGATAAAAGTTAGCAACCTGGTTAAAACTTTCGGGCAAACCCACGCGGTAAACAATATTTCATTTGTGGTGGCCAAAGGCGAGACTCTGGCTCTGTTGGGCACAAGCGGATGCGGGAAAACCACTACGCTTAAAATGCTCAATCGCCTTATTGAACCAGATAGCGGTACAATAGAAATTGATGGACAAAACATTTTAAGCCAGGCACCGGAATTGCTACGCCGCTCTATAGGTTACGTGTTACAAAACAATGGTTTGTTTCCACATTACACGGTTGCCGAAAACATTGCCATTGTTCCTAACCTTTTAAAATGGAATAAAGCTAAGATTGAAACGCGCACCAACGAGTTATTAGAAAAATTACATCTGCCTAAAGAATATCTGAATGCCTACCCGGCAGAGTTAAGCGGCGGGCAACAGCAGCGGGTAGGTTTGGCAAGAGCTTTGGTTGCCGATGCGCCGGTACTACTAATGGATGAGCCTTTTGGGGCGTTAGACAATGTTACGCGCTCCAAGATACATGCAGAGTTTAAGCTGCTCGATGAGCTTAAGCGTAAAACCATCATCCTGGTTACGCACGATGTGCAGGAAGCATTTTTACTGGCAGATCGTATTGCTTTAATGGATAAAGGGCAAATTGTGCAGATAGGAACAGCAGCTGAGCTACTCTTCAATCCGGCCAATGATTTTGTTAAGGACTTCCTGAAAGAGCAGCACCTGCAACTGGAGTTGAAAACCATAAAGTTGGGCGACATATGGCAATACCTGCCTGCGGATGGCCGTCGTATAAATACTTCTCAATTGGCAGCAAATGCCGGTGTATGGGAGGCTTTAGATACGTTTAAATTCTACCCCCGCGAAAACATTAATATTATCAACCAGCAAACCAGGGAAGTGCGCTCTGTAACATTTGATCAGTTGATGTCTGCTTATTCACGCTTTAAAAACCATGTTCCGCATGAATGAGCATCAACAAACCCTTATGGAGTTTATGCGGCAGCAAAGCGATAAACTACTGGTGCAAACGTTGCAGCATATCGGGTTAACGTTTATTTCGCTATTTATCGCCGTGCTTATCGGGTTACCATTAGGTATCTACATCTCCCGCGTGCGCAAACTCTCCGGGCCGGTGTTGGGTATAGCGGGCATACTACAAACTATACCCAGCATCGCTTTATTAGGCTTCATGATCCCGCTGTTAGGTATTGGTGCTAAACCGGCTATTGTGGCATTGCTACTTTACGCACTGTTACCCATAGTAAGAAATACTCACACGGGCATAACCGGTGTCGATAGCAATGTTAAAGAAGCTGCCATAGCCATGGGTATGAACAAGTGGCAGGTACTATTTAAAGTAGAATTACCTTTGGCTATGCCGGTAATACTGGCAGGTATTCGTACTGCTACCGTTATCAACGTTGGCGTAGCAACATTAGCATCTTACATCGCCGCAGGCGGGTTGGGCGAATTTATCTTCGGAGGTATCTCGCTCAACAATACCAACATGATATTAGCGGGGGCTATCCCGGCCGCTATGTTGGCTATCTTGTTTGATTTCCTGCTATCGCTTTTGCAAAAGCTAAACTTCAGGAAAGTGAAAGGAGCGGTGAAGATAGCGCCGGTGCTGCTGTTGATACTTTCATGCTTTTACTTTATTCCATCAGCATATGGCAGCAAGCTAACAGCTGGTTTTACCCCCGAGTTTATGGGCCGGCAGGACGGCAACCTTGGCTTGGTAAGCAAATACAGGTTAAAGATCCATACGATTGTAATCAGCGATGCCGTAATGTACAAAGCCGCGCAGGAAAAAGAACTGGACGTTATCAGCGGTTACTCTACCGATGGCCGGCTAAAGGCTTATGATCTGGTAGTTTTAAATGACGACAAGAAAATCTTTCCGCCTTACTATGCTGCACCGCTGGTGCGTGAAGATGCTTTGAAGAAATTTCCTCAATTGGAGACAACGCTTAATAAACTTTCCGGCTTAATAAATGATTCGGTAATGACGGAATTAAACTACCGTACTGATTATCTTCACCAAACACCCGAGCGCGTGGCCAAAGATTTTTTGCAGGCTAAAGGATTGTATAAAGCTCCGCAGCAAAGCAACGGCGAGGTAGTGCGTTTAGGCTCAAAAATATTTGGTGAACAGTACATCCTTACCAATATGTATAGTATGCTGATAAAGGGCTACACCAAATATGGCGTTGAAACTAAAACCGGGCTCGGCGGAACAAAGATCGTTTTTGACGCCATGACCAACAACCAGATAGATGTATACCCTGAATATACAGGTACGGGATTGCTGGCTATTTTACAGGCACCGCGGAACGTAATTAATCGGTTACAAAGCAGTAAAGACAGTACTTATGCTTATGTTAAAGCTGCATTTGCTGCTCAATATAAAATTAAATGGCTAAAACCCATTGGATTTAACAATGCCTACGCATTAATGATGCGCAGGCAACAGGCAAATGAGTTGCACATCAAAACAATTTCCGACTTAAATCGCTTTTTGAATACTAAATAATACCTATGGACTTAGCGGACTGTTACAAAAAAGTACGCCAGCGCACTGAAGCTATATGCGAACCGCTGCAAACCGAAGATTACGTGGTACAACCCGTGGTAGATGTGAGTCCGCCTAAATGGCACATAGGGCATACCACATGGTTTTTCGAAACCTTTATCCTTAAACCATATTTCGCCGAGTACCAGGAATTTGACGCTAATTATAACTTCGTTTTCAATAGCTATTATGAAAGCGTAGGCACACGTGTTATCCGTACAGACAGGGGTAATTTAAGCAGGCCAACGGTTATCGACATCAAGCGTTACCGCAAATATGTAGATGACGCCATGTATAATTTTTTGGCCTGTGGCAATGTGAACGACGATGTTAGAGAATTACTTGTGCTGGGCTTTAACCATGAGGAACAGCATCAGGAGCTTCTACTAACGGATATTAAATACATCCTTGGCCATAACCCATTGTTTCCGGCTTACTCGAGGGATTGGGTAATACCGAAATTTCACCAATCGGAAAGTGAATTAATAAAAATAGAAGAAGGCGTTTATGAAGTTGGCTTTAACGGCGAGGGCTTTTGTTTTGATAACGAGCTTAACCACCACAAGGTTTATCTTAATGCATATGAGATAAGCCCTAACCTGGTTACCAATGCCGAGTATCTGGAATTTATTGAGGCCGGAGGTTATCATGATTTCCGCCATTGGCATGCAGCAGGTTGGGATTGGGTAAACAGTAACCAGGTTAAGGCGCCAATGTACTGGCACCAGATAGATGGCAAATGGCACAACTATACTTTTCATGGTTTGCAGCCGGTGAACCGGCACGAGTCATTAAATCACATCAGTTATTATGAGGCTTACGCTTATGCGTCCTGGAAAGGCATGCGCATACCTACCGAGTTTGAGTGGGAAGTAGCAGCAACAAAATTTAATTGGGGGTTAAGATGGGAATGGACGGAAAGTTCATACCTGCCTTATCCGGGCTTTGCCAAAGCACCAGGCGCCATTGGCGAATACAATGGCAAATTTATGGTGGGGCAAAAGGTATTACGCGGGGCATCAGAAGTTACCTCGCCTAACCATAGCCGTATCACTTATCGCAATTTTTTTCAACCCGAGCTTCGCTGGCAATTTACTGGCATACGTTTGGCTAAATAATAAAAACACCATCTACCAACTACCTATGGCACCACAAGTTTTAACAAAAGCCACCGGCGAAAACAACCCTCTCACTGATCTTCAATTTTATAAAGATACCATTGCCGGCTTAACCGCTTTGCCTAAGCATCTCAATTCAAAATATTTTTATGACGCGCATGGCGATAAGCTTTTCCAGGACTTGATGAACTGCGAGGAATATTACCCAACCAATTGCGAAATGGAGATATTTACTACGCAAACAGCCGAAATATGCCAGACCATGATGGGCCAGGGCGATGCCTTTGATCTGATCGAGTTAGGTGCCGGGGATGCCACTAAATCAACCAAGCTATTAAAATACCTGCTGGATAATAAAACGGATTTTAGCTATCTGCCTATCGATATTTCAGAAAATGTGATCTCGTACCTCAACATGACCCTGCCTGTTACATTGCCGGGCATTGATATCACCGGCCTCAATGGCGATTATTTTGATATGTTGAAGAAAGCCGCAGCTATTTCTGACAAACGTAAAGTAGTGATGTTTTTAGGCTCAAACATTGGCAATATGCCCGTGGCTGATGCGGAGCTGTTTTGCCATGAGCTGCGCAAACATTTGTCGCCAGGGGATATGGTGTTCATCGGTGTTGATCTTAAGAAAAACCCGGCAACTGTTTTAGCTGCTTATAATGATAAACAAGGCATTACCAAACGCTTCAACCTCAATTTATTGGAGCGTATGAACCGTGAGCTGGGTGCTGACTTTATTGTGGATCAGTTTGACCATTATGCCATGTATGACCCGGAAACAGGTGCCTGTAAAAGCTATCTGGTAAATCAGGCAGAGCAGAGAGTGGTGGTAGGCAGTGAGGTTATCTCTTTTGCTAAAGACGAATACATTTACATGGAGATATCTCAAAAATATACCGTTGAGCAAACAGATGAACTGGCTCTAACGACAGGCTTTGAGCCAATGGTTCACTTTAGCGACAGTAAAAATTGGTTCCTGGATGCGGTTTGGCAGGCGGTGTAATAGCCAGCACATCCTAATTAGCAAAACGGCTACCCTCATTATAGGTGGCCTTTTTTGTTTTTTAGCTCGTTATCACAAGACAGCCCTATACCTTATTCCAAACAAATTATATTGATGGGAAACCAAATTAGGCTATCTTTATAAAAAATACAACCTAATGGAAGCCTCATCTGTTCTGCTCTACATTTTTCTGTTCTTCATCGTAATCATTGTTTTCTCATCGTTTGTAACCGTTAAGCAGGGTACCATAGTGGTAATAACCGTATTTGGCAAATACCGCAGGATACTAACGCCCGGTTTAAACTTCAAGATTCCGTTGATTGAGAATATCTACTCAAAAATATCCATCCAGAACCGCTCGGTTGAACTGGAGTTCCAGGCGGTAACATATGATCAGGCCAACGTGTACTTCAAGGCCATGCTTCTTTATTCGGTACTAAACCAGGAGGAAGAAACCATCAAAAACGTAGCGTTTAAGTTTGTTGATGAGCGAAACCTAATGCAGGCGCTGATCCGCACGGTGGAAGGCTCGATCCGTGCCTTTGTGGCCACCAAACGCCAAAGCGAAGTATTGATACTACGCCGTGATATTGTTGAGCACGTAAAAGAACAACTGGATAATATATTAGAAGGCTGGGGCTATCACCTGCAAGATCTTCAGTTAAATGATATCACCTTTGATGATGTGATTATGAAATCAATGAGCCAGGTGGTGGCGTCAAATAACCTGAAAGCCGCTGCTGAAAACGAAGGTCAGGCTTTATTGATCACTAAAACAAAAGCTGCCGAAGCAGAAGGTAATGCCATTAAAATTTCTGCCGAGGCCGAGCGCCAGGCCGCTCAACTGCGCGGACAAGGTATCGCGCTTTTCAGAGAAGAGGTTGCCAAGGGTATGACCGTTGCGGCCAAAGAAATGCAGGAAGCCAACATGGATACTTCGGTTATCCTGTTCACCATGTGGACGGAATCAATAAAACACTTTGCCGAAAACTCGAAGGGTAACGTTATTTTTCTTGATGGCTCAAGTGATGCCATGCAGCGTACCATGAAAGAAATGATGAGTTTAAACCTTTTGCATACAGACGCCGTCAAAAAGTAAATTTATTTACCCTAACGGCTTTTAATGAGATGGATTAAACACTGTATGGTATGCGCTGTTGTGCTGCTGTACTTTGCCGCGCAGCCAGTTTTGGCGCAACCCTTTCGTACACTTACGCCTGATGATTTTCAGGGCGTGCCTAAACGCAACGGCAGGGGTGTGGTGGCTTACACCAATTGCACTCTTGACTTTAAGTTCCAGGCCAGCCGCAGAAACGGCGACTATATTTTGCATTTCAATGTCAGGTTGTTCATGAACAATTATAAATCATGGCTTGACCGTTCGCGTATAACTACAGACGCCCAGCTTGCCGAAATTTTGAAACACGAGCAGGGGCATTACAACATCGCTTTCCTGGAGCAGCAGGACATTTTAAGGGTAATGAGTAACACCCGCTTTACCGCCAACTACCAGGCCGAGGCCATGAACATATTTAACCGTATAGATGCCCGCTACAAGCAGCTTAACCAAGATTATGAGCAGGATACCCAAAACATGACCAATCGGCAGCAACAACGCAGCTGGGATATTTATTTTGAAAAAAGGTTACAGTATCTGCCGCCCGAGAATGCCAGCCTGTAGTGATTTTTTAGCTGCCTTATAATGTGTACTTTTGCGCCTTATGCCGGTGGGTAAAAATCTGTATTTCGCGTCCGATTTTCATTTGGGAGCAATGGGCTATGCCTCCTCGCGTGAGCGGGAAGACCGCATTATCCGCTGGCTGGATATGGTCAAGGATGATGTTGCCGAATTATTCTTAATGGGCGATGTTTTTGATTTTTGGTTCGAGTATAAAACAGTTGTTCCTAAAGGCTACATCCGTTTTTTAGGCAAGCTGGCACAGCTTACCGATGCCGGGGTAAAACTTTACATGTTTAAAGGCAACCATGATATGTGGATGTTCGATTATTTTGTACAGGAGCTCGGGGCAACCATTATTGCCGATGAACTGGAAATTGAGCGTGCCGGCAAAACATTTTACCTGCACCACGGCGATGGACTGGGTCCCGGCGACAGGATGTATAAATTCCTCAAAAAAGTATTCAGAAGCAGGTTTTGCCAATGGTTGTTTGCAAGGCTGCACCCAAACCTTGGCGTAGGTATTGCCAACGCGTGGTCGCACCAAAGCCGTATATCCAATAAGCAGGATGTATACAAGCAGCAGCATCAGCAGGAATGGCTCGAGGCTTTTTCAATAGAGGTACTTAAAAGCCGCCATTTCGATTATTTTGTTTTTGGTCACCGGCATCTGCCGCTTGATGTGCAACTGCCGGATAGCTCCCGATACGTAAACCTTGGCGAATGGGTAAACCACTATACGTACGCGGTATTTGATGGTAAAAACCTGGAGTTAAGATGGTTTGAAAAGGACCGTTAAACGCTAATCATATCTTCTTACAAAAGCCTGAATGATTTTATCACCCCAAATACGTATTTTTGCATGTTTTTTGCGCGGATGGCCTAAGGCTTTAACCGCCATAACTTTCTGAAAAAATGTTAGAGAAATTAGAGTTAATATATCAACGCTGGAAAACAGTTGAAGGCGAACTGAGCAGCCCCGAAGCAATGGCTGACATGAAACGTTTTGCCCAGTTGAATAAAGAATATAAAGACCTTGCGAAGATTGTTGAGCAGTATAACATTTACAAAAATGTAATGAGCAACATTGACGCCAATAAAGAGATACTGGCTACTGAAAAGGACGAGGAGTTCCGCGAAATGGCTAAGGCTGAGCTTGACGACCTGCTTCAAAAACAGGAAGAGATGGAAGAGACTATTCGCCTGATGCTGATCCCCAAAGACCCTGAAGACTCTAAAAATGCCATTGTGGAGATACGTGGCGGTACTGGTGGCGATGAGGCAGCCCTTTTTGCCGGCGATCTTTACCGTATGTATATGCGTTACTGCGAAAAGCGCGGCTGGCGTACCGAATTGGTAGATTACACCGAGGGTACTGCTGGCGGTTATAAAGAGATCGTTTTCAACGTAAATGCCGAGGATGCTTATGGTAACTTCAAGTACGAATCTGGAGTGCACCGCGTACAGCGTGTGCCAGATACAGAAACTCAGGGCCGCGTGCATACTTCGGCGGCATCTGTAGTAGTATTGCCCGAAGTTGATGAGTTTGATATTGAACTAAACGCCGCTGATATCCGTAAGGATCTGTTCTGCGCATCAGGCCCTGGCGGTCAGTCGGTTAATACCACCTACTCTGCTGTGCGTTTAACGCACATACCAACAGGTGTGGTAGCGCAGTGCCAGGACCAGAAATCGCAGTTAAAGAACTATGATAAAGCTTTGCAGGTTTTACGCTCGCGCGTTTACGAAATGGAGCTGCAAAAGCATTTAGAGGAAACCTCTAAAAAGCGGAAAACCATGGTAGCAACAGGAGACAGGAGCGCTAAGGTACGTACCTACAACTACCCGCAGGGCCGCTTAACCGAGCACCGTATAGGTTTAACTATTTATAACCTGCCCGGCGTGATGAATGGCGACCTGCAGGAAATTATGGAAGCGCTGCAATTCGCCGAGAATGCTGAAAAACTTAAAGAAGGAACCGTTGCTTAAGTAACAAACTTGTAAAATTTAGAATAAAAGCACCTGTAGGGTGCTTTTATTGTTTATGGCCGCTGGCTTTTCATGCCATTTTCATAATGCCCATATAATTTAGCGTTTGTAAAGTTACGTTTAGCCTTTGCTTTACGTATGGCAGTTAACATCAGATGTAATTTAAACGCGATTATCTATGCTGGCAGTAAAAAACTTAACAGATACCAAAACTACCTTTAGCCGCAATGCAAGGTTAATGGGAACCGGCTTTGACTTTAAACTGGTTACCGACAACCCGGCATGGGCATTGGAACGGATAGAGGAAGCAATAGCGGAGATATCCAGGATAGAAAAACTGTTGAGTACATTTAACGAAGATAGCTCCATCAGCCAGATCAACCGTAACGCGGGCGTTGCTCCGGTACGTGTAGATACGGAAACATACAAGTTAATTGACCGGGCGCTGCAAATATCAACCCTTACCTACGGCACCTTTGATATCGCTTATGGCATCCCTCAGAATGAGGAGGATGGCGGTGTTGCCGTTGCCACCAAAACTAAAGCGCTTAAAAAGAAAATTAGTCTTACCAACTATACCAACATTGTACTTAACGAGAAAAAGCAAACTGTTTTCTTGAAGAACAAAGCCATGCGTATTAGCCTGAGCGCCATTGGCCGTGGTTATGCTGCCGACAGGGCAAAGGTTGTACTGCAAATGCAGGGTGTTAGCAGTGGTGTAATTCTTTTTGGTAGTGATATGCTTACCTGGGGCCTGCAGCCCGATAACACATCATGGACCGTTGGCGCAGCCGATCCGGACAAGGCAGAAGAAGTATATGCGCAAATGGCTATCAGTAATATGGCTTTATCCACGTCCTATAATACAATATCGATTAACGGCCAAACGCAGATAAATAATGCAACCGGTTTCCCTGTGAGTGCTATTAAAAGTGTAAGCGTTTTAGCGCCTACCGCGGAAATGGCCGGCGCCATGACTGCCCCAATGTTTAGCATGGGTATTAACACGGGTTTGTACATGGCAAACAAACTTAACCAGATAGCTTGTGTGGTGATTGATGATCACGAGCGTGTATACACTTCAAAGCATATTCAATTGTAACATAAGCGGCTTTGCCGCTCGCATATAAACCTGATTAATCAATTATTGCGCTGAGTATTAAGTTTGCTTAATGCTCAGCGCATTTTTTACATATTAACATATAGTGCAAAGAAAGCCCTGTGCTTTATCTTTGTTTAATTTGCTTTTCGCTGCTACTGTAAATGACGAAGTGGTTTTTGTATATTGTAACCTTGTTGCTGCTGGCTCCGCTTTCGTTGTACCCGAGGGGTAGCAACCGGCCCGATTCGTCGGTGGTCAAAATCAAAAGGTATATACCATTAAACATATTTATTACGTTCCAGCAAAGAGACACTGTAACAAAAGGCCGGCAGAAGCCATCTGATGAGGATAAAAAGAAAATTAAGGAGATAGCTAAAGCTAAAAAGCTACCTAAACCCGAGAAAATAGAGGAGGTAAAAACCGATAAGCCTAAACCGCCGCGTAAACGCAGGCCCGAAGGTGTGGAAAGACCTCCGGAAATACCAAGAAGAAACGAGTAACCATAGTATATTGATGAAATATATTGGCGCCCTCATACTGATATTTACTTTTAACACGCTACTGGCATCTGCAAAATTGGCCGGCCTTGAAGCGTACAGGAACTACCATGCGGTAGCCGATACCGATACGGTAAAACCTATCCGAAAAAGTTCGGCATCTGTTGGGGTTACCTATGGCAGCGATGCGTTGTTTTTTGGCCGGACAGGCCCTATTAAGTATCCGTTCGTATCTACAGATATTGTTATTAACAGCAAACCCGGCTTTTTCGCCTATGGCTCCGCGCTGAAGGTTTTAGGCTATAAACCCCTGGTTGATGAAATTGACGTGGGCGGCGGATATTACTATCGTCTTTCAAAAAAGTATACCGGTACTATAAGTTACACCCGTTTCATCTTTAACAAGGAGGCTAACATCATTAAATCGGCTTCGTCAAATGATATTAACTGGAAAAACAGTTTCGATTTTAAATCCTTCCGTGCCAGTATAACCGCCGATTATCTTTTCGGGAAATCATATGACGTATTTACCACCCTCAGCGTGTCTAAATACATTGAAAGTAAATTTAGTATTTTTAATGACCAGGACTACCTGTCGGTTACGCCCTCGGTAAGTATGATACTGGGTACCCAGAATTTTGTGCAGCGCTACGCTGTTGACCACGAACGAACGCTGGAGTATACCAACATCTACCTGCCTGATGAGAATGCCCGGATGGCCAGGGCGAATTCTCGCTTCAATGCGCTCAATTACAGCTTTAAGCTGCCTTTGGCTTATAATACGCCGCATTATACTTTGGAAGCATCTTGGAGATATTCTATGCCTGTTAACGTTGAAGGCTTGTTGCGTAACCACCGCGAATCATTTTTTAATTTCACCTTTTATTACGTTTTTTATTAAATGAACGTACTGATCATTGAAGACGAGAAGGCACTGGCTCATGAACTGGAGCTTTTTCTTACCAAGCATAATTATATTTGTGAAATTAGTTATGATGGTGCTTCCGCCTCAGAGAAGATAGCGGTTAACCTGTACGATTTTATCCTGCTTGACCTTGGCCTGCCCGATTATGACGGACTGGACCTGTTAAAAGAAGCCCGCGGTACTAACCCGGATGCTGCTTGTATCATCCTTACCGCCCGCGCTGAGGTAAGCGATCGCATAAAAGGTCTTGACCTTGGCGCAGACGATTACCTGCCCAAGCCTTTCTCACTACTGGAACTGCAAAGCCGTATGCAGGCAATTATCAGGCGTAAGTTTGGGGTGCCGCAAAATATTATTGATCTGGATGGTTTTATGGTAAATCTAACCGATCGCACTATTAGTTACAATGCAGTCCAGGTAAGCGCCATTACCAAAAAAGAGTTTGACCTGCTGGCTTATCTGTTGCTGCACAAAAACCGTACGCTTACACGGGCGCAACTGGGCGAACATATCTGGGGCAGCGTAATCAATGACGATTACGACTCTAATTTTATTGACGCCCATATCAAAAACATACGCAAGAAACTAAATGCCTTTGCTCCTGCCGACTGGCTCGAAACCGTACGCGGCCTGGGCTACCGGATAAAAACAAACGCTTAAAGCACATTGAAGCTCCAAACTAAACTCACACTGTTCAATACCATATCCAAGCTGGTTATTGTAACCTTGTTTGTTTTGCTGCTGCCGGGCATTATTGAAAGCATTAATAAGAACTATACCGATAGCCGGCTGATCAAACAGCGCGATAAGCTGCTGGAGATTGTGCACAAAAAGGGCATTAGCAACTATATCGAAAATGGCGAAAGCTATGGCAGCTATCTTCCGCTGAAAGAAGAATACATCAGTCTTGATGAGGCTGAGCCTGGACTACACCTCGATACCATAAAAGACGAAAAGCGTATTATTGAGCAGGATACCATTGACTACCGGATCCTCAGCCATACCTTTATTGCCGGGAAGAAGAACTATTTGCTGGAAATTGGTAAAAGCAGTGATACCATTGGTGAAACAAGCGGCCCGTTGCAAAGTATTGCTTTCCTGCTGTTATTGGGTATGGTATTGCTTACCATACTTGCCGACCAGGCTTACTCCAACTATATCTTAAGGCCGCTTCGCATTATTATCCGTACCAAATTACTGGGTAAAAAGTTCCCAAGCTTCACCGCTTACAAAGAGGTTAAAACCAGCACGGTCGATTTTCAGCATCTGGATATCAGTATCCATAAAATGGTGGAAACCATTGAAGGCGCATTTCAGAAAGAGCGGGAGTTTATTTCCAACGCTTCGCATGAGCTCATGACGCCGATCTCTATCCTGCAATCAAAAATTGAGAATTTATTTGAGCAGGATGATATTGCAGACGATACCAAGCTGCGCCTGCTGGAAATGCAAAAAATACTTAACCGGCTAAAAAGTATCACCAAAACGCTATTGCTGATATCGCAGATAGAAAATCACCAGTTCTTAAAAGAAGATACCGTTACTGCAGGTAGCTTGCTGCAGGACGTATATGAAGAAATATCTATACGCCTGCAGGATAAAAACATCAATCTTGAACTCGGGGTATCAGATGATGTGGAACTTATCAACGTAAATAAGTTTTTACTGTTCAACCTGTTATTTAACCTCATTAATAACGCAATCAAATACAACAGAGAAAATGGCGAAATTATGGTAACGGCTAAATGGGCAAGCGGCCAGTATGCGATAAGTATAGCCGATACCGGTATAGGTATAGCTGAAGAAGAGCTTCCATTTATATTTAATCGGTTCAAAAAACTTAAAAAATCACTTTCACAGGACAGCTTTGGGCTGGGGCTGCCTATTGTGCGCTCAATTGCCGATTTCCACCAAATAGAAATACAGGTATTTTCTGTACAGGGTGAGGGCAGTACATTTATCCTACTTTTACCACCTGGATTAATTAACTCGACTGTTAAATAATATTGTACTAAAAAGCGGGCAACTCTATCCACAATTGTGATAGTTGTGACAGTCGTAGTGTTGCGTCTCTTTCGCAAATATTAAAATACTTTATTACAAGTGTAATAAACCGTAATATTCATAGGTAAAGTATCATAATATGCAACCGGCGCTGTTTGGCATTTGCTTTGTAAATACCCGGTATACACACAACAAATTTTAAAATGAAAACATTAAAGATAAAAATTGCTACTTACAGTATTGCTTTGGCTTCATTAGGCGTATTAGCTTCAGGTTGCGACTCTATGACTAAAACCCAAAAAGGTGCTGCCATAGGTGCTGGTGCAGGTGGTACAATTGGTGCCTTTATTGGTAAAGCAGCAGGTAACACTGCATTAGGTGCTATTATAGGTGGCGCTGTAGGTGGTACAGCAGGTGCTTTTATTGGGCGTAACATGGATCGCCAGGCAGCAGAAATTAAACAAACTGTTCCGGGCGCTACAGTTACCCGTGAGGGCGAAGGTATATTGGTAAAATTTGATTCGGGTATTTTGTTTGATACCGATAAATCAGATTTGAAATCAGCAGCCCGTACTAATTTGGCTAATCTGGCTACCTCATTGCAAAACAACCCGCAAACCAACATCCTGATTGTGGGACATACTGATAACACCGGTAGCGATACTTATAACCAGGCATTGTCAGTTCGCCGTGCCGAATCCGTAAAATCATTCCTGATGGCTAACAATGTTGCCTCATCCCGTTTAACCACCAGTGGTAAAGGCGAAAGCGAACCCATTGCTGATAACAGTACTGCTGCCGGTCGCGCGCAGAACCGCCGCGTAGAAATTGTTATTGTGGCTAATGATGCCATGAAAAACGAGGCCCGTCAGCAATCAGGCCAATAAAAAAATTCTGATTAATAGTTTTTAGTTTAGCCCCGCGATTATCGCGGGGCTTTGCTTTTTGATAGCTGTGCAACCCTGCGCATACTCAATTTTTTTTACCTTTGCCGCATGGCATCCATCAAACCATCAGTACCTAAGGGCACGCGTGATTTCTCTCCGGCCGAAATGGCAAAACGTAACTTTATTTTTGATACCATTAAAAGTGTTTTCAGAAAATACGGTTACCAGCAGATAGAAACACCGTCGATGGAAAACCTGAGCACACTTACCGGCAAATATGGTGATGAGGGTGATAAATTGATTTTTAAAATACTCAATAGTGGAGATTATTTAGCCAAAGCCGATGGGCAAGCCTTAGCCGCCCGTAATTCTAACGCGGCTATTTCCTCTATCTCCGAAAAAGCTTTACGCTATGACCTAACTGTGCCTTTCGCGCGCTATGTGGTGCAGCACCAAAACGAGATCACCTTTCCGTTTAAGCGTTTCCAGGTGCAGCCGGTGTGGCGGGCTGATAGGCCGCAGAAAGGCCGCTACCGTGAGTTTTACCAGTGCGATGCTGATGTGGTAGGCTCGCCCTCATTATTAAACGAGGCGGAGTTTATACTGATCTATAACGAAGCCCTAAGTAAGCTTGGCCTTACTGCTTTTACCATCAAGATCAACAATCGTAAGATACTGTCGGGCATAGCCCAGGTGATAGATAAGCACGATAGTATTATCGACCTTACCGTTGCCATAGATAAGCTGGACAAGATCGGGCTGGATGGCGTGACTAAAGAACTGCTCGAGCGGGGCTTTACGGAGGCCGATATCGAAAAAATAAAACCCATAATTCTGCTGGAAGGCACTAACGAGGAAAAGCTGGAAAGCCTGCGCAAGGCCCTGGAAAGTTCAGAAATAGGTCTGTTAGGCTGTGACGAAATTGAAAAAGTATTTGCCTACATAGCCGCTTGCAAGCCGCTTAAAGCTAAACTGGAACTGGATATTACACTCGCGAGAGGGTTAAACTATTACACCGGGGCCATTTTTGAAGTGAAGGCCAATGGCGTAGCCATAGGCAGCATTGGTGGCGGCGGCCGCTATGACGACCTCACAGGTATGTTTGGTTTAAAAGGACTTACCGGCGCGGGTATCTCGTTCGGCGCCGATCGTATTTATGATGTGATGGAAGAGTTAAATCTTTTCCCGGCCTCAACTCACCAAAGTACACAGGTGCTCATCTGCTGTTTTGATGCCGATGGGGAAACATTTGCCTTGCCGCTCCTGCAATCGTTTCGCGATCATGAGATCAATGCTGAGCTTTACCCGGCCGGCGCTAAAATTAAAAAGCAAATGGACTATGCCAATAATAAGCAGATCCCGTTTGTGGTGATTATCGGAAGCGAGGAAATACAAACCGGCTTACTCAGTCTCAAAAATATGGTTACCGGCGAGCAGGAAAAATTAACAACCACCGGGGTATTGGAAAAACTCAATACAATTAAGCCTTAGTATTTTTTATACACATTGTACAATACATCCAGATCAAACTGGGTAAGTACGGGCGAATCTTCCCTCTGTACAAAGTGGCGTTTAAAGGCGCTGATGGCGGCGGGCAGGTTACTGGTATCGTAACCAATGAGGCGTAGCGCGGTGGCGCTGTCAAAGTTTACAGGAGCCGGTACAATCAGCATATCCGAATAATATCCAAACCCTTTTTTGGCTAACTGTTCCCATGGGAAACGTATGCCCGGGTCGGGCTTGCGGCCAGGGGCAATATCGGCATGGCCAATAAAATTGGCTGTTGGTATGTTATAATCCCGCTTAAGTTTAGCCAGCAATAGCAGCAAGCTGCTGATCTGCTGTTGCGAAAAGGGCTCATAACCATTATTGTCCAATTCTATGCCTATAGAGCAGCTATTCATATCGGTCACGCTTCCCCATTTACTTATCCCGGCATGCCAAGCGCGCATGTAATCATTCAGCATGTGTATCACCCGGCCATCCTTGCCAACTACATAGTGCGCGCTCACCTGGGTTCGTGCCAATGTAAACGTGCGCAACGTTTGCGGTACCGAGTCTTGCGCGGTGTAATGGATAATTACATAATTGGGTTTCCGCAGGTTAAAGTTTACCGTACCTACAAATTCTGATGTCACCGGCCTGCCAAGACTGTCGGTAAGCATGGCGGCTTGAGTGGTAAGCAATACCTTGCTCAGCGAATCGGCGTGGCTGGTGTATACCTGGTTGGTGGCATCAAAGGCGCTAATGGTTTTTACGATCTTTTTTTTGCTCGTACAGGCACCAAAAAGTAGTGGAATAAACAACAGCAGCAGGCAACTTTTTTTCATATGCCGCAAATTAAGCAATTTATTACCGGTAAAAACGCTTATATGTTCTTGCCGTCAACAATCTTAAAGAAGTCTTCCCGGTAAGTGTCGCCAACAGGTATGATCTTATCGCCAATAAAGATACGGCTGCGCTCAATGCTATCTATTTTATTGATAGATACAATGTAGGATTTATGTACCCTGATAAAGTGTTTCTCGGGTAACGCATCCTCCATCTTTTTCATGTTTTGCAAAGTGATAATGCGCTCGGTTGGGGTAAAAATAGAGATGTAATCTTTTAACCCTTCAATAAACAGAATATCGTGCAAATAAACCTTTTGTATTTTATGCTCGGTTTTTACGAAGATAAAATCGCTCATGAAGTCGTCCTGCTGCTGTGGTTCGGCAACAGGTTGTGTTTTGGCGGCAGGTTGGATAATGCCCTGCGCTTTTTGTACGGATTTATAGAAACGCTCAAACGCAATAGGTTTTAGCAGGTAGTCCACAACGTCCAGTTCATAGCCTTCCAGTGCATATTGCGGATAGGCTGTAGTTAAGATCACCTTCGCTTTTCCGTTGGCTATTTTAAGGAATTGAATACCGGTAAGTTCCGGCATCTGCACATCCAGAAACACCAGATCAATGCCTCCTTCCTGCACTATGGTTAAAGCTTCAATCGGATTGGTTGTCGCTTTAATCAATTGCAAAAAAGGCACTTTGGAAATATAGTCTTCCAGTATATTTAGGGCCAGGGGCTCATCATCAACTACAAGGCATTTAATCATGGTTATAAAGCTAAAGATAATTGACAAGTGTAAGTATCAGTTTCGTCGCGTATATCAAGGTTATATTTACCCGGATATAATAAATCAAGCCGGCGGCGTACGTTAGGTAATCCTATCCCGCCGGCGGCATCGCGGTTATGGCTGTGCTTTTTATTTTGTATAAAAAAGTATAGGCGCCCACCTTCTACATTAATTCTCATTTGTATAGGATGTTGCGCGTCATTAGCGATGCCGTGTTTAAAAGCGTTCTCGATAAAAGAAATAAGCAGCAGCGGTACGATCTGCTGATTGGTCACCTCTCCTAATACCTCAAAATTGATGAAAGCCTTATTACCGAAACGAATTTTTTGCAGATCAATGTAATTCTGCAGGTACTGTAGTTCTTTACTCAAATCCACTTTATTGTCGTTACACTCATAAAGCATATAACGCATAATTTCCGAAAGCTTTAAGATAGCCTCGGGCGTAGTATCAGACTTTTGGTAGGCCAGCGAATAGATGCTGTTCAGCGAGTTAAACAAGAAGTGGGGGTTGATCTGCGATTTAAGGAACGAAAGCTCGGCCGTTAACCGCTGGTTTTCCAGGTCGCGCTGCACACGCTCATTCAAAAACCAGTCGATAGTAAATTTCAGCACCGTGCTCAAGAACAGAAAGATAAGTGTGACGAACAGGGTATTGATGAAATATTTCCAAAAAGCTATTGACTGGCCCTTCATCCTATCCAGGATAATTTCCTTAAAGATTAAACCAACGCCATATTTAAGCAGTCCATAAGCTATAAGTGTTGTAATAATTGATAATACAAAAAGCTTATACCGTTTTCTGTTAAGAAATTTGGGAATAAGCAATAGATAATTTACATAAAATACGCTGATGTTGATAATGCCATAAAGGCCAAAAATAACAGCCACAGCTTTAGTTGTCATTTTGCCGCTGTAGCGCGCAATAGATGCAAAGAATGCAATAACGCATATCCACGAGAATATATGCCAAAATATCTGCCAGCTTCTTTTCACAGCAACTAAAGTAAGGTTTAGCGATCATTTTACAGATACCTATTATATGTAGGTTATTATTTTGCCGATGAACAGGCATAAAAAACCGATGAACGGGTTGGTGGATAATTTCAGGCGTTCATCTACAATTGCTGCCTGTTGGTCTAATTGATTTTAGCAGGTAAATCAATATTTATTCCTTTGTTGTGTAAATCAATCACAACAACACCATGAAGAAGTTAGTTTCAAACTCCAATCCCTTTATTCTTTTACTGGCACCTGTAGTGTTTGCCATTGTAATGGGCGTTAGTTACCAGTTTGAACAAAATAAACAAGCTGCTTTGCATAGCAACACAGCAAAAGCAACATCGCTGTTTATAAAAGGCGTGAGCGTGTTTAAAACCGTTTGTTCTGTTGCAAGCGATAAATTATGGTAATCCGTACCGAAGGCCTGTCGTTTAGCTTTGGCAGCCAGGCCGTAGTAAAATCTATTTCTCTTGAAGTGCCTGAAGGTAGTATTTATGGTTTTCTTGGGCCAAACGGCGCGGGTAAAACCACTACCATAAAAATGCTGCTCAACCTGCTTAACCCAAGCGCGGGCAGCATCCGTATTTTTGATATGGATCTGCAAAGTAACCGTATCAGTATTTTAAAGCAAATAGGCTCGCTTATAGAGCAGCCGGCTATATACCACCACCTTACCGGCAAAGAAAACCTATTGAACAGGGCTATGCTATTGCAGGTAAGCGAGCAACGGGTTGATGAGATGCTTAACCTGGTACAGCTTACGGCTGCGGCGGGCAAAAAAGCCGGGAACTATTCTTTAGGGATGAAACAGCGGCTGGGTATTGCATTGGCCTTGTTAAATGACCCCAAGCTGCTAATACTAGACGAACCCACCAACGGCCTGGACCCTAATGGCATTATTGAGATACGTGAGCTGATGATGCGCATAGTTAAAGAGGGCAAAACGGTTTTTGTATCAAGCCACCTACTTTCTGAGGTAGAGAAGATGGCTACACATGTAGGTATTATCAACCATGGTAAAATGATGTTCCAGGGTACGATAAGCGAGTTGCAGAACATTAACCAGCCACAGATATACATAGAAACAAGCAGTAGCGTAGATGCGGCCAATCTTCTTAAGAGACACCATATTGCCATAGGTGAAATAGAAGAGGATCACCTGCTGGTCCCGTTCACATCAAAACAACAAATAGGCGATATCAATAACCTGCTCGTGCAAAACGGTATTACAGTTTTTGGTATCAACAAGCAGCATAAAGATCTGGAAAAGTTATTCCTGGATATCACCAAAAGCAACTAACTATATGAAAGGATTTATACTATCATTCAGGTCTGAATTTTACAAGACCCGCAAAACGCTTGGCTTTTGGGGATCCATTATATTGCCTTTGGCCATTACACTTTTAGCATTTGTAGCTATCTATAACAAGAGTGATAAGTTTGTTAACATGCAGCCCATGATGCTTTGGGTGCAGTTTAGCATGATCAGCCTAGGAAGCATGGGCACTCTGCTCTTGCCTATTTACACCATCTTTGTCGCTTATTCGGTAAACAATGTAGAGCATAAAGCTGATACCTGGAAAACCCTTTTTAGCCTTCCAATATCCAGGTGGACAGTTTATGGCGCTAAATATTTTTACGCTTTTTTCCTGCTTTTTATTTGCATGGCCTTGTTTACGCTATTAAACATAGGTTTCGGTAACCTCCTCGGTGTGCTAAAGCCCGAACTTAAGTTTAATGAATATCACATGGAGAAAGAACTGGCACAGGTGTTTTTTAAACTACTGCTTTCTGCTTTAGGCATTTTGTCAATACAGTTTTTATTCAGCCTGCTTTGGGCCGATTTCCTGAAGCCCATGGGCCTGGGTTTTGTGGCCACGGTAGTTGGTGTTATTTTAGCCACTAATGGATGGGTTTACGCCTACCTGTTCCCATACTCGCACCCCATGGCCGCCATGAAAAGTATGATAAAAGAGCAACACGGCCCGGCCTCGCATCTGGATATTGATATCTTTACCAAAGATGTATACGTGAGCCTTATTGTTGCCGCCGTGGTATTTGTTGCCGGGTATTTTATTGTTCGCAAACGCAGTATAAAGTAAACTTTACATCATCTGGCATGTTGTTGTAGCATGCCTTCAATCAATATTATCATCGCTCAAAGTAACGGCAATAACTGGTTTTAAGCCGCGCTCGTATTATTTATCATCTATTTCGGGCTGGTATTATTTTGCTTGTTAGATGCGCTAAGGGCCACTTTTAAAGATTCTGTTACTAAATTGATCTGGGTGGCGGTAATTTTATTTTTCCCGTTTTTTGGTTCGGTCATATACCTGGCCGTTGGACGAAAAAACAAACTGATATAAGTTTAAAACGGTACTACCACTTTAAAGCTGAAATTGCGCCCCATGTTATAAATACCCAGCTTCCCGTTAGGCGATTGCGTATAATATTCAAAATACTTTAACCGGTTAAGGTTGGATTGATAGGCCACGTTAAACAGGTTATCGGCCTGGATATAAACCTCGCAAAGCAATTTTCCCGAACGCCGCCTGATGTCTGTACCAAAGCCCGCGTTTACAAGCGTGTAACCCGGTGTTGGCGTTTCAGTATCGTTTAGCGCATAATAACGGTTTTGCGCCGCAAAATAGTCGATGCCTGCATGCAGCCATATCTTAGAAAACGTACCCCGGCCTTCTTTGAATTTTACTTTAACGCCCGACTGTAAATGTAACGGCGGTATAAAGGGAAGATATTTAGCAGCACCCTCACTTTGCTTTACAAGTTGCTGGTTTCGGTTGATGCCCACCACATATGCCAGGCTGTTATTCAGCTCCAGCCACGATAGGGCTTTGGGATGAATATTGATAGTAGCCTCCGCGCCATAAAGCCTTGCTTTAGCTTGCTGATACTGATAGGTGGTATTCCCCGGGACAATAACAACCGGATTTCCTTTTTCGTCATCAAGCCGCGACTGGTAAATGTAGTTTTGGATTTGGTTGTTAAACAGTTCGATAATGATGTCCACGTCTTTCAAATAAGCAATGAACCCCATATCCTGCTGGAGATTAAATTCGGGGCCGAAGTTGCGATTGCCCAGGTAAACAATGTGCGCGCCTGGGTCCAGTCCGTTGCTTCCTATTTCGGTAATGTTTGGTGCGCGATAGCCACGGGCAATGTTAGCCTTAAGTAGAAGTTGTTCGCTCAAATTATAGGTGAGGCCCAAGCTCCCCGAAACGCCCTGATAATTATGGGTGAATGATGGGAATTGAAGCCGGGCATCAGGATAGGCGGCGTTTACTTTTCTTTCGAAACCATTAGCCGGGTTGGAGCCAATATAAAAATCAGCCCAGTTCATATGCCGGATGTCAAAACGCATACCTCCGGAAATATCAAATTTCCCCAAAGTCTTTTTTGCAAACGCGAAACCACCTATATCAAATAATCGATAATTGGGTATAGGGAAATCGGTAGCATCTTTACTGGCGTTGTTTTGGTAAAAGCCGTTGATGCCAAAAGAAGTTTCCCAACCGTTTATAGCCGGAGAGCTGTATCTCAGATCATAATTTATGGTATTAAGCGCCACGTTTAAGCCGGCCTGCTGGGGTTGAGTGGGGTGGTTATACTCGCGTCTTAGGCTCTGCTGCCAGCCTAAAGCAAAATTGAACGCCCCGCCAGCACTGGTTTTTATTTCTGTTTTTTGATAGATACGGTAATGCTGTATATGCTGGTGCAGTGGGGTAATGCTATACGCAGTAAGCCATGCATCAGGGACTAACGGCCGTTTTTTTATATCGTCATTACTGCCTTCGGTTATTTGTACGGTAAAGCGGCGGGTTAGCGAATCGCGGCTACCATCAGGTATTTCCTGCTTGTTGTCATATATCGAGGCGGCCATTTGCGAATATCCCCAGGGCTTATCCACTCTTGCTATTGCGGTAATAATGCGTTCCTGGTAAGCAGTGTTGTATACATAACCATCAACTTTGTTATAGTAATTGTGGGCGTTTTTGCCTGTTGCCCGTAAAGCGTATTTCCAGTCGTTTTTCCTGTAGGCCAACCCAGTTGATAAAGCCACAAGGCCATTATTGGTATGGTAGTCTGTGGTAACATCTCCGCTTAAATGTCTGTCAGAACCGTTAGGTATATAAGGTATTAAGTTGATTACGCCTGCCAGGGCGTCTGATCCATAGCCCAGGCTTGCCGGGCCTTTTATGACTTCGGCGCGGTTGATGCCAAATTGGTCAATCTCTATCCCGTGCTCGTCGCCCCATTGTTGCCCCTCCTGGCGTATGCCATCATATAAGGTAAGCACTCTGTTGTAACCCAAACCGCGTATAAAAGGCTTGGAGATGTTGGGACCGGTTGTTACAGCGGTTACTCCAGGTACGCCTTTGGTAATGGCATCAATAATATTACTGTTAACATGTTGCTCCATATCCTTGCGCGATAAAACAGCGATAGGCACAGGGTTGCTCCGCAGTTGTGTGGCCCGCGTTACACCGGTAATGGTTACCTCATTTAATTTTGAGCCGGAGCTTTTCAGGTCTATATCGTGTTTAACTGTATCGCCTGATAGCTGTAGCCTGATTTGTTGAGGCGCGTACCCCAGACAAATAAAATTGACTAAATAAGTGCCCGGTTTTATACCGGTAATAAGGTAACGGCCATTGTTATCGGTTGTGGCTCCGTGCCGTGTGCCCTGTAAATTAACGCTTATATAGGCTAACGGCGCCCCGGCTGATTGCACCTGCCCGGATAGTGTTGTGCTTTGGGAACGGCTTATCGTAGCAAATAATAGTAATTGAAAAAAGAGAATATGTTTTTTCATTTGAACAAACGTATAAATAAAATTTAATTAGTAAAATAAATAAAATTAGTCTTGGCTAATTTTATTTATAACTGTTTCTTATTTATTATGTTTGCATTAGCCCTAAGAACAATAAGTAATGAATACCCTTTCAGAAGAGAATTACCTTAAATGCATTTATCGCCTATGGCAGGATAAGGGCCAAAAAATAACGCCCACCGCTATAGCCGATTCGTTAGGGAATAACCCGGCATCGGTAGTAGATATGATACGTAAGCTTACCGATAAGCAACTGATTGTTTATGACAAAAAGAAAGGCGTTGAACTAACCCCGGCGGGATTAAAGGATGCCACGTTGATTGTGAGGCGACACCGCTTATGGGAGGTGTTCCTGTTAGAAAAACTGGGGTACCACTGGGATGAGATTCACGATATTGCCGAGGAGCTGGAGCATATTAAGGACGCGACGCTGGCCGACAGGCTGGATAAGTTTCTGGGCTTTCCGGAATATGACCCGCATGGCGACCCTATCCCCAAAGCCAATGGAAAAATGGCTAAGCGCTACTCTACCACCCTTGCCGATGTAAAAGCCGGTGGCCATTGCCGTGTGGTAGCCGTTAAAGATACAACCAGCCAGTTTTTACAATATCTGCAAAAACTGGGCATTAACATTGGTACTCGCATACAACTCTTAGAAAAAATAGCCTTCGATAATTCATTGGTGATCAGCATAAACGGAGAAGAGCAGAAAACCGTTTCTCAGAAATTTGGCGAAAGCTTGTTGATTGACCTATAGGCAACCAAACAACAAATGCCATAAGCATTTAGATTATGGCATTTGTTGAATATAAAGGAAACCCCGGTCTCTTAATCAAGCGAGATCTGGCGTTTAATGCTTTCTTCGAGTGAAATAAATGTTTCTGTGCGCTGTATGCCTTTTACACTTTGTATCTGCTCGTTTAACACTTCACGCAGGTGGTTGGTATCATGGCATACAATTTTAGCGAATATGCTCCAGCTGCCGGTGGTGTAATGCAGCTCAACAATTTCAGGGATCTTTTTTAATTGTGCTACTGCATCATTGTATTGAGACCCTTTTTCTAAAAATATGCCCAGAAAAGCGGTCACATCATATCCCAGTTTTTGGGGGTTTACTTCCAGGCTGGCACCCTTAATAACACCCATCTCCTCCAGTTTTTTCATGCGCACGTGTATGGTACCGCCGGAAACGATCAATTCTTTCGCGATTTCCGTGTAGGGGGTGGTCGCGTTCTTCATCAATATAGACAATATCTGGATATCCAGATTATCAATTTCTAAATTTTGAGGTTTCCTGTGAGGCATAATTTTAAATATCTTTATTTAAACACAAGTTTAATTAAAATAAAACTAAAAATAAAAATATTTTGTTGAAATATTTGCAAGAAATAGGTGCCGGCCTTACTTTTGTAATAAGCAATTGGCATTGCCGGCTGTTCTTTAAAACAAAACAACACTGTTGGGTGGTGAAATTTTTGGCAGACACACCTCCTTGTCCCGGTGGCGGAGAGCATGGGAAACCCGAAGCGGGCTAACCACTCCTTGAAGGTTCGAACCCTTCCCCAACAGCTATTAATGATAAAGTATTAAAGTTTAGATTTTAACTTTTGAATTAATATTATCCTGTAGGATGGTGAAATTTTTGGCAGACACACCTCCTTGTCCCGGTGGCGGAGAATAATGGGAAACTCTTAGCAATAAGAATAACCACTCCTTGAAGGTTCGACCCCTTCTCCTACAGCTCTTCTCATAATTTAGGTTTATAATTGGTTAGTAAAAGCTCCTGCCCATCAGGAGCTTTACTTTTTATATAGCGGGTAAGCAGGTTTCATAAAAAAGGCCGCGAATATCCGCAGCCTTTAATTAGTTCCATTATAGTTGTTACAGGGTCCACTCGGGGCGCTCATAGTGGCAGGTATAGCCATAAGGATGTTTTTGCAGGTAATCCTGGTGCTCTTCTTCGGCGTTCCAGAAATCTCCGGCTGGTACCACCTCGGTAACAATTTTACCCGGCCATTTACCTGATGCTTCCATTTCCTCAATCAGTTTAAGCGCTGTATCTTTCTGCTGCTCGTCCAGGTAAAATATTGCCGACCGGTATGATGTGCCAACATCGTTACCCTGTCGGTTGCGTGTGGTGGGGTTATGTATCTGGAAAAAATACTCCAGCAGTTTACGGTACGATAGCACATCAGGATCAAAAACTACTTCAATACCTTCGGCATGCGTACCATGGTTGCGGTAAGTAGCGTTAGGCACGTCGCCGCCGGTGTAACCCACTACTGTTGATATAATTCCGGGTTGCTGGCGTATCAGTTCTTCTACTCCCCAAAAACATCCGCCTGCCAATATTGCTTTTTCAGTTGCCATATTTAATTATTTATTACTGTGTAAAGGTGTACCAAATCTGTACCAATTAGCGTGTCTGCTAAGTAGTGGCCTTTTTGACAGTATATTGATGGTATAATTTATAATTTTGTAGCCTTAAACCGCTGTTCATTACAACCATAACTTATCATATTCAAAAAAAAGATTATTGCACATGAATCATCGCGTCAGCCGAATATTACCATTCATCACTAAGCCTTCTTATTATCTATCTATATGCTGTATTATTAAAGACGAGAACAGTTATTTAAAAGAATGGATGGAGTATTACATAAAAATAGGCGTAGAGCATTTCTTTTTATATGATAATGAGAGTGTGGAGCCGGTACAACTTGCGCTTAAAAGGCTGGGCTTGGCTAAATATGCAACAATAACTGTAATTAAAGGCATATCGCGGCAGCAGGATGCTTATGATCATTGCCTTTGGCGTTACGGCTTTAAATCACGTTGGATAGCTTTTGTGGATATGGACGAGTTTATAGTTCCAAAAGTCACCAAGGGCAACCTGCCGTTATTTCTGAAAGACTTTGAAGCATACGGTGGTTTAGGAATTAACTGGCTGGTATTTGGGTCAGGTGGAATAAAGGAAAAGTCTGAACGCCCCCAATTAGAAACTTTCATATGGCGGTCCGGAGAAAATTTTGATGTAAATAACCATATAAAAAGCATTGTGCAACCCAAGTATGCAAGGCGATCAATGAACCCGCATGCCTTTTTTTACCGGAGGGGCTATTTTTGTGTGAACGAAAATTTTAAGCGCTTAACTAACGAGATTTCTCCATTAAGCGTAAATAAGATACAAGTTAACCACTATTACTGCCGCTCACTTGATGAGTACCAGGAAAAAATAAAACGAGGGAGGGCTGATAGCGATACCATCAAAAGGAAGATGGACGACTTTTACTATCACGATGGGCCATCAAACGCAATAATGGATACCTCCATTTGCGATATTTTAAAAAAGATTGACAGTAAATCCTCTGTAAATGATAGATAAGGTACACCTTACCTAAAATAATACCCCTTATTAAATGAAACAAACTTTTACTAAAGTCGCCGCAGGCAAATACTTTATTTACTTCCTGTGGTTTGGGCTTAGTCTTTTTTTTGTAGCCAAAACAGTTACATCGCACCAGTCGCTTAACAATTACCTGATTTTTAAGCACAACTTTTTAAATGTTCTTCATCAACTTGACCTCTACACACCACAGCCTGAGTATTATTACGACCGCAACCATTACGGACCCATATTCTCACTCATTATTGCGCCATTCGCCCTTATGCCTGATAGTGTAGGGGTAATTTTATGGGTAATGTTTAACGCCGCCATACTTTTCGCCGCTATTAAAAGCTTACCGATAAAAACCAATCAGTCCAACCTCATTATTCTTTTATGCGCAAATGAGCTGGTAGGTTCATCTATGTATTTCCAGTTTAATCCGAGCATTGCTGCCTTTATTATTTTAAGCTTTTATTTTATTGTAAATAAAAAAGATTTTTGGGCCGCTTTAATGATCGCTTTTGGAACTATGACTAAGCTTTACGGCATTGTGGGGCTGGCATTTTTCTTTTTCTCTGCAAATAAACCCAAGCTTATCCTTAGCCTTATTTTTTGGTTCGCGGTGTTGTTGGTAATACCTATGCTGTATTCTTCACCAAGCTTTATCTTACAAACCTATCATAACTGGTATTATGATCTGATCGCCAAAAACGCCGAAAACCTGAATGCCAAGATGCAGGATATTTCTGTTTTAGGTATGATACACAGGGTGTTTAATAATAAGTGGAATAATATTTATATATTAATACCTGCGTTAATGTTATTCGCGCTACCCTATCTTAAAATCAATAACTATCGTTATAGCAATTTCCGGTTATTGCTATTGGCGTCGGTACTCATTTTTACAGTTATATTCAGCAGTTCAGCAGAGTCGCCAACTTACATTATCGCTTTGCCAGGTGTGGGCATCTGGTTCATGACGCTGAGGCGCCCGGTAAGCGGTTTTGATATATTCCTGCTCGTATTTGCCATTGTCATTACCAGTTTCTCTCCATCTGATCTATTCCCCCAAGCCATTAACCTTAAATACATTCAGCCATATAAGCTCAAATCACTTCCTTGCTTTATCATATGGCTTAAAATTATTTATGAAATGTTCACACGCGACTTTGCTGTAGAAGAAAATAAGCAGCCACAGTTATCATAATAAAGTAATTTTTATTAAGGCGGGTATATAATATTTCGTCCAGCGTGTATGGATTAGTTTTTTACTTATATTTGTAACATTGGTGTTACATTTTTGAGTTGTAGCTAAATATGGCTCAGGCTGTTACATCCGGTTCAAAATAATCGTATTAGACCCTGATTGATTTAAATTTTACATTGTAATGCCCCTCAAAAAGCTTGTATCTGTTATAGTTCCCGCACATAACGAGGAAGGGAATATTACTGTATTAACAGATCATATAAACGAGATTTTCAGGAACACTCCCTATGTGTGCGAGCTTATTTTTGTTGACGACGGCAGTGAAGATAATACCCTTAACGAAATAAAGCTTAACGCGCAAATTAACAGCAACGTATATTACATTGAACTGGCCCGCAACTTTGGTAAAGATTACGCGCTTAAAGCAGGCATAAGCCTTGCAAAAGGCGATGCTGTGATCACCATAGATGCCGATATGCAGCATCCCCCGCACTTAATTAAAAAAATGCTTAATTATTGGGAAGATGGGTTTGATATTGTTTATACCTATCGCGAGGAGGTTAACCGCCATGCACGTTTTTACCAGCGGTTTACCTCAAAGCTTTTTTACCGCGTAATTAACGCCCTTTCTGATATCAAACTGGAAAACGGCATTGCCGATTACCGCCTGATAGATGCCAAAGTAGTGAACCAGTTGCGCAGCCTTGATGAGTATGAGATATTTTTTAGAGGTATTGTAAAATGGGTGGGCTACAAGCAAATAGGTATTCCTTACACGCCGGCCAAGCGCCACGCGGGTACGGCCAGCTATTCATTTATCAAACTGCTTAAATTTGCCATTGGTAATATAATGGCCTTTAGCGCCCGCCCTTTATATATTGCCGCGGGGATTGGCTTAAGTTTATCGGCGTTGGCTATATTATATTTCCCATATATCCTTATTAGCTATATGGAAGGTTACGCCGTACCGGGATGGGCCTCAATTATGGCTACTATCGACTTTTTTGGCGGCTTGCAGTTGGCGCTTCTGAGCATTATTGGGGTTTATGTAGGTAAAATTTTTATGCAGTCGAAAGGTCGGCCAAATTATATTATCCGCTCAACAAATCTCATCCATATTAAAGAGAGCAGCAACATTAACGTTAATTAATGATTTTATTAGGTTTCGACCTGGAGGAGTTTGATCTGCCGCTTGAACTGGGTAAGCAGCTCGATTTTGAGGAGCAACTGGCTATTTCAACTATTGGTGCGCAAGCGGTACTTGATTTGCTAAAGGCGCTATCGGTTAAGGTTACTTTCTATTGCACAGCCAACTATGCGGTTAACCGGCCCGGGATGATTAAACAGATTGTTGCTGATGGGCATGAAATCGCTTCGCACGGATATTACCATTCTGATTTTAATACTGCACACCTCCTGCAATCGAGGATAAAGCTCGAAGAAATATCCGGCGAAAAAGTTACCGGTTTCCGGATGGCCCGCATGATGCCTGTTGATGAAAAGGAAATAAAAAAAGCAGGCTATTTATATAACTCTTCGCTCAACCCAACATGGCTGCCCGGCAGGTATAATCATCTTAAAGAACCACGCACCTGGTTTTATAAAGATGATGTGCTGCAATTACCAGCTTCTGTATCTCCGCTGATGCGCATCCCATTGTTTTGGTTAAGCTTTCATAACTTGCCACTCGCGTTAATTAAGCGCTTGTGCGCCGCCGCCTTGAAGAAAGACGGGTATCTTAATCTCTACTTCCATCCCTGGGAATTCGCGGAAATTAGTAAGATGCCTGAATTGGGCCTGCCCGGATATATTACCCGGAATTCCGGTAAGGCATTGCTGCACCGTTTAAAGGACTTTATTTTATGGGCGCGGAGTAATGGTTACTCTTTTAACTGTACAGATGAGTTTACCACTTCTATTATCCGGCAAACCAATACCTAACTTTTCTAACAGGTAAAAATGTTTAACACCCTCTCCGGTGATACTGAAAAGATTAACCAAATGGTATTAGCTTACTCGGTATAAAAGCCTAAATTTGCTGCCCTAAAACATACTATCGTTATGAGTTTCAGAACCGAACATGATACCATGGGTGCGGTGCAGGTACCGGCCGACAAATACTGGGGAGCGCAAACAGAACGCTCGCGTAATAACTTTAAAATTGGCCCGGAAGCATCTATGCCGAAGGAAATCATTGAAGCCTTCGCTTACTTAAAAAAAGCGGCTGCTTATACTAATACAGATCTGGGCGTACTGCCTGCCGACAAGCGCGACCTGATAGCACAGGTTTGTGATGAAATACTGGCCGGTCAGTTGGATACCGAGTTTCCGCTGGTAATTTGGCAAACTGGTTCGGGTACACAATCAAACATGAATGTGAACGAGGTGGTTGCCAACCGTGCGCATGTTTTACAGGGCAATAAACTGGGCGAAGGAAAAACATACATTCACCCCAATGATGATGTGAACAAGTCGCAATCATCAAACGATACCTACCCAACCGCTATGCACATTGCGGCATATAAAATACTGATCGATGTTACCATACCGGGTATAGAAAAGCTACGGGATACCTTGCACGCTAAAGCGGAAGCTTTTAAATCGGTAGTAAAAATAGGGCGTACACACTTAATGGATGCCACTCCGCTTACACTTGGCCAGGAGTTTTCGGGTTATGTATCGCAACTTAACCACGGCCTTAAGGCCCTGCGTAATACCCTGGATCACCTGAGCGAGCTTGCGCTCGGCGGTACGGCGGTAGGTACAGGTATCAATACGCCGAATGGTTATGATGTTAAGGTAGCGGAGTACATCGCTAAATTTACCAACCTGCCATTTATAACCGCCGAAAATAAATTTGAAGCGCTTGCCGCCCATGATGCTATTGTAGAAAGTCACGGTGCTTTAAAGCAAATAGCGGTATCATTAATGAAGATCGCTAACGATATTCGTATGCTGGCATCTGGCCCGCGTTCAGGCATCGGCGAGATACACATACCTGATAACGAACCGGGATCGTCTATTATGCCGGGTAAAGTAAATCCTACCCAAAACGAGGCCGTAACCATGGTGGCCGCACAAGTAATGGGTAATGACGTGGCTATTTCAATAGGGGGCTCAAACGGGCATTACGAGCTTAACGTGTTTAAACCGGTTATGGCTGCAAATTTCCTGCAGTCGGCCCGTTTAATTGGCGATGCCTGCGTATCTTTCAATGATCATTGTGCTGTGGGCATAGAGCCAAACTATGAGGGTATTAAAAAGCATCTGGAAAATTCCCTGATGTTGGTTACCGCCCTTAACCCGCATATTGGTTATGATAACGCCGCCAAAATAGCCAAAACAGCGCTTAAGGAAGGTACATCGCTACGCGAAGCTGCCATTGGCCTGGGCTTGCTTACCAATGAGCAATTTGATGAGTGGGTACGGCCTGAGAACATGATAGGTAGTTTAAAATAAAATCATCCTAATAACCCCTCTCCACAAGGAGAGGGGCTTTTTTGTTTATGCAGAGATCATCGCTTATATTTTTCTTGCCTTTTTGCTTTCTGCTTTTTGCTTTAAGCTTCAGTGCCTGCAAATTTAATCCCGATGTGCAAACTCCGGGGCAAGCATATCTGCAGGGTGAGTGGAAGCAGGATAGTGTAACAATGCAGCAACAACTGGTTAGTTATTCTTTATATAACCTTAAGTTTACCTGCGATTCGTTTTTTGTGCGGATAAATACCTTTAGCAAAGTAAATACCGGCGCTGATAGCTGCACACGCAGCGGGCATTGGGCCGAGTATGCAAAGGGTGTTTATGAACAGAAAAATGATACACTGCACGTTCGCGGCCTGTTTTGTAACGCCGATTACAGCTACAAGGACCCAACTGGTTGCCTGCGCTCCGGTGTTTATGAAGAGTATTTTAAAGTAAAGAAAAAGACCGATTCGCTGATCTCGCTCAGCCCTACTTCCGGGGTGTTGCCGGTTGATCTGCGATTGATAAAAAGAATTGCTTGTAATCCAAAACCACTATAAAAACATGAAAATATCGTTAGTAAAAAAACTCATTTTGGGTTTAGCTATTATTTATTTACCGGTACAAGCTATGGCTTGGGGTACCAACGGGCACCGTATATGCGGACAAATCGCTGATAACTACCTTACACCCAAAGCCCGTAAAGCGGTACAGGCTATACTGGGTAATGAATCTATCGCCATGAGTAGCAACTGGGCCGATTTTATAAAATCAGACCCGGAATACAAATACCTGTACAACTGGCATTTCATTAATATTGAAAAGCAGTTAACCTACCCAGAAATGCAGGAATACCTGAAAATGGATACGGTTGCTGATGCTTACACCAAAATGAACTACCTGGTAGGTGAGCTAAAGAAGAAGGACTTGCCGCAAAAGAAAAAACTGCTTGCGCTGCGCATGCTTATCCATATTGTTGAGGATGTGCACCAGCCAATGCATACCGGCCATTTTTCAGACAAAGGCGGAAATGATATTAAGCTTACCTGGTTTAATGAGCCAACTAACCTGCACTCGATATGGGATAGCCAGCTGATAGATTTCCAGCAGTTGAGCTATACCGAATATGCAACATGGATCAATCACACCACTATCGCGCAGCGCGCCGAGTGGCAAAAGGCACCCATGAGCCAGTGGTTATTTGAATCGAACAACCTTGCAGCTCAAATTTATGCCGGTGTTAAAGATGGCGACAAAGTAAATGTATACCGTTACAACTTTGACCACATTGCAACGCTTAACAATCAGTTACTGAAAGGCGGGGTAAGACTTGCAGGTTTACTTAACCAGATATTTGGTTAAAACACTTAGCCACATATACAAAAAGAGCGAACCCATACAGGTTCGCTCTTTTTATTTAAGCTATGCTATTGAGGCTACATACCGCCGCCTGGTGGCGGAGGTGGCGGACCACCGGCGCCAGGCCCCCTGTCGCCACGCATAAACCTGTCAGGACTTGATGGAGCCTTGCCGGCAAATTTCTGCAGCCTAAAGGTAAAGCTAAGCAGGAAATAGCGCCCCAGCTTATTTACATTGGTCTCTGTTTGTATACTACCGGTGTTGGTTACCGAAAAGCCGGTATTCTCGTTAAATATATCATATGCCGCTAAACGTAACGTGCCGCGGTGATCCTTCAGGAAACGGCGCTCTACATAGGCATTAAATATGTTGGGATTTTTCACCTGTAACTTGGCATCGTACCCATAGTTTAGGGTTTTGGTGTAATCGTAGCTAAAGGTCCAGTCTTTCCATACATAGTTTTTGCCATTTATACCCAGGTCAAACGATCTGATGTTGGTGTTTTGATTACCGTTGGTGGTAATGCTATTACTTATTTTATTTAAAGACATTCTTGAAAATGCCTCTGCATCAATAATATCATTCACATTAACCCTGAAACGTAACTGCGGTGCGAAGGTGAGTGTCTTGGCGATGTTTTTGGCCATTGCCGAAACATTATTTAGCGAGTCCACAGTTTGGGTATAACCAATGTTGTTGGTGTAACTTACCTGGCCACCAAAGATCAGAGTGTATTTACGTTCTTTCCAAGGTTTTGAATACAGGAAGTTACCGCCATAGGTATAATAGCCGTCGGCATTGAGGTACTGCACCAGGTTGGTGTTCTGATATTTTTTCAGGTCGGGGTTAGCCGCCAGTACAGAAGGCAGGAACCTGGCCGGATAAAATACCACGTTTTGCACTATCTTATGATCTGTTTGTGTGTAATTAGCCCCTATCAGGAAGATATTACCGGTTTGGAAACTAAACGCGTTATACCTTGCCGAAAGGTTATTGGTAAACTCGGGCTTAAGGTTAGGATTACCCTGTACAGGGTAAAGCGCGTTAGTAAAGTCTATTACCGGCTGTAATTGATCAAAACTTGGCTGGTTATTACTGCCGTTATAATTGAACCTGAAAGCCTGGCTGCGCGAGAAAATATAATTAAAGCTGGCAGCCGGTATAATGTTAAAGGTATTAACACTTGTTCTTACATTGGTTAACAGGTTAACACCATCCAGTTGTGATGGCTGGCCACCCACGCCCAGGGTTAAGTTGTATTTTTTTTCGATGATGCGGTAGTTTAAACCGAACCGGTTAGTAATAAAAGTATACTGGTATTGGTTGCTTAAGAGGTCATACCTGTGGTAACGGGTTGGGTTGTATGCATAAACGGTATCGGCCTCTTTATCGCTTGATGTGAACGACCGGTTAAAAGCGTAGTTAAGTTCCAGGAAGGATACCTTGCCAACAGGCTCCTGGTACGAACCGTTAATGCCTACCGTATTGTTCTTGCTATCGGTATAGGTGACCTGGTTGGCCGGGGCTGTGCCTGCTCCTGCAGTGTAGGTATATATAGGATTATCAAACTGGTTGGTTTGGCTAATGTTAGCGTTAAAACCAATGTTTAAGTTGCGTTTGCTATGTTTAAACCTTCTGTTGAAAAAGCCGGAAACACCATAGCTGGGCGATGTTGAGTTAGAAGTTGATTGTGAGGTATAGGCCAGGTTGGTAACGTTTGAACGTTGAGATACCGAGTTTTCAAAACTGCTTACATCACTACCCGCGTAATTAAAAGTAGGTGTTACCTTTAAATAATTAAGGGTATCGGGCTTCCACTCCAGGTTAAAATTAAAGCGGTGGTTTACCGGGTTCGCTGTGGTTTGGCTTTGCTGGTTGCTGGTACTTTGTTGCAGCGAACTGTTCTTTTGTATGACGGTAGAATTGGTAAATGTAGTATTGTCGCTAAAGCTGTAGCTACCGTATACCGACAAGGTTTTGCCCCATTGGTCACGATAATTGAAACCGATGGAGTGCGCATTGGTTACACCGTTGGCGTTGGTTGTTGAGCTGCTGCTACCACGAAGCGCGTTGCCACGGCCACCGCCGCCGCCAAAGCCTCCACCACCACCGCCGCCGCTGGTAGGCGAACCATAACTAAAAGTATTAACATTGGTATTATTAATACTACCCAGAACTGATATTTGTTGGTCGCCCTTAAACTTAAAGAAATTGAGCAAACCAATGTACCTGTTGTTGTTTTCGATATCGGCATCGGCTTGTTTGGGCAAAAGGTCGCGGCCATCGCCTGCGGTAGCCTGGCCAAAGTAGCCATAGTTTTTATCCTTGCGTATGGTAAAGTTCAGTATTTTGTTAGGTTCGCCGGTTTTAATTCCGGTAAGGTTTGCCTGATCGCCGTAATCATCAATTACCTGTACGCTTTCAATTACATCGGCTGGCAGGTTTTTGGTTGCGCTTTGTACATCTCCGCCAAAAAAGTCTTTACCGTTTACACGTACTTTGGTTACCTGTTTACCCTGAGCGGTAACATTGCCATCTTTATCCACATCAATACCCGGTATTTTCTTCAGCACATCCTCCACAGGAGCGTTCTCCCGCACTTTGTAGGCGCTTACGCTATATTGTACGGTATCTTCTTTAAACACAACCGGGTTAACGCCAACAATGGTCACCGCACCCAATTGCCTTGTTGCTGATTTTAGTACTATGGGGTCAAGCGTTACGGGATTGGTGCCCGGCTGTAATGTATAGTGTTTTATTAAGCCATCGAAGCCAATGGAACTTATCGTAAGCGTTATTTTGGTTCCCTTTACACCCTGAAAATTAAACTTTCCGTTTATATCTGTGCTGGTTACCGAGCTGTCGCCCAGTTCGCTCTTATATTTAACGCTGCTTCCGGGTAAACTAAGTTTAGTGGAGTCCACAACCGACCCGTTCAGTGATCTTCCGCTTTGCGCGTTGGCGTTAAATGCTGATACACCAACCAGTATCCATATTAAATAAAAGTATTTCATAAAATTGTATGTAGAGGTAACTTAAGGGCAAATAACATTTTCCGTGCAAATGTTCATTTTATTGATATCAATATTTTGAAAATCATATCATTGTTACATATTATAATATTTCATACATATGATTGTTACAAATAGCAGCAAAAAACCCCGCAATAGCGGGGTTATGATGATTTATTACTGTTGTTTTTAGTATACTTAATTCCTCAATCCGAACACAGATGCAACCTGGCTAAAGTTGCGCACATTAAGCCCCGGATGGGTAACGGATAACGTACTTAATGATGTGCCCGGGATAACTACCACACGGAAATCAAGCCCCGATGCGGCAGTAAAGTTAGCTTTGATATCTACATAGCCTACCCCGTAGTTTGAAACGCTAAGAGAGCGGTCACTTTCGTTGTAAGGCAATGAGAAGTAGTTGGTCGTTTGCCCTGTTACCCTGAAATATACCAGTACAAGCCCCTTGTCAACAACATCTTGTGTAATAGCCGGAACATTCAGCCTGGTAAAGCCAGTTAAAGTTACGCCCTGGTTGGTAAGTAAAAAGCTTTGTATATTGGCATTGCCGTCTTTTCCGTCGGCACCGGCAGCACCTGTGGCTCCGGTAGCTCCCGTGGCTCCCGTGGCACCTGTATCACCTTTTGGTCCTTGCGGGCCCTGTGGACCAGTAGCACCTGTTGCTCCGGTAGCGCCTGTGGCACCAGTAGCGCCATTTGCACCAGCGGCCCCTGTGTCACCTTTAGGTCCTTGAGGTCCCTGTGGACCGGTAGCTCCCGTGGCGCCTGTTGCGCCAGTAGCTCCAGTAGCCCCCTGTGGTCCCTGCGGGCCTTGTGGCCCGGTAGCGCCGGTGGCTCCGGTATCGCCCTTTGGACCCTGAGGCCCGGGGGTAGTAGATTTTTTACATGCCCCTAAACTCAAAAAGCATAAAGCTATAGCTGTAAGTAATAGTTTTGGTTTTTTCATGTGTTATTGTAAGTGTCTAAGTAATTGTGTGAATTTTTTGTGTGAGTGTTTTGTACGGCGGCAGTTTTTATTAAGTTTCAAAAAAACTGCTTCGGAGTAAAATAAATTTCTTTGACTACCGTTTGCCCAAAGTTTATAGCTTACAAAATGCTACCATAGCCCATGATATTCAGCACACAACAGAAGTATTAGTGCTTACATTTCCTTATCTAAAAGTTTATGTCGCCATAGAGCGCAGCTTCCCTGGATAAGATGAATAAAAAAGGCGGCCTAATTAATTTAGGCCGCCTTTTGGCTTTTATAAAGAGTGAAACTACCAGAAGAAGGAATACAGCGCTACAATAATACCGCCCACAATAACGGCACCGGCTGTAAACGCACGTGAGGTTTTAAACATTGAGGCATCAACCTCCAGGCCGTTGGTTTTAACACCTTTTGCCTGGTCTATTTTGGATATAATGTACATACCCATTACGCAAAGGATAAACACGAAGCCCATCCTATCGATAAAGGGGATCTCGTAAACGCCTTTGCCATTGTCTTTAGAAAAGCCAAATGGCGCCAGGAATGAAAGATCGGCTATCTGAGGCAGGAATTTGAAAATGCACGAAAAGATAAAACCGCCTATGGTAGCGAATAACGCCGCGTTTGAGGTGGCCTTTTTCCAAAAGAAACCCAAAATGAACATAGCAAATATGCCCGGCGATACAAAGCCTGTGTATTCCTGGATGTACTGGAAGCCTTGTTTACCCTCGCCCATTAACTGTTCGCCTATGAGTAACGACATCACAACACCTAAACCCATAGCTACTGCAACAGATATTTTACCAAGGTTAACCAACTGCCTGTCATTAGCAGCAGGATTAATAGCTTTCTTGTAAATGTCCAGTGTAAATATGGTAGCAATACTATTTGCCTTGCCCGCTAACGAGGCCACAATGGCTGCTGTAAGCGCCGCAAACGATAATCCCTTTAAACCGGTAGGTAGCAGGTTTAATAGCGATGGGTAAGCCTTATTAGGGTCATTAACGCCTGATGAACTTAGCATCTCCTGGTGGAACATGCCTTTTTGATAAAGCAGGTAAACTGCAATACCCGGCAGCACTACAATGATCGGCATCAGTAATTTCAGAAAGGCCGCGAACAGGATACCTCCCCTTGCTGTTTTTAGATTGGCGCCCAAAGCCCTTTGCGTAATGTACTGGTTACAGCCCCAATAGTTAAGGTTAACGATGATCATACCACCTATTAAAACGGATAAGCCAGGCATATCCATGTAGTTGGGGTTACTCTTATCAAATATCATGTGGAAGTGATCGCTGGCCTCCGCGCGCATGATGTTGAGACCGTTCCACATACCGGTGGTGCCCGATTTTTCGCTGATAAGGTTAAGCGCAAGATAAGTAGCAACCAATCCGCCAAGTATCAATACAAATACCTGTATCACATCTGTATAACCTATCACCTTCATACCACCAAGGGTAATGATAACCGCGAATACGGCTAAAGCAATGATGCACCAGATGATATTTATGCCGGATATCCCACTGATAGCCAATGCCCCAAGGTAAAGGATAGACATAAGGTTTACCACAATGTACAACAGCAACCAGAATATAGCCATCACCATAGCCACGGTGCCATTGTAACGCTGATGCAGAAACTGCGGCATGGTAAATATCTTATTGCGCAGATATATCGGTATGAAAAATATGGCTACCACAATAAGCGTGGCCGCTGCCATCCACTCGTAGGTAGATATGGCAAGCCCCATTTTAAAAGCCGAACCACTGGTGCCTATGAACTGCTCTGCCGAGATGTTGGATGCGATAAGCGATGCGCCGATAGCCCACCAGGTAAGCGATCCCTCGGCTAAAAAGTAATCTTTGGAAGTGGCATCGGCATTGTGCTTGCGCATGTATATCCAATAGCCGTAAGCGGCTACCACCACAAAGTATATTAGGAATACAATGTAGTCGCCGTTTGATAAGGTCTTCATCTATAATTTTGGTTTTACTGGTTTATTAAATGTAACGGTTTATCAGGTTTTCTAAATACTCCTGTTTGCCGCTTGTTACCGCAGGCTCGCCGTTATCTATGGCAAACTGGCGCAGGTCTTCTAATGACAGGTTTCCGGCTTCAAAATCTTTACCTTTACCGCTGTCAAAAGAAGCATACCTTTCCTGGCGGATCTTTTTATAATCTGAATTCTGCAAAATGTTATCGGCCGTTACCAAAGCGCGCGCGAAGGTGTCCATACCACCAATGTGAGCATAGAACAGGTCTGCTGGATCAGTAGAATTGCGACGGATCTTAGCATCAAAGTTAATACCGCCACCTGCAAAACCACCTGCTTGCAGAATGATAAGCATGTACTCTGTAACCTCAGTAATGTCATTAGGGAACTGGTCTGTATCCCAGCCATTTTGCATATCGCCACGGTTGGCATCAATCGAGCCTAATAAACCGGCATCAGCAGCCACCTGCAACTCGTGCTGAAAGGTGTGGCCGGCAAGGGTTGCGTGGTTAACTTCAAGGTTCAATTTAAAGTCATTCAGCAAGTCGTATTTGCGCAGAAAGCTCAACACGGTTGCCGCATCGTAATCATACTGATGTTTGGTTGGTTCGCAAGGTTTAGGCTCGATAAAGAAGGTACCTTTAAAGCCTTGTTTACGTGCATAATCTTTAGCCGTATACAGAAAACGGGCAAGATGGTCCTGCTCGCGGCCCATATCGGTATTCAGCAGCGACATATAACCTTCACGGCCTCCCCAGAAAACGTAATTTTCGCCTCCAAGGGCTATGGTTGCATCAATAGCTGCCTTAACCTGTGCGCCTGCATGCGCAAGCACATGAAAATCGGGGTTGGTAGCCGCGCCATTCATATACCTGCTGTTGCTAAACAGGTTTGATGTGCCCCAAAGCAGCTTTACACCGCTTTCGGCTTGTTTTTGCTTAGCGTATTCAACCATTACCTGTAGGCGACGCTCGTTCTCGTTTACATCGTTTGTAAAATCAACCACATCCACATCATGGAAACAGTAGTAAGGCAGGTTCATTTTGGTGATGAACTCAAAGGCGGCATCCATCTTGTCCTTTGCCCGAGCAACCGCATCGCTGTTTACATCCCACGGAAACTGATGCGTAGGTGCGCCAAACGGATCGGCACCGTTGCCACAGAACGAATGCCAGTAAGCACAGGCAAAACGCAAATGCTCTTTCATGGTTTTGCCGGCGATTATCCGGTTCTCATCATACCACCGGAATGCCAGTGGGTTATGGCTTTCAACACCTTCGTATTTGACCTGGCTGATGCCTTTAAAATATTCTTTATTACCTGTTACTACTTTCATATCGATGTTTGTGGTTATTAAATGTTAAATTTTATCTAAATGGGTTTTGAGCTGGCTTTTCCAATGTTGGTAAACTTTCTCCATGCCTTGTGTATTTTGTGGTTCTATCGTAGCAAGCTTCTTTTGAGCGCCGAAAGCTTCTTTAGGGCTGGCGAATATGCCCGCACCGATACCTGCACCTAAGGCGGCTCCCAGGCTGCCGTCATTTTCATAAAGCTCAACTGGTACGCCCGTAGCATCAACAAACGATTGTGTGAAAATATCGCTCAAAAACATATTGGCTTTACCTGCACGTATCACAGTTGGGTTCATCCCTGTTTCACGCATAATATCAAAACCATACCTAAATGCACAGGCTATACCTTCCTGTGCCGCTCGCAAGATATCTGCAGGCGTATGAAGGTTAAGATCTATATGCTGGATATGCGCACCTATCTGTTTGTTGTTTAGCATGCGCTCGGCACCGTTGCCAAACGGAAGCATAAGCAAACCATTACTTCCTACAGGGCTTTTTGCAGCTGCGGCATTCATCTGCTGGTAGGAGAGCGACTGGCCAAACATATTCTTTATCCAGCGGTAAAAGCTTCCGGTGCCATTAATACAAAGTAGTACGCCCAAACGCTTTTCATCGTCTTGATGATTGACATGCGCAAAGGTGTTTACCCTCGATTGTTTATCGGCCTTTAATTGGTCGCTAACGCCATAAATAACGCCGGAGGTACCTGCGTTGGCCGCCACCTCGCCCGGGTTAAGCACATTTAACGATAAGGCGTTGTTGGGCTGGTCGCCCGCTTTGTAGGCAACCGGTATACCTGGGGTTATACCCAGCAGATCTGCGGCTTGTTTTGATACTCGACCATGATCTGCAAATACGGGTTTTATCTCTGGGAAAAACTTTTTTTCAAACCCAAAATGGTTTAGCACATCGCTTGAGATATCATTCTCCTTAAAATCGTAGAAGATACCTTCAGACAAAGCCGATGGCGATGTAGTAACCTCTCCGGTAAGCTTAAGCGCAATGTAATCGCCCGGAAGCATCACTTTGTCTATCCTATCATAAATATCAGGCTCGTTTTGTTTTACCCAGGCCAGCTTGGCGGCGGTAAAGTTACCCGGCGAATTAAGCATATGCGTTAGGCATTGCTCTTTGCCAATAGTTTCAAATGCACTGTCGCCCAAGGCTACCGCGCGACTATCGCACCAGATAATGCTGTTGCGGAGTAAGTTTCGGTTTTTATCCACTAAAACCAATCCGTGCATCTGGTAAGCTATACCAATAGCGGCAATATCTTTTGGATTGTATTTGCCGGTTTTATGGCAGCGGGCAAGTGCCTGCTGTGTTTGCAGCCACCAGTCATCAGGCGATTGTTCGGCCCAGCCGGATTGTAGCGCAATGATTGGCGCTTCGATATCGGGATATTGGGCAGAGGCGATAACGCTTTGGTTATGAGCATCAATAATGCTAACCTTTACAGAAGACGTACCAATATCGATGCCTAAAAGCAGCATGGGTATAAAATTAGATGTGCGATGACGTGGTTAATAATTGGGTATCGGGAAACGAATTTAAGTTAATTTTTTAAAAACTGTGTTTTTGACGGCCACAAAGCCGAAAAAAGGATAAAATGATATTTTTGAAAAAAAATTGTGAAATAAAAAACGAAGCGTATATTTGCAGTCCCAAACGGAGTGGTAGTTCAGCTGGTTAGAATACATGCCTGTCACGCATGGGGTCGCGGGTTCGAGTCCCGTCCATTCCGCTAAGAGACCCGTCCGGTCCGCGAAGAGCCTCACTTAGTGAGGCTTTTTTCGTTTAATACGCTGGCTTCAGCGGATTTTCGAAAAATCTTTAGTTTAGTTTAATTGATCATCGTTTACTAATTGGGTGCCTATTCGGGTGCCCTGTTTTTTTTCTCACATTTGGGTACCCTTGAAGTTGAAAGATGCTTCCAGTAAGGGTTTTGGACTGAACGAAAAATTTAATCGTTCACTTAAACAAATGTATTATGAAAGTAAATGAAGAGCTTTCTTTACTGGTGCTGCTCGAAAAACCAAAAATGACCAAAGACGGAAAAGCACCAATCATTATTCGTCTGACAATCGAAGGCCAGCGCCGTGAAATTTCATTGGGGCAAAAGGTAACTGAAAAGATGTGGAATCAAGCCGGAGGGCGTGTTGAAGGAAATTCCCAGGAAGCACGGTTGATAAACAATGCAATTGACACTGCTAAGATCGCCATACGGCGGCACTATGATGCCCTAAAACTGACCAACGCCTTCGTCTCGGCCCAAATGATAAAAGATGCTTACAAAGGGACGGCTTCCGAAAAGGAAAGATGTAAAGGTCTGATTGAAGTAATTGATTTAGCAGTTGCGAAGATTAAAGTAAAAGTAGAGAAAAAGCTTCGTGCACCCAGTACTCTTACCAAATGGAATACAACAAGGGATAAAGCTTTTACCTACGTTAAGTATGCTTATGAACAAGATGATCTTCCACTTAATAAGCTGACCCCATCATTTGCCGAAGAATTTGTGGATTATCTTATGCTGGAGCAAAATATTAAAAGCAATACGGCTAATAAATATCTTAAAACAATCAGAGGGGTTGTAACTAAAGCAGTGGATAGTGGTTGGGTAGCAAATAATCCACTAAAAACATATCAGTGCGCCTACATTGAGCCAGAAAAGGATATTCTTAACGATAGTGAAATTTTAATCCTTTTTCACAAGAAAATGCCCGTGGAACGGCTGGAGAATGTAAAAAATGCATACTTATTTATGTGTTTTACTGGTTTCGCTTATAAAGATGCGAGCCTATTGACTAGGGACAATATAATTACATATTTTGATGGTGATGATTGGGTAGTTAAAAACAGAGATAAGGTAACAACCACAATCTGTAGTGAGAACGTACCATTATTGCCGATAGCTAAGGAAATAATCGCCAAATACGAAAATGATCCCTATTGTATTAAGCACAATGTGCTGCTCCCCATTAACAGCAACCAGAAATACAACGCTTATTTAAAAGAAATAGCTGATATCTGTGGCATTAAAAAGGAATTGACCACCCACACGGCCAGGCATACTTTTGCAACAACTGTGACACTAGCTNGGTCAACATCTCCATAACATACAATAAGTCATCGACTTTGTTTTTCTTAAAGCGATTTCGTAGATTTGAATAAACAAAACGTTCTTTCTAAGACCATTTAATAGAAGTTTCTATCTCGGGTGCCAAATCGGGTAACCTTGATCAAATATAACTTTATATATCTCTAAATGAGACTACTTCATACGGTTGGACAGTCCCGTCCATTCCGCAAAAGGGTGCTAAACCCTCAAAAGCGCTTAGATTAAACTTCTAAGCGCTTTTTTTATGCTCAAAAATCGCAAAACACTTCAGCATTTATAATCCATCCAGCGACTCACAAGTTTTTTTGTTTAAAAACAACTTTAGTCGGAGGCTATATCAGAGGATATCCGAACCGTTTATATTTATGATCCGCACTGTTTGGGTGCAGGAAAATGATGCCAATTCAAGCTTAACTATTTGTAATTTTGAGTGATATGGATAACTATTACTCATTTGTTGCTCTTGCGCTATTGTCAGAGATCATCGGGACAGTTTCTGGTTTTGGTTCTTCCATTTTGTTTGTGCCCGTGGCCTCCCTCTTCTTCGATTTTAAATCAGTTTTGGGCATTACAGCTGTATTTCATGTATTCAGCAATTTAGCCAAGATCTACCTCTTTAGGCAGGGGATCAACAAGACTATAGCATGGAGATTGGGTTTACCGGCGATAGCATTTGTATTATTAGGGGCATGGCTAACCACTTATCTACCCGCAAAGCCGCTGGAAGCCATCATGAGTATAGGTCTGATTGGTTTATCTATTTATTTGATGCTCAATTTCAACCGCACTATACAACAATCAAATGGAAATTTATTTGTCGGAGGGGCAGCCTCTGGGTTTTTGGCCGGCGTAGCAGGAACCGGTGGTGCGGTAAGGGGTATTACTTTGGCAGCATTTCAATTGCCCAAAGTAGTATTCATAGCTACCTCGGCATTTATCGATCTCGGCGTTGACACCAGTAGGGCGGTAATTTACGTCAGTAATGGTTATTTTGATCGTAAATATTTGGTATTGATTCCTTTTTTGATCGCCATTAGTATTGTGGGAAGTTATCTGGGGAAAGTTATTTTAAAGTATGCATCTGAAATAATTTTCCGGTATATGGTTTTAACAGTAGTGACAGCTGTTTCGCTTTTTCAACTGGTTAAGTTATTTACTTAGCTTGAACTTTGGAGAGACATATTTACAATGAAGCGATGATGTTTGGCTTTTTCAAATTAAGAGATTTGTTAACTTTGCAATATTGAAAAGGTACATAGCCATATTGTTCCTCACGATATTTATATTTTCTTCAACTGAGGCTCATCAGTTGTTGAGGATTCCCTATGTTTTTACTCATTTTGCCGAACACCAGCGGCAAAACACGCATCTATCTTTTTTTGCATTTCTGGATTTGCATTATATGCATGGCAGCCCCAAAGACCGCGACTATGAAGAGGATATGAAGCTTCCATTTAAAACAGCTGATAAATGTCAGTCCGGGCAACCTACTATATTTTTACTGCCTGTATTATTTACAAAGGTGATTAAGCCCCTTGAGATTCGAACCGAAGTAAATAATATTTACAATGTCTGTTTTTTCGACAGCGGCTACCATTCCGGTGTTTGGCAACCTCCCAAATTTTGTTAAGCTAATCTGTTAATTTTTGATTGAACAAGACATTTGTCTTGCTCCTAATGTCTGTGGATTTCATAGGCGGTTTCTCTCATTTTTTTAAAATTTTATTATGCTTAACAGAATTATTGAATTTTCTGTGAGGAATAAGCTCATTGTGGGGCTTTTTCTCATAGCACTTATCGGGTTCGGCATTTTCCAACTCAACCGTTTACCTATTGATGCCGTGCCTGATATTACCAATAACCAGGTACAGGTAATTACGCTTGCGCCATCATTCGGCGCTACCGACATTGAGCGCCTGGTTACCTATCCCATAGAACAAGCCAATACCAACATCCCCGGCATGAAAGAGATCCGGAGTTTTTCGCGCTTCGGCCTGTCGCTGGTTACTATTGTATTTGACGATGGCACGGATATTTATTGGGCCCGGCAGCAGGTTGCCGAACGCCTCCAAAAAGTGCAGGCAGATATCCCGCAAGGGGTAGGCATCCCGGAACTTGGCCCTGTAAGTACTGGGCTGGGCGAGATCTACCAATATGTAGTGAGGCCTAAACCTGGCTATGAAAATAAATACAACGCTATGCAGCTGCGCACAATTCAGGACTGGATTGTACGACGGCAATTGCTTGGGGTAAAGGGCGTAGCCGAAGTAAGCAGTTTTGGCGGTAAACTTAAACAATACAGTGTTGAAGTAAATCCGGGTATCCTGCAATCGCACGGTCTTACTATCAGCGATGTATTTAACGCTGTAGAGCGTAACAACAATAACACAGGCGGGGCTTACATTGAAAAGGGGCCAACTGTACTGTATATACGCACACAAGGACTATTCAAGTCTGTCGATGACATCAGTAATACCATCATCAAACCGATTACCGGCGGGCAGCCATTATTTATTCGCGATGTTGCCGAAGTGCGCACTGGATATGCCACCCGCTATGGAGCTATGTGCTATAATGACCAGGGCGAAGTTGCCGGCGCTATAGTAATGATGCTAAAAGGCGCTAACAGCAGCGAAGTAATTAAAAATGTAAAAGACAGGGTTGCGTTGATACAAAAGACGTTGCCGGAAGGTATAATGATCGAGCCTTTTCTGGACCGGACAAAAATGGTGAACAACGCCATTGGCACCGTAGAGCATAACCTGATGGAAGGCGCCCTGATAGTCATCTTTGTACTGGTGATCTTTTTGGGTAACCTGCGCGCAGGTCTGTTAGTCGCATCCGTTATCCCGCTGGCAATGCTGTTTGCTGTTATTATGATGAACCTGTTTGGCGTAAGTGGTAACCTCATGAGCCTTGGGGCCCTTGATTTCGGGCTGATAGTAGATGGTGCAGTCATCATTGTAGAGGCAGTTATGCATAAACTTAGCCATAGCAAGCATTTTGCAACCATCAATAAGTTGGAGCAGTCGCAAATGGATGCGGAGGTAAAAGAATCGGCCGGGAAAATGATGAACAGCGCGGTTTTTGGGCAGATCATTATTCTGGTGGTTTATCTGCCCATTTTCACTTTACAGGGTATCGAAGGTAAAATGTTCAAACCCATGGCCCAAACGGTTGCCTTTGCCTTACTCGGGGCTTTTTTACTATCGCTAACCTACATACCCATGATGAGCGCCGTTTTTTTAAGTAAGAAAATCAAACACGCTCCCAACTTATCTGACCGTGTGATGGCTAAAATAGAACATGCTTACCAGCATGCGTTGCAAAAAGTATTGGGGTTTCCTAAAACAGTAGTAATGGTGGTAGCCGGGCTGTTTATTGCTGCCGTGATGGTGCTAACTACCTTGGGCGGTGAGTTTATTCCGGCACTTGAGGAAGGAGATTTTGCTGTAGATACCCGGGTGCTAACCGGTAGCAACCTTAATACTACGATAGCCAATACACAGAAAGCCGCGCATTTGCTAAAGGTAAAATTTCCTGAAGTGGAAAAAGTAGTGACCAAGATAGGCAGCGGCGAAGTACCGACAGACCCTATGCCGATGGATGCCAGCGATATGATGGTTATTTTGAAACCAAAGGCACAATGGACCTCTGCCAAGACGTTTACTGAGCTGTCACAAAAAATGGGGACTGCGCTTGAAGCCATTCCGGGGATTACAGCCGGGTTTCAATTCCCTGTACAAATGCGCTTTAATGAGCTGATGACCGGCGCACGCCAGGATGTGGTTTGCAAAATATTTGGCGAGGACATGGATACACTGGCCCACTATGCTAACCGCTTAGGCAAGATCATCAGTACGGTAAATGGCGCTAAAAACCTTTATGTGGAAGCCGTTGGCGGTGTACCGCAGGTTGTGGTAGATTATAACCGTAATGCCATTGCTCAATATGGGTTAAACATTGATGAGGTAAACAAAACCATCAATACAGCACTGGCCGGGCAAAGGGCCGGTATGTTGTACGAGGGCGAGAAGCGCTTTGATGTGGTGGTACGTGTAAGCGGCGAACAAAAGAAAGATCTGAGAGATATACAAAATTTACTGATTGCAACCCCCGCCGGTATACAGGTGCCGCTATATCAGCTGGCTAACGTGGCAATACAGAACGGGCCTAACCAAATCCAGCGTGAGGATGCTAAAAGGCGTATTGTAGTAGGGTTTAATGTACGGGGGCGTGATGTGGAAAGCATTGTACAAGAATTAAAGGCTAAGGCCGACCGGGAATTGAAGCTTCCTACAGGCTATTATGTTACCTATGGCGGTGCATTTGAAAATCTTAACGCGGCTAAGCAGCGGCTTATGATAGCTGTGCCGGTATCGTTGCTGCTCATCTTTGTGTTGTTATATTTTGCATTCAACTCCGTTAAGCAAGGTTTGCTCATCTATTCGGCTATCCCGCTATCCGCTATTGGCGGTATTTTATTTTTGGCTTTGCGCGGAATGCCGTTTAGTATCAGTGCCGGTGTTGGGTTTATTGCCTTATTTGGTGTGGCGGTGCTTAACGGTATTGTACTAATTGCTGAGTTTAATCAACTCAGAAAATCGGGAATGAATGACCTGAAACGCGTTGTATTAATGGGAACCAAAGTACGGCTACGACCGGTGTTGATGACCGCGTTTGTGGCGTCACTCGGGTTTTTACCAATGGCCGTAAGTAACGGCGCCGGTGCCGAAGTGCAGCGGCCTTTGGCTACAGTAGTGATTGGTGGCTTGTTGATTGCTACATTTTTGACGCTGTTTGTGCTCCCTGTGTTATATGTGATTTTTGAAAAAGGTATCAAGGCTAAAGCGCCAGGAACAATTGCACTTTTTTTGATTGTAGGGTTTACCGCCATTGGTAATAATGCTTCAGCACAGGTACCTATCAGTTTAAAGGCAGCTACAGACACGGCGCTCAAAAACAACCGCCAGATAAAAAATGAGCAGTTAAAGGCAAAATATCAGCAATTGTTGATCAAAAGCGGAGCTACTTTGCCGCAAACCAATGTATCGGCAGATATTGGGCAGATCAACAGCGCTTACACGGATACGCGTCTTTCCATTAATCAATCTTTCGCTTTCCCTACCGTATACGCAAGGCAAAAGGATTTACTTAAGCAGGAATGGAAAACTGCTGTTTTAAACACGGCTGTAAAAGAAACCGAATTAAAAAGACAGGTCGGGCAGGTCTATACAGCGCTCCTATTCCTTAATCAAAAGCAGCGTTTGTTAAATTATACAGATAGTTTATACCGGGCTTTTTATAACCGTGCGCAGTTACGCCTGAGTAAAGGCGAAACTAATGTGTTGGAAAAAAGTAGTGCAGAAGCATTACTGGCGCAGCTTGAGATGCAGCAGAACCAGCTTAAGCAAGACAGGATAGTATTACAATTACAATTTCAGTTACTGCTTAATACCGAAACAGCCTTCGGCCCTGATAGCGCATTAAAAATAACCGCACCCGTAATAACCGATGCCGATACCCTGGGCGTTATCCGTCACCCTGCGCTGCAAATGCTTGCCCAGCAGCAGGAGACAGCAAATGCGTCATGGAAACTGGAAAAAAGCAAGTTGCTGCCTGATCTGTCTATTGGTTATGCCAATAGCAGTATTAAGGGGCTTGGTGCTGATGATCGTTTTTATAATGGGGCTTATCGTTTTAACTCGGTTTTAGTGGGAGTAGGAATACCTTTGTTTTCCGGCGGGCAGCGTGGCCGTATAAATGCCGCACGTATTAACCGCCAAATTGCGGCAGAAACTTACCAAACCGGTATGCAAAGTTTTAAAACAGAATTTGCTGTGGCGCGTGAACGTTACCAGGCGGCATTAGATAACGTAGCGGCATTTGAGTCAAAGTATCTAAAAAATGCTGACCTTATAAGTAGTACCGCTAACAAACAGCTAGCCGCAGGTACCATTAACTATCTGGAATGGGTACAGGTTACTACCCAGGCAATTAATATACGTAATGAGTATGCTGATGCGCTCAAAAAATTGAACGAGGCTACCATACAACTAAACTACATCACTAATAATTAATTTGAAAGTACATGAAAGCCAATATATTTATAATCGCTGCAGTTTTTTTACTAGGTGCCTGCGGCGATAAAAAACAGACTGCGGATGAAAAGACCCCATCCGGTGCTGTAAATCAAAACACGGTTAAGCTAACAGAAGCACAACTGCGCAATGCAGGTATTGAAACCGGCGACATGGTGCAAAGAGAGATCTCTGGAACGCTTAAGTTAAGCGGAAAGATAGATGTTCCGCCACAAAATATGGTTTCTGTGAGTGTGCCATTGGGTGGATACCTGAAATCTACCAACCTGCTGCCGGGTATGCACGTCAAAAAAGGTGAAACAATCGCTGTGATCGAAGATCAGCAATATATCCAACTCCAGCAGGATTATCTTACGGCTAAAGCCAAAATGAGTGTTTTAGCAAAAGACTACCAGCGCCAGAAAGAACTTAATGCCAGCCAGGCAGCCAGTGATAAGGTGACCCAACAGGCCGAAAGCGATTATCGTGCCGACCGTATATTGGTAACCACTTTGGCAGAAAAGCTACGCCTTGCGGGGATCGATCCGGGGCGGATCAATGAAGGGCATATCGAAAGGAGCGTAAACATTCATTCTCCAATTGATGGTTTCGTATCAAAGGTTAACATTAACATCGGTAAATATGTGTCGCCTACGGACGTACTGTTTGAACTGGTTAATCCTACGGATATACACCTGGCTTTAAAGGTATTTGAAAAAGACTTGAGTAAGTTACAATTGGGGCAACAGGTGTTGGCTTATACCAACAATAATCCAGGTAAAAAATATGATTGTAAAATTCTTCTTATAGGTCATGACCTGTCCGCAGATCGTGCGGCCGATGTACATTGTCATTTTGAAACTTATGATAAAACCCTCGTTCCCGGTACTTATATGAATGCTGAAGTAGAGGTAAAAAACATCGTTGCCAATACGCTGCCGGCAGAAGCTGTTGTTGATTTTGAAGGCAAAACGTATGTATTTAAAGTTGCCGGCGATAAAACTTATGAAATGGTTGAGGTGAAAAACGAGCAGTTACCAAACGGATACAGCAGGATAGATGTGTCGCATACAGACGGCGACAGATTTGTAACCAAAGGGGCATATTCGTTACTAATGATGTTAAAAAACAAGGCAGAATAATGCGAAACGCGAGCAAGCACCTTTTAACAGAAAGGTGCCTGCTTGCATTTTCTCCCTTACGCAAGAGATTTGACAATCTATAACTTAATGAAACAGCGCTATTTTAAAATAGTGTAAAACATGGCGAGTGCCGCACCGCCCATTACAAAAAAGGTGATCCAGAGCAGCAATTTAGCCAGCAAACCATTTTTATACTGCCCCATAATTTTCTCGTTGTTAGCGATCCTGACGATCAAAAACAACAGCGGAACTGCAGCTACCCCATTTAACACCGCGGCATAAACCAAGGCCTTTACAGGGTCAATGCCAATAAAGTTAATGAGCAGCCCGACAATAGTGGCTACACAAATTACTGTGTAAAATGCAGGAGCGCGTTTGAACTTTAAATTGAGCCCCGATTTCCATTGAAAAGCTTCGCAAACCGCGTATGCCGCAGAGCCGGACAGGACAGGCACTGCAAGAAGCCCTAAACCAATAATACCAACAGAAAATATAAGCTTGGCAAGGAAACCTGCATTGGGGAAGCTATTTACCAGCGGCTCTAAGGCCTTAGCTGCGTCGGCCGCGGTTTTTACATCTTTTACACCACTGTTGTGCAAAACAGTGCCGGCCACTACAATAATGCTCCAGGTGGCAAATTCAGAAAAAATCATCCCGAACCCGTTATCTAACCGCATCTTTTTTATATGGATCCAGCTTACCTGAGGTTTGCCATGAAAAATCCGGCCTTCTTCGCGTTGTTCTTCTACCTCCTGGGAGGCTTCCCAAAAAAACATATAAGGTGAAATGGTAGTGCCAAATACACCTGTAATAATAAACAGAAAGGTAAAGCTAAATTCAAAATGCGGAATAACACTCGCTTTAAGTATAGTTGCCCAGGGTTGGTGAACAATAAACAGAGTAATAGGATAGGCCAATAATGTAACGGCAAGCCATTTTAATATTTTAGAGTATACCCGGTAACTGGTAAATATTTCCAGCAGGAGAATAGTGACTGTAAAAACCAACGTTAGTAAAAGGAACGGGGCGGGGATCAAGAGTTGCGCGGCTGAAGCCATAGCGCCAATATCTGCACCAATGTTAATAACATTAGCAATAACCACCAGCCCTACAACTGTGTATAACACGCTTTTACTATAATGCGTTTTTACAACGGCGCATATCCCTTTCCCGGTTACCAGGCCTATTCTGGCGCAGGCTTCTTGTACCGCGATCATAAATGGCAGCATGTAGAGCGCTGTCCATAACTGGCCGTACCCAAACTGGGCGCCCGTTTGCGAATAGGTTGCTATACCAGAAGGGTCATCGTCTGCCGCTCCCGTAGTGAGGCCGGGACCCAAAATCGATAAAAATTTCAGGAACTTACTTTTTTTAGCGGGTCTGATTTTTTTCGGCTTCATAAAATGCAAGATGTTGAAGGACTTATCAGTTGACGAAGTTATGGTTTAGAAGCCACCAAATTAAAAGTTTAATCTAATCGCTAATACCTAATTTGCCTAACCATACACCTAAGAAGAAAACAATAGCCCCACCAACTATAACTTGTAAAATGGTTGACCACAAAGGCGACTTCATAAACTTATACCGGATCATTGCAATTACTACTAATTCGATAGCTACCACCCCGTAAGCCAAATGCAATGCAGAACTGATGTCGCTTATCAAAAAAGGTAAGGTGTGTAACATGCCACCAATAGTGGTGGCAACTCCGGTAATAATACCCCTCGATACGGGACTTCCGCGCCCGGTAACTTTTCCATCGTCAGACAAAGCTTCGGCTAAGCCCATGCTGATGCCGGCACCAAGTGATGCGGCAAGGCCTACAAAGAAAGCCTTATGCGCCTGGTGTGTAAGACCAGCCGCCGCAAATAGCGGGGCCAGGGTTGATACAGATCCATCCATAAGGCCCAATAAGGCCGGTTGAACCTTTTGTAATACATATTGAGCATCGCTCTTATCCGTTCTCGTTTTTTTCAATGACATAGCTTAAATACCGGAAAACAAAGCATATGTTTTTGGCATAAGGTATTGATAATTAGACAAATTATGAATTGATTTTTTTGATAGAATGGTTGTCCGATTTCAGTTTTTCTACATAATTAGCTTTTACTTTCGCGTTTTCAAAAAAACAGAGCGGGGCTTTAGGTTAGTTTATTCTCTTTATACGCGAGGTAGTGCAGGCAACGGTCTAACATACTAATTAAACCGTCTGTCATGGCGAAATAAATTCGGCGTGACGGAACGGTGATGTTTCTTGGATAATTATTCTTCGACCAAATTTTTAAGAAAATCCAATTGGATTTTCTCCATTGTCATTTTATCAGCTATAGAAATAATGGAATGATAAAAAGGCTCATCTATCTTAATGTCAAACTCAAATAATTGATCTGCAATATGTTTAATAGCAAGTCCATGTTCATTATAATTAATGTATTCATAGGCTATATCAACGTCCTTCTGAGGAAGGCCGAATAAAGAGGCCTTCGTAATAATTTCATTAATTGACGATTTGAGTTTGGTGTTGAACATAATCTAATATAAAAAAGAGCAGCTATTTCTAAAATAGCTGCTCTTTCCTTCATCTGCGCATCTGCCTGGCGGCAAATTGCATATCAATACTATAGCTTTATTTCTTCGTCCTTACCAGAGAAAAACCTGAACTCGGTGATCTGGTAGGCAGGGTTACTTTTTACCTTTATCCATTGGCCATATTTGAAATACCATTTCATCTGGCGGTTGAATAAGCCTTTTTTAATGTAAGCCTCAATGTACGGGTGTACACAAAGGGTAATATTTTTCTCGTTCTGCTCTTCCAGAATGTAATTGAAATTGTTTTCAATATCATCTAATAGCAAAATGGTTGGCCTTATGGTGCCTGTACCGTTACAAGTAGGGCAAACCTCGGTTGTAACAATATTCATTTCGGGGCGCACGCGCTGGCGCGTTATCTGCACCAACCCAAATTTGCTTGGTGGCAAAATGGTGTGTTTGGCCCTGTCATGGCTCATTTCGGCCTTCAAATAATCAAAAAGCTCTTTACGGTTGGTGGGCTTGTGCATGTCAATAAAATCAACCACCACAATGCCGCCCATATCGCGCAGGCGTAGCTGGCGTGCAATTTCACGGGCAGCCTCTTTGTTCACCTGGAACGCATTTTCCTCCTGGTTCTCTTTGTTGGCTGTACGGTTGCCGCTGTTTACGTCAATAACGTGCAGTGCTTCGGTATGCTCAATAACCAGGTAAGCGCCACCTGCCAGATTAACCGTTTTGCCAAAGGCTGATTTTATCTGTTTTTCAATGCCGTGGTGCTCAAAAATCACCTCTTTTCCCTTGTGCAGGCGTACAATATTCTCCAGATCAGGCGATATCTCATGTATATAAGATTTCACCTCTTCAAACATACTTTGCTCATTCACATAAATATGCTGGAAGTCGGGATTTAAAATATCCCTTAGGATAGTTGATGTACGGCCAATTTCGCCCAATACCTTTTTAGAAGGCTCGGTGCCATGCAGTTTGGTTACAAAGGTCTCCCATTTAGAGATGAGGTCTAACAGGTCCTTTTGCAATTCCTGTACGCCTTTCCCTTCAGATACAGTGCGAATAATTACACCGAAATGTTTGGGCTTTATGCTTTCAACCACCTTACGCAGGCGGTTACGCTCCGTGTTGCTTTTGATTTTTTTGGAGATAGATATTACCTCAGAAAAAGGCACCAGTACAACATACCGCCCTGCTATTGACAGGTCGGAACTTAGCCTTGGCCCCTTTGTTGAAATAGGTTCTTTGGCTATTTGTACAGGTAAAAGCATTCCTTTAGATAACACTTCAGAGATCTTGCCAGCCTTGTTAATATCGGCCTCAAGCTTAAAGTTATCTAAAAGCTTCGATTGATACCCACCGCTACGTACTTGCTTGGTAAGCTTTATCAGGCTTTGCACCTGTGGCCCCAAATCAAGGTAATGCAAAAAGGCGTCCTTCTCATAGCCTACGTCCACAAAAGCAGCGTTCAGGCTCGGCATAATTTTTTTAATGCGGCCCAAATAAATATCTCCAACAGTATAATTATTGGTGATCTGCTCTTTATGGAGTTCTACAAGTTGTTTATCCTGTAATAATGCAATAGTAGCCCCGTTGGGGGATGAATCGATAATTAATTCTTTTATCAATTGCTACTCCATTTCTTAAGCGGCGCGTGTAAAACGCACCGCAGTGATTAAGTGGATAAAACACACAGAAAAATCCCGCACAAGGGCGGGATAAAGCATTCCTTTAAGAAAGCTTATTTCTTTTTATGTCTGTTTTTTCTTAAACGCTTTTTGCGTTTGTGAGTAGCCATTTTATGTCTCTTACGTTTTTTACCGCTTGGCATAGTAATAATTTTTAAATGTGATTAACTTATTTTTTTAATTCCTTTATATACTCATCAATGCGCTGGCCGGCAACCGGGTCGCCCATTAACTCTTTGCATCGCTCATAAGCGGCAATGGCTTCTTCTTTTTTGCCAAGCTGCTTATAACTTTCTGCCAGGTAGAAGTATGGTTCTACCTCTTCTTTTTGCGCTATGAGGGTTTTAAACCTTTCTACAGCTTTCTCGAACTGGCCGCTCTTCATGGAGAACATTCCTAAGTTTAGTAATGCCTCATGGTTTTTCGGGTCTTTCTTAACAACATCAAGCAGCAGTGCTATACCTTGCATAGGCATGGCTCCACCATTAACATAAGCTACTCCTAAACCAGTTTTTGCTTCCAGGTTTTCAGGCTGTAGTTGTGTTGCATGGCTAAAGGCCTCCACAGCATTGGCTATGTAAGTGCTCTGTGCCGAGGTGTCCTGCGTTAACTTGTAAGCAGTGTTAAAACGGTTGCCGGCAGCAATCCAGTCAGCAAACGCATTACTCTCACGGGCAATGGCTAAATAATTGAAGCCTGCGGGAGCTGCCTGATTGGCATTGTCCCAAGCTTCGGCCAATTGCTTTTGCAGCGCAGGTTTATCTGTACCGTTTGCCGATTTTAACTTATTTTCAAGAACGTTTATTTGCTGTAACTGAGCAGTACTTAAACCCTGTCTCGCCATAGCTGATACCGCATCAGCACTAAGTGTTACTTTAGGCTTTGCTGCAGGTATTTTAGCACTTGCCTGTGTATTTTCTTTAGGCTTTAAAAAACCTTTAACAGGTAACGAATACAAATAGCCCATGATAGCTACAACAGCTATAGTTACAACTATTTGTTTCTTCCTCATACCTTAATTATTTGCTTGCTTTAGCTGTTTTGTTGCCGGTTTTTACTTTCTCTACAAAAGTTTTAGCCGGTTTAAAGCTGGGTACAAAATGCTCAGGGATAATAATGGCAGTATTTTTAGAGATGTTACGAGCAGTTTTTTTAGCTCTTTTTTTAACTACAAAGCTTCCGAAACCTCTTACATAAACATTTTCGCCGCCAACCATAGAGTTTTTTACTACTTTAAAAAACGCCTCAACAGTTTCCTGCACATCAACTTTTTCGATACCTGTTTTAGATGAGATTTCAGCTATAATTTCTGCCTTGGTCATATCCTGTTTTCCTTTATTTAATTGTATAAATACTTAACTGTTTTGGGGTTGCAAAAGTATCACTTTAAAATTAAAGTTTAAAATAATTGCTGCATTTTCTTTGGGGCGCTGCTTAAACATCAATTTTACCTAACAAATTATGATACAGCGCTGATATACTGTTATTTTGTACTAGAATGAACTTTAGCGCCGAACTGATTGCCTGGTATGAGCAAAATAAACGCGACCTGCCCTGGCGAAATACTACCGATGCCTATATGATATGGCTATCTGAAATTATATTACAGCAAACCCGCGTGGAACAGGGCTTACCCTATTTTTACCGTTTTGCGGAGCGGTATCCAACCGTGCGTGATTTTGCAACGGCATCAGAAGACGAGGTGCTTAGATTATGGCAGGGACTGGGATATTACTCCCGTGGCCGTAACATGCTTAAGACTGCTCAATTAGTTGAGGCGTTACATCAGGGTGTTTTTCCAACTGATTATGATCAGCTTATTAAGTTAAAAGGTGTAGGAGAATATACTGCAGCGGCTATATCGTCTTTCTCTGCTAATGAGGCCAGGGCAGTTGTAGATGGTAATGTTTACCGTGTGCTGGCCCGCTATTTTGGCATTGATGAGCCTATTAACACCCCTAAGGGTAAAAAGATATTTCAGCAAATAGCTGATGATGTGTTAGATGTAAAACACCCCGCGCTACATAACCAGGCTATGATGGAGTTTGGGGCCTTGTTGTGTAAGCCACGCAACCCCGCATGTGGGATATGCCCGGTGCGTACAGGCTGTGCCGCATTTAAAAGTAATGCCACACAATTATTACCCGTTAAGGTAAAAAAAGTAAAAGTTCGCAAAAGGTATTTTAACTATATGTTAATTTATGGCGATGGCAAGATATTAATGAATAAGCGCGGGGATAATGATATATGGGCAAACATGTATGACCTGCCCATGATTGAAACTGACGAACTGTTGGAGCCTGTGCAAGTAATGGCTTTGCCCGAAATGCAAATATTCGGCAAAAACGTTACCTTGTTAGATAATTCGGGTGTAGTTAAGCATATTTTAACTCATCAGCATTTGTTTATCCGGTTTATGATGTTAAAAGATTTCCCCCCTGAACTGCATGGTAATTGGTTTTATGCAGACATCAGCAGCCTGGAGAAACTGGCTATGCCCAAGAGTATTATTATATTTATAAAAAATATTTTTAATTTCTAAATAATTCTCCGTTAATTTATGGCATGTCTGGAATTAATAAAGTTATACTTGTAGGTCACCTGGGAAAAGACCCTGAAGTAAGGCATTTAGAAGGCGGCGTTGCCGTTGCGAGTTTCCCATTGGCTACCTCCGAAACATTTAACAAGGATGGCCGCAAGGTTGAGCAAACCGAGTGGCACAATATTGTTATGTGGCGTGGCTTGGCCGATGTTGCCGCTAAATATTTACAAAAAGGGAAGCTGGTTTATATAGAAGGAAAATTGCGTACCCGCTCTTTTGAGGATAAAGAGGGTATTAAAAAATATACCACAGAAGTGGTTGCAGAAAATTTTACCATGCTTGGCCGCAAAACCGATTTTGAAGGCGAAACCGTTACACGTGCAAGTAATCGCAGCAGCGATACTGAAGGCTACCGTAGCGATGCCGATGACCTTCCGTTCTAACCGATTATAGATTTATTGTTTTTTTTAACCCCGGCTTTCCGGGGTTTTTTGTTTGTAGAGTTTGCGCTTAACCATTAAAAAAATCGTTAGATAAAGTTGTAGTAGATGCACGGCTCTTACAGAACAGATTATCTCGTCTAAAAAATGGTCTTAATATCAAAACATAACAGCCGTTTACTTTTAGTAAACGGCTGTTATGCTAAAGCGCTATTTATTTTAACTGGCTTATATTATCAAAAAAAGCTGTTTGCAGATCAAGCAGGGTGCGTACCTGTATCTTTTCTCCGTAAGTATCAAAACAGAGGAATTTTGTTCTTGAATGATCGTTGCCTTTTTTTCTTTCGAAGAAATTAAAAGTTTCAAAAAAATAGTGGTTAGTGGTTACCCTATTTTTTAAACTTGTTTGCGACGCGTTGAGCGTGAAGCCTATTGCATCCATCCAGGTATGCACGCGGGCATGCATAGAAGTCTTTGAGTTATCCATAGGTTAATGGTTTGTATTCTTTAACGAAAATTACGAGGGAATAGTTACAGTTGATGTCAACTTAGTTTTCAACAATGGTTAGTTAATGATAATTAACGTGCGTTGTAATACCCTATAATCAATAGCCTTAATCATCATCACGAAAGCCGTGTTTACGGTCCTTCTCATAACGTTTCATTTCTTTACGTTGCTCTTTCTCTTCCCGTTTTAATTGTTTCTTATAAGACTTATCCATCCAATGGTCTTTATATTTCACATCTCGGCTATCACGGATGATCACCTGCCCGGTACGACCACGGTAATTCGCATATTCGGTTCGGTATACATTGTCGCGCAGCCATGGTCGGCGCTCGTTAATAACTACTTTGTAGCCGTTGTATATATTGTAATTACTGTACCTTGACGGTAAATAAGTACGCCTAACCCATGCGTTATTTTCCAGATATACATATTCATGGGCAGGTACATCATAGTATGCTCCCACATCGGGCAGGTAGTAATAATCCACATGATCGTATCCTACAGGGCCCCAGTCGGGCTGACTGCCAATATTAATATTTAAACGTATCTGGGCTTTTGCCTCGTGCTGATATATAATACCGCCTATAAATACCGCGGCTGCTATAATTATCTTTTTCATGTTTTGTTAAGTTTTGCAGGTATGACGGCGCTAAATGCTAACGGTTTAGTTCTGTAGCGGGCTTGTTACAACATTTGCTGCAACAAAAAAGGCGAAGCACCTTGCTTCGCCTTAAAATGAAATTTATGCGGGTTATGGGTTTAATCGTTATCGTCGCGATCTTTTTTACCGGCCATTGCTAAAACCGGTTTTCCGATGGTTTTAAAATTACCCTCGCCTTTTAGTATGGCTGCAAGCTGGTTTTTATCCTGCATGGTTTTTATAGCCTGGGCCAGTTCCTTATCATATTTAAAGTTGGCCTCGTAGCGGCCTTTTTCATAAGTGTAGCGCGCCACTATTTCGTTTTCAAGCACTTGCTTTATTTCATCGCGGTGTATTTGCAGGTCGTTTTGCTTGCTGTTATCCAGTTTGGCTTTTAGTGCATTATATTCTACCTCTATCTGGCCAAATTGCTTTTCCTTAGTGGCTTCTGTTTTAAGGCTACTCAGCATTTTTTCAGATACAGTGGTATAGGTATAATTTTTCCCTGCAAGATATTTGGTGAAGTCGGTATAGTCGGCTTCAGACAATTTAAATGTTTTGGGGTTAACCGGTTCCGGGTGGGTATTGCGGTATTTGGTGGCGTAATCAAAAATATATAGCTTGCTAATGAGCGTAGCTGTTACATTGGCAAACCTTTCCTGCTTAACAGCGATATCGGGATATATCCCGCTGCCATCGTAAACCGATCGCCCGTTTCGGGTTTTAAACTCATGTATAGACGAATCAGCCACCTTAATCACACTGCCGTCGTCCTTACGGTGGGTGTAGTCAAGCGCCTGCACGCAGCGCCCTGAAGGGATAAAATACTTGGCCACTGTTATTTTAACCAGGCTGTTGTATGGCAGGTTAAATGTTTGCTGTACCAGGCCTTTGCCGTAACTGCGCTGGCCAATAACAATAGCCCTGTCCAGATCTTGCAAAGCGCCTGCAGTGATCTCCGAGGCCGAAGCCGAACGGCTGTTTACCAAAACAACCAAAGGTAGATTTGGCTCAACAGGAGTAGAAACAGTACTATAACTAAAGTTCTTTTCTTTGATCTTGCCTTTTTGCGATACCACCATTACATCTTTTTGAACAAAAAGATTAACAATTTTAACGGCTTCCTGCAAAATGCCGCCTCCGTTTGAACGGAGATCAAGAATAATACCGTTGGGGTTATTCTTCTTTAAAGCTGTTACAGCTTCAGTAACCTCTGCTGCGGAATTTTCAAGAAACTTGTTGAGTTTAATATAGCCCATGTTGCCATCTACCATGCCGTAATAGGCCACGTTGGGCTGTTTAATCTCATCGCGTACCAGGTTTTTTACAACAGGTTCGGCATCGTCGCGCTTCAGCAATAATTTAATAGCGGCACCTTTAGAGCCCTTGAGTAAATTGCTTACCTGGTCGTTAGATTTGCCATCGAGACTAATGTCGTTTATCTTTAATAACTGATCGCCCTGGCGTATATCTGCCTTTTGCGCGGGGAAACCATCAAAAACATCAGATATATAAACTTTGCCGTTGCGCAGGAATATGCCTGCACCAATGCCCCCATACTGGGTACTAATGTAGTGCAGCTTATAATTTTCCACTTCAGACTCGGGAACAAACTCCGTGTAAGGGTCAAGCCCGTCAAGCATGGCATCTACGCCGGTTTTAATCAGTTTGGCAGAGTTAATATCATCAACATAGTTAATGTTAACTTCTTTGTAAACCGAGGCAAAAACATCAAGGTTCTTTGATATCTGGAAAAGATCGTCCTGGAAACTCCACAAGCCAATAGACAGGGCCAAACCACCTACTATAATAGCAGGTTTTCTAAGCTTGTTTATTTTCCATCCATCATTCATAGGCTTGCCTTTAACTGTAAATATACTAATGCCCCGGTATTTAAATAACTTTAATTACAGCCGGTTATTATCAATATTTACTAACGCTTTTTTTAGCGTAAAAACCACATAGTTCCTGTCGCGGTTTACCAGCTCCGCTAATTTCTCAATTAAGGCGCCCTCCTGCCCCTCGTTATATTGAAGTTCCTGATCGGTGAGATGGTTGTATTTTCGCTGCAATTTAATTTTAACACGCGGCCAATCCTTGTTGCTTATTGTTACTTCTGCCATAAAACAAATTATTTGAACAAAAATATAAAAAATACATGGCCGCGAACGTTTAATGTGTTTTGGCCGGTTAAACTTTAACAAGCTAAAAGCATCAAAAAAGTTCAAAATAAAAACGATAAGGAGAAAAAAAACCTTTCATCGTGTAAAAATTAAACTAACAACAATAACTATGAAAAAGTATCTTTTAAGTTTTGCCATTGTTTTAGCGGCAGTTTTTAGCGCTAAGGCACAGTTTTCCCTTGGCGCCAAAGCGGGGGTCAATTTCTCGAAGATCAATGCCGATAATGTGAACGAGTCATCGGTAACAGGTTACCAGGTGGGTGCTTTTGCACGGTTTGGCAGTAGCCTGTATTTGCAGCCCGAACTTTACCTTGGCAGCAGCGGTGGTAAATTTGATTTTAACAATAATAATAGCACGGTTACTACCAATGGCAAGGTAACATTTACCACCCTTAACCTTCCTTTGCTTTTAGGAAAGGGCTTTGGTGGTGATAACCTTAATTTTAGGGTAATGGCCGGACCAATTTACAGTTACGTGCTTGATAAAAACCAAAGCTTTAGTGATAATGTGAGCGGTGCTTATAACGATTTTGGCGATTACAAGAAAAGTACGCTGGGTTTTCAGGCTGGTGCCGGTATTGATGTGGGCCATATTACGGCTGATTTTAGGTATGAAGGCGGGCTCACTAAAATCAATCAGAATTTTGGGCAGCGCCAGAACCTTTGGGCACTAAGCGTGGGCTTTAAATTCTTTTAGTAGTATTGGTATATTTCATAAAGCACAAAACCCGGCTCTAAACCGGGTTTTGTGCTTTATGATCTTTTAAAATAAAGTGTAAATGTTGCGCCCTCACCAGGACGGCTATGAAGCTTGATATGGCCGCCCGAATTAACCAGATGGCTTTTCACCAGGTATAAACCCAGACCTTTCCCATCGGTTCCATTATGGAAGCGCTGCTGTGCCTGAAATATCCGCCCGTTTAAAGCTTCCATATCAAACCCTTGCCCATTGTCTTTAAATACAAGTTGAATATAATCGCCCTGTATACTACTTACTATATCAATTACCGGCGATACATGAGGCACGGCATATTTGATGCTGTTTGAAATAAGGTTCAGAAAAATACTATCCAGATAGGTTTCATCAAAGCATACAACCTGACAGTTAGAGAAATCATGACGGATGATTGCGCCTGCCTCATTGACCTGCCCCGATAATGTTTGTAGTACCCGCATAAGTGACAACTTAAACGCTGTTTCAATAGCAGGCGAAGCCTTTTCCTTATTCTTCACAACCCGGTCAAGGAAAAAATCCATTTTAACCTTAAGCTCTCCAATGGAGTTTTTTAAGATTCTAAGAGATTCTTCATACGGTTCGGCCGGTGAATTAAGCTCGTCACAGATATCAAAGATGGATATCATGTTGGAAACCGGCGAACGCAGATCATGCAGGGCTGTGTAAACCAATTCTTTTAGTTCCAGTTGCGATTGATTAAGATCCATCAGCGCTTTTTCACGCTCAGTTTCTGCTGTTTTTTTAGGTGTAACGTTTTTAGCCACCGCAAACACCAGTTGCTGACCGGGGTCGGGTACGGACGTCCATGAAAGCCACACCAGTTCGCCGGTTTTGGTGACGTATCTGTTCTCAAAGTTATTTAAAGCTTTAGCCTCTCGAAGATCATTACGACGTTGCTCGGTAATAGCCTGGTCTTCGTGATAAATAAATGAGTTAATAGGCCGGGAAAAAAGCTCCTCTTCTGTGTAACCAAGTGTTTCTACTACGGCAGGGTTTACTTGCTTAAAATAGCCGTCAAATCCTGCTATACAGAATAGATCCCTTGCTGTGTAAAAGAACTGCTCTAAATCAATTGATCGGGTTTTGGCAGGATCGTTCATATCAGGCAATTAACAAGGTAAGCCGGTTAATGTTATGAATATATGAAAAAGAAGTTTAGCTTTTAAATTTTAAGTAGCGGATGTTTTATAGCACACTTAAATGGCACGTTTAATAAAGAAAGAGAGTAGTTTTTCCCATTCTTCGTCAAGCGTTATATTCGGCCGTTGTTGCTTAGCCCTGCTATACCAGTAATCGGCATTCCAGATATCACCTTCTTTGCGGTGTAAATAGGCATGTACATGTGCTGCTTCTACCCCAGGTAGTTGATCAACCACAGCATGCGCTTTGTGCCAATCGCCTTTTGCATCGTACCAAAGGCTTTTTAACGGCGCGGGAATATCCTGCGGAGGCATGCTTTGGCTCAGCGACTCCTTAAATTGAGCTATACTGTTCATGTGGGTATGCTTTATCCTACAAATATATGTGATAAAGCATATTTGGGGTTAAAACCTGCGGCCAACAATTAATTTTGCAATTGCCCTATCTGCAATGGCTGTAAAGCCGTAACCAATGCCGGCGTTAAGTTCCCATCGCGGGTCAACATCCAGGTCGGTAGCTAAAAATAACTGGTGATCCTGTTGTTTAAAGGGGTAATAATGGAAAAAAGGACCGGTACTGCCATAGTACTCAAGCCCAAGGGCAACGGCTTTGGTAACATCATAGCTACCTTTAATATTAGGCGAAAAAGTGAAGCCCTGATTAACATCAGGCCCTTTAAAGCTCTTTTCAAGCGTGGGGTTGAGCGATATATAAAGCTTATGCCATTTTTTATCTACAATAGGTCTTATTTCCAGGGTGCTGGTATTGGCAGAAAAAGCACTTTTCTGGAAGCCAAATTCGGTTGAAATACTCACACCGACCGGCCAGTTCCAGCTTGTAGGAGCCGCTACGCGTGGCCTTATATGCGAACCTACGTAGGCTGTGCGCCCACCGCTTCCAATAGCGTTAAAAAAATAAAATCCGGTTTCGAACCATGGCGTCCAGCCGTGAGTTATTTCAATGGTTTCATGCTCCACATGGTTGGTATGCAGTTGGCCCGCAACATCATCCTTACTGCCGCTTATAGTATAATTGCTATGGAGTTCAAGCATTGTTCGTCCTTTTTCAACGGTTTCAGAACCATAAACCTGTATCTCATAATTGTCCTGAGCCTTTGCCGCTGTTGTGCAATGCAGCATCGCAGGAATAAGCAAAAATTTAAAAAACTTAACTGATCTGTGAATTTGAGGTACAACTGCTGCCATTATTGCCTGTATGATATGCCGCCTCTTCAGGCGGATTTTACTTCGCAATATTATCGGCAGATTCTGGAGTTGAGATGAAAAACAAAGCCTGGGTGTTATTTAAAATTAATATTAATTCCGCCCCTCCATGCTCAACCTTGGTACAAATTGGATAGTATGTGATTATAGAGGCAGTGCTTTTACGCAAAAAAGCCGGGACAATTGCCCCGGCTTTTGTTGAATTGGGTATTTTATCATTACCAGGTTGTAGCTGGCCAGCAGTTGTTTTTCTGCTCTGTAGTGTTATCAATTAATCCGCGGCCCATCATGCCGATGCTCATGTTTACAACAGGGCGTGTTGGGTTTAAAGCTTCTTTAATGCGTAAACGCAGGTCGGCGTAATGCGCGGCAGTAAGCGCGTCGCCACCCGCAGGCAGGCTCTTGCTGATCTTGTTCAGCTCAAGCCTTACCATCGGCCTTATGTCAGATAAAGCGATATTGATAGGGGTTAAACCCATGCCGGCCAATTGCGAAGGAGATACTCCAGGGAAGCTCCTGCTAGCATCATCATTTAACAATGCTTTCAGGTTATCAATGTAACCGCGTTGCAGGTTACGTTTAAACTCGTCAGGCTTTCCTTTGCTAAAAATACCAGCACGCAAATCATCAAACAGGTTATTTACCGTATAAGCCGCAGCTCCGTTTTTCGACTGATTATCATACATACGTGCCAAGCGCGAAGCGTTTAACACATTTGCTACTGCATTTACCTGCACCGACTTAATGCGGCCAAGAGTTACACCGTTGTCAAATTTGCTTAATTCAGTACGGTTAATTAACCAGGTAGGTGTCGTAAACACCTGCTGGTTTAAAAACACAGCGGCATCGTGCTGAAGGTTTTTATTAACAAAACCATAAACAGGGCCTTTTTGGTCGTAGGTTTTAAAGTTCTCGTTCATACCGCCAATATTCATGGTAACATGCCCGATATAGCGGTTGTATTGGCCCAACACCTCATTGTACAGGGTTTCAACATCATCATAATCCTCTCCTTTCTGGTAGGTCCATTTTTCTATGTTAGGCAATATCCTTTTAAGGTTGGCAATACCATAATTACTTGCCTTCATGGCGTTATCGCCCAGGTCCTCATTTTGCAGACGAGGGTCAATAGACGTACCCTGGCGGCCATAGTAGTAAAGCGGGTTACCGGCTCTTTCTTTGGTCCATACATCAAGGGTTTCTTTTTCCTGCTGCGCGGTTTTGTTGCCAGGGAAATAGCTGTAGCCCCATTTTACTGCCCAAAGGTCATACTCGCCTATTTGCGGGTAAAGGTGTGTTACGCCGTCGCCCGGTTGTGCAATGTAGTTAAAGCGGGCATAGTCCATAATAGATGGCGCGGTACCATGTTTGGCAGTAAATGTTTTTGACCTTAACGAATCAACCGGGTAGGCATAGCTTGAGCCAAAGTTGTGCGGTAAGCCCAGGGTGTGGCCTACTTCGTGCGAAGACACGAAACGGATAAGCTCGCCCATTTGAGCGTCTGTAAACTTAGCTATACGAACGTTCGGGTTAACCGCCGCGGTTTGTATAAAGTACCAGTTGCGTAATAGACTCATTACATTGTGGTACCAGCCAACGTGGCTTTCCAGTATTTCGCCTGTGCGGGGGTCTGAGATATGCGGGCCATAGGCATTCTGTACATCTGACGCGAAATAGCGTATCACACTGTAGCGGGCGTCTTCAGTACTAAATTCCGGGTCTTCCTTTTTAGAGGGAGCCTCCTTACCTACAATAGCGTTTTTAAAGCCTGCGGCTTCAAAGGCTTTGTTCCAGTCGTTAATACCGGCAATAAGGTACGGAACCCATTTTTTTGGTGTGGCGGGATCTATGTAATATACAATTTGCTTTTTAGGCTCAACCAGTTCGCCGCGGGCATACGCCGCTTCGTCTTTCGGCTCCAGCCTCCAGCGGTGGATATAGCCGGTTACTTCCGCTTTTTGAGCATCGGTACCATAATCTACCTGGCGCTGACCAAAAAAGCCAACCCGGGAGTCGTTAAGGCGTGCTTTCATAGGTGTTTTAGGCAGCAACAGCATGGAGGTGTTAAACTCAAAAGTTAATGCCGCGTTGCTGTTATCCGTAGGCGACTCACCTGCACGGAAAGTTTTTAATGTCCTAACTTCCACATTTATAGGGAAGCTTTTTATGGTATCAATATAAGAGCGGCTATTATCAATGCCGGCAAGTTTATATTGCTTTTTAATATTGTCAGGAGCGCTTATGGCAGCAACGTCGCCGTTGTAAAAGTCGGTCACGTCAACCAGCACGCCGGTAGTGTCTTTATTATAAGCCTTGATCTCAAAGGAGGCTAATATGGCATCGAGGTTAGAGTTCTTAACCGACTGGTACATATCTGATGTACTATCGGCTCGTACAGAATAGCTGGGTACGCGTACAAATACCTGTTTATCGTGCCTTTGCCATTTCCAAACCTGGTTGTTCACCTCTTCGCCACCATATTGCTGGCCAAAAGATTTTAAACCAACGGGGGTTTTTACAAAGCGCGTTACCACCAGCATTTCCCTGTCCAGCAAGCTGTCGGGTATTTCAAAGTAATATTTGCCGTCAACTTTATAAGTGGTAAAAAGTCCGGTATCGCCTTTGGTTTTACCCACCAGATCGCTAAACTTTTTAATACCTTCTTTTTTTTGAGGGCCCAATGTGGCGGTTGCTGTAGCTGTACCGCCAGGTGTAGTAGTGGTTTTGAGTGATACTGTGCGGGCTGCTTCTTTTTTAGTGGCACATGAGCTGGCCAGCAACACCGCGGTAGCGAGCGCTGTGGCTTGTACGCACGCCTTCATCCGTAGAGATGTTATCATTAGTTAATTAATTAGAGTTTAAATGTAAATATTGCGGGAATATAGTAATTATTAGGCGCTTCTTGGTTAATCAAATCCTTCGTCGCAAATTTATTACCACGCGCTCATGCTTGCCGTCATGAAATATTTCTAAAAGTAAACTGCGCCCAGGCGTTTTAAATATATTATCAATTTCACCGGCTGTCATTTTAGCTATGGGTTTAAAATTGATGGATACAATTTCGTCTCCCCGCAAAAGGCCTATCTCGTCGGCAGGAGAATCAGGCGCAACGCGGGTGATGATCATGTGAGACAAATCATTTCCTGTAAGATAATACTCAATGCCGCTCATGTCATGTTCAAACGGCGCCTTGAAATTATTATTAGGTTTAAGATAAAGGGCATTATTGCTGTAATCAAACAGCAGGTTAAATTTTTTAAGGATGCCTGCGCCAATGTTTCCGTCGCGAGGGATGTTGGTACGTTGTTCGTAATTTTCATCAGGGAAAGAAGCGATCACATCCTTGAGTTTATATTTGCCTATCTCCACTTCTTTTATCCGGCCAATATACCCGAATATAGGGCCATTGAGCGCGATACCTAAATTCGCAGGTATCTTGTTCAGCAGATTTCCATACTTTTTAGCGCTGCTTTCCAGGGAAACGGGATGCCCGGCGCCCAGATCAACAATTAATTTATTCAGCACCCGGCTGCCATCAGGCATGGTAATGTAAGCCTGCAAATACGGTTTATTATCTTCAATAGTAATAGGCACCCGCTGGCTCTTTTTAAACAGTTTAGCTTTGCCGGGCGGATAGACGGTTAAAATACTATCGTTAAAATTTATCTTCACAGCAAGGCTATTAAAAAAGTCGTAACCAATAAGGCCATGTACGGGCACCCCGGTGTAGCCCGAAAGATTAAAAATGTCTGTTTTAAGAATAGCCGCTGAAACGCCGTTGCTTATCAGCCCATGGATATCCACATTTAGCGCGGGTGTAACAATTGCTTCCGAAGCTTCTTCATCGTCGCCCAGCCCGATAAGTTTTATTTTGCGCGTGCCTGCAATGTTAATAGAGTCGGCCAGCGAGGAGTCTGTAATGATCATTAGGCCCACCCCTGTATCCAATACAAAGTTATATGGCCCTTTATTGTTGATGTTCAGTTGAATAATAACCAGGTTCCGCAGAAACTTAAAAGGGATATCAACGCTTTTGCGATTGTCTTTCAGGCTAAAGAACTGACCATTGGCATACAGGCCGTAAAGACAAAATATGGCGCAAAGCCATATATGCCTCATAACAATACATTTGCGGGCTAAAGAAAACAAAAGCTTAAAATTGGTTAAGCTAAATTTATGGTATTTTCTTTATCCGCGTTAACCCTGTTACGAATTACTTTTCTTGTCATCATCACCATCGCACTTCAGCACCCCATGCAGCTCAGGGTTTTGTAGGGGTACGGTGTGCAGCTTTCGTTCAACTTCGGTTTGTTGTATGACTACCGCATATTCAGCCGGCTCAATATGGCTGCCTTTGGCCTCAGCATAAACCTGTGTAAATTCGGCACCTATGTATAATATGGCTGCCGTGTAATAGATCCAGACCAAAATTACAATGATAGAACCAGCCGTACCGTAGGCTGAGCCTTGCGCAGTATACTGAATATATAAACTAATCACATACTGGCCCAGTATAAACAATATGGCGGTAAATATAGCCCCCGACCGCACATCGCTCCATTTGATCTTTACATCTGGCAGAACCTTAAATATAATAGAAAATAGCACGGAGATAACGAGCAGCGTAATAGCCAGGTTAACCGAAAATATAAAGGTTTCGCCAACAACACCGGCTATATCTTTACCCAGCAGGCGCGGTAAATAAGCTACCAACTTATCACTTAATGCGCTAATAATAATGTTCACTAAAAGCGACGCTAACAGCAAAAAACCAAGGCTAACAATAAGTGAGAAAGACAAAAACCTGTTCTTTAACATCTTTACCCATCCTTTTTTAGGCTTTGCCTTTACGCGCCAAATGGTGTTAAGAGAATCTTGTATCTCAACGAATATACTGCTGGCACCAAGTAATAAAGTAACAATACTAATAGCCAACCCAATGCCGCTTTTGCCAGTAATATCCTGCGATTGTATGGTGCTTTGTATTTGTAGAGTTCCGGCTTTACCAATATACTGCTGTACTTGGTCATAAAAATCCTGCCTATAGCTTTGGTCTTTTAAAAAAATACCGGCCAATGAGAGTATAAGCAAGAGTAGTGGCGCCAGTGAAAATATAGTATAGTATGCCAGCGATGCACTTAGTTTAAGGCCATTATCATCAGAAAAACCGCTGAATGTAGCCAATATTACCTTCCATAGTCGCTTAAAATATTCTTTGCTAAAAAGCTTCATATCAAAAATGAAATATATTTGTTAAGTACCTTTATTATCAGATAACAGCCCATTATGAAAAATGTAGTAAAACCGGTAAAGATTTTCGTTTTGCTTATTATCTGTTGTTTTGTAAGCAATTTTAATGCCTTTGCTCAAAAAACAACGATTTATATTGTAAGGCATGCCGAAACAATAGTTGCCATGCCCCATTCGGACGACCCCGCGTTGAGCAATGCAGGCCAGCAAAGGGCTGATGACCTGGCAAAACTGCTAAAGGGGAAGCACATTAAGGCCATATATGTTACTAAAGATAAACGGAGCGGCGCTACTGCCCGCCCATTAGCCGTTAAGGCCCGTATACTACCGCGGGTTTATGAAACCGATTCAACCAGTTTGAAGAAGTTTGCCAAGGCGCTGATCAAAAACTTCCAGGGTAACAACGTGCTCATTATTGGTAACGCCAACACTTTGATGCCTATGTTGAGTGCTCTTGGAGCAGATACACCATTCCCGGCGGTAAGCGAGCAGGATTACGATATTATATATAAAGTGACTGCAAAAGAAAACGGGGATGTTGAGCTTGATCTGGATTATTACGGCCAAAAACATCATGAGAATGATATACCGGAAAAATATCTCCCCGAGATCAGCCACCCTGAGAACGTAAGGCCGTTTACGAATTATTAAGGCTAATATATTGTCCTTACGTCATTTAAATGACAAGCTGTTTTAAGCAATATCAATGATTTGAAACCACTAACAAATCAAGGTCTTTGCTTGGGATATTAAAACGCTCACCTATGTGCTTGTTGGTAAGGTGCCCCTGGTAAATGTATACCGCTTTGCGTATACCTGCTTTTTGCCATATCACATTTTTAAGGCTTCCCTGTTCACCAATGTCTAATAAGATAGGCGCGAATATATTGGTAAGCGCATAGGTTGCTGTACGGGCTACACGTGAGGCAATGTTAGGTACGCAGTAATGTATTACATCGTACTTGCGAAATACGGGGTGGGTATGGTTGGTAACTTCAGATGTTTCAAAACAGCCCCCCTGATCAATACTTACATCAATTATAACCGAATTAGGCTTCATGCGACTAACGGTAGCTTCAGAAACAATGCAAGGGCTGCGGCCATCTTCGGCACGCATGGCGCCAATAGCAACATCGCAGGTAGTGATGGCTTTTTCCAATACAATGGGTTGTACTACTGAGGTAAATACCCTTGCACCTATATTATTTTGTAAACGACGGAGCTTGTAAATGGATGGGTCGAACACCTTTACCTCGGCACCCAAAGAGATAGCGGTGCGGGCGGCGTACTCACCAACAGTACCTGCCCCAAGAATAACGATCTCGGTAGGTGGTACACCAGTAATACCTCCAAGCATAAGGCCTTTACCTTCAAAAATGTTACTGAGGTATTCCGCAGCGATCAATACCGATGTAGCACCTACTATCTCGCTCATTGCCCGTACCACGGTAAGCGAGCCGCCTTCATCCTCCAGATGCTCGAAGCAAACAGCCGTAATTTTCTTTTTGATGAGTGCATGCAGGCTTTCGGCTTTCAGGGTGGCCAGCTGTAGTGTTGATATAAGCAACTGGCCTGGTTTCATCATCTCGATCTCTTCCAGCGTAGGCGGGGCTATCTTGATGATAATATCGGCTTCGTATACTTTTTTGGTGTCGTAAACAATCTGGGCGCCCTGCTCGCTGTAATTATTATCAGTAAAGTTAGCAGCCTGCCCGGCATTGCTTTCCAGGTAAACATCGTGCCCGTTGTTAATGAGCAAGGCTACTGAAAGAGGAGTTAACGCGATACGGTTTTCCTGAAAAGAGGTTTCTTTGGGTATGCCTATGAAAAGCTTTTTTTTATTGCTTTTAACTTCAAGCATTGATTCCTGCGGCTGCATCATGGCCTGTCTGGCAACGCTTGTAAACCCACTGTATTTCCCTGCGCTCATGGTATGTTAGTTTTTCCGGCTGTTGAAGATAGTAAAAATACAGCAGCGTTGCTAAAAGTTTTCAACGGTAATAAGCCGCGATTGGTTATCCTGTATATGTATGCGTACGCCGGCATAGCTATCGGGTACCAGATCGGCTATTTTTTCGGGCCATTCAATAAAGCAATAATTGCCCGAGTAAAAATATTCTTCATAGCCCATATCCAGCGCCTCGCTGTGTTGTTTGAGGCGGTAAAAATCAAAATGGTAAACCGGCCCGTCTGTTCCTTCATATTCGTTAACAATAGAGAAAGTTGGGCTGGTTACCTCGTCAGTTATCCTGAGCTCTTTACAAATGGCCTTTATCAAAGTAGTTTTACCCGCCCCCATTTCGCCATAGAACAGGTATATGCGATTGCTGCCCCCAGCCTCCAGAACCTTTCTGGCCGCCGCAGACAGGTCGGCCAGAGATGTGGTATGTATATCCATTTAAAGTGTTAAAATTTAAATGCCAAATATCTTACCTTGAAGTATAAGTTACGATAGGAATAATCATTTCTTCTAATGATATACCTCCGTGTTGGAAGGTTTCATTATAGAAGTTAACAAAGTGGTTATAATTATTCGGGTACACAAAGTAACTATCGCTTTTAGCAAAAACAAAGCTTGAGCTTACATGTAGCTTAGGCAACTGGGCATCATGCGGATTGCGGATATGGAATACCTCTTTCGGATTAAAATTAAGGTTCTTACCCTGTTTGTAGCGCAGGTTGGTGTTGGTATTACGGTCGCCAATGATCTTGCTGGGGCTTTTTACCCGGATAGTGCCGTGGTCTGTAGTGATAATTACCTTCACCTGTTTTTGTGAAAGGTATTTAAGCAGGTCATATAAAGGTGAGTGCTCAAACCAGGATAGCGTTAACGAGCGGTAAGCTGCGTCGTCGCTCGCGAGTTCACGTATCATATGCATGTCTGTACGCGCATGGCTAAGCATATCCACAAAATTATATACCACTACATTCAGCTCATTATTCATGAGGTTATTTACTGACTCATTAAGTGCGCGCCCTTCATCTATGTTTAGTATCTTATTGTAGGAGTGTTTCACATCGCGGCGTAATACACGCTTCAGGTGATCTGCCAGGAAATTTGCCTCATACAGGTTTTTGCCGCCTTCGTCCTCATCGTTTTGCCACATTTGCGGGTAGCGGCTTTCCATTTCCAATGGCATAAGCCCCGAAAAAATGGCGTTGCGCGCATATTGCGTAGCTGTAGGTAAGATACTGTAATAGGTGTCTTCCTCTTCCAGCCTGAAATATTCTGATATCAGCGGGTTGATGATACGGAACTGGTCATAACGGAGGTTATCTATCAGGATAAAAAATACCGGTACGTTATTATTATCCAGTTTGGGGAATACTTTTTTCTTGAAAAGCTGCGGGGAATTCACCGGCGCGTTATCAGGGTTTTTAAGCCAGTTGATATAGTTTTTCTCAACAAACTTGCAGAACTGTACGTTAGCCTCGGCTTTTTGTAAGGTTAAGATCTCATGCATGCCGCTGTCTTGCAGGGCTTCCAGTTCAAGCTCCCAGTATATCAGTTTTTTATAAACCTCTACCCACTCCTGGTAACTCAGGTGGTCATTAAGGGTCATGCCCAGCGTACGGAAATCCTGCTGATAAGCCATGGTGGTCTTTTCTGTCACCAGTCGTTTATTCTCCGTAAGCTTCTTTATCGTAAGCAGTATCTGCTTGGGATGTACCGGCTTAATCAGGTAGTCGTCAATCTTGGAGCCAATGGCATCTTCCATCAGGTATTCTTCCTCATTTTTGGTGATGAGCACTATCGGTACATCATTATTAATGCTTTTAATTTGTGATAGTGTTTCCAGTCCGGTTAGTCCGGGCATGTTCTCATCCAAAAAAACCAGGTCGAAGTAGTGGTTCTTAAATTCCTCTATCGCGTCGTTACCATTGGTAACGGTAGTTACTTTATATCCTTTTTCGCCCAGAAACAATATATGTGGTTTAAGCAGATCTATTTCGTCATCGGCCCAAAGAATTGTGGTATCCTGCATATTATCTCTATTTTTATCCCCTAATAACTTTTAGGTTGTATGTTTTGTTGTAAAAATATACAAAGCATTAACATTTATTAACAAATACTACGTGCTTGTTTTGTCATATTTAGGCACCTTTGCAGGTAGAATACGTATTGCTTTTGAATAAGAAGAAAATCATAAATGACCCGGTTTACGGGTTCATCAGCATCCCGACAGAACTGGTTTACGACCTGATAGATCATCCATACTTCCAGCGTTTACGCTATATTAAACAGGTGGGCATGACCCATTTAGTTTATCCAGGTGCTTTACATACGCGTTTTCATCATGCCCTCGGTGCCATGCACTTGATGGGCCTGGCTATTGAAACCCTATGCAACAAAGGCACAGATATCAGCCCTGAAGAAAAAGAAGGGTTGATCATAGCCATATTACTGCACGATATAGGCCACGGGCCATTTTCGCATGCGCTGGAACATACTATTGTAGAAGAGATAAGCCATGAGGATATTTCCATAATGCTGATGGATAAGCTCAACCAGGAGTTTAATGGCAAACTTGATCTGGCCATTAGCATTTTCAGGGGCGAGTATCATAAAAAGTTTCTGCACCAACTGGTAAGCAGTCAGTTGGATATGGACAGGATGGATTACCTTAACCGCGACAGTTTTTTTACCGGCGTATCTGAAGGTGTCATCAGCTCAGACCGTATCATTAAGATGCTGACGGTTAAGAACGATATGGTGGTTGTAGAAGAAAAGGGCATATATTCTATAGAGAAATTCCTTATCGCCCGCCGTTTAATGTACTGGCAGGTATATCTTCATAAAACGGTTATAGCCGCCGAGCAATTGTTATGTAAAATATTTTGCCGGGCGCGTGAACTGGCGCTGGCTGGTACACGCTTTCCGCTTACCCCTGCCCTGGCTTATTTCCTGAATACCGAGATTGATCGCAAGGAGTTTATGGCTAACCCGGAGCATTTAAAGGTTTTTGCGCTGCTTGATGATACGGATGTGATGGCCGCCGTAAAAATATGGGCTGGTAGTACCGACTGGGTGCTGGCTACGCTTTGCCATAATTTTATTAATCGCAGGCTGTACCATGTAGACATTACGTCCGAAAACCCAGACAGCGTATGGGTAGAGGAACTTAAGCATAAAGCACAGCAGCAATATGGCCTTAATGAGCATGATGCCTCTTACTTTGTATTTACTGACAGTATCAGAAATAACGCCTACAATAAAGGCGACGGCAGCATACATATCTTAAAAAAAGACGGTAGTGTAATTGATATTACGCTCGCAAGCGATAACTCCAATTTGGAAGCTTTGTCAAAAACCGTAAAAAAACATATACTCTGTTACACCAAAGAACTGGCTTTGAACGTATAAAGGCTAAAACTTAATAATTTGTTGCTTTAGTATTAACATATAACTTTGTACGATGCAATTTACTGCCAAGGATATAGCCATGCTGCTAAACGGGACAGTTGAGGGCGACGAAACAGTTGCCGTAAATCAGCTGGCGAAAATAGAGGAGGCCCAAAATGGTTCACTTTCTTTTTTAGCGAACCTGAAATACGAGCAATATCTGTATACTACAGATGCCTCTATTGTTATTGTAAATAACAGCCAGCAGTTAACCGCTCCTGTAAAAGCTACCCTCATACGGGTAGAGAATGCATACAGCGCCTTCACGCTCCTGCTTGAAAAATATAACACCTTTAAATTATACAAGGAAGGCATCGAGCAGCCCAGTTTTATACATAAAACTGCACAGATTGGTGACAATGCCTACATTGGCGCGTTCGCTTACATAGGCCAGGATGTTAAAGCCGGTAAAAACTGTAAGATATATCCTAATTGTTATATAGCGGATAACGTTACGCTTGGCGATAATGTTACCTTATTCCCTGGTGTTGTAGTATATTTTGATTGTGTTATTGGCAATAATGTTACCATCCATTCGGGTGCGGTTATTGGCAGCGATGGCTTTGGGTTTGCCCCCAACCCAGATGGTAGCTACACCAAAATTGCCCAAATTGGTAATGTAATTATCGAAGATAACGTGGAGATAGGCTCAAACACTACTGTTGACCGGGCCACGATGGGTTCAACCGTTATCCGTAAAGGGGCCAAGATAGATAACCTGGTTATGATTGCCCATAATGTTGAAATAGGCAGCCATACGGTGATGGCAGCGCAATCGGGTATTTCCGGCAGCACTAAAATTGGTTCAAGGGTAGTTATTGGTGGCCAGGTAGGTTTCGCAGGACACCTGAACATAGCCGATGGCAGCCAGTTTGGTGCGCAAACCGGGGTTAATAGCTCTATTAAAGTTATTGATAAACAATGGGGAGGCTCTCCGCATCTGCCTTATAAAGATTACCTTCGCGCCCATGTTAATGTAAGGCGACTGCCTGAATTGGAGCAGCGCGTACGTGAACTGGAAAATATTATAAAAGACTTAAAAAAGGATGTTCAGTGATTCAGGCTTACCGGTATTTACACCGATAATGTAATGAACCAATGAACGAATGAGCAATATAAAATGAACGTAAAACAGAGAACTATCAAAGCGCCGGTATCTATTTCCGGTGTTGGACTGCATACCGGCCAAAATGTCACCATGACCTTTAACCCCGCACCGGAAAAGCATGGGTACAAATTTCGCCGGGTTGACCTCCCCGGCCAACCGGTAATTGATGCCGACTGTGATAACGTGACTGACACGTCGCGCGGCACTACGCTTACTCAAAATGGTGCCAGCGTGAGCACGGTTGAGCACGTATTAGCAGCTTTGGTGGGTTTGGAGATAGATAATGTGCTGATTGATATGGATGCACAGGAAACGCCCATTATGGATGGCAGTTCTATACAGTTTATTACCGCAATAGAAGAAACCGGTACAGTTGAGCAGGACGCCGACCGCGAATACTATCATATTCCTTATAATATTCATTACTCTGAACCTGACCGCAAGGTTGACATGGTGGCCATGCCTTTAGACGATGATTATCGTTTTACCTGTATGGTTGATTATAACTCGCAGGTATTAGGCAGTCAGCACGCGACCATATCTTCTCTTAAAGAGTTTAAAAAAGAGATCGCGTCAAGCCGTACTTTTTGCTTTTTACATGAACTGGAAATGCTGGTTAAGCACGATCTGATCAAAGGTGGAGACCTGAACAATGCCATTGTTGTGGTGGATAAAGACGTTGACCAGGAAGAATTGAGCCACCTGGCCAAATTATTTAACCGCAAAGACATCAACGTTGCGCCGCAGGGTATCCTGAATAATATTGAGTTGCGCCACCAGAACGAGCCTGCACGCCATAAATTGCTGGATATGATAGGCGACCTGGCATTGGTTGGTGTTCCGTTAAAAGGCCACATTATGGCGGCCCGGCCCGGCCACGCAGCCAACGTGGCGTTTGCTAAAAAGATAAAAGCGCTCATCAAGAAAGAGCGTAGCCGCAAGCATGTTAAGGTTTATGACCCAAACATGAAACCGGTTTACGATACGGTGCAGATAATGGAAATATTACCGCACCGCCCGCCGTTATTGTTGGTTGACAAGATATTGGAACTCACAAAAACGCATGTGGTTGGTTTAAAAGCCGTTACCATGAACGAGCCATTCTTTGTTGGCCACTTCCCGGGCGCACCGGTAATGCCGGGCGTTTTGCAGATTGAGGCCATGGCCCAAACCGGTGGCATACTGGTGCTGAATACCGTACCCGACCCCGAAAACTGGTTGACGCTTTTCCTTAAGATAGAAAATGCAAGGTTTAAGGATAAGGTTTTGCCGGGAGATACGTTAATATTCCGTTGTGACCTGATCGCGCCTATCAGAAGGGGTATTGCCCAAATGAAAGGTATTGGTATGGTAGGTGAGAAAATTGTGGTTGAAGCCGAGCTAATGGCACAAATAGTTAAATACAAGTAAATATGATACAGCCTTTAGCTTATATACACCCACAGGCCAAAATCGCGGATAACGTAGTGATTGAGCCCTTTGTAACCATCCATAAAGATGTAGAAGTGGGTGAAGGTACCTGGATAGGGTCAAACTCGGTAATTATGGATGGGGCGCGTATTGGTAAGAACTGCCGCATATTTCCTGGTGCCGTAGTTTCAGCTCCGCCGCAAGACCTTAAGTATAAGGGTGAGCCCAGCACCGTAACTATTGGCGACAATACGGTCATTCGTGAGTGCGTAACGCTAAACCGTGGTACCGCGCTGGATAAAAATACCACCACCATTGGCAGCAATTGCTTGTTAATGGCCTATGTACACGTAGCGCACGATTGTGTAATAGGCGATAATGTGATTATTGCCAATTCTGTGCAGTTGGCAGGCCATATCAACGTGTATGATTATGCTTTTATCGGCGGCACCTCGGCAGTACATCAGTTTGTCGAAATTGGCGCGCACAGCATGATTTCCGGCGGTTCTCTGGTGCGTAAGGATGTTCCACCGTTCACCAAGGCCGGCCGCGAACCCTTATCTTACATTGGTATCAACTCTGTAGGGCTGCGCCGAAGAGGGTTTTCCGCGGAAACCATTAACGAGATACAAGAAATATACCGTATCATTTTCCTTAAAAAATACAATATCACCAAAGCTCTTGATATTATTGAGGCCCAGTTTAACCCAACCGTTGAGCGTGACGAGATTGTGAATTTCGTGCAGAACTCACAACGAGGTATCATGAAAGGTTTCAGCACGGTATAATTAAAACATGACCATGGTCTATAGTCCATGGTACATGGTCAAAAAATGCAGATTTCTCTCCAAAACATAGGCCGGCGATTTAACCGCGAATGGATATTCAGGGGTATTGATTATACTTTTGATAAGACGGGCAGTTACGCGGTACTGGGGGCAAATGGTTCGGGTAAATCTACATTGCTACAGGTGCTCAACGGTAGCTTAGTGCCATCTGCCGGTACAATTAAGTATACAAACGGCACTGTAAACATTGATCCGGGCGATATATTTAATTACCTCAGCCTTGCCGCGCCTTATTTGGAAGTAATAGAAGATTTTACGCTGAATGAAATGATTGATTTTCATTTCAGGTTTAAGCCCTATCGCCAGGGGATGGATAAAGAAGCCGTGGCCGGTATTCTGAACTTACAGGGCAGCCGCAATAAGGCTATCCGCTATTTCTCTTCCGGAATGAAACAACGCCTTAAGCTGGCGCTTGCTTTTTGTGCCGACACCCCCATTCTGATGCTTGACGAACCCACAGCCAACCTGGATAACCAGGGGATTGACTGGTACCTGGGCTTAATTGAACAATACAGCGCAGGCCGCCTTACCATTATTTGCTCGAACCAACAGCATGAATACAGCTTTTGTGCAAATACACTGAGTATAGCTGATTATAAGTAACCGTTGTTTACGGGTATACAGACCCTACTTCTTATTCAAATAATCATGCACAGCCTGGTCCACATCAATCAGGTTAATGTTGGCTTGTAATAGCTTCCAGTTACCATCAAGCAAAAAGTAGGTAGGCACCGCTTTTATTTTCCAGTTAGCTACATTGGGCGATGCGTTTCCTTTCAGATCCGTAACCTGTATCCATTTTGCCGTGCTTTTTGGCGCATTTTTTAACCAGGTAGCTTTATCGGTATCCAACGAAACACTAACAGTAGCAAATTGCTCCCTGTCGCGAGGGGTTATAATGAGCCCGTTAGACATTTTAGCATGGTTTTGGTTAGCCACCACGCTGCCGCTTTTCCAAAACTCAACCAATATTACTTTGGCTTTTATATCATGGTGGTTAAAAGCTTTGCCATCAGGAGTTTGCCCCTTTATATCTGCCGCGGTAGCTCCCGGCAGCAGTTTTACAAGTACCGCAACTTTATTGCCTACTTTAATGCCATCGTCGGTGTTTTTGGCAGAGTCGCTAAGCCGGGCGTAAACAGCAGCGTACTGACTGGCATATTCATCCAGATACTGCTCTGCAAGTATGTGCGATGCGGCAAGGCTGTTTGGGTGGGCTTCTAAATAATTGGTTAGTATCTCTGGCTCCAGTTTACGCCGTTCTGTTTGCAGCTTTCTTGTTTTTTCATACAATGCGGCACGCTGTTTAGGCGGCATGTTTTTTACTTCCTGGCTTTCCAGGTATTTAGTCATCGAGTCTATTTTTGCATCCAGTTTCCCGGCCATCTGGTTTTGTAACTGGTAATAGTCGGTAAGTTGCTGCTGTGTTTTAGAACCGCTCATCACTTTTGGGTAGTTGTTGTTTTGCGGCTCTATCAGGTAATTCGTATTCTCAAGGTACAGTGTAAACTTCTTTTGGCTGTTTAACGGTTTGGTATCATCAATAAGCACTATATCGTAATAGCCCGGGCTCTGCAATGGTTGCTCAATGCTGGCCTTGCCATCTTTAACAGGTTGTGTGAGCACGGTTTCGTTATACTGTGTAAGCATCATCTTTCCACTACTGATATCGCTGTTGCTCAGGCTTAGGCTAAGCTTTGGATTGCTGTTGCACGATGCTAATAAAAGGCCTGCTAAAAAGGGTAAAATACGTTTCATATATAATACATTGTGAAAGGACGACCGAAATTAATAAATATTAATAGATGTGTTGATAAATAACCTTTACTTACTCTTGTATGACTAAATTAGATTGTTTCTAAATAGTTATTATCCCTCCTTTAAGCCGAAACCATTTATATCTTTTGGCTTTTAATAGATACTTTTGCGAAAAATATAAATCAAATAATAATGAGCGAATTTAAACAAACCTTTAACTCCTCACTGGGAAAAAAGCTGATTATGGCTTTAACAGGCTTGTTTTTATGTACCTTCCTCATCGTACACGTGGGTGGTAACCTGCTGTTGTTTAAACACGATGATGGTTTTGCATTTAACAGCTATGCTAACTTCTTAACGCATTTCCCGCCGATAGAGGTTATTGCATACATCCTCTATTTCTTTATCATCCTGCACTCTGTGTATGCATTGGTGCTTACTATTAAAAATCGCAGGGCGAGGCCGGTGGGTTATGCTGTAACTACAAAATCTCCAACCTCATGGTCGTCAAAAAACATGGGCTTGTTGGGTTCAATTCTTTTATTGTTCATCGTTATTCACATGGGCGATTTTTGGTTCACGTACAAATACAAGGATATCCTTCCTTTTAAAGAGTACCGAACCAACCTGGCAACTAACGAAACAACAGTTTCTGAATACAAGCCGGAAGTCCCAACATTTGAACGCTCGATCTCGGTTGAGAACAACGTGGAGATTGTTCGCGTAAAAGACCTGCACTCACGTATACAATGGAGCTTTAGCCATTTATGGTATGTGGTATTTTATGTAATTGCCATGTTTGCTGTATCATTCCACTTACTGCATGGTTTCCAAAGCGCGTTTAAAACGCTGGGCTGGGTGCACAAGAAATATGATGGCATTGTATCATTTATCGGTACGTGGCTTTTCGCGGTTATCATACCGTTGCTGTTTGCCTTGATGCCAATTGTTTATTATTTCCAAAGTTTGGGTAAATAGATTCAGGATATAAGAATCAGGGACCAAGACTTAGTAAACTAAATAGAAACAAAAGGATAGTTCAATATAGACGAAACAAGTCTATCTTGAATATCCGCTCTAAATACAAAGAAATGAGTTTAAATGCTAACATTCCGCAAGGGCCATTAGCCGAAAAATGGAGCAAGCATAAATTTAACTTAAAGCTGGTTAACCCTGCCAACAAGCGTAAATACAACGTTATTGTGGTTGGTACCGGTTTGGCAGGCGCATCAGCTGCTGCTTCATTGGCCGAATTGGGTTACAACGTAACCGCTTTCTGTTTTCAGGATAGTCCACGCCGTGCACACTCAATTGCTGCACAGGGTGGTATCAACGCCGCTAAAAACTATCAGAATGATGGTGACAGCGTTTACCGTTTATTTTACGACACCATTAAAGGTGGCGACTACCGTGCACGCGAAGCCAACGTTCACCGTTTGGCAGAAAACTCGGTAAATATTATTGACCAGTGCGTTGCACAGGGTGTACCTTTTGCCCGTGAGTACGGTGGTTTGTTGGATAACCGTTCATTTGGTGGCGCGCAGGTATCACGTACCTTCTATGCCCGCGGCCAAACCGGACAGCAATTGCTTTTAGGTGCTTATTCGGCGCTTAACCGCCAGATCAACCTGGGCAAGGTAAAAATGTACACTCGTCACGAGATGCTTGACGTGGTGATGATAGACGGCCATGCAAAAGGTATTGTTACCCGTAACCTGGTTACAGGTGCAATTGATACGCATGCCGCACATGCCGTATTGTTATGTACGGGTGGTTACGGTAACGTATTCTACCTGTCAACCAACGCCATTGGCTCAAACGTAACAGCAGCATGGAGAGCACACAAACGTGGTGCTTACTTTGCTAATCCATGCTACACACAAATTCACCCAACCTGTATCCCGGTTACCGGCGACCACCAGAGCAAGCTTACGCTGATGTCTGAATCATTACGTAATGATGGCCGTGTATGGGCTCCTAAAACCGTAGAGATCGCTAAGAAACTTCGTAACAAAGAGATCACCGCATCACAGGTTAAGGAAGAAGATCGCGATTATTTCTTAGAGCGTAAATATCCATCTTTCGGTAACCTTGTTCCGCGCGATGTGGCATCACGTAATGCTAAGGATATGGCTGATGAAGGCCGCGGTGTAGGTACATCAGGCTTTGCCGTTTATCTGGACTTTGCAGATGCCATTAGCCGTATGGGTGAAGATACCGTGCGTGCCAAATACGGTAACCTGTTTGACATGTACTATCAGATCACTGATGAAAACCCATACAAACAGCCAATGCGTATTTACCCGGCGGTACACTATACCATGGGTGGCCTTTGGGTTGATTATAACCTGAGCACCAACGTACCGGGCTTATATGCTTTGGGCGAGTGTAACTTTAGCGACCATGGTGCAAACCGTTTGGGTGCCTCTGCGCTGATGCAGGGATTATCTGATGGATACTTTGTTATCCCTTACACTTTAGGCGATTACCTGGCTACCATTGGTCCAAAACCGGTTGATAAAAACCACCCGGCCTTTGCGCAAACCAAACAGGATGTTTTGGATAACGTGAACAAACTGTTATCTCTTAAAGGAAACAAAACTGTTGTTGAGTACCACCGCGAGCTTGGCCATATTATGTGGGAGTATTGTGGTATGGCCCGTTCAAAAGAAGGCTTAACCAAAGCTAAAGCGATGATAAAAGAGCTGAAAGCTGATTTCTGGAAAAACGCCGTAGTGGTAGGTGAGAACGAAGAGTTGAACCTTTCTCTTGAGCGTGCAGGCCGTGTAGCGGATTTCATAGAGCTGGGCGAATTGATGGTGACCGACGCGTTGATGAGAAATGAATCATGTGGTGGCCACTTCCGTATCGAATCGCAAACGGAAGAAGGTGAAGCACTTCGCGATGACGAGAACTACGCGTTTGTTGCAGCATGGGAATTTAAAGGTGAAAACCAGGAAGAAGAGCTGCATAAAGAAGAGCTGGTATTTGAAAATGTTAAGTTAACACAAAGGTCTTATAAATAAGATGGTGAGTAGTGAGTGGTTAGTGGTGAATAGATACACCGCGTTAACCAATCACTACGCTCCACTCACAACTCACTAAAGTATGAGTCACGAAAATATGAACTTGACGCTTAAAGTATGGCGCCAAAAAAACACACAAACTCCAGGTAAGTTTGTGACCTATAAAGCTGAAGGGATATCGCCGGATATGTCGTTCTTGGAAATGCTTGACGTGGTGAATGAAAGTCTGATCAAAAAACAGGAAGACCCTATCCACTTTGACCACGACTGCCGCGAGGGTATCTGCGGTAGCTGTTCATTATACATCAACGGCAGGCCGCATGGTCCTAAGCGTGCTATTACTACCTGCCAGTTGCATATGCGCAGCTTTAACGATGGCGACACGGTTACCATTGAGCCTTGGCGCTCTGCAGCCTTCCCTGTAATTAAGGATTTGGCTACAGACCGTTCAGCGTTTGATCGTATACAGCAGGCTGGTGGTTTTATTTCAGTAAACACCGGCGGCGTGCCTGATGCTAACTCGACACCTATTCCTAAAGTTGTGGCTGATGAAGCCTTTAACTCTGCCACCTGTATTGGTTGCGGCGCTTGTGTAGCGGCTTGTAAAAATGCTTCGGCCATGTTATTCACCTCGGCTAAGATCACGCAACTGGGCTTATTGCCGCAAGGCCAGCCTGAGCGCTGGAGCCGCGTACAGGCCATGGTAAAGCAAATGGATAAAGAAGGTTTTGGTAACTGTACCAATACCGGTGCCTGCGAGGCAGAATGCCCTAAAGAGATCACGCTGATGAATATCAGCCGTATGAATAACGATTTCTTTAGCGCCAAGCTTTTCCGCGAAGAGCATACCCATGATCACAGCGGTAATGGCTAAATAAGAGCAGATATTATAAAAATAAGGCCCGAATGTAGATCACATTCGGGCCTTATTTTTTAGCGCTTTGGGTAGAATTATACTTTCTTTAAAGCCGCTATCACATCTTTACCTTCAGGTGCTTTATCAAAGTACTGTTGTAGCTGGCCATTTTTGCCATATATGGCTACAAAAGGCGTATGTTTTAACTGATAATAACGTTGCACGGTGTAGGTATAACCCTCGGTGCCTAAAATAAAATTAGGATATTTATCAAGCCCGTAATCGTTCTCGAAGGTTTTTACCATGCGGATATCGGTAAAAGTGATCATCACCACTTCAAACTTCTTAAGTTTATCCATATCAGGCTTCAACTCTCTGATGAGTTTTTGGCAATGCGGGCAGTCTGGCGCAAAATAAATCAATACCACAGGTTTGTTTTTAGGCAGATCGGCCGGGGTAAGGTTTTGATCCTTTGTGGTGAGGATCTTGAAAGGCGCGATGGTTGCAGGCATGGTTTGCGCCTGTGTACAGGCAAAGCCACCCACCAATAACAATAGTACAAAAGCAAGTCTTTTCATTTTATTCAGGGTCATTTATGTATGATAGTTAAGCTTCCAGCATTTCTATCTGCCAGGCAATTTGTTCTTCGGTTACAGGGAATAACGCATTTTCGCGTATGGTATGATAGGCCGCCTCAAATATTTGGTTATAATCGCCATTTACCGATGGCACTGTTTCTGTACATTTCTCATTATCAAAATTCACAATGGTGAGTTTACCCTCATTCCCTGCCGGTTCAACCCCATAAGCATCTTCAGTCGGCAGCATACCTTTATCCAGTTGCGCTTCCTGCACATCTGTACGGTTCTTAATAAAACTGCCCAACGTTCCATTAACCCAAAACCCCGGCGTTTCTCCGGCAATCTGCAAGCCCGATGTAAGGTAAACATTTAGCTGATTAGGGTATAGTAAATGATAATGGAAATAATCCGGCACTTCCGAGCCATCGCGATATATACCGGTGGTTTTATGGAAGGATAACGGCCGGCCAAATAAGGCAATGGCATTATCCAGCAGGTGCGCGCCCAAATCGTAAACCAGGCCGCCTGCAGGCACCCCCTTTGTTTCCTTAAATGATTTAACCCCTATGGCCGCCTTGTAACGGTCCATCCGAAAGGTTACCTCTATTAGTTGCCCCAAGCGGCCGCTTTCAATTACCTCTTTGGTAGAAAGAAAACCGCTATCATAACGGCGATTTTGATAAACCATCAAGTGCCGGTTAAGCTCTTTTGCAGTATCGAAGAGCGTTTTTACTTCTTCAGAAGTTGCGGCGGCGGGTTTCTCTAACAGGACATGCTTGCCTGCCTTCATGGCCATCATAGCATGCTCAAAATGCAGGTTGCTGGGCGTATTTACAATTACCAATTCTACCTCGCTATCATTCAGCAATTCTTCTATCGAATTATATTCGGTAATGTCCGGATAAAGCTTTGATGCTTTTTTCTCATGCCGTTCTACAATTCCCTTTAAAGTAAAGTGCGGATTAGTGTGAATGAACGGTGCATGAAATATCCTGCCCGACATACCGTAAGCCATCAGGCCTGTAACTATTGGTGCTGACATGGTGGTAAATTTATGAGTTAATGCCGCATTTGGCCAAATTATCTGCAACAAAAAAGGGAAGAGCATTATACCCTTCCCTTTCAAAGATCAATTTTATTGATTTTATTTCATTGATTTCTGAATAGCTTCGATTTTTGCCAGGTGCATTTTTACAGCAGGCAAAGTTTTAGTAGCAAATGCCATCAGGTCAGCATCTTTGCAATTTTTAGAAGCATCTTCTAACATTGATTCAACTTTTTTGTGGCCATCTACCATCGCGTCAACATAAGCTTTGTCGAAATCTTTACCAGATTTTGCAGATAGATCGCTCAGCATTTTTTGGTGATCTTCATCAGGAGCTGTAGGCAGAGTAATATTTTTCTTTTTAGCAATTTCCATTAGCTCTTCGTTAACCTTGGTATGGTCGGTTACCATCATGTTAGCGAACTCTTTTACTTGCGCATTAGTAGCTTTTTCTGCGGCTACTTTACCGGCAGCAACTTCGGCCATACCCGCATTGGCGGCGTCAGTAGCGAATTTTGCGTCTTTTTCATCTACAGCAATACCTGTAGAACCATTGGTAGTGGTGTCTTTTACTGCGTTTACACTGTCAGCTGTTTCTTTGCTGTCTTTTGCGGCATTGTTACATGCCTGGAATGATAATGCCGCAACGGCTATCATTGCTGCTAAGCTTAACTTTTTCATTTTGATAGATATTTTTAGTTTTTGTACTGTTTCTAACAAACTGCTGGCCATTTAGTTTTAATAAACAGGCAGCTGTAAAATGCCTTCTATATAGTTTAAACTTTTGCTATTTTTGGGCACACAAAACAAACGTTATGAATTTTCCGGCAGAATTAAAGTACACCAGCGATCACGAGTGGATCAGAATTGAAGGTAACGAAGCTTACATAGGTATAACCGAATTTGCACAGGGCGAGTTAGGTGATATCGTTTACATCGATATCAATACCGTGGGTCAGGAAGTTTCTAAAGAAGCTGTCTTTGGCACCGTAGAAGCTGTTAAGACTGTATCTGACCTGTTTATGCCGGTTGATGGCACTGTATTGGAAGTGAATAGCAAATTGGATAGCGAACCTGAACTGGTAAACTCAGACCCATACGGCGAAGGCTGGATGGTGAAGATCAGCATTAAGAACCCGGCTGATGCCGACAACCTTTTAGACGCCGATGCGTACAAAGGTGTTATTGGGCACTAATGAAAAGTACTTTTAAATATTACGGGCCTGCAATATTGTGGGCCCTCTTTGTTTTAATATTATGCGCCATACCCATTTCTGTTAGAGAAGGAGAAGGATTGTTCTTTGCCGGCTTTGACAAGATGGTGCATTGCATCTTTTTTTTCGTGCTATCCGTTTTATACTGCACCGGTAGTATCAGAAAATGGCACACCCGTAATATCCGCATAGAAATAGCCATGAAAAATACGATTGTGTTGCTGAGCTACGGCGCACTGATAGAAGTGCTGCAATCACGTATTTTTACGTGGCGCACTGGCGACTGGCACGATCTGCTTGCCGATACCATTGGCGCCAGCATGGGCATATTTGCCGTCCTCGTTACCGGAAATGCTATAAACAGTAATAAATGAAAAAAGTAAAGTATTTGTGCGCCTTTATCATATTGTTGGCCGGTTCAACCTCATGCGGAATATTTAAAAAAGATTGCGGCTGTCCGCATTTTGGAAAGTCTGCCTCTGCAAGTAAGCCTACCCGCTACGTTTAATTCTCTTTTTTTCGTCAAAAAGTATCACCAACGGCTATTCTTATTTGGATTTGTTATAAATAAAGCTAAATTTGTGCCTGAGAAAATACTACTGGTATGACACTTGAGCAGCTCGAAGTTGGAGAAACAGGCATAGTAAAGGAATTTACCGATCTGGAAATGTCTGTTAAATTAATGGAGATGGGATGCCTTCCCGGTGAGGCTATAAAAGTTTCGCGTGTAGCGCCGCTTGGCGACCCAATAGCTATACATGTTTCCGGCTACCAGCTTAGTCTGCGCCGTTTTGAGGCCTCAACTATTGTACTGCAATAATTTGATCATTGAAAGCTGAAATAAGAGTTGCGCTTGTAGGAAACCCCAATACCGGTAAATCAACCCTTTTTAATGCCCTTACCGGTTTAAACCAAAAGATCGGAAACTTTCCGGGTGTAACTGTTGATAAGAAAACAGGCTTTTGCCCGCTTCCTGATGGCCGCCGTGCCGAGATCATTGACCTTCCCGGAACTTACAGCCTTTACCCTAAAAGTAAAGATGAGTCTATCGTATTTTCTGTACTGGCCGAAAAAGGGTCAGATCTATCGCCCGACCTCGTAGTAGTAATACTGGATGCTACTAACCTTAAACGGAACCTGCTATTATATACTCAGGTGGCCGACTTGAAAATACCCATTATCATCGCCCTAAACATGATGGATATGGCCAGGAAGGCAGGGATAGATATAGATGTTAACCTGCTGGCTAAAAGGTTAGGTGTACCTGTTGTGCCTATTTCGGCCAGGAAGGAACAAGGTATTGACGACCTTAAAAAGCTGATCGCTTACGCCAATCAAATTCCGCTACAAACGGATAGTATTTATGTGAATGCGCTGGCTCCTGCTTTAATAGATGATATTACCGAAGAGATTGGTGCCTCGAGCCCCTATTTTGCTTTACAACTGGCACACCAGCACGAGCATCTTAAATTTCTGACTACAGAACAGAGCAACCGAATTGAGGAACTGGAAAAGAAACATTCCTTCCATTCGCAAAAAGCGCAGGCTGCCGAAACTATAGCCCGCTATAATTATATTAATGATGTGTTGTATGATACCGTACAAACACCGCAAACAGCACATGAAGAAAGCCTGAGCAACCGTATAGACCATATCCTTACCCACAAGGTATTCGGGTTTATCATCTTCATGATGGTACTGCTGTTCATGTTCCAGTCCATATTTGCATGGTCTGCCTACCCTATGTCGTTGATTGAGAACAGTTTTGTTTGGGCTGAGGGAGCTTTACGTGATATACTGCCGCCTGGCCCGGTGGCCGATCTGCTGGTTGATGGTGTGGTTGCCGGCTTAAGCGGGGTACTGGTGTTTATTCCACAGATAGCTATCCTGTTTGCTTTTATATCCATACTGGAAGATACCGGCTATATGTCGCGCGTTACGTTTATGATGGATAAGATCATGCGTAAGGTAGGTTTAAACGGCAAGTCTGTAGTTCCGTTGATAGGTGGCTTTGCCTGTGCTGTACCCTCTATTATGAGTACCCGCACCATTGAGAACTGGAAGGACCGCATGATTACCATTATGGTAACCCCACTGGTGGCTTGCTCTGCCAGGTTGCCGGTGTACACACTGCTTATTGCGCTGGTGGTACCCAACAAAAACATCTGGTGGATATTTAACCTGCAGGGACTGGCGCTTACGGGTATGTATGTGCTCAGTTTAGTTTCGGCCGTGTTGGTAGCTTTTGTTATGAAGTTTGTGCTAAAGGCCCGTGAACGCGGATACTTTATTATGGAACTGCCGGTATACCGTATGCCACGCTGGCGCAATGTGGGTCTGTCTATGTTTGAACGTTCTAAAACATTTGTTTTGCAGGCAGGCAAGGTAATTATTGCCGTATCAGTTATTTTGTGGGTATTATCCAGCTATGGTCCGGGCAAGCGTTTTGAAAAGATAGAACAGAAATACAGTCAGCCACAATTTACCCAAAGCATGACGGCTGACAGCCTCAAGAGGGTTATCTCTACCGAGAAACTGGAGAACTCTTACGCAGGCGTACTGGGCCATGTGATAGAACCCGTTATTAAACCCCTCGGCTTCGACTGGAAGATAGGTATCGCGCTCATCACCTCATTTGCCGCCCGCGAGGTATTTGTGGGCACTATGGCCACCATTTATAGCGTAGAGGGCGATGCTGACCGCATCGACTCCGTACAGGATAAAATGCGCAAAGCACGCAACCCCAATACAGGCCAGCCGGCTTTTACGCTCGCTGTGGCTTTCTCGCTCATGATGTTTTACGCTTTTGCCATGCAGTGCGCCAGTACGGTAGCCGTAGTTTACCGCGAAACTAAAAACTGGCGCTGGCCTGCCGCGCAATTTGCCTATATGACGGTGCTTGCCTACACCATGGCGTTTTTGGCATATCACCTGCTGAAATAATATCTAATAGCTAACATCTAATAGGAAATAATGAACGTCGAAGTAAGACTTCATCATTCTATATTCAAAATTCAGTGTTCGATATTATATCCATTAACAAATCCCTTATCTTTGATACAGAGGTAGAAATTGGATAAAGTAAAAGTATTAGAAAAGTATCTCCCGCCTGACGCGGCACCACTTATTGGCCGCTGGATAGATTACTTTAAGTGCGAGTTTAAAATATCGCGTAACCGCAACAGTAAATTTGGCGATTACCGGGCACCTTTTGGTGGCAAGGGGCACCGGATATCTGTAAACTACGATCTTAATCCCTACGCTTTCCTGGTAACAACGGTACATGAGTTTGCGCATTTACACACCTGGAACGAGCACAAGCAGCGCGCTAAACCACACGGCACCGAATGGAAGAATAATTTTAAGAAAATGATGCAACCTTTTTTTGAAAAGGATGTTTTTCCGGCCGATGTAAAAGCGGCGATCATGAATTACCTTGACAATCCCGCTGCTTCAAGCTGCTCCGACCTTAATTTATATCGCTCGCTCCGGAAATACGACGCGCCGAAAGAGGCGGTACATACCGTGGAAAAACTCCCTGCCAACGCTGTTTTTAAACTGAAGGACGGCCGTGTTTTCCGTATGCAGGAAAAGCTGCGTAAGCGTTATAAATGTGTAGAGGTGAGCACTAAACGTATTTACCTTTTTAGCCCGGTAGCCGAGGTTGAGATATTGCAGGAACCGTAGGCGACTGATATTTAGGTGGGTTTTTTTACCACCCTGTCGGCATTGTCTTTAATGAAGGTTTCCCAGCCTGAATAGGCTTTTTTGCTTTTGCCGCTTTTGGGGGCTTTGGTGCTTATTTTCTGGAATGAATGGCATACAGCTACAGCAAGCCCGTCTGTGGCGTCTAAAAAATCGGGCGTTTCGGTAAATTTTAGCAGGGTTTGCAGCATTGCGGCTACTTGCTCTTTAGTCGCGCTGCCATTGCCAGTTATAGATTGCTTTATTTTACGTGGAGAATATTCCGTAATATCAATACTACGGGAAAGTGCTGCAGCCATACAAATTCCCTGTGCCCGCCCCAATTTTAACATCACTTGTATGTTCTTTCCGTAAAAGGGAGCTTCTATGGCCAGGCAATCGGGGTTATATTGATCAATCAAAGCAACCGTTTTTTCAAAGATACGCTGCAGTTTAAGCATATGATCGTCGAGCTTGTCCAGTTTAACCACTCCAAGGCTGATAAGCTGGATGTGGTTCCCTTTTTCGAGTATTAAGCCATACCCCATAACAGCCGTGCCGGGGTCTATACCTAAAATAACGCGTTCTTTTACATTTGCCTGCTCCATCTGTTGCAAAGCTACTGTTTAAAGGGCTTTATTATGCAGTATATCCAAATATTCGGCTCTGTCTATGGTACGTGCACCCATACTTTGTAAATGTTCGGTGTATACCTGGCAGTCAATAAGGGTGTAGTTGCTGTTATGGCAGAGCCAGATGAGTGCAGCTTTAGAAGCATTGTTTACCAGGCTAAACATGCTCTCGCCACAGAATACCTTATCGGCATTTACGCCGTAAAGCCCTCCTGCTAAATGGCCATCTTTCCAAACCTCTACAGAATGGGCGTGGCCCAGCTGGTGCAGGGCGGAGTATGCCTCTTTCATCCCGGAGGTTATCCAGGTGCCGGTTTGTCCCTGCCGGTTTATTGTTGAACAGTGACTAACCACCTCATCAAAACATTGGTTTACAGTAATCTCAAAGATATTGCTGTTCATTATTTTCCGCATGGATTTGGAAATCATTATTTCATGCGGATAAAGTACAAACCGTTCGTGCGGCGAATACCACAGAATAGGGTCGTCTTCGCTGAACCAGGGAAAAATGCCGTTGTGATAGGCCAGCAGCAACCGCTCAACAGAGAGGTCGCCGCCTATGGCCAGTAGTCCGTCGTCATCGGCCAGCGCCGGGTCGGGAAATAACAAACGTTCATCAAGCCGGTATATCATCAAAGGCAAAGTTATGCCTTCTTGCGTATCACCAGCTTTTTATTTTGTGCCTTGGCAATGTTATCCATATACTGCTGCATTTCGGTATACTTTGCAGCCGGTATAACATGGTTATTTAATTGTAAGGTAGTAGTACACATAAATCAAATTGCCCGTAAGGGTAAAAAAAGTTTCCTGCACGCTAAACCACTTGCTGCGGGGCTTGTCTTATTTGATAATGAATAGTTTAGCAAAGATTAAGCATTTATATGCCCGTGCGGGTTTCGGGCTAAATGTAGATAAGCTGGCGCAATACCAGAAGCTATCGGTTAAACATGCTGTTGATGAACTGTTTAAGTCGTCAGATTTTTCGCAGCCCCTTAGCTTACTAACGGCTAACCAAACGTACCAAATGGCCGATAGGGCAGATAAAACAGATACCCTTACACGTAAAATGTTCCTGCAGGAGCAGCGGCAGCAGGAAAAGGACCTTAACCTTGCCTGGCTGAACCAGATGAGCAGTACTGAAGCCGTTTTACGTGAGAAGATGGTGTTGTTTTGGCACAATCATTTTGCTTGCCGTACACAAAACCCGTGGTATGCGCAGCAGCTAAACAATATACAACGCGATAACGCGCTTGGAAATTTCAAAACCCTGCTGTTGCAGGTGTCGCAATCGCCGGCTATGCTGCAATTTCTCAACAACCAGCAAAACAGAAAAGGCCATCCTAATGAGAACTTCGCCCGCGAGTTGATGGAGCTTTTTACCATTGGCCGGGGTAATTATACTGAGCAGGATATTAAAGAATCGGCAAGGGCGTTTACCGGATGGGGTTTCAATAATAATGGAGAGTTTGTGATGCGTGCGGGCCAGCACGATGAAGGCAGCAAAACCTTTATGGGCCAGAGCGGGAACTTCAAGGGAGAAGATATTATTGATATCTTGTTGCAAAAAAAGCAAACTGCTGTATTTATCTGTACCAAGTTATACCGGTACCTGGTGAATGATACGCCTGACAAAACGCATGTTAACGCCATGGCTGATTTGCTTTACAACGGCAATTATGAGCTTAGCCCGGTGCTGAAATATATTTTTACAGCCGATTGGTTTTACGCCCCGGCCAATGTGGGCAACCTTATCAAATCACCTATCGATCTCATTGTAGGCCTCAACCGCCAGTTTTACATTACCTATAACAACCCCGAAGTAATGATGCAGTTCGAACGGGCGCTTGGGCAGGTGCTGTTTTATCCGCCAAATGTAGCCGGTTGGCCGGGTGGTAAAAACTGGATAGACAGCTCATCGCTTATGTACCGTTTAAAAATACCTTCTACTGTACTTAACAACGGCATCATAGATTTCCACGGCAAAGCCGATCCCGAAGATGAAGCGCTGCTGGCAGGTATGCCTAACCGTAAACAGGTAAAAACCCAGGCACAATCCACCGCAGATTGGGATAAGTTTTTGGCCGGTATACCTAAAGGGGCTACTAAAGAACAAGTGGCTGAGGTATTATTATCGCCGGAGGTAAACAGCAATTTAAAATCAGTGATTGTGCAATCGGGCAGTATTAAATCAATGGTGGTAGAGCTGGTATCTACGCCGGAATATCAATTGTGTTAGTTATGAAAAGACGCGATTTTTTAAAAAGCAGCGCGCTGGCATCTGGCGTGTTTCTGATACCATCATTCCTGAAACCGTTCGAGGCGATGGCATCAAACGAGCTAAGCGGGTTTAAAAACCTGGTGATCATACAGCTGTCTGGTGGTAACGATGGCTTAAATACTATTGTACCCTACGGTAATGATGTTTACTATCAGAAACGAAAAACCATAGCTATCAAACAGCCTGATCTGATCAAGTTAAATGACTTGCAGGCGCTTAACCCTAACCTGGCTGCGCTTAAGGAACTTTACGACCAGGGCTGGATGAGTATCATTAACTCCGTGGGTTACCCTAATCCCGACCGGTCGCATTTTCGCTCTATGGATATATGGCAAACCGCCAGCGCGTCAGACCAATTTCTTACCACCGGCTGGATAGGCCGCTATCTTGACGCTAATTGCGCCGTGAATAAAAACCCTTATACCGCTGTCGAGGTGGATGATACCTTGTCGCTGGCCCTTAAGGGTTCTAAAATGAAGGGAATAGCCGTGCAAAACCCCGGTAAATTATACAGCAACACCCGTGAACCGTTTTTTAAGGAACTGGTTAACGAGCACAACGATAATTTGAACGAAGACAACCTGGGTTACCTGTATAAAACCATGATTGAAACCTATTCATCAGCCGATTACATACAGCAAACATCAAAAACCTATCAAACAAAAGCAGAATATCCGCAAACCGGGTTTGCTAACCAGTTAAAAAGCGTAGCTAAGTTTATTAATTCGGGTTTAAAAACACGGGTATATTATGTTTCTTTAAGCGGGTTTGATACGCATACTACTCAAATAAACCAGCAGGGCCGCCAGTTAAAAGTATACGGTGAGGGTGTAGCGGCATTTATTAAAGACCTTAAACAAACCGGCAGGCTGGATGATACCTTAGTAATGACCTTCTCCGAGTTTGGCCGCCGGGTTGAGCAAAATGCCAGCGACGGCACAGACCATGGTACGGCTAATAATGTGATGCTTTTTGGTGGTAAGCTAAACAAGCAAGGCATTTATAACAACGCGCCCGATTTGACCCAGTTAGACAACGGCGACCTGAAATACGAGATCGATTTCAGGAATATATATGCCACCTTATTGGATAAGTGGCTGAATGTGAATAACAGCACAGTGCTTAACTCCGGTTTCAGAGCGATGGATTTTGTATAGTTAGTACCTAAAAAAGAAACGCCAGGCTGCTAAAAGCCTTGCGTTTCTTTTTATAGAAATTGGGTTTATTTCTTCACCCAGCCATCTTTAAGGGTAACAGTACGGTTAAACACCAGTTTATCGGATGTGGCATTTTTATCCAGCGTAAAATAGCCCTTACGCATGAACTGTACTGGTATGCCGGCAACGGCGTTAACCAAGTCTGGCTCAATGTAAGCCGTTTTAATTACCTGCAGGCTATCAGGGTTAATGTAATCCTTAAAGTCGCCATCCTCGTTGCTTGGGTCTTCTACCTTAAACAGGCGGTCGTACAGCCTAACTTCGGCGGTTTTGGCATGCTCGACACTCACCCAGTGGATAGTGCCTTTTACGTTGATACCGCTGGTGTCGTTCCCGCTTTTTGATTCGGGTATGTAAGAGCAATGGATCTCGGTAATGTTACCTTCCGCGTCTTTCACAATGCTTTCACCTTTAATAATGTAGGCGTTTTTCAGCCTTACCATTAAGCCTATACCCAGCCTGAAATATTTTTTAGTAGGCTCTTCCATGAAGTCGTCGCGCTCAATCCAAAGTTCACGGCCAAATGGGAACTCCCTGCTGCCATCGCCGCCTTCAACCTCCGGGTTGTTTTCGCCGCTAAAAATATCGGTTTGTCCTTCAGGGTAATTGTCGATGATCAGTTTCACCGGATCAAGCACGGCCATACGGCGCCACGCAGTTTTGTTGAGGTCCTCGCGTATGCAAAATTCCAGCAAACCTACATCTATCATGTTTTCGCGTTTAGCCACCCCTATGCGCTCGCAAAACTCGCGGATACTGGCAGGTGTGTAACCACGGCGGCGTAAGCCGCTAATGGTAGGCATGCGCGGGTCATCCCAACCATCAACAAAGCCATCTTCAACCAGTTGCAGCAGTTTACGTTTGCTCATTACCGTGTAGTTGAGGTTAAGGCGGGCAAACTCATACTGTTTACTCGGGAACAGGTTAAGGCGCTCTATAAAAAGATCATACAGCGCGCGGTGGGGCACAAACTCCAGCGTACATATACTATGCGTGATTTCTTCTATGGCGTCGCTCTGGCCGTGGGCGAAATCATACATCGGGTAAATACACCATTTATCTCCTGTACGGTGGTGATGCGCGTGCTTAATACGGTACATCAGCGGGTCGCGCAGTAACATATTGGGCGATGCCAGGTCAATCTTGGCACGCAAAACTTTAGCACCATCCGGGTACTTGCCATCTTTCATTTCGGCAAACAGGCGCAGGTTCTCTTCAACGCTACGATTGCGGTACTCGTTACCGGTTCCCGGCTCTGTTGGCGTACCTTTTTGTGCGGCTATTTCTTCGGCGTTACTGTCATCAACATAGGCGAATCCTTTTTTAATGAGCTCGACGGCAAAATCGTATAATTTGTCAAAATAGTCTGAGGCGTAGAACTCATTGGCCCACTCAAAGCCGAGCCATTTTACATCTTCCTTAATGCTATCCACATACTCAACATCCTCTTTTACGGGGTTGGTATCATCAAAACGCAGGTTGGTTTTACCATTATATTTTTGGGCGAGGCCAAAATTAAGGCAAATGGATTTAGCGTGGCCGATGTGCAGGTAGCCATTAGGTTCAGGCGGGAAACGGGTAAGCACCCTGCCGTCATGTTTGCCGGCGGCTATATCCGCTTCAACAATTTCTTCTATAAAATTAAGTGATCTTTCTTCGCTCATGATATTAAAACAGGGTGTAAAAGTACTGAATTTGGCTAAATTTTACTTTTATTTACTATTCTTTACTTTAAAAGATGTTATTGTATAACAAGTTGAAATACAATAGAAAGACTTTATACTCTCTGCGGGCCATAAAGTCTCATAGCGCTATCCTCGCAATTACGCCATAGAGAAAATTTCCTACATTTACCAAAAGCAAACCGAGCTATGAGTGCCAGCCAATTTAACCGCCCCATACGTGTATTAGTAGCAAAAGTAGGCCTCGACGGGCATGACCGTGGCGCCCGTATTATTGCTACCAGCCTGCGTGATGCCGGCATGGAGGTAATTTATACCGGCTTACGCCAAACACCCGAAATGGTGGTAAACACAGCCCTGCAGGAAGATGTTGACGCTATTGGCATCAGTATACTATCGGGCGCGCATATGACAGTTTTTCCAAAAGTGTTGGCCTTATTAAAAGAAAAGCAAATGAACGACGTTTTGCTTACAGGAGGCGGTATTATCCCGGCCGACGATATGGCCGAACTTAAGGCCATGGGCGCCGGAGAATTATTTCCGCCCGGAACCAGCACACATGATATTGTAAGTTATATAACCAATTGGGTGCATACCCACCGTAATTTTTAATGCAGAAAGGGCTATGGAGTACGAGCATATAAAAGTAGAGGTAAAAGGCCTTATCCAATATATTACTATTGATCGCGAAAAGAAACTGAACGCGCTTAACCGCTTTACACTTGCCGAATTGCATGAAGCACTTACGGTAGCATTGGAAAATGCGGCTATAGGGGGCATTATTATAACCGGCACAGGGAAAAAAGCCTTTGTTGCCGGCGCAGATATAGCCGAATTTGAAGGGTTGGATTACGGAGGTGGCCGCGCACTTGCAGAAAGGGGACAGACTACCGTTTTTGATATGATCGCCAATAGTACTAAACCGGTAATTGCAGCTGTAAATGGCTTTGCCCTGGGCGGCGGATTAGAACTGGCTATGGCCTGCCACATCCGCGTCGCATCTGATAATGCCAAAATGGGCCTGCCCGAAGTCACTTTGGGTTTAATACCGGGCTATGGCGGCACGCAAAGGCTTACGCAATTGGTAGGCCGCGGTAAAGCGCTGGAGCTGATCATGACTGCCGATATGATCACCGCTGCTGAAGCACTGCAAATTGGCCTGGTTAACCATGTAGTTTTCCAGGATGATCTTTTGCCCAAAGCAGAGGAAATAATGAATAAGATACTGACGCGCTCTCCTCTTGCTATAGCCGCGGCTATACGTGCTGTTAATACTGGTACAGAGGGTAGCCGCTCAGGATATATCACCGAAATAGATGAGTTTGGAAAATGTTTTAGCACCGCTGATTTCAAAGAAGGGGTAGCGGCATTTATGGAAAAACGGCAACCAAATTTTCGGTCAAATAAATAAAAACTGTCCCGTTAATATCCTTTGATAAATAAGCAAAAAGGCGCTGTACTATGCGTATTGGGCCTTTTTTCATTTTAATTTCATCAATAATTGACAGTGTGTTGACCAAATTACCCAAATGGTCAAATTTAAATTATTGTTAATCAAACGATTAAATAATTGTGACTTTTGGATGAAAAATCCAATGCTTTTTCGTGCTTTACTTTGTGCCGTGCAAAAGAAAAAAGCACACGATCTAAATTTTTAAAATCATGAAAAGCACATTAAAAATCGCAGCATTAGTTTTAGCATTTGCAGGTTTATCATACTCAGCTAAAGCTCAAACAACCCCTACATCTACTTCAACAACTACCCCAAGCGGCATACGCTACAGCATTGGTGTAGAAACTGGTGTACCTGTAAGTAACTTTAAAGACAGCCACAAATGGAACCTTGGTGGTTCGGTACAGGCAGATATCCCGGTTGCAAGCCAGTTATTTGCTACTGTTAACGCTGGTTTTAACAATTTCTTTGGTAAAACTGTTGCAGATGTAAAATTACCTAATGTACAGTTGTTGCCGGTTAAAGCAGGTTTAAAATTCTTCCCGGTTGCTAATTTCTACATCCAGGGTGAAGCAGGTGCAGCTTTCTTATTAAACAAAGCTGATACCTACAACGACAAGTCAACAGCTTTTGTATGGGCTCCGCAAATTGGTGTACAGTTCCCTGTTAGCGCAAGCGGTAACTTTATTGATGCCGGTATCCGTTACGAGTCAACCTCAAACTACGTTACTAACATTGACAGCAAAGTGAAATTTGTAGGTTTACGTTTAGCTTACGGTTTCTAAGAACATTTACCAAAACTCAACAATTGAAAAAGGAGGCATTGCCTCCTTTTTTTATGCTTTGTACTTTAATTTTTACCCTTAATTAATAATTATTCTGATAACTTAGCGATTATTTGTATATTAATACGAATACTACATTTACCCTGTATACTATTTGGTGATATGAAGAAAATCCTCATCATTGACGATGAAGTTAACGTTGGGTTATTACTCTCAAAGTTTTTAACGCGCAACGGGTTCGAAATAACCACCGCCGCCAACGGCAGTGCAGGTATGGAATGCCTAAAAAAGGAGGAATACGACCTGGTGCTTTGCGATTTCAGGCTGGAGGACACGGATGGCCGGGAAATGCTCAAGAACATTAAGGCGCTCTATCCTAAAACCGGTGTTATTATTATTACAGGTTACTCGGATATAAAGATGGCGGTTGAACTCATCAAGATGGGGGCGTATGACTATATCACCAAACCGCTGTATCCGGATGAGATATTAAATACCATTAATAAGGCTATAGAAACGCAATACGCCCTGCAGGAAAGCGCGGGAAGCGACTATAGTAGCACTAAACCTGCCAGCTCAAAAGAAAACAAGAAGCAAGTGCTCACAGCTGAGTTTGTTGTAGGTACCAGCAAGGCCTCAAAAGAATTATACCGCCAAATAGAACTGGTTGCGCCAACCAACTACAGCGTAATTATATTGGGAGAAAGCGGCACCGGTAAAGAATCAGTTGCGAAGAGCATACACATGAACAGCCCGCGGGCCAATGAGCCATTTGTGGCTATGGATTGTGGTTCCTTAACCAAAGAGCTTGCTGCAAGTGAATTTTTTGGTCACGAAAAAGGTTCATTTACGGGCGCGCTATACACAAAAATTGGCCATTTTGAAATGGCTAACGGGGGTACACTTTTCCTGGATGAGGTAGGAAACTTATCTTATGAGATACAGGCGGCACTGTTGCGAACAGTACAGGAGCGCAAGGTAAAACGTATTGGCAGTACTAAAGAAATCGACCTGGATGTACGCATTATTATAGCGACGAACGAAAACCTGCAGGACGGTATCAACAAAGGCCGTTTCCGGGAAGACCTTTACCATCGCTTTAATGAGTTTAGTATATTTATGCCGCCCCTGCGCGAACGCGGGAATGATATTATGATGCTGGCCGAGCACTTCCTTAAAGTAGCCAACCAGGAACTTGACCGGAATGTTACCAGCTTTTCGCCCGATGTGGTAGAGTGTTTTATGAACTACCGCTGGCAGGGTAATATCCGCGAGTTAAAAAATGTGGTAAGGCGCGCTACACTATTAACCGAGGGCAATGAGATAACCATGAAAACCCTTCCACTGGAAATTTCTAATTACAGGGTGTCAGCCTTCGAATCATCACCATCTGCCGCTAATAACGAGCAGAAAGAAGCTAAGCACGACTTGAAAAACGCGGCCCTGGGCGCTGAACATGAAACCATATTAAGGGTTTTACGCGAGGTTAATTTTAACAAGACCAAAGCCGCCGAGATACTAAATATCGACCGCAAAACGCTGTATAATAAAATGAAGGCCATTAACCTTAAATAATAGTATGGAAAGCAGCGATGTTAACAGCAACATATCCACAACTGCTTTTCTGCGCTTAAGGCATGATATTAAGAACCAGTTGTCAAACATACAACTGGCCATTGCGGGCTTAAAGTTTGAATGCCAGGCAGATACCAGCGAAGATCTGGCCTTGTACATCAGCAGCCTGGAACAATCGGCAAAAGCCATTGACCTTATGCTGAATGATTTTACAAAACCTTAAAACAAAGCACCAAACTTTTTAGCTATTTGGCGCTTTACAATAAATAATTGTTCGCATGCCATAGCCTATGTCCATTTTTAATATTAAACAGCGTAATAATATTATTCTGGTAAGCATTATTGTGCTTGGCTGCTTTTTGCTGTATGCTTTAAGTGATCTGTTTAGCTCTATATTGGGCGCTATTGTTTTGTTTACCATTTTTCGGCCGTTTTACCTCTGGATGGTAGAAAAGCGTGGGTTTAACCAATCCTTCGCTACGATGATCATTATCTTTATATCACTTATTGTCATTGTAATTCCCTTCCTTTTTATCAGTATCATGGTGATCGGTAAGATATCCAACATCAACCGGGAGTCGCTACAAATTGATAAGTGGACGCAAAAAATAGATGATTTTACCGCCGCCAACCTGGGGCAGCCAAAGTTTGCTGAAAGTACCCTGCAAAAACTCGGCGCCTACGTAGCCGATCTGTTTCCGTCTTTACTCAGCAGCGCGGCAAATATTGTGCTCACCCTTTTGGTGATGTACTTTTTACTCTATTTTATGTTTGTGCAAAGGCGCGAATTTGAGCAAACGCTTTTAAAATATGCCCCATTTCGTGAGCAGCATGCTTTGAAGTTTGCTACTGAGCTGCGTAATTCAACCTACTCCAATGTACTTGGGCAAGGTATAATTGCCATTACACAAGGCGCTTTACTGGCTAACGGGTTTTGGATATTTAACATCCCCGACCCTATATTTTGGGGGGTAATAGGCGCGTTTATATCGTTCCTGCCTGTAGTTGGCGCACCAACACTTTGTATACCGGCCAGTATTATATTATACGCTAACGGTGATAAGGTGCAGGGGGTTATACTTTTACTTTATGGCATACTGTTTATAGGCAATGTAGATAACGTACTGCGCATGATCATTAACCGGCGAGTAGGTAATACACATCCTATTATTACCGTTATAGGTGTATTTATTGGGTTGCCGATGTTTGGTATATTGGGCCTCGTTTTCGGGCCGGTATTATTATCGTATTTCCTGCTGCTGCTGGAAATATATGAAACCAACAGGATGGCTGAGGACCGCCTTGAGCGCGTGCGAACAGGTCCGGAAACTCCGTAAATTTTAGTATAATAGCACCTGATTGAAGCATAAGCCACAACTTATTTAATAATAAAGCAAACAATTATCCAACTTAAAAATTTATATAACTATGAACGATAACACAAAAGTGGTAGTTGCCCTACTGGCAGGATTAGCAGCAGGCGCGGCGTTAGGAATATTATTTGCTCCTGATAAAGGTTCAGAAACAAGAGATAAACTAACCGAATCATTAAACAACCTTGGCGATTCTATCAAAGAAACTGCCGCTGCAGAAATTGATAAACTGGTTGGCCTAAAGGACAAGGTTGTTGAGAATATAAAAAATAAAGTAAAAGGCGCTGAAGAAGAATATCAGGACGACCTTGAGCATGCTTAAAAATAGTTTCCTTCTACCGATAACCCGGTGTTAAACATCTACCAATGGAACCTGGAAAAGAAAAAGAACCAGAACAACAGCCCGTGCGCCCAATAATTGAACAGCTTAAGGAGTATGCTGAAACGCGCCTTAAGCTATTTAAATATGAAGCGATTGAACGGGGTTCGTCAATAATAGCAGATATTATTACAGACATAATAATCATAGTGTTGTGTTTGCTCGCCTTTTTATTTCTCAGTTTCACACTTGCATTATGGGTGGGCAGCCTGTTACACTCATACTGGCAGGGCTTTGGTTGTGTTACGGTATTCTATGCACTTATAGCCGTTGTTATGATGGTTGCCAAGCGCGGTGTTCAAAGGCCTTTAATAAACATCATGATTAAAAAGCTTTTTAAATAAAATGGAATTACCTGTAAATAACATTACTGATCTGCGCGCCGAAATAGCCAGGTTAAAAGGATTAGAGGCACAACAGTCTGTGGCGTTAAAAGCCCGGTTTAGTGGGCCTGCTGCTATATTTTCAACCGTGCTTTCTTTATTCCCCGGGTCTGCCACTGTAGATGGTATTAAACATGCCGGATTTTTTAAACAGGACTTTTTAGGATTGCTATCAAGGTTTGTATTACCCATCACACTTAATAAAACCTTATTCAGAAAATCGAACTTCCTTATAAAAACTATTGTGGGTGTGCTATCTCAAAAAGCATCATCTTACATCAGTGAAGATTCGGTAAGTAGTGTATGGCACAAAGCTAAAGGCCTTTTTGATGGTCTTTTTAAGAAAAAAGAGAAACCGGTTAAGGTGAAGGTGGAAGTTGTAGAGGAGTCTCCGTTGCTTAAACATATGCATTAAAGTATATCTTATTGCAAAAAATGGTAAAAGAGAGGGATAAGCGCGGCGCGTTTATCCCTCTCTGATTTTTTGTACTTTTGCAGCCTTATGGGAAAAGATAAGTTAAGGCGCTTTGCTGAGATAGAGACTTTTAGTAACGTGTTACAATTAGATGCCGGCAAACCATTAAAAGGTAATTGGTCGCAAGGTTTCTTTGAAAACGGCAACCCCGTGGTTTTAGAACTGGCCTGCGGAAAAGGCGAATACAGTGTAAACCTTGCTAAAATGTTTCCCGATAAGAATTTTATAGGTATTGATTATAAGGGTAACCGTATTTGGCGTGGTGCTAAAACCGCACTGGAAGAAGGGGTAAATAATGTAGGCTTTTTACGCATACAGATAGAAAACCTGCTGGACTATTTTGCTCCAGGAGAAGTTGACGAGATCTGGATCACCTTCCCCGACCCGCAACCACAGCTTAGCCGAGAAAAGAAGCGACTTACCTCTCCGCGTTTCCTGCAGAAATATAAAGAGCTGTTAAAGCCAGGTGGGTATGTAAACCTTAAGACAGACAATGATGGCTTGCATGCCTACACCGCCGAAAAAATTGCGGAGCTCGGTTTACACTTGCATATCCGTACAGAGGACCTATATCATTCCCCTTACGTGACCGAGGTATTAGCTATAAAAACTTATTATGAGAAAAAGTACCTGGCAGATAACAAAAACATTAACTATCTTAAATTCTCGTTTTAAGATAAGCAATGGCCGATTACAACTTTTTTGATAATGTGTACGACGTAGTACGCCAGGTACCCAGGGGAAGGGTTACTTCCTATGGCTCTGTGGCCGCGTACCTGGGTGCTAAGAGATCATCAAGGGTGGTAGGGTATGCCATGCAGGTAGCGGGGACAGCAAACCCTCCAGTACCTGCACATCGAGTTGTAAACCGGCACGGGTTGCTTACGGGCAAATTTCATTTCGGCGGTAATACGATGCAGCAGTTGCTGGAAATCGAAGGTATAGAGGTTGCCGATAACCAGGTACAAAACTTTAAAGCCGTGTTTTGGGATCCGGCTATAGAATTGGCGCTTTAATGCCATCTTTGCTTTTATCGTAATTGGTAAATACTACCACAATAAACCAAAATATGCCCACTCCAGCATAAAATCCTCTCGAACGCTCATCGTATTGCAGTATGGTGAACGATGCCACAACCATACCGGCGCTTAGCAACAGTTCTATAATGCCATGTACCTTTAAAGGAATAGCCCTAAATATGCCAAAACTATAGTTCGTGGCAACAGTAAGTACTAGTTGTACAACAGCCAGTGTGTAAATCTGCGCACCTGTATCGGTGGTCATATTAAACACTATGGGCGAAAGGAATAAAAAAATGATCAGAAAATAATCTATAATGCCATGCAGATTGGGAGATATCAGTTTCATTATTCGCGTTTTATTATGCGAAAAAACATAAACTGGGCCAACCAACCGGAATAGTTATATAAGTTGTAATAATTCCATGCGGTTGCCAAACGGATCAATAAAGGCAAAACGGCGCCTGCCCGGTATCACAGGTTCTTCAATAATTTCAATGCTGTTTTCCTGTAGCAATTGTCGCGCTGCATCAACATCCTCCACTTCAAAAGCAGTATGCCTTATACTGCGCGGCAGGGCCGGCTCAACGCCAATGTGTAACTGTACATTGCCGATGTTAAACCAATAACCTGCGGACGAAAACAGGTGATCCGGACGCTCTATCAATCCAAGGCCAACAATCTCAATATAAAACGCTTTCGCTTCTTCCAGTTTTTCCGGCGGTACGCAGATATGGAAATGGTCGACACGTGTAAAGGTGATCATTATTTAAATAAATAGTTGACGCCGCCGCTAACCGTAGCTACGCTTGCATCCCACGCACTGTAACTTGTTATAGCAGAAGGTAGCGAATAGCCTCCATAGATTTGTACATGCTTGTTAATCTGCACCCCGGCTTTAATGGGTATAGTAAAAACAAATCCTTCAAATTCCGGGAATTTATTCATTCGGGTAATATCTCCACGAAAATTTAATTCGTAAGCATATTTATTGTATGTATTAAGATTAAACCCTAAACCCGCGTTTAAGAATACTTTTAATTTATCTGTTGAATAAATATTGTACATCAATTGAGGGATAAAGCCGAGGTTCAGATATTTAAAGTCAAGGCTGTTCGACCTGTTTTCCTGAGGTATTTCTGTAATTGAAAAATGCTTTCCTGTGGCAGTCAACTCAAATCTTATGATTAGCTTTTCGGTTTGCTTATTTACTAAAAAATCTAAGCCGGCGGATACGATTGGCGTTACTGAACGCGCCGATGCACCATTTGAAAATGGAGCTACATCACCGCTAAACTTGAGCGTTGAAAACCCAACACCAGCCCCGGCAAAAAAACGTGTTGCACCGTTATTGATTATTACTTTTTTTGTTTTAGGATAACCATTAATTAACGCTACAATATTGGCCAGCTGATACTCATCATATTTAACGCTGGCAATTATATCCTGAAGCTTTTGGTTACCGGGCTGGTTAAGCATAGCCAGACCTATAAGCTGGCTCCTGAAAATATCTAAGTTTTTTATAGTTCCATTCTCATCAAGGTACACATACCTTTTCAGTGGTGTAATTTCTCCTGTGCTTCTGTTGCCTACATAGTAAACAGGTTTTATATTCGTGTTGTAGGTATAAAATATGAGTTTACTGCCGTTTACAACAATTTTAAGGAAGGCGGTATCAACACGGTAGGTAGTATCTACATCCCGCGGTAATTCGGCCAAGCTCTCCAGGCTTGTGCTTACCTTTACAATTGCTTTGGTGTAGTATTCAAATCCGTTTACTCCAAATCCGTTCGCGTTATTTAATGTTATATTCTGCGAAGGCGAATTTAAGGCCGGTTTAAAAATAACCTGTTTAGGGTTTTGGTCCCACTCGCGGTAGTTGATAAATCCTTTTACGGTATCATTTTGAGTAGTTAAGAAATAACCTGGCTTAAAATTACTTTGAGAAAATACACTCGTTATAAAAAGGAAGCTAAAAACAAACAAGGAGCTGAAAAATTTCATGTGAGCGTAAAGGTTGATTAAATTTTGCGCTAATTAACAAAAAAGAACCCATTTTAGAGACGCTAAAATAAATCTCATGGGACAACTGATAAACGACTTTGAAGCCTATCGTACAAAAATGAACGACAGGATAATGGAAACCGCCAACACCAACATAAAACGCTTTTTTGCGCTGGATGCCACCACTTACGCCGATGGTGCGCTGGATGTAAAAACCAAAGAAATGCTTGGCCTGGTAGCATCCATGGTGCTACGCTGCGACGACTGCATCAAATACCACCTTGGCAAATGCCACGAAGCCGGTGTAAACCACGATGAAATGAACGAGGTATTTATGATAGCTAACCTGGTGGGCGGCTCTATTGTTATTCCGCATTATCGCCGTGCCGTAGAATATTGGGATGAGTTAAACGATTTATAATCTTCACCATGTCATTGCGACCGATAGCGTGGACAACCGACCGAAGGGAGCTCATTGATACAAATATTCTTAAAGTATATACATCAATAATCTCAGTATGTCCACATGTCCTCTGATATTGCCACGTCGCTTCCCTCCTCACAATGACAACATTAATATTGAACTATGCCAACTGCCAACTCAAAACTGCCAACTGAACTTACCCGCTGCTTCTGGTGCGGTACCGACCCGCTGTATATGGAATACCATGATAAGGAATGGGGCAAAACCACTCATGACGATAAGGTTTTGTTTGAGTTTTTAACGCTTGAAGCGGCACAGGCAGGCCTTAGCTGGATAACCATCTTGCGCCGGAGGGAAAACTATGCCAAAGCCTTTGCCAATTTTGCTGTGAAAAAGGTAGCCGCCTTTACGGAGGCGGACAAAGAACGTTTGCTTAATGATGCAGGCATTATCCGTAACCGCTTAAAGATCGATTCGGCTATCCGTAACGCGCAATTATTTATAGATGTGCAGAAAGAGTTTGGCTCCTTTAATAATTACCTGTACAGCTTTATGCCCAACGAGAAACCCATCACGGCTTACCATGGTCCGTTGGTAAGTACTGCAGAGTCTGATGCCATTAGTAAGGATATGAAAAAGCGGGGTTTTAAGTTTTTCGGCACTACAATATGTTATGCCTTTATGCAGGCGGTGGGTATGGTGAATGATCATGTGCCGGAGTGCTCTTTCAGATAGAAGATTTCACCGACTTGAAAATGATTTCACCGATTAGTTACTCATCAACCATAAATCGTATTTTTGAAAACATAGTAATCTGAACAATCGCATTGAGTTAGGTGCCATGACACTGCAATCGGTGACATCGCATCAATAATCAGTGTAATCATCAATAAATATGAAGAAGCTCTTCCTTTTAGATGGTATGGCCCTGATATACCGGGCTCATTTTGCATTAAGTAAAAGTCCGCGCTTTACATCGGGTGGTTTAAACACCTCTGCGGTAATGGGTTTTACCAATACCCTGCTTGATGTGCTTAAAAAGGAGAAGCCAACCCACATGGCGGTGGTATTTGACACTGATGCCCCAACCGAGCGCCATACCGATTACGAACATTACAAAGCCCATCGCGAGGCTATGCCCGAGGACCTGTCTAAGGCACTGCCCTATATTTTTAAAGTAGTGCTTGGGTTCAACATACCACTCATCACATCAGATGGCTACGAGGCTGATGACATTATCGGTACCCTTGCTAAAAAGGCTGAAAAGAAAGGTTATCAGGTATATTGCATGACCCCCGATAAGGATTTTGCACAACTGGTGTCTGAAAACATCAAGATTTACAAACCAGCCCGCATGGGTAATGATATGGAGATCTTGGGTGTTGAAGAGGTTTGCAAAAAGTGGGAAGTGGAACATGTTGAACAGGTGATTGATATATTGGGCCTTTGGGGTGATGCGGTGGACAATATCCCCGGCATCCCGGGCATTGGCGAAAAAACAGCCAAGGCGCTTATTAAACAGTATGGCTCCATGGAAAACATTATTGCCCACAGCCACGAGTTAAAGGGCAAAATGAGGGAGAATGTGGAGAAATATGCCGAGCAGGGCTTGCTTTCCAAAAAACTGGCTACAATTCTGTTAGATGTTCCGGTTGAACTGGATGAGGCCGGTTTGGAGATGTGCGCGCCAAGTAAAGACTTGCTGGAGCCGCTATTTGCCGAGTTGGAGTTCCGTACGCTGGGCCGAAGGGTATTCGGCGATGATTTCAGCATCACCGAAACACGGGCGGTGACTGTACAAACCGATCTTTTTGGTAACCCGGTTGCAGGCGGCCGTACCACACTTACGGTTGATGTTGAGGATATTTATGAGCCACCCGCTCCGGTAGAGATCAAGAATATCAATACCATTGAGCACGAGTATATCCTGGCAGATACTTTTGAAAAACGCGCGGAACTGATCAGCGTATTAAAAGCGCAAAAACACATTTGCTTTGATACGGAAACTACAGGTACTGATGCTAACTTTTGCGAATTGGTGGGCTTGTCGTTTGCTGTTAAGCATCACCACGGCTGGTATGTACCTGTCCCTGCCGATGAAGCAGAGGCAAAGAAGATAGTAGCGGAGTTTAAACCTGTCTTTGAGGATCCTGCCATCGGTAAAACAGGCCAAAACCTGAAATTCGACATCCTGATGTTGAAGTGGTACGATGTGGAAATGAAAGGCGACTTGTTTGATACCATGATGGCGCATTATGTGATCGACCCGGATACCCGCCACAACATGGATATCCTTTCTGAAAACTACTTAAACTATAAACCTGTTTCTATCACCGAGCTCATTGGCCCTAAAGGTAAAAACCAGGGCAACATGCGCGATGTAGAGATAGAGAAAATAAAAGATTACGCAGCAGAAGATGCTGACGTAACCCTGCAGCTTCGCACTGTTTTTGAGCCCAAAATAAAAGAAGTAGAGGCAGAGAAATTACTGCACGAGATAGAGAATCCGCTGATATATGTATTGGCCGATATTGAACACGAAGGCGTTCGAATAGATAACGATACGCTGCGTGAGTTTTCCAAAGAACTGGAAACCGATATAGCCAAACTGGAAAAAACAGTTTATGAAAAGGCCGGCGTGCGTTTTAACATTGCATCGCCAAAGCAATTAGGCGAGGTGTTGTTTGAAAAGCTAATGCTCGACCCTAAAGCTAAAAAAACCAAAACCGGCCAGTACCAAACCGGCGAGGATGTGTTGATGGCGTTGGCTGCCAAGAGCGACATTGTGCGTGATATACTGGATTTTCGCCAGTTGCAGAAACTAAAATCTACCTACGTAGATGCCCTGCCAACCATGGTGAATGTCAAAACAGGTCGTGTACATACCTCATATAACCAGGCGGTAGCGGCAACGGGCCGTTTAAGTTCAACCAACCCTAACCTGCAGAATATCCCTATCCGTACAGAGCGCGGCCGTGAAGTGCGCAAAGCGTTTATTCCAAGGGATGAAAACCACATCATCGTTTCGGCGGATTATTCGCAGATCGAGTTGCGCATCATCGCCGAGATAAGTAAAGACCCCAACATGTGCCAGGCCTTTATTGATAATGTTGACATCCATACCGCTACTGCTGCCAAAGTTTATGGCGTGGCTTTAGGGGAAGTGGATGGTACACAGCGCCGCAATGCAAAGGCGGTTAACTTCGGTATCATTTACGGGCAGTCAGCATTCGGGCTATCACAAAACCTGGGCATACCACGCAAAGAAGCTGCAGATATTATAGAGCAATATTTTGCACAGTACCCGGGCATTAAGCAATACATGAGCGATACCATGAACTTTGCCCGCGAGAACGGTTATGTGACTACGCTGATGGGCCGCCGCCGTTATCTGCGCGATATCAATTCGGCCAACGCAACCGTGCGCGGCTTTGCCGAGCGAAATGCCATCAACGCGCCTATACAGGGTTCAGCTGCGGATATGATCAAGATTGCCATGATCAACATTCACCGTGAAATGAAAGCCAAAAACCTGCAGTCAAAAATGACCATGCAGGTGCATGACGAGTTGGTGTTTGATGTAGTGAAAAGCGAGCTCGACATTATCAAACCGATCATCACCGAGAACATGAAGAACGCCATCAAAACAGAGGTGCCGATTATGGTTGAGATAGGCACGGGATCAAATTGGCTGGAAGCGCATTAATATATTGTAATCGAAAAATAATCCTTTAAGGCAGAGTTCATGACAGCTCTGCCTTAATTTTTCAATTGCTTTTCTTCTCAATTACCCTCAACTTCGCAATCCTGTTATTTTTGAATTGCCTCAGTGAATTACAAAATCAACATCGGAGCAATCCTTAAATAATCGGTGAAATCACACAACCATGGAATACAATATTAAAATAGCACAGGAACTTTCTGTTGGCAGCAAACAGGTGGCGGCAACTATTGCCCTGCTTGATGAAGGCGCAACCGTTCCCTTTATATCGCGTTACCGAAAAGAGCTTACCGGCAGTTTAGATGAGGTGCAGGTAGCCGCCATCCGCGACCGTGTACAACAACTGCGCGACCTGGATAAACGCCGCGAAGCTATCCTGAAATCGTTAAGTGATATGGGTAAGTTAACAGACGATCTGCAGCAGCAGGTCAACGCGGCTGAAACCATGGTAGCCTTAGAGGATATTTACCTGCCTTACCGCCCAAAGCGCAAAACCCGCGCGACTGCAGCCCGCGAAAAGGGCTTGCAGCCCTTAGCAGATGCCATTCTTGCGCAAAAAACTTTTGACGTAGACGGCGAAGCGGCCAAATACATCGGCGAAGAAAAAGGAGTGAAAGACACTGCTGAGGCGTTAGCCGGTGCTCGTGATATCATAGCCGAATACATTAGTGAAAATGCCGAAACCCGTGCTATGATGCGCCAGTTATTTACCGAAAAAGGCGTATTTGAGTCGAAGGTTATTCCCGGCAAGGAGGAAACAGGCATTAAATATAAAGACTATTTCGACTGGACAGAGCCGGTTAAATCCGCGCCATCGCACCGCGTGCTGGCCATGCGCCGCGGCGAAAAGGAAGAAATACTGTGGTTGGATATCAAACCGGCCGAAGAGGATGCCATTGACCTGTTAGAGCGCGAGTTTATCACTGCTAACAACGCAGCAGCTGCGCAAATGAAACTGGCTATTGCTGATGGCTATAAGCGCTTGCTCAAGCCATCGATGGAAACTGAGATACGCCTGCTCACTAAAAAGAACGCGGATGAAGAAGCCATCCGCGTATTTGCGGAGAATGCTCGTCAGCTGTTGTTAAGTGCCCCGCTTGGGCAGAAACGCATGATGGCTATCGACCCCGGGTTCCGTACGGGTTGCAAAGTGGTTTGCCTGGATGAGCAGGGTAAGCTGTTAGAGTATACCGCCATTTTTCCGCATACCGGAGTCGGCCAGGCACGCGAAGCAGAAAAGACAATTGAGCACCTGTTTAAAAAATACGATATAGAAGCTATTGCCATTGGTAATGGTACTGCAGGCCGCGAAACAGAGGTTTTTGTTCGTAAGCTAAACCTACCGGGTACTACCATTGTGATGGTAAACGAGAGCGGCGCATCCATCTACTCGGCATCTGAAGTGGCCCGTGAAGAATTCCCGGACCAAGATGTTACCGTGCGGGGTGCGGTGTCGATCGGTCGCCGTTTGATGGACCCGCTTGCGGAATTGGTTAAGATAGACCCAAAATCTATCGGTGTTGGCCAATACCAGCACGATGTAGACCAGAATAAACTGCAAACATCGCTGGATGATACCGTTATCAGTTGTGTGAACGCCGTAGGTGTTGAATTGAACACGGCATCAAAACAAATACTGTCATATATATCAGGACTTGGTCCGCAACTGGCACAGAATATTGTGGACTATCGTAACCAGAACGGTGCCTTTAAGCAGCGTAGCCAATTGAAGAAAGTGGCGCGCCTTGGCGATAAAGCCTTTGAGCAGGCAGCCGGTTTCCTTCGCATCCGTGGAGCGGAGAACCCGCTTGACGAAAGTGCCGTTCACCCGGAGCGTTATGCCCTGGTAGAACAAATGGCTGCCGACCTGAAATGCAGCGTCCGCGATCTGATGCGTGATCAAAAGCTGCGTGCTTCCATCCCATTGCAGAAATATATTTCTGATACCGTGGGCTTACCAACCCTTAACGATATTATGGCCGAGCTGGCCAAGCCTGGTCGCGACCCGCGTGAGCAATTTGAGGCGTTTAGCTTTACCGAAGGTGTTAATGCCATTAGCGATCTTAAAGTAGGGATGAAACTGCCCGGCATCGTCACTAACATTACCAACTTTGGAGCTTTTGTGGATATAGGCGTTCACCAGGATGGTTTGGTGCATTTGAGCCAGATCACCAATCGTTTCATCAAAGACCCCAACGAGGTCCTGAAAGTTCATCAGCGCGTGGAAGTAACCGTTACCGAAGTTGATGTTAACCGTAAGCGTATTTCGTTAAGTATGAAGGAAACGGAGAAGCGCGAGCAGGCTGCAAATAGTAATAATCGCCCTAAAGAAAACCGCCCTGCCGGTAAGAATTTTAACACGAGGCCTCAGCAAAAAGCCGAACCTGAAACAGATATGGCCTTAAAGCTTGCCGCCTTAAAAGGGAAATTTAAGCTGTAATAGCTGGTTATGTAACGGCTTTATAACATAAATATCACATTGTTTACATATGTAAAGTATGATATTTGCCCTTTATTACAGCAAACGTATCATGAAGAGATCTTTTCTGCTTTCATTGAGTTTTGCGGCTGTGGTATTTACCGCATCCGCCCAGAATAAAAAATTTACCGCGGCTCAGGCTGCTCTGCCTCGTCCTAAGTTGGTAGTGGGTGTAGTGGTTGACCAAATGCGCTGGGATTATTTGTACCGGTATTATGATCGCTACCAAACCGGCGGCTTTAAACGCCTGCTTAACGAAGGTTTTACCTGCGAAAATACACTGATCCCATATATACCTACGGTAACAGCCGCCGGGCATACATGTATTTACACCGGGTCAGTACCATCTATTCATGGTATTGCCGGGAACGATTTTATTATACAGGCTACCGGCAAAACCATCTATTGCACAGATGACAGCACCGTTACCGCGGTTGGCAGTACCTCAAAAGCGGGTAAAATGTCACCCCGTAATTTGCTGGCCAGCACGGTTACCGATGAGCTTAAGCTGGCAACCAATTTCCGCTCAAAAGTTATTGGTATAGCGTTGAAAGACCGTGGCGGGATATTACCTGCCGGGCACGCCGCAAATGCTGCTTACTGGTTTGATGATGCTACTGGCAACTGGATAAGCAGCACTTATTACATGACCGACCTGCCTGCCTGGGTAAAATCCTTTAATGCCGGCAAGCCTGCGGAAAAGTACCTGAACCAGGATTGGAACACTTTGTATCCCGTTAATAGCTACGTACAAAGCGCGCCGGATAACAGCCCTGCGTATGAAGGAAAGTTCAGCGGAACGGATGCTCCCGTTTTTCCTATTAAAACCTCCACGCTGTATAAGGGCAATGTGGGCATGATTCGTTCTACACCTTTCGGTAACAGTTTAACGCTCGACCTTGCCCGTGCCGCGGTTGAAGGTGAAAAGCTTGGTACCAATACCGTTACAGATTTCCTGGCGGTTAGCTTGTCATCTACCGATTATGTAGGCCACCAGTTTGGCCCTAATTCGGTAGAGGCTGAGGACACTTACCTGCGTTTAGACAAAGACCTGGCCGCGTTTTTTACCTACCTTGATGGTAAACTGGGTAAAGGTAATTATACTGTTTTCCTAACTGCCGATCATGGCGCGGCGCACAATGCTACATTCCTGCAAGATCATCGCATACCCGGCGGTATCTGGAATGATGGTGTGGCCCTGACCAGCCTTAACAAAGTATTGGAAGAAAAATACAACTTAAAAAGGGCCGTGTTGAGCTTTAATAACTACCAGGTTAACTTTAATTATGCCGAGATAAGAAAGCAGAAAGTAAGCGAAGAAGCACTGAAGTTTGATTGCATACAATACCTGATGACACAGCCTGCAATAGCTTACGCGGTAGATATGCAGCGTGTGCAGGAAGCCAACATACCATCAGCACTGCGTGAGCGCATACAAAATGGCTATAGCCCCGAACATAGCGGCACTATACAAATTGTGTTGAAGCCCGGCTGGTACAGCGGCCATGGCCAAACAGGTACAACCCACGGCACCTGGAACCCTTATGACGCGCACATACCATTGGTATTTATGGGTTGGGGTATAAAACATGGCAGCCTTACCCGCGAAACCCATATGACCGATATTGCCCCTACCGTTGCAGAATTGCTGCATATACAGGCGCCGAGCGGCAATATAGGCACCGCTATTGGCGAAGTGCTGAAATAGAATTCACTATAAATTTATACAAAACGGGCCGCTGATGCAGTGGCCCGTTTTGTATAAAAATGCTTGTTATCGGCAGGATATATCCTGTTTAAAACTTATTCAATTCCTGTAGGTTATCTAAACTATGGCCAAACCATTGCTGGAATTTACAGACAGAGGCATTTATTGTGAGCAGGGTAGGTTTTATATCGACCCTTGGAAGCCGGTAGATGATGCCGTGATTACCCATGCCCATGCAGATCATGCTTATTTTGGGCATAAAAACTATTTGGCACATCATCTCTCACGAGAGGTGATGTTATATCGCCTGGGCGACATCAATCTGCAAACCATTGGTTATGGCGAAACAGTTGTAAAAAATGGCGTACAAATATCCCTACACCCGGCGGGGCACGTGATTGGTTCGGCGCAGATCCGTATAGAATATAAAGGGCAGGTGTGGGTGGTTTCCGGCGATTATAAGACTGAAGATGATGGCATATCCACACCTTTTGAACCGGTAAAGTGCCATCATTTTATTTCCGAATGTACTTTTGGGATGCCGGTGTACACCTGGAAGCCGCAGCAGCAATTATTCAGGGATATTAATAACTGGTGGCAAACCAATAAGGAAAATGGTGTCGCCACCATCATTGTCGGTTACTCGCTGGGTAAAGCGCAGCGTATATTACAAAACCTCGATCTGGATATTGGAAAAGTATACACCCATGGTGTTATCGAGAATACGAACGAAGCGTTAAGGCGCAATGGCGTTGTGTTAAACTCCACAGAGCGTATTACACAAGCTTCGGTAAAAGAAGATGTGCGTAAAGGGATTATACTGGCGCCGCCATCGGCAGTTGGTACGCCATGGATGCGCAAGTTTGGGCCTTATAGTTTTGGTTATTGCAGCGGGTGGATGGCCCTGCGGGGGGCAAAGCGCAGGCGCGCTGCTGATAGAGGTTTCATCATGTCTGACCATGCCGATTGGGATGGCCTGGTTAGTGCCATTGATGCCACCGGCTGCGAATGCGTATATCTTACGCATGGCTACACCGCTTCTTTTACACGTTACCTCAACGAGATCGGTTTTAACGCCCGGGAAGTACATACCCTTTACGGCGGAGAGGAAGAGGACGCTACCATTACCGAAAAGGAGGAGAAGGAAGAAACAGCGGAACTAACTGATAGAAAGGAGATGGTTTAATGAAAGCATTTGCACAACTTTTTCTTTCTCTGGACGAAACCAACAAAACCAACGAAAAGGTAAAGGTTTTAAAGAATTACTTTGCTACTGTGCCGGATACAGATAAAATGCACATGCTGGCTCTTTTTACCGGCCGCAGGCCCAAACGCCAGATCAATGCTACGCTCATCAGGCATTGGGCTATTGAGGCATCAAATATCCCGGCCTGGCTGTTTGAGGAAAGCTATCATGTAGTTGGTGACCTGGCCGAAACCATGTCATTACTGATGCCGGAAAATGAAAGCAGCAGCAGTAAAACCTTAACCGAATGGATTGCCGAGATCAATGCCCTGGCGGATAAGACCGAGGCGGAGAAGAAGGACTGGCTGTTGACCTCATGGGCTATGCTGGATAGCCAGGAGCGGTTTGTATTTAACAAATTACTTACCGGCAGTTTCCGTATAGGCGTATCACAAAACCTGGTGGTAAAAGCACTGGCCGATGTCACAGGTATTGAGGCACCGGCATTAACCCATCGCATTATGGGTAAATGGATGCCTGAGAATTACACGTTTGACCAACTGGTGCAGGAGCAAACCGCTTCGGACGATATTTCGAGGCCCTACCCGTTTTTCCTGGCATATCCCATACAGGAAACATCAGAAAGACAAAAATCAGCGGCCGATGTTGAAGCCTCGCTTGGCGACGCGGAGCAATGGCAGGCAGAGTGGAAATGGGATGGTATACGTGCTCAGATGATCAAGCGCGGCGGAGAAATATTTATATGGAGCCGTGGCGAAGATCTGGCTACCGAAAAATTTCCTGAATTGCATTCCTTTCTACAGGCCTTACCCGATGGTACAGTGCTTGACGGAGAGATATTGAGTTTCAGGGATGGAAAACCGCTGCCTTTTAATGTATTGCAAACCCGTATAGGCCGAAAAAATCTAAGTAAGAAAATTTTAACCGATAGCCCTGTCGCTACCATTGTTTATGATTGCCTGGAATATGAGGGCGAAGACATACGTAGCAAAACACAGGCTGAGCGTCGGAGTTTGTTAGAGGGGCTTCAAGGTAATTCTGCTTATCAGGAAGTGTTCAGGTTATCTACCCTGATAGATTTTAATAGTTGGGAGAAGCTTGAGAGCATAAGGGAGCAATCAAGAGCGATGATAGCGGAAGGTATTATGCTTAAGCGCAAAAGCGCCACCTACCAGGTAGGCAGGCGCCGGGGCGACTGGTGGAAATGGAAGATAGACCCGCTATCGGTAGATGCGGTAATGATATACGCCCAAAAAGGCCACGGCCGCCGTGCCGACCTGTATACGGATTACACCTTTGCTGTGTGGGATGGAGATAAACTGGTGCCTTTTGCCAAAGCTTATTCAGGCCTTACTGATGCGGAAATCAATAAAGTTGATTACTTTGTTAAGCGCAACACGCTCGAAAAATTTGGTCCGGTACGTACGGTTAAGCCTGAGCTGGTATTTGAAATAGGTTTCGAAGGCATCAACAGGTCAACAAGGCATAAATCGGGCATAGCGCTTCGTTTCCCACGGATACTACGCTGGCGGCATGACAAGCCTAAAGAGGAAGCAGATACCCTGGAAAGCTTGAAAGCGTTTTTAGAAGATTAACGTTACAGTTCGAGAAAGGTAAGGAGGGAATGCTGGCTTGCGGTATGTATATCGCGCCAAACACGGTTAATTTCCGTATCTGGCGATGCGGCGAGTAAGCCGCAGTAAGGGTAAAGCTCATCAACCGTTTCGCGGGCAATGCGGGCCAGTACGCGGCTGGCGCTGCTTACGGCTTTTAAATAATCTTTATTCTCTATATCTCCCCATGAAAGGTTAACGGCCTCATGAAAAACCAACCGGGCGTCGTTTAACAAATTAACGGCGTATTGCCTTTCCTCCATCATTAGATCGGCGTTCTTTGAACTTACCCGGCGCAGGTTAGTGGCCTTATAAGCAAAGGCATCGCCGCAAAGATCTGTAAAGTTAACCGCCATGCCAGATAGGTTTGCCGCGAGCGTAGCTTCTGCCAGTTGCAAAAAAGGATAATGGTATAGTCGATCTTTAACAACCGCCGACTGTGGCGCAATCTCAAAGCAACGGTCTTCAGGCACATAAATGTTCTCAATTTTATATGCGTCGCTGCCCGTTGCGATCATTCCTACGTACTTCCATCCGGGTTGTAGTTGCACGTCGGCCCTGTCGATGATAAACGACCGGATAAGCGGCATCCCTTCTTTTAAGAGTTCATTCCCACTTTTATCCATTATGCGGCAGTTAATGGTAATATAAGTGGCGTGGTGCACACCGCTGGCATACTTCCAGCTGCCATTAATGATATAGCCATCTTTGTGTCTTTTAGCTGTACCAGTATCGGCGCCGCTGCCAGCTAAACATACTTCTTTGTCTGCGAATATGCCGGGGGCAATAGCCGGTGAAATATAGCCGCCAAAAAAGCCCGCTCCACTGCAAAGGGTAACCACCCATCCCAGACTACCATCGGCCCAGCTTAAGGCCTCTTCTGTCCTGATAATTTCGGGTAAGCTCTTTTGCAACCCGCCATATATTTGCGGGGCTAAAAGATTAAACCATTCCTGCTCGTAGATCAGTTCGAGCTGTTTGGGGTGCAGGCGGCCTGATTGTTCTGCTTCGCCGGCGTATTTTCTGATGGTTTCAACCCACGCAGGCAGCAATATCTCTGATGGATGGTGAATTTGGCTCATGCTTTACCTTCTTTTGCTATTTTGCGCCAGTCGAGATATCCGAAAATGGCTACAATAAATAAAAACGCCGTTAACACCGCGAACATCGCCAGGTTTTTATGAAACAGCAGCGGAACAGCAAACAGGTTACTTACATTAAGCAGTAGCCAATTCTCTACCTTTCGGCGGGCCAGCAGCCACATACCCGCCCAGGCTGTTGATGATACCCAGGCATCCCATAGCGGAACAGTTGATGGTGTAAATCTGGCCAGCAGCCAATAAAGTATTCCCCAGCCCGCAAAAACGATCAATAAAGTAATTACCCATTCCCGACGTGTGGCAAAGCTAACTTTTACAGGCGTCAGGCGCCGCTTTTTTACCCAGTGATACCATCCGTAAACGCTCATTACCACATAATATACGTTCAACAAACTTTCGGCAAAAAGATGTACATTTAGTAAAAGATAAACTGAAATTAAAGTGGAGGCTATACCTGTGGGGTATAGCCACACTTTATTGGCTCGTGCCAGCAGTACCTCGGCAACACTTAACAACACAGCCAGCCACTCCAACAGCGAAGTGGCCCTAACCTGTTCAATAAATAGGTGTGCCCAGCTTTGCATGTTAAAAGCTTATAGTTACCGATGACATGAAGTTGCGCTTAGCCTGCGCGAAAAAGTAGTTGTAATTGACTACCTGGCCACCTTCAATATCAGGGTACGTAGCGCCGTTTGCTTCGTACTCCCTATTGAAAATGTTATTCACCTGTAAGCCTATAGCAATGTTCTTTACATGCTTAACCGCGAAATTATAGCGCAAACGCACATCGCTAACGTAATAACCCTTTAACATCCTGTCGCGTACAAACCGGTTGTTACCTGTTGCCGGAAAGCCCGCCGGGTTAGTGTTCATGGTATTATCCAGGAATTGCTGGCTGATGTATTTGTTAAGCAAGGCGATCTCGCCACCTTTAACGGGGCTGTAAGCTATCTCACCCGAAGCAATGAACGAAGGCGAGTAAGCGATATCTGTTTTAGGCAGGTATATAGGCACCAATGTATTGTCATTGGTATTGCTTAAATATTGGGTATAGTTATCTATTTTATTGGTACTCAAAGTAGCTGTTGCCCCTATGCTTAATTGTTTAGTGGCCTGCACTTTGCCGTCAAACTCAATACCTGCACGGTAACTCCTGTCTACGTTTACGCGGGTGGGCGACCCAACATCATTAAGCGCGCCGGTCAGGATCAGCTGGTTTTTATACAGCATGTAAAAAAGGTTGATGCCACCTTTAAATACATCGCCTGACGTGCGATATCCGGCCTCGAAATCATGCAGTGTCTCGGGCTTAGGACGGCTTGCCGGTGTAGAGTTGGTATAATCATCGCGGTTGGGTTCGTGATTACCTACCGCGTAAGAGAAGTAAACGTTGTTATTTTCATTAAACAGATAAGTAATACCAGCTTTGGGGTTAAAGAAGTTTAAGGTAGCGTCCTGTTGCACATTGTTCAGGTTGCGGTCAAAACCGAGGAAGGAGTAATAAATGCGGCGGTATTGCATATCCGCATTCAGGATCACCTGGCCTAAGCGCCATTCAGCACGGGTAAAAATATTAAAGTCATTCTTCTTTGCATCATCCCGGTAGTACTGGTAATTAGGCGGGATGCCCGCGCTTTGCTCTGTATAAATAATATTCCCGTAGTGCGCTCCCTTATATTGGTTGTATGCACCGCCAAGCGTAAAATTAAGATTGCTTTGCGGGTTATACTTTAGGGCGTAGGTTACGCCATAAAAATAATTATCCAGCCAGCGGCGGCGTGCCAGATCAGTGGTTTTTATAGTGTCGGTACCATAATGTACCGGTGTTAAACCGTAATCAGTAACGGCCGCTCCGGCTTTGTATTCTTCATAATAACCTTTACCTCGGGTGTAATGTAAAGCCCCGCTGAATGATAACTTGTCCGATACCTTTTGGTCATATAATAACTGGTAATGGTTTTGCAGGTAATCATCTACCTGGTCGCGGTAGCGCTGGCCGTTTGGCATCAGGCCGAGCTCATTGTAGGTGCGGTGATTGGGCAACGAGTTATCGCTGATAATATAATCAGGTATACCATTCCATGCCTGGAAAGTACGCTCCTTGCCTGAAAATATATTAGCCCGTAGCGTACTGTTTTTACCGTAATAAGCACCGCTTACAAAGTACGATTTAAGGTCTGATGAGGCGGCATCAATGTATCCGTCAGAGGTGATCTGCGAAAGGCGGCCATCTACAGAAAACTTACCTCCCAATAAACCCGTACCCAGGTTAATGGTATTTTTAAAGGTGTTATAAGAACCAGCCGAGCTGCTGATGTCGGCATAGCCGGTATCGCGGCGGGTAGTGGTTTGTATGTTGATACTGCCCCCAAAAGCACCTGCGCCATTGGTTGATGTACCTACCCCACGCTGCACCTGTATATTGTTGATAGATGAGGCGATGTCAGGCAGGTCTACAAAGTACGAGCCCTGGCTTTCCGAATCGTTATAAGGGATGCCATTGATGGTTACGTTAATGCGTGTAGCATCGCTCCCGCGGATGCGGATACCGGTATAACCCACGCCCGCTCCGGCATCTGATGTGGTAACCACAGACGGGGTTTGGTTAAGCAGATAAGGCAGATCCTGCCCGAAGTTGTTTTTCTGGATGTCTTTTTTGCTCAGGTTGGTAAACGCCGTTGGTGACGTTTTATTGGCGCGTGTAGCGGTTACGGTTACTTCTTCGGTAGTAAATAAATTACTGGTAAGTGTGAAATTTACTGTTTGGTTAGCATTAACTGTGATGCTACGTGTTACCGGCGTAAAACCAACGTAACTGGCTTTTACCGTGTAAGTGCCTGCGGATAAACCGGTAAGACTGTACGCGCCGCGATTATTGGTTTGCGCGCTTACATCAGGATTAGTGATGGAAACGGTAGCTCCGGCCAAAACCTGGCCGGATTGATCGGTGATTTTTCCGCTGATGGAAAACTGGGCTGATGCAACAACGGGCAACAGCAGGGCCATAATGGCCATGAATAGGTTTTTCAAGATTTTATGAACAATAACGAGTTAAACTTGCTGCGCGCCAGGGTAAAGCCGCAGTATACTTAACTATTTACCTCTCCCTACGCCGGCATTACCCGGATCAGGTGTCGCCCCCCGGCCCCCTAAAGGGGGAGCAGAATAACCCTAAGTCGACTTTAGAGTTTTATTGCTCCCATTCAGAGTTCCGGGGGATCATGGGTATGATCTCAGCCTGTCTTTCAGTTTGATTTTACTCAAAGCAAGGCACCCCTTGAGAATTTTATTGCGCAAATATAGCTTTTGATTTTTTAAATGCAAGTTCTCCGTCTCATGAATGAGACGGTAATGAAGGAAGCCGTTCATTCAAGCTTGTTATCCGTCCCATGAATGGGACGGCAATGATAGAAAGAAGAAATCATTGCCGGATGATATTTGAACAAGAGACATGTTGTACATACCTGTTACCCGTCCCATGTATGGGACGGCAATGATTAAAAAGACAAAATCATTGCCGTTGGCTTCAGCCAACGGAATAAGGAAGGGCAAGTAAGCGCTTTAGCGCAAACTGCTGACTAAAGATCAGGGGAATTTATACAACACACCCAGTGCCAACCCTTCGGTGCCCTGAATATCGTTTATGCCGGTGTTTTTATCAAACAGGAGTGTGCCGTTTAATGATACATTTACCAAGCGGTTTACCTTGGCCGCCAGCACTGCGTCTAAACGGTGGCGGGTATAACTTAAAGGTTGCCCGTAAGGTACAAACATTTCATAACGGGCGTTAAGGTGCATGTTTTTGGCAATATCCTTATCCAATATGGCTACTGCCTGAAAGGCGATATCCGTACGGGTGGTTCTGCCTCTTTTTACGCCAAAGGCGTCGGTTTGTCCGGGTGCGAAAATGGCATCGTCCAGCACAAAGGTCTGGCGGGCGGTACCAGTACCCAAGCGCAGGTCAAAATACGAAGCAGGTTTATACTCAAAACCGATAGATTCTGTTAAGTAACCCGGCGCCATAAAATTTGAGATCAACGTTGGTGGCAGTACATTATTAGGGTCGTAAGTGTAGCCTTTATCAAATTGCGATTCAAAGCTTAACGCGCCAAAGAAAAACCAGTGTTTGGCCATTTGCGTGGCCAGTTTATTATCCCAAAAAATACGGTCGTTGGTTTTTCGTGAGCCTAAACCTTTGCTTTTTGATTTACCGTATTGCAGGTTGAGTTCCGATACATAGCTGAAAGGTGCCTTATTGTATTCGGTATGATAAATAAAATTCGAGCCGATTGCTATTGAAGATACACCACCCGCTGAATAATTATTTGTAAACGCAGACTGGTTAAAGTTTAAGCCGAAAGTGATGGATTTACGCCAGTAACTTACTTTATAATCCAGCATGGTTACCGGTATAAGTTCCTGCCTTATTTGTAAGGGCGCCGGTGGCACAGGGATAGCATTTCTCCTGGAATTTATCCGGTATTTATTCAGTAAAGCCGTGTCAATTTTTACAGTGTCCTTTTTAAGGGTGTCGGTGGTTTGCCCGTAAGCCGTTGCACTGTAGATGAGTGCCAGCAGGAAGATAAGCTTAATACCCGTTTTAAACATGTACACAAATAAAAAGTAAAAATCTGTTATTTCATCGTATTAATTAAAAATAGGTCATGAAGCGGTACCATTTACGCGTAGCGAGATAATTCATATCCGCCTCATGGTCATATGCTTCTTTCTCAAACACAATATTCCGGTAAGCCGGATAATGTGCTCTATAGCGCAACATGTTAATAACGTAATTTAACAGGTAAAGTATATAAAAAGGAAGGATAAGTAACTCGGCCTGCTGCCGGAGATGGATGCGCTCGTGGTTAATGAGTATGGCATCGGCTTTAAATGCAGCATTTTTCACCAGGATAAATGGAAATAAAGCCATCCCGGCTACGCGCATGTATGGGAATACGATGATCAATTGTTGTCTACTTTAACCTTTGGCAGTGCCGGAAGCTCATGCGCTTTTGAATGCCGCAGATAACGCTTAAGGTTCGTGCGGATGTAAGCGATAAACTCATAATCGCCGGCGGTTGTTACGAGGTAGTAGCCCGGACGGTATTTCTGCATAAAATCGGTAAGACGTGGTTCTTCCAGATGGGTAACGCCCTGTACAAACGTTTTATTAAACCGGTAGTCAATCACTTTTTGCTTTTGTTCGTCGTCAATTATCCCTCTTAACTTTTCAGCATTACGGCCGCTTTTGCTGAATAAATTATATAAAGCATCAATACCGAGGCCCACGCCGCCATTACCCATATTAAGCAGATCGGGATTACTGGATGGACTATAAATTTTAGCGTATTCGCGCTTAGTGTTGACTAATTGCTGCTCGGGTGTAAGATTTTTTCCCTTGATGGTTACTTCTTTTAATTGTATAGCCACCGGCTTTAAATATATAGCCAAAGGCGTGTAACTGGAAATGCTTACGGTATCACTAAAGTGATCGGGTTTTGAAAATACGAGCTGATCGCCAATTTTGGCGGTTATGCTAAATTCACCCTTGAGGTCATTATAAGCGGTTTTGCCGCTGTTGAGGTTGGTAATATTAACTTTGGCTATGCGCTCGCTGCTATTCTTGTCAAATACTATCCCAGTTACCGGCGCTTGGGCAAACGCGGAACAGCAGGATACCAATAAAAAAAGTGTAAGCCAAAACTTCATTACAGAGTTTAAAGTTATGGCTTTGCAGCGGGGTAATTTATACTTTAACAATCTTTAACACTATTTCACTACAACCAGCTTCTGGCCAATTTTAATACCGTTATCAGGCAGTTTATTCAGCTCACGCAAGTCGTCAACGGTGATACCAAAACGCCTGGAAATGCTGTATAGTGTATCGCCCTGTTTAACGGTGTAAATTTTATCATCAGGCGGGGTTTTGGTGATGCTATCCTGCTGGGGCGTATTTACTTTCTGGTTTATTTCGCCCAATACGCGGTCCTCGCGTTTAATTTTGGCTATCTCTCCTTCCGGGCGGTCATACTGGTCAAGCTGGTATTTGGTGATGAGGTTAATAAGCAGCTGCGGGTATTTGGGGTTGGTTGCATAGCCGCACGCCTTAAGGCCGTAAGCCCAGCCGTTATAATCGTTCCTGTCCAGCTCAAAGAGGCGGGCATAGTTCTTTTTCTTCAAAAACTCGGAGTGGTCGCGAAATGATTCTTCGGGGTTAGCGTAAACCCTGAAGCAGTCGTTCTCGTTATCATCGTTCTTGTAATAACTTTCGCCAGTCCAGGTGCTGCCACATTTGATGCCGAAATGGTTGTTGGCGAATTTTGCCAGGTCGCTATTCCCTGCACCGCTTTCAAATAACCCCTGTGCAAGGGTAATGCTGGCAGGTATACCATAGGTGTTCATTTCCTGTATGGCAATGTCCTTAAAACGTTCGATATACTCAAGGGAAGTAAGGTCTTTATGGGCAGCAATGCTTGCGCGGTTAAGCTTTTGTATGGCCTTGTTGTTTTTGCGTGCTTTGCTGCTGCTGATAGTGCCTTTTTTGGCCGCGCAGGAAGTAACGAAGAATGCAGCAATTAATAGGATGACCAGTTTACGCATGAGTTAGCTTATAGATGAGCCAAACCTAAGGTTTAAAAATCAATAATATTAATTGTTGCTGGCCAGTTCGGGTTTTTTAGCAGAGGCGGTATCTTTGACGGCTTCTTCACTGTCAAACTCATTAAGGCCGTAGTGTTTAATGATGCCCATTACCTGTGCAGCCCATTTTTTACTGCTGCAGTAACCGCTGCGTTGGATGCCTTTTGCCCAGCCTTTATAATCATACTGGGTAAACTTGTCGGCCAGATGACTAAACTGCTTACGCTCTGTCATGATGCGGGCAAAATCTTTGAATGAATCCAATACACTGTCGTACTTTTTGTATGATGTACGCACCTTTTTGTTGCCTTTATAGTACACCGCGCCGCCGCCGCCTTTTACACCAAATTGGTTGTTTAAATTTTTAGCTATAGCGCTTTTACCGCTTCCGCTTTCATGCATAGCCACTCCCAGGATAATACTGGCAGGAACGCCGGTTTCATGCATAATGCGAATGGCATTATCTTTGAACTTATCGATATAAGATTGTGAAGCGCTTTGAGCCGAAACGGCTGATGTTGATGCAATTAATGCTGAAACTGAAAGAAGAGCAATAATTAAGAGTTTCTTCATAATTTACTTTTTTCTGATGAGCAACAGTCCGTCGCGTACAGGTAGTATGAGTTTTTCAACCTGTGTGTTAACAGCTATTTGTTCATTTAGTTTGCGAAAGCTTTCAGTGTCGGCGTCTTTTTGGTTGCCGTCATACACTTTTCCCTTCCACAAAACATTATCAATTATTATCAACCCTCCGGGCCTTACTTTATTAATTACTAACTCAAAGTAATTAAAATTATTTCTTTTATCCGCATCAATAAACACGATGTCGAAATCATTTTCCTGTAAATCAGCTATTACGGCCTCTGCGGGGCCAATATGTAGCTTGATTTTTTTATCCACATTTGTTGATTCAAAGTGTGAATTAAGCATTTCCTCATATTCTGCATTCACCTCAATGGTGTGCAAAATGCCACCCTCAACCAATCCCTCGGCCAGGCAAATGGCAGAGTAACCGGTAAAAGTTCCTATTTCTAAAATAAGTTTAGGCTGCATCATTTTACTGAGCATGCTCAGTACCCGGCCCTGATAATGTCCTGATAGCATGTTAGCTTTTAGCATCTTCAGATGGGTGTCCCGGTTTATCTTTTGCAACCCTAACGGCTCTGGGTCGCAATGGTTATCAAGGTAGCCTTGCAGGGCCGCGTCAAGAATTTCCATGGCGGCAAAGGTAAGGAATTTATTTTTAATGGATTTTAGGCGTCCAAACGCGTCATTGAGGTACTTTACTTCATGAACGCTATTACGGTCTCTGTAAAAACTTTGGGAATTTCAAACGGTGCATAATGCGATGCGCCTTTAAATATTATAAGTTTGCTTTTGGGTATGTTTTGAGCAATAGCACGGGTATGTTTTTCCAGGATAAGATCGTGTTCGCCAGCCATTACCAACACCGGCGATTTGATTTTGTGAATTTCATCAAAGGTTAAATGCGGTTCTTGTAATAATAACGTGCTTAGGCGTAGTTTAAATTGCGATGCTTTATCGGTTTTAGTTTTGTAATACGCAATTCTTTGCTTAACCTCGTTAAGTACAGTATCGGGCAAGGCATCAGTTGTCGGGAAAAGGTTTGCACCCATTATGGCAAGCTTATTTACATACTGCGGATATTTTACAGCCATAATTAACCCGGTATTACCGCCATCGCTCCACCCTAAAATATTTGTCCTTTTTATATGTAATGAATCCATTAGTTGCCTCATGTCTTCAGCAAAAAGGTCATAGGTAAGCGGCCCGGCAGATTCATCTGTACTTTTACCGTGCCCGCGGGTATCAACTGCTATTACTTTAAACTTCTTAGCAAGATCCTTTATCTGGAAGTTATAGGCGTATATCTCGTGTCCATTGCCATGTAATAATAGCAGCGGTTCACCCTGTCCATAAGTTTCATAATAAAGTGTGGCGTCCTTCAGTTTAACTTTGCCCGATGCCTTAGTGTTATAACCGTAAGCTATCGCATTAGGGTCGTAGTCAGGATTAAGTTTTGCCGTTGATATATCCTGTCCGTCAATCAAGATCTGAGCATCATCAACCCAGAGTTTACCGGGTCCGTTTAAAACCGCAGATACATACATAGTTTGTGCATCAATAGGGATGTTAACCTTCAAGGTATATTCAGCCCAATCCCTGGTTCCCTTAATGTTTTGGCCAAAAAGATTTTTATATTCAGATACGCGTGGTATGGCATTGTCTATCCTAACGGTAAGCATAGCATACCCGGTAACATTAGACATTTTCATCCAGGCCTTAAATTCAATTGTTTTACCAAGAAACTTTGCCGGTATTTTTTGAGAAATACTTCCGAAAGAACGGGTGGTGCCCGGTTTAACTTGTTCTATAAATGCAGCGCTCTTCCCACTGTGCCTTTCATCGCCAACAGATTTTACCGTGTAGTTTTCTGTTGGAAAGAGGTCTATCCATTTATCAGGTAATTCTTTACCCTCAGTGTTATTTTCAAAGCCAAAATTATAAGTAATATCCGTTGCCTGCGATTGGGCAAATAGGGGTACGGATATTATTAGCAGATATGCCAAGGCGATAAGGTTTTTCATCGTTATAAACAGCTTACACCAAAGCTATTTATTTAAAAACCGCTTTCACAGGAACTTAACAAATTTTAACAGATGATCAGATCTTTTCCATCCAGCTTTGCAGCAGTATCACTGCCGATACCGTATCCACTAGCTCCTTGTTTTGCCTTGCTTTTTTATTCATGCCGCTTTGGGCTATGGCCGCAGAGGCCATTTTTGAAGTAAACCGCTCATCCAGCATTTCAACGGGTATCTCCGGAAAGTTCTTTTTCAGCAGGTTCACAAAACCCTTTACATGTATGGCCGATTGGGAAGGCGTATTATCCATTTGCTTGGGCTCGCCTACAATAAAGCGCTCCACGGCTTCGGTTTGTAAATACTTTTTCAGGTAATCAATAATATGCATAGGGTGTACGGTATCCAGCCCGGTCGCGATGATCTGCATAGGGTCCGTTACGGCAATGCCGATACGCTTGGTGCCATAATCGAAAGCCATAACTCTCATTGGATTTTAGATTTTAGATGTACGATTTTGGATTGAAGCATGCAGATGATATTAGATTTTAGATGTACGATTTTGAATTGAAGCATGCAGATGATATTAGATTTTAGATGTACGATTTTAGATTGAAGCATGCAGATGATATTAGATTTCAGATGTGCGATTTTAGATTGAAGCCAGGCTATGCTATGAATAGCTGCAAAGGTCGGATTATTTGCCTTAGTGCCCGGGATTAAAATCTAATATCTAAAATCGTACATCTAAAACCAATTGAGCGTTCAGTGTTAAATCTAATATCTAAAATCGTACATCTAAAATCAATTCGTTATTTTGCACCAAATGCAGTTTAAAGAGATCATAGGGCAGCAGGAGGTTAAGCAAAGGCTTATTAATTCGGTAATTGAGAACAGGGTAAGCCATGCGCAACTGTTTTTAGGCTCGGAGGGTTCGGGGGCTTTGGCCTTGGCTGTGGCCTATGCGCAATATGTTTCATGTGAGGACAAGCAGCCAGGTGATTCTTGCGGAGTTTGTGCATCGTGCCGCAAATACCAGAAACTGATGCACCCCGACCTGCACTTTTCCTATCCATTTTTTGCCAAGCATAAAGACGATAACGCGCTTACTTTTATTGAGCAGTGGCGCGAGGCTTTTACCGCCAACCCATATTTAAGTCTGGACATCTGGCGGAACTACCTGGATGCCGAAAATAAACAAGCCAATATCAACATTGCCGAGTGCCACCAGATCATCAAAAAACTCAGCTTTAAACCGTTCGAGTCTGCTTACAAGATATTGATACTATGGTTGCCCGAATATCTGGACAAAGAGGGTAACGCTCTGCTTAAGGTAATTGAAGAGCCACAGCCCAATACTTTGTTTTTACTGGTAGCGCAAAACCAGGATCAAATACTGAATACCATTCTTTCGCGTACACAACTGGTAAAGATCCCTTGTTTAGATTACGAGGATATAAAAACAGAGATGCTTACGCGCCACCACCAAACCGAAACCGCGGCAGCGGAAATTGCCTACCTGGCCAATGGTAACATGACAGAGGCATTAGCCATGCTGCAGCAGGATAGCAAAAACTACCACGAGCTATTTGTGCAGTGGCTAAGACTATGCGTAGGTAACAAAGGCCTCGAGGTAATGAATTTTGTGGAACAGGTGGCCAAGATGGGGCGCGAAAACCAGAAAAATTTCGTTCGGTATGGTATCAGCTTTTTACGCGAATGCTGCCTGCTAAGGGCTGGCGTGGGCCGGATAGTAAAGTTGCCGGCAAATGAACTCGAAACCGCCAAAAAAATGGCAGAGGTAATCAGCTTTGCGATGGCGGAAGCGGTGATAAGTGAGCTGGAAAAGGCCCATTATCACATAGAGCGGAATGCAAACCCTAAAATCTTGTTTTTAGACGTATCTTTGCAGATTATAAAAATATTACATTTGAAAATTGTCCCTGAGGGGAATCACTATATACCGAACTAATTATGGGATGCGGAAGTTGCTCATCCGGCGGATGTACGCCGGCAGGGTGCAAAAGTAACGGCTCATGCCTTACAAACGGTTGCGCCAAACTTGATGTACACGACTGGCTGTCGCATATGGACATGCCAACAAATTATAAGCCTTTTTCGATAGTTGAAGTAAAATTTAAGGGTTCGAGAAAGGAGTTTTACCACAATAACGATAATATTTACCTGGAAGCAGGCGACCTGGTGGCTGTGGAAACCAACACTGGCGGCTACGATATAGGCCATGTTTCTATAACAGGCGAACTGGTACGCATGCAAATGCATAAGCGCCATGTAAAAGAGGCAGATGTGGTGAAGAAGATCTATCGCCGTGCTACGCCTGCCGATGTGGATAAATGGAAGGCTGCTAAAGACCTTGAGTGGGAAACCATGCATAAATCGCGCACGCTGGCGTTAAACCTCAACTTATCCATGAAGATAAGCGACGTGGATTATCAGGGCGATAAAACCAAGGCGACATTTTATTATACCGCCGAAGGCCGTGTGGATTTCAGAGAACTGATCAAAAAAATGGCTGAGGCGTTCCGCATCCGTATCGAGATGCGCCAAATAGGTATGCGCCAGGAGGCGAGCCGTCTGGGTGGTATTGGCTCATGCGGGCGTGAGCTTTGCTGCAGCACCTGGCTTACCGATTTTAAAACGGTGTCAACAGCTGCTGCGCGTTATCAAAACCTTTCTTTAAATACACTTAAGCTTGCGGGGCAGTGCGGTAAGTTAAAATGCTGCCTTAACTACGAGCTGGATACCTATATGGACGCGCTGAAATATATTCCGGATAATGTGAATGTATTAAAGACCGAAAAGGGTGATGCGCGCCTGCAAAAAACAGACATTTTTAAACGGGTAATGTGGTTTAGCTACCCCGGAGAAGAATCATGGGTGCCTTTGCCTATTAAGCGTGTGAAAGAGATACAGCAGATGAACCGCGAAGGTGTGTTGGTTGAAAGCCTGGGCGAAATTGTGGAAGTGGAATCGAAACCGGTAAAGGTGCTTGACTATGAGAACGTAGTTGGGCAGGATAGCCTTACCCGGTTGGACGAGCAGCGCAAAAATAAAAACAAGCAAAAAAACAAGAATAAAAACCGACCTGGGGGCGAACAGCAGGCACAACGTAATGATGGCAATAACCGCCAGCAGCAAAAGCCTAACCGGCCTGATGGTAAGCCGGGCGATAATCCTAATAAGCAACCGGGCAACAGGCCACAGGCTAAACCACAGCCGCAAGCCGAGCGCGCCGAAGGGGCACAGGATGGACAGCTTAAGGCAGAGGGAGGTAACAATAATCGCAATCGTAACAGGCGCAATAACCGTAACCGCAATAGAGGCGATCAGCAGCAGAGAAACGACAATAACCCAAGCCGGCCGGAATAACCATGAAACGCTTTAAACAATCGTTTTTCATATTGGCATGCGTAATGGGGCTTATGCTGCAGGGCTGTACCGACGCATCGCGGGTTATGGATGATAGTACCGCCATTGCCAATCATAACTGGGCTTACGTTAACCGTGTTAAATATGATGCGGATATCACAGATAATAACATACCATACAACCTTTATTTTAATTTAAGGGTTACCGGCAGCTATCGTTATTCAAACATGTTTATACTGGTGAGGATGACCTCGCCCGGTAAGCGTACCCTGGTTACACGGTACGAACTGAAATTAGCTAACCCCGACGGGGAGTGGCTGGGCAGTGGCAGCGGTAATATGTACAGTTATCAAATACCTTTCCGTAAAGGGTTTAAGTTTCCGGCAAGTGGAAAATGGCATTTCGAGCTGGAGCAGAACATGCGCGATAACCCATTGCACGAAGTTACAGATGTGGGCCTAAGGGTTGAAAAAGCAGGGCAGCAATAGTTTTGTAGCTACACAGACAACCCTTTCGCATCCCCTCATTATTTGAACGCTTGAGAATGCAGCAAAAAAATCCATAGTATTGCATTTTATTTCTCATGCCGCAATCTATACTCATCATAGACGACGAAACCAAGCTGAATGATCTGCTGTCGCGGATCATCAGGCTTGAGGGTTTTATTGTTTTGCAGGCATTTACAGGAAAAGAAGGCCTTAAGCTGTTACAGCAGGAAGACGTTTTATTGGTATTGAGCGATGTTAAGCTACCCGATGTTAACGGCGTTGATCTGGTGAAAACCATCAAAGAGAAAAAACCCTACGTTGAGGTAATTAATCTTACGGCTTACGGTACCATTGCCGATGGGGTGCGCTCCATACAAAACGGCGCGTTTAATTACATCACCAAAGGTGATGACAACGACAAGATCATCCCGCTGGTAAACCAGGCCATGGATAAGGCTATACAGCAGCAACGTATTTTTGAACAACAGCGCAAGGTAACCGGTAAATTCAGCTTCGCTAATATAATAGGCAACTCAAAACTGATACAGGATGCCGTATCTCTCGCCCGCAAAGTAGCGGTTACAGATACTACGGTACTGCTATTGGGCGAAACTGGTACCGGTAAAGAGGTTTTTGCCTCGGCCATCCATCACGAGAGCGAACGCCGCCAAATGCCATTTGTAGCCATCAATTGCAGCAGTTTTTCAGCCGAGTTATTAGAAAGCGAATTATTCGGTTATAAGGCCGGGGCTTTTACTGGTGCCGTTAAAGACAAAAAGGGCTTGCTGGAAGAAGCCAAACACGGTACTGTTTTTTTGGATGAGATCGGTGAAATGAACCTGGACCTGCAGGCTAAGCTGCTGCGTGTATTAGAAAGTAAAACCTTTATTAAGGTAGGCGATACGCAAACCACCAAAGTTAATATCCGCATTATTGCCGCGACCAACCGCGACCTGAAAAAAGAAGCCGAAGCGGGCCGCTTCCGTCTTGATTTGTACTACCGCCTGTCGGTATTCACCATATCGTTACCATCATTAAACGAACGGCCTAACGATATAGAGCTACTGTCCAACTATTATCTTAAAGAGTTTTTTGCGCAACACGGAAAACTTTTACCTAAAATGGATGCAGGTTTTCTGACCATGCTTAACCGCCACCAGTGGAAGGGAAATATACGAGAACTTAAAAATGTTATGGAACGTGTAGCCATCCTGGCTGATGGGGGTATACTCACCCCGGATCTTTTGCCGCCTGAGTTTAACTATGAAACCGATGATGCCAACGCGGTTGATCTGGCCAGCGTGGAGCGGCAGCACATCAAACGTATACTGGACCGCACCAACGGCAATAAAACCGAAACTGCCCGGCTTTTGGGCATCGGCCTTACTACCCTTTATCGTAAAATAGACGAGTATAAGATCAACTGATCTTTTTCATAATGATAACAGGACCCTTCCATTTTGGAAGGGTTTTTTTGTTTAATCAATTTCTGTAATATTTTAAATATCTGAATAACAGTGAATTAAATATATTTCAGGTATTTGGCATTTCGCTTGACCATCACGTGAAAAACAAATAGAAATGCTTATAACCATTTTATTACTGGCGCTTGTGATTTGCTGCTGGTTATTTTTTAAATCCATCGACTGGTTCGAGAAAATCTGAAGATATCATGATCGCATTATTCATTATTTCCATTGCAGTGTTTGCATACATGGTGTATGTCCTGCTTAAACCCGAAAAATTTTAACACATGAACCCCGAACTATCTGGAATTTTAGTTTCGTTCGCTATAACGCTGCTCATAGGCATCCCGCTGGGTAAATACCTGGCCAAAATGTTCGCTGGCGAAAAAGTATGGACGGATTTTATGAAGCCGATCGAAAACGGCATATATAAATTATCAGGCATCAGCCCTAACCAGCCAATGGACTGGAAACAGTTCTTAAAAGCCATGATGGTGATCAATTCGCTATGGTTGGTATACGGCTTCTTCGTATTAATGTACCAGGATAAATTGCCCCTTAACCCCGACGGCAACCCCGGCATGACACCCGACCTGGCTTTTAATACCATTATCAGCTTTGTTGCCAACTGTAACCTGCAGCATTACAGCGGCGAAACAGGTGCTACCTATCTGATACAGCACTTTATATTCATGTTTCTGCAGTTTACCAGCGCTGCTACCGGTATAGCCTGCGCGGTTGCGGTATTTAAAGCCCTGCGCGATAAAACCACTGCTGATGTAGGTAACTTTTGGGTATACTTTGTAAAGTCTATCACCCGGTTGTTATTGCCGTTATCTGTTGTTGTGGCCCTTATCCTTACCTTTAACGGCACACCTGCAAGTTATGCCGGCAAGGATAAATTTATCTCGCTGCAAGGCGATACCGTTAATGTATCGCGCGGCCCAGCCGCCCAGTTTATCGCTATAAAGCATTTGGGCACTAATGGCGGCGGCTGGTTTGGCGCCAACTCTGCCCACCCTTTGGAAAATCCTAACTATGTAACCAATATTACCGAGGTGGTTGCGCAAATGATTGTGCCTATGGCCATGATCCTGGCGTTTGGCTACTTCATCCGCCGTAAAAAACTGGGCTGGGTAATTTTTGGTGTTATGGCGGTGGGTATGTTCATGCTCATGATACCAACCATCAGCAGTGAGCTTGGTGGTAACCCTGCCATAGCTAAAATGGGCGTTAGCCAGGCAACAGGTGCTATGGAGGGCAAAGAGGTGCGAATAGGCCCAATGGCTACCGCTTACTGGAGTACGTTGACCACTATTGTATCAACCGGTTCCGTAAATGGTATGCATGATAGTACCATGCCGCTAACAGGCTTATGGCAATTGCTCGGCATGATGATCAACTCCTTTTTTGGCGGTTGCGGTGTAGGTATACTTAACTACCTCATATACCTCATCATCGCGGTATTTATATCAGGCCTTATGGTTGGGCGTACGCCTGAGTTTATGGGCCATAAAGTGGAGGCGCGTGAAGTAAAGATCGCCGCGCTCATCACCCTGCTAAGCCCTTTCCTGATACTTGCCGGAACAGCTATTTCCAGCTATGTGTTCAATAATTATGGCAGCGCGAACTGGGCAGTTAAACCATCATCCTGGTTAAATAACCCCGGCTATCACGGTTTTTCTGAAATGCTGTATGAGAACACCTCGGCTAATGCCAATAACGGGTCGGGCTTTGAAGGCCTTGGCGATAACAATATTTTCTGGAATGTGATCACCGGTCTGGAGATCCTCATTGGAAGGTTCCTGCCTATCATTGGCCCTGTTGCCATTGCAGGTTTACTGGCCAAAAAGAAATTCGTGCCCGAATCTGCAGGTACGTTAAAAATAGATACGGTAACCTTCGGTATCATGACGTTTGCTGTTATCATGGTGCTCAACGCATTGTCATACTTCCCCGCTTTGGCCCTGGGCCCGATAGCCGAATATTTTTCAATGCTTAAATAATAGTACAGGCTCTGTAACGAGAGATAAAGAATAAAGAAATGAGCAATAGATCAAATAAATTATTTGAACCCGCTTTAGTGCAAACCGCGCTTAAGGAGTCGTTCATCAAACTGAACCCTAAAACCATGATGCGCAACCCCGTGATGTTCACGGTGGAGATTGGTACCGCGGTAATGTTATATGTTACGGTATACAGTTTTACGCATGCCGGCCAGGGTTCATTCGCTTATAACTGCTGGATATTCGCTATCCTGCTGTTAACCTTATTGTTTGCCAACTTTGCCGAGGCAATAGCCGAAGCGAGAGGCAAGGCCCAGGCCGATAGCTTGCGCAAAACCAGGGAAGATACCCCTGCTAATGTAGTGCTGGAAGATGGCTCAATAGTAACCCGCTCATCAAACCAGTTGCTGAAGGGCGATGTGTTTATCTGCGAAACCGGCGACACTATCCCTACCGACGGCGAGATCATTGAAGGTTTGGCTACCATTGATGAGTCGGCTATTACCGGCGAGTCAGCCCCGGTTATCCGCGAGGCTGGCGGCGATAAATCATCTGTTACCGGCGGTACAAAAGTACTGTCAGACCGTATCAAGGTAGTGGTAACTACCCAACCGGGTGAAAGCTTCCTGGATAAGATGATCGCTTTGGTTGAAGGAGCTGCCCGCCAGAAAACCCCTAACGAGATAGCCCTTACCATATTATTGGCAAGTTTTACGCTGGTGTTTATCATTGTATGCGTAACGCTGAAGCCGTTTGCTGATTATGCCAACACCCCTATTACTATAGCCGCGCTTATATCCCTGTTTGTATGTTTAATACCCACCACCATCGGTGGCTTGCTATCGGCCATTGGTATTGCCGGTATGGACAGGGCCCTGCGTGCCAACGTGATCACCAAATCGGGCAAGGCGGTTGAAACCGCGGGCGATATCGACGTATTACTGCTGGACAAGACAGGTACCATTACCATCGGTAACCGTAAGGCAACCCGGTTTTACCCTGCCGAAGGCGTAAGCGAAGACGAATTGGTAAAAGCCTGCGTGCTGGCTTCACTTGCGGATGAAACCCCTGAAGGGAAATCGATCATCGAGCTGGCACAGCAAGGTAATACCCGTATCTCTTCAACCGCTCCGGATGGTTCAGAGTTTATTAAGTTCACTGCCGAAACCCGTGCCAGCGGTATCAATACGCCCGATGGCAAACGCATCCGTAAAGGCGCGTTTGATGCTATCCGCAACCTTACCATTAATGCCGGTAACCAGTTTGATACCGCGATAGAAGATAGGGTAAAGGCTATATCGTCAAATGGCGGTACCCCATTAGTAGTATCTCAAAACGAAAAGGTGATAGGCGTAATAGAATTACAGGATATTATTAAACCCGGCATAGCTGAACGTTTTGAACGCCTGCGCAAAATGGGTATCAAAACGGTAATGGTAACCGGTGATAACCCGCTTACCGCCAAGTTTATTGCCGATAAAGCAGGTGTGGACGACTTTATTGCCGAAGCACGCCCGGAAGATAAAATGAAATACATAAAACATGAGCAGGCTGCGGGTAAACTGGTTGCCATGATGGGCGATGGTACCAACGATGCCCCTGCACTTGCCCAGGCTGATGTAGGCGTTGCCATGAATAGCGGTACACAAGCTGCAAAAGAAGCCGGTAACATGGTTGACCTGGATAACGACCCAACCAAACTCATAGAGATTGTTGAAATTGGTAAGCAGTTGCTCATTACACGTGGTACGCTTACCACCTTTTCCATCGCTAATGACGTGGCTAAGTATTTCGCTATTGTTCCGGCGCTGTTTATCGCTTCTATACCGGCTTTGCAATCTATCAATATCATGCACCTGCACAGCCCCGAGAGCGCTATCCTGTCAGCAGTGATATTCAACGCCATTATTATCCCAATGCTGATACCGCTGGCATTAAAGGGTGTGGAATATAAACCTATAGGTGCCAGCGCGCTGCTGCGCCGCAACCTGCTTATTTATGGTATAGGTGGCGTAATTGCACCGTTCATTGGTATAAAATTAATTGACCTTTTAATAGCCTACTTTATATAAGCTGCTAAATATTAACAAGTAAAAATCATGAAAACGCTCATACAATCTATCAGGTTAACCATAGTATTAACCGTATTGTTATGCATCATATATCCCGTTGTAATTTCCTTTGCAGGTAAATTCTCTAAAGGAAAAGGTAATGGGGAAACCATTACCCTTAATGGTAAGATAGTTGGCTATGCCAATGAAGGGCAAAAGTTTGATAAACCGCAGTACTTCTGGAGCCGCCCGTCGGCTGTGGGTTATAACGCGGCCGGTTCAGCGGGCTCTAATAAAGGCCCAAGCAACCCGGATTACCTGAAAGAGGTAAACAGCCGTATAGATACCTTGCTGAAATACCACCCTTATCTTAAACGCTCGGATATCCCTGCTGATATGGTAACCGCTTCAGGCAGTGGCCTTGATCCGGATATTTCTCCGGCAGGCGCTCAGATACAGGTAAAACGCGTAGCGCAATTTCGCAAGCTTGATGAGCAGAAGGTTGCCGTGCTGGTAAAGGAACATACCGAAAAACCGCTTTTTGGCCCCGAAAAAGTGAATGTGTTGAAATTGAATGTGGCTTTAGACGAACTTAAATAATACGAGTGCCGGCCGGTATTTACTATCCGATAGTGAATGTAATTTATGCCCATGCTTTATTACCGGCCGGCACCTGTTAGATACTCAAAATGAAAAAACTTTTAATCATATATCTCCTTATCCTTTGCGGTAAACCATTATTCGCTCAGGATAGCCTTAAAAATAGCGGCAATTTAACCATCAGCGGCTATGCCGAATTGTATTACGGGTTTGATTTTAACCGCCCTGCTAACAACACCCGTCCGTCTTTTGTGTATTCGCATAACCGCCATAATGAGGTTAACCTTAACCTGGGCTTTATAAAAGCCAATTATGATAACGGGAATATAAGGGCAAACCTGGCGCTAATGGCAGGTACTTACGCTAACGCCAATCTGGCATCAGAACAGGGTGTATTCAAGAACGTTTTTGAGGCCAACGCGGGTGTCAAGCTATCCAAAAGCGCCAACCTTTGGTTTGATGCCGGTATCTTCGCCTCACATATAGGCTTTGAAAGCGCTATTTCAAAAGATTGCTGGGTACTTACCCGTAATATCGCCTCAGAAAATACACCTTATTATGAAACAGGCGCCAAGCTTACTTACACCACCGATGACGGTAAGCTCACTTTAAGCGGCCTGTACCTGAACGGCTGGCAGCGCATTAACCGGCAGGATGGCAACAGCAAGCCCGCCGGCGGTTTACAGGTGGCTTATAAACTGATTGATAATATTACGTTAAACTACAGTAATTATATTGGCGCCGAAGGGCCCGACTCGGTGCAGGTGCGCCGTGTATACCATAACTTTTATGGCATATTCCAATTAACTGATAAATTTGGCTTAACCGCCGGGTTTGATTACGGTGTACAGCAAAAGGCGAAGGGAAGCAGCGATTATAACCACATTATATCGCCGGTAGCCATAGCCCGTTATCAGCTTGCGGAAAAGTGGGCAATGGCCGGCAGGTTTGAGTACTACCAGGATAAAAACGGTGTGTTTATTGCCACCGGTACGCCTCACGGCTTTGATACTAAAGGGTATTCGCTGAACGTGGATTACGCCCCGATTAAGAACGCGCTGATACGCCTGGAAGGAAAAGTTTACGATAGTAAAGACAAGATATTTCAAAAACAGACAGGTTTCACCAACAACAGTCCGTTGGTTACCGCGAGTTTTGCTGTTTCTTTTTAATTTAATTGATCCGGGCGGTGAACAAACTTCCCGGATCTTACAGTTTAAAAAATAAAAGATATGCCCGAAGACGCAAGTAGTGGTAATTCTGTAAAAGATTTTATCGACCTGGTAAAACGCTCGCGCCGTGGTAAGCTTAAAATTTATATAGGCATGAGCGCCGGGGTGGGTAAAAGCTACCGTATGCTACAGGAAGCGCATGCGCTGATGCGTAACGGCATTGGTATACAGATAGGGTATATTGAAACGCATAACCGGGCGGAAACACATGCTTTACTAGCAGGCTTACCCGTTATCCCAAGGCGCCATATCTTTTATAAGGGCAAGGAATTAGAAGAAATGGACCTGCAAGCTATTCTTAACCGCCACCCCGAGGTGGTAATTGTGGATGAACTTGCCCACAGCAATATTGAAGGGAGCAAGAATGCCAAGCGCTGGCAGGATGTGGTAGATATACTGGAAGCCGGTATCAGCGTGATCACCGCCGTAAACATCCAGCACCTGGAAAGCCTAAACGAAGAGATAGAAGAAATAACCGGTATCAGCATAACAGAAAGAATACCCGATAAAATTTTGCAGATGGCAGATGAGGTGGTGAATATCGACTTGACTGCCGACGAGCTTATTGACCGGCTAAAGGAAGGCAAGATATATGAGAAAGCAAAAATAGAGCGGGCCCTGCAAAACTTTTTCCAGAACGATAAGATATTACAACTGCGCGAGATAGCGCTGAAAGAAGTGGCCCATCACCTGGAGCGTAAGATTGATATTGAGGTACCCAAGCAAATTAAGCTGCGGCCCGAGCGTTTCCTGGCCTGCATATCATCCAATGCGGAAACGGCCAAGATCGTGATACGAAAAACGGCCAGGCTGGCGTCCTACTACCGTTCGCCCTGGATTGTGTTGTATGTGCAAAGCAGTGACGAAAGCATGGAGCGCATCAAACTCGATAAACAACGCCACTTAATTAATAATTTTAAACTGGCCACAGAGCTTGGTGCCGAGGTGATAAAGCTGAAAAGCGATAAGATCACCCAAACCATTATGCAGGTGGCCGACGAGCGCGAAATAACTACTATTTGTATTGGTAAGCCGCATTTGAGCCTCTTCCAGGTTATTTTGCGGACAACCGTATTTAACGAATTGCTTAAAAATATAGCGGCGAAACAAACAGATTTAGTGATATTATCATGAAAGTAAAAAATAAACTGCGCATAGGCTTCGGCTTTTTATTTATAGTGGTGCTGTTTTTTGGCGCTACCTGCGTGCTGTATATGAACCGTATAGCCAACAGCGCCAAAATAATCCTGAAAGATAACTACGAGAGCCTGAGTTACTGCCGGGATATGCGTAGCATATTGGATGAGAATACCCTGCCGCTCAACTCCGGCGCTATGGAGGCGTTTAACGCGCAACTAACCAAAGAAGAAAAAAACATCACCGAGCGTGGTGAGGCCCAGGCGGTAGCCGCTTTAAAGAACACTTTTGACCAAATGCAGGGAAAACATACGGCTGAGGAAGAACAGGACCTGGAACGGCAGATACGGCGCCACCTGCTAAGTATTGAGAAGCTGAACATGCAGGCCATTGTACATAAGAATGATGCTGCCCGTAAAGCGGTAGACAGATCATTGGTGTTGCTGGGTTTGGTTGGCGCGTTCACCTTTTTGGTGTTGTTTAGTTTCAGTGTTAATTTCCCCGGCATTATTTTTAACCCGCTTAAAGCTTTACTTACAGGAATACGTACCATTGGCCCCAGAAATTATAACCAGCATATTGAGTTTACGCAGAGCGATGAATTTGCCGAGGTAGCCAACGCCTTTAATGAAATGGCCGACAGGCTAAATGAGTGGGAGAACAGCAATATCTCCAAGATCATGTCTGACAAGCTACGCATTGAAACTATTATTGAGCAAATGCACGATGCTATTGTGGGTGTTAACGAGAAGCAGGAAATACTATTCATTAACACTACGGCTAAAAATGTGCTTAATCTGGGTAACAGCAAGGTTGAAGGCTGTTTGGTTGAAGATGTAGCTAAAAATAACGATCTGTTTAAATCCATCATTCACGATAGCCGTACCGGTAAACCTTTTAAGATAGTGATAGATGGTAAAGACTCCTTCTTTGAGTTAGAAAGCAGGGAGATCAATGTGCCTAATTTATCGCCGGGACAAACGCAAGCTATTAGTATCGCTAAAAAATCGGCAGGTAAGGTATATATCCTGCGCAATATTACCGAGTTTAAAGAGCGTGATGAGGCCAAAACCAACTTTATTGCCACCATATCGCATGAGTTGAAAACGCCTATTTCATCTATAAAGATGAGCCTTAAACTTATGAAAGATAAGCGTGTAGGCGAAATGAACGCGGAGCAGCAGCAACTGTTGGAACACATTAATGATGACAGCGATCGTCTGCTAAAGATCACCAGCGAGTTACTGGAGCTCTCGCAGGTAGAAACCGGTAACATACAACTTAATTTTGTGCCTGTTGAGCCGCAAAAGATCGTTGATTATGCTATAGCTGCGGTGAATTTCCAGGCCGAACAAAAAGGGGTAAAGCTGGAATTGGTTAAAGACGAAAAATTACCCGGTGTTAATGCCGATGTGGAAAAAACTGCCTGGGTGCTGGTAAACTTCTTGTCGAACGCCTTACGTTACAGCGCCGAAAAATCAAAAGTTACTATCAGTATCTTAAATAAAGGCAACAGTGTGGAGTTTTTGGTAAAAGATACGGGTAAAGGTATTGACGAGCAATACCAGAAACGCCTGTTTGACCGCTACTTCCAGGTGCCTACAGACGGGCAGAACAAATCGGGATCGGGCCTGGGCCTGGCTATCTCTAAAGATTTTATTGAGGCCCAGAACGGCCGCATATGGGTAAAAAGCGCCATTGGCGAAGGCAGTACCTTTGGCTTTAGCCTGCCTGCGGGAGTTTAGCATATGGACGTGATGTATGATAACAACAATGGCCGCAATTAGCGGCCATTGTTGTTTGGTTTAATTAACATCAAACCAGAGTTTGGTGGTTAACACATCGGGCCCCTGGCTGGCTACTGCCGCTTGGTAATTAGTCCCGTTGAGTGATTGTTCTGTACCGGGGTATATGAACCGTTGTGGCAGCTTGCCGCCAAGCGTACCGGCAACCGCGGGCTGCAATTGCGGATAATCCAGCCGGCGCCACTCCGCGAAAGCTTCCAGACCTTGACCAAACAAGGCCAGCCATTTTTGGTTGCCTATCGCTTTTTTATAGTTACCGGCATCGTATTGTACCGCGGCCTGGGCCAGGTAGGTGTTAATATCGTTATCGGCAATACCATATTGTTTAAGAGACGCCGTAATGGCCTGCTTATACAGGTCGGCAGCATTATCAGTAGTAAAACCGCGTGCGGCGGCCTCGGCCCTGTCAAACAATAATTCCGAATAGCTTAGTATTACCGCGGGCGCTGTTGGCGCCAGGAAATAGGTGCCCGGTTTAGAGGTTTTGGTAAAACCGAGGTTGCTGGCATCGCCCACTAATAGCCCATTCGGAATACCCACATAGGTTTGCGCGGTGGCATCCTTTGTTTTGCTGGCATATACCGGTAAACGCGGATCGTTGAGGGCGAATAGGCGGTCAACAATGGTTTTGCTGATGCGGTAATCGTCACGCGTATCAAATAGGTTGCTTATGGGGTTCTGGTTAGGCGATGCTACGTAGTTTAACTGCGCTGTTTCGCTATTCGCCGAGATGTAACCGCTGCCATTGGCCAGTATATCGGCTATTGCCTGTTTGGCTTTATCCGCGTCGCGGTCGGCTATGCGCAGCGCAATACGCAGACGTAAAGAGTTGGCAAATTTTTTCCATGACGCTATATTGCCGTTGTATATCACATCGCCTGCTATAGCCGGCCCCGATGTATTTAACAGGCCCTGTGCCGTTTTAAGATCATCCAACAGGGCATTGTACACATCTTTCTGTTTATCATAAGCTGGAGTAAGGTACTGCTTAATACTAACCGCCTGGCTGTAAGGAATATCTCCATAAGCATCGGTTAGCAGTTGAAAAACCCACGAACGCAATACTAACGCCACGCCTTTATAATTAGGATTAGCCTGCGCATCAGCCAGTTTAATGATCTGGTTAAGGTTTACAATGCTGCGACTATAGCCTACGGTCCATAACTCCTGGAAAGCGGTATTAGCGTAGATATACCTGTCCGGATCGGTATATTGTATTTTAGCCCAGTATTGCACAAAAAGCAGGCTGGCATCCATATTATTAGCTGTCCCCCAATAGGTATCGGCCGTGTTTTTAATGGCACCTGTCAACAGATAATCCGGCTGAGCCGTTTGCGATGCGTTAGGGTTTTGGTTAATGTCTACAAGGTCTTTCTTGCATGATGCCGTGCCAAGTAACGCGGTTAAAAGTATAATTGAAGATATATATCTTGATTTCATGATGTTAAAATTTAAGGTTAACGTTAAAGCCTATGTTACGCACCGTTGGTAAGGTAAGGTCTTCAAGGCCCTGGCCGTTGCCGGTGTTAAAGGCGGTTTCAGGGTCAATATTGGGCACTTTTTTATGAATGATCCACAGGTTGCGGCCAACTACTGATACGGTAGCCGATTGCAGACCTATGCCTTTCACCCAGCTTGCAGGGAAGGTGTAACCCAGCTTAACTTCGCGCAGTTTTACGTAAGAAGCGCTGTATACAAAAGCTTCATCTACATTGGTAAAGCCTTTGTAATAAGATTGGGCAGGTATTACTTTGGTGTTAGGTGTGCCATCAGCTTTTACGCCTTTCCAAACCATGCCATCGTCATACACGGTTTCGCCATTAGGCGCGCTGGCACCTGTAGCCACCTGTACAGCGGAGGCGGAAGTGTTGTTCGCCGGATAGTAATAAGACAGGCCACCGTTCTCGGCACCACGGCCCGGCAATGTAGAAGCAAGTACCCCTGTGTAAGTACCGGTTCGGTTGGTATTAGAATAAATAGAGCCACCAAAACGAGCGTCAACCAATACACTCAGGTTTATGCCTTTGTAGTTAAAGCTGTTGGTTATACCGCCTAAAAAGTCGGGTGTAAATTTACCGAGGTATTGTTTAGCAGGGTTAATTACCGGTACGCCGCTATTATCAATAATAATGTTTCCTGATGCGTCTCGCTGATAGGCTGTGCCAAACAGGGTGCCGTAGGGTTTGCCTACCGCCGCTAACACCTGCACGGTGCGGTTGGTGCCAAGCACATAACTCTGCAGCCGGCCTTCTGCATCAAGCGATACAACTTTGCTACGGTTAAGTGAGTAATTGACACTTACATCCCAGCTAAAATTGGTGGTTTTTACAGGTGTTACACTCAGTTGTGCTTCCAGTCCCTTATTGTTGATACGGCCTCCGTTGATCAATTTTTGGGTATAGCCTGTGCTTGAGCTCACATCAACACTCAAGATCTGGTTAGTACTGTTGGTGTTATAAACGCTTACATCAAGGCACACACGGTCTTTAAAAAACCCGGCCTCAAAGCCTGCCTCGCCGGATGTGGTTGTTTCAGGCTTAAGGTTGGGGTTAAGGTCAATATTGGCGGCACTTTGTTGTGGGTTTCCGTTAAAAGGAGCTGTAAAATTATAAGTGTTAATCAACTGGTAAGGTGTGGTAGCCTTTCCTACTTTTGACCACCCTCCTCTGAGTTTTAAATAACTCAGCGCATCGCTTTTGATATCCAGGGCCTGTGATAGCACAAGACTACCGTTAACAGAAGGATAAAAATAGGATAGATTTGCTGCAGGCAGCGTAGATGACCAGTCGTTACGGCCTGTAACGTTTAAAAAGGCATAATCACGAAACCCGATCTGGGCCGAGGCGAAGTAGCTGTAGGTTTTTAATTTACCATAATAGTTGGATGATACCAGCGGATCGCGGGAATTGCTGAGCGTATATAACCCGGCAACCGCCAACTTTGGCGCTATCTGGTCGTTCTGCTCATTGGTAACCGTGCTGATGTTCCCACCCACAAAGGCATCAAGAGAAAAGTCCTTGTTGAGTTTTTTGGTGTATTGCAGGCGGCCTTCTGTGTTGGTTTCGTTTACGTAGTAAGCATCTTCTTCATATGAACCGAAAGGTGTGCCACTGGTGCCGTAAGCAACCTTGATTTTTCGGCGGTCGTTATAGAAATCGGTACCGGTACGTAAGTTTGCCGAGAGCCCTTTTATGATCTTGTAATTTAGTTCAACACTACCAATAAGGCGGTTTTTAAACTGACTAACCGTATTTTCGTAAGCGATAAAATAAGGGTTGCTGTAATAACTATTGTTCCAGTTAAAGGTGCTTCCGTCGGCATTCCTGTAGTTTTTTAACTGGTTAATGTCAACCTGCCGGCCAAACCAGGTAAACTGCAGCATGGTGCTGGTTGCCCTTCGGCCATAGGCGCCGGGCAGGTTGCCCGCGTCGTCCTTAATATAATTGGCAATGGTAGTAACCGTTAGCTTTGGCGTTGGCCTAAAGGTGGCATTCAATAGAAATGAGTTACGGCCCAGCGAAGAATTAGGCACCACACCAGTTTGGTGTAGGTTGTTGTAAGATATGCGGTAGTCAAACTTTTCAGAGCTGCCTGCCAGTGCTACCCCATTGTTAAGCGTAACCCCGGTGCGGAAAAAATCACGTACGTTGTTAGGATGGGCCACAAACGGCACCGCCTGCCCATTGGAATAGAATTGCGGGATAAGGCGACCATCAAGGCGCGGCCCCCAGCTTTCATCAACCCCGTCATTTATACCTCCGCCCTTGCCATCAACATAGCTGAACCTGCCGTTTGAGCCTTGTCCGTATGAGTTTTGATAATCAGGGAACACCTTTAGTGTTGCAAAAGAAGTGTTGGAGTTGATGGTAATGCCCAATCCTTTCGCGCCCTTGCCGGTTTTGGTTTTAATAAGAATTACACCTGCAGCAGCACGGTAACCATATAATGCAGCCGCGTTCGGCCCCTTGAGCACGCTTATAGATTCAATATCTTCAGTATTCAGATCAGATATGGCATTCTGAAAGTCCCTTGAACCATTTGTTCCCAGGAACTGTGAGTTGTCTACAATAACGCCATCTACCACAAAAAGTGGCTGGTTATTACCGGATATCGACGTTTCTCCACGTATAACAATTCGCGAAGACCCCATATCGCCCTGGCTGTTGGTAACCTGTACACCTGCAATTTTACCTGCCAGCGCGTTCACCAGGTTGGTTTCCTTAGCCTCTGATATGTCTTTTGATTTAAGGCCCTGTACAGAATAGCCCAATGATTTTTTATCCTTATTGATGTTGAGCGCCGTAACTACCACTTCATTAAGCGAGTTGGGAGCTTCTACAAACACGATCTTTAAAGGAGCCTGCGTTTCTGAAACCGTAATACGCTGTGTAACGAAGCCCAGGTAGGATATTTGTAATACGTCGTTCACTTTAGCGGTGAGCGTAAAGCGCCCCTGTACATCTGTTTGGGTGCCGGTGTTGCCGCCTTGTACGGCAACGCTTACACCTGGTAATGGCTGCCCGTCAGACTGGGCGGTTACCGTACCGCTTACTTTAATGCCTTGTGCATTTGCTGTTTGAAAAAATAATACCGGCAACCATATTGCCAGCAAAAACTTGTAAATTTTTAACATGATATTCTTTTTTGGAAATAATACCCTGGCCGGTAATAAGTAGCCAGGCGACTTATTACCGGATGCAGATGAATAAATAAATTGTCAATTGGCCGCTTATGGGCAGATTACGCGCGGAAACAGCAACAACACTGGCCATAAGTGAAGTTGCGCGGATCGATAGAATAGCGATTTAAAGAAGCTGTAGTAAATGTGGTTTTCATGATTTAAATAAGTACATATTGCGATTTGGCTTTTTAAGCGTTTGATTTTGCCTTTAGGCAGCTACCGGTTGTAAAATGCCGGTTAACGAGGCAACCACCTGATCAATTTCCTGCGGCGTGTTAAACCGACTGAATGAAAAGCGAATGGTATGTTTACCCGGAGCGGTTTTTAGCGCGCTAAGCACATGCGAAGTAGCCCCGGCCGAGCAGGCGCTACCGCCTGATACGGCTATTCCAAGGTCGTCTAAACATCGTAGCAGATCAGTGCCGGCATCAGGTAGGGAAACACTTAATACGGTGTATAAACTTTTATCGACATTAGAACATCGCCCGTTAAAAGTAATATGAGGTACATGGTTTAACAGACCGTTAATCAATTGGCTCTTTAAACCCTGTATGTACGCCTGGTGGTTATCTAAATGTTCATAAGCCAGTTCAAGTGCTTTAGTGAGGCCTACAATGCCGGCAATATTTTCCGTTCCTGCGCGCAACCGGGCTTCCTGGCCACCGCCTTTTAGCAATTGCCTTAGCGGGGCACCCCTGCGGCAGTACAAAAAGCCAACACCCTTTGGGCCATGAAATTTATGTGCCGATGCTGCCAGGTAGTGTATTTTTACCCGTTGCAGGTTATGGGTATAGTGGCCCATTGTCTGCACTGTATCGGTGTGGAAGATAGCGTTATAACGTTCGCATAGGGCGGCAATTTTTTCTATATCGTTAAGGTTACCTATCTCATTATTGGCGTGCATAACCGATACAAAACTTCTTTCACTTGATTCGAGTAATTGCTCCAGGTGATGCAGGTTTAGGCTGCCAAGATGATCGTGTTCTATATAGTTCAGCGTAATTTTTCCTTCTTTTTGCAGATGTTGCAAGGTATGCAGTACGGCATGGTGCTCAAAACGGGTAGTAATTACGTTTTGTATCCCGGCGCCCTCTACCGCCGATAGAATAGCCGTATTGTCAGCCTCGGTGCCGCCCGATGTAAAAATGATCTCATCCGGATGTGCATTTAACAAACCTGCAATGGTTTGCCTGCAATGTTCTAATGTAGCTTTTACCTCTCTGCCAAAAGCATGCTGAGATGAAGCATTACCGAAATGCTGCAGGTAAAAAGGAGTCATTGCTTCAAATACTTCTTTAGCTAATGGTGTTGTGGCCGCGTTATCCAGGTAAATTTTCATACTGTTAATTTTTTTGTCTTTATTAACTTACCAGATAGCGAGGCAATGAGTTAACAGTAGTTGGATACTGTTTATGCTTATCTTTCTCCATATAACAGGAGCAGGAATTAGCACCTTTTACATTTGATGTACAGGTTGCTAAGACGTCTTAGGGCCATTCCCTCGGTCTTTCTGGATAAGTTTAAAGAACGTTACGGGTGCAAATATATAAAATATTATATAATGTCTATAGTTTTTGTAGATTAATTTAAATTTTCTTTTTCCCATTGTTTGGGGTACATTTCTGTAACCCAATAGCGGTTACTGCAATAGTTTATTACTTAAACTACCTCCGGGAGAATTTTAGGCTTTTACGTGCACATTAAATTTTTATTAAAATCAAAAATTGAAGCAACCTTTATTCTACCTTTAAACGTAATACGGTTATAATTAAACCCCGAATAATAACTCATGAAAAAATCTTTCCTTAACCTGGGTGCTGCAGCTTTAATATGCACCGCATTATTAACCTCTTGCTCAAAAGAGAAAAATGCAACAGCTACTGCACAAGCCGAAATGGGCTTCCAGTTAACCGCTGATAACCAACAAGCTACTGTTGCTACCAATGCTGTTGCAAATGGTATAGAAGTAAATGCCGTTATCGGTACTACTGCCAGCATTAAATGGTCATCAGTAATTGCCAATGTTAACCGTTTTAAACTAGAAGCAAAACGCAACGGCAAGGTAACCGAGGTAACCACAAAAAATGTATCTAACCTGGATCTGCTTAATTTAAGCTCATCACCAATAGTTGCCATGGTTGATACAGGCCACTACCGCGAGATTGAGTTAAGTATTTTATTGACTAAATCATCAGGTACCGATATTCCGCTTACAGCAAAAGGTACTTTCACCACAACTGGCGGAGCCGCTGTACCTATCGAGTTTGACTACAATGACAACGCCATTATCAAAACAGAAGTAAAAGACGTAACTGTTGACGCAACTACAGGTGTAACATCTAAAATAAACCTGCATTTAAACAGATTATTAATGGGTATTCCAGCAGGCTTGCTTGATCAGGCTACACGTACAAACGGTACAATTATTATCAGCGGCACCAGCAACGCCAATATTTATAACCGTGTAATTGCTAATGTTATATTGGCTTTTGAAGCTCATGAGTTTGAGCATCACAATAAAGGCAACAAATAATAAATTGGCTGTAAGATACAAGGCCATCCCATAAACGGATGGCCTTTTTTATTTCATGCTATCCGGTTTAAGTATTTTTTGCTTTATTTTATCTCCTGATATGGATGCACGCATTTCTGCTAAAAAATTCTGGGGTTTAACCGGCTACCAATGGACTTGCATCCTCTACATTGCTGTGGCTATCTTTTGCTGGCAGCTCAAGTATTTCAGGCATATTGATAATAACTACATCATATTCCGTACTTCGTTCTACCACTTTCGCGATCATTTAAATTTGTACCTGCTATACCCGGCAGAGTATTATGATGTGTACATCTATGGCCCATTATTTACGGTTTTTATAGCGCCACTATCGCTCATGCCCGAATGGCTGGGTTTTTTATTGTGGGAGGTAGGTAATGCCGCGGCTTTTTTATGGGCCATCCATTTGCTGCCATTTTCTAATAAAACCAAAACCATTATCCTGCTATTATGCGCCATTGAGTTTGCCAACTCCAGCCATTATATGCAGTTTAACCCCATTATAGCGGCAATAGTTATCCTTAGCTTTGTAATGGTAAAGCGGCAAAAAGAACAATACGCAACGCTTTTTACCATAGCAGGTACGCTGATGAAGATATACCCTGTAGTGGGGCTGGCCTTTTTCTTCTTTTCAAAAAATAAGGCGAAATATATATTGTGGTCGGTAATATGGTTGGTGGTACTGATTTGCTTGCCGGCGATTATATCCGGGCCGGGCTTTCTTATACAAACTTATAAAGATTGGTTCGCCGCTTTAACGTCTAAAAACCTTACCAACCAAAGCCTCACTACCGGGTTCGACTGGTGTGTAATGGGCATGGTAAGGCGGTTTTTCCAGGATAGTACGATACCGAACTGGCCATTTTTATTAATGGGTGCCCTAAGTGTTGCGGGCGCTTTGCTGCGGGTGAAGCAATACCCTTACTTAAAATTCCAATTGCAGTTGATGTGTTCATTACTCATGATGATCGTACTTTTTAGCACCGCATCCGAGCATCCCACTTTTATTATCGCTACTGCGGGTGCGGTTATCTACATCATGATGCAGCCAAAGCCGTTTACAGCGTTTAACATCGTAATGCTTGTTCTGCTGCTGCTAGTTACCGGCCTCGGCCCGTCAGACGCGTTCCCTAAACCAGCCCGTATCTGGATGCAGAACTACGCCATAAAAGCTTATGCCCCGGCTATCATATGGTTCAAGCTGGCGTGGGAATTATTATTTGCTGATTTCTCTAAAGATCAGTATTAACTAAAGCTAATTCCCGGGAAATTCAGGGATAAATACACATTGGTATTGGTTTTGCATGCTATTTCTAAAAATAATCCTAATGTTTTAAGTGTGTTATTGTAATTTCTACAAAAAAACAACCTTAATATTGAAATTATTTGTAACTTGAGGGTGTTAAGCCGGTATTTAAAATCATTTTGTAACATTATAGCATGCAGGATACTCAGTTTTTTGAAAAATATGGCTTGATCAATGGCGTATGGGACGAAATGTATAACAAGGACCATGTAGTTCGCGACCATTATCATAAGGTAATTGAGTATCTCTCCAAAGAATCCGCTGATGATCTCCATAAAAAGGAAGAATTAGCTAAGCGCCTGTTTATGACACAGGGCATTACCTTTACTGTATATAATAGCGGGGAGGGAATCGAAAAGATCTTCCCTTTTGATATTATACCGCGTATCATTACCTCATCCGAGTGGGAGTTTATTGAAAAGGGGATAAAGCAGCGCCTTACTGCCCTTAACCTTTTCCTGAAAGATATTTACCACAACCAGTTTATTATAAAGGATGGGGTGGTGCCTATAGATATTGTATATTCTTGCCCGCATTTTCTTAGAGAGATGTACCAGTTAAATGTACCATATGATGTGTATGTGCATATAGCCGGTATCGACCTTATTCGTGACCATGACGGTACATTTTATGTGCTGGAAGATAATCTCCGTACCCCTTCGGGAGTAAGCTATATGCTGGAGAACCGGGAGATCACCAAGCGTTTATTCCCCGACCTGATACCACATTGCGGCGTACGCAGCGTAACAGAATATCCGTCCATCTTGTATAAGAACCTGCAGGCTTTGTCGCCACGGCAGGTGAGCAATCCAACTATTGTGTTGTTAAGTCCGGGTATATATAATTCGGCTTATTTTGAGCATACCACACTTGCCCGTTTAATGGGTGTGGAGCTGGTGGAGGGGCGCGACCTGGTGGTAAATAACCACCGCGTTTACATGAAAACCACTACAGGCCTGCAACAGGTTGATGTGATATACCGCAGGGTTGACGACGACTTTTTGGATCCTCTAATGTTTAACCCCAACAGCGTGTTGGGCGTGGCAGGCCTCATGGGTGCTTATCGCAAAGGAAACGTAGCCATAGTAAACGCGTTGGGTAATGGTGTGGCCGATGATAAAGCCACTTACATTTATGTGCCCGATATGATACGCTATTATCTTAACGAGGAGCCGTTGTTAAAGAATGTACCTACGCATCGCCTGTCTAACCCAGATGAGCGTGAATATGTATTTGCCAACATCAACAAAATGGTTGTTAAAAAAACCAACGAAAGTGGTGGTTACGGTATGTTGATGGGGCATGCGGCCAGCGACGAGGAGATAGAGAAATACAAGCTGGAGATCATGAAAGATCCACGCAATTTTATCGCCCAGCCTACTATTAGTTTGTCGGCCGCGCCTTGTTATATCAATGGGGTGTTACAGCCAAGGCGTATTGACTTGCGCCCATACGCGCTTTGCGGCCCAGATGGTATTGAAATTGTTCCCGGCGGCTTAACCCGCGTGGCCTTAACAGAAGGCTCGCTGGTAGTGAACAGCTCGCAAGGCGGCGGTAGCAAGGATACATGGGTGCTGGCCTGAGTTAGAAATATCGAACATTGAATTTCGAACCATGAATGTAGAATGAAATCAAAATAAATTTCATCATTTTACATTCCGTATTCGGTGTTCATTATTATAAAAAATGAATGTTAAGTAGAGTTGCAGCAAGTTTTTATTGGTTAAGCCGCTACATTGAGCGGAGCGATGGTATTTTGAGAATGCTGAAAACCAACTATGCCTCATCGCAGGATTCTATTGCTGGTTTTAGCTGGGAGCCGGTGATGCGTATTTTTTCAGGTGCCGATACCGATCTTATTCGTTCGTTAGGTAATGAGAGCCGTTCCGTATTAAAATTTATGGTGAACGAACGCGATAACCCCAACTCTATAATCAACCTGATCACGTTGGCGCGCGAGAACGCCCGTAGTGTACAGGAGCACATCCCCAAAGACCTTTGGCAGTGCATAAACGAGTACTACCATACAGTAAAAGAGCCACGCATTGCCACCGGTTTAAGAAAAGACGATCCAATAGGCATATTAGATGTACTGATAAAGGAAGTCATGTTATACTATGGCACTGCGGAGATCACGATGGAGCGGGGGCAGGCACGCAGTTTCATGAACATTGGCAAATACCTGGAACGCGCTATACAGTCTATAGATATATTGGATGTGAAGTTTGGCCCCATTAATACCAACCCCGACCTGCTGCTGGACATTACCTACTGGAAACACCTTTTGCAATCCATCGGTGGGTATGAGTTGTATCAGAAAACCTACAGAGATGGGCTGGAAGCGCATAATGTGATTGAGCAGGTAATTCTGAATAATGACTTTCCGCGATCGGCCATCTATTCTGTAAATAACATTCAGCGGTATTTTGACAGGCTGAAGAACAACAGCAACGTAAACGATTATCGCGAGATATCCTTCCAGATTGGTAAGCTGCAAAGCAATATCAAATACAGTTCGGTAAAAAGCATCAGCCAGATAGGCTTGCACCAATATTTGACCGGCCTGCGCGACGACCTGTACAAAATAGGCAATTCACTCAATGGCTATTACTTTGCCAACTCATAGAAACTGATTTGAAATTTGGAGACGAGGCACCCCTATTCTCCAACTAATACATAAGCATAATGCCCGAATTTAAAATACAGCATATTACCAGGTACACTTATGATGGTTATGTGCGCGACAGCGCCAATAAGATTATCCTGTATCCTATTAATGATGTTTATCAGGAGGTGCTTAAGCATGATCTGTTTGTAACGGGCCACCCGCAGATAGATACTTATATTGATTATTATGGCAACCAGGTAGGTAGTTTTACCTATACCGAGTCGCATAATTCACTGGTAATCAATTCGCAATTGTCGGTAATTACTCACCCCCGCCCCTTACCTGTTGATACCATGTTCTCATCAGAAATATGGCAAGAACTATACAACATGCGCTATATAGTGCCTTATATAGATTTTTTAAAGCAGGAGTATTTTGAAGGGCTTAGCGAGTTGAAACCTATTGTAGAGGCTGAGCGCAAAGCGGAAGATACACCCTATCATACGGCGCTTAACTTTAGCAATTATGTCTACAGGAACTTCGACTATATTAAGGGCGTAACCACGGTTGAAACCACGCTGGATGAAATATGGAAGATACGCGCCGGTGTTTGCCAGGATTTTGCCCACCTGCTAATGGTGATGCTGCGTTATGTAGGCATACCGGCAAGGTATGTTAGCGGGTATATTTGCCCTAATAAGGATGGTATGCGCGGCGAAGGCGCAACTCACGCCTGGGCGGAGGCTTACCTACCCGGTTATGGCTGGTTAGGTATCGACCCAACTAATAATTGCATTGCCAACGAGAACCACGTGCGGCTGGCCGTTGGGCGTAACTTTAGCGATTGCTCTCCGGTAAAAGGAGTATACAAAGGCAGCGCGGGCCACAAGCTGGAAGTATCCGTATCTGTTGGCCACGAGGACGGGCAGGTTCATGAAGAAAAGGATATATTTACATCGTCAGTAAATCCTGCACCAGCGCAAAGCATGCCTCGCAACAGCTATGCAAGGTACATGGAGATGATACAACAACAGCAACAACAGCAGCAGTAATAAATTACAGACACAAGAACCAAGAGTCAGGAATCAAGACTGAGTTAAAAGCCTTTTTCTTGAATCTTGATTCTTGTTTCTTGACTCTTATCAATTATGACTTATTGTTTAGGAATAAAGGTAAAAGAGGGCCTGGTGGCGCTTGCCGATACCAGGATCACATCGGGTTTAGAAACAACCAATAAGAAAAAGCTGACCATCGTACAAAAAGACGGCGGCTCCATGTTCATCATGACCAGTGGCCTGCGTTCTGTTCGGGATAAGGCGGTGGTTTATTTTAATGAGCTAACGCATACACAAACTTTTGATAAACTTTTCCAGGCGGTAAATGCCTTTGGTGAGCAAATACGCCGCGTAGCCCTTGAGGACAAAGAGACCCTCGAAAAAGCAGGCTTTAAGTTTGATCTGAATACCATTATCGGCGGCCAGCTTAAAGGTGATGAAGACCATAAGCTATTTTTACTTTACCCCGAAGGAAACTGGGTAGAGTTGGGCGAAGGTGCACCTTTTGTAGCTATAGGTAATTCAGGCCAGGGCAAGGCCATCCTCAACCGTACAATTGATGAGAACTCCAGCATGCACCTGGCGCTTAAAGCCGCCTTCCTGTCGTTCGATTCTACCCGGGTAAGCAGCAATAATGTTGATTTTCCGATAGATATTGCATTGTATAAAAAGGGTACCTTTGAACTGGTGGAACAACGCTATACACAACGCGATCTGGCCGATATATCTATGCAGTGGGACGATGAACTAAAAGCCGCGCTCAATAATATATCGGGCGATTGGATGGAAAAAGCTTTTGCCAAATTACCCGCAGATAACAATAATGAAATTTAAGGTATCGGCCCGGCTGGGCTACCAGGCAAACTCTGCCGGGACTATTATATTAAACATTCACGCGCTTAAAACTTCCGGGCAATTGATATCGGATGAAGTTTTTACCATAACGCCTGATTCCTCCGGCGAAGAACTAACCATTCCTGATACAGACAACCGTTTTGTCCGTATAGATATACCGGGGCCTGGCGACTACCAGATCATGTACGACGCCATAGCGGAAAACGCCTTTGAAGTATACCATTTTAAGAACTATACCGACATAAGCATTAGCCACTTAGAGCCGGCAGTGCTCATGTACCTTAACCCAAGCCGTTATTGCCAGTCGGACAAGTTGTACCGCCTGGCCGAAAACGAATTTGGTAATCTGGCCAACAATTATAATAAGGCGGTTGCCATCACCAAATGGATACATAACCATGTGGAGTATTTGAGCGGCAGCACTACATCCGAAACTTCAGCTTATGATACGGTGGCCCAGCAGGCCGGCGTTTGTCGCGATTTTGCACATTTGGGTATTGCGCTATGCCGTGCGCTATCTATACCGGCACGTTATTTTACAGGATACTCCTACATGCTCATCCCACAGGATTTTCATGCCTGCTTTGAGGCTTACATTGGAGGGCGCTGGTTACTTTTTGATGCTACCCGGTTATCACCATTAAATGGTTTTGTAAAAATAGCCACAGGGCGCGATGCTGCCGATACTTCCATAGCAAGTATGTTTGGCGATATCATAAACACCAGTACAGAAGTAAACTGCCAACTGGCCGGCGAGGATGATTTTAAGCCCGTTTATCATTATCCATCTGTTTATGATGGGGTAGCGTACAATTAGCCAACCATCACTATACCATCACATTTAATATCATTCTTACAGGTTTAAGGCAAATAGGCTTATCTTTGCCCCGCAATGTCAGATAAAAAAGTTAGAGTCCGTTTTGCGCCGAGCCCTACAGGTGGTTTGCACCTTGGCGGTGTGCGCACCGTTTTATTCAATTACCTGTTTGCCAAAAAACACGGTGGCGATTTTGTTTTACGTATAGAGGATACCGATCAAACCCGCTATGTAGATGGCGCGGAGCAGTACATTATGGACTGCCTTAAATGGTGCGGCCTCACGCCTGATGAAAGCCCGCTGGTGGGTGGTCCCTTTGCCCCTTACCGCCAAAGCGAACGTAAACCGCTGTACCGGGAATATGCAGAGCGCCTGGTAGAGAATGGACATGCTTATTACGCTTTTGATACATCGGAAGAATTGGAGCAAAAACGTAAAGATATCCCTAACTTCCAGTATGGGCATGCTTATCGCCATGAGATGCGCAACTCACTGAGCCTGCCCTTACATGAGGTAGAAAAATTACTGCATGATGGTACCCCGCATGTTATTCGCATAAAAATGCCGGAAGACCAAAACATAGGGTTTGACGATATGATACGCGGCTATGTGAACTTTGACAGTAACCTGGTTGATGATAAGGTACTGCTTAAAGCCGATGGCATGCCAACCTATCACTTAGCGGTGGTGGTTGACGATTACCTGATGAAAATTACCCACGCTTTTCGTGGCGAAGAGTGGCTGCCAAGCGCTCCTGTACACATCCTGCTTTGGAAGGTATTGGGTTGGGAGGCCGATATGCCCGCATGGGCGCACTTGCCATTGATATTAAAACCCGATGGACACGGCAAATTAAGCAAGCGCGATGGCGCGCGCTTGGGTTTCCCGGTATATGCCATGAACTGGCAGGACAATAAAACCGGCGAATTAACGCCCGGTTTCCGCGAGTTAGGTTTTTTACCGGAGGCCTTCCTGAACCTGCTGGCCATGTTAGGTTGGAATGATGGCACCGATCAGGAGATCTTCTCATTGAATGAACTGATAGAAAAATTCTCGATCGATCGCATCAGCAAGGCCGGTGCTAAGTTCGATTTTGAGAAAGCCAAATGGTATAACGCCGAGTGGATCAAAAGATCTGATGCGGAAAACCTGAAGTTAAAAGTTTGGGAGGTACTGAAAGCTAAAGGCATCGTGATAAAAGATGAAGCGTATTTGCTGAAAGTGATAGACGTTGTTAAAGAGCGATGCGTACTGATATATGATTTCTATCAGCAATCGGCATACTTTTTCCGGCAACCGGCAGAGTATGACCTGAATGCTGTTAAACCAAAATGGACGGATGCCAAAACCGATTTTTTCAATGCGTTCATTAGTATATTAAGCTCTCCTGAAACGTATGATGCCGCAGCGCTTGAAGCTAAATTTAAAGCCCTGGCAGAAGAAAAAGGCCTGAAAGCCGGTGATGTGATGCTGCCTTTCCGCATTATGCTTGTGGGTGGCAAATTTGGCCCGCATGTGTTCGACATAGCCAAACTGCTTGGTGAAAGCGAAACCATCATCCGTATTGAAAAGGCGCTGGAAGCTTTTAATGCGTAGATAGCTACTGTACTAAAGATAATTGATGATAATAATAAAGCCCGGATATTTTATCCGGGCTTTATTATTTGCTCTCCAACTCCCCCCTCAGGGGGCTGGAGGGTATTACATTTTTGGCATCCTGCGCATCATTTGCGCCATGGCGGCAGGGTTGCTCATTTGCTTCATTACTTTGCGCATATCCTCAAACTGCTTCATCAGGCGGTTTACCTCGTTGATATCGGTACCCGAGCCTTTTGCAATACGCTGGCGCCGGCTTTGGTTGATCAGATCAGGGTTTTCCTTCTCCTTCGGCGTCATGGATTGAATAATGGCCTCAATGCCTTTAAATGCGTCGTCGCTCACTTCTACATCCTTCATCATTTTGCCTACACCCGGTATCATGCCCATCAAATCCTTCATGTTACCCATTTTCTTGATCTGCTGTATCTGGCCGTAAAAGTCGTTAAAGTCAAACTTGTTCTTGCGTATCTTTTTTTGGAGTTCGGCAGCTTCTTTTTCGTCGAATTGCTGTTGCGCACGTTCTACTAATGATACCACGTCGCCCATGCCCAGGATACGCGATGCCATACGGTCAGGGTGGAAAACATCCAGTGCTTCCATCTTCTCGCCAGTACCAATAAACTTGATAGGCTTGTTTACCACCGATTTAATAGACAGCGCGGCACCACCACGGGTGTCACCATCCAGCTTGGTTAACACCACACCGGTAAAATCCAAACGATCATTGAATACCTTAGCGGTATTCACGGCATCCTGGCCGGTCATGGAATCCACCACGAACAAGATCTCATGCGGATTCGTAGCAGCCTTAACATTTTCGATCTCCACCATCATGGCCTCATCAATAGCCAAACGACCGGCGGTATCAATGATCACTACGTTGTTGCCATTTTGTTTAGCCTGGGCAATACCTTCTTTAGCAATAGCTATAGGATCGTTGCTTTCGCGGTTAGCATAAACGGGTATGCCTATCTGTTGTCCCAATACTTCCAGTTGGTCTATCGCTGCGGGGCGGTAAACGTCATCAGCTACCAGTAAGGGCTTTTTGTTTTTTTGTGTTTTAAGGAAGTTCGCCAGTTTACCGGTGAAGGTAGTTTTACCCGCACCGTTCAAACCCGCTATCAGGATAATGGTTGGCGATGCTTTGAGGTCCAGCTCTGATGTGGTGCCACCCATTAAGGCGGTCAACTCATCATTCATGAGCTTGGTAAGCAACTGGCCCGGCGAAATGGTAGTTAATACGTTTTCGCCCAATGCTTTTTGCCTTACATCATCTGTAAATGCTTTGGCGGTTTTATAGTTTACGTCGGCATCCAGAAGGGCTTTGCGTATCTCCTTCATGGTCTCGGCCACGTTAATTTCAGTGATTGATCCCTGTCCCTTTAGTACCTTAAAGGCCCTGTCCAGCTTATCCGAAAGATTTTCAAACATTATTATTCCTAATTTTTGAGGTTACAAAGGTAAGATTTTGACGCAATTAGACAGCATCAACCCGCTCATCATTCGGCTAAAATAAGTAGGGCTCCGTTGGTATGCTGTTTACTATTGATATGGTACCGGTAATGCCGTACAAACATGCGGGGAAAGATGGATAAATTTTTAGCCGTATACTTCCATATTTTCAAGCGTTCCACCAGGAGATAATACCTGCGCGGAACAAACGGAACATTTTGACATACAATTGGTTAGCGTAGCGGCAAGTGCGCCGGAAAGCTTTAAATATAGTAGCTAAGCCACTGAATGAGCGTTACTTATCCACTTTAGCCATGCGTTCCATGCGGAACGCTTTTGGAAACTAAAACGGAACAAAATGGAACGCCGGTAATTACTTCATTGATTGCTTTAAAGCAGCCAGTGCAGCGTCCACCACCGGGTCGGTGCCGGTTAGCAAGTTACTCCGGCTGTTTAAGACCTGTACATCCACCGGTATGCCTATACCTTCGTAGCCAATCATTTTGGGCGAATAATAGCGCTGATTGGAAAGCGTTAACTCCCATCCGTTGGGTAACTCCGCGCTGTACATGTCTGATAAATTACCCTCCGTATGCGAGCCAACCGTTTTCACCTGTGGCAGCTGTTTCATGGCAAGGGTAAAAATCTCGGCGGCGCTCACGGTTTTATCATTCGTAAGCACTATTACCGGCTTTTCAAAAGCGTAATTGCCCTTAGGCTTGATCATCCATTTTTGCAGCCTGGTGTAGCGGTTGGTTTTAGCAATGCGCTCCTGTTTATAGTGCCCCACTACCGGCTTCGCGGTAAAGCGACCGGCCACTTCGTAGCTAAACTTATCATCGCCGCCAATGTTAGCGCGCACATCAACTATCATGGCTTTCAGGTCTTTGCATTGGGCCATCAGTGAATCCAGCACCGCTGTTTCAAAATTTTTCTCGTCCAGCTCCCCGTCGGTTATCCTGGCAAAGCAGCGGCTAAAACGCAGGTAACCAATATCTGCCCGGCGGGTAAAATAAAACAGGTGCTTGCCCTTAAATACCGATCCGTAGCCTTTAACCTCATCAAATCCTTTGGCTTTAAGCGAAGCGTCAACCATTTTCCAGAAAACGGTTCTTATGCTATCATTATAAAACTCTGTAGCAAACTGCGATGGCCCGGCGGCATTAAACTTCCTTTTGTTTTTAGCATCGGTTAGGCTCACGTGTGAGTCGGCAAGCGGTTTCAGCATTCGGCTCATCACGCTAAACAGGCTATCGTTGGTCATGCCTTTTTCAACCGCTGGCCGGTTTTTTATATATGATGCCTTCCAGTTAACATGGTGTATATCAAAAAAGGCGTAACGGTCTGCAAATACCCGGTAAAAGGCATCAAAGTTCTTGAGTTGTTCTGTTTGGGCCTTTAAACTTACATGGGTAGCTAATAAAATAAACAGCAGCAGATAGGGTTTGGCGATTTTCATTGGCTTTATAAAACTATTTGATTTTTCAGGGCAATAATAGTTACACCTATTTTACCCCTTTTTTCTTAATGCTTTAACCTTTAACCTCAAAACAGTACTTTTGCGGGATTCAGAATTTTACGTTATGCTAAGAACACACACTTGCGGACAATTAACTATTGCCAATTTAGGTGAAGCCGTTACACTTTGCGGTTGGGTACAAAAATCACGCGATCTGGGTGGTACTACCTTTATTGATGTGCGCGACCGTTATGGTTTAACTCAGCTGGTTTTTAATACCGAAACCGATGAGCAACTGCGTGAAGCCGGCCGCAACCTGGGCCGCGAGTTTGTGATCAAAGTAACCGGTAAGGTTTTAGAACGTTCTAACAAGAACCTGAAAATACCTACCGGCGAAATAGAAATAGCGGTTTCCGAACTTGAAGTATTGAACGCGGCTAAAATTCCGCCGTTTTTAATTGAGGATGAAACCGATGGCGGCGAAGAACTGCGCGCCAGGTACCGCTATCTGGACCTGCGCCGTAACCCTATCCGTAACAACCTGGTTTTGCGCAGCAAAATGGCGCAGGAAGTACGTAAATATCTATCTGATTTGGATTTTATCGAGGTAGAAACACCGGTACTGATCAAATCGACCCCGGAAGGTGCCCGCGACTTTGTGGTGCCGAGCCGCATGAACCCGGGAGAGTTTTATGCCCTGCCGCAATCGCCCCAAACCTTTAAGCAGCTGCTGATGGTGAGCGGTTTCGACCGTTATTTCCAGATCGTTAAATGCTTTAGGGACGAGGACCTGCGTGCCGACCGCCAGCCGGAGTTTACGCAGATAGACTGTGAGCTATCTTTTGTGACGCAGGAAGATATCCTGAATATATTTGAAGGCTTAACCCGCCACCTTTTCCGCACCGTTAAAGGGATTGAACTGAACGAGTTCCCGCGCATGAACTATGCCGACGCGGCGCGTTTGTATGGGTCCGACAAGCCTGACACCCGCTTTGGGATGCAGTTTGTTGAACTGAATGATATTGCGAAAGGCAAAGGCTTTGGCGTATTTGATAATGCCGAACTGGTTGTGGGCATCAACGCGAAAGGTTGTGCTGGCTATACCCGCAAGCAATTGGATGAACTGACCGACTTTGTTAAACGCCCTCAAATTGGTGCTACCGGCCTAATTTACGCCCGCCACAATGAGGATGGTACCATTAAATCATCAGTAGATAAATTCTTTAACGAGGAAGAACTGGCCAAGTGGTCTGCCGCTTTTGAAACCGAAAAAGGCGACCTGATCTTGATCCTGGCCGGACAGACTGATAAAGTACGTAAACAGCTGAACGAGCTTCGCCTGGAAATGGGTGGCCGTTTGGGCTTACGCGATAAAAACAAGTTTTCGCCGCTGTGGGTGGTTGATTTCCCGCTGCTGGAGTGGGATGAGGAAAGTGAGCGTTACCACGCTATGCACCATCCTTTCACCTCGCCTAAACCGGAGGATATTGCCCTGTTAGATACCAAGCCTGGCGAAGTACGCGCGAATGCCTATGACCTGGTGATCAACGGTACCGAAATTGGTGGCGGCTCTATCCGTATACATGACCGTGAACTGCAATCGCTCATGTTCAAACACCTTGGTTTCTCTAAGGAAGAAGCGCAAAAACAATTCGGCTTCCTGATGGATGCCTTTGAGTACGGCGCTCCGCCACATGGTGGCATCGCCTTCGGGTTCGACAGGTTAGCATCGATCTTCGCTGGTCTGGATTCTATCCGCGATGTGATCGCTTTCCCTAAGAACAACTCGGGACGCGATATCATGATCGATTCGCCATCAACCATAGCAGAGGCGCAGATGAATGAATTAAAAATCGCGTCGACTGTATCACCTGAGTAAATTATTGCGTTAAAGATATCATGAAAAGATACTTACTCATTTTAAGCCTGTTTGTGGCTGTTTTGGCATCGTGCTCAAAAGACAATTCAACACAATTTGATGCTGCCGCGCAGGCCGCTAAAGATGAAGCGGATATACAGCTGTATATTAAAGCCCATCCCGAAATTAGCGTTACTAAAGATGCCAACGGTGTATATTATCAGGTAATTAAGGAGGGAACAGGCGTTAACGCTACTATCAACAATACCGTAACGGTAAATTATGTAGGTACGCTGCTATCCGGTGCTCAGTTTGATGCGAATAATGGTGTAAGTTTCCCGCTATCGGGTGTTATTGCCGGTTGGCAGTACGGTATACCGCATGTTAAGGCTGGTGGCCGTATATTCCTTATCGTACCATCGGCTCTTGGTTATGGTAACAGGGCGGCAAGCGATAAACTACCTGCCAATTCTGTATTGGTATTTACCGTTGATGTACTGAGTGTAAAATAACCTCATCGTATACGTTTGATATATTAAAAAGCGCCCCGCAAGGGCGCTTTTGCATTTAATTAACATTGTTGAAACATTAATCCTTATTTAATCTTTTTGCAGTTATATAATTTTTAATTTTCGCCTTTCGTTTTTGTGATTGATTAATACCTATGAGACAAGTGTGCACTGCTGTCATTTCCATCGCTATATCCCTGCTTTCTTTAGCTTCCTGCTCATCAAATCCCGGCCACAATAAAAATGGCGAGGCGGATAATGGCAAACCCTTTAACCCCACCGAGATATTAAAGTACGACCCTCAAAAAGGCGATAAAAAGATAGAGGAGTTTATGGAGCACCTGCATAAGGTGAGCGGTTTTAACGGCAATGTGCTGGTAGCTAAAAAAGGTAAGATCATTTATGAAGGATCTTTCGGCTGGGCCAACCACCTTACCCGCGACAGCCTGAAGCTGAGCTCGCAGTTTGAGCTGGCATCGGTTACCAAAACCATGACCGGTACTGCCATTATGCAGCTATGGGAGCGCGGCAAAATTAAGCTTGACCAGGACGTACGCGATTTCTTTCCGGATTTCCCTTACGAAGGGGTTACCATACGCCTGCTGCTTACCCACCGCAGCGGCATGATGAACTATGTGTACTTTGTTGATAACATCTACCGCACGCAGCACCTCAACCAGAAAAAAGGCCTTACTAACAAGGAGGCTATGGAAATGATTGCCAAGTACAAACCCGCCCGGTTTAATAAACCTAACGCCAGCTTTTTGTACAACAACAGCAATTTTATGGTACTGGGCGCTATTATTGAAAAAGTTACCGGACAAAGTTATGCCGATTACATGAAAGAGAACATCTTTAAACCTGCAGGCATGGCGCATACCGCCGTGTACTCAAAAGCGGTTTATGATAAAATACCGGTTGACGTAGTAGGGCACGACCGTAACAGCTGGCGTTATTCGGTAGCGCAGAATTTCCTGGACGGGCCGGTAGGCGATAAAGGCATATACAGTACCGTTGGCGACCTGTTTGTGTTTGACCAGGCGCTTAAGGCGGGCAAGCTCATTAAGCCAGCTACGCAGGATTCGGCCTATACCGCCCACAACCCCATGATACGCGGGCACTTTAGCTACGGCTACGGCTGGCGTATATTTGAGGCGCCGGGCCAGAAGGTGGTATACCACACCGGCTGGTGGCATGGTTTCCGCCATATATTTTTACGCGACCTTAAAAACGATGTAACCATTGTTTTGTTAGGCAATATGGTAAACGGTAGCCTGCTGCACCTGGACGATCTGTTTAAAATGACAGGCATGCCAATTGTACGCAAAGGCGCCTATACCGGCAACGGGGATACGGCAGAGGATTAGCAACCCCCCAGCCCCCTGAAGGGGGAGCAGAATAGGAATGGATAACAATTAACTCATAATATTAACTTTTATTCCCCCTTTAGGGGGTTAGGGGGTATCATGTTTGATAAATTAATGGAAGCCCAGCAAAAGGCTGGCGAGGTAAAAAAACGATTAGACGCGATCACGGTTACCGGTATGGCCGAAGGCGGTAAGATCACCGTACAGGCTAATGGCAACAAAGTAATTAAATCCATCGCTGTTGACGAGGCGTTTTTAAAAGAAGCCGATAAGGAAGAATTGGAAGAACTGTTGGTAGTAGCCGTTAACAAAGCGCTGGAACAGGCAGAGAATGTAAGCCAGAGCGAAATGGCCGCCATGACCAGTGCTATGCTGGGTGGCATGGGCGGCTTGGGCAGCCTTTTTGGCAAATAACTTGCTAAGCATCTGTAAAAAAATACTATGAAACTCACTTATTATGGTCAGTCGACACTGGAAATAGTTGTTGGCGGCAAAACATTATTATTCGATCCGTTTATTACAGGTAACCCGCTGGCAAAGGATATTGACGTAAATAGCCTGAAGCCGGATTATATCCTGGTATCACACGGCCACGGCGACCACGTAGGCGACTTGATTGATATTGCCAAACGCACAAGCGCAAAAGTGATCTGCATTGCCGAAATAGCCAATTGGCTGGGCACTAAAGGTGTTGAAAACGTACACGGCATGAACATTGGCGGCGCCTTCAATTTTGAGTTTGGCCGTGTAAAAATGGTAAATGCTATCCACTCCAGCGCGTTGCCTGATGGCTCAAACGGTGGTAACCCTGCAGGTTTTGTAGTTTACGGCGATAGCCAAACCATTTATTTTGCAGGCGATACCGCGTTAACTTATGATATGAAGTTACTGGAAGACGAGAACATTGACTGGGCACTGTTGCCTATTGGCGACAATTATACCATGGGTGCCGATGATGCCATTAAGGCCGCCGGGTTTGTGAATTGTAAAAATATTGTAGGTATACATTATGATTCGTTCCCGGTAATTAAGATAAACAAGGACGAGGTTACCGAGAAATTCATTAAAGCCGGGCTTAACCTTAAGCTGCCGGCAGTTGGCGAAAGCATAGAACTGTAAACGCTCATTGCCATAAAACCAAAAAGGCCCTGCAAAAATTTTGCAGGGCCTTTTTGGTTAATAGCTACACACAACAACAAAAACTACATTTTCATGGTGTCCTTTTTAGTGGTGTCTTTCCATGGCTTTTTGTGCTTCATCTTCTTTTCCTTGTGTGTTTTGGTTTTCGAAGTGTCCTGCTGTGTTTGCACAGGCCTGGAAAAAGCATTAATGCTGCCGAACGTAATGGCGGCGACAGCAAGGGTTGCAATGGTCTTTTTCATGATTTAGTTAATTTTAGTTTTATATATAACAAATTAACTAAAAATAGTTTTTATGTGTTTTTGTTAATTTTTGGTTAAATAATAGTGCCGCTTGGTATAACTGCACGCTTTTTAATGATCACAATTCCATCCACCACGGTATAGGTAGGGAAGTCGCCATCTGGTAATTTGCTGCCGCAGTTAATAGTTACGTTATCGCCTATGTAGGTGTTTTTGTCAATAATGGCATTTTTGATACAGCACCGGTCGCCAATTCCCATGGCTGGTATATTGTTTTGCTTTGCCAGGGCAATTTCATCCAGGTTTTGATAGCTGTCGCTACCCATTACATAACAGTTCTCTATCTGCGAGTTAAAACCTACGCGGGTACGTATCCCAATAATGGAGCGTTTAACCAGGCTGGCGTTAATGATACAGCCATCCGCGATGATGGATTTTTCCATGGTAGTGCCCGATATTTTGGTAGGGGGCAGCATACGTGCACGGGTAAATATCTGGTTGCTGTTAAACAGGTTAAACTGCGGTATATCATCGGTAAGGCCCAGGTTGGCATCAAAGAACGATGGTATGGTACCAATATCTGTCCAGTAGCCTTCGTACTGGTAGCTCACCACCTTGTGCCCTACAATAGAGTGCGGGATGATCTCTTTACCAAAGTCGGTATCATCGGTATTTTCCAGCAGTTCGTAAAGCAGCTTTTTGTTAAAAATGTAGATACCCATTGAGGCCAGGTAAAGGCGGCCCTGTGCCTTCATCTCATCACTCACTTCAGATACCAGGTCCTCAAAGCCTGTTTTAGGTTTTTCCACAAACGAGGTAATGAGGCTGTTCTCATCCGTTTTTAAGATACCAAAGCCGGGCACATCATTGGCGTGTACGGGTATGGTGGCGATAGATATATCGGCATTTTTTTCAATATGCTGCTGTATCATCTCGCTGAAATCCATCTGGTACAGCTGGTCGCCGGATAGGATCAGCACGTAATCAAAATCGTGCACGTTCAGGTGGTGCAGGCTTTGCCTTACCGCGTCGGCCGTTCCCTGGAACCAGTTTCCGCTGGTGGGGGTTTGTTCGGCGGCCAGTATATCTACAAAGGCCTTGCTAAACGTGCTGAAATGGTAAGTATTTTTAATGTGCTTGTTTAACGATGCCGAGTTAAACTGGGTAAGCACAAAAATACGGTCTATGCCCGAGTGCAAACAGTTAGAGATCGGGATATCAACAAGGCGGTATTTACCTGCTATAGGTACAGCCGGCTTTGAGCGTGTTTGGGTTAGTGGCGCCAGGCGGCTGCCCTGCCCTCCCCCAAGTACAATACTGATTACTTTGGATGTCATATATCTACAAAATTAAGCTTTGGTACAAGTTTGTATATTCTTTAGCAGAGCGCCCCCATGAAAAATCAAGCGCCATCATGCGCTTACGCAGGGTTTGCATTTTACGCGTATCATCATATAAAACAACCGCCCGTGAAATGGCCAGGCTCATGTCATCTACATTTACATGGTCAAAACGTATGCCGTAGCCACCTTCTTCGCCAAAATCAATTACGGTATCGCGCAGGCCGCCGGTGCTGCGTACCATTGGCATGGTGCCGTAGCGCAGAGCATACATCTGGTTAAGGCCGCAGGGCTCCACCCGCGATGGCATCAGCAGGAAATCGGCTCCGGCATAAACCAGGTGGGCCAGGGCTTCGTCATACCCTATGAATACGGCGCATTGAGTGGGGTGCAGTTCTTTTAAAGCATTCAACTGGAGCTCGGTAGCAGGGTCGCCGGTACCCAGCACCAGGAAGTTTACCTTATCGCCATGCTCCTGTATGCTGCGCTCAATAGCAGCGGGCAGCAGGTCTGATCCTTTCTCTTCTACCAAACGGCCAATAAAGGCTACCAATGGCTTATCTGTTGAGAGGTTAAAGCGCTGGCAAAGCGCTTCCTTGTTTTGATTTTTGCCTTTGGTAACGGTGACTGCTGTAAAGTGGGCGGGTAGCATGGGATCGGTTTCGGGGTTCCAAACCTCTGTGTCAATACCGTTTAAAATGCCTACACCTTTTTGCCCTTCGAGGTAGAAAAGGTATTCGAGGCCGTTGCTGCTTAGTTCCAGCTCATGCAGGTAGCTCGGCGAAACGGTGGTATACCGCCAGCAGCATTTAACCGCGCAGGCCAGCGGGTTAATGCCGCCTGCCCATTCCAGTAAACCGGCTTTAAACATATCTATCTCGGGCAGTAAATTCAGGCGGTCCCAGCCAAAGGCGCCGTGGTACTGGCCGTTGTGTATGGTAAATACGGTGGGTACATTTGCCAGGCGGGTATACAAAGCCGAGTGATACATCATAAAAGGTACCAGCCCGGAGTGATGGTCGTGGCAGTGTACCAGGTCGGGCGTTTGCCCGCTCCAGTTTATCCAGTCCAGGAAACACAATTGAAAGGCCATGAACTGGTCGCGCTCATCAGGGTAGCTGTAAACGTTCTCACGATCGAGCAGGCCGGGTATCTTTACCAGGTAAAGCTCAAAGCCGAGTTTATTGGTTTGCTCCTTTAATATTTCAAAATAAATGCGCCGTGTGCCCAGTAAACTGGTACCCTGGAAAACCACGTCGAACGTGTTTTCCTGTACAAATTTACGGTCGTAAAAAGGCATAACCACCGCCGCGTTTAACCCTGCCTGGTTTTGGTATTTAGGCAGCGCCCCAACCACGTCGGCAAGGCCGCCAACCTTGGCCACGGGGTAGCATTCGGCACTCAGGTGAAATATTCTCATGGGCTTGATATATGGCATAAGGTAGTAAACATTTACCCAATTGAACAAACATATTATTTAAAAAATGTGTTTCAAATAATGCCAAAATTTAATTTAAAGCGTGTTTTATTTACAATGTTATTAGAAATGGCAATGTGTTGGCGCAGCCAATTAACATATTGGCAAATGCGGGTTAACATCTGCTGGCCCCTTAGGATGGTATGGGGCTTAAATACAGGGACAAGCGTTGTTTTTTTATTGCCTTGCGCTATAAAAAGCGGCGTGCTGAAAATTAAAATCAATTAGCTAATTTTGGCCTTCAAGTATTCACAAATAATATGGCAAAAGCATCTGATGTAAAAAATGGAAATATACTGCGCTTTAACGGAGAACTGGTGCAGGTAGAAGAGTTTATACACCGCACACCAGGTAACCTGCGCGCCTTTTACCAGGCACGTATGCGTAACGTTAAAACCGGTAAACTGGTGGAGTACCGTTTCCGTACCGATGAGGAGGTGGATATAGCGCGTGTGGAAACCAACGATTACCAGTACCTTTATGAAGACGGCGATTCATTGGTAATTATGGATAACGCCACTTACGACCAGCACAATGTGCCTAAAAGCCTGTTTGGCCCGGCAGTGCGTTTCCTTAAAGAGGGCATGAACGTAATTGTTGCCTTTGAAAGCGACGAAGCCATCATGGGGCAGATCCCCGGCTCGGCCGAATTGGAAATTACTTACACTGAGCCTGCCGTAAAAGGCGATACCTCAAGCGGTGCCCTTAAAATGGCTACTGTTGAAACCGGTGCCGAGATACGTGTACCTTTGTTCATTAACATTGGCGACCGTGTTAAGGTTGATACTGCTACCGGCTCATACGTAGAGCGTGCTAAAGGTTAATTATAAATTGCACAACATATATGCAAAGGCCGCTCATGAGCGGCCTTTGTTATTTAATGCCGCTAAAAGTTCCTGTGCATAGGCATTGAGGTTTTTAATAGCCGCACCTATTTGCCAGGCATCGCGGTTGCGTTTCTCCACGTAGTTGGATATGGCCCTTAACTGCATACAAGGCACACCGGCTTGCCTGCAGGCATAAAAGAAAGCTGCCCCTTCCATGCTTTCTGTTTGAACGCTTAGCCGTTGCTGCAGTTTTTGTATAGAACTTTCGTTACCATGCACGGTATTTACGGTAATGCCTGTTGCTTTTTTCGCAGGCGGCAGCGTAAGTGTATCAAGTTGATAAGTAGCTTCAAAACGGCTCTCGCCAAAGCCCATTTGCTCTATCGGTAAAAATGCGGTATCATCCTCGGCTCCCAGTTCGGCAAGCGTGTCTGTAATTACTTCCACCACTTCGCCAAGGGCAATACTCCTGTCAAAGCTGCCGGCTATACCCAGGTTAATGGCCATATCGTAGCTATTAGCGCCCAGTTCGCGGCCCAGCGCATAGGCGGTTGCCACCATTCCCACACCGGTAATGAGCAGTTTGCAGTTTGCAATTTGCAGTTGGCCTTCCTGCTCATCAATAGTTTTTTTGAATTTTGAATTTTGATTTTTGACTTTAACTCATTTACCTCAAATTCCGTGGCCGCTACCAGCAATATATTCATCCCGTTCAAAACTTTTTGCCAACTAAGATAAAACAACTCAGCATTATTTGTTTTGTATATTTGCACCACTAATTGTTATGATGATACATATCACGCGCAGAGAACATTTTAATGCCGCACACCGGATGTACCGGGAAGAGTGGAGCGCAGAAAAAAACTTTGAGGTTTTTGGTAAGTGCGCCAACCCAAACTGGCATGGCCACAACTACAACCTGTTTGTAACGGTTAAAGGTGAAATTACCCATGCTACCGGCTACCTGATCGATCTGAAAGATCTTAAAAAGATCATTAATGAATATGTGATAGAGAAGCTCGATCACAAGAATATTAATAAAGATGTGGACTTTATGGCCGGCAAAATGGCTTCGACCGAGTTGCTCACCATTGAGATATTTAACCAGTTAAAAGGACCTATTGAGGCGCATGAGGGCGTGTTCCTGCATTCTGTTAAACTATACGAAACCGAAAATAATTCTGCCGAATACTTTGGCGGATAAATACACACGATGACCGATCACGATAACATTCCGGACAGGGACGCGGGTATAAACGGCTACCAGAAAATTGACCGCTACAACCCCGAACTGATAAAAAACCTCTCGGCCCATTACCACGAAGTTTTAAAGGAGCTTGGCGAAAACCCGGAAAGGGAAGGTTTGCTGAAAACGCCTGAGCGTATGGCTAAGGCCATGCTGTACCTTACGCACGGGTACGACCTTAACGCCAAAGACATCCTTACATCGGCTATGTTTAAAGAGGAATACAGCCAGATGGTGATTGTTAAGGACATAGAAGTATACTCTATGTGCGAACACCATATGCTGCCATTTTTGGCAAGGCACACGTAGCATATATCCCTAACGGGCACGTAGTAGGTTTAAGTAAAATACCGCGCGTGGTTGATGTTTATGCCCGCCGCCTGCAGGTGCAGGAGCGTTTAACCAACGAGATACGCGATTGTATACAGCAAACGCTTAACCCAATTGGTGTTGGCGTGGTAATTGAGTGCCGCCACTTGTGCATGAGCATGCGGGGCGTACAAAAGCAAAACTCGGTAACTACCACATCGGCATTTACAGGCGAGTTTATGAAAGAAAAAACCAGAACCGAATTTTTAAACTTAATATCATCGAGGTTAAGTTAAGCCCCAATCCCCTGAAGGGGGAGCAGGATGGCTAATTAATTATATTATAAACTTTAAAATAAAACCCCCTTTAGGGGGTTGGGGGGCTAATGAAAGCATATATTTTCCCTGGGCAGGGCGCCCAGTTTCCTGGCATGGGTAAAGACCTTTACGAGCAAAGCGAGCAGGCCCGCGAACTATTTGAAAAAGCGAATGAAATTTTAGGTTTCCGCATTACCGATATTATGTTTGATGGTACCGAAGAAGACCTTAAACAAACCAGGGTTACTCAGCCTGCTATTTTCCTGCACTCTGTAATATTGGCAAAAGTAATAGGCGATGATTTTAAGCCCGATATGGTTGCCGGGCATTCACTTGGTGAGTTTTCGGCGTTGGTAGCTGCAGGCGCGCTGGCTTTTGAAGACGGCCTGCGCTTAGTAGCCGCCCGTGCCAATGCTATGCAAAAAGCCTGCGAGATACAACCCGGTACTATGGCCGCTATTTTAGCTTTGGATGATTTTACGGTAGAGGATATTTGTAAACAGGTTAGCGATGTTGTAGTGCCGGCCAACTACAACTGCCCCGGCCAGTTGGTTATTTCGGGTACGGTTGCCGGTATTGATGCGGCCTGTGAAAAAATGACTGCTGCCGGCGCCAAGCGTGCCATGAAACTGAATGTTGGCGGCGCTTTCCACTCGCCGCTGATGGAAGCGGCCCGTGTTGAACTGGAGCATGCTATTGTACATACTGCTTTTAACCAGCCGGTTTGCCCCATATATCAAAACATCGACGCGAAGCCTTACACCGATGTGGAGCACATTAAGCATAACCTGATTGCCCAGCTTACCGGCCCGGTACGCTGGACCCAAACTGTTGAGCATATGCTGGAAGATGGCGCTACCTCATTTACCGAAGTAGGGCCAGGCAAAGTGTTGCAGGGCTTAGTAAAAAAGGTAAACCGCGATGTTGCTACGGCAAGCGCCGCTATACAAGCCTAACCATATTTAAAAGCCACCGTAATGGGTGGCTTTGCTATTTCATTAACTGTTAAGTAGATCAGCCTATTTGTGTCAGCCCCAGGAAAAATACGTGTATTGCTTGCGTTACTGTTTGCCAGTTTGCTATTTACAGCAATAGCTATTGAGGGTACCTATACCCCGGCCAACAACCTGGAGCAAACGGCCAAATTTCTGGAGAACAACCTACATAAAAAAGAAAACTTTATTTACCAGGCACTTGGCAATAAAACAGTTTTTAATGAGATAAAAAATCTGCGCTCCACACCGCAAAAGGGTATACAATACATCAACGAATTTACAACCAGCAGGAGCATATGGCTGCTGGTGTATAAAAAAGGTGTTTTAAGCTTTTGGTCGGGCGCTAAAATTATCCCGCCAAACGCGGTAAAGCGTATCAAGGAGGGTTGCTCTTTTATTAAGCAACCTAACGGCTATTATGAAGCTATCCGTAAAACGGATGGCGAAACAACCGTGATGTTTTTTATACCGGTAAAGGGAAATTATCCTTTTACCAATGAGTACCTCACCAATGTTTTTGCCCGCGACCTTACCACAGACCGTAATATTGCCATTGCCGATTTTACCGATAAAGAGATTTACCCCGTACATGATGTAAACGGCGTATATCTTTTTTCGCTTAAACTGGCAAAGGGGGTAAATCACCGGTTCTTTTACCTGGTTATCGGGTTTTGGGTAATGGCCATTATTACGCTGTGTATCCTCATCAATAGTGTGGCGCAGTACATTGCCCGTAAAAACGCCTATCTGGCGCTGCTATTTCTGGCAGGTTCCATAGTGGCTATCAGGGCCATCAACCTTTGGCTGGGTATACCTACGTTTACGCAGCAGCTTAGCCTCTTTAACCCGCAGGTGTACGCTTCTTCGGCGGTTTTCCGCTCGCTGGGCGATTTTTGTATCAATATCTTATTTATATGCTGGTTTGCAGGATTCGCCTACATACAGCGGAACCGGCTCATTACCAAAACGCCAGGCAAAATAACCGGCTATGCCATTTACGGGTTTATGGTGCTTGCCCTCATCGGTACTGCGCAGGCGCTGTTAAGCGCCTTTTATGGCCTGGTGATCAACTCTAAGATCAGCTTTGATGTAAATAACATCCTTAATCTTTCGGGATTCAGCTTCCTGGGAGTGCTTATGCTGTGCTTCGCCTTCCTGCTATTCTTCCTGCTGGGCGAACTGGCCATTGCCATTTGCTTAAAGCTGGCAGTACCGTTGCAGCAGCAGGTATTTGGGCTGTTGTTGGGCGTATCGCTGGCCACCATCGTTAATACCTACTACTGGGAATTTAGCCTGTTCCACTTGCTGTGGATGCTATTGATCCTCATCAGGGGTTATTCGCACCTTTACCACGGGCGGCGCTTTACCGCGGCTACCTTTATCAGTGTAATATTGTTATGCACCGTGATATCGGCCTCAAAGCTTGATCATTTTGAGCAGATCAAGGAAAAGGCCGTGCGTAAGGTATTGATACAACGCCTGGAAATGCCCGATGACGCCATTGCCGATGGTATATTTAACCGGATAGAGAATGATATCACCAAAGATTCGCTGCTGATATCCTACTATAAAAACCCTAACCATAGCGATGATTACCTCGAAACCGGCCTGAAAAAGCAGTACTTTGACCAGTACCTTTCCAAGTATGATTTTGATGTGCATGAGTACGGGCCCGATGGGCAACCCGTATCGGTAGATAAAAGTTATTCGCTGGATGTGTTTAAGGATATGGTGGTGTATAACTCGTTCAAAGTATCCAAATATTTCTACCGCGAAAACGAGTCATTTGGCTTTCAGAGCTATTTTGCCATGCTGCCGGTAATGGAAGGGAACACCAACCTGGGTACCATTGTAATTGAGCTTAAATCCAAAACCCTGCTAACCCCCGGAGCGTTCCCCGACCTGTTGATCGACAAACAGGTGAAAGGCAGCAGCGACGAGTTTAAAAACTATTCGTTCGCTTTTTATGCGGATAACCGGCTGGTGGCCCAAAGCGGAACCTATATTTACAGCCTGCGCAACAACGAGTTTAGCGGCAAAATAAAAACATACACTACACAGGTTACCCAGGGCAGCAAAAACGGCATGACGGGCCGTTTTACCACTTACAGTCACCTGCTCTACAAACCCAGCGAACGCAACCTTATTGTGGTAACGCGTGAGGATAACGCCATATTATCCAGTATCACCGCGTTAACCTTCTTCTTTGTGGTGCTGTTATCCTTCAGTACCCTGCTCATATTGCTACGCCTCCTGTGGATAAGGGTGAAGATCCTAACCGTTAGCAACAACCGTATCAAATGGGCGTTTAAGATAAATTTTGATAAGATACTTTACCGCACACGCATCCAGTTTTCTATGATATTCGCGGTAGTAATTACACTGATACTGGTGGGTATCATCACCTTCGTTTCCATCAGCTCGCAATACCAGAGCCAGCAGGAGACTCTGATACGTACCAAGATTTTGCAGATAGCGGCCGCTTTTGAGGTTGGCCCCCTTACCGACCGTATACAGCATATTAACGAGCAGGCCCAGATCAGTTTTGATGAGCTGGCCAACACTTACTCTGCCGACCTGAGTTTGTTTGATGTGAACGGGACGCTGCTTATGAGCACCCAGCCCAAAATTTATGATTACGGCCTGCAAGCCCGGCAAATGAACGGCCGCGCTTTTATTAACCTGCATGGCCTTCAAAAATCGGAGATACTGAACGATGAAAAGATAGGCTTGCTTAATTACAAAGCGGCTTACACGCCCATACGCAACATTAAGCACGAAACCATCGCTTATTTACAGTTGCCGTATTTTGCCAACGAGGCCGATTATACCGAGCGGATAGGCTCCCTGCTTAACATCATGATTAACGTTTATGCGCTGGTATTTATCGCCATTGGGTTGTTCGCGGTAATAATTGCCCGGCAAATAACCGCGCCGCTTAACTTTATCCAGTACAGTTTGAGTAAAACCATTTACGGGAAAAAGAACGAGCCAATTAAATGGAACCGCGACGATGAGATCGGCGCGCTGGTAAAGGAATATAATAACATGATTGCCGCACTGGAGCAAAGCGCCCAGAAACTGGCCCAGTCTGAAAGAGAATCGGCCTGGCGCGAAATGGCCAAGCAGGTGGCGCATGAAATTAAAAATCCGCTCACCCCGCTAAAGCTGGGCTTGCAACTGCTGGATAAATCATGGAAGGATAAGGACCCTAAATTTGACCAGAAGTTTGAGCGTTTCAGTAAATCATTTGTGGAGCAGATAGAGAGCTTATCGTCAATAGCTTCGGAATTCTCGGCCTTTGCCAAGATGCCCGATACCCGCATAGAGCGCATTAACATATTTGATATCCTTAACCAGGCTACTACCATTTTTAAACAAATGGACAATGTGCAGATCACTTACCAACCGCCTGAGCAGCCGTTTATGATAGATGCCGACCGTGACCAGTTGCTGCGCTGCTTTAATAACCTGCTTAAAAATGCCATTGAGGCTACGCCCGAAGATAAACGCTGCGAGATCGACATCAATTACCTCATCACCAGCAAAAATATCCTGTTAACCATAAAAGATAACGGTAGCGGCATTCCCGAAAACATGCGCGAGAAGATATTTGAGCCCAATTTCACTACTAAAAGTTCGGGTACCGGCCTGGGCCTCGTATTTGTGAAAAACTCTATTGAGAATGCCAACGGTAAAGTTTGGTTTGATACCGTAATGGATGCCGGTACTACATTTTACCTTAGCTTCCCTGCTTCTATGAGCGATGGGGGCTCATCAGGCGCGCAGGCCTAAACCCGGTTCATTGCGCAACACCCAGCGGCCATCCTCAAATGCAGGCGCCGGGTAGGGGTTGTTGGAAACCAGCAGGGGGCCATCAAGATCGGCCCAGTCACACTGCGGGGCCAGCGCGGCGGCGGCGAGGGTGGCGCAACTGGTTTCGCTCATGCAGCCGATGAGTATCTTTAAGCCCAGTGCACGGGCTTTATCAACCATTTGCTTCGCTTCATACAGTCCGGCAGATTTCATGAGTTTAATATTAATTCCGTGGTAGGCACCGGCAGCTTTTTCCACATCGGCAAGGCGCTGTACGGCCTCATCGGCAATGATGGGTATGGGGCTGTTGGCGGTGAGCCAGGCGTTACCATCAATATCGGTTTTAAGCATGGGCTGCTCTATCAGCTGCACACCTTGCTCCTGCAGCCAGTAAATGAGGTCGAGGCTTTGCTGCCGGTCTGTCCAGCCCTGGTTGGCATCTACATACAGCGGCTTATCGGTAATTGAGCGGATGGTTTGTATGAGCTCTTTATCACTATCGCGGCCCAATTTTACTTTAATTACTTTTGCTTCTGGCGCCTCCTGTATCTTTTGAATGATGATCTCTTTGGTGTCAATCCCCACCGTGTAGCTGGTAACGGGCATCAGGCCAGGGTTACCGCCCAGTAGCTGCCAGCAGGGTTTGTTTTGCAGTTTGCCATCCAGGTCATGCAGGGCAATATCAATGGCGGCTTTAACGGCGGGGTTACCCGGCGCTATGCTATCCAGATAAGTGATAATCTCCGCATAGTTAAACGGATAGGTAAAACGTGTTACATCTACCCGGTTCAGGAAAGCTGTGGCCGTTTCCACGCTCTCGCCCATATACGGCACCATGGAAGCTTCGCCATAACCGGTTTGGCCCTCGTGGGTAAGCTGCACCAGCATGAGCGGGGTAGCGTTACGCGAGAATTTCGCTATGGTAAACGTGTGTTTAAGTAAAAGTTCGTATGGGCGGTAAGTAAGCTGCATGTCAAATATCAAAGCTAAAACTTTAATTTTATCCTACTGTGTATCTTTGCGCTTATGCCGCCAAAAATTTACGCGCCGTTTGAACGTTTTAACTTCAGTAACAAAACCTGTTTCCTAAGCGGGGAACCACTCAGCAGCGATGAAGAAAAAATACAGGTTTTCCCCCAATGGCTTATGAGCCGTTATGGGTTAGAAGACCAACCCTTCAAACTGCTCGATGAAACCATAGCCACCTATAAAGACCTTAAGCTGCCCTGCTCTGCAGGTATCAATAACGATTTCATGGAACCGCTGGAGCAGGAAGTAGCCGCCGCTTTTAACAAAGGATATGAAGGTATAAAACAGCTGGATGAGCTAAAGTTGTTTCAGTGGGCGGGTAAGCTTTTGTATGGCATTATCTTTAACGAGATACAGGCAGGCATCCGGCTGATGCATGCGCAGGGCGAGGAATTCAGCATGTCGCAGTCTATTCTTTTAAAATTCAGCCAGTTGCACCTCATGCTGCAAAGTATTAACCTGCCGTTGATATTTGAGGATTTTAAGCCTTTCAGCCTTTTTCTGTTTAAGGTGAACAACAAGCCGGAGGAGTTTGGCTACCGCGATGAGATAAACACCCAAACCCTCGCTTTACGGGTAAATGATTTTGGCTTACTGATATGCCTGCAGGATAACGCCGCCAACTATTATTATCATAAAAAGATATACGACCAGCTAAAGGACGATACCCTGCACCCTATACAGTTTGAAGAATTTAGCGGACGGGTTTTTTACTCCAATTACCTGTTTAACCGCCTGCCCGAGTATAACATACTACCGGTTAACGACGAGATATACATTGAGGAAATGCCACTGCGCGGACTAAGCAGCAAGTCGCTTTTTGATGAATGGCAGAATAAGACCTACGGCCAGGTGCTGGAAAACTTCTGGAAGAACTGGGGTTTTCTGCTGCTGGAGATCATCAAGAACCCGGAGCGGCCAATGAGTTTTCTGTTTGACGAAGCCGGCAACAAAATACCGGCGCAAAGCATCAGTCTTAGCCTCTGAATTTTCCGATCAGTTCGTTCAATACCTCGTGGTGCAGTGCAAAGGTGATAATGATGCCGCTTATGGCACCAAAAAAGTGCGCGTCGTGGTTAATGTTATCGCGCGCGTGCTTAGAGGCATAATGGCAATATACCAGGTACAGGATGCCAAATATCCATGCCGGGATATGAATGGGTAAAAACAGCAGCCCCATTTGCGCCGTAGGTTCAAACAGGATAAAGCTAAAGATAACCGCGCTAATGGCACCCGAAGCACCCAGGCTGTTATACCAGAGGTCATTCCTGTGTTTTTGTATGGTAGGCAGGTCGCTTAATATCAAGCTTAAAACATAGAGCAGGCCAAACTGCCAGTGCCCCAGCATCACCTCAAGCTGAAAGGCGAAAAAATAATACGACAACATGTTAAAGAACAGGTGGTTCCAGTCTTTATGGATAAGCCCGCTGGTAATAATGGTATAAACCTTATACCCGCGCGATACATTGTAAGGGTTAAGGATAAGGTTACCGTACAGGTTCTCGTTATAAAAGGCCCATAAAGAGGTAGCCAGTGTTATAGCAAATATGATAGAGGCCACCGGGGCGTATTGCAAATATTCAATCATTTTACAAGATCAAGTTGGGGGTTAGTTAATAGCCTGGCTACCGGGTAACGCAGGTACGTTTTTTCAAAATAGGGCGAATTGCGGTACACCCAGTTCAGCTGCGCTGCCGCGCTGCCTGCCAGTTTAGCATCTGCGGCTTTGGCTTCATCCAGTTTTTTTCTCAGCGCGGGGTCTTCTTGAAGCATTTTGGCGGCAACATCCTCAAAAACGTAATCAGAGAAATATTCCTTTTGCCCCAGTATGCTATCAAAAAAGTTCCAGGCGAAGAAAGAATCCACGCCCTGCGGCTCAAGGGTTTCTACTATGTACCGATTAATGGGCTGGTTTACATATACTACATAATCGCCCTGGTAAAACTTAACCGGCATGGTAACCGGGTTAAGCTGCGCGTTGCTGTGCAGGTAATGGCCTTCGTATGGGCGGTTGCCGGTTTTGTAATCAGTTAGGTAATACATCTGCGGGGTAAGCGTAGTATCATGCGCCAGGCGGCTCATGGCTACTTTGTTCAGTTTCAGCAGTTCAATTACCTTGCCCCAGGCCTGTGGTATGATGTAGGCTACAGGTTTAGTCGCGCTGGCAATGGCCTTGTAGGTATTATAAAACTTGATAGTTTTTGTATAAGGCTCGTTGCGATCGTAATAAAGGCGTTTTAAGCCGCTCACCTCGCTGGTTTTGTATTTGGCGGCATAACCCTTAAAAGTAATGGTATCTACCCGGATTTCGTCAAGCGCCCAATTCAGGGCGAAGGTTTGCTGCCGTGCCACCTCAGTATCTACCTGCTTTTTGTTGCTGACCAGCAGGCTGGCATCGCGGCGGCAAATATCTACCAACTGTTGTATAAAATAATAGGTGGCCCAAACCCGCTTGTCAAATGGTTTCAGCATATGCGTTTCCGTCATGTAGCTGATGATGTTGTGCTGCGCCGCATAACCGGTAGAAAAGCGGGGCGTTTCCATAAAGCTCACAATGCCGCTATCCGGCAGGCCCTGCTCGCCCGCGCCGTAAGGGATCATTTCAAAGCCTTTTTTCTTCATGCCTTTGTACAGGTCGGGTGTTAATACCTTATCCGTGTAGGCGGCCAGCCTGGGGTTTTGCTTGTCTTTCTGCGTTTCAATCAGCGTCATTACATACTGGTAATCGGCGCCATCACTGGTGTGGGTATCTAAAAGCACCTCGGGCTGCCAGGTGTTCAGGATCTGCGCAAAGGCCAGGGCGTTACGGCTATCAGCCTTGATAAAATCGCGGTTAAGGTCAAGGTTGCGGTAATTACCCCTAAAACCATAGGCGCGCGGCCCGTTCTGGTTTACACGCGAAACGCCGCGGTTAAGGCTGCCATCAATATTATAAAAAGCGACAAAGCACACTACCACGTTGTTGGGCAGCTGGTTGTTTTTCAGCAGGTCGCGTACCAGCATCATGCTCGCATCAATCCCTTCGGGCTCGCCGGGGTGTATGCCGTTATTTACCAGCAGTACACATTTGCCCTGCTTTTTAATGAGCGCCGGGTCAAAAACCTTGTCTTTTGAGAGCACTATCAGCGTTAGCGGTTTACCGGCATCTGTACTGCCATAGTTAAACAGGCGCATTTGCGGCTGCTTAGCCGCGAGGCTTTTGTAGTAAGCTATTACCTGGTGATAAGTGGCGGTATAATTTTTATCGGGACTTTGCTCAAAGGGGGTAAGCTGCGCGTGGGCTAACAGGCCTGATAAGAGCGGAACGAGAAACAGGAACGCTTTTTTCATCAGTGCTACAGGTTGGATATCTCCTCGCGTAATTTTTTTGGTAATGAAGCAAATACCAGTTCATAAGAATGGTCTATCATTTCGCGGAGCTGTTTATTGGTAAGCGAGCCATCTGTACGTACGGTGTTCCAGTGCTTTTTGTTCATATGGTAGCCGTGCATCACCTCGCTGAACTGCTCTCGTAGCTCAATGGCCTTTTCGGGGTCGCACTTTACGTTGAAGCTGTGATCATTGAGGCCGGTTAGCAAAAATACTTTATCGCCCACCTTGAAAACCAGGGTATCCTCGCCAAAGGGGAAGCTTTCAGTAACGCCGGGTTTAGCAAGGCAATAGTCGCGCAGGTCTTCAATATGCATATCAGTATCCCTTTATGTCTTTGTCGTAAGTGCTCTGGCCGCCAAAGTTTACTTTAAGGCCCACGGTGATCTGGCGATACTGATCGGGTGCGTTGTTCTTGAACTTGCTTGACGGATCCGCGTAACCATCCAGCCCTTCGCCAAAGGTGATGTTGTGCTGGTAGCCGATATCCAGCCTTACGTTGGGCTGCCCGTATTCGTTATAAAACTTAAACTCATAGCCTACCCGCAGCGGAACGATCAGGTTAATGCTTGTATTCTGCCCGGGGAACTTATAAGTAGGGTCGAGCAGGCTGTACTCGTTGCGGTTTACATTATTGTAGATACCCCCCACACCTATACCCGCGTAAAAATTCTTTACCACATTTAAAAACGCGTTTCGCTCATAATCAACAAATTCGCCCAGTTGCGCGTCCATATGCAGTATGAGCGCTTTGTAGTCGTTACTGAAACGGCGGGTGTCCTTATCTTCGGCAACGGTATTCCCGCCCCCAGATAATTTACCGAATTGAAACTCTAAACCTATCGGCACATAGGGTGTATAATAATAATTAAAGGTTAGGGCGTATGACTTGTTCTGGTACTCATTTTTAAGGTCGGCGTTTGGTTTGTTTAAACTCGCGCTTACGCCAATACCTAATGAAGCGTAATTTAAGCTGTTTTGCGCCTTGGCCTGGTTAAACGCGGCGGCCAGTAGCAGAATTAAAATATACTTTTTCAATGAATTTGTATGTTTGGTAATTGCTGTTTGTACCGGCCGTTACACGGCTTAGGGCGACCGGTAAATTTTTTACTAATATAAGTTTTCTATGGATTTTAAAACACCGCTAAATTATACGGTTACTGATAGATTTTTAAAATATGTGACCATTGATACGCAGTCGGACCCGGCATCGCCAACCATCCCGTCTACCGAAAAGCAGAAGGACCTGGGCAGGCTATTGGTAAGCGAGTTGTTGGACATGGGGGTAACCGACGCGCACCTTGATGAATATGGTTATGTTTATGCCACCATCCCAGCCAATACGGATAAGCCCGATGTGCCGGTGATTTGTTTCTGCTCGCACATGGATACCGCTCCTGATTGCAGCGGAACCGGTGTTAAGCCCATCATCCATAAAAATTACCAAGGGAAAGACATTACGCTGCCGGATGATACGACACAGGTACTGAAAATGAGTGAGCACCCTGATCTGAAGAACCAGATAGGTAACGATATTATCACGGCATCGGGCACTACACTTTTAGGGGCGGATAACAAGGCCGGCGTAGCCGAGATTATGGATGCGTGCTACCAGTTAATGAACCACCCGGAGATCAAACACGGCACCATAAAAATATTGTTTACGCCTGACGAGGAGATAGGCAGGGGCGTGGATAAGGCCGATATTGCCAAAATAGGCGCGTTTGCCTGCTACACCATGGATGGCGAGAGCGCAGGCAATATGGAAAATGAAACTTTTAGCGCTGACGGCGCACGCCTTACCATTAACGGGGTGAGCAGCCACCCGGGTTTTGCCAAAGGTAAAATGGAAAGCGCTATAAAAATTGCCGGGCAGATCATCGCGGCCTTGCCTGATGATCTGTCGCCAGAGCATACCGAAGGCATGCAGGGTTTTGTACATCCCGTTGATATAAGCGGCCATGTAGAAACGGCGATCATTGATTTTATTATCCGCGATTTCGAAGACGCGAACCTGCCTAAGCATGCAGACACTATAAGAAAAGTAGTTGATGAAGTGCTGAAACGTTTCCCAAATTCCAGCTATACGCTGGAAACCCATGAACAGTACCGCAACATGAAACATGTGCTGGCAAAACACCCGGAGATAGTAGAATATGGTATGGAAGCAATTCGACGCGCCGGTTTAGAAGCTAAGCTCTGCAGCATACGCGGCGGTACCGATGGCTCCAGGTTATCATTCATGGGTTTGCCCAGTCCTAATATTTTTGCCGGCGAGCATGCTTTTCATGGTAAGCAGGAATGGGTATCGGTACAGGATATGCAAAAGGCGGTAGATACCATTTTGCATTTATGCGAGGTTTGGGAAGCCCCCCAGCCCCCTGAAGGGGGAGCTGGAGAAAAATCTGTCTTAATGAATAATAAAAAAAGGCCGAATGATATATAATCATCCGGCCTTTCTTGTAACGTCTTCAACTCCTGTTCCCCCTTTAAGGGGTTAAGGGGTTAATACAGCAAGTTATCATAAGGATACCTTGCCGTATGCACCTGTTTTACATAATCATACAGCAGGTTGCGGAACTCCTCCACGTTTTCTTTCTGCGTGGCAGAGATGAATATGGCGGGGCTATTGTTCTTGGCCATCCAGCTGTGGCGGAAGTCATCAAGCGTGATGGGTTCCTGCTCTGTGTTGATGTTATGGTCTTCGGGCTTAAAGGCATCTATCTTGTTAAAAACCGTTATCATGGTTTTATCAATAGCGCCCAGGTCCTTCAGTGTCTCATTAACGGTGCGTATCTGGTCCTCAAAGTTCGGGTGCGATACGTCGACCACGTGGATCAGGATATCGGCTTCGCGCACCTCATCCAGGGTAGATTTAAAGCACTCCACCAAATGGTGAGGTAACTTACGGATAAACCCGACCGTGTCTGACAGCAGGAAGGGCACATTCTCTATCACTACTTTACGCACCGTAGTATCCAGCGTTGCGAACAACTTGTTCTCCGCGAACACTTCAGACTTCGACAGCATGTTCATGATGGTTGATTTACCTACGTTGGTATACCCTACCAGGGCCACGCGTATCAATTGCTGGCGGTTTTTGCGCTGTGTTTCGTTCTGCCGGTCTATCAGTTTCAGCCGTTCTTTCAGTAACGAGATCTTGTTCAGGATCAAACGCCTGTCCGTCTCGATCTGCGACTCGCCCGGGCCGCGCATACCAATACCACCCTTTTGGCGCTCTAAGTGCGTCCAGAGGCGGGTAAGGCGGGGCAGCAGGTATTGCAGTTGGGCCAGCTCCACCTGGGTTTTAGCCTGCGCGGTTTGGGCCCTGCCGGCAAAAATATCCAGGATAAGATTGCTCCTGTCCAGTATCTTCACCTGCAATTCGTTCTCGATATTACGCAGTTGTGATGGCGACAGTTCGTCGTCAAACACCACCATGTCTATTTCTTCTGCCTTTACATATTCTTTTATCTCTTCCAACTTACCGGTGCCCACAAAGGTTGCACGCTCAGGCCGCTGCAGTTTTTGGGTGAACGCCTTCTCGGTTTTGCCGCCGGCAGTCATCACCAGGAACTCTAATTCCTCTAAATATTCTTTTTCTTGGGCTTCTGTTTCGTTTGGCGTAATTACACCTACCAACACTGCCCTTTCCTGCTTCACAGCAGTATCATAAAATTTTTGTCTCATTTAGTAAAATGATTATAGCCTCTCCCCAACCCCTCTCCATAAGGCGAGGGGCTTTTGAATTATGCTTATCTCAAATCTCCCCTTTTTTGGAGATTAAGGAGGGCTTGCAATTCAACCATAAAGGTAAGCAAGTGCTACCTTAAATTATAACTCGCTGTTTGCGGTTATGTTCACATAGCTATTACAATTAATTAACGCCGAAAATGCGTTAGTCTGAAAATATTGATTTTGAGAGAATTGCACGGGTAGTGCCCATTCACTGTTACGCTAACCTTACCATGTGTAAGGTAATAATGATGAAGTATTACATGGAGTATAAATGTAATGCAAAGATAAGGGTAAAAGGCTTGAATTACAAGCCTTTTACAAATTCGCGGATAGCGGCACCCGGGTCAGGCTGGCGCATAAAGTTCTCGCCGATCAAAAACCCGCGGAAACCGGCTTTTTTAAGGTCTTTGATCACATGGGTGTTGCTGATAGCGCTTTCAGAGATCTTGATGAACTCATCGGGAATGTGCTCTGCCAGTTCAAAGGAAGTTTCCACCGACACGCTGAAATCGGCCAGATTACGGTTATTTACGCCAATGGCATCCAGGTTGGGCGTAATGCTGCGTTGCAGTTCTTCCAGGTTGTGTACCTCTAACAGCACACTAAGACCATGACTTTTAGCCGCGGCCGCGAGGCGTGCGATCTCCTCAGGTGTAAGGATAGCAGCGATGAGTAAAATTACATCTGCGCCAATAGCCTTTGCTTCCAGTACCTGGTACTCGTCAATCATAAAATCCTTCCGCAAAATAGGGATTTTGTTCACCTTGCGGGCGGCGGTCACATCTTTTTGCGCGCCGCCAAAGAATTGCTCATCAGTTAACACAGACAATGCCGATGCGCCTGCCGCTGCGTAAGCCTGCGTCACCTCTTCAACCAATGCCTTATCATTAATAATGCCCTTTGATGGGGAGCGGCGCTTGAACTCGGCGATGATGCCAGTACGGTCCGGTGCCAGCAGGAATTCTTTGAAAGAGTGGGGCGTTCTGTCAAAATAAGGCGAAGCCTCCAGTTGTGCGATGCTTACCAGTTGTTTAGCAGCGGCTATTTCTTTCTTTTTTTGCTCTACTATTTTATCAAGTATGGTCATGGTGTCTTTTACAATAGCTTGTCATACTGAGCGCCAGCGAAGCATCTGTTTGTGGATGGATTCTTCACTATTGTTCAGAATGACAGTTTTTTATTAATCTGAAAATATACTTACGCGTTCAACCAGTTTTGCATCATTTCTTTCCCATACTCTGTTAACACCGATTCGGGGTGAAATTGTACACCGCGCACATTATATTTTTTGTGGCGCAGCGCCATTACGGATCCGTCCTGCTCATCAATAGCGGTAATTTCCAGCGTATCGGGCAGTTGTTTCTCAACCACCCAGGAATGATACCGCCCTACCTTAAAGCTTTCAGGTAATGATCTGAACAACGGCTCCGATGTGTCGGTCACCTTTATGGGTGTAGCTATACCGTGCATGGGCTGAGGCAGGTTATACAGCTTGCCGCCAAATACCTCGGCTATGGCCTGCTGACCTAAACATACCCCAAACAAGCTCTTGGTGGGCGCGTATTTTTCTATCACCTGTAACAATAAACCCGCCTCAGACGGTATGCCCGGCCCCGGCGACAGGATAATATGGCTGAATTGGTCCACATCTTCCAGCTTAAACTGGTCGTTTCTCCAAACCTCGCATTGCAGGCCCAGTTCGTTTACCAGGTGCACCAAATTGTAGGTGAACGAATCGTAATTATCTATGATCAGGATACCACCCAGCCCCCTGGAGGGGGAGTTGGATTGGCTGTTATTTTCTTGTGTGCTCATTCTTTTTTATAGTATTTTATTCCCCCTTCAGGGGGGTAGGGGGTTACAACTCCTGCGCCAGTTCTATTGCCCTGCGCAGGGCTGCTATCTTGTTATCTACTTCTTTTAATTCACTTTCCGGTACCGACCCGGCTACAATGCCTGCCCCGGCCTGGTAGTGCAGCGTATTGTTTTTGCTGAGGAAAGAGCGGATCATGATGGCGTGGTTAAAATCGCCGTTGAAGCCCATAAAGCCCAGCGCGCCGCTATAGAAGCTGCGCTTGGTTTTCTCGTTCTCGTCAATAATTTCCATGGCGCGGTATTTAGGAGCGCCGCTCAGTGTACCTGCCGGGAAGGTATCGGCCACAATTTTAAAGGAGGATGTGCCGGGTTTAAGCCTGCCGCTCACATGTGATACCAGGTGGATCAAATGAGAATAGTACTGCACCTCTTTAAATGCCTTTACGCTTACCTCTTCACAATGGCGACTCAGGTCGTTACGGGCCAGGTCAACCAGCATGACGTGCTCGGCGGACTCCTTAGGGTCGTTCTCCAGGGCGCGGGCTATTTCGGCATCTTTTTCATCGTCGCCGCTGCGTTTAAAGGTGCCGGCGATGGGGAATATGCTGGCCACATTATTTTTAATGGTGATCTGCGCCTCGGGCGATGAGCCAAAGATGCGGAAATCGCCGTAATCAAAATAAAAAAGGTACGGCGATGGGTTAATAGAGCGCAGTGCCCGATACACGTTAAACTCGTCGCCGGTAAATGCTTTGGAAAAAGCACGGGATGGCACTATCTGGAAAACATCGCCGCGGTAAATATGCTGCTTCATTTTCTCCACAATGGCAATAAATTCATCGCCGGTAAGGTTAGATTGTTCCTCGGCCGTACTGTCAAAGCTGTATTCAGGAAAGTTTTTATTCTTGATGAGGTCGGCCAGGCGGTCCAGACCGTTGCTTTGCTCCTGACCTTCTACCTGGTTATGGAAAATGTACAGCTCATTCTTAAAATGGTCAATAGCGATAATGTAGCTGTACATATGGTACTGCATTACCGGTATCTTGCGGTCGTGAGGGCCATAGGGTTTTAATTTAATGGTTTCAAAATGTTCAACCGCTTCATGGGTAAAATACCCGAAAAGGCCGTTGTTAAGCACTTTAGAGTTATTGGCCTCCACCTCGAAACGATTGATAAATTGGTTGATCTCGTCCACCAGGTCAAACGTGCCGGGCTGGCTGGTTTCCTCGCTGCCGTCAGGAAACTTCTTTTTCAGCTCGCCATCGTTCAGTACAATGCCGCCGAAAGGCTGGCAGCAAACAAAGCTTAAGCTGTTCTCGCGGCTATGATAGTCTGAACTTTCCAGCAGCAGTGAATTGGGGAACACATCGCGCAGCCGCAGGTATATGCTTACGGGCGTAGTGGTGTCGGCCAGCAGCTTTTTATGGGTGGTGTTAATTTTATATGTTTTCATTTATGTTGTGATCTCTCTTGGGCGCTTAAAACAAAAAAACCCGGCGAATTGAGCGTTCGCCGGGTTTCAAAATAGGTTTACATTTGATTAGTGTTGCAATATTACGAAACTATCCGGCTGTCTTACTTTTGTAAGATGCCACCAACTGTTATTGTAGATAGTTTTATTCATCGCGGGAACAAATTTATAAAGAAAATTGAATTATCAAATTTTTTGTCGACTTTTTTAGTGGGACATGCCTAATAAAGGGCGATGGCTTTGTATAATGGCTACCACCACAGTAACAAAGGCCAGTAAATAGAACAAAGCGATCACGCGGTGCTTTTCGCCCGGAAGCGTGGCTTTCTTTGATTTTGAGTGCCCGATGGTAATTAAAACAATAGCAAATATCATCATGGCCAGGTGCTCAACCGTCCAGTAGCGGGCGTCGGCATCTTTCATTACGCCATTACCAAAGCGTACAAAAGGGCTTAAAAAATATAGCACCAAACCTATTAATAGTTGCACGTGTGCCGATATCATGGCAAACAGGTTAAGCTTGCGGTTACCGTTGGTATATGGCCTTTTGCCTAACAGGCCGGCAAAGGCAACCAGGATGGCCAGCAATACCAGTACCATTACGATGTACCTGAAACCAGAGTGAAATTCAAGGAAGAATTTATATGCGTTCATGCGTATTTGTTTTTGCGTCGAATATAAGGATAATTTGCCTCACCCTGCCCTCTACGGGAGAGAGAGTCTAAAAATCTTGTTATAAAGTCCTGCCCGCGTTTGCCTCACCCTGCCCTCTCCAGGGGAGAAGGTTCTAAAAAATCTTGTTATAAAGTCCTCTCCTTTGGAGAGGATTTAGGTGAGGCTTACACCGAAAAACTAAACTTACCCATCAATACCGCCGGGTTGTTGCCAATTACTATAGGCTCCCCGCAAATTGCCTCGTTGCCCAGGGCCGCAAACAGGATAGCCTCTTTGGCGTCAGGATCAATACCTATATCGGCAGTATTGCCAATAGCCGCTTTCGGTAAGCCTTTTTTAATCTGCCCCATTACAAAGGGGTTGCGGGCACCGCCGCCGCTGGCGAATATCTTTAACCCGTCCACCGGGAAATTTTGGGCGATGAACCGTACAATGGTCCGCGCGGTAAAGGCGCTGAGCGTGGCAACCAGGTCGGCCTTGGCAATGTTAAGATCGCGCGTGGCTTGCTGCGCATTGGCTACATAATCGAGGTTAAACAGTTCGGGGCCGGTGGTTTTAGGCAGGCGCTCATTAAAAAACGGATGATGCAGCAGGGCATCAAGCAGTGTTTCGTTTACCGTACCCGAATACGCAATGGCCGCGTTCTCATCGTATGGCTTTCCAAAATGCTCGCGACAGGCGGCATCTATCAGTGTATTGCCGGGCCCAATATCGGTAGACAGTACTTTTGACAGGTCGCCATCACCGGGCAGATAGGTAAGGTTGGCAATACCGCCTATATTAAGCAACACGCGGTTTTCGCCGGGCCTGCTGCCCAGCAGCACATCGCCATACAGGGCCAACGGCGCGCCCTCGCCACCGGCGGCAATGTGTTTCTGCCTGAAATCGCTAATGGTAATGATGCCGGTTTTAACCGCGATGTGGTCGCCATCTCCAATTTGCAGGGTGGCATTACCATAGCCCGCTTGCCCATGCTGGTGTTTGGGCGCGTGGTAAATAGTTTGGCCGTGGCTGGCTATGAAGTCTACCTCAGATGGTTTTACACCCCAATCTTTTAAAGCCTGTAGTATTAGTTGCGCGTGATATGTACCTATAAAAGCGTTAAGCAGAGTAACCTGCTGCAGGTCGGCCTGCCGTTTAGCGAATACCTGCTTTACCTGCTCCTTAAATTCATCCTCATAAGGAATGGTAACAAAGTTGAGGAGCTTAAATCCGGTTTGCATCCCGCTTCCGCTGAAACTGCACAGGGCAATATCCAGGCCATCTAACGAGGTGCCCGACATGAGGCCGATGCACAAACGTTCGGGCTTCTGCGCAATGGAGAAAAGCTTTTGCAGGTTCTGATTCATGGCTATTGCCGCTAATCTACTTATTTGTGGATATATTTATCACTTAAAACTAATCACATGAGTTGCTATCTCAATATACTGGGTGCAGATTTTGATGTAGATAATTGTTTGTTAGCGACAACAATGCGGCCCCAAAACATCTGGCACAAAGGCGAGCCTAAATTGAAAACTAAGCCCGACGGAAAAAAGCTAACGCACAGCGGCTGCTCATTTACGGCAAGTGATGCGGATTTTAATCAGTTTAACGAGCAGGTGGCTGACGTGACTGCGTTCTTAAAAGATAATTATAAACACCTACAAAAGCTTACCCAAACAATAGGAATTGAATATGCTGTATTAGATTTTGGTGTCGGGTATGACGAAAGTAAATTTGTACAATCGAAATATTTGCCGACAGACCTGTTAAAACTTTGCGCCGGGCTAAATATTAGCATAGAGCTTTCTATCTATGCGCCGTCCGCCGAAGAAGCCTAACCCTACTTCGCCGCCTTTAAGGTTGCCTTTAGCGTACCGCATTCCAGCATTTTATCACCATAATAAGGGTTGCGTATATCATCACTTTCGCTTAGCCATGCCGCCTTTTTCATGGGGCAATATTGCTGATACAACGTTGCGCTATTCTGTTGCAGGCCGGAAAGCAGGCTGTACATATTGGCAGATAGGGTTTCAAAATATTTGCGCTGCTGCTCAATATCCGTTGCCTGGCTTATGCCGCGGCTGTCGGCTTTCAGTTTATCCGCATAGCTGCCGGCAAGTTTCTGCTGCGCGGCGGTAAGTCCCGTTGGTGGTATGGCTAACGCGGCAAGCAGCTCCTTGGCGCGGGTTTTAGCCAACGTAGCATTGCTGCCTACCAAGGCGTTCTTTACGCCGATGTAGGCCGAGGTAATCTGATCAACCGATTTGTTTTGTGCATGCGTGGTATAAGCGGCCAATAGAAAAAGCAGCCCGAATAGTAATTTCTTCATGATATATTAAACGTTGATTTTCAAAAATAATGATACTTAACCAATATACGGTTAAAGCCTTGCAAAGGCTTTTGATATATCCTGTTATATTTACCGCATGCAATGGATAAGCATGTGGCAAAGCTGGTGGCAGCAGCAAACGGCAGCGGAGATTATCGCCGTTATTACCGGGCTGTTATGCGTTTACCTTGCCGCGCGCAACAGTATTTGGAACTGGCCACTGGCCATTATTAGCGTGTCTATTTATATCTTCCTGTTTTTTGAGAAACATTTATATGCCGATACGGGCCTGCAATTTTACTTCCTGGGCATGAATATGTATGGCTGGTGGTACTGGAGCCATTCGCCCGCCGAGCAAAAAGTACCGCTCAGGCGCGTCACCTTAAAAGAAACCGGCCTGTCGGCTGCCGCGGTGGTGGTGGTTACCTTTGTGTTGGGTACGGTATTACAATACACGCCCGCCTCATACCCCTACCTGGATAGTTTTTTGGCGTCATGCAGCTTGGTGGCGCAGTTATTCCTGGCGCGCAAGGTTTTGGAAAACTGGCTGCTATGGGTGTTTGTTGATGTCATATACGTAGGCGTTTATATGTTTAAAGACCTGCATCTTACCGCCCTTATGTATGCTATTTACGCGCTTATTGCCGCTAAAGGATATATAGATTGGCGCCGTGAGTGGAAATTGCAGCAGGCTGTACCTAATGAAATAAAATAAATGGCATCAGATATTATAAAGATAGCTGTGGTAGGGCCCGAATCTACCGGTAAGTCAACCATGTCGGCCTTTTTGGCGGCGCATTACCAAACAGTTTGGGTGCCCGAGTTTGCACGCGGCTATTGCGAAAAGCTTACCGCCCCGCCTACCTGGCACGATGAGGTGAACATGTTTTACGGGCAGCTCGCGCTGGAAGAGCAATTACTGCCCAAAGCTAACCGCCTGCTCATTTGCGATACCACTTTTATTACCGTTAAAATATGGAGCGACCAGTTATTTGGCAGCTCGCCGCAGGAGGTGCTGGACGAATTACCCCGCCACCCGTACCACTTGTACCTACTGCTGGATATTGACCTGCCCTGGCAGGACGACCCCCTGCGCGATTTCCCCCACCTGCGCGAACATTTTATGGAGGTATGGCACCGGGAACTAAAAGCGCTTAACGCCAATTATACCGTGATCTCCGGAACCGGGCAGGACAGGTACGAGCGGGCTGTTGAGGTGATAGATAAGTACCTTGATCAGAATTCGAATAATTGACAAGATTCAGGTGTAGATGCGTTTATTCTGATAATTCTCTAATTCTGATACCAACTTTTTTTACTCTCCGTGCAACGTTGTTAAAAGGCATGCGTCATTTAACCTGAAACCTGTCAATACAATTTGGAAGCCGTATATACCGATAAACATTACAGCCTTGTGGCTGAGTGTAAGCAGGGCAGTAAAAAAGCCTGCTATGAGCTTTACCGCCTTTACGCCAAAGCGATGTTAAACACCGCTTTCAGGATAGTGGGCAATATTGCCGAGGCGGAAGATGTATTGCAGGAATCGTTTACGGACGCTTTTCACAAGCTGAAGGATTTTAGACAGGATACTACTTTTGGCCTGTGGCTTAAACAAATTGTGGTGAACCGCTCTATCAATCTTTTACGCAAAAGGCGGCTTGAACTGGTAGAGATTGACGATGGGCACCTGGACAACGTACCCGATGAGGAAAGTTTTGATGATGAGGACGTACAGTACCAGGTGGCGCAGATAAAGGAGGCCATGAAAGAACTGCCGGAGGGTTACCGGTTGGTGATATCGTTATACCTGCTGGAAGGTTACGACCATGAGGAGATAGGGCAGATATTGAATATTAGCGAGAATACATCACGTACGCAGTTTTTAAGAGCAAAAAGAAAACTGGGCGATATACTGATAAGGAAAGGGATAAAAAGATGAGCAAGCTTATAGAAGATTTTATTAGCCATAACCGGGAAGAATTTGATGACCTGGAGCCGCGTGCCGATCTGTGGGATAATATTGCCGCCGAACTGGACGCATGGGATGAGCATCGGGAGCAACAGCCCGTTAAACGGGTAGCTAAAACGTTTTCGCTGGGTTTTGTACTAAAAGTTGCCGCTTCGGTAATTGTGGTGATGGGCCTTGGGTTTGCCTTGTATCTTAAAACCATGAAGCCGGCCGGCAATGGAATAGATTATGCCGATATTAACCCTACCTATGCCAAACAGCAGATGCGCCTGGTATCGGTAATTGAAACGCAGAAGAACGAACTGAAAGAGATAGCCAAATTTGACCCCCAGTTATACCAGGAATTTAACGGGGAAATAACCAGGATGCAGGCTATATATAAGAAACTGAATGCCGAGCTGGCCACTTCGCCTAACCAGGAGCGTGTTTTACGTGCAATGATCCGGAACTTGCAAATACAAACCGAAGTGCTTAACCAGCAGCTAAGTGTAATACAACAATTTAACGCGAGTAAAAATCAGCAAAATGAAAAAACTATTTAAAAGCATGTTATTTGCAGCTGCTGCGATAATAGCTGCAAGTTCCGGCCTGCGTGCGCAGGTAACACCGCCCGAACCGCCGCTGCCGCCAGAAAATTATACCTACAATGGCAACTTCGATAAAAAGGAGCTGGCTAAGAAAATGGCCGAACTTAAAGTGAAGATGGCCGACCTGAACAAGCAAATGGCCAAACTTTCTGTTGAGCAGAATAAACAGATGGCCCTGCGCATGAATGATCTGCATAAAAAGCTCAGCGTACAGTTCAAGGATTTCGGTAAAGACTTTGATAAAAACTTTTCGGGTAGTTTTAACGGTATGGTGCCGCAGGGCAGCTTTAATTTTAAAAGCGACCTGTCTGACCAGGAATACCGAAAAAAAATAGCCACCGGCGAAATCAAGGAGAAGGTAAAAACCTACAGTAAAACCTACAGCGCCGATGCTAACGATGTGTTACAGATCAGCAACAGCTTTGGAAAAATCAATGTAAACACCTGGAACCGTAACGAGTTTAAGGTTGATGTAACCATGCGTTTTTCATCAGAAGATGCTGGCATTGTGGATGAAATGGCGGAGGGTACTTCTATCAGGGACAGTAAGACAGGCTCAACCGTTTCTTTCAAAACCATTACCTGGACCAACCAGCGCCGCGGTGGCGATACCCACCAGAAAATGAGTATTGATTACGTAGTGTATATGCCGGCTGGTAACGCGCTGGATATTAACAATAAGTTCGGATCGGTTACTTTACCCAACCTCAGCGGTAAAACCGTGGTTAGGCTGCAGTTTGGCACCTTGATAGCGCAGCAGCTCACCAATGCCCAAAATGATGTATCTGTGCGCTTTTCGCAGGATAGCCCATCGTCCATAGCCTTCTACAACGGCGAAAAGCTTCGGGTAGAGTTCAGTAAGTTTAAAGCAGGCACTATTGATAACAGCGCGGCCACGTTTAACTTCTCTGATGTGAGTATAGACCGGCTGAAAACTTCCGCGGATATCAACGTGAAATTTGGCGGCGGCCTTAGCATCGGCGCTATTGATAAAGGGGTAAAAAACCTTAACATCAACGCCTCAAATACCAAAATTGACCTTGATTTTGATAACGACCTTAGCTATAACTTTGATGTAACCACACGCATGGGCAGCTTTAATTATAAAGACGATAAGGTGAAAGTTACCGCCAAAACTCCCGGCGATGAAGAGCGCGGCTGGTCGCAGGTGAAAACGTATAAAGGTTATGTGGGCAAAAATAACGCAGGTACTACGGTTGTGGTAAACTCGAGGTTTGCCGGCATACAGTTCAAATAGAAAAACAGCTAAATAGCATTAAATGTAAAACCCTTGCCAAACAACGGCAGGGGTTTTGCTATTTTAGCGGAAACAATAAACATCTGCATGGAATTTTTTACCGACCCGGAAGCGTGGATATCCCTTATCACGCTTACCTTTTTGGAAATAGTATTGGGGATTGACAATGTGATATTCATCTCCATACTGTCAGACAAGCTCCCTAAACATCAACAAAATAAAGGCCGCAAGCTGGGGCTGGGTTTGGCCATGATCACACGCGTAATGCTCCTGTTTGCCATAAGCTGGGTAATGAAACTCACCGCCCCGCTGTTTAATTTATCGGGCATTGTTGGGGCAACCGATGCCGACTGGGTGGAGAAGCTGGCTATATCCGGCCGCGACCTGATCCTGATCGTGGGCGGGTTGTTCCTGATCTATAAAAGTACGGCCGAGATACACCATAAAATTGAAGGCGATGAAGAAGGCGCCGAAAATGTTAAACCGCACTCGTTCTGGGGAACCATTGTGCAGATTATGCTGCTGGATATTGTTTTCTCGCTTGATTCGGTGATCACGGCGGTAGGTATGGCACAGCATATCGAGATCATGGTGGCGGCAGTGGTTATAGCTGTAGGTATCATGATGTGGTCGTCGGCAAGTGTGGCCAATTTTGTGAACAAGCACCCAACGGTAAAAATGCTGGCGCTGTCGTTCCTGTTATTGATAGGTGTTTCCCTTTTGGCCGAGGCCTTTGAGCAGCACATCCCTAAAGGGTATATTTATTTCGCGATGGCCTTCTCCGTACTGGTAGAAATGCTGAACCTTAAAATGCGTTCAAAAAACAAGCTTACCAAACCGGTTACCAAAAAATAGCAGCTACCAAACGCGGCACAGTAAGCCCTTCAGGTATTCTCCCTCGGGGAAGGACGCCCTAACGGGGTGGTCCTCGGGCTGGTTAAACTGGTAAATGAACTGTACCTGTTTACCGGCATCAAGGGCGGCCCATGCCAATACCTGCTTAAAGGTTTCCATGTCCATGGCGCCCGAGCAGGAGAAGGTAGCCAGCAGGCCACCGCTGTTGAGCAGCTGCATACCAATACGGTTAAGGTCTTTATACGCGCGTGAGGCGCGGTCAAGCGCCGAGCGTGATGGCGCGTATTTTGGCGGGTCCAGAACAATGATATCGAACTTATCGCCCTCCTCCCTGAATTTGCGCAGCTGCGCGTTCACATCAGATTTGATAGCCTCGTGTTTGGTTGCGTCAAAGCCGTTAAGGCGTATATTTTCCAGCAAGGTTTCAATGGCCAGTGCCGAACTATCTACACTGGTAACATGGAATGCATTGTTGTGCAGGGCATTCAGGGTAAAGCCCCCTGTGTAGCAAAAGCAATCGAGCACCTTACGGTTTTTGGCGTAATGGGCCAATATGCGGCGGTTATCGCGCTGGTCGCAGTAAAAACCCGATTTTTGGCCCTCGGCGATGTTGATGCCATAGGTGATGCCATTTTCCTTTACCATTACCAGCTCCGGCGGGTGGGTGCCGGCAAGCAAGGTGTTAGAAGTTTCCAGCCCTTCGTGCGCACGGGAGGCCGCGTCGCTTTTATCAAATATGCTGGCTGGGTTCAGGAGCTGATTAAGCTCATCAATAATTACCGGCAACACATTTTGTATACCCGAGGTGAGTACCTGCACGGCCAGGTGATCGGCATATTTGTCAACGATAAGCCCCGGCAGGTAATCAGACTCGCTAAAGACCAGCCGGCAGGTATCGGTTTCGCCGCTCTCAAGTACATCGGCACGACCGGCTACGGCCATCCTTACCTTATCGCGGAACCAGTCGTCGTTAACGGCGGTGTTCTCATCCCACTCCAGCAGGCGCACAGCCACGCGCGATTGATTGTTGTAAAAGCCATAGGCCATAAAGGTTTTTTTACCATCAAGCAGGCGCACTACCTCGCCGTTGGCGGGCTTGCCCTTTACCTGTTCAATAGCGCCCGAAAATACCCAGGGGTGCCTTTGTAAAACCGCTTTTTCCTTGCCTTTTTTAAGTACAACATCAATCATGGCGCAAAGGTAATAATATCATCGCCATTATCAGGCACTGCCGGGTATGGGGGTTTGCCGTAACGCTCTGGCAACAGCTACTACGTTGTTAGCTGCGGCCTTAGCCGTTTGTACCGACCAATCTTTACGATAATCGCTCTCCAGATACTTGTCGCCCGGGCCGGGGCCGTTGTTCCAGTAAGTGTATGATTGCGGTGCAATGGTAAAGCCAACATCCATTAAAGCCCCTGCTATTTCTGTTACCACGTGCCTTGCCCCGTCCTCCGCGCCGGTTACCACAAAACCCGCAACACGGTTAAAGGTAACGGGCCGGTTTTGGCTGTCGCGTTTAGGGTACAGGCCATTGATACGTTCGAGTACCTTTAAGGCCATGCTTGACATGGTACCCATCCAGGTAGGCGTAGCAATAATGAGGATCTCTGAGGAGAGCAGTTCATCCAAAATGGCCGGCCACTCATCACCTTCGCCAAGGTCGGATTTTATACCGGTGATGATATGGTGGTCGGCCACACGTATCATTTTGGTTCGCACGCCCATCCTCTCCATCTCTTTGATCATTTCATAGGCCAGCGCTTCCGTATTTGACGGCGCCGGCGAAGGCTTAAGCGTGCAATTGAGCACTAATGCTTTCATGTTACATGTTTAATCCTGTGTAATGGTTTGGTGATGGGCATGGCAGGCATCGGCGCATTCGCGGCAGGCCCGGGCGCATTGCTGACAATGTTCATGCTCGTGCATGCCACATTCTTCGGCACACATGCGGCATATTTCTTCGCAAAGTACCAGGTACTGGTGCGCGATCTCTGATTGTCGCTGTAACAGCCTTGCCGCCTGTGAGCAAATGTCGGCGCAATCCCTGTCGAGGCTGATACAGCGCACCATCGGTTTTACCTCATCTTCATTAAGGCAAGCTGTGGCGCAATTTTCACAAGCGGCTACACAGGCCAATAGTTTTGCAATTAATGCTGTATGATCATGATTTTCCATGGTATTTGATATTTAGTTATACTATACCAATACGCCGGAGTTAAAAATGTTTCGGTAAATTTAAAAATGCCTAACGTTGCGGAGCAGGCATAAAAAAAGCGGGGGCCTTTTACAACCCCCGCTTTTATGAAGCTAATCTTAAAACTTATTGCTGGTTATTATTGTCATCGCCCTGGTCCTCGTCGGCTGTTCCAACAACACGATAAACTTTTTTATTGTTCTCATCGCGTTGCTCCTGGAAATAGGTTCCGTCAGGAGATACCCAAAGCTTTTCGCCATTTACTTTTATTTTGCGGCTATCCTCAGGCAATGAGGTCAGGATGTCGCCTACCTGGTAAGCCTGGTAGTTGCCATCGTCAGAACCGCCATTGCTGGTATTTAGTTCACCGTCTTTACCGGCTACTTCGTAAACCACAGTACCATCATCGCGGGTTACCGCACGGTAGTAAACACCGTTTGATTCATAGAACTGCTCACCGTTGATAGTAATAGGCTGCGCTTTTGATGGTAATGAATTTACTGCTGCTCCTACCGGTGGTTCCACTACAGTATATTGGTTATCATTGTACTGGTAATACAAACCGTCGGCGTAGTAGTACTGGTAGTTGTTCCACCAGAACGGATAGTAACCGAAAGGTAGTACGCCTATGCTGAAACCAATGCGTGGCAAATAATAAGAGTTATAGTAACCGCGATAGTTATAATAACCATAGCCAAAATAACGTGGGCCGTAATATTGCCTTACATATGGCCTGCCATAACCATAGCCATAACGGCCACCATAGTAGCCTCTTGTGTAGCCGCTGCCACGGTTAAACCCGGAATATGGGCTACCCGCGAAAGCGCCACGGTTGCTGTAACCATAGCCCCTGCCTGCGGTAACACCGGCAGAACCCCGGCCGAAACCACTGCTGTTTGGCGCTATTGCAGTGCCATTTGGCCTGCTAAAGCTACCGGATGGGCGACTGAACGCGCCTGCCGAACCTCTGCCAAAACCATTTGATGGCTGGCTAAAGCCGCTTGAAGGCCGGCTGAAAGAGCCTGCTGATGGCCGGCTGAAACCGCCACCGCCACCACCGCTAAACCCACGGCCACCGCCACCACTAAATCCACCACCGCCACCGCCACGAGCGCCCCGTTGTGCATCAGCGTTGAGGCCCATACCCAGGAACATCATTCCGCTGAGGGCCACTGTTAATAATTTTTTATATGCTGTTCTCATCTTGAAAGTAATAAAGCGCCAGCGCTTTCGCGCTGATTTGTATGTATGACTGGAAAAGTTCCTAACGGTTTAATCCTTAATAAATTATTTTCAACAAAAAGCAGGCCGCAATTATTTTTAAAGCTCCTCGGCAATAAACAGGTACGGCCCGGTGAAGTTAAGCGAAAATAAACCATCGGCCAGGGTGATATGATCGCCATCGGGCTGTGCTAAAAGGCCTGTAGTTTGCAGGTCGGCACATGCTGATAGTATCCTTACCCGTTCGTCCGCGGGCTTCCATTTACTAAACCCGCTACTTACGGGATAAATTTTTTGGGTGCCGCTGTAAATTACCAGGTTAATGCGCTTAATAAACTGTTCGTATTGGTTTATTTCCACATCGTCCGTCACTACATTCACTGCCGGGTAACCCTCGTTTGCCAGGTAGTTTAATGCCGCGGCGATAGCATTTTCTGCTCCCGCGGAAATAAACTTTACATGTTCCTGTAAATGAGCGGTTACTTCATGCTCTACCACCACATCCACCTTAATACCGAGGCTGTTTAATTCTTCTGCCGCGTGCTGCAGCGCAACAACCGTAGGGCTCCATTCCAGTAACTGGCCCAGCAGTTCGTCGCTGAAGTTAGTTAAGCTGAGTACCAGTAATGCTGGTTCCTGCTTTTCGCGGATAACATGGTGTGATGACATTTTCTATTTTTATCTCACCAAAGGTGGATAGCCAAAGGTAACGTAAATTCCATTTGAATGTAATTACCGGAGGCATTAGGCCTGCCAATAAATCATTTTTATAACTTGCACGTTATATACATATGGCAGATAAGAAAACACTCATTATAGGCGCTACGCCCGACCCTTCGCGTTATGCCTACCTGGCCGCTAACCGCCTGGTGAGCCATGGGCACAGTATTGTGAATGTAGGCATTAAAACCGGTGAGGTGGCCGGGGTTGCTATTGAGAAACCGGAAACCATCCACACCGATATTGATACTATAACGCTTTATGTAGGGCCGCAGAACCAGCCGCCATTGTACGACTACATCTTTAAAACAAAACCTAAAAGGATAATTTTTAACCCCGGAACCGAGAATGAGGAGCTGCGACGCATGGCAGTAGATAACGGCATTGAAACCGATTATGCTTGTACGCTGCTTCTGCTTTCAGTGGGGCAGTATTAGGGCGAGGCGGAAGCCTCGTAAGTTATCATATCATTAAATGACATTTCATTAGAACAAAAAGTAATATCTGCGCTTATATTTGCTACGTCACATATAAATTGTTTAACCAATAAATTTGAAATATTATGGCATTTACACTACCGGCGTTACCATACGCTACTGATGCTCTTGAACCGCATATTGATAAAACTACCATGGAAATTCACCACGGTAAACATCACCAGGCTTATGTTACCAACTTAAATAAAGCTTTGGAAGGTAAACCAGAGGCGGATGGCAAAATTGAAGATATCATCAAAAATATTTCAAAGTACCCTGCCGCTGTGCGTAACAATGGCGGTGGCCACTACAACCACTCTTTGTTCTGGACTTTATTGTCTCCAAGCGGTGGCGGCGAGCCTACAGGCCCGTTAGCTGACGCGATCAAAAGCACTTTCGGTTCTTTTGCTGATTTTAAAACTAAAGTATCTGAAGCGGGTGCAACCCGTTTTGGTTCTGGCTGGGCCTGGTTAATTGTTGGTGCCGATAAAAAACTGGCCGTAACCTCAACCCCTAACCAGGACAACCCATTAATGGACATTGCCGAAGTAAAAGGTACACCAATCCTGGGTATTGACGTTTGGGAACATGCTTATTACTTAAAATACCAAAACCGTCGCCCGGATTATTTAGCCGCTATCTGGAACGTGATCAACTGGAACCACGTTTCTGAGTTATACGCTAAAGCGATAGCGTAATGCCTCATCCAAACCTTCTCCAAAGGAGAAGGCTTAAATAAAAAAGGCGGCAGGTAAACAATCTGCCGCTTTTTTATTTAGTAGTATAGGCCTCACCTAAATCCTCTCCAGAGGAGAGGACTTTATAAGGATGGCGTTATAGAACCCTCTCCTCT
>NZ_NRSW01000001.1:57085-688696 GCF_002288635.1 Mucilaginibacter sp. MD40 | reverse complement strand
GACTACTTTATAAGGATGGCGTTATAGAACCCTCTCCTCTGGAGAGGGCAGGGTGAGGCAAAAATTATTTTCAAATCCAATGAAAGCAGTCGTACTTGAATCGGCAGAAAACCCGATAGTTGTTAAAGAAGTTGCCAAACCGGTGCCGGGCGCAGGTGAGGTATTGGTGCAAATAAAAGCAGCGGCCTTAAACCGCCGCGACTGGTGGATAACCCAGGGCAAGTATGCGGGCATTAAATATCCTACCATTTTAGGAGCCGATGGCGCAGGAATTGTGGCCGAAGCAGGCGAAGGGGCGGAAAGATGGATGGGTAAAGAAGTGATCATCAATCCTTCCCATAACTGGGGCGACCACCCGGAATACCAGGGCAAAGATTTTAAGATACTGGGCCTGCCGGATGATGGTACGCTGGCTGAATATGTTTTGGTGAAGGCCGAATACTTGTATCCTAAACCAACGCATTTGAATTGGGAGCAGGCTGCGGCTATCCCTTTGGCGGGTTTAACGGCTTACCGGGCATTGTTCAGCAAAGCGCGTTTAAAAAAAGGCGATAAGGTTTTGATTGTGGGTGTTGGCGCAGGCACCGGCACCTTTTTGTTGCAATGGGCCGTGGCGGCCGGGGCGCAGGTTTTTGTAACCTCGGGCAGTGGCGAAAAAATTGAGCGAGCCAGGCAACTGGGCGCGGCAGCGGGTGTAAATTATAAGGCGCAGGATTGGGCACAGGAATTAAAACACCTGGCCGGTGGCTTTGATATTGTAGTGGACAGCGCCTTGGGTTCAGATTTTGCCAAGATACCCGATCTTTGTAACCCCGGCGGCCGTATCGTTTTCTTTGGCGGTACAGCAGGGAATATCCCCGAGCTCAACGCGAGGCCATTGTTCTGGAAACAGCTGCAGTTGCTTGGCACCACCATGGGTACGCAGGAAGAATTTAAAGCCATGCTGCAGTTTGTAAATGAGCACAAAATTATACCTGTTATTGACGACGTACTGCCGCTTGCCGAAGCCAAAACGGCATTTGAAAAAATGGGCGCTTCAAAGCAGTTTGGTAAAATTGTGCTGGTAAATGCTTGAACTCAGGGTTGAACGTATTGTTAGGGAACTGCCCGATGCCGGCACTTTTTACCTGGCAGAGCGTAACGGTAAGCGGATAGCTTACAAGGCGGGGCAGTTTTTGACGCTTATTTTTAACCACCATCAGGAGGAGATTAGGCGTTCCTACTCGTTATGCTCCTCGCCCGATGAGCCTTTGCTGGCTATTACCGTTAAACGGGTAGCCAACGGCGAGATCTCCCGCTTTTTACTGAGTAAGGTAAACGAAGGGGATATTCTCTATTCGGCGGAGCCTGCCGGTATTTTTACTGCTGATGATAGCATAGGTGAAGCCGATGTGGTATTTTTCGCGGCGGGCAGTGGCATTACGCCGGTATTTGCTTTACTGAAATACATGCTCAACCGCCCGGGAACGGGCAAGCTCCATTTGATATACAGCAACCGCTCTCGCCGCGACATACTTTTTTATGATGCGCTTAACCGTTTAAAAAGCTTGTACACCACCCGCCTGGATATCACCTATCTCATCAGTGATGAAGGCCGCCGCATGAGCAACGCGGTAGTGGAGCGCCTGGTGAACCAACAACTGACCGGCGATAAGCAGAAAGCGCTGTTTTATCTCTGCGGCCCGTTCAGCTACATGCGTACCATACGGCTTACCCTGCACTACATAGGCATACACGACCGTAACATACGCAAGGAGAACTTTGTATTGGAAACGGTGCCGGTTACCGGCAGCCAAACGGTTTATCCGCCGCTAAAGATCCGCATTAACATAGGCGGTAAGGTGCATGATGTAATGGCGGGCGAAAACCAGTCGATACTACAGGCCGCGCTGCAAAATAAGGTGCAGTTGCCCTACAGTTGCCGTAACGGGATATGCTCGGCCTGCGTGGCATACTGTAAAACAGGCCGTGTAGAAATGGTGAAAAACGAGGTGCTTACGGATGAGGATATCGCCAGGGGTTTAATACTCACCTGTACCGGCCATGCCCTAACCGATGATGTGGAAATAACCTATAACCCAACTTCCCGTTAAGCCGGGACACGCGTTTGCCTTTTATGCGTTTTGTGATGCACTGCTGTCCGTACCTTTTTTCCTTTTGACTTATTGCGTTTGCCCAGCCAGATAATAAACCCCGTAACCGGCAGACTGGCGCAGATCAAACTGGCCACAAAAGCGATGATCTTGCCGGTTAACCCGCCTATTTGCCCTACGTGTATATCGTAGTTCATTTCGTTGAGCTTTAGCCCGGGGCTTTTCTTTTGCTGGGGCAGGTAGTGCAATAATTTACCGGTGTATTTATCAAAGGTATAGGCATCGCTGTTGTAGAAGTGCAGCGTTTTGGCATACGCGGTAACGCCAATAGTACCCGCGGCGCTCACCTTATCCATGTAAACCAAAAACATTTGCGCATTTGGCGAGCTTTTTTGCGCGGTGGCCAGCGCGCGGTCGGCTACAGGGATGTTGCTTTTGAAACCCTTTTGCAATGAGTCCGATTTAACGATCTGCTTTTCATGAGCGTATTGCTTGCCCAAATTACCCGCGTTATAAATCCCTTTCCGCACCCAGTCAAAGGATATGGACAGGCCGGTTATGGCCAGTATAAGCGCTATAGCGGTGGCGTAAAAACCAAGTACATTATGCAGATCGTAATTTACCCTGCGCCAGCGGCCGTTCCATTTAATGGTAAAACTGCGTTTGCGGTCGGTTTTACGTTTGGGCCACCACAGGATGATGCCGGTTATCATAATGACGACAAACAGCAAAACCGATATGCCTACCACCATGCCGCCAATAGCCGGCGGAAGCAGTAAGTACAGGTGTATATATTCCACCACCACAAAAAAGTTGCTTTGCAGCCGTTCTTCGTGGGTGATCTGGCCGGTGTATGGGTTCAGGTAAGTGCTGTAAAAGCCTTCTTTGCCTATATTGCTGAGCGCTACCGCGGGGCGATCTTTACCATAATAATAAATGTAGGACGGGTCGGCGCCGGGGTGGTTGGCTTTAACAATGGCTTCCAGTTTTGACGGAGGCAGGTAGGGCTTGTTTTGCACCGTTACGCTCCGATAGCTGTATATGGCATCCTGTATTTCATCCTGAAAGCAGAATATGCAGCCGGTAATGCTCACTATAAAAACAATTATCCCGGTAATAAAACCCAGCCATCGGTGGCAAAAAAGGACAAATTTTTTAAGTGGCGACATGCAGTTATTATTAAGACTAATTATAAATAAGGCCAAATGTAAGTGGTAATATCCGTACTTCCAAATTATCATCTGCTTAATAAAGATGCCTTATCGGGTAGCTAATTGTGCAAGGGTATATCTCTGATAGGTTAAAATGTCTATCTTTCGCTTAAAAAATAACCTGTCACGTGTTAGTTAAAACCTTTGGAAGCGCGGTTTATGGGATACAGGCTATCACCATTACCATTGAAGTGAATATTGCCGCCGGCACCAAATATTTTATTGTGGGTTTACCCGATGTTGCCGTGAAGGAAAGTTATTTCCGGATAGAATCGGCATTGAAGAATTGCGGTTACCGCATGCCGCGCCAGCAGGTGGTGGTAAATATGGCTCCCGCCGATATCAAAAAGGAAGGCTCGGCTTATGACCTTACCATTGCTACCGGCGTATTGGCAGCATCCGGCCAGATAGAGGCTACCGAGCTGGACCGTTACCTCATCATGGGCGAATTATCCCTGGATGGTGGCTTGCAACCTATAAAAGGTGCGCTGCCTATAGCTATACAAGCCCGCAAAGAGGGCTTCAAAGGTTTTATCCTGCCCAAACAAAACGCGCGTGAGGCGGCTATTGTGAACGACCTGGAGGTTTACGGCGTAGAGAACATTAAACAAGTGGCCGACTTTTTCAACGGCGACCAGAGCCTTAAGCCCGAGATAATAAATACCCGCGAGGAATTTTACGACAGCCTTGCCAATTACGACAGCGATTTTAGCGATGTGCGCGGTCAGGAAAACATCAAACGTGCTTTGGAGATAGCCGCTGCCGGCGGGCACAATGTAATTTTGATAGGCCCGCCCGGAGCGGGGAAAACCATGCTGGCGCGCAGGCTGCCTTCTATTTTGCCGCCGCTTAGTTTACATGAATCATTAGAGACCACCAAGATACATTCGGTAGCGGGCAAGCTTTCCGCGGCCGACGCGCTGGTAACCACCCGCCCATTCCGGTCGCCGCACCATACCATTAGCGATGTGGCTTTGGTGGGCGGTGGCAGTAACCCCCAGCCGGGAGAAATATCCCTTGCCCATAACGGTGTGCTGTTTCTGGATGAATTGCCCGAGTTTAAACGTACCGCCCTTGAGGTGATGCGCCAACCGCTTGAGGAACGCCGAGTGACCATATCACGCGCCAAATTTACCGTCGATTATCCCAGCAGTATTATGCTGGTGGCCAGCATGAACCCCTGCCCCTGCGGTTACTACAACCACCCCGAAAAGGAATGTATATGCCCGCCGGGCATGGTACAAAAGTACCTGAGCAAAATATCGGGTCCGCTGCTTGACCGTATCGACCTGCATGTGGAGGTAACGCCCGTTAACTTCAGCGAGCTATCATCCGAAAGGCTGGCCGAGAAAAGCGACCAGATACGCGAGCGGGTAGTAAAGGCCCGCGAAGTACAGTCGGCAAGGTTTGGTGAGCGGCCCGATCTGCATGCCAACGCGCAGATGAGCCCTCAAATGGTAAGGGACATCTGTAAAATAAACGCGGCCGGGCAAATGCTGCTCAAAAAAGCGATGGAAAAATTGGGCCTGTCCGCCCGGGCCTATGACCGTATCCTGAAAGTAGCCCGCACCATAGCCGACCTGGCAGGCAGCGAAGATATTCAACTGGAGCACCTGGCCGAAGCCATCCATTTCCGCAGCCTGGATAGAGAAGGTTGGGCAGGATGAGGTAGTGGATATTTAATCCAACTACTTAAATAGCGCCAGGCTTTTATGATTTTTGCTAATTTTAATAGCAAATAATCTGCATATTTGCACATCTGTAATCTGCATATCTGAACAATGGCTAAAACCAAGATCGCTTATTTCTGCCAGAGCTGTGGCTACGAGTCGCCTAAGTGGCTGGGCAAATGCCCAAGCTGCCAGCAATGGAATACTTTTGTTGAGGAGATACTGGAAAAAGGTAATGCCAGTGTTCCTAACTGGAAAGTCAGTGCTTCTACATCCATGCAGCGGGCCAACAAGCCGGTTGAGGTTGCGGATATCACCTACCGGGAGGAGCAACGCCTGCTCACGCCCGATAAAGAGTTTAACCGGGTTTTAGGCGGCGGCGTGGTGCCTGGCTCATTGGTGCTGATAGGCGGCGAGCCGGGCATCGGTAAATCAACCCTGATGCTGCAACTGGCGCTTAATATGCCCAATGTAAAAGTACTTTATGTGTCGGGCGAGGAAAGCGACCACCAGATAAAAATGCGCGCGGAAAGATTAGCCCCCCACCCCCCTGAAGGTGGGGCATGCTATATCCTTACGGAAACTTCTACCCAAAATATATTTAAGCAAATAGAGGAATTGCAGCCCGATGTGCTGGTGATCGATTCTATCCAGACCCTCCATTCGGCGCACGTGGAATCGACCCCGGGAAGTGTATCGCAGGTGCGGGAATGTACCGCGGAGCTGTTGCGTTTTGCCAAGGAAACCTCTACGCCGGTATTCCTGATAGGGCATATCACTAAGGACGGTATGATAGCCGGGCCAAAGATACTGGAGCATATGGTAGATACCGTACTACAGTTTGAGGGCGACCGCCACCATGTTTACCGTATTTTGCGTACTATAAAAAATCGTTTTGGCTCATCGTCTGAACTGGGTATTTACGAGATGTTGGGCGAGGGTTTGCGGGAAGTATCAAATCCTTCGGAGATACTGTTGTCGCAGCGCGAGGATGGTTTAAGCGGCATCACCATTTCGGCCACGCTGGAAGGTATGCGCCCCATGCTGATTGAAACGCAGGCATTGGTTAGCCCCTCGCCTTACGGCACGCCGCAACGCAGCGCCACCGGTTTTGATACCAAGCGCATGAGTATGCTGCTGGCTGTGCTGGAGAAACGATGTGGCTTCAGGCTGGGCACACAGGACGTCTTTCTGAATATTACCGGCGGTATCCGTGTGGAGGACCCCGCTATTGACCTTGGCCTGGCTATAGCCATTATATCTTCGCACGAGGATATCCCTATTTCTGCCAAAACCTGCTTTGCCGGGGAGATAGGCCTGTCTGGCGAGATACGTGCCGTTAACCGTGTGGAGCAGCGCATTGCCGAAGCACAAAAACTGGGTTTTGAGCAGATATTTATCTCCAAATACAATATGCCATCAGCAGCTAAGGATAAAGCGAAGCTGGATCTTACACGGTATGCTATAGATGTAAGGCCTGTAGGCCGTATTGAAGAGGTATTTACCTTGCTCTTTGGCTAAGCGTTAGTAGAGGCGCAGGGTAAGGAGGGTAATATCATCTATCAGCCTGCCTTTTACCACGTTATTGATGTGGTGCATCAATTCTTCGTTAAACTGGTCGGGGGTTTTATCGCCGTTTAACACTACGTATTCCACCATTTTTTCTTCGTTCCAGTTTTTACTGTTCTGCGCCTCAATATCCATTAAGCCATCGGTATAATTAAAAAGCAGGCTTCCGGGCTCTACGTCAATTTCACCCTCGTTTAAAAATGGCAGCTCGTCAAACGCGCCTATCATGGTAGTGCCGAGCTTTAGCTGTACGGCCTCGCCGTCAGCGTATAAAATGGTAGGGTTGTGCCCGGCGTTTATATAATTAAGGCGGCGCGTTTTTTGGTTGTATTTAGCCAGGAAAAGTGTAATAAAGCGTTCGCCCTTGGTGTTGCGTATCACAATTTTATTAAGGCGCTCAACTACGGTGGTCAGGTCGTCTTCAATAGCTACCAGGCCATGCAGGCTGGCCTGGAAATTAGCCATCAGCAGCGCTGCCGATATCCCCTTTCCCGATACATCGGCCACACACCATAAAAATTCGTTCTCGTTGAGCCTGAAAAAGTCAAAGTAATCACCGCCAATGTCCTGGTGCGGCAGATACTTGGCGTCTACCTCTATCCCGTCCTCGTGGTATTCGCGCAGCGGTACCAGCATGTTCTGCACTTCCACGGCAAGTTCCATTTCCCGCTGCATACGTTCGGCCAGTAAGCGTTCGCGAAAAAGCCGCTTATTCTCCAGGGCCACAACAATTACATTGATAAGGGTTTGGATAAAATTGAGGTCGTTATTGAGCATGGCGCTGCTGGTATCAAAATCGCCAATGAGGGCAAAGGCCAGCGCCTTGTTCTTATGATAGATAGGGATAAAGTAATTATATGTGCTTAAGATCTTGTCGGCGTGCCCGTTAAGTGGCGAGGGCGATTTGATCTTGCTTAAATGTTTCCAGGTGTTGTTTAATACGATGGGCGATTCGGCAACCCCGCCAAATTTGGATATACAGCTAAAATTGCCCCCTTTTTCTATCATGAACCTGAACTTGCCTATTTGCAGGTAGCTCTTCAGGATCACCTCCAGCATCTGAAACAACGTGGTGGTAGGCGTATTCTTGTTGATGGCGCGGGTAACTTCCAGTAAGGAGTTGAGTTCCGACTGTCGCTTTAAAAGCAACCGTATCAGCTCGTCCTCTCCGGAGTTTTCATGATAGTTTTGCATTACTTTGGTAACAGGCAGCCTAAAATAGATAAATAATCTGTTTAAAAGTGTGTAACAGAATTAAATTATAAAATTAGATAATTGCCTGTTAATAGCAGCGATTAACGAACCACCCGGCCTTTCCAGGCGTATTTGCGAGTATTGCCCAGCAAGCCTACATACACAAAATAAACAATGTGTATGGGGCCAAGTATAATTAACAGGCTCACCAGCCCCGGCCTTTTAAAGAAGGCGGTAATAGGGAGCAGAAAAGCCACTTCAATAAGGTATTTTAACAGGAATTGCACCAGGAAAAGTTCAAGAAAAGTAATGCTGTAAAAACCCAGCGCGGCGTTCACCAATAACGAAAGATTAAACAGCCAAATGCAAACTGCGAGGGCTACCACCTTTTTATCCTTATACCGGGTTGATTTGGAAGCCCACCTGCGCCTTTGCTGCAAAAACTCCTGCAAGGTATGCTTGGCATGCGTATACACTACAGCATCACGGTTTTTGAGGAACGCTATCCGGTGGGGATATACTTCGGCTACCTTTTGCAGCAGCAGTTCATCATCGCCTGATGCCAGGTCGTCAATACCCTTAAAGCCACCTACCTCGTAAAATACATCCTTGCGGTAGGCAAAGTTAGCCCCATTACAGGTGGATGCCCTGCCATTGCCAATAAAGGCCGCGCCAATGCCAATAAGGTACGAGAACTCCAGCGTTTGCAGGCGTTCAAACAAAGAGCGCTCTTCAAAATAGGTTACCGGCGAGGAGATCATGACCGGGTTCCGAGTTTCATAGCAGCTCACTACAGACGAAAGCCATTGGGTACCCATGCGGCAATCGGCATCGGTACAAACCATTAACTCTCCGGTTGACATGCCTATGGCTTCAGCAATGGCCTTCTTTTTATAGGAGTTGAGGGGTTTATCCTCATTCAGCTGCAGCAGCTTAACGCCCCTGCCGGCATAACCGCGTATAATGTTGGCGGTATCATCAGTAGAGTGGTCGTCAACAATGATAATTTCGGTAAGGTGTTTGGGGTAATCCTGCGCCAGGATATCCTCAATGGTCAGGTGAATACGCTCGGCCTCGTTTCGGGCGGCTATCAGTATGGTTACCGGTGTGACAAATGTAGTTTGGGTAAGCCTCGCGCGCTTTAACGCGGCCCAGCCTTTAATGAGGTAGCCAACCACCAGCAGGTAAAGGCCGGTAAGTAATAACGAAATAATACTATGCAGTGCGATCAAAGAATCTCAGTTTAAAAACAAATATAGAGCCGATAATGGCCGGTATGATCAGGTTGATGAGCCAGATAGATGATACCGCTGCAATTATAGCTATTTGCTGGTTGGTTATGTATAAAAATAAATGCATGGCCGTAAAGCTGCGCACGCCTATATCAAGCAGGTCAAGCGAGGGCATGGCCGATTGGATGAAGATGAACACCAGCACCGTCATGACCATGCTGAATAGGGGCAGTTGCGGCAGTAGCAGGTGAATGACCAGGTAGTACTGGAACGAGAAAACAAAAAAGCGCGCCAGGCTATAGCCAAAAACCACCAGCAGTTCGCGCTGGCTGTACCGGCCCATAATATCAAAGAACCTACGAAATTTTCTGAGGAAACTGATCCTGTCCAGCCATTTTACCAGCAGGCCTATACGAAAGTAAAGCAGCAGGAACAGCGCTAAAAAAGCGACCGACAACAACGTAATGCCAAGAAAAAGCCAGATATTTAAATGCAGAAAATGGTAAATAAACCATAAGGAAGCAAGGATGCCCACCAGGTTAGTGATCACATTTTGAGCGAACGCGCCCACGGCCATAGCGAACACACCATGTATGCGCTTGCGGTTGGGTAAAAACATTACCCGCCCGCCATATTCGCCAATACGGTTAGGGGTAAATATGGCCCAGCTTAAGCCGCAAAATACTGCTTCAACGGCCTGCCATGCGCTCAGGCGGGTGAGCTTTTTAGCCAGGTATTGCCATTTTAAGCTTTCCAGCGCCCAATTAACCACCATGAGTACTACAACGGCGCCCATGGTATACACCACCTCGGCCCGGCTGATAACCGAGGTGAGGTTTTTAAACTGCTGCAGGCTATCGTTCTTACTTAGAAGTTTATGGTAGACAAATAATACTGTTAAAACAAGTATTGATGCCTTTAACAGGTACGAGAATATCTTTTTAGCGGCTACTGTCAACTATTAAAATTTGTGCAATGTTACAAAAAGCAGTTTTGATGCAGCGTAAAATTGTTGTGCCGCCCGGTGTGTTTATGCGGCAATTACGCGGTAAATTGAGAGTTATACAATATGCCGGCTAATTTGTTTTTTAACAGGGGATGCAAACAAATATTAATTTTTTAATATTGCTTCTATTACCCCACATAACCAACAAGTACCGCATACATTACCAACTACTTATGTTTACGCTATCAAAAAAATTATTTATGGCAGCAGGCCTTGCCGTGTGCTGCGCGGGCGCTAATGCCGGCAATCTGCAACGCGATACCGCCCTTGCCCCGGTTGAAACGCAAAAGCCCAATACTAATTACAAACCAGCCTTTCGCGGGCAAACGCGCATAGGCGGTGTGAAAACCAAAACGCCTTACGCGGCAACGGTGATCAACAACGAATTGAAGAACCCCTGGGGCATACACGTACTGCCCGACGGGCGGTTCCTGATCACGGAGAAGGCCGGCTCCATGCGCATACTAAAAGCCAACGGCGCGTTTGATAAACAGATCACCGGTTTCCCGCCGGTATTGTTTAAGGCACAGGGTGGTTTACTGGATGTAACTATCGACCCCGCTTTTGCCACTAACCGCATGGTTTACTGGGGCTATGCCGAAGAAGCTCCGGGTGGCTCGCTGCTGGCCATTGCCAAAGGCAAGTTATCGGCCGATGAAACCAAGCTGGAAAATGTACAGGTGATTTACCGGGCTGAGCCGGCTTACAAAGGAACCCTGCAATATGGCTGCCGTATTGTTTTTGATAAAAACGGCAATTTGTTTGTAAGCACAGGCGAGCGTAGCGGAGCCGATATCCGCATGAAAGCGCAGGACCTTGGCGCGGGTATAGGTAAGATCATCCATATCACCAGGGCAGGTAAGGCGGTACCCGGTGGCCCGTTTGGGGGTAAGGCTGGTGCTTTGCCCGAAATATATGCTTATGGATTGCGCAACCCCGACGGCCTGGCCTGGAACCCGGTGACGGGCGACCTGTGGGAAGCAGAATTTGGCCCCCGCGGCGGCGACGAGATTAATATTATTAAGCCCGGAAATAATTATGGCTGGCCGGTAATTACCTACGGTATTGAGTACAGCGGCGAAAAGGTGGGCGATGGCATACAGCAAAAAGAAGGTATGACACAGCCCATTTATTATTGGGACCCTACCATATCGCCCGGTGGCATTACTTTTTACACCGGGAATATCGCCGAGTGGAAGAGCAACCTGTTTGTAGGCGGCTTAAGCGGCTCGCACATCGCGCGCCTGGTGATCAGGAACAATAAAGTAGTGGGCGAGGAACGTTTGCTGCGCGATAAAAACGAACGCTGGCGGGCATTGGTTACCGGCAAGGACGGCGCCCTGTACGGCTTAACCGATAGCGGTAAATTTTACAGGATAGCGAAGAAGTAGCGGCCTGATGCCTTCTATATACGAAAGGTAATTACATCTTGTCATGCTGAGCGAAAGCGGATCATCTTTCAAACAATTATAGCGTAGATAGATGCTTCGTTCCTCAGCATGACAATTTTGTTTATAATTCCTACCCCAAAATCTCCTTAATATCATCCGCTGAAAGCGACTTGATGAAACTTTCTTCGGTGGTGATGAGGGAGCGGGCTACGCTGAGCTTGCGTTGCTGCAGGGCCAGTATCTTTTCTTCTACGGTATCTTTTGTGATGAATTTGTAGATGAATACGTTTTTGGTTTGGCCAATGCGGTGCGTGCGGTCAATGGCTTGCTGCTCAACGGCAGGGTTCCACCACGGGTCCAGGATAAATACGTAGTCGGCCTCGGTGAGGTTGAGGCCTACGCCGCCAGCCTTTATCGAGATCAGGAACACTTGGGTTTTGGCATCTTGCTGAAACTTCTGCACTACATCGCCTCGGTTTTGTGTACCGCCATCCAGGTAAACGTAAGGGATATTCTCGCGCTCAAAATATTCGCGGTAAATGGTAAGCTGTTTCACAAACTGCGAGAATATCAGCACCTTATGGCCGCCATCCAAAACGTTGGCGAGGGTGTGTGTCACGTTCTCGAACTTGCCGCTATCGCCCTCGTATTCGGCATCTATCATGGAAGGGTGGTTGGCTATCTGCCGCAATTTGATGAGCCCTTGCAATACCTGTATCTGCGTTTTAGCAAAGGTGCCGTCTTCCAGGCTGCGCAGTAGTTCGTTACGGTATTCTGATTTTACCTTATCGTACACGGTGGCTTGTTCTTCGCTCATCTGGCAATAGAACAGGTTTTCGGTTTTTGGCGGCAGCTCGGTAGCTACCTGCTCCTTGGTACGGCGCAGCACAAAGGGTTTGATGATGGCTTGCAGCTTGCGCGCTTTATCCTCGTCCTTCTTTTTTTCTATCGGCGTCACAAACTCGTTCTGGAAAAACTGCTGCGAACCCAGCAGGCCGGGGTTAATGAAGGTCATCTGCGTCCACAAGTCGTTCACAGAATTTTCAACCGGAGTACCGCTCAGTATCAATTTATAGCGCGATTTAAGCTGCTTAACCGCCTGGAAAGATTTGGACGAGGCGTTCTTGATGTTCTGGCTTTCGTCCAGTATCACATACTCAAAAAAGTAAGCCTTAAACATCTCTATGTCAATCCGGCTGATGCCATAGGTGGTAATTACCACATCATAATTGGCAAATACCTCTGCCGATTTGTATCGGAAAGCACCCGTATGCACCATGATACGTAACTGCGGCGCGAATTTTTTAGCCTCGTTAAGCCAGTTGTAGATCAGCGAGGTAGGCATAATTATAAGTGAGGTGCTTTTGCCGCCCGCCGCCTCGGTTTCTTCCTTATGCTTTTGCAGCAATGAAAGCGTTTGTATGGTTTTACCGAGGCCCATATCATCCGCCAGGCAGCCGCCAAAGTGATAATGTTTTAAAAAATGGAACCAGTTATACCCAGCCTTTTGGTAAGGCCGCAGGCTACCGGCGAAGTTTATCGGCATGGGTATATCTTCTGTTTCTTCAAAATCGGTAAGCTTTTGCAGCTTGCGACTCATAGCCACCTCGGCCATTTCGCCGCCGGAGAGGTCGTTCACCAGGCCCAGGTGATGCCGGCGCAGTTTAATTTCATCGCCTCCCTCGCTAAAATGCAACAGGTTGCCATACTGTGAAAACCAGCTTTCGGGTATTACCGCTATTTCGCCTGATGGCAGTACAAACTCTTTACGATGGTTGAGGATATGGTTCTTTAACTGGATGAACGGTATACGGTACGGCCCGAAGGATACTACGGCGTTGATGTCAAACCAATCATTTTGTTCGTTTACCTCCAGGTCGATACGGGTATTGCCAAAAACATAGCGCTTCTGGCCGTCGGGTTGCTCTATCTCAAAGCCTTTTTCAAGCAGCTCGTCATGGTGGTGGTTAAGCCATTCAAAAATAGGGAACGAGCGGTCGGCATCGTCATCAGTGGCAGCGACCTCCAGGTTCTGGAATAAGGATGATGTCGTTTTCAACCCCATGCTTTCCAACTGCTGCAGTTTGCCTTTTTCCCAGCTAACCGATCTCCGGATGCGGTGGAAAAGGTAATCGTCGCCATTTTTTTCCATACGTACCGAAATATGCCGGCCATCCCCGTAAGGAAAAACATATCCCGCGTATTTAAAATACAGCTGCAGCTGCGATGTGCCACCCTCCACATAAATAGGCTTTACGCAGGCAATGGCATCATACTTTTCGGTATTAATGGTAAAGCCTTCGGCGTAAACGTTATATTTTTCTATCAGCGGGGCAACAAATTTTTCAAAGTAAGAATGCTCTGATGATTTGGGGATAGAGATATACCGCTTATTTAAAAAAGGCAATAGCTTTTTGCCCTCAATATCTTTATCAAAATAATACAGGGTATCGTCAAGCAGCATCCAGGCGGGGTGATTACAGATAATTTCCGCGTCCTTGAACATGAACTCGATACGCATGCCCTGGTATTTAATGGTAGGGAAGTAGCGTATCTCGTCGTCGCCGCGCCTGAAATGGAATAAAACGGACGCGGCTTCGTCGGCTATATGCACCTTTCGCCCAGCGGGATAACCCTCTTTGCTCATGAGGTATATCTGCTTGTCGCGCAGCATGCTTAGCGCTTCTACCAGCTTCTTTTCAATTTTTGGGCGGATGATATCAAAAAGCTGTTCATTAAATATCTTTCCGAAAAACTCGAACGGCCTTATGGGTTTTTTGTGAAATTTTTTGATGATGTTCCCCTGCTCAATATCCTCCAATATCTTGATCAGCTTGCGGTCGGTATCATCAATGCAGGCGTTAAATTCTTCGGCGGTATTAGAGAAAAGGCGCTGGTGGGTAAAGGAGAACTCGCCATTAGGATTAAGCTGTACCACATGCGGTTCAATAACGTACGACAAGTAATCGTGCCTGGCAATGGCATATATCAATTGGCAGGGCTTGGTACTGTCTACGCGTAGCATTAATCTTTTTTTAGGTAAAAAATTAATAGAAGCTACGTTAATAAAAAATTCAAACGTAAATTAAAAAATCTGTACTCAAAAATTTTTCTGAGATAAAAATAAATGATTTTCCGTAACGCTTGATAATGAACAATTTGCTTGTAATTATTACGAACAAATAGTGCATGAATAGTGTTGTGATTGTAACTAATGAGAAAGGTGCGCGACATGCGCTAAAATCAAACTTTAAATTTTATAATTATGAAGAAATTTGACAGGCTTTCAAGAGAAGAAATGAAACAGGTTTTGGGTGGATATGCTATGCCTCCCGGCGACGGTGGTTCGGTAACATTATCCTGTTCATGCACCTGTAACAGTGGTATTGGCACGCAACCGAGTTTTACCTTAGACGTATCTAACTATGATTCATCGAAAAGTTATGTACCTGGTGCGTCAGCTTGTAATTGTTCAACCATATATTTTGCGGCACAGCCGGGCTACAACTCGGGCAGTTGTTCAAGAATATATGAAGCGTAATTACTTGCTTAGAATAACAGGCCTGTATGTAATATATGAGCCTGTTATTCTTAATACTTAAACAAGCCTTTTACATCAAAGTCTTTAACTTCTTTAGTGTATTTCTTTCCGAGGCATTCATATATTACACGCGTAAGGGTGTTATCCAAAAGCTCATCGTTATCAGTTTCGGTATTTTTTGCCCCTTGAGTAAACGACCTGATTTTACCTTGCTTATCTAACACGATGGTACAGGGATAATTTTTTATACCGTATGTCTGTTCCGACAGGTAGCGGGTGGAGTCGACAATGGTTTTAAAGTAAAACGGATTGCCGGCCAGGTATTGCCTAAGCTTGCCAGGCTTATCTGAGGCTATAGAAATAAAAGCCACCTTATCATTTTTAAATTTGCCGGTGATTTTGTTGAGAGAAGGGCGTTCTAAACGGCAGGGCGCACAGTCAACAAACCAAAAGTTAAGCACCACTACGTATCCGCGTAATTTTTTCAGATCAACAACTTCATTTTTTAAAGTGCGGCCTTTAAAAAAAGGAGCGAGTACACCGTTCATACATCCGGTGTTGTACGCCAATATATTTTTATTGAGCGAGCAGTTCTTTAAGGCACGGCTATAGTTTAAGGGCTGAGCGCCTGTGCCTGATGAAAGCAAAAGCACCATGGCGAGTATAGCCGGAAAGGTTTTGAAGAAGCTAATAGTCATGGTTTAACCGTCCCAAATCTGATGCCGTTTTTTACGCCTTGTTATCAACCAATATCGTCCCTTCAAAGACCTTTTTGGCGGGGCCTTCTAAAAATATATCATTGAACTTTTCGCCATCATAGCGAAAGCGGATATTCAGGTTGCCGCCCAATACCCTTATTGGCGTACTGATCTGCCCTAATAAGTTGTGGTGCCTGGCCATAGCCAGTGCAACGGCGGTAACCCCTGTTCCGCAGGCGTAGGTTTCATTTTCCACACCGCGCTCAAACGTGCGCACAAAGTAACCTTCGCCTTCGGGCTCCACAAAATTTACGTTAATGCCCTCCTGTTTGTAGGTAGCGTTATTGCGTATGGCGCGGCCCTCGTTAAACACATCTTTAAACGCCAGGTCGTGCGTTGGTTTAACATAATGCGGAGAGCCGGTATTAAGCACAAAGGCGTCGGCATCGGTATTAACGGTGTCCACATCAATCATCTGGAGGCTTACCCATTCGCCATCTGCTGAAATTTTGGCATAGTGGGGGCCGTCTGTAGCCAGAAAATTTGTCGTGTCGGTAATTACACCCAGATGTTTCGCAAAAGCTACAATACAACGCCCGCCGTTACCGCACATGCTGCCCTCGTTCCCGTCGGCATTATAGTATACCATTTTAAAGTCGTAACCGGCCTGGTTCTCCAGCAACATCAGGCCGTCGCCTCCAATCCCGAAACGGCGGTCGCAAAGCAGGGCAACGGTTTCTTTATCAAGGTTTTGAATGTTGTTTTCGCGGTTGTCTATCAACACAAAATCGTTGCCGGCACCCTGGTATTTATGAAAATTTATCTGCACTTTACTGTTCTTATTATTGATGGAAGCATGTATGGTGCTCCCTGTAACAAATATAGGGTAAGCGTTAACTTCATTTTAACAATATTTAACATTATTACACATACCTTATTATTGATTATTTCGTCTATATGGTATTAAATTTGAAATCCCTGATAAATAACGATTAAACAGAAAAGAAAAAGTGGAAAATAATAATATGAAAAAGTTTGGTATAACATTGTTAACCGCCTTCGCGGGCGGTGCGCTCGCTTTGGGCGCGTACAAGTTCGTGGAGAACAAGTACGACCAAAACATGAGCATAGAGGATAAGCAGAAAGTCTATTTTGCCAGCAACCCCGAAAAAAGTAATATGGTATCATCAGCCGGATCGGTTGATTTTACACAGTCTGCTGCCGAGGTTACTCCGGCGGTAGTTTATATACGCACCACATACGCCAGCAATTCTTCTGAGGGCGGCGGTTCCGACCCGTTTGAGCAGATGTTTGGGCAGATGTTTGGCCAGCGTATGCGCCCGCAGGGCCCGCAAATGGCATCAGGTTCCGGTGTAATTATCTCACCTGATGGTTATATTGTTACCAACAACCACGTGGTAGCCAAGGCCGAGAAGATACAAATTGTAACCAACGACCACCGCAGCTTTGAGGCTAAGGTAATAGGTACCGACCCTAATACCGACCTTGCCCTTATTAAAGTGAACGCTACTAACCTGCCTATTGTGAAATTAGGTAACTCTGATGCTGTACGTGTTGGGGAGTGGGTACTGGCAGTTGGTAATCCGTTTAAATTAAACTCAACCGTTACCGCGGGTATCGTAAGCGCCAAAGGCCGTAGCATAGGTATTATTGGCCGCGACGATGACGAGGATAACCCATATCCGGTAAGGCAGCAGGAAACCCCTTCATTTAAAAAAGGTATCGAGTCGTTCATACAAACTGATGCCGCTATCAATCCTGGTAACAGTGGCGGCGCGCTGGTAAATACCAATGGCGAACTCATCGGTATCAACGCGGCGATTGCTTCACACACCGGTTCATATGAAGGATATGGTTTCGCTATCCCAATTAACCTGGCTAAAAAGGTATTGAACGATATTAAGAAATATGGTTCGGTTAAACGTGGTTATGTAGGTATTGGCTTTGCCGACCTAAGCGACCCTGAACAGGCTAAAAGTGTAAACAGCACTAAAACAAATGGTTTGTATGTGAACAGCGTATTACCTGGTAGCGGCGCATTGGAAGCCGGTATTAAGGAAGGTGATATTATTACCAAAGTAGATGGTAATACTGTGTATGAATCATCAGACCTCCAGGAGCGTGTGGCCCGTTTACAGCCTGGCGATAAAATTAACCTTACCGTTTTGCGTAATGGCAGCGAAAAGAACTTCACCGTAACGCTTAAAGCCGATGCGCCATCAAACAGAACAGCCGCTGTTTCTAAATCAGCTACTGAACTGTTTAACAAATTAGGCGCGAGCTTCCAGCCATTAAACGCGGCTCAAAAAGCTAAGTTCCATGTAAATGGTGGTGTGCTGGTAACACAGGTACGCCAGGGTGGTGTGTTTGATAACACCGAGATCCCTGTAGGTTCTATCATTACCTCTATCAACAGGAAACCGATCAACAGTGTTGATGACATTGATAAAGCGATCACTAACCTTAGAAATGGTATGTTGCTGATAACCGGCTACTACCCTGATGGCGGCAGCTTTAACAACATGTTCCAGGTGCAATAATCACTCAATTTCCTTAATACCAGCGAGGCCCGGGTTACACAACCCGGGCCTCGCTTTTTTTTAATGATATTATCGTTATTCCTTTGCCTTGGTATCTATGGTAATGGTTACCGGGCCATCGTTTATGAGGCTAACCTTCATATCGGCGCCGAAAATGCCGGTGGCTACTTTTTTACCGGTTAAGCCCTCCAATGTGCTGATCATTTTTTCGTAAAGTGGGATGGCCTTATCCGGCTTTGCCGCACGGATGAACGAAGGGCGGTTGCCTTTTTTGGTGGCGGCAAACAAGGTGAACTGGGAGATGAGCAGTATACCCCCGTCAACATCGGCAAGGGCTTTGTTCATTAATCCTTTCTCATCACCAAATACACGCAGGCCAACTATTTTTTGTGCTAACCATTGCAGGTCCTCATCGGTATCGGCATCCTCAATGCCTAAGAGAACCATAAAACCAACATCTATCTGGCCGGTGATGTTGCCATCAACCTGGCAGGCCGCTTCGGAAACCCGTTGTATAACTGCTCTCATGTTATTTAGATTCAAGAGCCAAGATACAAGAATATAAAAAGAACCAAGAGTCAAGATACAAGAATCAAGACATCGCTTAGTATCTTATAAAAATCAGATGGAGCCAATCTTGTTTCTTGACTCTTGTATCTTAATTCTTGTTTCTTGCCTCTCTACTAAGCCCTTGTTTCATTGCCATTATAAATACTCAGGTAGCTTTCGTAACGGGTAATGGCTATCTCATCATTATCCAAAGCCTCTAATACCGCGCAGCCGGGCTCGTTAATGTGGCGGCAGTTGTTAAAGCGGCAATCGTTCATGCGCTCGCGCATTTCGGGGAAGAAGTGGCCAAGCTCCTGTTTTTCAATATCGATCACCCCTAACTCGCGGATGCCCGGCGTATCAATAATATGGCCACCTTGCGGCAGCTCAAACATTTCGGCAAAGGTGGTGGTGTGCATACCCTTATCGCTCCATTCGGATATCATGTGGGTCTTCAGGTCGAGATCAGGCAGCAGGCGGTTGATAAGGCTTGATTTGCCCACGCCGGAGTGGCCGGTAAGCAACGTTACCTTATCTTTTAACAAATCCTGCACCTGTTGTATGTTGGTACCCTCTTTGGCCGATACCTGGTAGCAAGGATAACCAATGCGCTCGTAAATGTCTTTATAGTCCGCTAATATTTCCAGTCCTTCGTCGCTGAACAGGTCGAGCTTATTAAATATCAGTCGGGCGGGTATATCGTAAGCTTCGGCAGTTACCAAAAACCGATCGATAAAACCCAATGAGGTACGAGGCGATGCCAGTGTAACGATCAAAAAAGCCTGATCGAGGTTGGCCGCGATGATCTGCGCCTGTTTTGACAGGTTAACCGATTTACGGATGATGTAATTTTTACGCTGATGCAGGTTGGTGATCACGCCGGTGCCTTGCTCGGGCTCCATTTCAAAATCAACTACATCGCCCACCGCTATGGGGTTGGTGGTAGTGATACCCTTAATCCGGAACTTGCCTTTGATACGGCAATCAAACACCTCATCCCCCGCCTTTACCTGGTACCAGCTCCCGGTTGATTTTGTAATTAAACCCTGCATAAGAGCGCAATTTACACACATTAAGGGCTTTGAAGAAAATAAATGCAAATTACCCTTGCTATTTAAAATAAAATCTACTTTCTTTACGGCGTAACGTATGACAACTAACAACACCATTATTATTACCATTATTACCACCGGTATAAACCTCGGAGGAAGATAATCGTATGGTGTAAAAAACATAAAGTAAAAGCCAAACAGAAAGCCTTCCTCCGAAACGGGGAAGGCTTTTTTTGTAGCCTCACCCTGCCCTCTCCAAAGGAGAGGGACTTTAAAACTCTTTAGAACCCTCTCCTTTAGAGAGGGGTTTGGGGAGAGGCTACCGGGCTTGAGAGATATTAAATAGATATTTTATAAGAAATGAAAGTATTAAAATTCGGTGGTACATCAGTAGGGTCGGTAGGCAGCATAAAAACCCTGCTGGATATTTTAAAGGCCGAGGACAAACCACAAAACAGGCCTGTGGTGGTGCTATCAGCCATGGGCGGTGTTACCAACCTTTTAATAGTCATGGCCGAGGGTGCCGCCAACGGCAAAGAATTTACCGCCGAACTTGCCGAACTGGAGAAGCGCCACTTTGATGTAGTTAAGGCGCTGCTTGACGTGCAGAACCAAAACCCGGCCTTTACCCGGCTTAAAATTCATTTTAACCAGTTGGAAGAATTACTGCAAGGCGTACTTACCCTGCGCGAGCTTACCCCTAAAACCCGAGACCAGATCGTGAGCTTTGGCGAGCGTTGTTCAGCCTTAATGGTAAGTAAGATAGCCGCTCAGCATTTTAAGGATGTGCTTTTTGTGGACGCATCTGAATTAATAAAAACCGATAGCGCCTTTGGCAACGCCAAAGTAAATAGTGATCTTACCGAGCTGCTCATTAATAATTTTTATCATCAACATCAGGATAAATTATTGGTAGTTACCGGCTTCATTGCGGGTAACGATGCCGGGCAGATCACTACGTTGGGTCGCGGTGGCAGCGATTACACCGCTGCCATATTCGGCGCCGCCTTAAATGCCGAAGAGATACAGATATGGACGGACGTGAACGGCATGATGACCGCCGACCCGCGCATGGTGCAGAAAGCTTTCCCGCTGGAGGAGCTTTCCTATACCGAGGCCATGGAGCTTTCTTACTTTGGCGCCAAGGTGATCTACCCGCCAACCATGATCCCGGCATTCTTGAAAAAGATACCCATCGTGATCAAAAATACTTTTGAGCCGGCGTTTGCAGGTACGGTTATCCGTCATGATTGTAAATCGTCTGCGCTTCCTATCAAGGGTATCTCATCTATCAACAATATCAGCATCCTTAATTTACAGGGTAGCGGTATGGTGGGTAAATCGGGCTTTAGCGGCAGGTTGTTCTCATTACTGGCGAGGGAGCAGATCAATATCATTTTAATTACCCAATCTTCATCAGAGCACAGCATCACCTTTGCCGTGCAACCGCAGGATGTTGACAAAGCCAAGCAACTCATAGAGCAGGAGTTTGAACTGGAACTGTTGGCCAACAAACTGGAGCCGCTGGTGATAGAAAGCAACCAGGCTATTTTGGCCATCGTGGGTGAGAATATGAAGCAAACCCCGGGCATGAGCGGTAAATTGTTCCATGCGCTGGGCCGTAACGGTGTAAATGTGCGCGCCATTGCGCAGGGTTCATCAGAGTATAACATCTCGGTGATCATTTCGGCTAATGATCTTTCCAAAGCTCTCAACGCGGTGCATGATGCCTTCTTTATCGAACTCACCAAAACCCTGCACGCGTTTTGCCTGGGTACCGGTAATATCGGTAAAACGTTATTTGCCCAGCTAAATGCGCACAAAGAGTATCTGCAAAAGAATAATGGTATACAGGTAAAAGTGGTAGGCATCAGCAATACCCGCAAAATGGTGTTTAACAGCGATGGCTTATCTTTAGATACCTGGCAGGAAGAATTGCAGGCTTCAAGCCATGAAGCTGACTTGCCGGGCTTTATCGCCAAGATGAAAGAGTTGAATTTACCCAACTGCGTGTTTATTGATAACACCGCCAGCCCTAAGCCGGTTCAGTTTTACGAGGAGGCTTTTAAGTCAAATATCTCGGTAGTAACCTGCAACAAAATAGGTAACTCGGCTTCTTTGGCTCAATACCAAAACTTTCGGGATACCGCCCGCAGGCACGGGGTCGATTTCTTTTATGAAACCAACGTAGGTGCAGGCTTGCCTATCATCCGCACGCTTAAAGACCTGATGAGCAGCGGCGACAGGATTCAGAAAATAGAGGCCATCCTTTCAGGAACTATCTCTTTCATCTTTAATCATTTTAAAGGCGATGCTAATTTCCACGATGTGGTAAAAGAGGCGCAGGAGAAAGGCTATACTGAACCTGACCCGCGCGACGACCTGAGCGGTAAGGACTTTATGCGTAAGATCCTCATCCTGGCCCGTGATGCCGGTCATGAAATGGAAGAGGCAGACGTATCGATTGAAAGCGTATTGCCAAAGGCCTGCCTTGAAGCTAAAACGGTTGATGATTTCTACGCGGCGCTAAAGGCAGAAGACGCGTTTTTTACCGACCTGAAAAACCGGGCCGAAAGCGAAAAGAAAGTGCTGCGCTACATTGGTAAGCTGGAGAATGGTAAAGCATCCATCACCCTGCAAATGGTGGATGAGAACCATCCGTTCTACATGCTCAGCGGCAGCGATAATATTATTTCCTTTACCACTGATAGGTACCGCGAGCGCCCATTGGTTGTAAAAGGCCCCGGTGCAGGTGCCGAAGTAACCGCCGCAGGGGTATTTGCCGATCTGATAAATGTGGGAGCTAATTAGGAGAGAGTCAAGAGACAAGAATCAAGAACAAAGAGTCAAGAGACAAGAATCAAGAACCAGGACGAAAGGATGCGCGCGCTGGATTCCCTCTTGAGAAGGGTAAGAATGTGTTCTAAAAAACATGATACAATGAGTAACGATATACAAGATCTGAAACAACCCGAAGCAAAGGCCAATGCAAGCCTCGACAGCATCCATGTCTTCGCCCCGGCCACCGTGGCCAACGTAGTTTGTGGGTTTGATGTGCTGGGCTTTGCAGTTAACGAGCCGGGTGACGAGGTAATCATGCGCCGCACCAATAAACCGGGCATCACCATCAGCAAAATTACCGGCGATGGCGGTCGCCTGCCAATGGACCCGGCGAAAAACACGGTGAGTGTAAGCGTTGAGCACTACCTGAAAAGCGTGGGCCGGTTGGATGTGGGCGTAGATATTGAGCTGCACAAAAAAATGCCGATAGGTAGCGGCCTGGGCTCAAGCTCGGCGAGTACTGTAGCAGGTTTATATGCTATTAAGTCGTTATTGGGCGATAGTGCTGACCCTTCAAAGCTATTACCTTTTGCCATGAAGGGTGAAGAACTGGCTTGCGGTCATGGCCACGCCGATAATGTGGCACCAGCGCTGTTTGGCGGTTTTGTGCTGATACGCAGCTACGAACCACTTGATGTGGTGCGACTGCCGCATCCCAAAGACCTTTGGTGTGCCATTGTATTCCCTGATGTGGATGTGCCTACCCGCGAGGCCCGGCAGATCATCCGTAATAAGATACAGATGAAAGATGCCGTAACACAATGGGGTAACATCGCCGGTTTGGTAAGCGGCCTGTTTATGCAGGATATTGCCCTCATTGGCCGCAGTATGCAGGATGTTTTGGTGGAGCCTGTACGCAGCATGCTGATACCCGATTTTTACGAAATGCGCAAAATGGCCATGGACTTAGGAGCGGTAAGCTTCGGCATATCCGGCTCGGGCCCATCTGTTTTCGCCTTTACCCGCGATGAACAAACCGCGAAGCTAATCACTGGGAAACTCAAGCAGCATTTAAATAGCATCAAGATAGGCGCTAATACCTACGTGTCAACTATCAATGATGCAGGGCCAAGGGTTTTGTAAGTCAAAATTAAAAATTAAAAAGTCAAAAGAAGGATTATCCGGATCGTCATTGAGTGGAGCGACAGCCTCACCTAAATCCTCTCCTTTGGAGAGGATTTAAAAAGAAATGGGATATATAAAACCCTCTCCTATGGAGAGGGCAGGGTGAGGCTAATAGAGAAATGCTACGCTACGCTTTCAATGACGAATGTTAAACAACAACAATGAAATTCTACAGCACAAATAACAAGGACCTTAGGGTTGGTTTTAAAGAAGCGGTTTTTAACAGCATGCCGCAGGATAAAGGCTTATATATGCCGGAGCATATCCCGCATCTGGATGCCAAGTTCCTGAATAACCTGGATCAATACACGCTGCCGGAGATAGCCTTCCACGTGGCGCAAAATCTGTTAGGTGATGATATCCCGGCAGACGACCTGAAAGCCATTATCAACGACGCCATTAACTTTTACGCACCCATTGTAAAGCTGGAAAAGAACGTGTTTGTGCTGGAACTGTTCCACGGGCCATCATTAGCCTTTAAGGATTTCGGGGCGAGGTTCATGAGCCGGGTAATGGCGTACTTTCTTGAGGAGGGAGAGAAACAGCTGGATGTGCTGGTAGCTACCTCCGGCGATACGGGCGGCGCGGTAGCGCTGGGTTTCCTTGGAGTACCCAATACGCGGGTAACCATTCTTTACCCTAAGGGAAAAGTAAGCCACATACAGGAACTACAGTTAACCACCAACGGGCAAAACATCCGAGCCTTAGAGATAGATGGCACCTTTGATGATTGCCAGGCGCTGGTTAAGCAGGCATTTACGGATAAGGAATTGAACGAAAAATTTCGACTCACATCGGCCAACTCCATCAACATCGCGAGGTTGATCCCACAAACGTTTTATTATTTCAACGCTTACGCGCAACTGCTTCGCCAGGGAATCAGCAAAGCGGTGTTCTGTGTGCCATGCGGCAACTTCGGTAATATTGGCGCGGGCTTGCTGGCCTGGAAAATGGGCTTGCCGGTTGAGCATTTTGTTGCCGCTACCAACGCCAACGATACTGTGCCTGCATTTTTAAAGAGTGGTGTTTATGAGGCTAAACCATCAGTTGCCACCCTTTCAAACGCAATGGATGTAGGTAACCCCAGCAACTGGGTACGTATTGCCGACTTGTTTGATGAAGACCTTGATACGGTAAGGCAACTCATCACCGGTTACAGCTATACGGATGAGGATACGCTGACGGCTATTGAGCAATTATCAAAAGTAGATAACTATGTTGCCTGCCCTCATACCGCTATTGCCTGGAAGGCTTTAAAAACCTACCAACAGGAGCACGCCGCTGATGATACTGCCGGGATATTCCTGTCTACAGCCCACCCCTGCAAATTCCCGGATGTATTTAAACCGGAGATAGCCGCTAAAATAGAGGTGCCTGCACAGGTTAAAGAACTGGAAAAAAAGGAAAGCCATGCCGTAAGCTTAGGAACAAGCTTTAACGAATTTAAAAGCTATTTATTAGGCAATGCCTGAGGTAGAATACCAGGTATGCTTAACGGAGCAGCAGAAGAAAGCGCTGCTGGATATATGGAATGCCGAATATCCACAACAGTTATGCATGCCGGGTATGGCAGAATTCAATGCTTATTTAAGCATGCTGATTAACCCTCAATACTTATTGCTGAAGATCGGTAAAGGAGACATCATTGGCTGGGCGGCATCGTTTACAAGGGACGGCATGCGCTGTTTTCTAATTATGCTAAAGAGCAAAGCGCAGGGCAAGGGCTATGGAGCATTATTGATAGATGCGCTAAAAGGAAAGGAAGATGCCTTGTTTGGATGGGCGGTTGACCATGACAGATATTTAAAAATCGACGGTACCCCGTATGCTTCGCCTCTTTATTTCTATCAGAAGAACGGATTTACGATCAACAATAATTTAAGGTTAGAAACCGACATCCTATCGGCCGTAGGTGTGAGTTGGAAAGGCCGTTGTTAATTCTTAGGCGCTTAAAATAATTGTACAGGTTTATATTATTTACAGGATATTTGCGTGAATAATAATACTGAAGCATCCTTATGACCCGGAGCGTAATCGTCAATATATTTTTCTTTGTTTTATTGCTGGCAACCATTGCAACAGGTTGTACCTCCAACCAACCTTTTGACCGCAGGGGCTGGAATGATGGTAACGGGCTCGATTTTCCACGACGCAACCCCATGGTTGACGACCTGATGCAGAAATACCAGTTTAAAGGGATGAAGTACAAGAGCCTTGTAGGCCTTTTACATGAGCCGGACGGTTTCATTGACAGCACCCATTTCTATTACCAGATCATCTTGAAAATGAACGCCCTGGATACCATTCGCACCAAAAACCTGGTTTTTGCATGGAACAAAAAAGATTCGATCATTACCGACGTAAAGGTGACTGAAAAGGAATACCCTAAAAAAGATTATAGCAAGAAATGATCACCACCATTATATTCGACCTGGGTGGTGTGCTGATCGACTGGAACCCACAATACCTCTATCGTTCGTTGTTTGATAACGAAGAGGAAATGAATCATTTTTTAACTAACATCGCTACACCCGACTGGAATGAGGAGCAGGATGCAGGCAGGACACTTGAAGAAGGTACTGAGTTTCTGGTGAAACGCTTTCCGGGCCACGAAGCGAATATCCGCGCTTTTTACGGCCGTTGGAACGAAATGCTGGGCGGCGCCTTTGATGATACAGTTGAGCTGTTCAAAAAACTAAAGGAAAGCGGAAAATATAAAGTTTACGCTTTAACCAACTGGTCGGCAGAAACCTTTCCGGTAGCTATTGAGCGCTACGAATTTCTGAGCTGGTTTGATGGCGTGGTGGTATCGGGCACCGAAAAGATGCGTAAACCCCAGCCTGAGTTTTACCAACTGTTACTTAACCGCTACAAGGTTAAACCCCAAGAAGCCTTGTTTATTGACGATAACAAGCGCAACATTATGGCTGCAGAGCAATTGGGCATTAAGTCCATCCATTACCAATCTCCGGAGCAGCTTGCGTCAGAACTAAAGCAGCTCTATATTTTATAACACAAGGCTGTGTTAAAACGAAAGCCCCGTTATCACTAACGAGGCCTTCTTTCTAACTAAACTAACTAACTAAAAGTTTCCTTTATTTATTGGTCCCGAAAGGGATATAAACACCAAACGTTACGTTACGGCCCATGTTGTAAACGCCGTAAGTAGGGTCTTCTTGGCTGTAGCGGCCCGGCCTTAAACGGCTAAGCGCGTCGTAATAGGCTTTATTGGCAAGGTTTGTACCTGCAACGAATAATTTAAGCGGTTGTTTGCCAATATTGAAAGTGGCACCTATACCCGCGTTAAGCAAAGTATAACCGGCGGCAGGTGTTTCAAATGTATTGTCGACGCGGTTTTGGTTAAAGAAGTTATCAATACCCGCGTAAAAGTAAAAATCCTTTAACCCGTTTACCTTTGGCTCAAAGCGCAGGGTGTTATGCAGGGCACCGGCAGGTATTAAAGCCAGCGGCCTGTTAAACGTATTGTTTTGTGCGTGGGTGTAAGTAAATGTGTTTTCAAAATGGATAAATGATACCGGGTGCAGGGTTAAATTACCTTCAAAGCCATATAGGTTGGCATTTACCTGTCCGTAACGGTAGGTATCGTATGAGCGGCTTTGGCCATCGTCGCCTACCACAGTAGTTTGCTCCTTGTTAAGGTCTGCTGCGTAGATATAATTATGGATATAGTTCTCATAAATACCAAAGCTGCCGGTAATAAAGCCTGAGCCGTACTCTAACGTAGCGTCGGCCTGGTAGCTGCGTTCAGGCGCCAGGTTAGGGTCGCCTATTTCATAGCGGGTGGTGCCCTCATGTACCCCATTTGAGCCTAATTCGGCAGGGTTTGGCGCACGGAAAGCTGAGCCCGCGTTGGCCTTAAAGCTCAATACATCATTAAAGATATGGGTAAAGCCCATGGCGCCACTAACATTAGAGAAGTGGTTATCAAACCCGGTGAATATCACATCGCCGTTATCCGCGTTTTGTGCTTTACCTTTGTTCTTAATAAAATCATATCGGGCACCAGCGCTAAAGGTGTTTTGTCCCCACATTTTTTTCAGGTAAACGAACGCGCCTGTGCTGTATTCGTCATAAGCGGGTATCAATAGCTCCTTACCCAGGTTTATGCTGTGGCTTAGCGCGCCGCTCAAGCCAATAACAGGGCTCCAGCCGTTCATTTCAGGTAATGAATATTTGGCATCGAGCGAATACGTGTTCATATCAAAAAATAGCGACGGGTCCGGGTTGTCTTCCAGTTCGCGGCGCTGGTTTTTCTGGTAGCCCAGGTCTAACTTTAGCGAGCTTCCACCAAATAAAAAGTTGTTGTTTAGCGATACTTTATAGTGCCTGATGTCCTGGCGGGGGTAATCAAGCGTGCGGCTGGTCGACTGGTTGTACAGCGGGTCGCCCGGGTCCGCGTCATAAAAACCTATGTTGTTTTTGTAATAAGAAAAGTTAAGGTGCGAGTAGCCCCAGGGTTTGTTAACGCCTATCATACCGCTGGCATCGGTTTGGTTAAAGCCGCTGTTAATGTAGCGGCCGGCCGGCGTGTTAAATGAGTAGGCGTTTTGGTAGGTACCGCGTCCGCGCCATACAATGCCATCCTGGTTGCCGGTAAGCATTACCGATGTATTGCTTAAGCCATTGTTGGTAGAATAGTTGGTTAAGAACTCTCCGGCTACGTTCCCTACGGCAGGCGTAGGCGGGTCAATAACGTTAATTACACCACCCAGTGCGTCAGAACCATATTGCAGCGAGGCTGCTCCCCTTAATACCTCAACCCTCCCGGCCGAGTATTGGTCCATTTCAATACCATGCTCATCGCCCCATTGCTGGCCCTGTTGTTTCACACCATCGTTTAGCGTAACTACACGGTTGTAGCTTAAGCCCCTGATAACCGGTTTTGAAATAGCCTGGCTGGTAGTGATCTGGCTCATACCGGGTACCTGCTTCGCCAAAGCGTCTATCAGGTTGGTTGATGAGCCTTGCAGCTGGTCTTTAGTAACCACACTGGCCGACGTACTGTTGTATCTGCTGCCCGCGGTAATAGGCGTACCGGTTATCACCACCTCATGCGTTTCAATTACACTTGGTTGCATAGCGAACACCATTGATGTTTGCGATGCCATATCTATGGTTTGCGTGAGTGATTTATAACCCAGATATTGTATTTGTAGCACAAAGCGCCCGCGTGGCGGTACCCCCCGGAAGGCAAATTCGCCGTTAGGGTTGGTGGTTACTGATAAGCGCAGGTCGGGTATGGTTACAGTAGCGCCAATTAGCGGCTGGTTGGTCTTGGCATCAATCACCTTTCCTTTAAGGTCGGTAAAGTCAGTGGCAAATGCCGAAAATTGTATAAACAGGAGTATAAAGCAATATAATAGCTTCAGTTTCATAATTAAAAATTAAAGAATCAGGAATAAAATGCTGCGTATGATATAATATGCAGTGTCAGGAAAACTCAATAGCAGGTTATGCCTGCGAAGGTGGGGCTCTTCCGGATGAAAGTATCAGGCCGATGCTTTCAAATTGATAGAGTTGTAAGAGGTACGCCTGGCCGGCATTGGCGTTATAAAAAGCAAATTGCGGCTTTACCAGTTCCATAAAAGAATGGTGCATAGAGTCGCATATTTCGCATTTCTCCTTTAATACCTGGCTTGATGAGTGGTGCTTACCGCCGGCGTCAGCTTCCATGTGCGATTGTTTGTTCACATGATGCTGGTGTGCATAAACCATGTACTGCCCTGCAATAAAGCAGAACAGCAGCGCCCAGGCGCAAATGATATGGTAGGTGTGTTTTTTCACAGCAATATGGTATCGCGTTGCAAAACTAATGAATATTGATGCAATTTAGTTGCATAAACGTAACAATATTGTTAATCGTATATAAAGAATGGCTTTTAGCGCCGTTTAGCTTCAGTATATTTGCCGTTATGAAACCTGCAGAGATCAACGCCAAGTGGGCGCTTTTACAGAACAAGATAGCCGAGGAGTTTGATAATGAGAAGCCCGATATGAAGGTGATGTTATTCCTGGTGGGCGTGCAGGAGCTTGGGCAGGGGCCGCGTAAGTTCAGTAAGCGGCAAAAGGAGGAATTGATGCATATTGCCACCTGCAAGCTGTTTAGCCAAATGGGTTTTTATGAGCTGGAAGGGCTTGACCAGGATGGCTGGCCGCATTGGAAACTGGTTAAAGTGATTCCTAACTATACCATGCTGGAGCAGGAACTGCTGCTAAAATCATTAATGATCACTTATTTTGAAACCGAGCTGGACTGGCAGCTTTAACAATGCCTGTAAATATGAAGAAACTTTTTACCCTTTGCCTTTTACTGATCAGTACTATCGCTTTTGCTAAACCGCCAAAAAACCAGTATGTGCGCCTCACTACCAGCTATGGAAGCATGATCATTCGTTTATATAACGAAACACCTAAGCACCGCGATAACTTTATTAAGCTCACTAAAGAAGGTTTTTATAACGGCACGCTGTTTCACCGGGTGATACAGAGTTTCATGATCCAGGGCGGCGACCCCGACTCGCGCGATACCACGAAGAACCAAAAAGGTAAGGAACTGGGTAACGGCGACCTTAAATATACCATACCTGCCGAGTTTAGGGACAGCTTGTTCCATAAGCGCGGCGCACTGGGCGCGGCCCGGGAAGATAACCCGGCAAAGGCATCAAGCGGATGCCAGTTTTATATTGTTGAGGGTAAACGTTTTACCCCGGGCAAACTGGATACGCTGGAAAATACCCGGCTTAAAGGCCGTAAGATACCGGCATGGCAGCGCGATATTTATACATCAGTAGGAGGCGCGCCCCATCTCGACCAGAATTACACCGTATTTGGCGAAGTGATAATGGGTATAGATATGGTTGACCGCGTTGCCGCCGTTAAACGCGATACCAGGGACCGCCCAGAAGAAGATGTGCCGATGACCGTAACCCTGCTCAGCAAAAAAGAATGTAAGCAAATGGACGAGTTGCTCTGGCCAAAAGAGAAATAATACTTTGTTAGTCTGAGGTTGTCGAGACCTGTAAAAGCGGCGATTGTGGTTCTATAGGTATCATGACAAATATATTTAGATATTGATATGAAGATCGTTACTTATAATGTAAATGGCATACGTTCGGCCATTAATAAGAACTGGCTGGCCTGGCTGCAGGCTACCGATGCTGACGTGGTGTGTTTACAGGAAATTAAAGCCACACCTGATGTTTTGACCGACCTGGGTTTGGTTGACGCGCTGGGCTACCAGCATTTTTGGTTTCCGGCTGAAAAGAAGGGGTACAGTGGTACAGCCATCTTTAGCAAGATATTACCCAATCATGTAGAGTACGGCTGCGGCATACCCGATTTTGACCGCGAAGGCCGTTGCATACGGGTTGATTTTGATGAGGTATCCGTCATGAGCGCTTATTTCCCATCCGGCTCAAGCGGTGATGAGCGGCAAGCCTTTAAATTTCGGTTTTTAGACGAGTTTGGTAAATATCTTACGCTGCTTAAAGCCAGTATACCTAACCTGGTGATCTGCGGCGATTACAACATCTGCCACCGCCCTATTGATATTCATAACCCAAAATCAAACGCTAATTCATCTGGCTTTTTGCCGGAGGAGCGGGAGTGGATGGAGAACTTTTTGGAGTCGGGCTTTATTGACACTTTCAGGCATGTGAACAAGGAGCCGCATAATTATACCTGGTGGAGTTTCCGCGCTAATGCCCGCGCCAAAAACCTGGGCTGGCGTATTGATTACGCGCTGGCCAGCAAAGAACTGGAAGCGAGAATTAAACGCTGCATGATATTACCCGAAGCCAAACACTCCGACCATTGCCCGGTGTTGCTGGAATTGGAGTTTTAATGACAGGAGTCGGACATTGAAAAGTTTTTGTAAAACTATATTTGTTTAATAATCGCTCGCGGTTTGAATTACAAAATAAAAGTAGCCGTATCGGTAACAATAGTCATCATTAACACATTGCTTGATCATTGGTATCCGCCTTCTGGATTGTCACTCATGCCCATCGCAATCTGTGCTACAACCGCATTGATAGGTTATGGACAAGGCATTAACAGGTGGCAGAAAGTATTATTGTCATATTTATTTTTTGCTTTCACTGATATTGGAATTAAATTATTTGGTGGCGGTATTCATGATTCCGAAGGACTGGGTTTTGTGAATGTTCTTTCGTTAACCGGGCTAATTTTGGCTACTATAATTTTAATTATAGGATTAAAACCTAAAAAAGCGGCAGACTTATTATTTGGTGTTTTGTTTATTGGTTTTGGTGTACTGCATTTTTTAGTTTTTGGTGAGTTGGGATTAGGTATATCTTACATTTAATACTATGAAATTAACTATCGGCTTTTCGCCCTGCCCTAATGATACTTTTATTTTTGACGCGCTTATTCATCATAAAATAGACACCGAAGGCCTCGACTTTGAAGTGTTTTATGATGATGTGGAAACGCTGAACCAAAAAGCTTTTCGCGGCGAACTGGATATTACCAAGCTCAGTTATCATGCTTTTGCTTACGCCGTAGATAAGTATGTATTGCTTGATGCCGGCAGCGCGCTGGGTTTTGGCGTTGGGCCATTACTCATCTGTAAAGACGATGCGGAACAATTGCGCGAAAGGCTCAACAATGGTGATAAGGAAGTTAAAATAGCGATACCGGGTAAGTATACCACCGCCAATTTCTTATTGAGCCTGGCATTCCCGGAAGCTACTAACAAACAGGAACTGGTTTTTTCTGACATAGAAAATGCCGTGCTTGACGGACGGGCTGATGTAGGCTTAATTATCCACGAAAACAGGTTTACTTACCAGGATAAGGGCCTGCAAAAAATTATCGACTTGGGCGATTACTGGGAAAAGCGTACAGGCTGCGCTATCCCTCTGGGTGGTATTGTGGCTAATCGCAACTTGCCTGCTGATGTGCAGTATAAAATAAACCGGGTGATCAGGAAGTCGGTGGAGTTCGCGTTCGCCAACCCTAAATCGGGGTTGGAATATATTCGCTCACATGCGCAGGAAATGAGTGAAGAGGTGATGTATAAACACATCGAGCTTTATGTGAACCAGTATTCGGTCGACTTAGGTGCAGAAGGTAAAAAAGCGATCCGCCTTATGTTTGATACCGCGCTGGAAAAAGGAATTATCCCGGCAATGCATAAAGAGCTATTCCTTACTGCGGATAAATAAAAAATACCCGATAATGGTTAAGCATATTAACCGTTATCGGGTATTCCATTCTTTAAAGCTTTATTTTTCTTTCAGCAGGTCGTCTGTCAGTTTTTCAAACTCGGTAATGAATTCGGTGTAATGCTCGCCTGTTCCCGGGCCGTTAAAGCCGGTGTGTATCTTACGTACATCACCTTTTTTATCAATAATAATGGTAGTAGGGAAGCCTACAACTTTAGTAAGCATCGGTAAGCTTTTGGCGGTTTCTTCCTTATTGCTGGTGTAGCCTGTTATCAAAAGCGGGTAGGGTACGTTAAAACGATTCTTTATCTGCAGCACACTTTTGCGTGATCGTGCAAAATCTGTAGTACGCTCATAGGCCAGGCCCACTACCTCTACACCACGTTTCTGGTATTTCTTGTAATAATTAACCATATAGGCGGTTTCGTCCATACAGTTGGGGCACCAGGAGCCCATGATCTGTACAATTATCACCTTGTTCTTAAAGCGGTTGTCAGATAGTGAAACGGGCTTGCCATCAAGGTCCTTAAAGGTAAAGTCCAGTTTCTTATAGCCGGGTTTTAATGCGGTAAGCGAATAAGCGTCGGGCAGTTTAGCGTTCTCATCGCGTTTAGCGGTCCAGACATCTTTACCGGTAAGGCCCGAAAAGAACTTGCCATCGCTCAGGGTATTGTTATCCTCCACTTTTGCGGTGAATAAAAAGGCGTGGCCGCCATCAAAGCATGACAGGTAGAGGCTGTCGCCGCTTACCGTGCCTTCTAAAAAGCGGTAATCGCCGGTGGTCGTTAAAAACGTTCCCGTTACTTTTTGGCCGCTTTGTTTAAATTCGCCAACGGTTGTATCGCGCGAATTGCCTTCGCCAAAAATGGCCGACCATCTTCCGCTAACATTAGCCGCGCTTTTTACAGGCTGTTTAAAAAAACGCCATGATGTAGCCGGAGTGGCTGTAAATTCCATGGGCACATCCTTATCGGCCAGATGTTTAATATACTGGCCGGTTAGTTCTTTACCGCTATGTTTCAGCCTGAACTCAGAATCAAACAAAGGCATCCTGATGAAAACCGAATCGCCTTTTGATGTTACATCGGTTACCTTAAAACGTTCGGAGCTGTTAATAATGTAGATCTCCTGCTTATTGCCCGCCTGGGTTACGTCGAAATTAAAAGGGATGACCTTTGCGCTGGCCGTTTTCAGTTCGCCACGCCATACGCCTTCTTGCAAACTGTTTTGAGCTTGGGTATGGGTTGTTAGCGCGGCCAATACTGCCGCGCCGGATATCAGTTTCTTTATCATGTTAAAAATAGACTACTAATTTTGTATACTTTTTCAAAAGTAGCAAAACAAGTTAAACTATTTTAATACTTCGCGCGATATTACAATACGCTGAATTTCAGAAGTGCCTTCGTAAATCTGTGTGATCTTCGCATCACGCATCAGTCTTTCCACGTGGTATTCTTTCACATAACCGTAGCCACCATGTATCTGTACAGCTTCGATAGTGGTACGCATAGCGGTTTCAGAAGCGAAGAGTTTAGCCATAGATGCCGCCTGCGCATACGGCAAGCCATTATCTTTAAGCCAGGCTGCACGGTGGCATAGCAGGCGTGCAGCGTCAATTTCGGTAGCCATATCGGCCAGTTTAAATTGTATGGCCTGATGGTCGGCCAATGGTTTACCGAACGATTGGCGCTCTTTCGCATACTGCACCGACAGTTCGTAGGCACCCGCCGCAATCCCCAGGGCTTGTGAGGCAATACCTATGCGGCCGCCTTCCAGCGTGGCCATCGCGAATTTAAAGCCGAAACCTTCGTCGCCAATGCGGTTCTCTTTGGGGATCTTAACATCGGTAAACATTAAGGAGTGCGTATCAGAACCGCGTATACCCAGTTTATTTTCTTTGGGGCCTATGGTAAAGCCCTCCATACCCTTTTCAACAATAAGCGCGTTAATGCCCCTGTGTTTTTTTTCGGGATCGGTTTGGGCCATTACAATATAGGTTGATGCCGTGCTGCCATTGGTGATCCAGTTTTTGGTACCGTTAAGCAGGTAGTGGTCGCCCATGTCAATGGCGGTGGTGCGCTGCGATGTAGCATCAGACCCGGCTTCGGGTTCGCTCAGGCAAAACGCCCCGATCACCTGCCCGGTAGCCAATGGCACCAGGTATTTTTGCTTTTGTTCTTCGGTACCATACTTCTCTAAGCCATAGCATACCAGCGAATTATTTACCGATACCACTACCGAAGCAGATGCATCAACTTTTGATAATTCTTCCATTACCAGGGAGTAGGATATGGCATCCATACCGCTGCCACCATACTCCGGCGACACCATCATGCCCATAAAACCCAGCTCGCCCAGTTTCTTTATCTGTTCGGCCGGGAACTTCTGGTGTTCGTCGCGCTCTATCACGCCGGGTTTAAGTTCGGTCTGTGCAAAATCACGCGCCGCCTGGCGTATCATTTTTTGTTCTTCTGATAATTCAAATTGCATATGGTAAATATAGTATTATGCATGCATAGCAAAAAGGCTGAAACAAAAAAAGAGAGCTCTTTTGAAGCTCCCTTTTCCCCTAATTAATTTAAACTATTGATTAAACCCAAAATAAAAGAACATGTTCATCTCAACTTGGGCGCCTGAGAATTCAAGATAAAGCCCTTATACTCAAAGAAATTTTTCACAGGTAGATGAAATATTTTTTCAAAGATGTATGCAAGGCCGTGAAGTGTTAAACAAAAGCCAAGCCACAATTTGGGTTATGATGTTCCGGTTAGCGGAGTAAAGGGGGGATGTTGGCGTAGTTAAAAATAATTCTTATAAGTTTTGCCGGGTTGCGTAAGTAGTCTGTTTATTCGTTATCAGTGCATTATACTATAACCGTGTGTTTAAACTTTTAAAACCAACTATCGAAAAGCCCGTAAAAACACGTGATTTAATTTTTTTCAAAAAATTTCCGATCCAGATGAAGGAAGTTAAATTTTAAGTAAAAAGAAGTGTACTTTTATCAATATTATTCCTGTTTATAGTACACCTCATGTATCTATTTCAATACAAATGCTATTTATGACCATAAAAACAAACACCTTACGATACCTTTCTGTATGCGTTTTTAGCGCGACAGTATTAATGGCCTGTACCGATCAGCAGAAGGTATACACACAAAACGATGTGCTGATCAAGAATATTGATAAGAGTGTAAAGCCCGGCGATGACTTTTTTATGTATGCTAACGGTGCATGGATAAAAAATAACCCTATTCCGGCGGCATATTCGGCCTGGAGCATATCCAACCTGGTGCAGGAGGACCTGCGTAACAAGATGCTTAAGATAAATGAGGAGGCCATGAAGGCTAATGCCGCCAAAGGTACCAACACGCAAAAGATCGGCGATTTTTACTACAGCGGTATGGATACCGTTACTATTGAGAAATTAGGCTTGCAGCCTTTGCAGGGAGAACTGGCCAGGATAAATGCCATAACAGATGTTAAAGGCCTGGTGAATGAATTTGCCACTCTCAGCACGCTTGGTGTTACCACTCCCCTGGGCGCTTACGTAGGGCAGGATGAGCGTAACAGCGCTAAAAATATGCTGCAAATGTACCAGACGGGTATAGGGCTGCCTAACCGCGATTATTACTTCAAAACCGATGAGCATACGACCGCGGTACGTAATGATTATCAGCAAAAGCATTTACCTGCTTTATTTGCTTTTCTTGGTAACGGCGAGGCTGCTGCAAAAGTCGCGGCTGCGCAAACCTACGCGTTGGAAAAGTTTTTGGCTGATAGCTCAAGGACCTTACAGGACCTGCGCGACCCTTACCATAACTATAACAAGATGCCGCTTGCCGGGTTAAATAAACTTGCCCCGCAGGTGAACTGGCAGCCTGCCCTTGATATCATGTATTACAGCAAGGCCGATTCGGTGATCGTTGGCCAGCCGGAATATCTGCGCGCGGTAAATACGGCGCTCACCAAATTCAGTCTGGACCAATGGAAGAATTACCTGCGGAAAAACCTGCTCGAAGAATACAGCCCTTATCTGAATAAAGCGGCGGCAAATGAAAGTTTCAGGTTTTATGGTACGGTAATATCCGGCCGTAAGGAGCAATTGCCGCGCTGGAAACGGGTACTGGATGTGGAAGAAGGGGTAATGGGCGAAGTGCTAGGGCAAATATTTGTAAAGGAATACTTTCCTGAAGCTACCAAAAAGCGGTATGAGAATATGGTGGAGGCTGTACGTGCTTCGTTTAAAGAGCATATTGCCAGGCTCGACTGGATGAGCGATGCCACCAAAAAGCGGGCGTATGAAAAGCTGGCCAAGGTGTATCCTAAAGTGGGTTACCCTGATCATTGGAGAGATTACTCAGGCCTGGATATAGACAGGCAGCACTATGTGCAGAATATTATGAATAGCAACATATTTGACCATAAGTACAATGCAGGCAAGCTGGGCAAACCGGTTGACCGTACCGAATGGGGCATGACACCGCAAACCTATAACGCGTACTACAATCCTTCTAATAACGAGATTGTATTGCCGGCCGCTATTTTTACTGTACCGGGTACGCCTGATGATAAGGTTGACGACGCTGTTGTGTATGGCTACGGCGCGGCATCAACCATAGGGCACGAACTTACGCATGGCTTTGATGATGAAGGTCGCCAGTTTGATGAGAAAGGCAATTTAAAACCCTGGTGGACGCCGCAGGACTCGGTTAAATTTTCCCAGCGTGCCGAAATGCTGGTGCAGCAATTTAATGGCTATAAAGTAAACGACCTGCACGTAAATGGCAAAGCTACCCTGGGCGAAAACATTGCCGACCTGGGTGGCATTGTAATAGGCTTGGATGCTTTTAAGAAAACTAAACAGTATAAAGAAGGTAAAACCATAAACGGGCTAACTCCTGTGCAGCGCTACTTTTTAGGCTATGCGCTGGGCTGGCTGGGGCATACCCGAAAGGAAGCTTTGGCAAACCAGATACTTACGGATGTGCACTCCCCTAACTTTTTACGGGTGAACGGCCCGTTTAGTGATGTCCCCGAATTTTACGAAGCCTTTGGTGTAAAGAAAGGCGATAAAATGTGGATAGACCCAGATAAGCGTGTTAAGATATGGTAATAACAACAAGGCCCGGAGTAATATTCCGGGCCTTGTTGTTAAATATGGTTGATGCTGGTTAATGGCTAACCATTACCGCGCTGATCACTTTCTCCAGTTCGTCCAGGTCAAAGGGTTTGGCCAGGTAAGTTTCGGCGCCGGCGTGATCTGCAAGTAATTGGATATCGCTGTTGGCCGAAAAGTATACTACCGGTATATGCTTTAATTCTTCGTCCTTTTTTAAGGTTTGTGTAGCAATAATGCCGCCCGAATCGGGTATCCAGTTGTCCATCAATATTACATCCGGCTGTATGCTGCTCACCTTTGCTACAATATCATTACAGTCTGTAAAAGTATTTACTTCCCAGCCCTGTTCTTCCAGAATGTAAGTGCAGATAGATAGGATATCCTCATCATCATCAAAAATGATAATCTTCTTGTTTGTTTTTTGCATGGGTAATGTAGAAGGTGAAACTAAAAAGAACTTTCAAAAAAAACAAATTTTTTAATTAGTGTGATAAGCGCCAATTGAGCTTATGATTGCATGTTAACATAAAAGTTTGCGTTGTGTTTTATGCGAAATAAAAAATGCCTGCTTCTTGCGAAAAGCAGGCATTTGTAAGCTATAAAAGGCGTCAATTATCTGCCTCCCGGAGGGCAATGTTCCTTTAAATAATTGGTATATAAAGTGCGCAGGTGTGCACCTGTACCCGGCCCTTCAGATATGCTGTGCGTACGGTTAGGGTACGACATGAGCTGGAACTGCTTATTGTATTTAACCAACTCGTTTATCAGCTCCTCGGCATTTTTGTAATGCACGTTATCATCACCTGTGCCATGTATGTAAAGCAGGTTACCTCTCAGGTTTTTGGCGTGGCTAACGGGTGAGCCTTTAATGAATGGTTCGCGGCCCTCTTCATTGGTTGGTACGCCCATGTAACGCTCCTGGTAAATATTATCGTAAGTTAGCTGGTCGCCAACTGCGGCAATGGCAATACCTGTTTTGTAGATATCCGGATACTGGAACATTAGGTTAAGGGTTGATGAGCCACCACCGCTCCAGCCCCAAACCGCTACGCGTGTGCTATCCACATAAGGCCATTTCATAATTTCTTTTGCGCCCATAGCCTGGTCGCGAACGTTAAGAATACCGATGTTCTTGTAAATAGCTTTGCGCCATGCAGTACCTTTAGGCGCTGGTGCGCCACGGTTCTCTAATGATATGTAGATATAACCGTCGGCCGCCATATCGCCGGTGTAAAGGAAGTTCATTCCCGCACCATAAGTATCTGTTACGGTTTGCGAAGCAGGCTCGCCATATACGTAAAATACTACCGGATATTTCTTGCTTGGATCAAAATTGGTTGGTTTTTTCATCCAGCCATCCAACTCAACACCATCAACAGTTTTTACTTTAAAGAATTCTGTTTTGTTCTTGGCATCCGCATCAAGCTTGATATTGTCGCCACTGATGTGTTGATGATCTGGCAGGCTAACTACCTCGCTTTGCGGGCGGGTGTATGCGTTAGAGAAATTGTGCATGGCCAGTTTGCCTCCGGGCGCTACCTCATAATGGTGGGTGCCAGGCTGTGCAGCAGGGCTTAAACGTTCCTCTTTACCACCGCTTATTTTTATACGGTACAGGTAATTTTGTGTAGCGTTGGTTGGCGATGCGGTAAAGTAAATGTAACCGCTGGCTTCATCGATCAGTTTAATGCCGGTAATGTCATAGTTGCCTTTGGTTACCAGGGTTTCTTTGCCTTCGCGGGTTATTCTGTAAATGTGCCTCCAGCCATCTTTCTCGCTCACCCATAAAAACTCTTTGCCTTTGTTAAGCCACTCCCATCCTACAGGGTTGCCATCGTTCCAGCGTGCTTTGCCATCGATCCATGCCTTGGCGTCTTCCTGGTGTATTACACGTGTGGTGCCGTTAGATATGTTACCGATAAATACTTTGCTTTCTGTTTGCGCACGGTTAAGCTGCTCAAGGATAATTTCGTTAGGGTTGGTAGAGAACTCCATGCGGGTAATGTAATGCTGAACGGGGTCGCCGGGTACAGCCATCCATTTGCTGGCAGCGGTATTTACATCAACCACGCCAATGCGGCACATGCTTGGGTCTTCGCCCGCTACCGGGTATTCTACCGGAACGGTGAATGGGTAGGTTGCATCTGTTGTATTCAGCATCAGGTAGTTCTTTATCTTGGTCGCGTCTATCTGCCAGTAAGCGATGTTACGGCTATCTGGCGACCAACGGAAACCGTCGCGACAGTCGAATTCCTCTTCGTAAGCCCAGTCAAAAGTGCCGTTTATCAGCCTGTCGGTGCCATCGTTAGTCAGTTTCTTTATGCTGTTATCAGCCAGGTTTTCCACGTAAATGTTATGCTCGCTTACATAAGCTACCTTGCTGCCATCAGGTGAAAATTTGGCAAACATAAGCGATGAGGCCGGTAAGCCTTTGCCCAATTGTACCAGGCTTTTGCTGTTAGCGTCGTAAACCCAATAATCTCCGCGGGTATCATAACGCCAAACCTTTTTAGTGTTGTTGTTGATCAGCACCTTCTGCCCATCGTCTGATAGTGTAAAGCGGCGTATACCAATGGGCGATTTACCTTGTGGGGTAAGCATGTCTTTAGTTATCCAGGCGGTTTGCTTGCTATCGTCGCGTGCGTCAACCTTAAAAATTTCGCCGCCTTTTATACGGTAATATTGGCTTCCGTCTTTAGTCCAGTTAATGGCTTGCGCTTTTACATTCGCCTGCCAGCCAAGGGTTAGCAGGAGGGCAATGGCAAACCATCTTTTACAATAAAGCTTTATGCTCATAGAGTTAATTTGTGGGTGATAATTAAAATAAATAATTGTGCAGTAAAAATTGCGTTAAATTAGCATTTTAAAGCCTCTCTACACAAATTCATGAAAAAATTACACTTGCTACTGTGCCTATTGGCCACAACTTTTGTGGTAAACGCCCAAAAGATAGACCGTTCCAGGTTTATTACCGATAGCCTTGACAGTTATATTAATAAAGCGTTAACCGACTGGCGCATTCCCGGCGCGGCCGTGTGCATTGTTAAAGATGGTAAGGTAGTGCTCATGAAAGGCTACGGGATAAAGGAGTTGGGCCTGCCAAATAAAGTGGATGTGAATACGCTGTTTATGATCGGTAGTAATACCAAGGCCTTTACCGCTACGGCACTGGCTATGCTACAAGCCGATAAAAAGCTGTCGCTGGATGACCGCGTAACTAAATATGTCCCCGAGTTTAAGTTAGATAATAGTGCAGCGGGGCAACAGGCGATCATTAAAGATCTCTTGTGCCACAGGCTGGGCTTTAAAACCTTCCAGGGCGATTTTACTTTTTACAACAGTAACCTCATCAGGCATGAGATCATCGAAAAGCTGGGTAAAATGAGGGCTACCTATCCGTTCCGGACTACCTGGGGTTACACCAACGCGGCTTTTCTTACTGCGGGAGAGATCATTCCACGGGCTACCGGCAAACAATGGGAGGTATATTTAAAGGAAAACATATTTTCTCCGCTGGGTATGAACAGCACCCTCGCGCTCACTGCTGATATGCCCAAAGCACTCAACCGTACCGTACCACATACCCTGGTTGATGGCCGCCTTACCGCTATACCCTACGCGCAGTTGGATGGCCTTGCTCCCGCCGGTGCCATCAGCTCGAGTGTTAGCGACATGAGCAAATGGGTAATGGCCTTATTGGATAATGGTAAAATAGGTAATAAACAAGTGATACCAGCAGCTGCTATTACAGCAACCCGCCAACCGATGGATGTAGTAGGTAATACCCATTATTTAAATGGCGACAGTGGTTTTGAAATTTACGGACTGGGATGGTTCCTGGAAGATTACTGTGGAAAGCGCATTGTGCAGCATACCGGCGGGGTAAGCGGCTATGTGTCGTCCGTTACACTGCTGCCTTCTGAAAAGCTGGGGATAGTGATATTAACTAATACTGATCATAACGAATTTTTTGAAACACTGCGACGTGATATCATTGACGCCTACCTGGGCAATAAAAATTATCATTATAATGATGTTTACCTGGCCAATTTCAAAAAGACTACAGCGACGTTTCGGGCTATTGACAAACAAATGCGCGATAGTACCCTGATGAACTTAAAGCCTCAGCTATCCATAAATAAATATACCGGTAAATACTATAATGACCTGTATGGCAATATGACCATTGAGCGTGGCGAAGAAGGTAACCAATTGGAAGCCCGCTTTGAGCATCACCCTAAAATGTACGCTAAGTTGCTGCCTCTTGGAGGTAACCGCTTCCAGGTAACATTTTCCGACCCAACTTTTGGCAAAGCCGTGTTCCCGTTTTTTGTAAAGGATGGCAAGGTAACCGGTATACGCGTTAAGGTAGCCGATTTTGTAGAGCAAGATCCATATGACTTTAAGAAGATAGATTAATGTGGCGCTCAGGAGTAACGTCGTATATGCATTGGACGTCTTGTACTCAATTGATCAACTTATGGTTATGAAGCATTTCTATTGGGCGTTATTTATATTGATGTTGAATGTTTGCCGGGTAAGCGGGCAGCAGCAAGCACCACACGTATCCGGTAAACTGGAGATCAGTTTTTCAGATGGGCTTATAAAGGGCGATTTTCAGCTATCTAAGCTTCCCGGCCTGGGTAAGCAGTACAAAATATTGCTGAACAGAGGTTTGAACATCGGGCTGCTGAAAAACGATAGCGGCAAAGTTTTGCAGTATAGCGGCTTTTATAATGATAAATTGATAGGAGAAGCAGCCGCGTATTACCCCGTGGCTGATAATGATACGCTCTCGTTGCCTCAAAAATTGTCTATCAGTTACACAGGTGCTTTCCCGATATATACAGATACGCTCAATTCTTTTGATTTTAAAGGGATGATAGCGCTTAACGGCAAAACACTACGCGCTGCTGAGCAGAGTAAGTGGTACCCGGTAATTTATGATGTAAAAAATGATAAAGAGCTGCTGGATGTAACCTATGATATTGATGTGGAATGTAAGGATTGCCAAACCATTTACATAAATGGTTCGCGGCCGCAGTCTGGTCCCGCTGCCAGGTTCGTATCTGCTGTGCCAAGGCAGCTTTTACTATTTGCTGGAAATTACAAGGCGCAAGTATTAGATAACAGCACTTTTCTCAATGCCGACCTTTCACCTGCCGAAGCAAAGGTGTTTAATGATAACATCGCCTTCATAACCAATTTTTACAAAGCGTACTTAAGTGCACCATATGGCGATAAGGTAACCCTGTTGCAGCACAAGGCGGTAGAAACTTACGGGCCATCGGGTAATTGGGGCTTTGTTACTTTCCCTACTATCGCGGTAGCGGGTGAAACATTTAAATCGCAGCTGGATATGCAGAAGGGTACGTTTAAAGATACGTCTAACTATACCTTTTATGCCCACGAAATGGGGCATTATTACTTTGGCCACCTGCTACAGCCCAATAGTACTTTAAAATGGTTTTTCCTGGAGAGCATGGCCGAGTTCCTTTCTATAAAGGCAGGGCAAAAAAAATACGGCGAAGTTTTTTTGCGTAATTACATCAGCAAGGCTAAAGCGCAGGTAAAAGACTGGAAAATTAAGCCTTTGCCCACCATTGTAAACCCGGATAACCTTGGCGAAGGCTACCGATACATCTACGGGCCATTAATTTTATTGGCCATGGAAAAGCGTTTTGGTCCCGGTGCCGTTGAACAATTTTGCCGTAAGGCACTGCAAAAGCCGGGTATGGAAACCAATTACAATTATTTGCTAACCATTGTAAAAGATGCCGGTATTAAAGATGCCGACTGGAAAAAGTTTGAAGCCGAAGTAATTAACCAGCGGGAGTGTAAAAATATTTATCCTTATTTATAGAGATACTACTCAGCATCTAAAGTTATCCATACAGGGGCATGGTCGCTGGTTTTTTCCCAGCCGCGTACCTGTTTGTCAACCCCGGCGGCTTTTAGCCGGGTATCCAGTCCGGGGCTTAGCAGAAAATGATCTATACGCAGGCCGGCATTACGGCCAAATGCATTGCGGAAGTAATCCCAGAAGGTATAAATGGTTTCGTCCGGATATAATTTACGCAGTGCATCCGTCCAGCCCTGGTCAACCAGTTTTTTGAAAGCCGCGCGTGTTTCCGGCCTGAAGAGCGCGTCCTCTACCCAGCGCTCAGGCTTATAAACATCTTTTTCAGTAGGCATTACATTGTAGTCACCCGTAAGTATGGTGGGCTTACCGGCTTTGAGCAGATCAGCCGCATGGTAGGTGAGCCTTTCAAACCAGGCCAGTTTATAATCGAATTTTGGCCCGGGCGCCGGGTTGCCATTGGGCAGATAGAGCCCGCCTATAGTAATTCCGCCTACTTCTGCTTCAATGTAGCGGCTGTGCAGATCTTCAGGGTCGCCGGGCAGTCCACGGCGGGTTTCCTTTATTTCCAGTCCCCTTGAAAGTATAGCCACCCCGTTCCAGCTTTTTTGGCCATGCCAGATAGCGTTGTACCCCGCATCGTTAATAGCCTCTTCAGGAAATTTTTCCTGTGGGGCTTTCAATTCCTGCAGGCATACAATATCCGGTTGTTTTTCCTGCAACCAGCGCAGCAATACGGGCAGGCGGCCATTTACGCCATTAACGTTATAGGTGGCAATTCTCATAAAGTTGGTGTTTGCTCAAATATATATAAATACAATAACGGCCGTGTTTAGTTCACCATTTTTCCGCTGATATCTACCTTACGGGCGAAAGGGTTGAAAAAGCGGTTGGCCAAAACGGCGAACTCTCGCCGGGTAATGGGCCGGTCAGTTTTAAACTCAGTTGGAAAGTGGTAATAGGTCTTCCAGCTTTTTTGGAGGGCGTCCTGCAGGTTTTTAGGGTCGCGAAGGGTCATATTGCTGATGTAGGAGATGATGTTTGCTATGGTAAACAGCTCTCCCGGCTTTTCCTGGTTAAACCATATGAACGACCGCGAATAGATCTCTTCCAGGTAAGGTTTTATTTCGGCTGTGGTTACTGTGTTGTCAGGCATGAACAGCACATCAGCTTTATCACCATTGGGGCGCTGAACACCTTTCAGCATACCGGTAGCACCAATCTGCTGTATGGCGCGCCATGCAGGGTCGGTTTGTTTAATATCAGCAAAAGGCATCAGGTAGCCCCCGAAATCAAGTATCTCGCCCTGTATTATACGCGGCATCAGGTTTTCCGTGGTAGTTTTAAAAAAAGCGCAAAACGCTGCTGTTGCGCCGGCGCCCTGCCCCAATGTCATTTGTACGGCAGGGTCGGTTACCGCGCCGTTTACCAGGTGAGTAACTGATAGCGCTTTTTCGGTCACCAGTAAATTGTCCTGATCTTTTACAACAATGGCCCCCAGCGGTATCGAAAATGCCGGGAAAGGCGGGTAGTTAATATGCGGCACCCCTGCCTCGCTGTAGTGCTGACCGGGCAGCGCGTCGCTAATGGCTATGGCCGTGCGGTAAAGCTGCGAGCCGCGGCTGTAAGGTGTGTAAATATCATCTACTACCATGCGCACCAGGCCCGCGGCGCGGCGGTTCTCCCTGATATAAGGTATGTAGGGCAGGTGGTCAGGCGTGTTAAAGTCATCGGCGAAACCCAGGTTTTTATAACCGAGAACAGTTTGCAGGTAATAGATAAGCCCAAGCGTGTGCAGCCTTGCCTTGCGAAAGGTTTCCGCACGGTGTTCAGGTTGCAGGTCCTCGCTGGTAACAGAATACTGGCTGGCGCATCCATCCCAGTTAATTAAGTATTTATCATTTGGTAGTTTAGCGGCGTCAAGCAGCTTTCTGATATCGGCTTTTTGAAGGCAGCTATATTTGGATGGGTCGTACCCATCAGGTTGCGGAATGGTATGGTTGGTATTGTGGCCGAAATCTTTCAAAACAGCCAGGTAGCTGATGTCCTGTATCTGGTTGGTGGCGTTTTGTGGGGCAAGGGCCTCTTTAGTGTCGCCGCGACTATCAAAGCCGGCTGTCATCAGCACCTCTATTTTACTCACCACATCGCCCAGTTCCGTAGCGTCAATTAATACTTTGGCTTTGATGGTGGTTTTTTGTTTGTCTGATACGATCACCACTTCCCAACCGGTGCCATCTTTTTTAATGTCAGTAAAGTTTGTATGGAGTTTAACGGTAAGATTTTTTACCGTATCGGTTAGCTTTTTCAGGATAGCCGCGCCTGTTGCCGGTTCAAATACCAGCGGGGCGTTGTACGTGGTATCATACCCGAGGCGCATCTTATAAACATCTCTTACCCGTTTACGGAACTCGCCATAAATACCCGAAGGGAAGTTGCGGTTAGCCTCTGCATAGCAAAAGCCGCCCGAGGTTAGGCTGCCGCCCAACCAGTCGCCCTGTTCTATAAGCATAGTTTTTACGCGGCTGCGTGCGCTTTGTATGGCGGCAGATACCCCGCTTGCACCGCCGCCAATAACCAATACATCGGTTTTAATGGTTTCGGCGTAAGCCCCTGTAAATGCGAAAATAAGGCAGCACAGCAGTAACTTTTTTATCATAAGTACGGCAAAATATCCATAAAACGCTAAATTCGGCCTGTTACATATTATTTTGTTAAAATATAATTGAGCAGCACCATGATACTTACCGATGAGCAGATGCGCTACCCGATAGGCAAATTTGTTGCCCCGGTTTCATACACCGAGCAGGACTACCGCAATTGGATACATGAGATTGCTATTTTGCCCGGCCGTGTGCGCGAAGCCATCTTAGGCCTTACTTATGAGCAGTTGGATACGCAGTACCGTACCGGCGGCTGGACGCTGCGCCAGGTGGTGCACCATTTGGCCGATAGCCACATGAACGCCCTTTGCCGTTTTAAGCTGGCCCTTACAGAAGATAACCCCACCATTAAGCCTTATGATGAGGCTGCCTGGGCCATACAGCCCGACTACCGCCTGCCGGTTGAGCCCTCGCTGCGTATGCTGGAAGGTATACACCAGCACTTGGTGGCCTTGTTGGAGAGCTTTAACGAAGACCAGTGGAACCGTACCTTTGTACACCCCGAAACCGGCGCTGTTATACCACTGAAACGCAACCTGGCTACTTATGCCTGGCATGGCAACCACCACCTGGCACATTTAACAGAAACCGTAAAAAGGATAAGGGCATAAGCTATGGAAACCATCAGCTGGAATGATTTTGAAAAGGTAGAGCTGCGCGCGGGTACCATTTTGGAGGTTTTTGATTTCCCGGAGGCGCGTAAGCCGGCCTACAAACTACGGGTTGATTTTGGCCCCTTAGGCATTTTACAAAGCAGCGCGCAGATCACCAGGAGATACAGCAAGGAAGAACTGCCCGGCAGGCAGATACTGGGCGTGGTGAACTTCCCTAAAAAGCAGATCGCTAATTTTATGTCGGAGTTTTTGGTTACCGGCCTGGCCGATGCGAACGGCGATATTGTACTGGCCGCTATTGATAAACCTGTGCCCAATGGCAGCAAATTAATTTAAATGCGTTACTTCAATTTTGGTGACGACGAACAGCCGGCCATATCGCCCGATGAGTTTTTTATGAACGAGGCCCTCAAGGAAGCCCGCCAGGCATTGGCCGAGGATGAGATACCCATTGGCGCCGTGGTGGTATGCAAAGGTAAGATCATTGGCCGGGGCCACAACCTCACAGAACGACTCAACGATGTATCTGCCCATGCCGAAATGCAGGCCCTTACCGCCGCCGCCAACTATATGGGCGGTAAATACCTGCCCGAGTGCACGCTGTATGTAACCCTTGAGCCTTGCGTAATGTGCGCCGGCGCCAGCTACTGGTTCCAGATAGGCCGCATAGTTTTTGGTGCCTATGACACCCGCATGGGCTTTGGCCGACTAAACCAAAGCATTACCCACCCCAAAACCCTCATCACCTCCGGCATCCACGAGAACGAATGCTCCCAACTCATTAAGGATTTTTTTAAGAGTAAAAGGAAGAAGAGTTAATTTCAGATGTGCAGATATGCGGATGTGCAAATGAGTAATAGTTCTCGTTTAAAATTGCGTTTGGTGATGCCCTCATTGCTACCCCATACACCATGCGTTCCACCAAGGAGTATATACCATAATGAAACAAACGGAACATTTTGACAATGAATGATTTGCAAATTTACTATTTGCGTTGCTTTGTTGAGTTAACCGTTGTAATTGGCTGATAACCAGCTTATGCCTTACTTTAGGTGCCCGTTCCGTGTGGAACGCTTTTGGAAACTATAACGGAACGGATTTGGGACAGCGATTATAACAGATAAATTGTATAACTTCATAAAAAGTAACAATTCATGAAAGCGGGCCAAACCCTCTGGACACGGGAGCAACTAATCCTTACTATTAATCTGTATAGCAAGATCCGTTTCGGGCAAATGCATGCCAGTAATAAAGATGTGCAGGAACTGGCCGCTATTATCGGCCGGTCGCCAAGCGCTGTTGCCCGTAAACTTGGCAACTTCGCCAGTTTCGACCCTACTTTACAGGCTCGTGGTATAAAGGGATTGGAAAATGTAAGTAAACTGGATAGGCAAGTTTGGCAGGAATATGTAAACAATTGGGACGAGCAGTTTATTGAAAGCGAGAAGTTACTCGCCCAAAAAAAGCATACCAGTATTGAGGCGTTAAACCCTGTAGACTTAAAAGAGCCCGAAATTATGGAGGGAAGGGAAGCCACAAGGCAGGTTTTGGTGAGGTTAAACCAAACGGCTTTCAGGAAAATGGTGTTGAGTAACTTTGATGATCGTTGTTGTATAACGGGCATTAATGTACCAGAGTTGCTTGTTGCAAGCCATATACTTCCCTGGAGTGAAGATGCGGGTAACCGCCTTAACCCAAGAAATGGCCTTGCCTTGAACGCCTTGCACGATAAGGCTTTTGATAGAGGATTAATTACGATTACAACAGACCTCAAAATCAAAGTTTCGCCCAGCTTACTAAAGGGTGCCGATATTTTAAGTATCAATAACAACTTCGCAGTTTATGATGGGCAACCCCTTATCGAACCCAAAAAGTTTTTCCCTGATGTTGAATTTCTAAAAGTTCATAATGGACGGTTTCGTTCATAGTTCACTTATACCCGATTGACAAATATTATCTGAGCTATAATTTTGTCAAGTGCAAAACATCAAGCTATGTTATCTCTATCGCGATAGCGGGAACTATAAAACCTTTAATCATGTGGTATTTGCAAATAGCACCGGTATTAATATTGCCAATATCGAAGTGAAAATCCGGCAAAAACTTATTGATGGTACTTGGTTCTATGCAGAGCAGTGGGGTTTGCCTTCCATAATAGATGAGCATTTCTCCATAAAAGATCCAACCTGGCATGAGTTTGAGACGGTTGAATTGACGGGCGACACTGGCGAAACCGACATTTCGGATTTTTTGAATAATATTTGATTATTGCTCTCCTTACAATTTATTTTTACCTTCAACACTTTAAATACCCCGAAATGAAAAAACTCTTCATCCTTATCCTCTTAGCATCAGCGGCAGCAAATGTAGGTGCCGCCACCGTTAAGCCTGTACCTGCTGCATTTATCCAAAAAATAAAACACCCGGAGCAGGCTATGTCTGCAGCTGAGGCTAAGGCTATATTGCGTGAGATGCAGCAGCAAAATACTGATGCGGAGAAAATCGCGGTGCTTAAAGCCGGCGTTAAGGATAAAGGCATCAGCATTGATCAGCTCATTACGCTGCTCAACCAGTTCAATACGGACGATTCCAAGATCGAGTCGGCCAAGTTTGCGTTTCCTTACACTACTAATTATAAAGCTTTCCTGCGTATCAGCGACCTATTCTCGCGCGAGGAGTATAAAGATGCTTTAGAGGATTTCTACAAAAAGAATAAATAAGAAGCGCTCCTGTTCCCCCTTCAGGGGGTTAGGGGGTTGTGGGTCAGGGGGGTACTCATTATCCTGATCTCCTTTGGATAATAATTATTAATACGGTTGGGCAGCAGTTTGGCCCATCCCAGCGCGAGGCCTTCGTAGGTCATCAGGCTCCAGCCTTTGCCGGTTGGCGTTATATCCATGTTATCGCGGCGCAGGTACTGTATGGCCTGGTCTTTACTTAATTCGGTTGATAGCACAGCTTCCTTATTTATATATATGCTCAGGGCCAGTTCATGGTCGGGTATCAGGTCGTTACCGGCCAGTTTGCCCAAACGCGTGCCCGACTTTTTTATGTACAGGTGCCGGTGTAAAGCGTTCAGGCTTTCCTTGTGTTCGCGGTTAATGGCCAACCAGTCGTCATTCACCTTAAAAAAGTAAAAGTCGTCGGCATTATTAACATAGGCCTTCACGATGTCCAGTTCTTTGGCAGGGAGCTTTTGCTGCGCGTTACTTTTATAATTGCTTTGCCCGCTGTTCTCGCGTTTGCGCAGGCAGGCTGCGAATAAGCCTTCGCCCTTTACCTTACCCGGGTAAAAGCGGTAGCCCCAGGCTTTAGCCGTGGCCGACTGACTTTCTACCAAGCCCCAGTCCTCTCTCAACGGTATGCGGATGCTTTCCATATCAAAGGTGCTGCACAACCAATCTAAAATATCCTCGTTTTCCTGGTGCGAGTAAGAGCAGGTACTATATATAAGGTAGCCATCTTCGGTTAGGGTGGGGTAAATATCGGCCAGTATGCGTTCCTGCCGTTGGTGGCAAAGGTTTACATTGGCTTCGCTCCACTCGTTCATGGCGTCGGGGTCCTTACGGAACATGCCCGACCCTGAGCAGGGCGCGTCAACCAGTATCACATCAAAAAAACCTTTAAGCGGGGCAAAGTCGCGCGGGTCGTTGTTGGTTACCACCGTATTGGCGGTACCCCAGCGGGTAAGGTTATCCATTAATATAGGTACGCGTGTTTTTATGATCTCGTTTGCCACCAGCAGATCGTTGCTCTGCAGTGCCGAATTAAGCAGCGTGCTTTTACCACCCGGGGCGGCGCAAAGGTCTAACACCCGCAATGGGTCGGTATCATTCCCCCTTATAGTATATAATATATGGCTTATGAACATGGACGATGCCTCCTGTACATAGTACGCACCGGCATGAAAGAGCGGGTCGAACGTAAAAGATGGGCGCTCGTTCAAGTAAAAGCCTTCGGCGCACCAGGGCACTTGGGCGTCGGTTTGGGTGTTGGATGGTTTAAAAGGATTAAGCCGGATAGTGGTTGGGGCGCTTTCTGATGCATGCGCATGGATGAAATTCTCCCTGTCGAAGCCCGGTTCAGCAGCCAGGTTCTCTAAAAACTTATCCGGAAAAGTATGATTTGCCATATATAACACCAAAAGTACGGAAAAAATTAAGCGCTATTTGGGCTGATTGATATGATGCAGTAACCATAAAATGCCGTTTTCATGCGTTTTTGGCGATGTTTTTAGTTGCCAGCCGATGTGATTTTAATATAAACACAGTATAAACGGGCCGTTAAATGGTGCTGTTTGTTGCTGTGCGTGAGTAACTTAAGTGGATGCTTAAATTATTTTAAATTTTCTTTGGAGGCAAGAACCTTTTCGGTGTACATTTGTATCCCGTCCAAAACGAAGGACGGTTGTTTTTTGAAAAGCAAGGCAAATAAAAAAAGTTAACGAAAAGTGAATTTTTCACTTGACATATAAACTAAAAATTTGCACCTTTGCAGCCCGCTTCACGGAGAGTTAAGCGGTTGTTTTTTGAAGGAGTGTTGAGGATGGTTAAGTAGGAAAAAGANAAAGCCTTCACTGGATAACAGTCGAAGGCTTTTTTGCGTTGCGAGAATTTTTGAAACTTGTCTGGAGGCAAATGCTTCGCTAACATTGCCAAAGAAATAGCCTTAACTTCGCAAAATGATCCGATTCATATTGAGCATCCTACTGCTATTAACCGCTTTGCTGATACTGTTTCCCGCACCGGAGTACCATTTGTGGTTACTTGCGGTTATCGCCGGCGAGTATTGCTGGGTGCTTGCGCTGGCAGCGCTGATCGTATTGGCTTCGGGGCGACGGGAAGACAAGGCTTTTATCACCGGTACTATCATCAGTGCAATAGCCTTCTTCATATTTATCCTTCCAATTTTTCAGGCTTCTCGAATCTCCGGGAAATTGAGTGGCAATCTCGATAAAGTATTTCTTGTTAAAGCTAAGCGAGGAATAGGTAAGCCATTTTCCATAGCAAAGTTTTTTGCTAAAACATCCGAAGCAGATCACTTTCAACATACTTACATTAAATACACAGACACCTCGTTAACCCTGGACTTCTATCCAAGTAAGATTAAATCTAATAGGCGGCCTTGCGTCATCGTTATTCATGGCGGCTCATGGAGCAGTGGCGACTCGCAGCAATTACCGGAGCTCAATAGCTTATTGGCTACTAATGGTTACAACGTAGCTTCCATAAATTATCGCATGGCGCCGATGTGGAAAAGCCCAGCGCCTGTTGAGGATGTGGAGAATGCGCTTAAATACCTGCGTTCGCACGCTGCCGAACTATCTATTGATACTAACCAATTTGTTTTGCTCGGCCGTTCGGCAGGGGCGCAGATCGCTTTGGTGGCAGGCTATACGCTAAAGAACCAGCACATTGCCGGTGTTATAGACTTCTATGGCCCTGCTGATATGGTATGGGGATATGCAGCACCTTCTAACCCGCTGATCATGGACTCGCGGAAGGTGATGGAAAGGTATCTTGGGGGCACCTATAGCAGCGTACCGAAACAATATGTGAATAGCTCGCCTTTATCGTTTGTGGACGCCTCGGTGCCACCTACGCTTATTATCCATGGGAAGAATGATGCCCTGGTGGCTTACGAACACAGCCGCAGGCTCAATCAGAAATTACAGCAGGCCGGTGTGCCCCACTACTGGCTTAGGCTGCCCTGGGCTACACATGGCTTCGATTATAACATTAACGGACCGGGCGGCCAATTGTCTACCTATGCGGTGTTGCGGTTTATGGATGATCTGGTTCGAAAATAGACTATAGACGACAACTTTTATCACAAAGGAACTTTTGCCTTAAAAGCGTGCGTTAACATTCTTACAGGTGTACTCGTACCTGCTTTACTGCAATGCGGTTATTGATAGCGAGCATTGACACCAAAAGTAGTCAAACTATATGCGAGCAAGTACGATTAATCTTTTTGTAGTTAGGCTTCTGAATTAGATAGCCAATCATAAATGCTTTCAATGAAAGATAATTCGTCACCAGTTACATAATATGTGTGGGAATTTTCATTTCTAATTCTGTTCAGTTCAACTAGCCATTTTGTTTTAGCTTCTTTTCCGCCTGATATTTTTTCTTCTCCAGGTTTTGTAAACGTTTTCTCAAATAAATTTTGCCAGTTTTTAAGAATTATTTCTCGATAGTCTATTAGATGTAATTGATCCCACGGTTGTTTCTCATCTTCTTCGTCATCAATCTCTCGATTTTTTTTGGCAGCTAAAGCAATTGCATCCGAGTAAATTTTTTCAGGCACACCTTTTTTGAACCACTGTTTTCCGTATTCATCTTCTAGCCGCTGCCTAACCACATTTTTTAAATAGGTATTCTCAATATCTCGTATATATTTAAATGCAGCTTCGTTATTTTCCTTTTCTTCCTTTTTTATGTAATCATCCAAGCCTTCAAAATGGATTTCTGGATAATCTTTTCTTAGTGCGATCTGTAAAGTTCTCCAATATTTGGCGTCCCCTGGCATTCCATAAGCGGATTTTAACTCATTTATTTTTTCTTCTTCTATGTTATTGTAAAATGTAATTATGGTGTTCAAGTAATCCTTCAATTCATCAAATATGTCTTTCGGGGACGTGTTATTGTCAATTATTTGATGCGTTTTCAAATGGTTTACGCAGTCATTTATAATCATTGTTATACCATAAAACCCTTTGTTGATTACTATAATATTACCTTCTTGATCCCATAAATCACCAACACCTATTTTTATGTAATCAAAGCACCGTATTAAGAAATCGGATATATTATTATATGCTCGATTTAGATTTCCAGAAAAAAAGGTTCCTTCCTTTTCAATCTGTTTAGCTTTTACTTTTCCAATGAAATCGCTTTTTGCTAAAGCAATTGAAATTTGTTGGGTGGAAATCAGTTTTTTATCTTCACCTATGGAAATCTTATTAAAAAATGGGGAATTTCTATCTTCTCCTAATCTAATGCCTATTCGAGATTTTAGAGCTTTAATTTGATCGATGTAGCTGTCTGAGTCCCAAAGTAAATCAGCGTCGAGAGTGTTTCGTAAATCTTTTGAAACCGGCTTTTGATTTTCGTTGATTTGCATAAATAACCGAACCTGTTCGGAACGATCTAAATTTACCAAAGCAACGACTGGTATAGTATTCGTGTTTTTGTAGTTTGAGTTGGCATATCCATAAAGGCGATGTTGACCGTCAATAATATAAGCTGAACGATATTTTTTAGGGAGATGAAGCGTACCAATTTTAGAAATAGCTCCATCAATCTGACCGCTACTTGGTTCGAATCGTAGATCTTTGCTTTTGTCTGATACTATATTAATTATTATAGAATTAGGGAAATATCCATGTTCTTGATCAATAAAATGATGTATTTCTTTTAGACGATGTTTCTTTATTAAACGCTGATAGGTTGGCATCATGTTCTCATTTGCTTTGTTTCTATGCAAGACATAGCCAATTTTCAAAAGTTTTTCAGGCTCAATCGAAAAAGAATAATAAGTGTGACCACCCATCTTACCTTCAATGGCTGGGATTTTGTTTAACAAGTCGGGCACTTCTTGTCCAGCAAACAAGGAACCTAAAAGCTGATATCGAGCTGCAATTCCGAGTTGAGATTGCAAAGAATAATAGTAATCTATAATATCCTCTGAAATATGAACTATGTCAGTTCTTTCAAACGCATTATTGCTAGCTTCATCAATACCAATGTTTCTTGTTGCAAATATGCATTTGATCTTGGGTTTTGAACCAGGAAATAACGAGTAAAGGGATGTTAGGATACCGGCTTTTTTAAGCTTTAGATCTTCTAAGTCTTTGAGAAAATCATATTTTGTATTTTTCTCAAATGATTTGCATGTTATGAGCAAAATCGTTTCATCGTCTTTAGCTAAAATGTCAACAAAATGTGTTAAAGATTCGTCTTTTTTATCAAAATATAAGTTAAAGCTTTCAGCGTTCATTGTACAAAATCCAAGCTGCGCAAATAAGGACCAAACTTTATCTACAAATGCTACGTGACTTTCTTTGGCTTTAAATATTTTCGTTTTCGATTTAAGAATCGTATCAACTTCCCAGCCATTTAATATTTTATCATTTAAAGAAGGTGAATCATTATTATGACTTTCTTTATAAACCTCAAGTTTTTTTTGACGCAGAATGCTTGATATTTGCTGGTCTTTAACTAAATGATCAAATAATCGTAATCGTAAATCTTCGCTCATAATTTTATATTAGTAAAAATATACTCAGTTGTTTGTCCTCTTTGGGCTTTATGGCCACCTATTCCGTTACCTCGGGTTAATTCAAATTTTTGATCTCCTCTTTCGAAAATGCTATCAACTGTTTTGTGAGCAGCATTAGTTAATATGTAAAAGGCGTTTTTTTCTTTTATAGCACCAATCATTTCGCTCAATCTAATTTGATCGTTTAATGAGAAGATCTTCTCATTATATTCAATAAAACCATTATTATTATGAGATACGGTGTAAGGAGGGTCCAAGAAAACCAAGTCCCTTTCTTTGAGATTGCATAGCACAGATGAAAAATCTCCGGAGAATATGTTAGCATTTTGAAGTGAAAGACTAACTCTTCTTAAATTGTCATCTACTATGTACATTTTCTTTCTAAATCCGTAAGGAACATTATATTTCCCCTTTAAATTCACCCTATAAAGACCATTGTAAGAGGTTTGGTTAAGGTAAATGAATTGGGCAGCTCTTTCTACCGGACTTTCGTAGGTTGATTCTCTTATCCTGTAATAAGATTGTTCATCGTTAGTAAATAACTTCAATCTTTTAATTACATCTTCTACATCAGTCTTAACTACATTATATGTCTCTATAAGATTTTTGTTAAGATCGGATAAGAATGCATGGCCTTTAGGTTCTAAATAAAAAAAAGTTGCTGCACCCCCAAGGAATGCTTCGTGATAGTTATTAAAATCATATTTTTTGACGTTAGTCAAATGTTTTAATAACCAGGTTTTACCGCCAGCCCAACGCAAAAAAGGTTTTGCTTTGATGACATGGCTACTTTTTAGCGTAGTCATAATTCGTGATAAGGTTAGTAGCTTTAAGGTGGTTATTCCTTATAAAGCTGAATATGAGATTATATTTTGATAAATCAAAATATATTTACTTTGACTTCTCCCACTTGCTCCGCATATCTAATCCGAATATTATAGATACACGGGCCCTGCAGAGCATATTAATTCTCCATTATCGTTCGAAATGACAGTGCGGATAGTGGTGCCAGCCTGAGCTTGGCAAAGGCATATTTTTGCGTGGTTAGTTAGTGTTCGACAAACTCACCATCACAAGGGATAGAAGAAAAATCCGCTTAATTGATCAGCAGTTTATACCCCCGGCCATGTACGTTAATGATCTCAACGGCGGGGTCGTCTTTAAGGTACTTGCGTATTTTACTTAAAAATACATCCATACTGCGGCCGTTAAAGTAATTGTCATCGTGCCAGATGTTTAAAAGGGCTTCTTCGCGGGTGAGTACTTCATTGCGTTTCAAACAAAGCAGGCGCAAAAGTTCGGCTTCTTTTGTTGATAGTTTCTGTATGGCATCGCCCCTGGAAATGAGTTGTGTGGTATAATCAAAGTTATAACTGCCCAGCTTAAATTGCGAAGGGCTGTTATCCTCTTTTTTATCGCTTTGCTCCGCGCGTTTAAGCAGCGCGTTAATGCGTAATAGCAGTTCCTCAATACGGAAAGGTTTGGTAATGTAATCGTCGCCACCGAGGTTAAAGGCCTGGGTTTTATCCTCTATCATGGCCTTGGCTGTGGCGAATATAATGGGTACCTGAGCGTTCACTTTACGGATGTCCTTACCGAGTGTGAAGCCATCTTTTTTTGGCATCATTACATCCAGTATCACCAGGTCATACGCTTGTTTGGTAAAAGCTTTAAGGCCTTCATCGCCATCCTTACACAGGGTAACATCAAATTTGCCCTTTAGCTGCAAATAATCCTGCAATAGTAGCCCAAGGTTTGGATCGTCCTCAACAAGTAGTATTTTCTTCATGATTCTCTTTAGTCGGTAAGTCCGGAAGCCCGAAAAGTAAGGATTTACAAATTTTCCCTCACTTATCGGACTTATGGACTCTCAAAGTTGTTACACCGCGGCAAATTTTAATTCGAACTCAGATCCCTTTTCCTTTTCAGAACGTACGCTGATAGCACCTTCCAACCTTTTTACAATGGTGTTTACATAGCTTAAACCCAGGCCAAAGCCTTTTACATCGTGCAGATTGCCGGTGGGTATACGGTAAAATTGTTCAAATATCTTTGATTGCTGGTCGCGGCTCATCCCTATGCCTTTGTCGGCAACTTTAATTACCAGTTCGTTATTCTTGTTGAATGTGGTGATGGTGATCTCGGGCACGTCTTTGCTGTATTTCACCGCGTTATCTATCAGGTTGTATAAAACATTGCTAAAGTGAAGCTCATCAGCCAGTATCATAGGGTTCTGGGCGTCAAGGTGCAGGTTAGTAACCGCGTTGCACTTTTGCAGCTTAAGCGCCATACTATCCAGTACAACGGAGATCAGCTCGTTTACGTCTAACGGTTTCTTATCCAGTTTGAAATCATTTTTCTCGATACGGGCAATGTTCAGTACCCGCTCTATGTGACTGCCCAGGCGGGCATTTTCCTCGTAAATCACGTTAGCCAGGCGGGCTACCCTATTCTTATCCTCTGCTATTTCTTCATCTTTCAAAGCCTCACTCGCGATCATGATGGTTGATACAGGAGTCTTGAACTCGTGGGTCATGTTATTGATGAAGTCGATCTTCATCTCCGATACCTTTTTCTGCTTAATGATGGAAAATATGGTGTAGCCAAAGCAAAAGATCAGCACAAACAACAACGCGGCGGTAGTGCCCATGGTGGCCGTCATGTTGCCGAGGATGAATGATTCTTTCTGCGGAAAGTATACCCTTATTTTCCCCGGGTCGGTAAGTAATTCGTTATTAAAAATAGTTTTCTGGTAAGTATTGGCCGGCACAAATTTGGGTTTTTCGCCACTCATGTCCATCGCTTTAGAAAACAGGAGCGAATCCTTATTGGCCATAGCCACTTCGTAGCTAAAAGGCAGGAATATACCACGGTTATGCAGCTCAAACCGAAGCAACGAATCGATCCAAAAAATGTTAAGGCGTTTGTACAGGGGTTCGTCAGACTTGCGATACTCCTCGGCAATGTTCTCAATTACGTTTGATGATTGCTTGGCATTTGGAGAGTTGGCAATAGAATCGGCCGCGAGTATCTTCTTGATCTGTGCTAACTGTCGTTCCTTTTGCAGGCGTTGCTGCTCGCGTACCCAAAGCGGATTAAGCTGTGGTGCAGCAATAAGTTGTTTGCCAAACTGAGGGTCGATGTAGGTAGCATATAAGGTATCGTACTTATGCAACTTGCGTTTTACCGGCTTAGGGCCTTTAACAATTTCGGGTATAAAGCGGCCATGCACGTCGCCAAATTCATCGGTATATTCTTCAATACGTATACGCAGGTTTACTGATCCCTGCTGCATCAGCGCGTTAATTTCGTCGTCCTGCTTCTTGTGCAGTATCATACGGCGCAGGCTATCGCGCAGCATGGCCAGTTTACGCTGGCGCTTACTGGTTGTTTTAGCGATGAGCGAATCCTGGGGGGATATTTTTTTACCGTTGATGCTGATCTCGTTACGCTTATCCATATTATTGAAGGCAAACGAGCGCTGGGTTTTAGCATTAATAAAGTTGATGGCATCCTGCTTGGAAACTTTGGTTACCACACTGTTGAGCGCTTCGTTAACCGATTGGTTGAACATCTCTGTTTGCATCTGGTACGATTGGCGCAGAAAGTACAACTGCATGGCCACTACCCCAAGCAGGGCAAAGCCCATCAAGCCAATAATCAGTGCTATACTTTTCTTTTTCATGCAGTAACAAAATTATCTGATTTTGGAGTGTTAAAAATGCTTTTAACAAATTTTAACAAATGTTTACCGAGGATTTAAGATATTGGTTGATAATGGTTTTATACCTTTGTCATGCTAACCCGTAAACACAATGAAAAGACCAATACAATACGGCTTCGAGTTTATTTTTTCCATCAGTTTAATACTGATCATGGCATTGCCGCCATTTGTGCTGGCACAGACCCGTAAAAGTATTGATATCAGGATCATGAATGGTGATACCATGGTAAATGGTAAGGCTATAAGCGTGTTAAGCACGGCAGAACGTGCCGATGTACTGGCTGCCATTAAGGATGCGCCTGTACCTCCGCCAACACCAGGTGCCAATACAGGTATGATGCTTAAGCAGAATAATAACCAGAAAACCATTGTTATTGAGCGGAATATTGTACGTACTAACGAAGATGCGCCCGCAGCCGAAAAACGTGTAAGTATAAAACGACTAAGAGCCGACAGTGCCTTTACTTATCACTTAGATACTGACCTGCCGCAGATGGATATGGTTCCACTGCCCGGAAACAGGCCTAACCATTTAATTAAACTCACAGCTAACAGTCAGAATTTCAATTTTACCAATACCGATAATGACGGCATCGTTACTGATATACACTATACTGTTACCAACGCATCAGCTGAAAAATTGGTGGCTATATCGGGCGTAAGCAAAGCCGCGGACCTCCTTACCGATCTTAACATGGGGTACGAATTCACTACAGGGAAAACTTTGTTGAATTTAAACTTTCTATCGGCAGGGCAAAAGGAAATTACCTTTTACGGACATGCCGGTAGTATTATTTGGGCGGATAAAACTGCTGCTTTAGCGTACAGCCGGAAATTCGCTTTGCCGGTAAATGGGTTGTATTACCTGCAGGTAAAGCAAGGCAGCAAAGTGAGTTTGAAGAAGATAGTTAAAGAATAGCTTATAATTCGTTGGCAGAAGCCGACGGCAATGATTTGGAAAATATTCGGTTAACTACACCCTGGCGAAAAGCTAAATATATCATTGCCGTTGACTTCAGTCAACGGTAAGAAAAGTAAATATGCATCAGCTAAACATATATACCGTTGGCTGAAGCCGACGGCAATGAATGCATGCATTGTTAGCCAAATCTTAGCGAAAAGCTAAGCTATATCATTACTGTTGACTTCAGTCAACGGTAAACGCATGCATTGTTAGCCAAACCTTAGCGAAAAAGATAAGCGATATCATTGCCGTTGACTTCAGTCAACGGTAAACAAACAAACTCCAATGGCTTCAGCCAAAATGTTGAATTAAGCCAGCATACATCTTTTAGATTGATTATACTGCATAAACAAAGAAGCCCTTCTGAATCAGAAGGGCTTCTTTTATTTCGTTGGTCTGCTTACTGCAAACTCAAAACTGCGAACTAATTAAAATGGCAGATCATCGTCATCAGGCGTAGAGCTGATGTCGGCCGGAGCAGCGTACTCAGGTGATGAACTGCTGCCAGCGCCACCAAGTGCGTTAATTTTCCAAAGCTGCAGAGAGTTGAAATATGATTTTTTACCTGTTTTGTCTGTCCAGGGGCGGCCTTTCAGGTTAAAAAACACTTCTACATCATCACCTACTTTAACGTTATCAAGCAGGTTGCAGCGGTCTTGTATAGCTTCAAATTTTAAATATTCAGGGTATTGCGGGTTCTCGATGTATTCGAGAATCAGTTCTCTCTTCTTTAACGACTCGGTTACCTGTTGGGTTGCCGATACTTCGTGTACCTTGCCTTTAACTTCCATGATTTCAGAAAAATGATTAAAATGTAAAGTTAATAACCTCAAATTAAATAGCGGCGTATTTAATTCATAAATTCGCGAAATAATTATGCAAGTTTTCCACACACAAAGTAAGATCATCATTACCTGTAACAAACGCCTGTCGCCCTATTTGCAGCAGGAGGTTGAAGCGCTTGGTTACAAGCCATCGCGTGTTTTCCCTACAGGTGTTGAGCTCCAGGGCACCATTACTGACACTATCCCGCTTAACCTCAACTTGCGCTGCGCCAGCCAGGTATTGTACCTGTTAAAAAGCTTTGAAGCTGAAAATCCGCAGGAGTTGTACAACGAACTGGTTAAAATAGAATGGGAAGAGCTGATAGATTTTACAGGTTATTTTTCGGTAACCTCTAATGTAAACAACCAGCACATCACCACGCCGTTGTTTGCCAATGTGAAAGTTAAAGACGCCATTGTTGACCGTATAAAAGATAAAAAAGGTATTCGCCCTAACAGCGGTGCCGACGTAAATAAAACCGTAGTACACCTCTACTGGCAGGATAACAAGGCCGACGTTTTCCTGGATACCTCCGGCGAAACACTTGCCAAGCACAGCTATCGTAAAATACCCGGTAAAGCGCCTATGCTGGAAGCCCTTGCCGCATCAACCATTATGGCTACTAACTGGGAAAGGAACAGCCACTTCATTAACCCCATGTGTGGTTCAGGTACGCTGGCCATAGAAGCGGCGTTATTGGCTACAGACAAGCATCCGGGCCTGTTCCGCATGAATTATGGCTTTATGCACATATTAGGGTATGATGAGCAGGTGTTTTTTACAGAACGCCGTAAACTGAAGGATAAAGCTAAAAAGGCAGTAAACTTTAAAATTATCGCGACAGATATTTCTGCAGATGCCGTTGATATAGCCCGCCGCAACGCGAATACCGCGGGTGTAGAACATTTGATCGATTTTGACGTTTGTGACTTTGAACTAACCGAAGTGCCAGAAGGTGCAGGTGTGGTGATGTTTAATCCCGAGTATGGTGAACGCTTAGGCACCCATACCAAGCTGGAGATCACTTACAAGCGTATTGGCGACTTCCTTAAAAAGAAGTGCCTGGGCTACAATGGTTACGTTTTCACCGGCAACCCCGATCTGGCTAAAAAGATCGGATTAAAGGCCAGCCGTAAAATTGAGTTCTACAACGGTAAGCTGGACTGCCGTTTGTTTGAGTACGAGTTGTACGAAGGCACCAAGCGCCAGCCAAAAGAAGAATAAATGAAGAAACTACTTTTTATTGCCTGCATATTCAGCTCTTTGTATTGCAGCGCGCAGCAGCAACTGGCTTTCCCTTTCCAGGGTGGCGCCCCGGTAATGACCCGCTTTTTTAAGGATAGCTTAATGGTAGGTCATGACATTATTGCCAAAAAAGCTACCGGTGTAGCAGTACTGAAATTTACCGCTGATGTAAACGGCGTGGTGCAAAAAATTGTGATCTATTACGCTGATGATTACCTGATCACCCTGCCGGCTATTGAGGCGCTAAAGAAATCAACCAAAAAGTGGATCATTCCCGATAAAGAGAAGTTTCATGATTTTATCATCCCTTTCTCAATCAATTACAATGCGCCTGCAACCGGTGTAGCCGAGGTGCAAAAGGCTGCTTACGATTTTTACAAACGCCGTAAACCCATCATTGCCCGCGACCAGATACCATTGAATGATGCTACCCTACTACCTACCGTAGTGGTGAATTATGACGTAAAATAACAGCGCCCGCAGTATGATATTTGTAGTAATAATAGTGGTGCTGCTGGTTGGCTATACCCTTTTCAATGCCCGGCGCAGGAAGCGTGGCGGCCTTACACAACATATCCTTAACGATAAGCAAAAGGCGTTACTGGCGCAGCATATTGATTATTATAATAACCTTTCCGTTGATGACAAGGCTTATTTTGTAGATAAGATTGAGCAGTTTTTAGATGCTGTAAACATTGAAGGTGTTGGCCTCGAAATTACTGATACCGACCGGCTGATGATCGCTGCCAGCGCGGTAATACCCATTTTCCGGTTTAAAGACTGGAGCTACCGTAATGTTACCAATGTATTGCTTTATCCAGATACGTTTGATAAGGACTATCAGTTTGAGAACAGCGACGAGCGCAATATTATGGGTATGGTGGGCAGCGGCTATATGAATGGGCAAATGATACTCTCCCGTGCGGCATTGCAAAAAGGCTTTTCTAAAAACAGCGGCAAGGAAAATACCGGCATACATGAGTTTGTGCACCTGCTGGATAAAGCCGACGGTGCTACAGATGGCATTCCCGAAGGTTTTCTTCCGCACGAATACATTAAGCCCTGGGTGCAGATGATGCACCAGGAGATAGGACGTATCCAGTCAGGGCATTCTGACATTAATCCCTACGGGGCCACCAATGAGGCGGAGTTCTTCGCTGTGGTTTCGGAATACTTTTTTGAGAAACCGGAACAGTTACAGGCCAAACACCCTGAACTGTACCAGCTGCTTACTAAAACCTTTGGGCAAGACCCGGCTAATTATTGATTGGTATTAACAACCTCAAACTCATTGTATTCGGTAATGATTTGTTTAAGCTTTCCATTGCTGAATATCAGCCTCACGTAATTACGTCCTATTAGTCCGGGTTTTATGTCTTTAAAAATATAAAACGACCATTCGTTATAATTACCCATATCAGGATCAAAGCCTTTATTTAGTAATTTATAAGCAAGTGTAATGGTATAATCTGTATAAGCAGGCAGTTTGTATATGGCCAGCAGTTTGTTATAAATATTATCCACCGGTTCGTTCCCAATTACGGCAGATCCGTCAGCTTCGGTTTGCGGCCATTTTGTTACAGGTGATGGCACCGCCCCGGTAATATAGGTTACTTTATCCGCGTCATAAACTATGGAAGCGCCATCAGTGCCCTTTTGCAGGTTGATCATGCCGTAAAACTTATATCGCTGCTGTATTTCCTCCGGTTTGTTAAAGGTTAGTTTTTGGCCGGGAACATCTACGTTTTCAAAATTATTCTGTTTTGCTGATGCCTGTAGCTGGGTATATACCTCCGCAGCCGAACTCCCTATCCTGATGCCCCATTTGCTGCCGGATGTGGTGGTTTCCGTGCGGGGTAAGGTGTTGTCTTTCTTACAGGCAAATAAAAATACTGCGGGAATAAGTAACAGTAATAATTTTTTCATGTGCTTTTGGAGTTTAAGTTAATGTAATTACGCAGGCCAGGCAGCAAACGCTACAGCTGCAGATTTTGATTCTTTAAACGCTGACGAATGATATATGGAAAGCAACAGCGTATTTTCATAAACCACTTAAAAAAATTATTTTGCAGCATCTGTCTTAATGAGATTTTTTAAACGGCCGGCACAACCACAAGATAACAGCGATGAACAGCTGCTTCAAGCCTATTGCGATACCCGCGACCTTAAGCTGCTGGGCAAGTTATATGAGCCCTATATGCCTTTGGTTTATGGTGTGGCGTTAAAGTATCTTAAAGATGCAGAGGCGGCCAGCGACGCGGTAATGGCAGTATTTGAAGAGCTGGTACGGAAAGTGCATCAGCATGAAATAAAGCATTTCAGGAGCTGGCTGTACGTGTTAAGCCGTAATTACTGCCTGATGCAATTAAGAGCCGGAAAAAAAATGGAAACAGTGGGTATGGAAGATTTTATGGAATTTACCCCGGTTTTGCATCCTGATACGGAAGACAAAGAACAAGCTATGCAGGCACTTGAGCGTTGCATGGAGAAGTTAACGCCTGCACAACAGCAAAGCGTTCGATTATTTTATCTGGAAGAGAAATGCTATAAAGAAGTTGCTGACGAAACGGGTTTTAGCATGAACGAGGTAAAAAGTTATATCCAGAATGGCAAACGCAACTTAAAGATCTGTTTGGAGAAGAACGGTGAAAGATAAACGTACCGACATATTAAAAATACAGCAGTACCTGAAAGGAGAACTGAGCCCCGAAGCCATGCACCAGCTGGAGCGGGAGGCACAAGCCGACCCTTTTTTGATGGATGCGCTGGAAGGGTATGCCGATACGCCTAATCATGGACCAGAGCTTGGTGGGTTGCAAAGTCGTCTGCAGGAACGGATATCAGGGACGCGGCCAACCCGCAAGCTGATACCCTGGCCGGTAGTTGCCATAGCTGCTTCGGTTACGGGCTTTGTTATTATTGCCGGGTTGTTTTTTTATAAGGGCGACAGGCCTGGCGATACAAAAAAAGAGCTATTGGTTAGCCAGGAAAAGCCTTCTATAGCGCCTGTAGCCAAGCCTGACTCTGATATCACGATCAGCAGGGTCCCAACCGCTCAGCCCGAAAAGGAAAAAAACAGTATGCCCGTTGCACCCGTGGAGCCCAAACAAATGGCGATAGTAATGCCGCCGGTTGTAGCCACCCAAAAAGCGGATAGCGTTGCTGCTAACGGTTTTTATTCCGCGGAAATGGCTGATAAAAAGCCGGCAGGTACATTGGCTACAATCAAGCCGCGGATAGACACTATTTTAGGCGGCGCTCATGTGGCTGTTAACAAAACTGCTTCCCAGCCGGTAACCGTGTTAAGTCGCGCGGAGGGAGCAGGATATACACAACCAGATGCCCGCAGTACCAACGCGGCTTATTTAGCAGCGAACTTGCCGCCTGCGCTAAGCGGCGTAGTGCTGGATAAAGCGGATGGCTCGCCCATCCCCGGTGCCACGGTAAAAATAGCCGGACAAGCTTCAGCCACGCAAACCGATGCAAACGGCCGTTTCTCACTTCGGCGCTCAAAAGCAAATGAAGATGTTACGGTTAATTTTTTAGGCTATAACAGTAAGACGCTGAGTGCCAAAAATGGCGACAGCATAAAAGTAGAATTGGAGCCTATTAACAGTAGCCTCGCTGAAGTAGTGGTGGCCGCTGCTAAACCGGCTAACCGCAAAGCCGAACCAACTATTGGTATACCGGCCTATGCGCGTTATCTCGATCAGAACGCGCGTTTAGCAGGTGTGGCCGGCACGGTTACGCTGCAATTTACGGTTGATAGCAAAGGTGCCTTATCCAATTTCAAAGTGATCAGCGGCTTGGGTAAAGCCGCCGATAATAAAGCCATTAACCTGGTTAAAAGCGGCCCTGCATGGTTGTCCAATTCCGCAGGTATAACCGAAACTGTAAAGTTAGCTATACAGTTCCGGTAAAAGCTTAGAGGTATTAGCGCTTGTTCCTGTCGTAATATCCAAATACCTTTTGCAATAATGGCGTGGTGCGCGCAGACAGGTTCTGCCGAATATTCAATTCTTCCTGGGCAATCACCACAAATAAGCCATCAATAGCCTTTTGCGTTACGTAATCACTAATGTTAGGGTTTACCTTGGTCACCAGCGGTATACGGTTATAGGCTGCTGCTGCGTCGCTATAATACCTTGTAGCGCCAACCTTACTCAGGCTATTTTGGATAACAGGCTTAAAGCTTGCCGACAGTTGCTGGGTAGTAGTACGTTTAAAATATTGTGTAGCGGCATCCTGCCTGCCCAACAGGATATTGGTAACGTCCTGCAGGGTCATCTGTTTAATAGCGTTAATAAATATCGGTTTTGCCTGGCCTGCAGCATCTTCGGCAGCCCGGTTTAGTGAAAGTATTACATTATCGGCCAGCTTGCCAAGCCCTATGCTGCGTAATGTACTCTCCACTTTTTGCGCCTCAGGCGGAAATAGGATCTTAACAGCCGCGTTTTTAAAGAAGCCATCAACAGCCGATAACTGGTCTGAACTTTTATCGGTACCTAATTCAAGCGCCTGTTTTAAGCCATTGCTTATTTCCAGCTGGCTGGGGTTGCCATATTGCTGTACCGTGCTTTGGGCTACCTGGTTAAGCGTATCACAGCTGCTAAAACCAACAAAAATAAAAGGGATAAGTAAAAGGATTTTTTTCATAAATGGCTTTAAAGCAAAATTGCTGCCAACAGGTGGCAGCAATTTGCTATGGTTTTAGTTTTGAGTGTGCTTTAAATGTGCCTTACCAAGCAGAACACCAGGCCGGCTATAACGGCTGATATAGGTATGGTAATGATCCATGCCCAAACCAGGTTAATGGTAACACCCCAGCGTACGGCTGATACACGCTTGGTTAAGCCAACCCCGATGATAGAGCCGGTGATGGTGTGCGTGGTTGATACCGGGATAGCAAAGTGCTCGGTAATAAATAAGGTAATAGCGCCCGCGCTTTCCGCGGCAACGCCTTCCAGCGGGGTTATTTTAGTGATCTTTGAACCCATGGTCTTCACGATCTTCCAACCACCAGACATGGTACCCAATGCAATGGCCGAATAACAGGCCAGCGGTATCCAGTCGGGCATTTCGGCGCCACTGCCAATAATTTTGGCGGCAATAAGGCTTACATATAATATACCCATTACTTTTTGCGCATCGTTGGTGCCGTGGGCAAAGCTTAACGCGGCGGCTGATAATAGCTGCAGGCGTTTGAACCAGCGCTCGGCTGTGGCGGGTTTAGCGCGTTTACAAATGTGTAGTATAAGAATGGTAACCATATAAGCAATGAACAAGCCTATGAACGGGGCAAGTACAATGTAAGCGATAATGGTTAATACATAGTGGGAGTTAATGGCTTCAAAGGCGTGTTTGCCCAGGAACAAGGCATTGGTGATACCGGCACCCGCAAAGCCACCAATAAGCGTATGCGAGGAGCTGGATGGTATACCAAACCACCAGGTAATTAAATTCCAGCTGATGGCCGCTATAAGCCCCGCTAATACCACATGCAGGGTAATAAAGTTCTCGTGAACGGTTTTGGCAACCGTATTGGCTACCTTGTGGTCTTTAATAAAAAAATATGCTGCGAAGTTAAATACTGCTGCAAGTAATACCGCCTGGAAAGGCGTTAACACCTTGGTTGATACGATGGTGGCTATAGAGTTAGCCGCATCATGAAAGCCATTGGTATAATCAAATAGGAGTGCAAGTACAACAACGGCAACAAGTAGGGTAGTAACCATTTACTTACGCGTTTTTGATTAATATTGATTCCATTACGTTAGCCGCGTCTTCGCACATATCGGTAGCGGTTTCCAATGCCGACAGGATCTCCTTGTATTTAATTAAACGGATAGCATCGGTTTCATAAAGGAAAAGATCAGCAACGGCACGGTCAAACACGTAATCGGCCTGGTTTTCCACGCTGTTGATACGGATGCATGAATCAGCAATGGCGCGTACGTTACGCAGGTCTTTCAACTCACGAACGGCTTTCTCCAGGTCGTTAGCCGCCTGCAGGATCAGTTCAGAAAGCTTTTTAATATGCTCGTTATAATCATCAATCTTATACAGGTTCATGCGGTTGGCCGCACCGTGTATATAATCGGCAATATCATCAATGGCAGTAGCCAGTGTGTGGATATCCTCACGATCAAACGGGGTAATGAAATTTTTTCCTAATTCAAGATAAACCTGGTGGGTTAGCTCATCACCTTTGTTCTCCAGCTTATCAATCTGCCTGAAAAGCTCTTCGCGGGTGGCAGGGTTGGTAGAGTTAACCGCCTCAACCAAAACGGTTGACATGGCTACCACATTGCTTGCTGCCTGTTCAAATAAGGGGAAAAAGGTTTTTTTGTCCTTCGGTACAAAGTACTGGAATATACTGTTAAGTGACATTTTACGCTTTAAATTTGTGTAAAGGTACGGTTGCTATGTTAAGTTAATGTTAACTTTTTAATACAGGTATATTGGCGAAGGGAAGCGTTTGCTTACTCATCTCTAAAGTGAAGCCAAATGTAGACCCTAAACCTTCTGTACTGCGTACATTAATGGTTTGCTGATGGGCTTCAATAATATGTTTAACAATAGCCAGACCAAGCCCGGAGCCGCCAATTTGCCTTGAGCGGCTGGTATCTGTACGGAAAAAACGCTCAAATAGTCGGGGAAGATATTTTTCCTCTATGCCTATACCATCATCAGTTACTTCAATTAAAACCTGATCATGCAGGGGGAACATGCTTACCGCGGTATGCCCGCCTTCGCGCCCATATTTGAAAGAGTTGTCGATGAGGTTCACTAACACCTGTCTTATCTTTTCCCTGTCAGCATTTACAAATATGGGCTCGTCATATTTTTGTTTAAAGGTGAGCTTAATACGGTGCTGTTTGCTCTTTAATTCCAGCGATTCAAATACTTCCTTGATGAGGTCATTGATCTTAAAGCGGGTATAATTGATAGGGATCTCGCCGCTTTCGAGCTTGGAGATCTCATCCAGGTCATTAATGAGATAACTCAGCCGATCCACATTCCTGGATGCTTTTTCCAGGAACTGCATGGCCATTTCCTTGTCCTCAAGTTCGTCGTCCTGCAAGGCCTCAATATAACCCTGTATGGCAAACAGCGGGGTTTTAAACTCGTGGGAGATATTAGAGAGAAAATCACGACGGAATTTTTCCTGTTTTTTCAGGTCGTCGATCTCTGATTTTTTCTGGCGCGCCCATTCTTTTACTTCCTGCTCCACATCATTAATCGGGTCGGCGGTAACATGTTCGCCCAGCGCGTCGCGCAGGTCGCGGCCCAGTTTAAGATTGTGAATGAGCTTATAAATAAGCTTGATCTTGGAGTAGATGTATTTTTCGATGAGGTAATAGAACACCAGGTAACTGGTAATGAAGGTGACCAGGAAGGTGATCATCATATCATACCACTTGTGCTGGAAGTAATAGTTAACGGCCGATAGGGTAATGGCAACCGCGGCGGCGTTTATTAAAATGAGAACGCGCAATTTCATAGCATAAAGTTACTATAAAACCGCGCGTTCGAGTGTTAAAAAAACGTTATTATTTGCCTGTTTCGGCTTCAATATTAATGGTTACCTCATCACTCATGGTCATGCTGCTGCCACCGATACCAAAATCGCGACGGTTAATTTTGAAACTACCCTTGAACAGGTGCCCGGCATTGAGCGCGGTATACGTGAAGGGCACTTCAACAGCTTTTGTTTTGTCCTTAATAGTAAGGTTGAACACACCTATGAAGCCGTTGCCTTTTTTCCTGAACGCGGTTGAGTTCATGGTGATCTTTGGATATTTGGCTACATCAAAATAATCCTCATTGCGCAAATGGTTATCGCGCATGGTATTATCGGTATTGATGGATGCCGCCTCGGCAACCGCGGTGATTTTACCGGCATTAAGGTTTGCAGGGTCAAAAGTTATATCGGCCTGTACCTTATCAATGGTTCCACCGGTTTTTATACCGAGGTTTTTGAGCTCAAAGCTAATCTTCGCTTTAGTAAGGTCGTTACCGGTTTGGGCAAAAATAGGCGAGGTAATAAGCAGTAAAACAACGGTGATGATCTTCTTCATAACGGTGATGATCTTCTTCATGATGTGTCAGACTTGATATATCTTCAACGGTTTAATTAAAACTCTACGTGCGCCCGGAGCGAAAATACGTTAACCGGTCCCCGGTCGCGGTTATAGGCAGGGTGCTCTATAAATTGGTAATCGGGCGATAGCCATACCTTGTGCTGGTAGGCGTTCACCTTGTAATAAAGCTCGGCTATCAGCTCTGGCGAATAGTTCAGTTGGCCGTCGCCAATAATAAAACCATATCCGCCTGCCGCCAGGTAATCGCGATGATCTTTAGAGATACCGTTGCCTACAAAGGCCAGGCCCAGCTCGTCATCGTCGCGGTGCCATGAGCCGCCTTTCCATACCGCACCCAGGCTTATCGAGCGGTCGATCTCGGTAAAAGCCCATGTTTCGGTTTTACCGTCATTATAGCTGGCTTTGGCAAATACGCCAAAGTTTTTGGTAAGGTACTGGTCGGCATTAATGCCAAAACCATATTTATGGCGGCCGTAAGCCTGCGTAGCGTCAACATCAGGCGCTGTCGGGTTTTGGTTCAATGCCAGCCTGTACGAACCCATTTTACCATTGTTGCGGTAACCTAATAGCCTGAGTGTGCCTTTCTGGTCGCTGCTGCCCAGGGTATAGCGCCTCTCGTATTCTAAAGTTTGTGTGTTGGCGCGGCCAATACGCTCATCCCATATGGAGCCGTTAGCTGTGGTAGTAGTGAGTGTGTAAGCAAAGCGCAGTGCCCAGTTAGGCTGACCAAGTTCGGCCATGGCGCCAAGCACATAGCCGCGGGTATTGGCCGGGTAATCCCAGGCCGCGTTATCCATTAAACTCCAGTTCATGAACTGCGAGCGCGGGTCGTGGCTAAATTCGTTGATGTCAAAGAAATCGGCCATGCCAAATTTACCTACTGTAACTTTAAGGTAGCGTTTGCTTTTTAGACCGGCTAACTGGTTTACATCATCGGCTGCGTATTCCTTATCGTTACCCCACTCAAAGTTTTGGGTGAAATACAAACGGGCGATGTAAATTTTAGGCTCGGTGGTACCCACACGGAAAGTTTCGCCGTTAGGGAAGCCCGCTATGCCCAAAGTTTTACTTAACCCGGCCCCTCCGGACATTTCGGGGTTAAAATAAGCCTCCATACCTTTCCATAACCTGGCACCGCCAAAAAGGGTAGTAGTGATGGAGCTTTGCGTTTCGCCACCGGGCAACAAGCTGTTGGTGCCGGTATACGGCGCGCTGAATGATGGCTTAAACTGGGTGATAACCGTTTGCTGGAAATGCAGGTTGAACTGTTGGTTTTTAGTGGTATCCTGCGCAGCGGCGCAAATCGTAACCAGTAGCGGCAGGGCTATTAAGAGTAGAACTTTTTTCATGTACAAGGGGCTTACAATAATTATTATTCGGGTGAAACTTCGCTGTAGAACTGCTCAAGAAATTGCTCCATAAAGGTATGCCTTTGCTGTGCCATTTGCCTGGCGGTAGGCGTATTTATTTTATCCTTCAGGAGCAGTAGTTTTTCGTAAAAATGGTTAATGGTGGGTGCAGTAGTGTTTTTATACTGCTCTTTGGTCATGTTTAAATTGTGTGGTATATCGGGGTTATAGATCTCACGCCCTTTGTGACCTCCGTAAGTAAAGGCCCTTGCTATACCTATTGCGCCAATGGCATCAAGGCGGTCGGCATCCTGCACAACGGCCAGTTCTTTTGAATGAAAACTTACTTCACCAAAGCTCGCTTTGAACGACATGTGCCGGATAATTTGCTGTACGTGTGTGATGATCTCCTGATCAACGCCCTGGCTATGGAGGAATTCAGCGGCGGTTGCCGGGCCTATCTCTTCATCGCCGTTATGGAACTTACTATCGGCAATATCATGTAATAGCGCGGCGAGCTCAACAATAAGCAGGTCACAGTCCTCATGCCTGGCGATATACCGGGCATTGGTCCAAACGCGATCGATGTGCCACCAGTCGTGGCCCCCTTCGGCATGTTGAAGTGTTTCCTTTACAAAGGCAACGGTGCGGGAAATAAGGGTGGCGTGATCCATATATTTTTAAAAGCGCAAATATAGGGATCACGCGCTTCCTTTTATGAAATCAATTGCGGCAAAATTATGCCGCCTCGGCCTTATTGTATTCAATAAGGTCGGCGAGGTTGGTTTCCAGTATTTCGGCTATCTGGAACAATCGCTCTACGGTTATTTTGGTGTAACCCAATTCAATCTTGCTATACGCGTTCTGTGAGATCTTTAATTTAGCTGCCAGGTACTCCTGTGTGTAGTTTAACGCCTCACGTTTCCTGCGTATGTTTGCTGCAACGGCTTTAACTTTATTATTTAGTGTAGTGTTCATATATATGCAATTGATACTACTAACGAGAATATCAATTACATGGATTTAAGAAAATATCGTACTTATTAAATATTTTTCAAAAAATCGTATATTAAGGTATAGTCAATCGATTGCGTAAAATTATTACTGCTTATAAATAATACCTGTTTATTCAATGATTATTATTAATAATACGCCTTTGATCCATATAGCATACCATTTATACAGCAGAAATAACCCATAAAAAAAGCGGCGGGAATTACCCGCCGCTTTAGCTTTTTTCCCTTTACGGGATAAATTATATCAGCAACCTAACCGGCTCTTCTAATAACGATTTTAGTGTTTGCAGGAATGCTGCAGCTGTAGCACCATCAACCACGCGGTGGTCTGCGCTAAGCGTAACCTTCATAATATTACCTGGTACCACCGCACCGTTCTTAACTACCGGTACTTGTTGTATACCGCTAACGGCAAGGATACAAGCGTTAGGTGTATTAATGATGGCGGTAAACTCGTCAACGCCAAACATACCTAAGTTTGATATGGTGAAGGTAGAGCCTTCCATTTCCGCAGGTTGTAATTTTTTAGATTTTGCTTTACCGGCAAACTCTTTTACTTCGGCAGAGATGTGGCTTAATGATTTACCATCGGCAAATTTGATAACCGGTACCAATAAACCTTCGTCAACCGCTACGGCTACACCTACGTGTACATGTTGGTTGGTACGGATGGTATCGCCCTGGAATGATGAGTTAATGGCCGGGTGCTGGCGTAAAGCAACAGCAACAGCTTTTACTACAAAATCATTAAATGATATTTTAACCGGGGCAATATCGTTCATTTTAGTACGTGCAGCAATTGCCTGGTCCATATCTATTGACATGGTAACATAGAAATGCGGCGCGGTAAATAAACTTTCAGACAGGCGGCGGCTAATAGCCTTACGCATTTGCGTAACCGGCCTTTCGCTAAATTTCTCTTCGCCGGTAAAGGTTGGTAAAGTAACCGGTGCTTTTTCCGCGGCAGGGGCTGATGCACTTTGCGCTGCAGGAGCGCTTTCCGCAGGTTTTGCAGAAGGCGTATAACCTTCTATATCTTTCTTTACAATACGGCCACCATCTGCAGAGCCTTTAACATCATTTAAGTTAATGCCTTTTTCTTTAGCTATCTTACGTGCTAACGGAGATGCTTTTACGCGGCTATCATCAGCGGTTGAGCCATGGGCTTCGTTTGAAGCGGCAGGTGCAGCAGCTTCGGCAGCAGGTGTTTCTTCCTGCGCAGGTGCTGACGCTTGCCCGTCGGCGCCATCTGCATTATCCAGCAATGGCTGTATGTCTGTTCCTTCTTTACCTACTATGGCAATAATATCATTTACTTTGGCGGCTTCACCTTCTTTTACACCGATGTATAGTAAGGTGCCAGCCTCATAACCTACTACTTCCATAGTAGCTTTGTCTGTAGCTACATCGGCCAATGAATCATCGGCTTTAACCTTATCGCCTACTTTAAAGTTCCATTTTTCGATGGTACCTTCGGTCATGGTATCGCTCAACAACGGCATACGTATAACTGTAGCCGGGATGCTTGATGTATCTACTTTTGGTTTTGCTGAGGCAGATTTTTCCGCTGTAGCGGCAGGTTTTGACTCCTCGGCAACGGCCGGTTTTTCTTCCTTAGCCGGAGCAGCTTTGCCTTCGCCTTCTAAAAGCGCTTTGTAATCTTCACCTTCTTTACCTAAAACGGCAATAACGGCATCAACAGGGGCGGCGCTGCCTTCCTGTACACCTATGTACAGCAATACACCGTCCTGGTACGATTCAAAATCCATGGTGGCTTTATCGGTTTCAATCTCGGCCAAAACATCGCCTGATTTTACCTTGTCGCCAACCTTTTTATGCCATTTAGCTACCACACCTTCGGTCATGGTATCGCTCATTTTCGGCATTTTAACTACTTCAGCCATATATCGTGATGAATTTTGTTAATGTTGTGATCAGTCAAATAATTAGTCGCGGATATACGGATAGTTATCCTGTACATACACATCAGTGTAAAGTTCTGATGCCTCAGGCCATGGCGACTCTTCAGCAAATTTAACCGCTTCATCTACCTGAGCTTTTACCTTTGCTTCAATCTCTTCAAACCATTTATCATCGGCGTAGCCGTTTTTCTGTATAGCGAGTTTGGTGATCTCGATAGGGTCTTTGGCTTTGTAGCTTTCCAGCTCTTCTTTAGTGCGGTACTTTTGCGGGTCGCTCATGGAGTGGCCTTTAAAGCGGTAAGTACGCATTTCCAGGAAGGTAGGGCCTTCGCCGCGGCGTGCGCGTTGCACAGCCTCATCCATAGCGTTATGAACAGCTACAGGGTCCATACCGTCAACCGGCGATGAAGGGATACCGTAAGGTAAACCTAATTTATAGATATCAGTTTGCGCGGTGGTACGCTCTACAGAGGTACCCATGGCGTAACCATTATTTTCGCAAATAAATATAACAGGCAGTTTCCAAAGGGCAGCCATGTTAAAAGTTTCTGTTAAAGCACCCTGGCGAACGGCACCATCACCCATGTAAGCGATGTTTACGTTATCGGTACCTTTATATTTTTCGGCAAAAGCTATACCTGCACCCAGTGGTACCTGGCCGCCAACAATACCATGGCCGCCATAGAAATGGTTTTCCTTGTCGAACATGTGCATTGAACCGCCTTTACCTTTTGAGCAGCCTGTGGCTTTACCGTACATCTCTGCCATGATAGCATTTGGCGATGTGCCTTTGGCTAAAGCATGCGCGTGGTCGCGATAAGCGGTGATCATGCTATCCTCGTGGCGGATAACAGACATGGCGCCGGCTAATACAGCTTCCTGGCCGATGTAGAGGTGACAAAATCCGCGTATTTTTTGCTGACCGTATAATTGACCGGTCTTTTCTTCAAATTTACGCATCAACAGCATAGACTCATACCACATCAGGTAGGTGTCTTTAGTTATTTCGATTGAACTCATTTATTAAATAAAGTTTCTATGAGAAAGTGCAAATCTAATTATATCCTGCAAATAACCGAAACTGCAACAAATTTGTTGTGAACTTTAACCACGTTAACACTAAATAATAGGTTAAACAGTATTTGTTAAAACATATTTAAGCCAAATTTCGTTTTGGGGTACTGCTAACATGCGTTTTGAACTGGGGGAAAAACCGCGATTTACCTAATAATCTTTTCGTAAAAAAAATTATGCATGCATAACTTAATGGGGTATAACCAAGCACTTAATTTTACCGTAAAAGGAGATTTGTTAACAACGGTGCAAAAAAATTTACTTAAACGATTTTAAAATATTATTTGCAGATATCGTTTAAATAGATAGTTTTGTATCCAACAATAGACATACTGTCTGATTTAATAAACATTTGTCGCCCTAATTCGACAAAATAAAGTGATTAAATGAAGAAAATTACAATTGCTATTGCTCTAATTTTGAGCTTTTTAGGTGCCCAAGCTCAAACAAAAAGTGTTCCAACTCCTGCCGCTGCTGATGCAGAGCAGGAAAGTTTAGCTAAAGATTATTTATCGCAAATAATGGGTGTTGCCGTATCGGCCACATCTAATATGAAACTGTTTCACTTTGTTTACGACTGGATAGGTACGCCATACCGTTTTGGTGGCAGCTCACGTAAAGGTATTGATTGCTCTGCCTTTACCAAGCAACTATACAGTGATGTATTTAACATGTCTATCCGCCGCAGTTCACGTGATATTTTCAGCATGGTGAGCCCGGTAGGCAAAGATGAACTGAAAGAAGGCGACCTGGTATTTTTTAAGATACACAGCCGCAGCATTTCGCACGTAGGTATTTACCTGGGTAACGGCAGATTTGCCCATGCTTCGTCACGTGGTGTTGCCATCAGCAACCTTGATGAGGCTTACTATAGCCGTTATTTTTACAAGGGCGGGCGTATATTAGAATCTTTTAAAAATGAGTTCTCGTCGGCTTCGGTTGATGATAAATTTGAAGAGAAACCAACCAACTAACTAATTTTATACCTGAATTAATTAACAGATCCTTTCACTAACTATGAAAGGATTTTTTTTTGAATAACGGCATGTTCTCAAGATGGTTAGTATGTTTTATAGTGTTGCTGGCTTTTGGTTGCAGGCACGCAACAGTGCCTGTACAGTCAGAAGAGAAAAAGGCAATAGCCCCATCAAAACCTAAAGCCCCCAAGGAAATCTTAAATGACAGCACAATAAGCATTGCCGCAGTGGGCGATGTGATGCTGGGCACCTCGTACCCTGATAGTGCCGCCCTGCCACCTGACAGCGCCCGCGCAACTTTCAAATATGTGGCGCATGACCTCAAAAGCGCTGACATTATATTTGGCAACTTAGAAGGTGTATTGCTGGATAGCGGCGCCCCTGTTGATTACAAGCTGCATATGCGCAGTAAAAGTTATTTATTCCGCATGCCGGAAAAATATGCCGGCGTACTCAAGCAAGCCGGGTTTAATCTGATCAGCGTAGGTAACAACCATTCTAACGATTTTGGCAAGGCCGGGCGCGACCGCACCATAGCCTTATTAGATAGCCTGGGTATCGGCGTGGCCGGCTTCAGGACGCACCCCTCAAAAATAGTTACTCATGGAGGCGTCCGTTATGGCTTCTGCGCTTTCTCGCCTAACTCGCAAACGGTGCCTATGCTGCAAACAGGTTATGTTAAAAGCATGATAGCCGGCCTTAAAGCTAAGAGCGACATCGTGATCGTATCATTTCATGGCGGGGGTGAGGGTACAGATTTTGAACATGTGCGCGATTCTACAGAAAAGTTCAGGGGCGAGAATAGGGGAAACGTATTGCAGTTTGCCCATGCAGCGGTGGATGCCGGTGCCGACCTGGTATTAGGCCATGGCCCGCATGTGGTAAGGGGCATGGAGCTGTATAAAGAGCGGCTGATCGCTTACAGCCTGGGCAATTTTGCTACCTACAAAGGGGTAAGCATAAGCGGCATTTGCGGCCTGGCACCTTTGCTAAAGGTTACACTTAGCAAACAGGGTAAATTTTTAAACGGGCAAATTTGCTCGTACCGCCAGGCACATGCAAGCAGCGTATTGCCTGATACACTTAACAGAGCTGCAGCGCGTATTAAATACCTTACAGAGGCCGATTTTATTAAACCCGGCATTACCATTACCTCATCGGGTAAGATAATGCCGGTAATATCAGATTAAGCTTCGTCTTTAGTACCCCTTATCAGGCTGATACCGGTTGAAAAGAAAATGATGGAGATAACGCCAACTACTACCAACGTAGTTGGGGTGCTGCTATGCTGAATGATCTGTACACCTGTGTACAGCAAGCCCACTACACCTAAAATAGTGAGTATGGTGCCAAAAGTCCGTTTTAAGTTCATATGTAGTATGGGTTAATATAATTTTTTCAAACATTAACCAAATTTCGGTAAACATTGTTTTAGAGCTATTTATGATTGATGCTTGCAAAAGCCAAATATAAATGTGTAATTTTCGCCATCTCTTAATATGATTTACCAATAAATTACGTTAGAGATGATGTAAGTGCCTCGCATTTACATTGTGATAAGGTTTAGGTTGAAAGTCCCCGGACAGCGAGTGTCCGGGGCTTTTGTTTTTAAGGCGTTTTGTAATTCGCCTTTCAAATGCGCATTTTAGCCATTGTTGTGATATTTTTTATGAGTGAACTAAAGGAAAACCTGCACGCCCTATGTGCGGCTTATGTGCGGCAGCGGATGCAGGCGGCAGAGCAGGCCATAGCCGAAGCGCAGCAGGCACAGGCCGATGATACCAAAAGCAGCGCCGGCGATAAGTATGAAACCGGGCGTGAAATGGCGCAGCAGGAAACCAACCGTAACCTGGCGCAGCTAAACGAGGCCAATAAGCTAATGGTAGCTTTAAATCACCTGCCGCTTAACGGTACGGGAGAAGTTGCCGAAGCAGGCAGCATTGTACATACCAATAATGGGAGTTTTTACCTGGCTATCAGCGCGGGTACTATATCGTATGCAGGTAAAAGTTATATGGCCATATCTCCGGCCTCGCCGCTTGGGCTTTCGCTGAAAGGGAAAAAAGCCGGCGACCGGCTGATTTTAAATGGCAAATCGTATGAAATTATGGCTGTTGAATAGTTAAAAAATCGCTAACCCGTTTATTTTCAAAAAATAAAAACATTTAGTTTCATAAATATTTGTACAATTGATGATTTTCTATTCTATATTTGAAAAAACAAAACTAATGCCGGGTAACAAACCGGTGTGCTAAATTAAATTTTTAATGAACATATTCGTTGGAAGCCTTCCGTACTCTTTACAGGAAGCAGATTTACAAGAGCTTTTTGAAGCTTATGGTGAAGTAAGCACCGTTAAAATTATTATTGACAGAGAATCCGGAAGAAGCAAAGGTTTTGGATTTGTTGAAATGCCGGATGATGAAGCAGCTCAAAAAGCGATCTCAGGCTTAAACGGATCAGAAATAAGCGGCCGTTCAATTGCTGTTAGCCAGGCTGAAAACAAAAAACCTGCCGGTGGTGGCGGTTTTGGCGGTGGTAACCGTGGTGGTGGTTACGGCGGCGGCGGCAACCGTGGCGGTGGCTACGGCGGCGGTGGTAACCGTGGTGGTGGCTATGGCGGCGGTGGTAACCGTGGTGGTGGCTATTCTAAAGATAACAACAGGGGCGACGACCGTTGGTCATAATATTTAAGCAAAGGCACCGGTAACCCGGTGCCTTTCTTTATTGCTATAAACACGCTGTTAACCGCGGCGTGCTTTTTTATGCGCCAAACTTTGGGGCAAACAACAATGCTATTTGCTACGTTTTATGGCAAACAAAGTAGGTGGCTGTTAGCCGCTTTCATACTTTTTGCTATTTTTGTGAAAAATCAGAAACCCGATGAGCGAACTCATTAAGAAACAAGTAAATGATGCAAAGGCTTTAATGGAAAAAGCTATTGCCCATACAGACAGTGAATTAAACAAGATACGTGCAGGTAAAGCCAGCCCATCTATGCTGGACGATGTTGTGGTTGAATACTATGGTACGCCAACCCCGCTAAGCCAGGTAGGCAGTGTTACCACTCCGGATGCCCGTACTATTGTTGTACAGCCTTGGGAAAAGAATTTGTTACCAGCTATTGAAAAAGCGATCAAGGAGGCTAATCTTGGTGTTAATCCACAGAACGATGGTGTAATTATCCGCATCAATGTACCGCCATTGACAGAAGAGCGTCGCCGCGACCTGGTTAAGAAAGCCAAGGGCGAGGCTGAAAGCGGTAAAATTGCTATACGTAACATCCGTAAAGATGCTAACGAAAAAATTAAGAAACTGAAATCAGAAGGTGTTTCTGAGGATGAGATAAAAACAGGCGAAGGCGAAGTGCAAAAGCTTACCGATGCTTACATTGTAAAGGTTGACCAATTGACAGAAGTAAAAGAAAAAGACATCATGACTGTTTAATCTCGTTGTGAATATGATATGAAAGGGATGGCCAAAAGCTATCCCTTTTTTGTTTATAAAAAGCTTACCTTAAACAATATTATCACGAGTATTAACAGATGAAACCCTTTTATTTTTTTATCATAATCGCCTCTCTTTTTTCATGCAGATCGTCTTCAAAGAAATATGGTTTTTTAAGTACTCGTATTGATTCCGCGCCTGCACTTGACACATCTAAAGGTGGGGTTGATCCGATCTCGCTTGGATTTCGTTCTTATTTTATAACGAATAACTCAAATAGTTACAAAATAAAATTTGTGTGTAAAGCGTATGTGCAACAGCCCGATAAACATGTTAAAGAATATAGTGAGGAGCATATTTTGGCGCCACATCTGTCAGAGAAATTGAAAATGGATAGTTCACTACATAACAAAGTCCTCAAGTATGATATCGTTAATGCTGAATTGATAGAGTAATCGTGCTTTCGAAAAAGCCAGCTTAAGTTTATTAAACGATAACCTTATTGTCAAATTAAAGCGAATGAAACACATAGGGCTATTCCTTTAGTATTTTTGCTGACGAGAAAAATGAATATACTTATCAGTTACCTAAAAAAGCATCGCTGGATAGTTATCCTGGCCTTGTTTTTAGCCGCCATGAACATTGGCTTTTCACTGCTTGACCCTTATATCACCGGTCGCATAGTTGACAGTGTTATTGAAAAGCGTACAACGCTGCACGAGAGCGAATACTTTCATCGTGTAATTACCCTGGTGGGGATGGCCATCGGCGTAGCCATGGTATCGCGTATAGCTAAGAACTTCCAGGATTATTTTACCAATATCATCACGCAGAAAGTTGGGGCCGAAATGTATGCCGATGGTCTTAAGCACTCGCTTGAGCTGCCTTACCAGGTTTTTGAAGATCAACGCAGCGGCGAAACCCTCGGGATACTGCAAAAAGTAAGGCTGGATTGCGAAAAGTTTATCACCTCTTTTATCAGCATCCTGTTTGTTTCCATCATCGGGATGGTGTTTGTAATGGTTTATTCGGTTTCGGTAAGTTACCAGGTACTGTTGGTATATGTAGCAGCTATACCCATTATCTCCTTTGTGAGCATGGCCATGAGCAGGCGTATCAAACGCATCCAGAAAAACATTGTAAAAGAAACCACCGCGCTGGCCGGTTCAACTACCGAATCATTACGGAATATCGAGCTCATTAAAAGCCTTGGTTTGGCCAAGCAGGAAATTAAGCGCCTTAACGCCACTACCTATAAGATATTAGACCTTGAGCTAAAGAAAGTAAAGTATGTACGTAGTATGAGCTTTGTACAAGGTACAACCGTTAACCTGGTGCGCAGCGCCATGGTGGTAGTGCTGTTGATGCTTATTTTCCGCGGGAGCATATCACCGGGGCAATATTTCAGCTTCCTGTTTTATTCGTTTTTCTTGTTTAACCCTTTGCAAGAGCTGGGCAATGTAATTTTAAGCTGGCGCGAAGCTGAGGTATCATTAGCTAATTTCAAAAATATCCTGAGCATCCCTATCGATAAAAAGCCCGAAAAACCTGTTCTGCTGGAAAAAATTCAGCAATTAACATTTACTGATGTTAGCTTTAAACACCTTACGGCCAACCGTAATGCCTTAAACCATATTAGCTTTAATGTGAATACGGGTCAAACCATAGCGTTTGTAGGACCTTCCGGTTCGGGAAAAACCACGCTGGTAAAATTATTGGTAGGGCTGTACCAGCCGGGGCAGGGCGATGTGCTTTATAATAACACACCCAGCAAAGAGATAGACCTTGACCAGTTACGTGAGCGCATTGGTTTTGTAACGCAGGACACGCAATTATTTTCGGGTACCATCCGCGAGAACCTGCTGTTTGTGCGCCCTGACGCTACCGATGAAGAATGTTTGAACGTATTGCAGCGGGCGGCATGCCAAACCCTGATGGCCCGTGCAGATAAAGGCCTGGACACCGTAATTGGAGAAGGTGGTGTTAAGGTATCGGGAGGCGAAAAACAGCGCCTTTCTATAGCCCGTGCATTGCTGCGCAAGCCGGATATACTGGTTTTTGATGAGGCTACCTCATCACTTGATTCTATTACCGAGGAAGAAATTACCGATACCATACGTGATGTATCTGTACTGAACGACCACGTTACCATACTGATCGCGCACAGGCTTTCGACCATTATGCATGCCGACTGTATTTACGTGCTTGAGAAGGGGAACATCATCGAGTCGGGCAAGCACCATGATCTGTTAGACCAGAAAGGTTTGTACTACGCCATGTGGCGCCAGCAGATAGGCGAAAAGCATGAGATAGACGCGTAATTGCACTCTTTTGAGAGAATAGGATTATATACAAAAAAGCCCTGCTGATTTCAGCAGGGCTTTCTTTTTAGCTTATCTTTTATTTTACCAGCGTACCTATCGGTTCACCTTTGGCAATCTTCATGAAGTTACCTTCTTTGTTCATATCAAAAACGATGATAGGGAGCTTGTTCTCCTGGCATAGGGTAATGGCAGTCATGTCCATTACGTTTAAACCTTTATCATACACTTCCTGGAACGATATCTCGTCGTAACGGGTAGCGGTAGGGTCTTTCTCCGGGTCGGCAGTATATATACCGTCCACACGGGTACCTTTCAATACCACGTCGGCCTTTATTTCAATAGCACGTAAAGAGGCCGCGGTGTCTGTAGTAAAATACGGATTACCGGTACCGGCACCGAATATCACGATCTTATCGCACTCGAGATGGTGCATGGCGCGGCGGCGGATGTATGGCTCACAGATCTGCTCCATTTTTATGGCGGATTGCAGGCGAGTATCTACGCCAATGCTTTCCAATGCATTTTGGAGTGCCATGCAATTAATTACTGTTGCCAGCATGCCCATATAATCGGCCTGGGCGCGTTCCATTCCCGACTTTTCGGCGCTTAAACCGCGGAAAATATTGCCACCGCCAACTACAATAGCAATTTCAATTCCCTGATCTTTTACGGCTTTTATGTCCTGCGCGTATTGCAGAACCTGCTTATTATCAATACCATACTGGCGTTCACCCATGAGTGATTCGCCGCTAAGTTTCAGAAGTACTCTTTTGTATTTCATTTAAACGGAAGATTTACCAAAAATAGAGAATAAATGGTATTGTTAAAATTTTATGTGTTAATGGTTAAGTAATTGCCCTGTATAATGGTGGCAAGTGTTTCATAATGAGCGTTAAAAACAATCAGATCGGCATCATAACCCTCACGGATGCTACCCTTGGTTTCCTTGTTTGCGAGTTGGGCTGGGTAAAGTGAGGCCATGTTAACCGCTTCGGCCAGTTCAATTCCCACCTTTTCCACACAGTTTTGTACCGCCTTTAGCATGGTTAAGCTCGAGCCGGATAGTGTGCCGTCAGGCATTACGTATTTGTTGCCCTCCAGGCGGTGTTGGTAGGTGCCTTCAGTAGCCGCAGTTACGGCGTCTGTGATCAGGAATAGCCTATCGCCCAGTTCGCGCTTTGCCAGGCGTATCATAGGCCAGTCAACGTGGTTGCCGTCGGCTACGATACTGGTGTATGGGCGTTCCTCAAATATAGCGGGTATATAGCCCGGCTCGCGGTGGTGCATTTGCGGCATAGCGTTAAAAAGATGCGTAACGGCAGGGATGGGTTTGTTTAAAAACCTCTTACCTTGATCGTAAGTAGCATTGCTATGGCCTGATGACAGGATGATGCCCTGTGCGAGCAGGTAATTGATCACTTCCTGGTCCTGTAGTTCAGGCGCTATCGTCATCATAGAGATAACACCTTCAGCCCGTTCCACCCAGCCTTTAACCTCTGCTAAAGTTGCTTTTTTAATATACTTTTCAGGATGCGCGCCACGTTTGGCCGCATTGAGATATGGCCCTTCCAGATGCACGCCCCAGAAATTACCGCGTGCGTTAGCGAGATACGCTTTTGCCGTGTCGATCCCGGCCTCTACAATATCGTTGGTGTTAGTACCTATGGTGGCGAAGAAGCCGGTAGTGCCCTGGTTAAGCAGGTCGTCTTCCATGCGTTGCAGCGCCGATATTTCCGGCTTGCCGGCAAAGAGTTTGCCGCCACTGCCATATATCTGCAGGTCTATTAAACCCGGCGCAAGGTAAGCGCCGTTAAGATCTTTCCTGGCAGCATCAGCAGGTATGGCCTGCTCATCAACTATAGCTTTTATTTTGCTGCCCTCTATCAGGACTGCTTTTCCTGAAGTGATGGTGCCGTTGGTAATGAGTTTGAGATTGTGCAGTGCAGTGCTCATTGGTAAAGCTCCCTCCGAATCTCCCCTAAGAGGAGACTTTTTGTTTTTAATTGTGAATGTCCCTTTTACAACAAAGCCCTCCCTACCGGGGAGGGTTGGGTGGGGCAAACAAAAAAAATCCCCCTCGGTAAGCCGAGGGGGATAATACGATTAAGCTCCTAAAGCAACTCGCTTAAATGCGGTAACTGTAAGGCCTTTTTCAACAGTATCAAGGAACTGGCTAACGTTCTTAGAAGAATCTTTAACAAACTCCTGGTTTAATAAAGTTGAGTCTTTGTAGAATTTGTTCAGTTTACCGGCGGCGATCTTCTCAACCATTTCTTCCGGTTTACCTTCCGCACGGATCTGATCTTTAGCGATAGCTAACTCACGCTCGATAGTAGTTGAATCAACACCGTCTTTATCAACCGCAACAGGGTTCATAGCGGCAATTTGCATAGCTACGTCTTTACCAGCTTCGTCAGCACCGGTAGCAGCTTTGTTTAAAGCTACCAATACCGCTAAACGGTAGTTACCGTGGATGTAAGCAACAACTTTTTCGCCTTCAAGAACTTCGTATTTTGATACGCCGATCTTTTCGCCGATCTTACCTGTTTTGTCAACAGTAGCGTCGCTGATCTTTACGCGTGCGTTCTCAACGTCAATTTCTAAAGCGTTAAGTTCTTCAAGCGATTTTGGGTTAGCCTGTACAGCAGCGTTAGCGATCTCGTTACCAAAAGCAACGAATTCAGCGTTCTTAGCCACGAAGTCGGTTTCGCAGTTAAGCTCGATGATCACACCACGTTTGCCATCTTCTGAAGTACGTGCGATAACCACACCTTCGTTTGACTCACGGTCCTGGCGGCTTGCGGCAACTTTAGCGCCTTTTTTTCTTAAGTAATCAATTGCAGCTTCAAAATCACCATTGGTTTCAGTTAAAGCTTTTTTGCAATCCATCATACCCGCACCGGTTTGCTGGCGCAGTTTATTTACGTCTGATGCAGAAATTTGTACTGTAGACATTTTATTTTTTGTTAAGTAGTGAGTAGTGAGTGGAGAATGGTTCTATGTGTGAATCGCCAAACACTAATATTTTTTAAATCAATAAGTGGTGAATAGTAAACAGGGAGTAGTAAAACTCACCATTCACTAATCACCACTCATTAAATATTACTCTTCTGTAGATTCAGCAGTTGGGGTACCAGCTTCAGCTTCTTCGGCTACCCTTTTTGCGCCACGTGCGCCTGAAGTTGCTTCAGGAGCATCAGCTTTCGCTTTTGCAGCAGCTGCTTCTTTTTCAGTTTCGTCTTCTTTCTCGCGTTTGCGCTCATCCAAACCTTCTTCGATAGCTTTGATGATGATACCGGTGATCAAAGAGATCGATTTGGTTGCGTCATCGTTAGCCGGGATAGGGAAGTCGATGTTAGATGGGTCAGAGTTGGTATCAACCATCGCGAAAGTCGGGATGTTCAGCTTTAAAGCTTCTGATACGGCGATGTGCTCTTTCTTAACATCGATGATGAATAAAGCAGCAGGTAAACGGTTAAGATCAGAGATACCACCTAAAAGGGTTTCTAATTTAACGCGCTCGCGCTGTATCATTAAACGCTCTTTCTTAGAAAGAATAGCGTAAGTACCGTCTTTAGTCAGTTTATCGATGTTTGACATCTTTTTGATTGACTTACGTACGGTAGCGAAGTTGGTTAACATACCACCTAACCAACGCTCGGTGATGTAGGGCATGTTTACGCTTTTCGCGTAATCGGCAACAATATCCTTAGCTTGTTTTTTGGTAGCTACGAATAATACTTTGCGGCCTGATTTTACTATTTGTTTGATAGCAGCAGCGGCTTCTTCAACCTTTGCTAATGTTTTATTTAAATCGATAATGTGGATACCGTTACGCTCCATGAAAATGTACTGAGACATTTTCGGATCCCATTTGCGGGTAAGGTGACCAAAGTGTACACCTGCATCCAGTAAATCCTGATATGTTGTTCTTGCCATTGTTTGTGTCCTCCTTTGATATTAACGTTTACTGAATTGGAATCTTCTGCGAGCTTTTCTGCGACCTGGTTTTTTACGCTCAACCATACGGTCGTCACGTGTCATTAAACCTTTAGCACGCAGAGCCGGTTTTTTCTCCGGATCCAGTTCAACAATGGCTTTAGCGATAGCTAAACGAACGGCCTCAGCCTGTCCTTTTACACCACCACCTGCTACGTTTACTTTAACATCAAATTTACCTGCAGAACCAGAAACTTCTGTAGACTGGGTAACAATGTATTGTAAAGGCAAAGTAGGGAAGTACTCTTTGTAATCTTTACCGTTAACGGTAATAGCGCCATTACCCTCGCTTAAGTAAATGCGGGCAACAGCGGTTTTTCTTCTGCCTGAAGTGTTAGTTGTTGGCATTGTGTTTTTTCTCCTTTTAAAATTGAAAGTTAAATGGTTTTAGGATTTTGAGCGGCGTGTGGATGCTCGGCACCAGCGTAAACATGCAGGTTGCCATAGATAGCACGGCCCAAACGGTTTTTAGGTAACATACCACGAACCGCTTTTTCAATTACGCGCTCCGGATGTTTTGCCATTAACTCCTTAGGAGAAATGAAACGCTGACCACCTGGGTAACCAGTGTATGAAACATATTGCTTGGTAGCAAATTTGTCTCCTGTCAGTCTTACCTTGTCTGCATTAATAACGATAACGTTATCACCGCAGTCTACGTTTGGGGTGAATCCTGGCTTATGTTTACCTCTGATCATCATAGCGATCTTAGTACACAAGCGCCCCAAAATCTCATTGTTAGCGTCAACAACAACCCATTCTTTATTAACGGTTTTCTTGTTGGCTGAGACAGTTTTGTAACTTAACGTATTCACTTGCTTTAAATTAAATAATTAAACGTTTTTGTAAACCCCGTATTTTCGGGACTGCAAAGATACGCTTAATTGTTTAATTTACAAGTAGGTTGTGATTTATTTTGGAGAGGGCGGCGTTGGTTAATTTGTTGAGGATAAACAGATGGATAGAAAACTTAATGCAGGCTTAATATGTACTAATATGATGGCGTTGCCTTTGGCCCTGGCTTTCCGCTCATAATACGCAGGCTTTAGGCGCGAGGGTAGGTATCCGCTACAATCCCCTAACGAAATTGCAACAATCAACAATAAAATACTTAAATTTGGATATGGACATCCAGACCGAAAAAATCGAATTAGCAAAACGGTTGCTTGAAACAAATGATGAACTGATCTTACGACAGATCAAGGACATCCTGGAAGGTGTTGAGTGGAATGATTTGCCTGACCACGTACAAGCCGGAATTAAACGAGCCCAACAACAAGCCACTGAAGGCCTGTTAGCCCCGCACGATACGGTAATAAAGAAATACGACAAGTATTTATGAGTCGTACAGTTGCCTGGACGCCCGAAGCAACCGAAACTTTCGATATTATAGTTGAGTTGATTGAAACTAAATGGGGCTTTGCATCTGCACAAAAGTTTGTTCGCACGGCTAATCAAACCATTTTAACACTGGCTTCCCATCCCGAAATGTTTGTAACTGTAAAGGGCCAAACCATACGGCGGGCCTTCATTACCAAACAAACTTCATTATTTTACGAAATAACCGAACAACAGATAATTCTGCTCTACTTTTGGGATAATCGGCAAGAACCAATTTTATAGATCTTATTGATAAATCCGAAGCTATAGCGCTCGTAAAGTTATTCACTGCAACCTACCGTTTCTCCACCCTATCATAAAACCCGCCGAACGAATTCATTTTCACGGCATCCTCGTTAAAGAAATCTCCGGGGAAGCCTAATTCAATTTTACTGGCTTCGTCAAGTTTGGCAATGTGCTCAGGCGTTAGTGTTACATCAACTGTTTTCAGGTTGTCTTTTAATTGGTCTACTTTGGTGGCGCCAACAATGGGGATACATTGGAAACCTCTGCTTATGGTCCATTGTAAGGCAACGTGGCTTTCTGATACGCCTAACTCCTGTGCTATTTCCATTACCACGCGGGTTATCTTTTCAGCTTTATCATTCAAGCGTTTACTATCGGGCTTTATGCGGCCTTTTTCGCCTTTGAGGTATTTACCGGTTAGCGCGCCGCCGGCAAGTGGCGCCCATGGCGTAACAGTCATGCCGAAGTGTTTGGCCATGGGTATCAGTTCGCGTTCGGCGGTACGGGCAAGCAAGCTGTATTCTACCTGTAAGGCAATAAATTGGCTCCAGCCCATTAGCTCGGCCAGGGTGTTACCTTTGGCCACTACCCATGCGGGAGTATCGCTTATGGCGGCATAGGTAACCTTTCCCTGGCGAATGAGGTCATCCATACCACGCAGCACTTCGTCTATCGGTGTTATGTCGTCCCAGATGTGCAGGTAAAGTACATCAATAAAATCCGTTTTTAAACGTTTGAGGCTTTCCTCAACGCTGCGCATCATGTTTTTGCGATTGTTGCCGCTGGCGTTTACGTTGGTTTGGTTATCCTTTAAGGTATACTTGGTAGCTACCACAAAATGGTCGCGGTCGTGGTTGCTCAGGTAATCGCCAATGATCTTTTCGCTGGTGCCTAATTTGTAAATATTGGCAGTGTCTAAAAAGTTACCACCTGCCTCGGCATAGGCATCCATAATTTTGAAACTGGTATCGGCATCAGCGCCCCAGCCGGCCTCGGTGCCAAAGCCCATGGTGCCTAAACAAAGTTCGGATACTTTAAGGCCCGAGCGGCCCAGCAATTTATATTTCATGGCGTGTAGTGTTTATTAATTAACGGCAGTACAAAGCTGCTGTTTTTAAACATTAAATAAAAGGTGCTTTAAACAATCACCGTTGCCCGCTTGTAAATAATAAAAACGCATTAGACATGAAGATCATCACCCTGCATAAACCAATAGCAACGGAAAAACTATATAACCACATCAAAGATCAGCTTAATCCGCTGTTTCGTAAACAGCGCCAAAGCGACCTTAAATTTCTCGTTGAAAACACGCCGGAAGGTATTAAAATATTACAGCCGGAATTTTACGATGGCCCTTTATATATCATCGCCGTTCAGGACGATGAGCTGTGGATAACCCGCAACGAGAATTATGTGGATGATGTAAACTCAGTCACCATTGAATCCATCCTGAATTTGCTTTTTGACGATCTTTCAGGAAAGTTAGGGACAGATTTGGTGGAGGAAGGGTAATAAAAAAGCCTCTTCGCAGAGGCTTCAATAATTTTTTATCCGTTTATCCAGCTGAATTTGTATTCCAGCATGGGGTTCTTCATCCGGTCGGCAACACGCAGTAACCTATCCGGCAGGGCCATGATGTAATCGCGGGCCTTTTCACCGTCCTCTTTAAGGTCGGTAATGCTGGCAATGTGCCAGTCGGCTATTAATTCTTTTAGTATGTCTACGTAATCAATTGCTGTATAAATCCCCAGGCGTTGCGCGGCATCTGTAAAGTGGCCAAAGGTTTGGCCGATCTTCAAGCCTACTTCACGAAGGAAATGCGCCGGCATAACGATCTTTTTACGCATCATGTCTTCAAATGCCAGCATGGCTTCGTTCGGGTCAACCTCAAAAGTACGCTCAATAAAATATTTGTAAGCTTTAGCATGGCGGGCCTCATCGCCGGCAATAACACCACACATTTTTGACAGCAAAGTATCGCCTGCTTTTTTTGCCTGCGATGCCACCCTGCGGTGCGATACGTTGGTAGCCAGTTCCTGGAACGAGGTATAAATAAAGTTACGGTAAGGATCGTGCCCGGTTCCTATGTCAAAACCATCGGCAATAAGGTATTGGGTTGATACTTCCATGGCGCGCATATCAACGCGGCCGGTAAGGTATAAGTATTTGTTAAGCAGGTCACCGTGGCGGTTCTCTTCGGCGGTCCAGTGGCGGGTCCACTTCATCCAGCCGCCTTCCTCGTCATCGCTAACACCTTCAACCATGGTTAACCATGATTCATAGGTGGGCAGCGCTTCTTCGGTAATAGTATCGCCAATTAAAACCGCTACCAGATCATATGACAGGCCCTTCGCGCTTTCCTGTAATTCTTTTATCTCACTGAAAAACGTATCTCTTGACGCATCAGGCAAAAAGTCTGACGGCTGCCAAATGGTATCTATAGGCTTTAAGTACTCATTCATCTTTTCCAGCATGAACTTTTCTATATGCTTCATCACCTCTCTGCGTTTTTCTTCGAAAAATTTCATATATCCTAATTGATGTGCAAAGTTAATTATTTTAATGTATTTTATTTAGAACCATTATAACCTATCGCCTGTTTCATGCAGTCAGGCAAATTGTTAAGTGAAGGTTCGCCGCTAAAAATACTGAAATTGCTGTTATAGTCCCAAAGTATGCCGGGGATGCCCATTTGCTTTAGATTTTGCCTTACTGCCTTTATATAGCGGCAACGGCTATCGAGGTCGGCATATTTATTATATACGCCATATTCGCCGCAAATAATAGGTACATCATACTTATTACCCCACTGTTTGGCAATCTGCAGCTTGTCATGCACGGCCTGGGCGTTGCCATCTTTAGCATACTGGTAATAATTAGTTTCGCCCCAGGTACCTTTGGTTTTAGGGTTCATGGGCGGGTAAGCGGCTGCATCATAGGGGAAGGGTATCCCGGTTGTGGCTACCTGCTCTCCTACCCAATCCGCGCCCTGGTGGGTAAACAAAAAGGGTTCATAAAAATGGAACGTGTAGATGATGTTCTCATCGGCCAGTCGCTCCATTCGGCTCAGCTCATATATGCTGTTAAAGTTGGATGCGCCAACCAGCAAAGTGCGGCGCTTATCCACCCGCCGTATAGCCGTTACAATATTATAAGCGGCATCATGCCACACTTTGGGGTCCATGTGTGGTGGCTCGTTGTAAATCTCAAAAAAAACTTTATCCGGATTTTCCCGTATGTATCTCCTGGTTAACTTTAACCATAATGAAATTATTTTGGGAGTTTCGGTTAAATAGTTATAATCTGTAAGTTTACCGTAGTGAAAATCTATAATGATATTAAAACCATACTTATTACATTGTTCCAAAACATCATCAATTTGTGCAAATACTTTCTCATCGGCAATCCTGCTATCTTCAAAGTATTCAAAGGCTACCGGTAGCCTCAGCGTGGTAATGTTTAATTTTTTCAAAAGCTCAAAACCTGAGGGTTTAATAGGCTTTTCATCTAAAACTTTGCTATTCCAGGTTTGTTCGAGCCAGGAAAGGCTGATTCCATTATTAAGCGAGCGTGCACGCATGAAGGCTGTTTGCCTGGTGCTCTGCTGCGTTGGAGTGCTTTTTGCATGTGCGGGTAATACATACATGGCAAGTTGTGCCAATGTTGCCAAAAATGGCAATGCCATATTTAAAAACTTATTTCTCACAATTCTTAATCACCCCTATTGAGAGTTGACTATATAAATAATAAAGGATACAAATGTTTGTTCAAATTTCAAAAGAGGAATATAAAAAGGAGATATCAAAAAAAGCCTGGTATCAAACTAATAATATTATCTGGACAATAATATTTCTATATCCCATATTCAGCGTTGTTGATTTTATATACGCCCCCAACATATGGCTGCAATTTCTAATTGTGCGTATTATTACCATATTAATTATATATGGTTTATACAGCCTTTTCCAGGCGCGTAAATACAACTACCGTACGCTTTTGCATATTTGTTTCTTTATCCTTTCGGCCACCTGCGCTTTGCTTTGCAATATTGTAAATATACAACAGCAAACTACTTACTATTTGATATATGCCGTGGTTATCCTGTTTTTTAACCTACAGGTATTTTGGGAGCCCATCAACTCAATAGCGCAAGGCCTTATCGCTTTGTTGCTACTGGCCGTTTTTTATAATATTTTTAGCGAGTACAGCCTTGACATGGTTATCAACAACGGTGGCTCCATGTTCTTTATTATCGCTTTCTTATCATGCCTGGTGCCCAACGCGCGCTACAAGGTAATTGCCCGCGATGTACGGTCGCAGATATTGATTGAAAAATCAAACGAGCAGTTAAAGGAACAAAACCAGAATATCAACGAAAAAAACAACATTATTGACCGCCAGTATGAGCAACTGCGCAAGCTTGACGATCAGAAAAATAACTTCATTAACATTGCCGGGCACGACCTTAAAAACCTCATAGGCCAGATCGTGATGAGCAACAACATGCTGCGTGAGGAAGATTACCGGTTGAGTAACGACCAGAAAGAGTATTCCAGCTTTATTGGTGAGGCATCAGAGAAAATGCAGTATATGCTTAACAAGCTGATGGATGTGAAGGAGATAGAATCGCCGGACATGAAGTTTAACATGGAAATATTTGATATTAACCATGAGGTAACACAGGTGTTTAGAGGGTTGCAGGAAACCGCTAGTATGAAGAATATCCACCTGGTAGATAATATCCTTAAACTACCGCTTAATGTAAAACTGGACAAGGTTTTTGTTGGGCAGGTTTTCCAAAACTTACTTTCAAACGCTATTAAGTTTTCGCAAACCAATAACAGCATAAAGGTAGTTACCAGCCTGCAACGCCAGAAATTTGTATTTGAAATTATTGACGAAGGCGTACCCATTGGGCAGGACGAATTGGATATGATGTTTAACAAGTTAAAAACACTTAACGAAGCATCGGGCAATATAGAAAGCCGGCTTGGCTTGGGCCTTTCCATTGCCAAACTCATGACACAGGAACTTGGCGGCGAACTCACTTACCGCAGCAACGATAACGGAAACTATTTCAGGGTAGAGTTCTACGTAATAAATTAATAAGCTTATAATATCGAAACTAACGCTATAATCTGATGAAAAGATTTTTCACTCTTCTGGCTTTTTTACTTTTAACCGCGGGGGCATTTGCGCAAAACTTCAAGATCATCTCATTTAAGGCAATGGGCCATAATGACGATGAGCCTATTTTTGGTATGAGCGGTGCAACCTCTTTCTATTTTAAAATTACGCCGCAATATGAGATGAATGGCAGTAAACTGGTGTTGTTTATTGAGCCTTCTCAAGCGCTTATTCGTGAAAAATCATACATCAACCTGTTTATAGGCACAAAACCGGTATATAGCGGCCATTTAACAAAAGACTCTATACAGCGTATACAAATTAATCTGAGCCGTGCCGATGTGCCCGCTGATAATTATCTCAAGATACAGGTGAAAACGGCACTTTCTATTACTGATGACCAGTGCCGCGATTTAGATAACCCTGCCATGTGGGTAAGAGTTAAGAACTTCTCGCACCTTGCCCTGGTAAAAAGTAATAAGAACTTTTTTAATAACGTAAACATCAGCAATTGCTTTGATACCAAAACCGCCATTGTATATAATACCAACCCTACCCTGCATGACCTTAAAGCGGTAGCCTGGGCTTACTCGCGTTTGAAAAAAACACAGCAGCGTAACATCGGCGTTTACCAGATAGATCAGCTGCCTGATAGTGTGCGTAATTATATCCTGGTGGGTAACATCAACTCATTACCTGCCGATAAGCGCAGCCTTATTAAGGTTACCCCGCAAAGTAACCAGGGTTTGCTTTACCTCAATAAATCTGTTAGCACTATAATGGATACCATTACTAATATGGTAAATGTAAACGGAAAATTTGTACCGACGAGATCTGTGTCGCAGGAAGTTGTGCCTACCGAGATATTATTTGTTACCGGTGGCGACGATGCCGGATACGAAAAAACCATTACCGCCCTGGGTAACATGAATGTGCTTAACTCTACCTTTGGCGACTACTTGCTGGTGAATAAGGCGCAAAACACCTTCTTTAAAACCATTGATGAGAACCGCTCTAAACTATCATTGAAACAGATAGGTGGTACCAGCGATTTCTTATCAGGTATTGGTTCATTAAAAAGCGCTTTCAACTTTAAAAACTCCGATTTTAGCTTTACACCCAAAGAGGTAGAGATACGCGTAGTGGCCAACTACAGCAGCCTTAACCCCGGCGACCGTGGTTTCTTTAACATCTACCTAAACGGGTTGCTAATCAGCAGCGAAAAGCTGGATGCATCCGGTAAGCTTAATACTTCGGTAACCATTAACCGTTACCAGCACCATAAATACAATACGCTGGAGTGCGAGTTCCGTTTTTACCCCAACAGTGGTAACTGTAAAAACAGCTTCACCAATTTCTTCGCCGAGATTGATGTGGACAAATCTTACCTGGAGTCAAAAAACCCGTTCATTACCAGCGACCTGAGCTTTTACCAGTACCCCGAAGCATTTAACAGTGGTACTACTCGTATAGTGGTTTCTAAACCGTATGCCCGCTACGCGGCGGGTGCCATGGGCGAGATCATTTATGAGCTAAACAATAACATCAACGCTAATAATTTCCCTGAGTTCTCTTACTCTGATGAGATGACAGCCGCTGATCTGAAAAAGAACAACATCATAGCGCTGTTAAGCAAGGATGATAAGATGATGAAGGAGTTTCCTGACGCGCCAATTAGCTTTGAGCGTAATTTCAGGCTCTACAACACGGATAATAATACGGTGGTTTACTCCTTGTCTGACACCACATCAAACGGCCTTGCGCAAATATTTTACGGCCGCAGTAACAACGCAACACTGGTGTTAACCGCTACGGGTACTCATTTGGCCGAGGCTTTCCTGGCGGCGTCCAAGTCTATTACCGAGCAGTTATCCACGCTATCGAGCAACGTTTGTATATCCGATGTAAATAATAACAAATACCTGTTCAATATCAACAAATCAAGCGATAACCTCGAATATATTGATACTAAGAGCGCGTTAACCCGTTTCTGGGATACGTATAACCTGTATATCCTGTTAGGTATATTGGTGCTTATCCTGCTATCGTTCCTGTACATACGTTCGCGCGTACAAAAATCACAGGAGTTATTTAACGACTAATAATTGCTCATTACGTAAGGTGATGGTAGTTGAGGCAAGTTTTAATTATATACAGAAGGTTTATTAATGAGCATATCCATTCCTGACTTGCTGGTGAATGACAGGTTTATTACCGCCGGCGAACGCGATGCTATAAACGCGTACGCGCGGGAGTCGGGCTTGTCATTCATCAAAATAGCGCTTACATCAGGGTATATCTCTCGTAAAAATTATGAGCGTTCGCTGCTTAACGCGGGTATTGCTATTAACGAGCACCCGCGCGAAGAAGCGTATGACCCTGAAGTGCTCAGCAAGATAGACCTGGTATTTGCCCATGAACGCCTGGCCGTGCCCCTGCGTGTAGAAAATGGCAAGGTAGTAACACTAATGGCCGCGCCGGATGACCAGCTGGTGCATGATTTCATTAAGTTTACTTATGACATGGAGCCTGAGGTGATAGTTACCTCTGACCTGGACATTACCTGGCTGAGTAATAAATTACTGGGCGAGCGTTACGTAAAATCAGCCGTGTTTGAGCTGATGAAGCGCGACCCCGACAGCTCGGCTGTAGTGACTTTTTCTACCGCTCAGCTTATTTTTATTTTTGTGTTGATAAGCCTTGTGGCTATTGGCCTGGTATTAAGCTTTAAGAACACATCTATTATTATTAATGTGCTTATCAGCTCGTTCTTCCTGGTAGCTATTATATTCAAAATGTTTTTGGCGCTGGTGGGCTCAAGGTTTGAGCTGCACCAGGCGGTAACACGCGAAGATCTGCGGCAGATAAATGACGATGGACTGCCTATTTACACCATACTGCTACCGGTGTATAAAGAGGATAAGCTGATAAAAAAGCTGATCTGGAACCTGCAGTCGATAGATTATCCCCGCCATAAACTGGATGTAAAACTGCTGATAGAGGAGGATGACGATAAAACGTTTAACGCGGTAAAAAACCTCGATTTCCCGGCTATTTTCGAGGTAATTGTAGTGCCTTTCCACATGCCTAAAACCAAACCGAAGGCGTGTAACTATGGCCTGCACTTTGCCCGCGGCAAATACCTCACTATTTATGACGCGGAAGATATTCCGGACACCGACCAGCTGAAAAAAGTGGTAGCGCTGTTTGAGAAGCTGCCTGAGGAATATATTTGTGTGCAGAGCGCGCTAAATTATTTCAACCGTAACGAGAATTTCCTTACCCGTATGTTTACCCTCGAGTATTCGTACTGGTTTGATTATATGCTGCCGGGGCTGGACACGCTGGATATCCCCATCCCGCTTGGGGGTACCAGTAATCACTTTAAATTACAGGAGCTGGTGGAACTGGGTGCATGGGACCCCTTCAATGTTACAGAGGATGCCGACCTGGGTGTACGCGCGTATGCTAAGGGTCATAAAATAGCCATTATCAATTCAACCACGTACGAGGAGGCCAACAATGAGCCTTTTAACTGGATACGCCAGCGCAGCCGTTGGATAAAGGGCTACATGCAAACCTACTTGGTACACATGCGCGACCCGGTTGCGCTATGGCGGGAGATAGGCTGGCGGGGTTTCCTGGGTTTTAACTTTTTTATTGGTGCAACGCCTATTACCTTTTTGGTGTACCCGCTGTTGCTGCTGATATTTATATGCTACGTGGTGTTTGACCTTTCCACCATCCGCAGCTTGTTTCCGGATTGGGTGCTGTTCATGTCCATATTTAACCTCATGGTAGGTAATATCCTGATGATATATGTGAACATGATAGCGGTTTTTAAGCGCCGCTATTATGAGCTGATATTGTTTGCTATTGCTAACCCCATTTATTGGTTAATGCACTCCATATCGGCCTACAAAGGCTTATATCAATTGGTGGTAAAACCATTCTATTGGGAAAAAACCAATCATGGTTTAAGTAAGGTGAATAACCCAACTAACCTTGTGAAGTAAAATATGAAGATAGCAGATTCAGTATACTTATTTATTATAACCATATTCCTGGTGGTGTACTACCTGGTATGCGCGGTTTATTTAAATAAGCTTAATTACTATAACCACGAATCGTTATTTTATATTGAAAAAACCAAAATAGTTTTCGAAGGGTTAGGCAACAGGCTAAAAACAATGGGTTTAACAGCCCCATTGGTCCCTTTTTATGCCACTTTTATGTTTATGCCGTTAAGTTATACGCTGGCCCCTGCACTGGCATCGGCCATAGGTACTGCGGTGTTGTTTAACATTATGGCAAGCACGGCTGCCAAAAGGCTAAAGGATAATGGTTACGTACTGCTGCTTTTAGTTATTTTCCTTTTTCATCCGGGTATCATTTACACGGCTGCTTCGGGCAAGAGTATTTATCTTATCCTGATATTCTTGTTCCTGTTCTTTCTTAACCTGTTTAAGTTTTATCGCTCCAATACTACATTCCACGTATCTATAGCCAGTATCAGCCTGGTAGGGCTCATCTTTTGCGATTACAAATTTGTATGGCTTACGCTTTTCTTTTTGCCGCTCATATTAGCCATTACCATTCATAGCTTAAACCTGAGCGAGAAAGAATCCATATTCAGGCTTTTTATAAGTTTTAACAGCCCGTCGTTGCGGCGGAAGCTGGCTAATAAAACTTTCGCGCTTTACATCATTTTGTTTAGCCTCCCGTTAGTGGCTGTTTTGTGTTACAAGTTACTTAACCTTACACACGCCAGTGATCTGAATTATTTTTCAGAAAGCCCTTATGCCACATGGAACGTATTGATCGATAAACTAAGCTTTGACCAGCAGAGTACCAATACCTATTATCAAATACCTGAAATATCATTACTGTTATCTGCCAGGGTGGTGCTTTTCGCGCCTATGATCGTTATAGCCATATATCTTTTCCGCGAGAGTACGTACCAGGTGCTTACCATACTAATCCCTTTTGCGTTTATTGAGTTTTTGCACATTAAATACGACAAGGTTTTTTTATCCTACCAGTATTACCTCATATTTATGATACTGGCTTACTTATGTGTAGTGATGAAGGCCCACACGGTTAAAAACCAGCGTATGTTTAAATTATTGTTGCTGGCTGCTGTATTGGTGCAGCTGTATGCAGGCTGGTATTACCTGCGCAACTCAAGCGTTGATGAAGAAAAGAAGTTTACCAAAGTACTGGTTGACCGTACCGAGGAAAATATAGATACCGAAAATATTGATATTGCTAATTACCTGAACAGCCTGCCTGTAGACGCGCACGTGTTGGTTGATGACGCTATTGCTTACCCTATTGTAGCGTTTGTAAAAGACATTAAGCCGATTATTATGCCTTATGAGGGAAGTTTCCTGAGCGCACTGGAATCGCCTGATAAGTATGTAGATTATATAGTGGTATCTACTGCCCGCAATGCCGAGTCGGGATATACGCAGTTAAATAATAAATATATTACCATTATACGACGTAATATTTCCAACCTTAATTTCCGTAAAGTATATGAAACAGATAACTGGACGGTTTACCGTGTAATAACCAATGCTACCGGCAGCGAGTTTGGTAGGGTTGTTAGCCGTTAAAATTAATCGTCTTGCCTGTCTTCCCCAAAATGAATAATGTTGCCGTTGTTATCCAGAATGCTAAACTGGCGCATCCCCCATGGCATATCCTTTAAGTCGCCATCGGGGTGTAAAATACCCTTTGGTGAGAGCTCGTGGTATAACTCATCCACATGATCTACGTTAATGTAGCAGCCGGTGTTTTTTGCGATTTCCTCGTCTGCACAAGGCCATAAATGTATCTGTATACCATCCCGGCTAAATATAAGATAGCCATCCCACTCGGAATGAAAGGTAAAACCCAGTAATTCGGTATAAAAAGTTATCGTACTTTCTGTATTGAGCGATGCAAGTATAGGTACAGTATTTAGTAGCATATTGTTGGGTTAAACGGTAATATGTATTGAAAATAGCCTTTAATGCTCATTATTCAGGTAACCTGATACTATTATTAAAAATAGGTAAAATTTTAACACACCTATTAGTTTTAAATATATTGCTGTTTTACTGACTGTTATCAAAAAAATGGCTCTTTGAAATAGCTGTATGCTATTTTTTGCCTGTACTGTATAAAATCTAAAACCTCCCATGGCATATCTATTGTAAAACCCTGCTAAAACAATAAGCATATGAAAAAAATTACTTTACTATTCGTTTTAGCCGTAGCATTTTGCGCATCAGCATCGGCTCAGATCCAAAAAGGGAATGTTTTAATTGGCGGTAACCTGTCAAACATCAACTTAGGGCTTGATGACCCAAAAGTATTCAGCTTTGATATTACCCCGAAAGCGGCATGGTTTATCCAGGACAATGTTGCGTTGGGTGGTTATGTAAACTTGGGTATACAAACTGCTAAAGGCGCCCCAACCACAACTACTTATGGTGTTGGTGCTTTAGGCCGTTATTATACCGGTAAAGATGCTGAAGTGCTTCGCCATGGCCGTTTCTTCGCAGAAGGAACTGTAGGTGTAGGTGGTACTAACGTAAGCGATGGCGGCGGCAAAACAAACGGCCTAAACTTAGGTGTTGGTCCGGGTTTCGCTTACTTCGTAACTCCAAACATTGGTTTGGAAACCTTGCTTAAATACAATGGCTTGGTAGGGTTTGGTAATCAAACGTATCAAAGCAACCTTAATCTGTCATTCGGTTTCCAGATCTATCTGCCGGGTAAAAGCACTGCAAGGAAAGTGGAGAGTGATGTTAGATAGTTAAATCTATCATGTTGAGTGTACAAACGGGCGGTAACTACGGTTACTGCCCGTTTGCTGTTTAATGTATATGTAACAACTTTGTTAGCGGGTTGCGTTGGGCTTTATAAGCCTATTTAATAAGTTTGTTGTAAACTATAACTGACTTATACATGAAACTAAAACTACTTTACACGGCTTTGGCATTAACAGGTCTTACCGTTACGGCCCTCGCTCAGGAAACGGTTGACCAGGCTGCCGTAGCCAAAATCAGAGAGGAAGGCCTCAACCATTCTAAGGTAATGGAAACTGCCTTTTATTTAACAGATGTATCCGGCCCACGCCTGGCTAACTCGCCGGGTTTAAAACGCGCGCAGGCCTGGGCGGTTAATCAATTAAAAACCTGGGGTATGGCTAATGCCAAACTGGAACCATGGGGCAAATTTGGCAAAGGTTGGGAAGTGCAGAAAAACTATGCGGCCATCACCGTGCCATATTACCATGCCATTATCGCCATCCCTAAAGCATGGACCCCCGGCACCAATGGCCTTATTAAAAGCGAAGTGGTATTGCTAAAGGCCGATTCTGTTGCCGAACTGGATAAATATAAAGGTAAGCTGGCCGGAAAGATCGTGATATTTGATACCAAAAATACGTTGAAAAGATCTGAGAAACCCGATCTGGAGCGCTACACAGATGCCCAACTTACCGAAATGGCCAACGCCAAACCCGCAGCCCGCGGCGAACGCCGGGCCTTTGACCCTAACTCACCGCAATTCGCAGCTATGCGTAAGGCCAGAGCTGCTCGTGCAGCCATCAGCCAGTTTTTGGTTGACGAGAAGGTGGGCTTAATATTGGCACAGGGCCGCGGTACCGATGGTACTACCTTTACCACCAACGGAGCCTCTTATGCTGATACTGCTAAGGCCGTAGCACCCGAACTGGAAACCAGCGGGGAGGACTTCCTGCGTATTTTGCGTTTAGTGAAAGCCGGCCAAAAGGTAGAGATGGAGGCCGACATCAAAACACAGTTTATTACGGATGACTTGCAGGGTTATAACGTTATTGCCGAAATACCGGGTACTGATATAAAACTGAAAGAACAGGTGGTAATGATAGGCGGTCACCTCGACTCGTGGCACGGTGCTACAGGTGCTACCGATAACGCAGCCGGCAGCGCGGTGATGATGGAGGCTATGCGCATTTTAAAAGCCATTGGCTTTAAACCAAAGCGTACCATCCGCATAGCTTTATGGAGCTCAGAAGAGCAGGGACTGTTTGGTTCACGCGGTTATGTGGCTACCCACTTCGGCGATCCTAAAACTATGGAATTAAAACCGGAGCAGGCTAAACTGGATGCTTATTATAACTTAGATAATGGTACCGGTAAGATCCGCGGTATTTACCTGCAAGGCGATAGCGCTGCTGGTCCTATTTTTCAGGCATGGTTAAATCCATTTAAAGACCTGGGCGCAGGTACGGTTACTATTGGTAATACCGGCGGTACCGACCACCTTTCATTTGATGCTGTTGGCTTGCCGGGTTTCCAGTTCATACAGGATGCCATGGATTATGGTACCCGTACCCACCACAGTAACCAGGATACCTATGACCGCCTGAGCGAAGATGACCTTAAACAAGCTGCTACCATCGTAGCATCGTTTGTGTACAATACATCAGAACGTAAAGATATGATCCCGCGCAAAGAGTTGCCAAAGGCACAACCTGCGAGGAATTGATTGCAGGAAGAGCGATGAGAGATCATCGCTCTTCTTGTTTAGCAATATAGCTGCTTACATTATTATTTTAGCTAAAGCCTTTGAAATTATGCACAATGCCCGTCCCATAAATGGGACGGCAATGAAAATGGCTTTTTGATTAATCATTGCCGTTAGCTTCAGCCAAATGGTACTAAAAGAGCAATGAGTAGTCATCGCTCTTCTTGTTTAGCAATATAGCTGCTTGCATTTATTATTTTGGCTAAAGCCCCTTGCACAATGCCCGGCAATGAAAATGGTTATTTGATAATCATTGTCATTAGCTGAAGCCAATGATACTAAAAGAGCAATGATTACTCATCGCTCTTCTTGTTTAGCAATATAGCTGCTTACATTATTATTTGGCTAAAGCCTCTTACATTATGTATAATGCCCGTCCCATAAATGGGACGGCAATGATAATGGCCGTTTTATAAATCATTGCCGTTGGCTTCAGCCAACGGATTAGAAAATTCTAATAGGGCTTTAGCCGAAACTGAATGCATAATCAGCTCAACAAAACACTTAATGGGATTCCGATGATAGGCAATTCAATGAAAATGGCGTTTGAGAAATCATTGCCGTTGGCTTCTGCCAACGGATGAATGAGCTTCATAAAGCTTCAGCTAAAATTATCAATGATATCACACACTCAAAGTGAGGGTATTGTTCGATAAGATTGATATAGCGCTGATAACCAACAAGAGCGATGGTCATCCATCGCTCTTGTTATATTTTATGAAGCTATCGTTTGCGCTGCTTCTCTAAGTATGCCATATTGCTTTACCCGGGCGGCTATTGATGCTGCATCGTAACCGCATTCGGCCCATAGCTCGGGTTGTTCACCATGTTCTATAAATTCATCCGGGATACCCAGTCGTATCACTTGCGATTTGTAGTTGTTATCAGCCATAAATTCCAATACTGCCGACCCCATGCCACCTTCAAGGCAGCCGTCTTCTACAGTTATTACGTACGGATATTTCTGGAAAACCTCGTGCAGTAAAGCTTCATCAAGCGGTTTCACAAAGCGCATATCATAATGTGCAGGGAAGTAACCATCGAGGTGTAAACGCTCAGTGGCTTTAATCACTTCATTACCTATGGCGCCTATGCTTAATATCGCTACTTCTTCGCCATCGCAAATTTTGCGGCCTTTGCCTACAGGTATGGCTTTCATAGGGCGCTGCCAGTCAACCATCACACCGTTACCACGGGGGTAGCGTATCACAAACGGGCCCATATCATCCTGCTGGGCCGTAAACATCAGGTTACGCAGTTCTTCCTCGTTCATCGGTGCAGACACCGTTAAGTTAGGGATGCAACGCATGTAAGCCAAATCATACGCGCCGTGGTGTGTAGCTCCGTCGGCACCGGCAAAGCCGGCACGGTCAAGGCACATTACTACGTTAAGCTTTTGTATGGCCACGTCATGTATCACCTGGTCATAAGCCCTTTGCATAAAGCTGGAATAGATATTACAGAACGGTACCAAGCCTTGGGTAGCTAAACCGGCACTAAAGGTAACAGCGTGCTGCTCGGCAATACCTACGTCAAACGCGCGGTTAGGCATGGCCTTCATCATCAGGTTTAATGAACAGCCTGATGGCATGGCCGGCGTAATCCCCATAATTTTAGGGTTAGCTTCAGCCAGTTCTATAATGGTATGGCCAAACACATCCTGGTATTTAGGCGGTTGTGGCTTATCATATTTGGTCTTTTTTATCTCACCGGTTATCTTGTCGAACAAACCGGGTGCGTGCCATTTGGTCTGGTCTTTTTCGGCCAGTGCATAGCCTTTACCTTTCGTGGTAATGCAATGCAGCAGTTTAGGGCCGGGTATATCGCGCAGGTCGCGTAGTAATTTTACCAGGTGTTTTACATCGTGGCCATCAACCGGGCCAAAATAGCGAAACTTAAGCGCCTCAAAAAAGTTGCTGCGTTTAAGCAAAGTGCCTTTAATGCTCTTCTCGATCTTCTTAGCGATCTTAAAGGCATCAGGGCCCATTGATGATATTTTACTTAATACCGTAGCGATATCATCGCGGAAACGGTTATAAGGCTTTGATGTGGTAATATCCGTAAGGTATTCCTTTAATGCACCCACATTAGGGTCTATCGACATGTTATTGTCGTTAAGAATCACCAGCAGGTTAGAGTTTTCAATGCCGGCATGGTTGAGCGCCTCAAAGGCTAAACCGGCGGTCATGGCACCATCGCCAATAACGGCAACGTGCTGGCGGTCTGTTTCGCCCTTGTATTGAGAGGCCACGGCCATACCCAAAGCGGCAGAGATAGAGGTTGACGAGTGCCCCACGCCAAACGTATCAAAAATGCTTTCGCTGCGTTTTGGGAAACCGCTTATACCACCGTAAACGCGGTTGGTATGGAAATTATCCCTGCGGCCGGTTAATATCTTGTGGCCGTAAGCCTGGTGGCCTACATCCCACACCAATTGGTCGTAAGGGGTGTTTAACACATATTGTAGCGCTACTGTGAGTTCTACAGTGCCTAAGCTGGCCGCGAAATGGCCACCATTAACTGATACCACGTCAATAATATATTGGCGCAGTTCGTTACAAACTTGTTCAAGCTGGTCTTCTTTTAATTGCTTAAGATCAGTAGGAAAGTTTATTTGACTTAAAAGTTCACCGGCGGGTACCTGCATTTAATTATTTCGTGACTGTAATATAACTTACAAAGTAAGGTAATTTAATTGGAATATATTAAAGGTAATTATTGTTTTGCTATTTGTGATTTATATTTTTTTACCGTTAAATAGCTGTATTTTTGACAAATGACCGATGACGCGTTCGCCGTAAAATTACCGCAGTTTGAAGGGCCTTTTGACCTGCTGCTGTTTTTTATTGAGCGCGATGAACTGGACATACACGACATCCCCATTGCCCGCATTACCGACGATTTCCTGAACTACATTCACCAGATGACCGTGCTGAATATGGAACTGGCAAGCGAATTCATTTTTGTTGCGGCAACCCTGATGCGCATAAAAGCGAAAATGCTTTTGCCCCGGCATAACACCGGCGACGAGGAAAATGAGATAGACACCAAAGAAGGGTTGATCCGTAAACTGATCGAATATAAAAAGTTTAAGGTTTTATGCGAAGAACTGCGCCCTTTTGAGGAAGAACGTTTTAAACAGGAAAGGCGTGGTAACATCAAAGCCGATCTGGAGCAGGTAGAGAAAGTTACCGTACCCGGCGAAGAATTATCAGAACTAAACCTCTACAAGCTGATGATGGTATATCACCGGCTGATGCGTAACTACAATACGCGCAGCCAGGAAGTGCATCACACGGTAGTGCAATATCCTTATACCATTGAGAAGCAAAAGGAAGCCATTAAACATTTGCTGAGCATCAACAAAAAAATGGATTTTAAGCACATCGCCGGTAACAGCGAGAACAAGGTCCATTTTATCTACAATTTTTTAGCCGTGCTGGAAATGCTGCAGCAGGAAGCCATTGAGATAACCATTGGCCTGGGCTTTAATAACTTTTGGATAGCGCCGAAGGGGGAAGTAAAAAGCTAAAAGTCCAAAGCTGAAAGCTTTTTATTATAGTTGGCTACTGAGTATAATATTAATAACTTTATCTGTATCTGCATGGCCGCTTTACGACGGCAACATTACAGTGCCAAAAGCGAAAGCCGTTAGCTTTTGACTTTTAGCTTTCCGCTTTTAAAAATGCCTTCGGCTTTTAGCTCCTTAATCCCTAACTTAGCATCGTTTTTAAAACACCATAATGAAAAGAGATAAATTAATATTCAAGCTGTTAGAAGAAGAGCAGCAGCGCCAGGAAGAAGGCATTGAGCTTATCGCATCAGAGAACTTTGTTAGCCGCCAGGTTATGGAAGCGGCAGGTTCTGTGGCTACCAACAAATATGCCGAAGGATTGCCGGGCAAACGCTATTATGGCGGTTGCCAGGTGGTTGATGAGATTGAGACCATTGCTATTGAGCGTGCCAAGCAATTGTTTAATGCTGAATGGGCCAACGTACAGCCACACTCAGGTGCCCAGGCCAACGCGGCGGTTATGCTTGCGGTGCTTAACCCCGGCGATAAAATATTAGGATTTGATCTTTCACATGGCGGCCACTTAACCCATGGCTCACCGGTAAACTTTTCCGGTAAATTATATGAGCCGCATTTTTACGGTGTGGTAAAAGAAACCGGTTTAATTGATTATGCACAATTAGAGCGTGTTGCTTTAGAGCAAAAACCAAAACTCATTATCTGTGGTGCTTCGGCCTATTCTCGTGATTGGGATTATGCGTTCATCCGCAGCGTGGCTGATAAAGTTGGCGCTTTGGTACTGGCTGATATCTCGCACCCGGCAGGTTTAATTGCCCGCGGTTTATTGACAGATCCGCTGCCGCATTGCCATATTGTTACCACTACTACCCACAAAACGTTACGCGGCCCTCGTGGTGGCTTAATTATGATGGGTAAAGATTTTGAGAACCCGTGGGGCTTAAAAACACCAAAAGGCGAGATCCGTATGATGTCGTCATTGTTGGATATGGCTGTTTTCCCTGGTACACAAGGTGGTCCGTTAGAGCATATTATCGCTGCCAAAGCGGTAGCTTTTGGCGAAGCGCTGTCTGATAGCTACATGAAATATATAGCCCAGGTAAAACTTAACGCTGCCGCTATGGCTAAAGCATTGGTTGCCCGCGGTTATGAGATCATTTCAGGCGGCACTGATAACCACCTGATGCTGATTGACCTGCGTAATAAGAACATTACCGGTAAAGCGGCTGAGAATGCCCTGGTGAAAGCCGATATTACTGCAAATAAAAATATGGTGCCTTATGACGATAAATCTCCGTTTGTTACATCAGGTATCCGTTTAGGTACGGCTGCTATAACTACACGTGGTTTAAAGGAAAAACATATGGAAACTATTGTAGATCTGATAGACGGCGTAATTAACGATCCGGAAAATGAAACTTCTATTAAGAAAATTCGTAAAAAAGTACATAAATTAATGGAGGATTTTCCATTGTACCGGGAGGATTAACTTAACTAATGATTAAAGCGGATTTGCAACATCCAGAAGAAACAGAACGGCAGCGTTTGGCCGCGCTAAATTCTTATGATGTTTTAGATACGCCTCCCGAAAAAGAGTTTGATGCCATAGCCCGCCTGGCATCCTATATATGCCAGGCGCCATTGGCTTTTATCACTTTTATTGATGATAAAAGGCAGTGGTTTAAGTCCAAAATAGGGTACGACATCGATTTCATTCCGCTTGAAAATTCTTTTTGCAGGCACACTATTCTCAATAGCCATCTTGTTGTAGTACCCGACGCTACAAAAAACGAACTTTTTTGCGAAGCCGATATTGTAACCGGCGATTTTGGCGTACGCTTTTATGCCAGCGCACCACTGATAGACCCCCAGGGATACCGTATAGGAACCCTTTGCGTTTTTGACCAGCAACCTAAAGACCTCACCGATGAGCAGCGCGACGCGCTTATTACTTTAGCGGGCGAGGCCATGTCGCACCTGTTGTTACGTAAGCAAAAAAAGGAGCTGGAGCAAAGCCTCGAAGTACACAAACAATATTCAACCCTTTTCAACAGTTCGGCCGAAATTCATTTGATCGCGGATGAAAATGCCCGTGTGGAGTTTATTAATGACGCGGTCACCTCCGTTTTAGGGTATAAACCGGAGCGGGCCATAGGCCGGTCGCTATGGGATTACGTGGTAGGCCACAACCGCGAAAAATACGCGCCCTTAATTGCCGAATCCATCAGGGCACAAACTTCATTTGAACTGGAAACAGAAACGGTTACCCGTAACGGCGAGATAAAGCACATTAGCTGGACTGCCCGCTTTTTAAACGGTAAATGGTATGCCAGCGGCCGAGATACCACTTACCAGCACCACTTGGTTACCGAAACCCGCGAGCTATCACTGGTGGCCAGCAGGATAAAGAATGGTGTGGTGATCAGTAATGCCAGCGACGAGGTGGTTTGGGTAAATGCCGCTTTTAAAGATATTACCGGTTACGGCCTTGACGATGTAAGCGGGCGCTTTCTGGGAGATGTGTTAAAAGGCCGGCCGGCCGACCATGCCGCCGAGCGTAATATGCTCGAGGCGCGCGAAAAAGGCATACCTTATGAGATAGATCTGTCGCTGAATACCAAACAGGGGCAGCCTATATGGATATCTGTTAATAATTCCCCTATTTATACCGAGGATGGCCGGGTGGAAAAATATATCCGTATTATTATAGATATCACCAAGCGTAAACAGGCAGAACATGATGTAGAGATATTATCGTTCGCAGCCCGTAAATCGCCAAGCGGAATTTTTATAAGGGATAGAGAAGGGCGCATTGTTTGGATGAATGAAGCCATGGAGGGCATTATTGGCTATTCCCTTGCCGATCTGAAAGATAAAACCGTAGGCACATTATTAATAGGTGAGGAAACTAACCTGGCTGTTTTCGAAAGCGCGGTACAGGCGGTGAAAGAAAACCGCCCTTACGAGGTAGAGATAAAGATATATAAGAAAGATCGTTCTACTGCCTGGGTATATATATCTAATAGCCCCTTATTTAACGAGGACGGCGCTGTTGACCGCCAGATAGGGGTAATGGTGGATATATCTGAGCGAAAGAAAACCGAAGATCAACTAAAAATGCTGTCGTTAGTAGCCAGCAAAGCTAACAGTGGTGTGGTGATCAACGATGGGGATGGCCGTGTGCAGTGGGTAAACAACGCTTTTGAAAAAATAACCGGTTATACACTGGCCGATGTAAAAGGAAAGCATCTCGGAGATTCACTAAAAGGCGAGCTAACAGATTTTTCTATTATTGAAAAAGCCCGCGAGCTCTCCGCCCAAAAGCAGTCTTTTGAGGTTGATTTGCTGATTTACCGTAAGGACGGGCAGCCACTGTGGATATCGGTGATCAACTCTATTATCGTAGGGGAGAATGGCCGGGTAGAAAAGTATATCGAAACCATAATTGACATTACTGCCAAGAAAAAGGCCGAGTTGGAACTGATAGCGGCAAAAGAGGAAGCTTTGCAATTGAGCAGAGCTAAAGATATGTTTATAGGTGTGATGAGCCATGAGATACGCACACCGCTAAACGCGGTCATCGGCATGTCGCACCTGCTGCTGGAGGATAACCCGGGCGAGTCTCAAAGAGAGAACCTGAGCGTGTTAAAATTTTCAGCAGAGAACCTTATGATCCTTATTAATGACCTGCTCGATTTCACCAAAATTGAAACGGGTAATATCGAGCTGGAAAAGGCTGCCGTTAACCTGCGCGATGTGGTGCAAAGCATTGTTGCATCGATGAAATATAAGGCTCAGGAAAAAAATATATCGCTAACATGCAGCGTTGACGATGGCGTGCCCGACACAATTATCGGCGACAGGCAACGCCTTGTGCAGATTTTGTTGAATTTGGTAAGTAATTCTGTTAAATTTACCAGCCGTGGCGGGGTGAACATCGACCTCAAGGTAATTGAACAACATAAGGACACTGTGCGCATACGTTTTGGCGTAGCTGATACCGGTATTGGCATTGCAGAGGATAAGCTGGGGACGATATTTGAATCTTTTAAGCAGGCTGAAACCGACACCACACGTAAGTATGGCGGCACAGGGTTGGGGCTGGCTATAAGTAAGCGTTTAATAGAACTGCATGACTCACGCATCAACGTTGATAGCGTGTTGGGTGAAGGCTCGGTGTTTTGGTTCACTATTACGTTTAATAAATTAAAACAACGCCCGGTTAATAATAGCAATAAAGTGGATACAACGTTAAACATTAATGTATTAGTGGTTGATGACAATCAGATAAACAGGCTGTTGATCAATAAAGTGCTGAAAAAGTGGGGCGCCGCCGCGGATTTTGCCGAGAACGGGCAAGAAGCTATTGAAAAACTGGAAGCTCAACAAAATTATGATGCTGTGCTGATGGATATCCATATGCCTATCATGGGTGGTTTGGAAGCAGCCGGTATTATCCGTGCGAAGAACGAGCCGTATTTTCAAAAGTTACCCATCATCGCATTAACCGCTTCTATGCTGAGCAACCAGATGGGCCAGATTGAAACCGCGGGTATGAATGATTACATCCTTAAACCTTTTGACCCTGCTACGCTGTTTGAAAAATTAAGCAGGTATCAGAAACAGTAATTTAGTTAATCAGTGATTTGTGATTAGAGATCGGGGGCTTCAATTTACTTAACTAATCTTCAATTACCCCATCTCTAATATTGCTAACCCTTACTCCGCGTAAGCAATGGTGGCTATGCTTAATTTTAGCCCCGGTATTTTTAACAGCGCGGCTCCGCAGGCCTCCAGCGTTGAGCCGGTGGTAATAATATCATCAACCAGTAATAGGTGTTTACCGGCAAGGCGGTCGGGAAACTTCACTTCAAAAACTTCCTGCATATTTTTAAACCTGGCAAAGCGCGATTTATGCGTTTGCGTTTCTGTAGCTACTTTTCTTACCAGGTTTCCGGTTTCAACTCCGCAGCCCAGTACGCTGGCAATACCTTCGGCAAAATGCGCGCTTTGATTATAACCGCGTTCTTTTAACCGCTTTTTATGCAAGGGCACGGGTATTACCAAATCGGTATGGGCTATTATGGGATGGCTTTTTAATTGCATGCCGCTTATCTCGCCCAGTACATTACCAATTTGGGGCATATCCTTATATTTTAAATGATGTACCAGGTTTTGTACCTTGCCGCCTTTGTTGAAGTAATATAACGCGTACGCGCTTTCAATATTTAATTTACCCCAAAACTGTCGGGCTACTATATTATCAGCCTGCTCCTGAAAATTGGTAAATGGCAGGTTGTAGCGGCAATCGGTGCATATGATCTTTTCGCCTGCTACCAGGCTGGCATTACAGGCGGGGCAAAGCCTCGGAAAAAGGAGCGAAACAAAATCGTTTAGGTACGTGCGCAGCAATTGCATGGCTTAAGGTAAGCATCTTGAAGCATAGTTTCAAAAGCAAGAGTGAGAACGTGCTAATTCTTCTTTTTTAATTTCTCCTTAAACTTTTTGTCCTCCTTTTCTTTTTCTTCCTTTGCTTTTTTCAGCAGTTTATCCTGCTCTTTTTTATCATCCGCATGGTCGCCTGCCTCCAGCTTTTTTTCCTGTGCCGGGCCAATGCCCGCACAGTTTTTAATGCCATTAAGCAGCACATGCCATATAGTTTTAAAGAAAGGGAAACTGGCCGCGCGTATGTAAATTACATTAGCCAGCCGCGGGGTTCTGCTGCCATCGTCGGGGTTGTCATGCTTTAGCACAAACGTATTGGTCAGTGTAGATATGAGTGTATTTTTGGTGTAGTCGGGCCGCAACACATCCACATTCAGATCCTTATACAGGAAAGATACGGTGCCTTTTGATTTTTTTTGTGTGCTGATAACATTAAAATCAAACGAGGTTAATTGCCCCTTGTTAATTTTTACCATAGCCAATGGCATCAGCACCGGATTAACGGTAGTTAAATTGAGCGGCGCAAGATGGCCTTTATAGCTGTAACTGTAATTGGCATCTGTAAGGTTAAAGGTAAAATGCAGATTAAACTTTGTTTTACCTAAAAATAAGCTGCTGATATTGGCCGTGCAGATGGGGTTTTTCTGTAGCAGGCTTTTACGGTTGGTAATATTGAGGAACCTGCCATTAATATCGCTGAATTTTAAGTAACCAAATTTCTTCGACTTGCCATTTCTTTCGGCGTAGGTGAAAGCCATTTGCTTTACATTAAGCGTATCTACATTAACAGGCATAGGCAGCAGATTTCTAACTGCCCAATTGGGAAAAGTAACAAGGCGGTCGGTGGTTTTAGGGGTACCATTGTAGTTACTGTAAAGTTCCATTACGCCGGTGTCAATTACCGCTTTCTCTACACTTACAATTTGTGTTGATCGATATGCTGAAATATCAAAATTATGGAGTGTAATGTTTTGCAGGTGTAGTTTGAAACGGTCTTTTTTGCTCTTTTCGAAAAACTCAGGGTATGGTAACGGAATGAGGTCTATGCCCTTGATGCTCAGCTTTTGATGCCGGGTACTTAAACTTACTTGCTTTACCTTAAAAGTGTAAAGCCCATCGGCAGATCTGCTGGTATAATTACGCAGGGTGGTGTTAACGTCCTTAAAAAATAAAAATCGACTGGTATCCTGCTGAGAGTCCTTGCTGATCAAAAGATCATTGCCAATAATGTCCAGATCTTTAAATGAAGTAAACACAGGTTTTTTACCCGTGTAATTAATGCTTTTCAAGCGAATGTTACTTAAAATGATCTTACCCAAACTTACAGCGCGGAAAGTCCCGGAGATTTTCTGGTAAAGGGTACGTTTATCTTTTGTCCCGGTATCCGGCTGGTTGGCATAGGTGCCGGAGGTGATCTCGGGCTGTTCAACTGTTATTTTATCAATATTCAGCTCTTTATTAAAATAAAGGTCGCTCAGCTTAACACCGGTAATGATCACCCTTTGCACTTGTAAGCTGTAAAGCGTATTGGGTACCTGGACGTTTCGCTTTTTCTTTTCACGATACAGCGATAAATTAGGTTTCAGCTGAATATTATAAACAGTCGCCTTGCCCTGTAAAATGCTGAGTTTTACGTTTCCCGGTTCAATACTGTATAAACTGTCACTGCCCTGTAATACAGCCGCTTGTAACTTCTTCGATAATTTGGAGGCTAAGTAGCCATTTATGAACAAAGCTGCAATGCATACAAGCACCAGTATTACAGACGTGGTAATGAGCAGCACTTTAGGCCACCTCCGTTTCGGCTTATTTGTTTCCATATAAGGTAGCTTGTGTTTGTGAAGCGTATGTTTACAACAACAAAGAATGGTATTTGTTAAATGCTGACAAACTGTCACGCTGTTAATTAAATTTTATGTAGTTTTGCAGCCTAATTCTTAGTTTTAAAAATGGAATTTCTTACACCGGATAAAACGCACGATGAGAGCAGGCAGGGAGAGGCTTTAGTATTAGAGCCGGTTGAAAAAAACAATGGCCGCAAGCTATATATTGAGAGCTATGGCTGCGCCATGAATTTTTCTGACAGCGAGATAGTAGCCTCTATTTTAGCCGAAAAAGGTTTTGAAACCACCAGTGATTATAACAATGCCGATGTGGTATTTATAAACACCTGCTCTATACGTGAAAATGCCGAAACACGTGTACGCAACAGGTTAAAAGAGTTTGCAGGTGCAAAAGGTAAAAACCCGGGTATGGTGGTAGGGGTACTGGGCTGTATGGCCGAGCGCCTGAAATCTAAATTTTTAGAAGAAGAAAAACTGGTTGACGTAGTGGTTGGCCCTGATGCCTACCGCGACCTGCCTAATTTAATTGATAGGGTTGATGAAGGCCAGCGTGCAGTAAATGTGCTGCTAAGCCGTGAGGAAACTTATGCGGATATTAGCCCGGTGCGTTTGAACAGCAATGGCATTAACGCTTTTGTGTCTATCATGCGCGGGTGCGATAACATGTGTTCATTCTGTGTGGTGCCGTTCACCCGTGGCCGCGAACGCAGCCGCGACCCGCATTCTGTAGTAGCCGAATGCCAGGACCTGTTTGATAAAGGCTACCGCGAAGTTACCCTGCTTGGCCAAAACGTAGATTCATATAAATGGAATGCCTCACAGTTGGCAGATGGCAGTGAGCCGTCTGGAGAGGATTTAGGTGAGGCTGCAGAAGTAGTCAACTTCGCCAATCTTTTAGAGATGGTGGCATTGATCCATCCCGATCTTCGGGTAAGGTTCTCAACCTCTCATCCCAAAGATATTACGGATGAGGTATTGTACACCATAGCCAAATACGATAACATTTGTAACTACATACACCTGCCGGTACAAAGCGGCAACAGCCGCATACTGGATCTAATGAACCGTACGTATGATAGGGCGTGGTATATGGAACGTGTGGATGCTATTCGCCGTATTATACCGGATTGCGCCATATCTACAGATATCATTACCGGGTTTTGTACAGAAACGGAAGAGGAGCATAATGATACGCTAACCATGATGGACTATGTACAATATGATTACGCGTATATGTTCATGTATTCCGAGCGCCCGGGTACCCTGGCTGCCAAGCGTTATGCCGACGATATACCGGAACCGATAAAAGCGATGCGTTTGAAACAGGTAGTAGCCAAGCAGCAGCAGTATTCATACGTGCGCCTGCAGCAACACCTGGGTCGGGTAGAAAAGGTGCTGATTGAGGGATACTCTAAAAAGTCTGACAAGGACTATTGCGGCCGTAACGATAAAAACGCGATGGTGGTATTCCCGGTACAGGAAGGCTACAAGCCCGGCCAATACGCCAATGTACTGGTTGAACGCTGTACCACAGCAACATTAATAGGGAAGATTATTTAAGAGGCAAGAAACAAGAATCAAGAAACAAGATTTGGCCGGGCCACATGCGACACAATTTTAAAAATTTGAAAGTATGGGAAAAAGCGATGGAGCTGGCCGATAAAGCTTTTGAGTATTGTAAAGACCTGCCGGCTAACGAACGATATAATTTAATTGATCAAATTAACAGGTGTTCTTGTTCTGTGCCATCTAATATAGCAGAAGGTTCAGGAAAAAACACCAATAAGCACTTCGCGGAATTTTTAGCGATTTCAATATCATCTTCCTTTGAGCTTGAAACACAATTGCTGATATGTGAACGAAGGCATTATGGATCAGAAGGAAAATTACAGGAATGTTTACAGGTATTATCTGAAGTTCAACGGATGCTTTTTTCATTTCGTGAACGAATATTAAAAGCCGAAACACTTCTTGATTCTTGACTCTTGGTTCTTGATTCTTATGAAATATGGATATTCAAGAAATTAAACAACGCTTTGGTATCATTGGCAATTCGCCATTGCTTAATAGGGCTATAAACATTGCCAACCAGGTTGCCCCTACTGATATTTCGGTACTCATTACCGGTGAGAGTGGTAGCGGGAAAGAAGTTTTTTCGCACATCATCCACCAGATGAGTCCGCGCAAGCATGGGCCGTTCATAGCGGTAAACTGCGGGGCCATACCCGAAGGGACGATCGACTCGGAACTTTTTGGGCACGAAAAAGGGGCTTATACGGGTGCTGTTGGTGAGCGTAAGGGCTATTTTGAAACTGTTAACGGCGGCACCATTTTCCTGGATGAGATTGCCGAGATGCCGCTGGGTACACAAGCGCGTTTACTGCGCGTGCTGGAGTCGGGGCAATACATCAGGGTGGGTTCATCAAAGGTAGAAAAAACCAATGTGCGTGTAATAGCGGCCACTAATGTTGATGTTTACGAAGCGGTTAAAGCCGGTAAGTTCCGTGAGGACCTTTATTATCGTTTAAATACCGTACCCTTAAAGATACCACCATTGCGTGAACGTAAGGAGGATATATTTTTATTGTTCCGCAAGTTTACGGCAGATTTTACCGATAAATACCGCACACCGCCCATCCAGTTGGATGATGATGCGCAGCAGGTATTGGCCAATTATTCTTGGCCGGGTAATGTAAGGCAGTTAAAGAACATGGCCGAGCAGTTGGCTGTTCTGGAGCGCGACCGTGTTATTACGGCACAAACTTTACTGAACTACATTCCGCACGAAACAGGCAGAACAAACCTGCCTATGCGCCTGGATAACCAGCCTAAGGAAGATTTCTCCGAACGCGACATACTATACAAGGTATTGTTTGATATGAAGCGTGATATGATAGAGCTAAAGAAACTGGTTGCCGATATTATTGAGCATGGCGGCGTTAGCCCGGCCTACCAGGGTAATCCGCAAGCTATTACGCAGCTTTACCGTGATATTGAACTACCACAGGCCAATATTGCCGAGCCACAATTTACGTTACAGCAGCCCGTTAACACTAATATCAACAGCGGCGCTAAGGATTTCGATATCACCCATCACCATGAAGAGGTAGAAGAATCGCTTTCACTGGTTGAAAAAGAATCGGACCTGATCAGAAAAGCCTTGAAAAAACACAAAGGCAAACGTAAATTAGCTGCTAATGAACTGGGCATATCCGAGCGTACGCTGTATCGGAAAATAAAGGAATTAGATCTGTAAACAGACCAATTAACATGAGTAAAAAGTTATTAGCAGGTGTTATGGCAGGGCTTGGTATAGTGGTTATGCTTTTTGCATCATGCTCATACAAACTGTCGCTAAATGGCGCTTCCATACCCCCGGGCCTCAAAACTATTGATATTGAGTTTTTTGAGAACAATGCCCAACTGGTAGTGCCCACTTTAAGCCAGTCGTTCACCGAGGCGTTAAAGAACCGTATACGTACTACTACCAACCTGAGCATTGTGCGGGGCGAAGCTAATGCCACCATGAGTGGGGCCATTACCAGTTATACCATAGCGCCGGTATCTATACAGGCAACAACCGGCGGTGCGCCGCCTATTGCGGGAGCCAGCCGTTTAACCATATCTGTTAAAGTAAAATATACTTACGAAGCCGATAAAAAGCTTAGTTTTGATGAAACTTTTACGCGCTATGCTGATTATAAAGGTGATATAGCTTCGCAGGAGCAGGCTTTAATTGCCGATATTAACAAGCAACTTACCGAAGACATATTTAACAGGGCGTTTGCCAACTGGTAATTAATAAACAGACCGACCAACGTGGATCAATATATAGATAACCGGCAAAAAGAAATTTTCTGGAACTTATTGGCTAATCCGGCTGATAATGGCGCGTCGTACCTGCAAAGCCTGGAGAGGCTGGCGAAAGATTATCCGCAAAGCGGTTTGCTGCAGGCTATGCTTGCCCGTGCCGCCGGTGAATCGCAAGTTGCCAGGGCTGCCACTTATGTTGCCCCTCGTATTTTATATAAATTTGTGAATAACACCGCCGGGCTGCCTTTGGTTGATAGCAGCGCTATTATTGATTTGGTTATGCCGGTGGCCAAAAACCATGTTGAGCCATGGGTACAGCATAGCGGGGGACAAGCACACCATGTTGACACGGTTGTAACAGATAATGATATCCTTTCGGTGGAAGCACCCCTGCCAACAGTAAATGAAACGGCAGGAGCTGTTGTAACAGGTCAGGAAGATGAACTTTTATCATCCGCCAGTGATAAGGAAAATGTTACTGATAGGGTAACTGAAATTGAATCGCTGCCGGTAGAGCAGCCAAACGAAGCTGAAAAAACAGAGATACCGGCGATTGAAGAAAGCCCTGAGCGAACCAACCCTGAGGTTATGGCTCATGCTGATGAGCCTTTAACACAGGAGCCTGTTGTACCGGCCGCTCCGGAAGTTGAGCAGCCTGCTGGCATTCATCAGGACCAGCAAAATGTACCAGCGGCAGATAATGGCTACCGTTTCGCCTCACGCTTCCCTAAGCGCGATGTGTCTCCCGTGCAGCCGGCTGAGCAACCAGCAACCGACCAGTCTATTGAGGATGAGGTTTATGACGAGATAGTAAGTATTGATGATATTGGTTTTGCCGCAACGACGGAAAACGGTTTTCAGCCTGAAATAACTGCGGAGCATCGTTTCAGCGAGCCTGACACAGTAGAAAATGATGATGATGCCGAACAGCCTACGGCATTGTTTCACCAGCCTGACGCGCAGCCCGAAGCAGATACTGAAACGGAGAAAATACAGGAAGAAGAAGAAAAACTCATATTAGGCGGTATTGTAGGCGGCGACTATTTATTATTTGACAAAAAACTTGATGAAATACGGGCCGGAAACGGCAACACTGCCACGGAACATAAGGAACCCGAACCGGCAGAAAGCGCGCCAAAGAATACCGACACTCCTACACAACAAATTGATACTGCATCCCAGCCAACTGGTGAAAGCCAGGCAGATGAAAACCGGGTAGCGAGATACGATGATGATAAAATGCCGTACACCTTTTTATGGTGGTTAAATAAAACCCGTAAGGAGCATGCCGAAAACCTGAGGCCTTATGCCCCGGTTAATCGCGTGCAGGCAGGTAATGCTAAAGAGGCGGGGGTAGATAGTTTAAAGCGGGCGGATGAACTGCAGCAGCAGTATTTCGAAAATATATTTAGCCTCACTTCTGTTAGCGGCATTGAGCGCGAGAGTGAGCCCGAGCGAGTTGAATTTGATCACAATAAAAAGGAAGATGTAATTATTGAGCGGTTTATACAAACCGACCCGCAGATCAAACCACTATCGGCAGATAAGCTGGATAACGAGAACAAGGCCAAAAAGAGTTCGGAAGACCAGAACGAGGTAGTGACAGAAACCCTGGCACGTATCTATGCCGATCAGATGCTATATCATAAAGCCATAGCTACTTATAAAAAATTAATATTGAAATTCCCGGAAAAAAGTACGTACTTTGCAGCACGTATTGGAGAATTAGAAAAGAAAACCAATTGATATAAAAAGAAATGTATTTATTACTCATTATTATCACCATTATTTTATGTGTGCTTTTAGGCCTCATCGTTCTCATACAAAACCCTAAGGGTGGCGGTTTAGCGTCAAATTTTTCAGGCTCATCACAATTAATGGGTGTGCAAAAAACAGGCGATTTCCTTGAAAAAGGTACCTGGGCTTTGGCCATTGGTATTATGGTATTATCATTGGTGATCAATGTATCGGTAAAAGGCGGCGCGCAAAAAAGCGACGATGGTACTTCAATAGAAAAATTGAAGCAAATTTCAAAACCATCGGCTACGCCTTCAACCACACCATTGAGCGTGCCTGCCGCGCCAACTACTGCTCCGGCTCAAAAAACACCTTCTAAATAAGCAGGCTGTTTTCATCATACTGCAAAAGGCTTTGGCATAGCGCCAAAGCCTTTTGTGCTTTTAAGTGGGCAAACTGACACGATGGCACGCTACTATTAAGCCGGTTTTATGCAAGTGTTACCCGCGACAGTTAAAAGTGACAATAAAACAGAAAAACATGCCAATTTTATACGGATAAGCCGCTTGGCATAATTGATGTTGATTGCAAAGCACAAAACTTAAATTATATAATTCAAAATAACATTACTATGTCATTAAACATTAAACCAAGTGCAGACAGAGTGGTTGTTGAGGCTGCTGCTGCAGAAACCAAAACTGCCTCTGGTATCTACATTCCGGAAACAGCTCAGGAAAAACCACAAAAAGGCACTATCGTAGCTGTTGGCCCTGGTAAATACGCTGATACCACCGGCACACTAATCCCAATGTCAGTTAAAGTTGGTGACCAGGTATTATACGGTAAATACGCCGGCACAGAGATCAATATCGACGGCAAAGAGTATTTGATTATGCGCGAATCTGATATTTACGCGGTATTTAATTAATTGTTGAAAGGTTGCAAAGTTGGAATGTTGTAACGTTACAATGATCCGATACAACCTTTAAACCTTACAACTTTATAACATTTAAACGAAGCTTAAAAAAATGGCAAAACAAGTTAAATATAATGTAGAAGCCCGCGATACTTTAAAACGCGGTGTTGATATCCTGGCTAACGCCGTAAAAGTTACTTTGGGCCCTAAAGGTCGTCACGTAATTATCGACAAAAAATTCGGTTCGCCTGCTGTTACTAAAGACGGTGTTACTGTAGCAAAAGAAATTGAACTGAAAGACCCTATTGAAAACATGGGTGCGCAAATGGTTAAAGAAGTAGCTTCTAAAACTGCTGATGTAGCAGGTGATGGTACTACTACTGCAACTGTTTTAGCGCAAGCTATTGTTACTGCAGGTATTAAAAACGTTGCCGCCGGTGCAAACCCTATGGATTTGAAACGCGGTATCGATAAAGCAGTTGCACAAGTTGTTGCTAACTTAAAAGAGCAATCACAAACTGTTGGTGAAGACAACAACAAGATCAAACAAGTTGGTTCTATCTCAGCTAATAACGACGAAGTGATCGGCGCGCTGATCGCTGAGGCGATGCAAAAAGTAGGTACTTCTGGCGTGATCACTGTTGAAGAAGCAAAAGGTACCGAAACTGAAGTTAAAACGGTAGAAGGTATGCAGTTTGACCGTGGTTACCTTTCCCCATACTTCGTAACCAACTCTGACAAAATGGAAGTGGAATTAGACAGCCCTTACATTTTGATCTACGACAAAAAGATCTCTTCAATGAAGGAGTTATTGCCGATATTGGAAAAACAAGTACAAACCGGCAAACCACTTTTAATTATCGCTGAAGATTTAGACGGTGAAGCTTTAGCTACTCTGGTAGTTAACAAGATCCGTGGTTCACTGAAAGTTGCTGCTGTTAAAGCTCCTGGTTTTGGTGACCGTCGTAAAGCGATGTTAGAAGATATCGCCGTATTAACCGGTGGTACCGTAATTTCTGAAGAGCGCGGTTACAAACTGGAAAGTGCTGACCTTTCTATGTTAGGCCAGGCTGAGAAGATTTCAGTTGATAAAGACAATACCATCATCGTAAACGGTGCAGGTGATGCCGACCAGATCAAAGCCCGTGTTGGTGAGATCCGTGCGCAGATCGAAACTACTACATCTGATTACGACAAAGAAAAATTACAAGAGCGTTTAGCTAAACTGTCAGGTGGTGTTGCCGTATTATACATCGGTGCTGCATCTGAAGTGGAAATGAAAGAGAAAAAAGACCGTGTTGACGATGCTTTACATGCAACCCGTGCAGCGGTTGAAGAAGGTATCGTAGCTGGTGGTGGTGTAGCCTTCATCCGCGCGGTTGCTTCATTAACTGATCTGAAAGGTGCTAACGAAGATGAGAACACCGGTATCCAGATCATCCGTCGCGCTATCGAAGAGCCTCTTCGTCAGATCTGCGAGAACGCCGGTATCGAAGGTTCTATCATCGTACAAAAAGTTAAAGAAGGCTCTGCCGACTTTGGTTACAACGCACGTACCGACAAATTTGAAAACCTGATCGGTGCAGGTGTAATTGACCCAACTAAAGTAAGCCGTGTTGCTTTAGAGAACGCTGCTTCTATCGCGTCAATGCTGTTAACTACTGAGTGTGTGTTAGCAGACGAACCGGATGATGATAAAGCTGGTGCTCCACCAATGGGTGGCGGCATGGGCGGCATGATGTAATATCAAGTCGAAAGTTTAAGTATAAGTCGAGAGTCGCCATTGGGCTTGAGATGATTACTTAGCTTCCGGATTAATAATAATGAGTCCCTGTATGGTAAAACATACAGGGGCTTGTTGTTTAAAATGCCCCGTGAGTTGTTCTGTTGCTGTTTTTGAGATTTTATACGGTGTTTTTCGACATCAGCGCTGCTGTTTTTACTGCATCCTGTTAAATATCTGTTACATAATTGGTATTAAAGGCCTTAGGCACAAGGTTTGCAAATATTGAGGCATGAAACAGATAGTAGAAAAAAGGAAACATATACACAGCAGGATAGTGGAGTGGGTGCTGTTTAAAGGCCCTGAACTATTTGTAACCCTTTACAGTTAATAAATAGTGTTACTTTTGGCTCCTGTTATGGAGCTTAAAGAATTTTATATCACTTTTCATAATTGGTTAATCAACCGCGGCCCTGTATATATCTTCGGCATTATTATTTTCCTGGTTGGCCTTTGGGTAATATCCTTTATACGCGCGAGGCTATTACAACGCATGAGCCACCGCAAGGTTAACTCATCTTTGCAGCCATTTATCATTAGCCTGTCCATAACGGCAATGTATGTACTGCTCATTATAAGCGTGCTTAACATTGTTGGTTTTGAGCTAACGCTGATCAATACCGTGATAGGGGCGTTTGGTGTGGCCGCAGGTTTGGCTTTATCCGGTACTTTACAAAATTTTGCAGGTGGGGTGCTTATATTGCTATTAAAACCTTTCGCACTTGACGATAGCATACGTGCACAAGGCCAGGATGGCAAAGTAACCTCTATACAACTGTTTTATACCGTATTGCTTACCGCAGATAATAAAACGGTGATCATACCCAATGGCAAGCTATTTAATGAGGTGATTGTAAACGTAACCCGCGAGGGCAAACGCCGCCTTGATTTTGAACTGAAGCTGGGCTATGTGGTAGATGTTGACCAGGTGAAGCAAGTGATCAACAACGCCATAAAGCAGAACCCGCTTATATTAACAGAGCCGGCCACGCGCGTAGGGGTAACTTCGCTTGAACTGGATGGTATGCGGTTTACAGTAAACGTTTGGGTAGAGCCGGGTAATTACCTTACCGCTAAGATAGATTTGCAGGAAAGAATTATTAAAGACTTAAGTGCCGCGGGTGTTAAATTGCCCGGTACCTGATAAATTACAGATCAGCTTTTACTACAATGTAGGGCGACAATCTGGTCCCGTTTGCCGGTACCAGCTTGGTGAAAACTTTACCCGCCAGCCAAATAGCTTTTACGATAGCTTTTGAAAGCGGCTTTTGTTCCGATTTATTTTCCAGCCATACAGTGAATTTGCCGTGGTAGTAAACCTCAATGTTTTTTAGTCCCAAAGCTTCGCAGCTATTTTTCAGCAGGCCGAGGTCCATACTGTTGATGTTGTGCTTATCGTAGTTTTCTTTATCAAATTTCTTTTGTACCCAACCGTTCACTCCCTTAAAGTTGGGTAGGGTAATAAACAAAGTACCTCCCGGTTTAAGGAATTTAAGATGCTCATTAATAATAAACCGGGTATCGTTAAAATGCTCTATCAACCCGAATGATAATACCATATCAAACTTCTTTTCGGGCTGGTAGCTAAATAGGTCTGCCTCGATAATATCAATATCTCCCGGTTTAAGGTCATTAGCGGCAAGCAGCTTATTCACCAGTTCGGGGTGTATAAAATAATCGAGCAGGGTGGTTTGCAGGTGCTGGTATTTTTTCAGGTAGATGGAGTAATAGCCGGGAAAGCCACCCAGTTCAATAGCGTTTTTGATATTTTTCTCAGCTATGAGTTTACCTAAGATATCGCCGAAAACATAGTTAGGCTTAAGCTTAAATATCAACCCCTTACGCGATTCCCAAAACGATTTCCAGAACGAGCGATCTGTTAAATTATTCTCCATTAAATATCATCAGTAAGGGCTTGCGCCACTTTTTTGTTCTCTAATATACGTGCCGGGTTACCCACCGCTATACAATTATCAGGCAGGCTTTTTACAACTACCGCTCCTGCGCCAATGCTTACGTTATTGCCAATGGTAATATCGCCAATGATGCAGGCATTGGCACCCACATCTACGTTGTCACCCAGGCGCGGGCATCGGCTATAACTGCCATCTGCCAGTTTTTTGTTGCCTATGGATACGCCGTTGCGTAAAATACAGTTGTCGCCTATGACTGCTTTGTTGTTTACCACCAGGCCCTGGCCATGATAAAAAATAAAGTTACGCCCAATGGTTAACTTGCGCGGCAACTCAACACCCAGGTGCCATTCTACAAAAAAGCGGTAAAACATCAGGTACGGAAAAAAAATGATCTTGGTAAAGTTATAACGGTTAATGGCATTCACCAGCCTGAACATTAGCATCACCAACCGGCCCTTAACGTTGCCGCGGTTAGCTTTCCAGTCCTGAAATATATAGCCGAAAAAACTCATGAATATTACCCCGATTAAGGTTTGCCGTACTTTAAGCCGAATGAGGCATTCAAAAGTAAAATTTTTATTTTAGTATCGTTATACTTGCCCCAATAAATGAAGGTTGTATTAATAAACACATCTGACGCCGGAGGCGGGGCTGCTGAAGCTTGTACGCGCCTGCTGAACGCGCTTCGGCAGCAAGAGGTTGACGCGAAGATGCTGGTGCAGGATAAACGGCGCCAGCATGCTGATGTAGTAGCCGTTAACCAGGGATGGTGGGGGAAGTTGCGGGCAAGGATTAATTTTTTGCTGGAGCGTATTCCTTTTATGCTGTTTTATGAGCGCGATAAAACAGTGCGTTTTGCTTTTTCAAGTGCCAATGCCGGTACGGATATCAGCAAAGTAGGGGCGGTTAAGGAGGCCGACATTATACACCTTCACTGGACCAACTCCGGCTTTTTATCCGTTAATGATCTGAAAGCTTTATTCGCCCTAAATAAGCCTGTTGTTTATACCCTGCATGATATGTGGTTATTTACCGGAGGCTGCCATTACTCGGGGCCATGTAATCATTTCAAAAACCAATGCGGCAATTGCTATTTTTTGCGCAACCCCGACGATAATGACCTTTCACATAGCGGCTGGCTGCGCAAAAGTAAGATGCTTAATGGCGCAGCCAACTTATCCATTGTAACCTGCAGCCATTGGCTGGGCGAAGTGGCTATGCAAAGTAGCCTGTTAAAAGGTTTTATGGTGCAGGCAATTCCAAACCCTATTGATACTACGCTTTTCGCCCCAAAAGGTAAGGCGGAGATGCGGGCTAAATGGAAAATAAATGCGGCAGCAAAAGTTATTTTATTTGGTGCAGCCAATATCAACGACCGGCGCAAGGGTATCAATTACCTGGTTGAAGCGCTTGCACACCTCAAAACAACAATGGGGGACGAGCCTGTTGAAGTGGTGATATTTGGTAAGAACAAGCACTTTGATACTTCTGTATTGCCCTTCCCTGTACAACAGTTGAGCACCATTACATCGCCCGAAGCACTGGCCGAGGTTTACAGCCTTGCAGACGTGTTTGTATCACCATCCATAGAGGATAACCTGCCTAATATGATCATGGAGGCCATGGCCTGCGCTACGCCGGTGGTGGCTTTTAATACCGGCGGTATTCCCGATCTGATAGACCATCAAACCAATGGTTATATGGCTGAGTTTCGCTCATCAGCCGATCTGGCTGCAGGTATGCGGATGCTACTGACAAGCCAGTCGTGGAATAACTATTCAGCCGCCGCGCGTGACAAAGTAAAAAGAGTATTTAACAACGAAAAAGTGGCCGGGCAGTATATTTCCCTCTATCAATCGGTACTTAAGTCTTGAAACACATGAAACAACCGGTACTCTCGGTCATCACCATAGTATATAACAACGCGCGGGATATTGAACGTACTTTGGTATCTGTGCTCAACCAAACCTACCCCAATATTGAATATATCGTGGTAGACGGCGCATCAACCGATGGTACGCTGGAAATTATTAAAAGATACGGGAGCCGTATCAGTAAGTTGATCAGCGAGAAGGATAAAGGTATTTACGATGCCATGAACAAAGGCCTTGCCGCTGCCACGGGTGATTACGTGATATTCATGAACTCGGGCGATGAGTTTTACGACGCCCATACGGCGGAGAAAGTATTTGCCACTGCGGAAGGCGCCGATATTTACTATGGCGAAACAGAAATGGTAAATGATGAGCGCCAAAGCCTTGGCCGCCGCCGCCATAAAGCTCCTGAAAAATTTACCTGGCGCAGTTTTAAATACGGCATGAGCGTGAGCCACCAGGCCATCTACATCAGGCGCTCGCTGGTGGAGCCTTACGACCCTAAATACCACCTAAGCGCTGATATCGACTGGATCATCAGGGCGGCTAAAAAAGCTAAAAAGATTGTCCGTGTTGATGGCTACGTAGCTAAATACCTGGTAGGTGGTGTGTCAAAAGCCAGGCACCGCCAGAGTTTACTGGAACGCTTTGATATTATGAAAAGGCATTATGGTTTAATACCCACCTTATTTAACCATGCGGTTATTGCTTTTAATCTTGGTTGGTATTGGTTGCTTAACCGGCGCACCAACGATTGATTTGCCTGCAGAATTGTAAAACCATTATAGTATAAAAACAAGAACGGCGATGAGTGATCATCGCCGTTCCTGGTAAGCACTATATGCTCATTATGCTTTTTGCGGTTGTTTCTTTTTCCACTCGCTGTAAGCGGCTCCGCCTAAGGCCAGCACCAATAATACCGAGCCTGCTAATGAAATGTTCTCGCCGGTATAGTAAGATGCAGGGTGGAAGATAAACTCTACTTTATGGTTACCTACCGGTATGGTGGCAGCGCGTAAAATATAGTTAGCGCGATAGTAAGGCTGCTCTACGCCATCGATCAGCATGGTCCAGCCTTTATCGTAATAAATTTCAGAGAATACCGCTACCTGGTTAGCCGTAGAGCCGGTTTGGTAGGTAAGGTGCTCCGGTGTATAGCTGGTTAAAGTAATGGTTGCATTAGCATCATACCCCAGCGGTTTGGCTTCAACAATTTTTTTGAAGCTTTCGTCAACCATTACCTCGTTTTTAGGATCAAAGCTGCTAATAGCCACCATTTCCTGGTCGGGGCCGTTCACATACTTAACACTTTTTACAAACCATGCATGGCCGCATGCCGTTGGGTTAGCCTGCATGTTGGCGGTACCTGTTTTTGGGTCGGTGGTGATGATATATTTGGTATTCAGCATATCCAACACATCATGGTTTACGCTTTTGCTGAACTGATTTTCAACGATCTCGTCAAAGCGGCGTAACCTTGCCGGGTGGAAACCACCTACTGTTTTATAAAAGTATGATGAGCGCGAATCATGGAAAGGATCCTGCAAGCTTAGGTCCATCACCCTAAAGTCCGGGTCTTTATCGCGCATAATAAACTCATCCAGTTCGCGGGGAACGTAGGCTTGGTTAATCACATCAGCTGATACGAAGTTCTCATCTTTCAGGTAACGTTTATCCACGCTCCACATATCTATCAGCACAATACCCATAAAGGCGATAGCTGCAAACGCAGGGCTGATCTTTTGCTTGATCACTATCCAGGTTAAGCCGAACGCCAGCGCGATAAAAATGAAGGTGCGTATAGCATCCTGTCTTTCAAGCGTCTGCCTGTCTTCAACAAGTGCGCCGGCAACCGAGTTAGCCATCGCGGTATCGCCCCTGAACGCCTGCGTAAGCATGCTGATGAGGTTTTGATGCTCAGGCGATTTAAAACTGAGGATGATGCCCGGCAATACGATCATCAATAGCGTTAAGCCGCCACTGATATAAAAGGCGAGCTTGGTTTTAGCCCAGATGTAGGCCTTATCCGGATTCTCAAACACCTCGTTAAGCGCAAGGAAGGCCAATATAGGGAAACACAGCGCGGCAATCACCAGCGTTGATTCTACCGCCCTGAACTTATTATACATAGGGAAATAATCAAAGAACAGGTCCGAAATGAACGGAAGGTTTTTCCCGAACGACAGGAATATACTTAACAGCGCCGCGCCAAGCAGCCACCATTTGATACGATTTTTAACAATAATAAGCCCCAGCACGAATAAAAAGAATACCACAGCGCCAAAATACCAGGGGCCACTGGTACTCGGTTTATTACCCCAATACAATGGTATCTGGGTAGATAACTGTTGCGCCTGTCCTGGGTCTACACCTTTATCAATAAGGGCTTTAGTTACTTTTGAGTCTTCGCCCAGGGTGGTAGCGCCACCGCCACCGTAAGCATTGGGTATAAAAAAGGTAAATATCTCGGTAGGGCTTTCGCTCCAGTTGTAAGCGTAATCTTTAGCTAAACCGGTGCTTGCTGCGGTGGTTTCACTCTTCAAATTAGGTTTACCACGTATAGTGTATTTGCTGTACTCGTAAGTGGTCCAGAGCGAACCGGCGTTTACCAGTACAGCTATAATGGTGCCTGCAAACAGGTAGGCAATGGCTTTTAAAAATGGCCTGGTGGCTCCGGCTTTAATAGCGTGATAAAGCTCAATGCATACCAATATAGCAATAGCCAGCAGCAAATAATAAGTCATTTGCACGTGGTTAGAGCGTATTTCCATGGCCAAGAAAAGCGCGGTTAATGCAGATCCCAATAAGTAACGGCCTCGCAGCGTCATGATAATACTGCCGACTATAGGAGCAAAAAAGGCAATGGCGTAGGCCTGGTTAGCGTGCCCGGCCTCTATATAAATAAAATTATATGATGAGAAAGCGAAGGCTATTGCGCCCGCGGCTGCCAGCCAGGGTTTCAATTTAAGCGTGCAGAACAGGAAGTAAGCGCCAAACAGGTAAAGCAGTACCGTATCAACCGGGTTAGGGAAAACCGTTTTCAACACATCAATAACATATGTGGTAACGTTTTTGCCGTATTTGGCCCATATCTGATAGCTGGGCATACCGCCAAACATCTGGTTGGTCCATAATGGAGCCTGTCCGGTTTTCTCCTTTACATCCATTATTTCTTTTTGCATGGCCTTGGCCTGCAAAACGTCGCCCTGGTATAGTATCTTACCCTGCATAATAGGGTTCAGGAAATAGGCATAAGTAAGTACTAAGAAAATCGCTGCAACTATCAGATGCCCGCCATTACGCTTTATCCAGTTATTCATTTAAATTCTTTTGGGGAATAATATCTATAATTCTTTAAAATCTCCCAAAAATAAAAAATTGGATGAGATTAAGAACGATTAGTTTTGGCCTTAGCAGTTGTGGGGCTGGCCGCGAAAATAAAAGAAAAGAAATACCATGAAGGCTATGCTCAGCGCGTAAATAAGGCCGTTGAGCCAGGTATATTCATCAGGGTTGCGCCGTATGGTGTATACATTATACAAAGCCAGTATGGCTAAAGCCCCCCAAAAAAAGTTATTGATAGCTGTACAACCGGTAAATAACTGTATCAATATGGCCAGTACAATGCAATTGGTGAGGATCAATAATACCGTTGGCGGCGTATTATTATGGTTTTTCCTGCGCTTGTAAATTCCTTCTGGGAGCATGTGTTACTTAATTTCTTCGTAATCTACAAATTCTCCTTCAGAGTCGGGCACCGAGCTTTTCTTTGGCTCGGGCATATGGTCTATCCTTATTTTGCCATCGGGCCGTGGCTGGTTTTGCTGATAATAATTTTGCTGGCGCGCCTGTTGCTGCGCTTTGTTGATCGCGTTCTCGAACAAGATAGGCAGAAAAATGCGTACCAGGCTGCGAATGATATATAGCGAACAAATAGATATAATTAAGAAGCGTATCAAGCCCATGTTTTATTCAATAATTAGCTTACAAATATAACTATATAACGAAAAATTTATTTAGTTAGTTTACCTCTGCTGTACAGGCATCTTAGTCTGCCCATCAAAGCCTTAATAACTGTGCCATGATAGGGCTTATGTGTGTAATATTCCCTAATTTTGGTTATGCAACAACGCGAACAGATTTCGGTATTTGATATGTTTAAGATAGGCATTGGCCCGTCAAGCTCGCACACGCTTGGCCCTTGGCGGGCTGCCCAGCAGTTTGTGGAGTTGTTGCATGAAAAAGCAGTGCTTGAGCGGGTGGTGGAGTTAAAGGTGCTGCTTTACGGATCGCTGGCGAAAACCGGAAAAGGCCACGGTACAGATATAGCGATATTGCTTGGCCTCAGTGGCGATGACCCGGTTACTTTTGCAGTTGACCGGATCGACAGCAAAATAGCCGAAATTACCGGCACACACCGCATGGTGTTGGGCGGGACGCATGCCATTAGTTTTTATACGGATGATGACCTGCTTTTTCTGTTTACGGAAAGCTTGCCGTTCCACCCAAACGCGGTAACCTTTCAGGCGTTTCTGGATAACGAAACCGCTGTATCAGCAACCTATTATTCTATCGGCGGCGGCTTTGTGGTGAAAGAAGGCGAACAAAGCCAGCACAGGGCCGAGGTTGACCTGCCTTTCCCGGTTGATACCGCAGGCGAATTGTTGCATTGGTGCCGTAAAACCGGCCTCAAAATATCTGAGGTGGTGATGGAGAATGAGCTGGCCTGGCGTAGCGAGCAGGAAACACGTAAAGGCGTGCTGGACATTTTCAGGGTAATGCAGGAGTGTATGTACCGGGGCTGCCATACATCGGGCTACCTGCCCGGCGGCTTGCAGGTGGCGCGCAGGGCGGCTGCGTTAAATAAGCGACTTATCAAAGGCCTGCCTTACAGTGATTATGCCAGTTGGGTAACAGCCATGCGCCAAACAGGCAACGGTTTCCAGAATATTCTGGATTGGGTAAGCTGTTTTGCATTGGCTGTGAATGAAGAGAATGCTTCGTTTGGGCGGGTAGTAACCGCCCCTACCAATGGCGCGGCAGGAGTTATACCGGCCGTGTTGCAATATTATATCTCGTTTTGCGATGGGTTTGATGAGCAGCGCATCATCCAGTTCTTGTTAACGGCATCAGAAATAGGCAGCATTTTTAAAAAGGGCGCTACCATATCGGCAGCGATGGGCGGCTGCCAGGCCGAGATAGGTGTATCATCAGCCATGGCGGCGGCGGCGCTTACCGAATGCCTGGGCGGCAGCCAAAGGCAGGTGCTGATGGCCGCGGAAATAGCCATGGAACACCACCTGGGCATGACCTGCGACCCTATTGGCGGCCTGGTACAGGTGCCCTGTATTGAGCGTAACACCATGGGTGCTATAAAGGCCATTACTGCCAGCCAGCTGGCCCTGCAAAGTAACCCTGATAAAGCCAAGGTGAGCCTTGACGCGGTAGTGAAAACCATGTGGCAAACCGCGCAGGACATGAACTCCAAATACAAGGAAACCGCCGACGGGGGCTTAGCCATTAATATACCGATAAGCTTACCCGAATGTTAAGGAGGCGGTAATTCCGGTTACTTACGTACCATAGTTTCCAATACAATATACCTGATGCCTGTAACATCAGATGTTGTGAACTGGAGCGAAAAAGAATCTTTATTAAGCATTTTAATTTCGGCAGTGCCTTCGTCAGGCGCTCCGTAACGCCCTTGTATGCCTACCCAATAGTAATATTTGCCACCTTCATTTTTAATGGCATACGTACCTGTAGACGAAACGCTGCCTTCTGTATAGTTAACTGTTCCATCGCCTTTAAACTCAAAGTAATAACCATTTGTCTCCAAAGGATCTTCGCGGTAAAATTTACCATCTTTATAGGTCTGATAAACTAGGCTGGAAACACGCCACTGGCCAATTATTGTTTTGGCCGTAATTTCGGTTGCCGGCGGGTTGTTTTTTTTGCAGCCCAGCGAAAAAATAAGCGTTAAAAAGATAAGCAGGTTTAAGTACCTCATTAGTGATAAGTTTACCAAATGTAATCATTCGGAGTAAAAGGTAAAGCCCGTTAAAGGCAAGAGGTAAAGGGTGCTTGTTTTTATTATTTAGAGGCTAATCTCCGGCGAGAGCTTAGCCTTTAAACAATAAATTTGCTGGTTAAGAAGAATATGACTGGTACTGATCGTCACTAACCTTTTCCAGCCAGTTCACTATACCTTTCTCAGTATTAATACCGATGGCTGTATGTATCATTATATTGTCTGGCGATGCACCATGCCAATGCTTTACGCCTGGTAATACATTAATTACTCCGCCTGCTTCAACTTTCTGAACAGCCTGGCCCTCCTCCTGATAATAACAGGTACCTGTTTTGATAATGAGTATCTGATTGCTGCCGTGAGTATGCCAGTTATTGCGGGTGCCCGGCTCAAATAATACATCGCTTATGATGCAATTGGTAACATTATCAGGTGTAACAAGGGGTTTCAGCCATGCCTTACCTGTGAAATATTCAGCAGGTGCGGCCTTATAACCTTGCGTTATTAATTCTTGTTCAGTATACATTCTCGTTGTTTTTAGTTATAATAATTTTAGCTGGCAATTGTTGTAAGCTGTGTTAATTATAAAATAAAGGCAGTTCTATAAATGCCTGATCATCCTTGCAGGTATGCCGCCCACAACGGTATTGGCCGGTACGTCTCGTGATACTACAGCTCCGGCTGCAACAACTGCATTTTCTCCAATGGTAATCCCGGGCAAAATAGTGACTCCTGCACCTACCCAGGCATTACGCTTAATTGTAATAGGTTTACAAATAAGATTCCGGCGTTCGGTTTTCTCCAAAGGATGATTTTCTGTGATCAAATTCACTTTGGGGCCTATAAGTACATGATCTTCAATGGTGATGCCACCGAGATCAAGAAATGAACAGGCATGATTAATAAACACATTTTTGCCAATGCTGATAAAGCGGCCAAAGTTTGTGTAGAACGGGGCAAATATGGTGGTGCTTTTGTCAATATCCTGCCCAATAATATCACCTAGTATATCTCTTACAGTGTCTGTATTAGTTGCTCCATTAAGTTGAGGAATAAGCGCAAGGGTGCGATCAACCACTTCTCCCACAAGGGCAAACTCAGGGTCATCGAGTCGTACTAAATCGCCGTTCTTTAGTCGGTCAAAAATATGCATCGTTATATTGGTTTCAGTAATCAAGTATAATAACCTGGTATACAATCAAGGTAACAATTAATAAATGCTTTTGATTAGCGATTAATTTTTCAGCGTTTTTACAATCGCTTTTGAAAGCCTGTCTACCCACCAGCCATACATTTTGGGCGAGGGGTGCAAGTTATCGGTAGTTACAAACGCTTTATCGTCACCTGCATCTCGGGTAAGGTCGGTAATGGCTACATAGGTAGCGCCTGCCTCTTGGGTAATTTGTTTATTAATAGCGTTATAACCGTCAATTTCAGCCGCAATTTTATCTCGGTTACGGCCGTTTGCGAAAGGTGTTACACCCCAGTCGGGTACGGAGAGCACAAATACATGTTTGTTATTCCCTCCAGCTAAATCAATAGCTTTTGTAATTATGCGTTTAAACTCGCTGCGGTAGATAGCGGTATCTTTATGCTGGTACTGGTTATTTACCCCGATGAGTAAGGTTATAAAATTATATCGCGCGTTATGGGCCTGTTCGTTTATTCCGATAAGCAGTTCGTCTGTTCGCCAGCCGTTTTGCGCAATCAGTACCGGGTTTGTTACCGGTATATTTTTTTGCCTGAGCTTAGCCACTAACTGATAAGGGAAAGATTGGCTTTGCGCTACGCCACGGCCTACCGTGTACGAGTCACCCAGGGCAAGGTAGCGCAGGCTATCCGGTTGCTGTGCAAACAGGGTACCGGCAAATAGTAGCAGGCAACTGATGAGTACCGCCGGTTTCATGGCTTGATAATTTTTTGTAGCTGCGGCAGAAGCTGCTCCACCCATAAGCCGTACATTTTGCCGGAAGGGTGTAGCCCATCTGCAGCGATAAGGGAGACATCATTGGCTGCCAGTCTTGATGATGGAGTGATGTCTATATAAGTAACACCCTGTTTGGCGGTTTCTTGTTTATTGATGTCGTTAAAGTGGTCAATGTCAGCAGCTGTTTGGGCTGTGTTACCATAATTTTTACCGTATGGTGTTACGCCCCAGTCGGGGATGGATAGCACAATTACATGCTGTTTGTTGCCGCCCGCATAGCCAATGGCAATATTAAGCAGTTCGGCAAACTCGGTGCGGTATTCAACAGGGCTATTGTGCCGGTATTGGTTATTTACGCCAATCAACAGGGTTACTACATCATAATCATGCTTTTGCAGCGAACGCTGAGTAATCCCCTGTTTTAGTTCGCCGGTGGTCCAGCCGGTAACGGCTATAATATCCGGCTTAACATTGTTACCCAGCCTTTGTGTAAGCTGGTAAGGAAATGATTGCTCCTGCGGCACCGCCTCGCCAATGGTATACGAGTCGCCGAGCGCCAGGTAGGTGAAGTTATTTTTTTCGGGCATGTTATTACTGTTTGCTGTTGTTTGCTGCCCTTGCATGTAAGGCTGCTTAGCGCATGCGGCACAGCAAAAAGCCAGTACGGTTAACCAAATTTTCATCCTATTATCTCCATACCAAAAAGTACGGAAATATGGTGTTTCAGGATTTGTTTGAGCTCATTTATATCCACCTCGTGGCCCAGCTCGGCCTGCATGGAAGTTACCGCCTTATCATCAATACCGCAGGGAACTATGTTCTTAAAGTAATCGAGATCGGTATTTATGTTAAACGCCAGCCCGTGCATGGTTACCCATCGGCTGCAGCGAACGCCCATAGCGCATATCTTGCGGGCGCGGTTGTTATCAGCATCCAGCCAAACGCCGGTATAGCCGGGGTAACGCTCGCCTTTGAGGCCATAATCGGCCATGGTGAGTATCACGGCTTCCTCAAGTGTACGCAGGTACAGGTGTATATCGGTAAAAAAATTATCCAGATCGAGGATAGGATAACTCACTATCTGGCCCGGGCCATGATAGGTAATATCGCCGCCGCGGTTAATGGGGTAGTACACCGCTTGCTTCTCTTTCAACCCCTGTTCATCAAGCAATAAGTGATCGGGTTTGCCGCTTTTACCCAAAGTATAAACATGCGGATGCTCGCAAAAGATCAGGTAGTTAGGGGTTAATATCGTTTCATCGGTTTCATCTCCTGCCAGTGAGCGGTTGCGCAGTTCGGTCTTTAATTTCACGGTAGCGCCAAATATCTCTTCCTGCCTGTCCCAGGCTTGTTTATAATCGGTAAGTCCCCAATCTTCAAAAAGTACTTTCTTGTTCTTCATTTATCAGCCTTTAACATAACCGATCATATAATCTTCATACTGCAAATAGTTCACCTCGTAATTGAGGTTTACATTGCCCTTTTGCAGCCTGGCCTGCAGCACATCATGGTGCTGAAAAGTAAACGGCGACAGGGTAATATGATCAGCAAACGAAACCTCTTTTTGCCCGTAGCATTTATAAACCGCTTCCTTGGCGCACCAGCAAACGTATAGTTGCTCTATTTTTTTATCCTCACTAATAAAGGCCATTTCTTCGGCGCGCATAAACTTGCCGGCTATGCGTTCAACCTTTTCTTTTATCTGTTCAATATCAATACCTACCGGGCTGGTCTTGCTGATCATTACGGCGGCGTAATCAAAAGAATGGCTCAGGGATATATGGTAGGGCAGGCTAACCAGGTAAGGCTTGCCATGTGCGTCAACCTTACAGTCGATATATTCATCCGTACGCAGCATTTTGCGCAGCAGTACGCGTGTACCCAGCCAGTGCAGGTAGCGTTTACTTTTGCTGAGTTTTTTGGTGAAGGCTTTTTCGTCGTCATCAAGCTGTAATTGCCTGTACAGTTCATCTGCGGTTTCCTCAATCCGCCAGAGTGCAAATTCTGTATCCTCATCAACCTGTTGCCGGTAAGCTATAGCCATTTGGTAAAATTGCGAAAAAGCGCGATGATTTATATCAACCGAATTTAAAATTATCCCGTTGCGGCAGGTAAGGGTTAACGTATTAATAAGTAATTTTATCGCATGATCTTATCAGACAAGCGCATCCTCGAAGAAATTGACAAGGGTACTATTATTATTGAACCCTTTAACCGCGAATACCTGGGCACCAACTCTTATGATGTTCACCTGGGCAAGCACCTGGCTACTTACAAAGACCGCGTGCTTGACGCTAAGCTGCACAACGAGATCATTAATTTTGAAATACCTAAAGAAGGTTTTGTATTACAACCCAACACGCTTTACCTGGGTGTAACCATGGAATATACCGAAACGCATAAACATGTGCCTTTTCTGGAAGGTAAATCAAGCACCGGGCGCTTGGGGATTGATATACATGCCACCGCGGGTAAGGGAGATGTAGGCTTCTGTAACACCTGGACGCTCGAAATTTCATGCGCGCAGCCAGTGCGGATATATGCAGGGATGCCGATAGGCCAACTGATATACTTTGTGGTTGAGGGTGATATTGAAACCATGTACAATACCAAAAATAACGCTAAATATAACAAGCCTACCACACGCCCGGTTGAGAGCATGATGTGGAAGAATAAGTTTTAAGCGCGATTAAAATTTATCTTCCTTATATAGTGTTTTTATGTAAAGAGATAGTTACCTTAACAATATGACTTACCGCCGTAACCTTATCATTCTTTTGCCGGTAATTTTGTTAGCCGGTATCTTCAGTTTTACTGCCGATGATGACATCATTAACGTCCTCACCAAGCGCCTTGCTGAGTGGACGGATAAGCACCCTGTAGAGAAAGCTTATTTGCATTTTGATAAGCCCTATTATACCGCCGGCGAGGATATATGGTTTAAGGCTTACGTATTTACAGACGGCGACCTACAGCCGGATAGCAGCATATTGAATGTTGAACTCATCAATGAACTGGATACCATAAAACAATCGCTAAAGGTACAGTTGCATAACGGCTTAGGGTTTGGCGATATAGCGCTGCCTGATACCATGCACGAGGGCAACTACCGTATACGTGCTTATACGCAGTATATGCGTAATGCCGGTGCTGAGTATTTTTTTGAGAAGGCTATCGTGATTGGCAATATCATTACCAATAAAATTTTTACAAAAGCTGATTTCACCTACAACAAGCAAGAGGCCGGCGCTACCATCCGTTATACCGATGCTAATGGTGCCGCGTATTCAAACAAGCAGGTAACTTATTCCGTATTCGGGCCTGCGGGTATAGCGCAAAAAGGCAAGGCGGTAACAGATGCCGATGGTATCATCCGGCTAACGATTCCGGTAGCAAATCCTGTTAGTCTGCGTAATGCCCGTTTATTGACCACCATAGCGGGTACAGGGCAAAAGAACAATATAAAAAGTATCCCTATTAGGATAATGGCAGGTACTGCAGATGTGCAATTCTTTCCAGAAGGGGGTAACATGCTTAATGGCATACCTGCAAAAGTTGCCTTTAAGGCTATAGGTACCGACGGGCTTGGCGTAGATGTAAAAGGCGAAGTGGTGGATAATAACGGTAAGCATGTGGCTGAGGTTAGCGCAACTCACCTGGGGATGGGCGTTTTTGAATTTACACCTGCGGCAGGCATGTCTTATAAAGCGGCCTTAACCTATGCTGATGGCTCAAAAGGCACAGTGCCTTTGCCTGCTGCCGGCAAAGAAGGTTACGTGTTAAACGTAATTGGTACCGATCCTAACCGGATTATTGTAAGTATAGCATCAACTAAACCCATTGCTGAAAAGCTTAATCTGATTGCCCAAAACAATGGCAGGGTGTGTTATGCTGCTAAAACTACTGTTGGAGAAGCTACCTTCAGTTCGGTTATACCTGTCAATAAGTTTCCTTCGGGTATTGTTCAGTTTACACTTTTTTCGGCCACGGGCGAACCGCTTAATCAGCGTCTGGTATTTGTGCATGGGCATGATCTGCTCAATATTGGTTTAAATACCGGTAACCAGTCGCAGGCGCCCCGCTCGCCTGTAACGCTTAATTTTGACACTAAATCGGCTGAAGGTAAACCTGATATGTGTAGTCTTTCTGTAGCGGTAATTAATGAAAGTATTGTGCCGGTTGATGAAGATGACGAGAACAATATTTTTGCCTCACTGCTGCTTAGCTCGGATATAAAAGGATATATTGAAAGGCCCGCTTACTACTTTAATGATATTACACCACAAAAGCGTGCCGACCTGGATGTTTTAATGCTTACGCAAGGTTATCGCCGGTTTGAATGGAGAGAGATTGCAACTGGTAATAACCGTACAGATCGTTTCGCAGCTGAAAAAACTTTTACCATTTCGGGCAGGGTTACTAATCTTTCCGGCCAGCCGGTTAGTGGCGGGAAAATATCGTTGCTCAATTTTAATGATGGGTTATTTAAATTAGATACGTTGACCGATGCCAACGGCCGGTTTGCGTTTACCGATATCATTTATCCGGATAGTATCAAGTTTCTGTTACAGGCACGCACCGCCAAGAATAAGAAGGATGTAGTTATCAAATTAGATACTATTCCGCCTGTAGCGGCTTCAGATTATGCCGGTTATCCAGATTTTAAAGTTAACCCGGGGCAAAGTGTATCGGGCTACGCGCAAAACAGCCGGCAGTTTTATTTTGAACAAATGAAACGCGGCCTGGGTAACCATGTAATAAGCCTTGCCGAAGTTAAGATCATTGAAAAAAAGAACGCGCTGAAGAATTCCAGAAACCTTAATGGAGCGGGCAACGCCGATCAGGTACTACTTGCCAAAGACATAGGCAGAGGCTGCGTGCAACTTGCCGACTGCTTACAGGGAAGGCTTTTTGGCGTAATTTTTAGAAATGGTGTGCCTTACTCAACGCGTGGTATCAGGCCAATGCTGGTAGTAGTTGACGGGATGTATGGCGATGCCAGTATGATGAATATGCTGAATGTGAATGATATACAGTCAATAGAGGTGCTTCGCAATATGGCTGTGGCCGCTATCTATGGTTCAAGTGCCAGTGGTGGGGCGCTTGTTATTACTACAAAAATTGGCGACGAGTCGTCTGATTATTCAAGATCATTGCGTAGGGGTGTGATTTCATACTCCCCCCAGGGTATCTATAAATCCAGGTTATTTTATTCGCCTAAGTATGATGCCAAGGGCGACAACAAACTGGCCGATCTGCGGTCAACCATTTACTGGAACCCCAATGTGGTAACACGCGAAGGCAAAGCCAGCGTGAACTATTACAATGCCAGCCCGGGCAACTATCGCGTGGTGGTAGAAGGCGTTGATGCTGATGGACACATTGGCAGACAGGTAATGCGTTACCGGGTAGAATAGTTATACCTGTAAGAGCATAAAATACTAAAGCATCATTTTTAATGTAAATGTGCTGTTTTTGAGTAAATTTGCATTTATATATGCCAACTGAAGTACAGGAAGAAACCCTCACGCTTGAAGAGATACTGGCCGGGCTTAAAGAAATGCACCGCCTTATTTTATGGAATGACGACCATAATACCTTTGATCATGTGATATACTGCATGATGAAATATCTTGATTACAATGAGAGCCAGGCGGAGAAAATCGCCTGGAAAGTGCATGACGAGGGTAAGTGCGCGGTGTTGGAAGGCTCCTTTACTGAAATGGAGATCTATCGTAAAATATTACAACAGGAAGGCCTCACCGTTTCTGTTGATTAAAACAAACCTGTAAACTTCTTTTCTGCATACTGTATAAGTGCAGTCTCGGGCATCTATTACCCGAAGTTTTCTCTATTTATTAAAAAATTACTTTTTAGTAAAACCACTTCGGCTGGTATTCGTTCTCAGAATATACATTGCCGATATCCTCTTTTTTTTCCGTTCGGATAACCTGGATTCAATTATATTTTTTATGAACAAATACCAGATCCACTTAAAGGATATTGGGCGTATTCTGTTTGGGCAGGCGCCGCCATTGTTTTTGGTTGAGGTGTTTTTCAGGGCCCTTATTACCTATACGTTGCTCTTGCTTATAGTAAGGTGGCTGGGTAAACGTATGACCGGCGAGCTCACCATTATGGAAATGGCCGTTATGGTGACGCTCGGGGCCATTGTAGCAACACCTATGCAAGTGCCCGAGCGCGGTATACTGTTGGGCTTGGTGCTATTGCTGTGTGCTGTAGCTTTCCAAAGGGGTATCAGCTATCTCGGCTATCGCAGCCACAAGTTTGAGAACATTACTCAGGGCAAGCCCTCTTTGATGGTAAGGGATGGGATAATGCAAATAGAAAATATGCGTACCGACCGTATATCAAAAAACCAGTTGCTGGCCGCTCTGCGCCAGCAGGGAATAACTAACCTGGGTTTGGTTGAGCGTGTTTACCTGGAAGCATGCGGGTTATTTTCAATATATCTGTTCAGCGGGGAACGCCCGGGGCTTGCCACCTACCCCGGTGATGATGTTTTTAATGATCCGCAGCAGATAGGGGTACAGCAGTTACCGCAAATATTGGTATGCCATCATTGTGGTAACCTGCCCGGTACACCGCACCCTTTAAAGTGCTCTAATTGTGGTAAGCATGATTTTATAATGGCGGTTGAATAATGGAAAAAGAGCAAATCAAATTTGGCGACCTGTACCGGATCTTTTTAGGTGATGTACCACCCGAGTATCTGCTGGAACTGGTTATAAGGGCCCTTGTGGTTTACCTGTTGCTCATGGTAGCTATGCGCCTGCTGGGTAAGCGTATGGCATCACGGCTGGGGCGTAACGAAATGGTGGCGCTGGTAACCCTTGCCGCAACAATAGGTATACCGTTAACTGCGCCCGAACGCGGCTTGCTTGCTCCGGTGATCATTGCTATACTGGTGGTATACATCAGCAGGTGGATCGCTTATCGATCCTTTTTGAGCGAAAAATTTGAGTCGGCCTCACAAGGGCGAATTGATACCCTGGTGAATGATGGTGTAATGGACCTTAATGTAATGAAAAAAGTACGCCTTACCCGCGAAAGGCTGGTGGCGCAGCTGCGCAGTAGCGGTATAAAGCAGTTAGTTAGGAGAGGTTAAACGCCTGTATATGGAAGCCAACGGTGGTTTCTCTATTATCAAAAATGAACATGCCCTGCCTGGTTTATTTGTGATACCACGATGGGATGAAGAGATATATGGTAGGCTGCAAAAGAGTGATGAGATGATGGCTTGTGAGAATTGCGGCCTGGCGCTTAAAAAACCTTTTGATGTAAATAGCCGCGAATGCCCCTCATGCGGGCATGTTAAATGGACGCTTGGCGTCTACTAAAAAAACTAAATATCTATGAGAGCTAAATTAACTGTATGGGCGTTAACTGCCTTAAAAAAAATTAAACAGGCCGAAGATGCGCCTATTTTGGAGCGCCAAACCGCTTACGGTAACTTCGAGGTGATCTTGCTGGAAGACACCCTATGGGTTGTTGGCCGTTGGGGCAATAACGCCACCTCGGCATTCCGCACAGCCTATTCGCCATATGGCTTAACTATAACAAATAAAAAGGTTGAGGGCAATACTGCGGTTTTTGATCTGCTATCAGATGTCGGCGAATTTGAGGTGAGCATAAACTTTCCCGATACAGCATCGCCGCTTTTGCATTATGCAGTAAGCTTTAAAGCCGATGAGCCTTTAACTATACCTTACTGGCCAAAAGATGTATTGGCATTCTCCGAAACAGGTAAAAGTGACAGCGAGGGTGAACTATATATCAAACAAATTGGTATACGCACCGGAATGATATATGCCGGTTACGGGGGGATGCAAAAGGCTCGTTTCTATATTTCCAAAACCTCACTGCCATTAATGATTACTTTACTGCCACCGAAACCTCTGCCGCAGATACAGTTGGCGGCGAATGGCCTGAATGGGGTTTCTCGTTGCCGCCAACAAAGGAAAAGCTATTCCCGGCGGGCCGGCAAATGGTAATTGCAGATGCTTATGTATGTTTTAATGAAACATCACCAGCTAACCAGTTTGAGATAGCGATAGGTTTTATGGATGGCCTGGCCAATATTTATAGAGTGTTGCCAAAACCTGAAACTGTATACCGCGATTACAAGTCGGCCATCAAAAGCTCTATACATGATATCGAACATAACAAAGGTTGCTGGAGTCTGCATAAGGGGTGTTCTTATTTAAATGCCTATGTATGTGACTACGCTACGCCGCCCGAAATTATGGTACAGCTTGCCGTACTGCTCCCCGTTTGGGACTATCAGGATTGGAGTGGTGAACAACTGGTGTTTGCCAACCAGATTTATGATAATATTCAAACTTTCTGGAATGAAGAACTCCATACTATAAAGCGCTGGCTACCCGCTGTTGAGGACCAATTGGATGGTTCCGAAGAGCAAAAGGTTCCGGATACGATGGATGCCTGGTACCTGCACCACCCGCTGCTTAACCTGGCGCGTATGGCGCTTGCCGGTGATGAAATGGCGAAAGATCTTTTTCTGAAATCAATTGACTACGCCATAAAGGTAGCGCATCACTTTAACTATAAGTGGCCGGTTTTCTATAACATGCGTACACTGGAAACCATTAAGGCCGAAACCAAGCCCGGGGCCGGCGGCGAAAAGGATGTGGCAGGGGTATACGTGCAAATTATGTTGCAGGCATGGGACCTTACCGGCAACCGTAAGTTTTACGAAGAGGCCGAAACCGCCGCGCAATCGCTTAAACAGTTTGGGTTTGATGTTTTTTATCAGGCAAACAATGTAGCCTTTGCCACTAAAGCTACGTTGAGGCTTTATAAAGAAACCGGGAAACAGATATACCTGGATATCTGCAACATGCTTATTGCCAATATGTTTAAAAACATGGCCATATGGGAGTGTGATTATGGCTACGGAAAAAATTTCCCGCTGTTTTTTGGATTGTTTCCGCTTAATGATGCGCCTTACATGGCGGTTTATGAGGAGCAGGAATGTTTTGCCGCCTTCCAGGATCTGCTGGTAATGGCAGAGCAAGCTCCGCTATCAGAAAGTGCAAAACTGCTTTTAGCCGAGTACGTAAAATACTTTATCAACCGGGCTATATTTTATTATCCGCCAATGCTGCCTAATGAAATGCTGGCAGAAGAACCAACCACAGGCGAGATAGACCCCAAGCTCTGGATTGCGCTGGAAGACATACATGATGGCTGGGAAAAATCAGGTTCGGTTGGGCAGGAAGTATACGGCGCGGGCCTGGCCTTCGGTATTGTGCCAAGGCATTACATCATTATCCCCGGCCAGCCTTTTATGGTATTCATTGACTATCCTACATCAGGCAAGGTCATTAAAGATAATACGCTTTCCATTACAGTGCTGGGCAATGGGCAATTTACCTGCCGGTTGTGTGTCATCAAAACAGAAGATAAGGATATGCCGGATATCAGCGTTTTGGCGGGTAATAAACATGACCAGGAGTTGTTGGACAAAATGGATATGCGCCAAATGCCTTTAGAGGTAAATGTACATGGCGACCAAACGATCATCATCAGGTGGGCCAATTAAAGAATATAATATGGAACAACAGGAAATGAAAGCAGCGTTTAAAACGTTGGAGGGTGAGTTTGAAATAGGGGAGGCAAAACTACCTGAAATAGCACAGGATGACTGGGTATTGGCCCGGGTTAAAACCGCCGGGATATGTGGTACCGACCTGCGGCATTGGAAGAAAGAAGAGCCCGAACTTAAATGCAAAATAATAGGGCATGAACTGGCCGGTGAAGTGGTGGATGTTGGCCCTGCCGTAAAAAATGTAAAGCCCGGCGACCGTGTGGTTATTGAAACCGTTTTAGGTGACGATACCTGCGAATGGTGTAACATACAGCAATATAACCTTTGCCCTAACCTATACCCGGTACGTATGCGTACCGTATCTCAGGCCTTCGCGCAATATGTAGCAGGCCCTTGTAAAAAGTTTTATAAGCTGCCCGATCATGTAAGTTTTGAAGAAGCCACCCTGCTGGATACATTTTCGGTATGTATGCACGCCATCCAACTAAGCAACATCAGGCTTAATGATAAGGTGGTGGTGATTGGCGCAGGTTGCATTGGTTTGGGCCAGCTTCAATTGGCAAAAATCAGCGGTGCGGATGTATTAATTACCGATAAAGTGAACTCGGCACTGGATTTAGCAAAAGAATTAGGAGCCGATGTAGTAGTGAATACAAGTGAAGAAGATGCCCTGCGCAAAGTAATGGAGTTTACTGGGGGGCGCGGTGCCGATATTGTTTTTGAGTGCGCCGGGGGGATAGCCATGCCTATTACATTACCACAAGCCGTAAGCTTTAGCCGTATAGGTGGCAAGGTAGTAATAGTAGGCGGTTTCGAAAAAGAACAAAAAGGCATTGAGCTTGACTGGAGCCATATACAAATGTCGGAGATCAGGCTTATACCAAGCGCCAGCTACTCTTATTGGGATATCTATCCGGAGATGCAAATGTCATTAGACCTGCTGGCGAAAGGGAAGCTGAACGCCGCGAAAATGATAACGCACAGGTTCTCATTGGATGAGATTAACGAGGCGTTTGAAACAGCAAGGAATAAGGAAGAAACAGGAGCCGTATTTGTGGCACTTCATGTTTAACAATTTAAAAATAAGGATATGACTACAGCAATTAATAGCAATGCTTCGGCAGTGCTGGGCGGGATGAATGTGGTAATTACCGGGGCAACAACCGGTATTGGTAGGGCAACTGCGATATTGCTGGCACAAAAAGGCGCCAATATTGTATTTACGGGTTCAAACCAGGACCATCTTAACGAAGCGCTAAATGATATTAAAGCAGTTGGATCTGAGGCTAAGGTTACCGGCTTTGTGGCCGACCTTGCTACTAAAGAAGGTATTGAGGAGTTATTTAACCGTGCCGACGAGGCTTTGGAAAAAGTGGATGTATTAATTAACAACGCCGCCTTAGCCTTTCAGGGTATTACTGATGGTGACTATGAGGACTGGCAACGAATTGTAAACACCAATTTGCTGGGCTATATGGCCTGTACCCGCTACGCGCTTGACAGGATGCTGCAAAATGGTAGCGGGCACATTGTTCATGTTGGTTCCATGAGTGCTGATGTAAGGGAGAAAGGCAGCTCTGTTTATGTAGCCACAAAAGCAGGCATACAGGGCTTTGCGGAAAGCCTGCGGAAAGAGGTTTACGAGCAGGGCATAAAAGTAACGTTAATAGAACCCGGGGCGGTTGATACCGATATGCAGCCCTACAGCACCGACGAAAAAAAGGAAAAGCAGCAAAACCTGGAAATGCTTCAGGCGGACGATATAGCCGCTGCCATTGCTTACACCCTGGAGCAGCCTGCACGTTGCGATGTGGTGGAACTAAAGATAAGGCCTCATCTGCAAATGATCTGATGCCGGCCTTCGGGCTCATTATACGGGTTTAATTTATTTTATTGAAATTAATTTATTTAAAAGTTAATTTTTAAAAACATTGTTGGCAATGCAATGTTGAAAATATATACGAAGCCGCTGCCCGGAGATCATTAACAGATCTGAAATCACATCATTTTATTAACTAAAACACGCTGCTATGTTAGCTATGAATTATCGTGGCCCGTACCGGGTCCGTACTGTGCAAAAAGCAATACCTGAAATACTGCATCCCGAAGATGCCATTGTGCGTGTAACGCGGTCGTGCATATGCGGCTCCGATCTTCACCTGTACCATGGTATGGTGCCTGATACGCGGGTAGGCTCAACCTTTGGGCATGAGTTTACCGGTATTGTGGAAGAAGTAGGCCCTATGGTAAAAAATGTGAAGGTTGGCGATCATGTACTGGTCCCCTTTAACATCGCCTGCGGCAGGTGTAATTTTTGTAAACAAGGCCTGTATGGTAACTGCCACGAATCAAACCCTATGGCTACGGCAGTAGGGGGCATATTTGGGTACTCGCATACCGCGGGCGGTTTTGACGGCGGCCAGGCCGAATATGTACGTGTACCTTACGCTGATGTAGGCCCTACGGTGATACCGCCGGATATGGACCCCGATGATGCCGTATTGCTTACGGATGTAGTACCTACGGGCTACCAGGCGGCTGAAATGGCAGGCATAAAAGAGGGCGATACGGTAGTAGTATTTGGTGCCGGGCCAATAGGTATTATGGCGGCCCGCTGTGCATGGTTCTTTGGGCCGTCGAGGGTAATCGTGATCGATCATGTGGATTATCGGCTGGAGTTTGCTAAAAATTACGCCAAGTGCGAGGTATATAACTTTAAATCGTTAGAAGATCCCGTACTGTTCCTCAAAAAAACTACCGATTGGTATGGTGCCGATGTATGTATTGATTGCGTTGGCTGCGAGGCAGAAGGTAATACCCTTCAAACATTAACAGGCCGTGTAGGCCTGCTGCAAGCCGGCGCTACTACTGCCTTGCAATGGGCTATTAACGGGGTAAAAAAGGGCGGTATAGTTTCGGTTGTGGGTGTTTACGGGCCGCCCTTTAACCTCGTTCCTATAGGTAATATTTTAAATAAAGGGCTTACCCTGCGGGCTAATCAGGCGTCGGTAAAACGGTTATTGCCTAAGCTTATTGAGCATGTGCAGGCAGGGAGGCTCAAACCCAGCGAACTCATTACCCACCGCGTGCCGCTGGCCGAAGTGGCTGATGCCTATCATCTCTTTTCATCAAAACTGGATAACTGTATTAAAACAGTGCTCATCCCTTAAAATCAAATCATCATGACAGCTGATAACGAAAATTATAAAGATATACCCGGTTGGGGAATGGATGCTGACCCTGAAAACGAGCCAACCTACCCCATGAAACATTACACCGGCGATGACCATAAAAGATTAAATTATGAGCGTGCCGCGCAACAGCCACTCAATGTGGAAATACTGCAATCAATTGAACGGCCTGCTCCAACCGCTGTTTTCGGTACCAGCGTACCGCCATCCGGCTTAAGCGGCGCCATCAGGAGATTTGCTTTTAAACATAGCGAAGACAGGTACCGCCACTGGCTGCCGCTCATCCTCGCCGATCGCATAAATGTAGTAGAAGGGCTGATTGACGACATCAAGAGCGGGGAGTTTCCAAATGTTTTTGCAGAAAAAGGCTACAAGGCAGAATGGGAATATAATCGGCCTGCAATGATCAAAAAAGTATTTATAGGCGCATTTGTGGTAGCAGCCATTTGTTCATCATTAATTAACAGGAAACGTTAAGCATCTTAATCATAAACAACATGAAAAAGTACGTTTGGATAATAGCGATCGCTTTAAGCACGGGCCTTGTGGCTTGTAAAGGGAATGGTAGCACAGGCGCGTCAAGCAATGCCGGAGAGTCAGACTCGGCAGGTATAAATGATGGCACAGGTGCGCCCGGTTCAGGTACGGGCTCGGCAGGCGCCGGTACCGTAGGCGATAGCACCCGTACCGAACAGGATACGGTTAATGGTATTCCTGCAGCTAAAAAACCGGACACCTCCATTCATTGATACAATGAGCGGTTTACGGAAGCAAATGCCCGTATGGGTATGGCTTGTGATATGGTCGGCGGTAATTTTTTTTAACAGTTTTTACACTGTGCTGGCTGCTGTTTAAAAATAATAAGATATGGCAAAACAAGATAATATGGCTCCGGGCCAGCAACACGCGCCGGAAAACGGTAAGCAAAGTTACCGGCCCGATGAAGCAACAGGCGATGAAATAATAAAAGGAGCCCGTAATACCGATCAATTGGAAGAGCAGGAACAAAACGCGGCTGAATCCCCGGAGGAGCAACACGTTGGCGCCTCGCCTACGAAAGATCTGATTACACAGGAGGATACTTTGGCAGGTCATAAAACATATGAGGTAGCACAAAGCGGACACCCGGCCCTGGAAACTAAAGACGGTAAAAACAATGGTGCCATTCCTTCAGCATTTGATGGGCAGCAACCCAATCACCCATAATATTTAAAAAATGGATAACAGCAGAGGATATGTCAAGGGCCAAAGAGTAACTACCCCGGAGGGCGAAGGCGATGTGCTGGAAGTAATAGGTGATGAGATAAAGGTTAAACTATCATCAGGCGATGTAAGGACATTTGCCGAAGCTGACCTGCATGACGACTCAGCCGCCGGCTTATCAAATAAAACAAACTTGAAAACATGAACGATCCAAGAACAAAATATGAGAATAACCCCTTCCCGGCGGATAAGCAACCAAGCCCGGGAAGTGAGGAAAAGTTGAATCCAACGGCCGACCATGGCGAAAGCTCCTATAAAGGCTGCGGCAAACTGGAAGGTAGAAAAGCGATTATTACCGGCGGCGATTCGGGCATTGGCCGTGCTGTCGCGATAGCTTTTGCGCGGGAAGGTGCTGATGTGTTGATAGCTTATTTAAATGAGCACGAAGATGCTAAGGAAACCGCTCGTTATGTTGAAGAAGTAGGCCGCAAAGCGATATTAGTTAGCGGCGATATTTGTGAAGAAGCGCATTGCCGCCAAATAATTGATATGGCTTTAAGTGAAATGGGTGGTGTGGATATCATCGTTAACAACGCGGCTTTCCAAATGTCGCGCCCATCATTACAGGAAATATCAACAGAAGAGTGGGACCGCACTTTTAAAACCAATATTTACCCCATGTTCTATTTGTGCAAAATGGCCGAGGAACATTTAAAGCCGGGTAGCGCTATTATTAATACTACTTCGGTGAACGCTTACAAGCCTAAGCCCACGCTAATACCTTACGCGGCAACCAAAGGGGCTATCCAAAACTTTACATCCAGTATGGCGCAACTCTGGGGCGAGAAAGGTATACGTGTGAACTGCGTTGCCCCCGGGCCGATATGGACGCCGCTGATACCCTCAACCATGACAGAAGAGGAGATAAGTAAATTTGGCCAGGATGTTCCTCTTAAAAGGGCCGGCCAGCCCGCAGAACTTGCGGCGGCCTATGTGATGTTGGCATCAGAAGAAGCCAGCTTTATTTCAGGTGCTACTATACAGGTAACAGGTGGGATACCTACCATATAACATATTGCTATGAAAAAGATATTGATATTATTATTTACGGCGGCGGGGCTAAGCCTTACTGCCTGTGGCGATAACGGTAACCCTGAGGGGGCAATGGGAATTAACGATAAACCGGATAGCACCGCTTTTGATAAAAATGCAGATACGGCAGGCCGTTCAGGCGCGGCGCAGGATACCTCCGACAAAAATATCGGTCCTGGTAAAAATGATGGGCACGTGACCGACTCGGAGGATAAGCTAAAGCATAAGTAGTATTTTTTAGTGTGAGATAGATAGCAAGAACCAACCCATAGCGGTTGGTTTCTGCGTTTACATATAAACTATCTTCCAAATTAAATTGTTTTTTTGACACTTAATATTATAAAGGTTATATTGCAGTCTGTAAGAGATTTTAGAGATGCTTAAGCATGCACTTTTTTATTGTGTTTCTTACATTTTATCCTGCCAGTTAAACCATTTATGATAAAAAGATTAAGCATTAGCACCGTGTTAGCTGCATTGGCTATTTGCGCCATGCCGGGCCGGTCTAACGGTCAACAAAACCAATCCTTAAAAGTAAAGACCGGTAACATGGATGTTGCTGTGCAATTTTACTCGCCCGGTATTGTAAGGGTATTTAAAACGCCATCAAATCACCCCTACTCAAAAGCAAGCCTGGTAGTTATTAAAACCCCCGAAGCCACACGTGTTGTTAAACAGCAAAACGGCAATGAAACTACCTTGCGATCGGCAAGCTTAAAGGTGACGGTTAATCGCCTCAATGGCCGCATTAATTTTTATGACCTTAAGGGCCGCATCTTACTAAAAGATAGTGCTACCACATTTACGCCTCAGGATGATGCCGGTAAGCCTTCCTACAATGTCAAAGGCTCATTTGTATTGGATAAAGCCGAGCCCATTTATGGCGTTGGCCAGATAATGGATAACAAGTTCAATCGCCGCGGCGCATCTTACCAGATGAAAAACGAAAACACTTTTACCTACGCGCCATATTTCATGTCGATAAAAGGTTATGGTGTTTATTGGGATAATTATTCCATATCCAATTTCTCTGACCAACCGGGCGAACTGGCCTTTAAAAGCCTGGGCCATTGTGCTGATTATTACTTTATGTACGGGGGCAACGCCGATGGTGTAATTAAAGATATCCGCAGTCTTTCGGGCAAAGCGCCCATGCTGCCCTTATGGGCTTACGGTTTTTTCCAGAGCAAGGAGCGTTACAAGAACCAGGAAGAAAGCTTAAACGTGCTTAAGAAATACCGCGAATTAAAAGTTCCTATTGACGTAATTATACAGGACTGGAGGTACTGGCCCGAGTATAAAGGCACAGACAGTGCGTGGAACTCGCAGTTGTTTGATCCGGAACGTTTTCCGCAACCTCAAAAGTGGGTGGATGAGATTCATAAGCTCAACGCGAAATCAATGATCGTTACTTGGCCGGGCTTTGGCCCCAAAACCGACCAGCGTAAGGAGCTGGACAGTAAGAATATGATCATTAATTTTGATACCTGGCCACCAAACAGCGGCGCAAGGCCATATGATGTTTATAACCCGGCTGCGCTGGATATTTATTGGAAATACCTGAACAAAAGAATATTCAGCTATATAGGTAACGATGGCTGGTGGCTGGATTCAACCGAGCCGGATCATATCAATGTTAAGGAAACTGATTTTGACCTGCCTACCCATTTAGGTTCATACCGTAGCGTAAAAAATGCTTTTTCGTTAATGCATAACGGCGGTATCGCTACACATCAAAAAGCATTTTCGAAAAATAAGCGGGTAGTGTTACTAACACGCTCGGGTTTTGTGGGGCAGCAAAGATATGGTTCAAATACCTGGAGCGGCGATGTACCTTCGTCATGGGAGATGCTGCAAAAGCAGATACCGGCGGCGCTTAGCTACACTTTAATGGGTATACCTAACTGGAATAGTGATATAGGCGGTTTTTTTGCCGGTAGCTGGATAGACGGCGGTGGTGCTAAAAATCCGGGTTTCCAGGAGCTTTACCTGCGCTGGATGCAGTTTGGCGCGTTTTGCCCTATGATGCGTTCGCATGGTACAGATGTCCCTCGTGAAATATTCAACTTTGGTAAGCCCGGCGACTGGTGTTTTGACGGGCAGGAAAAAATGATCAACCTGCGCTACCGCCTGCTGCCTTACAACTATAGTACCTCATGGGATGTTTCCAGGAATGATGGTACGTTTATGCGCCCGCTGATAATGGATTTCGCGGCTGATACCAAAACACAAGAAATAGGCAGCGAATATTTGTTCGGCCGTTCATTGCTGGTTAGCCCGGTAACCAGGCCCGATGTTAAAACCTGGCCGGTTTACCTGCCTGCGGGTACTACCTGGTGGGATTTCTGGACCGGCGAAAAGCACGCTGGTGGGCAAACTGTAAGTAAAGATGTGCCTAAAGATATCGTCCCGATTTATGTAAAGGCTGGTACCGTGTTACCATGGGGCCCCTCAGTGCAGTACAGCAGCGAAAAGAAGTGGGATGACCTGGAGCTGCGTGTTTACCCCGGCGCTAACGGCAGCTTTACCCTTTACGAAGATGAGAAAGATAACTACAATTATGAGAAGGGTATGTACAGCACCATTGAATTTAAATGGAACGATGCTAAAAAGCAGCTTACCATAGGCAGCCGCAAAGGTAGCTTCCCGGGAATTCTTAGCAAGCGTAAATTTAACATATGTGTAGTTAAATCCGGTACAAACAACGGTATGGAGGCCAATGCGCCTGTAAAAACTATAAATTATATTGGTGGTGAAACGGTAGTTAAGTTGTAAATGAAAAGAGTTGTTTTTTTATTAGCGGCAGTATGGTGGGTGGCTATATTGCAGGCGCAAAGCACTAAAAAAGCCGCTGTTATAAGTAAACCCAAATATGATGGCTATTTGTTCGCTTATTTTGAAGGTTCCGGGCCGGGCGAACTGCAGGAGCAGCTCCGGTTTGCGGTAAGTGCCGATGCCATATACTGGAAAGCGCTCAATAACAATCAGCCGATTATACCCTCCGCGCAAATATCCGGAACGGGAGGCATTCGCGACCCGCATATTTTGAGGGGACACCATGATAAAGGTTTTTACATGGTGGCAACAGATATGTTCACTGTTAAAGATGGCTGGGGGCATAACCCGGGCATCGTGATGCTGCGCTCCAATGACCTGATCAACTGGACGCATGGTATTATTGATCTGGAGAAAGACTATCCGCAACAGTTCCCAAACATACAATGGGTTTGGGCACCACAAACCATTTATGATGCTAAGGCGGGCAAGTACCTGGTTTATTTCACCGTTAAATTCAAAGATAACCCCGCGCTTGATTTTTACTGTGCTTATGCCAATAAAGATTTCACGGGCTTTGAGGCAGCGCCCAAACCCATGTTTAAAGCGAAATACGGTGCCATTGACGGCGATATTATTTATAAAGATGGTTTGTACCACTTTTTTTATAAAGGCAATACAAAGGATGCCGAAGGTAAAGAAGTGTCAAACGGGATACAGCAGGCCACCAGTAAAAGTTTACAAGGCCCATGGTTGGAAGATTTTAAATACATAGATGCCTACTCGGCCAGGCACATACCGGTTGAGGGTTCGGGGATATTTAAGCTGAATAATAAGGACGAATATATCCTGATGTATGACCTATACACCAGCCAACGTTACGAGTTTCAGCGGAGTGCAGATCTTTTCAATTTTACTCAAACGCCGGAGTCCTTTACTAAAGATTTCAACCCCCGGCATGGTACCGTGATCAGTATAACCCGTACAGAAGCGCAGCGACTAAATAACAAATGGGGCGGGGTGCCTGCTGAATTACTTGACAAATCCAATTAAGCGCGAATGATATCCAGGAAGATTAAAGGAATTTTTGCCGCCGGCTATATCATAGCAGTTCTTTTTGCGACTGATGCAGTTTTTGCACAGCAGGCGAAAGACTCGTTATATCATTTTACCTCATCGGGTAATCCTGTTATCAGGCATAAATACACGGCGGACCCTGCGGCCATGGTAGAGGGCGACACCCTATGGCTATTTACCGGACACGATTACGCCGGAGGCCAGAATGGCTATAAAATGAAGGATTGGTGCGTATTCTCTACTACCGATATGCAGCACTGGGCCGAATACCCCACTCCACTAAAGATCACCGATTTTAAATGGGATAAAACCGGCGATGCTTATGCAGCGCAGGCCATAAAGCGTAACGGTAAATATTACTGGTATATCAGTACCAATGGCTCGGGTATTGGTGTGGCGGTGGCCGACAGGCCCCAGGGCCCTTATCATGATGCTATTGGTAAACCCCTGCTCACCAATGCCGATTGCTTTGCTTCAACCCATTACTGGACCTGTATTGACCCTACCGTAATGATCGATAAAACCGGCCAGGCCTGGTTATTCTGGGGTAATGGCGTATGTTATTATGCCAAACTGAAAAACAATATGATAGAGATTGATGGCAAGGTGGGCAAGATAGATTTCCCGGGGTTTAAGTTTGAGGAAGCGCCGTGGATACACGAGTATAAAGGCAAATATTACCTTTCATACGCATCCGGCCTGCCCGAGAAAACCGCGTATGCCATGGCCGATCGCCCGGAAGGGCCTTACCGCTACAAAGGCATATTAAATGAACTGGCCGGTAACTGTGGTACCAACCACCAGGCAATAGTAGCATTTAAAGGGAAATGGTACTTTATTTACCATAACGGAGGCATAGAGCGCGATGGTGGTAGTTTTAGCCGTTCGGTATGTATTGACCGGCTATACTATAACCGGGATGGTTCCATGAAAAGAGTAGTAATGACCTCCGAAGGGGTTAAGCCTGCAAAATAGTTTCTCCTGAGGAAACATATAAAAAAAGAGGCCTTCAATTGAAGGCCTCTTTTTTTAATTCAGATAAGTTTTTAACGATACCGCCTGCCTGCTGCCACGAAGCCTTGCAAGGGCTTTATCTTTAATTTGCCTTACGCGCTCACGGGTAAGGTTAAACATATTGCCAATTTCTTCCAGGCTGTGCGCGTGCTGATGTTTAAGGCCGAAGAAAAGTTCCAATATTTCTCTTTCCTTATCGCCAAGTATGCGCATACTTTCGTTTACATCAATACTTAATGATTCATTCATCATGTCTTTGTCTGTATCCGGGTCAGCGCTCTTTAAAACATCAAGCAGGGTATTATCCTCATCAGCCGAGAAAGGCGTGTCATAAGACAAGTGCCTGCCCGAATTGGCTAATGAGCCGGTTATTTTTTCAACGGTAAGTTCCAGGTCGTCCGCCAATTCTTCGGGAGTTGGCTGCCTTTCATATACCTGCTCTAATTTAGATGCCGCCTTTGCTATTTTCGACAGGTCGCCCACCTGGTTGGCTGGTAAACGCACCATGCGCGATTGTTCGGCGATAGCTGCCAATATAGACTGGCGTATCCACCATACGGCGTATGATATAAATTTAAAGCCTTTTGTTTCATCAAAACGTTTTGCTGCCTTAACCAGGCCCACGTTACCTTCATTGATCAGGTCGCCAAGCGTTAGTCCCGAGCTTTGATATTGTTTGGCTACAGAAACCACAAAGCGCAGGTTGGCGGTAGTTAAACGCTCAAGCGCGGCCTGGTCGCCCTCTCTTATTTTTTGAGTTAAGATCACCTCTTCCTGTGCGGTAACCATCGGAATCTTGGCAATGTCTGACAAATATTGATTCAACGACGCCGTCTCACGATTGGTGATAGACTCACTAATTTTAAGTTGCCTCATTTGTTTAAATATTTAAAATGTGAATTTGCTAAAGATTCAGAGCCTTGTAATGCGCTAAAAGCTAAATGGTTCTCATTGAGATAACAGCGGGTTGCTGTATGCTTGCGGTTGAAAAGGAATTTTAAAATCTTCAGTATGCAAAAGTAAGCAATATCTTAAAAAATAGTGTCTCCTGAATGTCAGTATATCGCTGATATTCAAAGCGGAATTTTGAGGAAACAAGAGCCTGGAGGTTTAAAACGCCGGGTCAAAATTAAAGCATATCGGGTTGGCTAATGCTACCATACGGCCACTAACTGCCGCCCAACCCGGTAGTTGAGGGTATGGCGTTTGCGGCCCTTCAACCATCACCCGGTAATAGGTGCGGCCTGTTGAGGCAGGGGTGTCGGTAAACTCTGCCACAGGTGCTTTGCCTGTAACGGTATAAGTACCAAATTTCTCTCCGTTTTTAATGATGCTGATGGTGTATTCACCCTCGGGGAAATGGTCGGTGATGAGTTTTACCCGGAAATTAACCGGCTTGCCGCTTGCTTTGGCGTTATCACCCATCATCATATCCATTTGGCCATCCTTGTTAAGGTCGGCATAAAACTCAACCCTTGGTGCATAGGGGTTGGCGCTTACAGATACACGGCCATTGGTTAAGGCGTCAACTACGGCCTGCGCGCTCCGGTTTTTGGCAAATACCCAGGTAGTAGGGGTGCCCACATAGTTCACTTTTGCCTCGCCGCTATTTTTGGTGGCTTTGTCAGGGCTCTCGGGCATGCCGTGATGCGCGTCGCTGCCGCCACGACCGGTAAGTTTCCTGCCCGACGAAAGCATGTCGTCCCATATCATTATGGCATTGGCGTTTTTACCCCAGAGGGCAGAGTTCCATACCTCTATGGATTGTACCAGGTCATAAGAATAGCCGAAATTATCCTTACCGCTGGGGTGGTTGGCCGACAGGTGTATGCCAAGTTTGTTTTTTACTTTGGCGATGTTCACATCCCGCTGATCACGCACATCATATAACAACTGATGATCATATGGCTTTGCCGAAAATACATTGCCATGCCCGCGCGTGGTGGTCCACTCGGCACCATACAGCAACAAAAGGGAGTCAGACTTAAACTCCGGATCAGCCCAGGTATGGTGCGCCACATCGCCCTCTACGTGGTTATCATGGTCAGTAATACAAACGTAATCCATCCCTACAGAACGTGAAAAGGAAATGATCCTGGAAATGGGGTTATTTGACGACTCCTTGCTATGTCGTGAGTGTACGTGCAGGTCGCCCTTTAGCCAAATACCATCAGTAAGGCTGGCCGGAGGAGGTATCATGGCTATCGGTTTAGCCGTCCACGGGTTAACATGTTTAGATTGTGCCGAGGCAAACTGGCATGTGGAAGTCAGTAATAGCAAGAACTGACAGATAACAGAGAATTTACGGGTAATGCTACCAGAGGAAGAATGCATGTGATGGAAATGAAGTGGCTTTTTTTGTTAGCCGATATCCCGGGGTATCAAAAATAACGGTGCGCAATGGTAGGCAAAGTGTGTAAAGCCATCTTTAGCTTACTATTATCTTTTTGCAAGATTGGGTTGTAGTAATCCGATTAGGTCTGGTGTCTTAATTAGGTATTAATACATCGTTAAATAATCCTTTAATAAGAGAGGAGTTTGGGTTGTTTTTATTGCCAAAATCATCAATAAGCTAACATTCAATTGATATTATGGCAATAGAACTGCCCTTACTTTGCGGTCAATTTAAATTGCACAAAAACTCCAAAATTTAAACAGGTTATTTATGAAACAATTTTACGAGCGTTTTTTAAATGATGGCAAAAAATACCCAAGGCAGTTGCTGCTGATGGTATGTGCTGTCATGATCAGCGTATTGCCGGCTATGTCACAAACCGGCAAAACAATAAGAGGTACGGTTACCGATGAGAAGCGCGAACCGCTTCCGGGTGTATCAGTTACCGTAGTGGGCACCAATGCCGGTGCCATGACGGATGCCAAAGGCCAGTATACACTCAATGTACCCGGAGCCAATGCAACCGTACGGTTCAGCTTTGTAGGCTATTTATCTAAAGATGTAATTGTGGGTGCAGGCAACGTGATCAACGCTAACCTGGTGCCGGATGCCAAACAACTGAAGGATGTTGTAGTAATTGGTTATGGTACAGCGAGCAAACGCGATGTAACGGGTTCTATCACCACTTTAAAGTCTGAAGAGTTTAACGTGGGTGCTACCACTACCCCGGCCGAGCTTTTGCAGGGTAAGGTAGCCGGTTTAAATATTACCAAAAGCGGCGACCCCAATGCAGCGCCTTCTGTAGTACTGCGTGGCCCATCAACCATCAGGGCTACCGGTGGCGCACAGGAGCCTTTTTATGTGATAGATGGTGTGCCGGGTGCGTCAATTGATGTATTGGCACCTTCTGATATTGAAACGATCGACGTTTTAAAAGATGCTTCATCAACCGCTATTTACGGTTCACGTGCGGCAAACGGTGTAATTATCGTAACTACCAAAAGGTCTAAAGCAGGCCAGAGCCACCTCAGCTACAACGCTTATGCCACTATGCAGGAGGTATCTAAAAAGATAAATATGCTAACCGGCGACGAGTTGCGTAAATACCTGGCCGATAATGGTGTTGCTCCTCTGGCAAAACCACTTGACGATGATGGTTCAAACACCAACTGGCAAAACCTAGTCGAGCGCAAAGGTTATTCACAAAACCATAACTTAAGCTATAATGGCGCCAGCAACAGTGCCGATTACGGAGCAAGCGTAAACTACTTTAAAAACGAAGGTGTGCTTAAACGTACCGCGTTGGAGCGTACCATATACCGTGGTTATGTTAACCAGCGTTTTTTTGATAACCGCCTCAAGTTAAGCCTTAACTTAACCAACAGTAATACCAACAGCGACGATATTTACCAGAACTACGTGTTGCCGGCTATGTTGTTCTATTTGCCAACCGTAAGTCCGTTTAACCCTGATGGTACCTACAAAGAGAACTATCAGCGTACAGGTAGCGGTACTTTAAACCCGCTATCGTTGTTAAACAACAATACCATTAAGAGTAATGATAACAAAACCCTGATCAATGGTATTGTGCAGGTGGACATTCTCAGAGGTTTAAAATTTACGCTTAGCGGTTCGCAACAGCGCGATCAGTTCAATTACAATACTTACCTCAACAGCCAGTCGGGCCTGGCGGTGAACCTTAATGGTGTAGCCCGCCGTTCAGCTATCCTGAACACCAACAACATTGTTGAATCGTACTTTAACTACGACAGGGACTTCGGTCGCCATTCATTAAAATTACTGGCAGGTTATTCGTACCAACAAAACCGCACCAGCGATGGCTTTGGCGTACAAACCCAAAACTTCAGCAACGATAACCTTACTTACAATAACCTTTTCCTGTCTAACCCGGCATCGGTATCACAGATCGTGTTTGATAACTCACCGATATCAACCCTGCGTTTAATATCATACTACGGACGTGCACAGTATCAGTTTGACGATAAATACCTGGTGCAGGCATCATTACGTGATGATGGTTCATCTGCTTTTGGTGCTAACCACCGTTATGGTTTGTTCCCCGCGGCATCAGTAGGCTGGAGGATCATCAGTGAAGACTTTATGCAGAAGCTGCCTGTTTTCAGTGATTTGAAATTACGCGCCGGTTACGGTAAATCGGGTAACAGCGTTGGTTTCGATGCCTTCTCGTCTATATTGATATACGGTACCCAAACCAATAACGGTACCAGCAGCAAATTCCTGTCAAACGGAAACATTACCAATGCTATTGGCCCAGTGCGTAACGAAAACCCTGACCTGAAATGGGAGAGTACCGCCACTACCAACATCGGTTTGGATTTCGGTTTATTCAAAAACCGCATTACCGGTTCGGTAGATTACTATATCAAGAAAACTTCCGACCTGATCTATGATCAATACCCCGTATCATTAACCCAATACTTTACTAATACCATCACGGCAAATGCCGGTAAGATCAGCAACAAAGGTATCGAGGTGGTATTAAACGCTACTGCGGTTAAAGCCGGTTCATTTACCTGGAAAACATCCGTGAACGTATCGCACAACAAAAACGTTGTGGAAAGTTTATCTAAAGGCCAGTTCAACCTGCCATCGTTCTACACGGCGCAGTTAGGCGGCAAGGGCCAATCAGGTAATTACAGCCAGATCGTTCAGCCCGGCCAGCCTATCGGTACTTTTTACCTGTATCATTACATGGGTAAAAACGCTAACGGCGTAAGTACTTACCAAAATGCTGCGGGTAACACCATCGCTACCCAGCCTTTAACAACCGACCAGCGTATAGCCGGTAACGCGCAGCCAACGGTAATTTACGGCTGGACCAACACTTTCTACTACAAAAACTTCGACCTGAATTTCCTGATCAGAGGCGTGGCGGGTAATAAGATACTTAACGCCACTTTGGCCAACCTGAACAACCCGGCTGATGCTAAACTGCAAAATATCCCGAGGTTTACACTGGGCGAGTCATACAAGGATATCAACGCGTACCTGATATCAGACCGTTTCCTGGAAAGCGGCTCATACGTGCGTTTGGATAACGCCACACTTGGTTATACCATTAAGCCTAAGATCGCCGCTATCAAATCAATCCGCTTGTATCTGTCAGGCAATAACCTGTTCGTGATCACTAAATACAAGGGTATTGATCCGGAAGTGAACATCGGCGGTTTAACACCGGGTATTGATAACAACAATTATTATCCTAAAACGCGTACGTTCTTATTTGGCTTAAACGCATCGTTTTAATTTATTCAACAGCATATTAACATGAAAAAGATATATACAGTATTAGCAGGATGCGCGGCAGTAATAGCCGTTAGTTCTTGTACTAAGTTAGATGTGCCGGTAGAGTCGCAATATGTAAAGGCTAACTTCCCCGTTACCACAGCAGATTACAACGCGCTTACAGGTACCATGTATTCCAACCTGTCATCAAACTTCGCGGTAAACTACTGGAGGCTGCAGGAGCTCTCAACAGACGAGGCCATTATCCCGGCACGCGATGGTAACTTTGACGATGGCGGCCAGTACCGCCAGTTACATTACCACACCTGGACTGCCGACCACCCTACCGTTACTGCTATATGGCAATGGGGTTTTAGCGGTATAAATACCTGTAACCGTTTATTAACCGTTATTGACGCGGCTAACTCACCGGCATCTATAAAAACAGCTTACATGGCCGAGATAAGGGCCATGCGTGCGCTGTACTATTACTTTATGATGGATACTTATGGTAATGTACCCATTATTACCACCTTCCCGGTGGCTACGCCGCCGGCCAACCAGCCAAGGGCTAAGGTGTTTGACTTTATAGAAAGCGAATTAAAAGCTGTATTACCATTGCTGCCTGCTAAAACCAGTAACAGCACCACCAATACAACACAGTATGGCCGCCCTACAAAGGGTATGGCTTTTGCCCTTTTGGCAAAAATGTACCTAAATGCCCCGGTATATAACGGTACCAACCGTAACCAGGATGTGGTGACCATGGCTGATAGCGTGCAGGCTAACACTAACTATTCTTTAACCCCTAAATACAGGGATATTTTCCTGCCTACTAATGGCCCTGGTGTGAGCGAAACTATTTTTGCTATCCCTTATGATCAGCAAATACCGGGTAACCAGTTCACCCGCTTTGGTTTCTTTTTTTACCTGGCACAGGCTTACGGGCTTAACGTGAACTTGAGTATAGCCATGAGTACTACGCCGGAGTTTTATAATCGTTTTAATATCCCTAACGACTTCCGCACCAAAACCTGGTTGGTTGGCCCGCAATATTATCCAGATGGTAACGGTGGCTTCACCAGTCAGCCGGTGTATTACCCCAATACTACCACCCAGATCAATATTACACCGCAACTGATATTGGTGCCGGGCAAACCGATGGACCTGGGCAATACCATTGCCAGCCAGTCTGAAGGTGTACGTTCAATTAAGTACTACCCCGATCCGCAGATCATCCAGTCGACCCGCTTAAATGGTAACGATGTTCCGGTTTTCAGGCTGGCTGATGTTTACCTGATGAAAGCAGAGGCTATTTTACGCGGCGCAACGCCAACCGTTATCAACGGCGACGCGCAAACACCGCTTAGCCTGGTAAATAAACTGCGCGCCCGTGCAGGTGCTCAACCGGCCTCAACTATTGATCTGACGAGCCTGCTTGATGAACGTGCCCGTGAGCTTTCATGGGAGGCATGGCGCCGTAACGACCTTATCCGTTATGGCTTGTTCGAGGTGGAGTATCCGCTACCGAACGATAACCTGAAAATGAATACCGACCCAACCCGCAGGTTATACCCTATACCATCAACAGAATTAAAAACTAATCCTAACCTGGTGCAAAACACCGGTTATTAATAAAGCAGAACAGCCGGTTTTAACCGGCTGTTTTTTTAATATAGTATATGAAAAATATATTTGGCTTATTACTGATAGCGCTTTTACCTGCCGCAAAACTTACCGGTCCCGGCGATAATGTACCTATGAATCATGTGCAGGTGATAGGTTCGCATAACAGCTATAAGAAAGCGATAGATCCCAAATTGTTCAAATTGCTGCAAAAAAATGATTCGGTATCGATGTCAAAGATCGACTATGAGCATATTAGTCTTACAGCACAATTAAACATGGGTTTGCGTAACCTGGAGATTGATGTGTATGCCGATACAGCCGGCGGTAAATATGCCCATCCTAAAGGTTTAACCTGGGCGCCGGGGCAACCGCCATATGATACCGAAGGCCTGATGAAAAAGCCTGGCTTTAAGGTGTTTCACATACAGGATATTGATTACCGCAGCAATTGCCCTACCTTTGCCTTATGCCTGCAGGAGTTAAAAAAATGGTCCGACGCCCACCCTGGGCATAGCCCCATTTTTATTACCATGAATGCTAAGGACGAGCCAATGAAACGGCCTGGCTTTACCGTGCCGGATAAATTTACCTCCGCTATTTATGACAAGCTGGATAAAGAGATAGCCGATAACCTGGGGCTGAATCACGTAATTACACCTGATGACGTGCGCGGTAAATACAGTACACTGGAAGAAGCGGTATTGCATCAAAACTGGCCTTCGCTCAAGAAAGCTAAAGGTAAGTTCATCTTTCTGCTGGATGAGGAGGCGCCAAAGAACCTCGAATATGTAAAGGGGCATCCATCGCTTAAGGGCAGGGTATTGTTTATCAATGCGCAGCCCGGCACGCCCGAAGCCGCTATTTGTGTAAGGAACAATGCCCGTAAGGAACTGGCAGAAATTACCTCGCTGGTTAAAAAAGGGTATATTGTGCGTACACGTGCTGATAGCGATACAGAAGAAGCAAGGGTAAATGATAAAAGCAGCTTTGAAGCGGCCATGCGTTCAGGCGCGCAAATTATCTCTACAGATTATTACTTAAAAAGTACCCACTTTAAATCAGACTATGTAATTAGTTTTCCTGGTGGAGGGTATTTTCGGATGGATCCAATATTCAGCTCAAATAAAAAATAATTACCAGTATGAAACGCAGAAGCTTCCTTAAAAATACGGCCCTTACTACCCTGGGCGCATCATTGGTTAGCCCAATTATGGCTATGGCCGAAAATAACGAGATTACTCACCTGGAAAGTGAGGACCTCTCGGCATCATCATTAAAAGATGAGTATGACGTGCACTTTATAGCCATAGGCGACTGGGGCCGTAACGGGGAGTATGACCAAACAGAAGTGGCCAAGCAAATGGGCCTTTGGGCGTTGAACAACCCCAATGATTTTGTGGTATCAGTAGGTGATAATTTTTACCCACGGGGGGTAGTGAGCGAGCATGACCCGCTGTGGCATTATTCTTTCGAAAACATTTATACAGCGCACTCGCTGCAGTGCGACTGGTACCCGGTGCTGGGTAACCACGATTATGGTTCGGATACAGAAGCGCAAATACGTTACAGCAAGGTAAGCCGCCGCTGGTGTATGCCCGCCCTGTATTATTCCAAACAATACAAGCTGGGTAATAATGATAAATTGCTGATGCTTTTTATTGATACCGACCCCATGATGCATGCCGAGCGGAAAGCGCAGGTGGAGCAGCAAATGGTGTGGATAGACGAGCAGTTACGCAACGCCCCTGCTGATGTAAAGTGGAAAATAATTGTGGGCCACCATCCTTATTACACCGTTGGCCCGCGTATAAAAAATTATGATACACTAACCGTACGCGAAAAGCTGAGTCCCGTTTTCGCCAAATATATGGTTGACATTTATCTTTCCGGGCATGACCATTCCTTGCAGCACCTTAAACCGGAGGGAGTTACACACCAGTTCATATCAGGCGCCGGTTCGGAGCTTACACAAGTTACCGAAGGTATACCTTACAGCCGTTTTCAGGCATCAGACCACGGTTTTATGTGCTTTGCCATTAATAAGGATAAAATTAATGTTAAAGCCGTTAACGCAACGGGCAAGGTGCTTTACCAAACGGAACTTAAAAAGTAGCATAGGGCTGAGCCATTAACAAGGGGTCGGGGTTTTGGTCTGGCTTTTGAGCGGTAAGGGCGTTTGCTTAAGCAATTACTATATTTGAGCCTATGCCCTTGCATTCTAATAATATCATTATCATCCTGGGTGCCATTGTGGTGCTCAGTTATTTTTTCAATCTCATTGCGCGGGTAACCCGTATACCATCGGTGCTGTTGTTAATTGGCACGGGTATCGGTATCAGGTATTTCTCTGTTTACCAGGGTTTTGTTCAGCAGGATGTATCACGCCTGGTAAAGATACTCGGCGTAGTTGGGCTCATCATGATCGTGCTGGAGGCCGCGTTGGAACTGGAGATGAACAGCCATAAGCTTCGCCTTATCCGGAACTCGTTTTTCTCCGCGCTTGTCATCTCTCTGGTGTCGGCATTGGGTATAGGTTGGCTCATACAATACTGGCTGGGCGAATATTTTGATAAAGCTTTCCTGTACGCCATCCCAATGAGTATCATCAGCAGTGCTATCGTTATACCCAGTACCGAGCATTTGCCCGGCCCTAAAAAGGAATTTATTATTTATGAATCTTCCTTTTCGGATATCATTGGCATCCTGGCTTTTAATTATATGTTGTCGAAAAATGTGCTTAGCCTCATGTCGGGCGTATCATTTTTAGCCAACATTGGGTTAGCCATATTGATCGCGGTAGCGGCATCTCTGTTTTTAATATTTATACTGGCAAAAATTACCATCAAGCTAAAGTTTTTCCTGCTTTTCGCGGTTCTTTCCATTATTTATGCCACAGGCGAGGCTATTCACTTGCCCTCTTTACTGATCATACTGGTATTCGGCCTGGTATTAAATAATACGGATATCTTCTTCATCGGGAAATTAAAAAACTTTGCCTTGCCGGCAGATATGGAAGGCACGCTCACCGTGCTCCGCTCCATTACCGCCGAAACTTCTTTCCTGATCCGTACTTTCTTTTTTATACTTTTTGGTTATACTATTAACCTCGACGTGCTGTTTGAACCTACAGTATGGAAACTGGGTTCCCTGATCGTATTGGCGCTGTTGCTCATCAGATTTCTGTACCTGCGGTTTATATTGCGCACCAACCTTTTCCCCGAGCTTTTCCTGATGCCACGAGGCCTCATTACCATACTCTTGTTTTACAGTATCCCGGCCGAAAAATCGTTACAGAGCTTTAATGTGGGTATACTATTTTTTGTGGTGACTGTTACCAGCATATTAATGATGATAGGCCTGCTCATTTACAGGGAGGACACCAAGAACTTTGAACGGATAGATTCAGAAAAGATCAGCCAGGGGCGTTAAATATGTCACTGCTGCCTATTGAAGGTAATAGTGAATATTACCGGCGGCTTTCAACCGTATAAACAAAACTGTCGGCTTTGTAATAGCCAAGGTTATATTCTATAGGCCGTTCACCCTGGTCAAAAACAAAACGTTTACGGAATAGTACCGGTTCGTTAACTTTGATCTGGAGTTTCTCGGCTATTAATGCATCGGCGGCGTGGGCGCTAATTTCCTCTTTAGATAAACTTGCAATAGTAGAGTAGTCCTGTTCCAATAATTCGTACAACGGGCGTTTAAAATCTTCATCGCCGGTTAGGCCAATACGTGGATGGAAGTAAGATATAAAATACACAAAAGGTCCGTCGTTACGGCCACGTACACGTTCCATCTTCAGTACCTTCTTGTCGGTTTTTATTTCAAAGAAGTTGGCAAGTGTTTCATCCGGAAAAACCCAGGTAACATGCAGTTCAAAGTTTTTAATATTGATGCCCCGCAATTTCATCTCTTGCGAAAAGCTGAGCCAATTGTTTGATTTTGAGCTTACTGTAGACTGATTTACTTTTGTGCCGGCACGTTTCTTACGTACCAGTAAACCTTCATACACCAGTTTATTAATGGCTTGCCTTAAAGTAGTACGGGATATGGCAAGCAGCTTTGCTAATTCAACCTCATTAGGTAACAACCTGCCATTTTGGTATTCGTCCTGGCTTATCAGTTTTCTCAATAATTCCTCGGCCTGTATATGCAGGGGGATGGGGCTTTTATGGTCAATAGAATACTTCATACCGGTTGTTCATACAATGATAGGTATTTAATTGAGGTTGTGCAAATGTATGTACATATTGTAAATTATACACATCGCTTTTCACCGGTTTAGCTTTGCGATCTTAAAATTATTTCCACAAATAAATTTGGATAAGAATTTTTTGTTTATATGTTTGTACATTATAAACCACCAATAATTTTATTTTAATTCATTATTGCCTTTAGGTAATCGTAGCGTTTGCTAAACGGCATTATATGTACATACATTACTACAAAAAATGAATATTGATACTATAGAGCTCAAACTGCAGCAGTTGACATATCCTGAACTGCGTAAGACGCAGCAATATTTAATGCCGGCGAGGCTAACCGGCGATTCGGTGCAGCACAACGGCTACGATATTTATCCTGTTGCACCATTAGGCGCTGGTAAAATATTCACAGGGTTTGATACGCTTGCCGCTTATATCATTAAAAGTAAAACTGTTTTGATAGATGGTTTTGGTGGTGTGTTTTGGGATAAAGTTCAGCAGGAGCTACAAAGCTGTTTTAATGATAAGGGTTTAAGTGTTAACTGGATATATACCGAAACGTTTCTAAAGGAAGCCAGTGAGATACACACATTGGTAAGCCCTTTTCTTGGGGCGGATGATTCCGTTTGGGGGACTAAAGCTACGGTTGATTTAATTGATTTATTTGAGCCTGCAATTGAGCAGCAGGTGCCGGATGCCAAATCCGATATCAATATCGTTATAGGCACCGGCGCTGCTCTGGCGGGCTGGGCAGCGCCCATAATTTACCTGGATGTTCCCAAGAATGAGATCCAGTTCAGGATGCGGGCCGGGAGCATTACCAATCTGGGAACTGCTGATCTTGCCGAGCCTTTTCAAATGTACAAGCGCTTCTACTTTGTTGACTGGGTTTTGCTCAATCAGCACAAAAAAAATATCCTTAACCGCATTGCCGTAATGGCCGATGCGCAATGGCCCCAAACCATTAACTGGATGTATCAGCAAGACCTTAAAGCGGGGCTCGATCAGCTTAGTCGCTCGGTACTGCGGGTACGCCCCTGGTTTGAACCCGGAGCCTGGGGCGGCCAGTGGATGAAAGAACATATCAGCGGCCTTAACAAAGATGTGGTGAACCTGGCCTGGTCGTTTGAATTGATCGTACCTGAGAACGGCCTTGTGTTTGAAAGCGACGGTAACCTGCTTGAGGTATCATTCGATACCATCATGTTCAGTAACAATCAGCATATCTTGGGTAAACATGCCGAACGTTTTGGTGATGAGTTTCCCATCCGTTTTGACTTTTTGGATACTTATCAGGGTGGCAATCTCTCCATCCAATGCCACCCTGCGCTTAACTACATACAGGAAAACTTCGGCGAAAATATTACGCAGGATGAAACCTACTATATTCTTGATTGTGACCAGAGTGCAAGTGTTTATCTCGGTTTTCAGGAGGATATAGATCCGTCAGGTTTCAGATCAGCCCTTGAAGAGAGCCAGGAAAAAGGCCAGGCCATCGATATAGAGAAATATGTACAGGTACATAACGCGAAAAAGCATGACCTGTTCCTGATCCCTAACGGTACGGTACACAGTGCCGGCGCTGGTAACCTGGTTTTAGAGATCAGCGCTACACCTTACATCTTCACCTTTAAAATGTACGATTGGGTGCGACTTGATCTTGACGGAAAACCACGGCCTATCAATATAGACCACGCTTTTAACAACCTCAATTTTTCGCGCAAAGGCGATAAGGTACAACAGGAATTGATCTCGAAGCCGCAGGTAATTGAAAGCGCGCCGGGTTACCAACTGGTCCACCTGCCCACACATGCCGATCATTTTTACGATGTACACCGCCTGGAGTTTGACAGCTCGGTAACGGTAAATACGAATGATACCTGCCATGTACTGATGCTGGTAGAGGGGGAAACCGTACTGCTGCAAACCGCTGATGGTACCCAAAAGCAATTTGCGTACGCGGAAACATTTGTGGTGCCAGCTGCTGCTGGTTCATACAAACTCACCAACGCCGGCAGCGGTCGGGCAAAAGTGATCAAAGCATTTTTAAAATAACAGCATGGCAAAAATAGTACAACATACAACCACCAAAAAAGGGAGTGCCTACCTGTACCTTACTTGTCTGGTGGCTGCTTTAGGCGGGTTCCTGTTTGGGTTTGATACTGCCGTTATATCAGGCACGGTAAGCCTGGTAAAGCACGATTTTTCGCTTGATGCTGTAAGCGAGGGCTGGTTTGTGAGCTGCGCCCTCCTGGGTTGTATCGCAGGCGTAAGTTTCTCGGGTAAACTGAGCGATAAATACGGGCGCAAAATAGTGCTCATCCTATCAGCCGTTATGTTCCTGGCTTCGGCTTTAGGCTGCATGTGGTCTGGGTCATTCACCGCGCTTATTATCTTTCGCCTGATAGGCGGTTTGGGTATAGGTGTCGCCTCAATGGTTTCACCATTGTATATCTCCGAGTTTTCGCCATCGCGCTATAGGGGTATGATGGTTTCATTATATCAACTGGCGTTAACCATTGGTATTGTAGTTGCCTATTTTTCTAACGCTTACCTGGCTGCACATACCCATGATAGCTACGCGGAAGGCAGCACGCGAACCGTATTCTCCGTAGAAGTATGGCGTGCTATGCTGGGCCTTGGCGCCGCCCCCGCGTTTATATTTCTGCTTTCGTTATTCGCGGTACCAGAGTCGCCAAGATGGTTATTACTTAAAGGCCGTGAACAAAAAGCGGAACAAATACTGATAAAAATTGACGGTGAAGAAGCTGCTGCCAACGAGATAAGAGCGTTTAAAGAGCAGGATGATAGCGACGATACATCATTAAAAGAACTTTTTAAACCGGTTTACAGAAAAGCGCTGTGGATAGGGCTATTACTGCCGTTTCTTTCCCAGGTATGTGGTATTAACGCTGTTATTTATTACGGCCCGCGTATTTTAGAGCAGGCAGGCTTTACGCTTAACAACGCTTTAGGCGGGCAGGTAACCATAGGGTTGGTAAACGTGGTTTTTACCTTTGTGGCCATCTTTACCATTGATAAGTGGGGCCGTAGGCCATTACTATTCGCCGGAACCGGCGGTGCCGTTGCTGCATTGCTCATTATTGGTGCCCTGTTTGCACTTAATATTACCTCGGGCCTATGGATATTGATCTTTATACTGGCATTCATTGCCTGTTTCGCGTTCTCTTTTGGCCCGGTATGCTGGGTTATTGTAAGTGAAATATTCCCTAACGCGGTGCGCGGTAAAGCTATGGCCCTGGCAACATTGTCTTTATGGATAGGGAATTTCCTGGTGGGACAGTTAACGCCGGTAATGCTTGAGGGCCTTGGTTCATCATGGACATTCTGGCTGTTTGCCTTAAGCTGCTCACCCGCCCTGTGGCTTACCTGGAAACTTATCCCCGAAACCAAAGGCCGCTCGCTCGAAAACATAGAAAAATACTGGAAGGACGATTACGCGCGGAGCCAACCGGATAGAAGTCCTTTACCAATTGCTACAAACCATAAATAAAACCAAACCCAACTAATTCAATAATTATGAGATCAAAACTACTCCACAACTTAAAACTAAAGTGGCTTTACACCCGGCCCCTGCTCGCCTTATTAGGCTTGGCCGGTGTTAGTGGCGCGGCACAGGCTGCTCCTATCAAAGCAAATACATATACTACCGTAAACCGCTTTGATAAAACCATAACCGGCCGCGTTACTGATGAGAATAATCAGCCTTTGCCGGGCGTAAATGTTAGCATTGCAGGTACAACAATAGGTACCACTACCGACGTGAATGGGCGCTACAGGCTGAATATACCTGATGCATACGCTGGCCGGAGCCTAACTTATTCATTCGTTGGTTACACCGCGCAAACCAATACCATTGATGGGCGTAACGAGATAAATGTGAGCCTAAAACCTAATAATACCAGCCTTAACGAGGTAGTTGTTGTAGGTTATGGCACGCAAAAACGTATTAATGTAACCGGTGCGGTAGGTACCATCAGCTCAAAAAATATTGAAAATAAGCCCGTACTGAACACCTTCCAGGCATTACAGGGCGAATCGCCAAACTTAATTATTCAGCAAACCAACCTTAACCCTGGCAGTGATGTAACGGTTAATATCCGTGGGGTGGGCACACTTGGCGATAATACGCCTTTGGTAGTGATTGATGGTATAGTAGGTGGTAATTTAAACACGCTTAACCCAAATGATATTGCCAGCGTATCCGTACTAAAAGATGCGGGTTCCGCGGCTATATACGGTTCTCGTGCTGCAAACGGCGTTATATTGGTAACTACAAAAGCCGGTAAGGTAAACTCAAAGCCAACGGTTAGTTACAACGGTAGTTTCGGTTTGCAGGATGCCAAGGTACTGGTACATAAAGTAGATGCCTGGGATAACGCTTACTACAAGAACCAAGCGCTCATCAACTCCGGATTGCCGCCTGCCTACACGCCGGAGCAAATACAGGCGCTTAAGGATGCCGGTAACGGCACCTGGGATATAGAGCATTTATTGAAGAAAGCGCCTTTGCAATCGCATAACGTAAGCTTAAGCGGTGGCGGCCAAAACAATTCGTACTATGTATCGGCAGGTTACCAGGATCAGGGCAGTAACCTGATCGGTAATGGTGGCTCGGGGGCCGATTTTGGTTACCAGAAATATAACCTCAGGATGAACCAAACTTCGATAGTTGGGAAATTCAGGTCGAATATCATCTTAAACTATACCAAAACCCGTAATAAAACCAATAGTGTTGGCGATAATAACATTTTTGCCGATGCCAACCGCGTGCCGCATAACTACAACTGGAAAGACGAGAATGGTAATTACCTCACCAACCCGGTAGCATCGCAGTATAACGAATATGGTGTGCTGGAAAAAGGTGGTTACAACCAGGCCGATAACGATGAGATATTCGGTGCCTTTAATGGCCAGTTGAGCATCACCAAAGACCTGAAACTGATCGGTGAGTTTGGCGGTACCATTCAAAATAACGGTACTTTTTTCCGCCGCACCCAGGTTAATTACCTGCCTGCAGGTGTATACGGGAATGACCTTACTGTGTTAGACGGTAACAGCAAATCGTTGTTAACCAATACCAAGCTATCAACAGAATACACCAAAAGGGTTAACGACCATAGCTTTAAGATACAATTAGGCGTATCAAGCGAAACTTACAGCCAGCGCGGTTTCCAGTTACAAAAAACGCTTACCGACCCTCTGTTGGGTACGCCAACAACCGGGACTATTGTTGATACCCAAAACTCAAACAATAGTATCGCGGTAAACTCGTCCAGCTTGCTTTCTGCATTCGGTCGTTTAAATTATTCCTACAAAGAAAGGTACTTGTTTGAGGCTTTGTTCCGCGAGGACGCGTCATCAAAGTTCGCGGCGGGTAACCGGGCAAGTTTCTTTCCATCGGTAAGTGCCGGCTGGATAGTTACCCAGGAATCGTTCATGGAACCGCTGAAAAACACGCTGAGCACTTTAAAATTAAGGGCATCATATGGTACAGTGGGTAACCAGAACGTTAACAACTATCAGTACCAAACTACTTATTTCAATTATCCTAACGCTTATGGCTTCGGCAACAATATTGTTGGCGGCGCAGGTACAAATATCGCGAACCGGGATATTACCTGGGAGAAAGCGGCTAAGCTTAACATTGGCTTGGATGCCGGTTTATTTGATGATAAGCTGACCGCCACTTTCGATTATTTCCGCGAGGTTAGGAGTAACATTCTTGCGCCTCGTGCCGATGTGCCTTTCATTTTCGGCGCAGGCTCTCCTGATTACAACGTGGCCAAAGTACGTAACACCGGCTGGGAAGCCGCCATTACCTATAACCTGCGCGGGAAAGAGGTGAGCCAAAGCTTCAGCATTAACGTTGCTGATAATAAAAACACCCTGTTAAAACTAACCGGTAGTGCAAGCGAAACTATTTACAACCAGGACGTATTCCAGTTGATACGCAGGGTAGGTGAGCCGGTTACGCAATACTATGGTTACCAAACCAATGGTTTTTTCCAGAACCAACAGGATATAGATAACTCACCAAAAATTGCCGGTAACAATGTACAGCCGGGCGATTTAAAGTTTAAAGACCGTAACGGTGATGGTATTATTGATGAAAAAGATAAAACCGTATTAGGTAACCCGTTCCCTCGTTACACCTTTGGTTTTACTTACCGTATTGCCTACAAAGGGTTTGATATGTCGTTGTTCATCCAGGGTGTTGGTAAACGCGACGCGTTCCTGCGCGGCGAACTGGTTGAGCCATTCCACTACGGATACGGCGCTACCGTATATGAGCATCAAACGGATATATGGTCGCCGAGCAATCCAAACGCCCGTTACCCGATATTGGCTAACATTGGTTCGCCATCAAATACCAACAACTGGCGCACGGGCTCAGACCTGTATAAATACGATGCCGCATACATACGCTTGAAAAACGTAAACATCGGCTACAGTTTTAGCCCTAATGTAACCAGGAAATTGGGCATACAACGCCTGAGGTTATCATTAATAGGCCAGAACCTGGCTACGCTTAGCAAACTGAAATTCATAGATCCGGAAACTTCAGAGTTTGGCAACAACCTTAGTCCTAATTCGGCATCCAACAGCGCAAGGCAATATCCGCTTCCGGTATTTTACGGGGCAGGCCTCGATATCACATTCTAAGAACAGATAAAATTTAAAACATAAGAAAATGAAATTTTACAAAAAGCTTTTGATCGTATCTGTTGCGGTTGCAGCTATATCGGGTTGTAAAAAGCTCGACATAGCACCAACAGACCGGTTCTCCGACCTTACCTTCTGGCAGGTTGATGCCAACGTTTACAACGCATTAAATAATAACTACAGCCTCCTTTATAACAGCGGTTTGTATTTTGATGCTGAGGCACTGTCTGATAACGCCTACTCGCCATCAGGCGACCTGAATGTGATTGCCAGCGGTAACGCCACCTCACAAACCGGCAAATTTGCAGGCGATTGGAATAACTATTATTCGGCCATTAAATCATGCAATATCTTCCTGGCCAATATTGATAAAAACTCAACCTTACCCGCTGCTACAAAAGCAAGGCTGGTGGCCGAAACCCGTTTTATCCGCGCGTTTGAGCACTTTAATATGACCAAATGGTATGGCGATGTGCCCATTGTTGATAAGGACATATCGCCCGAAGAGGCACAAACCATATCACGCTCGCCTAAGGCCGCGGTGGTAAAGTTTGTAGTTGATGAGTTGGAAGCAATTGTTAACGACCTGCCATCAAGTACTAATTTGCCTGCAAACGAAAATGGCCGTATCACTAAGGGTGCCGCCTTGGCTTTAGAGGCCAGGGTGCTGTTGTACCAGGGCGATCGCATGGCGGATGTTGTTACCATCTGCGAAAAATTGATGAACGACCAGGGGACTTACGGCGCTTACGGTTTGGAGAGCAGCTACAGCGCATTGTTCAGCGATCCGAATGTGAACAAGAACACCAAAGAAAGCATCTTGTCATTACAATACGTGCCAACACTTCGCACCTGGCAAAATTTCTGGGATTTTGCACCACGTACTGTTGGCGGCCGTGTAAGCAATATGGCGCCTACACAGGAGCTGGTTGATGATTATATTATGCTGAATGGTAAGGGTATCAAAGAAGCAGGGTCAGGCTACAACGAAAGCAATCCTTATGTTAACCGCGACCCGCGCTTAACCGCTACTATTGTATATGACCGTTATACCTGGGTAAACGCCAATAACACCACTAAGACCATCTATATAAAGCCTGGTACCGACCCTGTGCAGCCCGGTCTGGATGAATACAGCGCGGGCTCACAGGCAGCATCCGCAACCGCTTATTACTGGAGAAAATACTATGATCCGAGCGCCCTGGCTAATTTCGTATCGGGCAATAATCTGCATTTGATCAGGTACGCGGAGATACTATTAGATTATGCCGAAGCTAAACAAAGCCTTGGCCAGATGGATGCAACGGTATGGAATAAAACCATAGGTGCTTTGCGCCAACGCGCGGGCTTTACCGATGCCGGCGCGCTTAACTATCCGGGTGCAGCGGATATGACCAATATTATCCGTCGTGAGCGCCGGGTGGAGCTGGCTATGGAAGGCATACGACCCGATGATATCAGAAGATGGAAGATTGCCGAAACCGTTATGAACGGTTACATCCATGGAGCCAAATTTTCAACCGATCAGAGTACCGATAATGGCTATATCAGAACCCAGCTGCGCAAGTTTAATCCTAACCGCGATTATTTGTGGGCCATACCTGCGCATGATGTTGATCTGAATAAAAACCTTGGCCAAAACCCGGGTTACACCAATTAAACTAATTAAATAAACCAATATGAGAAAGATAATGAAGCTGGCAGGTGGGCTGCTGCTGGCAATGATCATCACCAGTTCCTGCAAAAAGGATAATAAGCCATTGGATCTTAATTTTACTCCGGTAGGTACGTTGGCAACCCCAAATGATAATGCCGATGTAAAGCTCGATCCTACAAGTTCCGCGAGCGTGCTTTTTAAGTGGGATGCCGCTCAGACCAATGATGGAGGCGTGATACTATATGAAATAGCGTTTGACAAAGATGGCGGCGATTTTAGTAAACCGGTCGCTAAAGTACTGTCAGACGGAGCAGGCATACAGCCCCAGCTCACTATCAGCCATAAGGACCTTAACAAAATTGCCAGCGCGGCAGGTATCGCTTCGCTTAGTACGGGCAAATTGAAGTGGACGGTGATCGCGTCAAAAGGCATCAATGCAAAACCGGCATCAGTATCACGGAGTTTACAACTGGAGCGGCCTGCGGGCTTTGCCGAAAACCCAACTGAGCTTTACATTACCGGTTCTGCCACAGAAGGCGGCAGCGACCTGAGTAAGGCGGTTAAACTTAAAAAAGTTGAAGACGGCGTATTTGAGATCTATACATCGTTAAAGGCTGGCGACTATTACCTGACCGATAAGAACAGCGATGGCGGTAAAAGATATTATATAGATAATGGTATTATCAAAGAGGGATCAAATACCGTAACCGTTACCGGCGATACAAAAACCTTCCGTTTAAATTATGATTTTACATCGGCCACAACCAAATCAATGCAGATACAATCCATAGGTTTGTACATGTCGGCATACGGCACGGAAATAGGTACGCTTAATTACATCGGTAACGGCGTGTTCGAAGCGCCTAAAATTGCGGTAGAGTTTTACCAGTTCTCATGGGGGCGGGATGAGCGATACAAATTTATCCTGCATACAGCCGCCGGTTTAGAGTATCAGGGCAGTACCAACGCCAACAACGTTGCGCCTGCGGGCCAGCCGGCATCATACTTTTACCTGGTGCCCGTTAGCAATTCGCAGTGGGATAATACCTACAAGTTTGACCCATCTGCCGACAGGAAAAATGTAAAAGTTGATGTGATGTTCCAGCCAACAGCCTATACACATAAAGTAACTGTAATATAAATTATAATAGCACCTGCTGCTTGCGGCAGGTGCCTTTAATGCCTTGTAAAGATGAGAAGACGAATATATAGATTGGCTGTAGCGGTTGCTTTGTTTGCAACGTCATGTAGTAAGGATAACCCGGTTATGCCCGGCACAGGTGGGGGTGGTACAAAACCGCCGGTTGACCCACCTGTAACAAGTGTTGATTATTTATCCCTGGCCAAAGAAACACGGAACTTTATTATCAATAACCTGCTTACATCAAACTTTAGTTACCGCGCCAACACAACCACGCATGCTAACAATTGCTACGAGTGGTATAACGTAAGCCAGATATATGCTGATGCGGCGCTTATTGCCGCTGGTGACGCTTCACAACTTACGTATATGAACCGGACCTTCCAGTTTATGGAAAATTTTTGGGACAAGGCAGATCTGCGTGGCGGCTATTTCGCATCGGTTAATTTAAACGGTACTGGAGCTGCGGGCGATAAATATGTTGATGATAACGGCCTTACCGGCATGGTTTACCTGGAAGCTTATGAAGTAACCAGCGGCGCTGATAAAGCGGCTTACCTGGCCAAGGCAAAAGCCTGTGCCGACTGGCTGATCAATAGCGGTTTGTGGGATAGTACCTATGGTGGAGGCTTTTGGTGGAACACATCCAAGCCTGATAAACCAACGCAATCTAATGGTGTGGCTATGCAGCTTTTCGCTAAGTTATATACTTTAACCGGCGAAACTACTTATCGTGATTGGGCGATAAAGGTGAACGACTGGCTGCGCACCAACATGTACGATTCCGCGAGCGGCTTGTACATCTGGAAAATTGATGGTGGCGGCACAGGTACAAAGCACTATGAGAAATTTACGTATGATAATGCCGTTATACTTGAGGCTGACATTCTGCTGGGCGAGGCAATAAAAGATCCGTCATACCTGGCTAAGGCACAGGCAATAGGAAATGCCATGAACGCGGTATTGTGGAACGCTCAGTATAAAGGCTACATTTTTAATACCGATCCTACCCAAACCCGGGTAAACCCTGCCTGGTGTGGCTGGGGCAGCCAGGGCATGATGCGGCTGTACGAACAGGATAAAAACGAAAAATGGTTAACCTATGCGCGTAATAATATTGATGCTTTAAACAAAGCCACACGTAATGCCGATTCTAAAGCCTATTATTTTTTCGCCGGTTTTGCGGGTAACGACCGCGCGCCGGAGATAGAAGGGGTAGACCAGGCCTGGATGCAGCGTATACAGGCAATGATGGCTAAATACACGAATAAATAAAAGCGGCCCTGCCGTTCTGTTGATATAATTTACATGAATATAAAGTATATTTCTGTTGCTGCATTTTTGGCGTTCGCGCTGGCGGGTTGCAGTACCAAACGCGAAAGCGTTTTAAGATACGTTGACCCTAACATCGGTACAGCACATAGTCGCTGGTTTTTTTATACACCGGCTGGGGTGCCTTATGGTATGGCTAAGCTTGCTCCGTCAACAAACGGAAGCTATGGTAACCCTTCCGGTTGGGAAGCAGTTGGATACGATACCCGCCAGAACTCTATTGAAGGCTTTGTACATTTCCACGAATGGCAGGTGGGTGGGGTAAATTATATGCCTACTACGGGAGCAATTGTTACAAAGCCCGGCGATCTGGAAAGAAAAACACCAGGTTACCGTTCAGGTTTCGACAGAAAGAATCAGGTTGCTGAACCGGGCTATTACAAAGTGCTGCTGGACGATTACCATATAACCGCGGAACTAACCGCGACCAAACGCGTAGGTTTCCAGCGCTACACGTTCCCAAAGAATGACCGATCCCACATTATTTTGGATATTGGTAACAAGCAGGGAGAAAGCGATATAGTTACTGATGCCGGTATTAAGATGCTTGATGATACCCACTTTGAAGGTTTTGTAAGCACTTATCCCAAGTACGTTAAAATATATGACCCGCAAGGAAAGGTGAACATGTATTTCTATGGAGAGCTGAGCAAAAAACCTGAAAGCGTAACCGCTTTTACAGCAGACCAGGTATCTGATGGAAGGAATACTGCTGAAGGTAAAGGCGCTGGATTAGTACTGAACTATCATACAACGGATAACGAAACCATTGAGGTAAAGACGGGGCTTTCATACACATCAACCATTAACGCTAAAGCTAATTTTTTAGCCGAGGCAAAAGACCTGAGTTTTGATAATGCAAAGCAACAGGCACAGAAAATCTGGCAGGAGCAACTTGGCAAAATAGCTGTTGAAGATAACGACATACCGAACAAGACCAAATTTTATACAGGACTTTTCCATGCGCTGTTGGGTCGCGGTATAGCCAGTGATGTTAACGGCGATTACCCTAAGCATGGCGGGCAAACCGGCCAGCTACCGGCACAGGGAAATAACGCGCTTAAAGCCGAATTTATTAATTCTGATGCCATTTGGGGTGGGTTCTGGAACATAACGCAATTGTGGGCGCTATCATACCCCGAGTGGTATGGCAGTTTCGTGAATACGGAGCTTCAATTGTATAAAGACAAGGGCTGGTTTGGCGATGGTATTGCAAACAGCGAATATGTATCAGGCGTGGGAACCAACTTTGTAGGGCTTGCAGTAGCGGGTGCTTACAATACAGGCATCCGTAATTACGATGTTAACCTGGCTTATGAAGCGGTCAAGGCAAATGAACTGAACTATAAGAACCGTGCTGTTGGTTCAGGGAAATTAGATATCAAAGCTTTTTTGGAGCACGGGTATGTACCTTATTTTGACCAGACCGGTCGCGATTTTGTGACCGATTCTACCGGTTCAAATTTCGCCGGTTCTCATACTCTGGAGTATAGTTACAGCGCTTTCGCCGCCGCGCAAATCGCCAAAGCACTGGGCAAAACAGCCGATTATAACAAGTTCATCAAACTATCTAACGGTTGGCGGTATATTTTTAATCCGCAAAATAAACTGATGCAGCCTAAACGCGCCAACGGCAGCTTTATTGAAAAGTTTGACCCATACCAGCCATGGCGCGGTTTCCAGGAAGGCAACGCGGTGCAATACACTTTCTATGTGCCGCAAAATCCAGCAGGTTTAATTAATGCTATTGGTAAGGATAATTTTAATAAGCGTTTGGATAGCATATTTACCGTATCAGAAAAGCTCGGCTTTGGCGGTGGTAAAACCATTGATGCTTTTGCAGGCATTAATTCTATTTACAACCATGGTAACCAGCCAAACCTGCATATCAGCTGGTTATTCAATTTCTCGGGTAAACCCTGGCTTACTCAAAAATGGACAAGGGCAATAGGGCAGGAGTTCTACGGTACCGAGCCTATTCACGGCTACGGTTACGGGCAGGATGAAGACCAGGGGCAGTTAGGCTCATGGTATGTGATCAACGCTCTTGGCTTGTTTGATGTTAAAGGTTTTACCGACTTGAGGCCGATAATTGAACTTGGTAGCCCCTTGTTCACAAAAGCGATGATAACGCTGGGTAACGGTAAAAAGCTCACCATAGAAACCCGGAACAACTCAAAACAGAACGTATATATCAAATCGGCAACGTTTAATGGCAAGGCATTGGATAACTGCTGGCTATATCGCGATGAACTGATGAATGGCGGCGAACTGAAATTTGTAATGGGCAGTCGGCCAAACATTTCCTGGGGAACCAAGGTGCCACCGCCATCAGCCCAATAAACATATGATGATGAATAAACGCATCTATCTTAGTCTGGCTGCAGCAATTTTGCCATTGGTAATATTCGCGCAGCCAAACGCTGCCGAATATAAAAAGCGTGCTGAAAGCATGTATCGATTGGTTTGGTCACATTACCGTGTGGCTAAATACAATGGCCTTTTCTTAGAGAACTATCCATCCGGAAGAAGTGATTCGCTCAATTACTTCCAGGGCGAATCAGTGAAGGAAAAAGAGGTGAGTTTTCTATGGCCTTTTTCAGGTGTTTTTACGTCAACCAATATACTTATGCGGGTGCGCGGGCTTAAGGCCAAGTACAAGCCTTATCAGGATAGTTTGGTAACGGGCATAGAGCAATACCGGGATACTTTACGCCAGCCGCCGGGCTACCAGGCCTATCCGGTTAGGTTTGAAAAAGCTGACAGGTATTATGATGATAATGGTTTAGTGGGGATAGATTATATGGAATCTTATTTCAATACCCATAACCCACTTTACTTAAAGCGTGCTAAAGAGGTTTTTAAATTTATACTAAGCGGCTGGAATAATGATGCAGGTGGTGGTGTAACCTGGCTGGAGGGCCACAATGATCAGAAACCGGCTTGCAGCAACGGCATGGCCACGTTAACCGCTCTCAAGATCTACGAGGGTAGTAAAGAATATTATTATCTTGAGCAGGGCAAACGTTTCTACAACTGGATGTACAGTACGCTACGCGATAGCACCACCGGCATTATTAGTAATGATGTGAAATTGGATGGCAAACAAAACCGGACATTCTGGACCTATAATACAGGTTCTCTAATGGAAGCAGCCGTATTGCTTTACAGATTTACCGGCGAGGCTAAATATCTTACCCAGGCTAAACAGCTGGCAGTAAGCAGTTTCAGCTATTACAGCAACCTGCCCCATAGCAAAGAATTAAAGTTACATATTGATGTGCCCTGGTTTGTGACGGTGTTGTTCAGGGGGTATGAAGCGCTGTATAAAATAGATCATAACTACCAGTACATAGCCGCCATTGAGCACGACCTCAATTACGCGTGGCAAAACTCCAGAGATAAATATGGCCTGATCACCAAAAGCTGGCTACCCGATGGTAAACAACTTGCAAAACCAAAGTGGTTACTGGATGAGGCCTGTATAGCCGAGCTTTACGCAAGATTGTACCTGTTAAAAACTATCAAGTAATAATATTGTGAATTATAAAAGTTGAGTATGAACCGCAGGTGTCGAGAGCCTGCGGTTTTTTAATGAAATACCTTTGAGCAGTTGGTACTGCTTTTTATCTGATAAGCAATCGCGATTTGAACGGCATAAGAGCCGTCATTTTATATTAGCTATAAATAATGTTGGTTTTATGGTTGCTACGTTCGCTTTAGTTACCGATAGTTTCCTTTAAAATATGCAGGTAATTAAAACCACGTAAGTCATTTCTTTTTCCGCCATAGACAACCATGAATTAAGTTTGGATCCGCATTTTGCTATTTGAATAATTTTTTATCAGTTTTGTACAAGGTTAACTTTATCATCACGCTGCGTTAACCTGTCCAATTATACATGGCCGGTTATAAGAGTTTAGAGGAAAAAGAGCTATTGGAATTACTGCGTCAGGATTCACTGGGGGCCTTCCGTGAAATCTATGATCGGTACTGGAAAATTCTTTATAAAGAAGCTTATAAACGTCTTAAAGACAGTGAAAGCGCCGAAGAGGTGGTGCAGGATATTTTTACCGCACTTTGGAACAGGCGTAACGCCATTAGCCTTACCCATGGGCTGGAGGGGTACCTCTATACCAGTGTTGGTTATCGTGTAATAGATCGCTATCGCCGTAATTCGCTCCACTTGCGTTTCAGAGAAGCTATGCAGGTTTTACAAACCGAAGCCGACCATAGTATGGAGCAAGCCTTAATGGCAAAAGACCTGCAGTTACATATCAATCAGATAATAGAACAACTCCCGGAAAGATGCCGGTCGGTATATGAGCTAAGCAGGATGCATCATAAGTCTAACAGGGAAATTGCCATGGAGTTAGGCATATCAGAAAAAACAGTAGAGAACCAACTCACCAAAGCGCTTAAAAGATTGCGGTTAAGCCTTAATCACTACCTCAGCCTCCTATTAATATTTTTTTAAGAATATTTTCCTATGCGTAGGGGATGCGCCCCTGTAATTCGACATCTTTAGTATAAACCGATAATTTTTTCTGTTTCATGAAAAAAACTATACCCAATGATCTCTTGGAACGCTACCTTAATGGCCAATGTTCTGATGAAGAACTGGCACGCGTAAAAGCATGGTATCATTCCTTTCGTGCCGATGATGATCAGTTGTCTGAAATGAGCAGGGCCGAAATAGATCAGTTGGAAAGTAGAATGTATCAACAGATCACTAATAATATCGGTTTAGAGGAACACACAGGTACATCTCGAAAAGTTAAGGTAATAAAGCTGGTAAAAATCATGTCAGCCGCAGCCGTAGCAGCAGTATTTATTGGGGGCTTTTATTTGCTTAATACAGCTAAAGTTTCATTTAAGACTACCTTGCCGGCAGTGCAGGCTGTGAATGAACAGGTAGATATAACTAACAATTCCAACACTGTATATAAAGCACTATTACCCGATAGTAGTATCGTGTGGCTGCAGCCTGGTAGTAACATTCGTTATCCTAAAAAATTTGCAGCCAATGCACGTATTATTTCTATGTATGGCGAAGGGTTTTTTGAAGTTACCAAAAATCCATCACGGCCATTTATTATTAATGGGCGTAGTATAATTACTAAAGTTTGGGGCACAAGTTTCCTGATCAGGGATCGCTATCGCAGCGCAACGGCTGATGTTTCGGTAGTAACCGGCAAGGTTTCTGTAAGCATTAAGCAAAATGGGGCCGATAACAAATTTAGTACCGCATTAGAGAAACATGAGGTATTGCTTTACCCGCGCGACAAGGCAGTTTGCTATATTAACCAGCATATATTAAAAGCCGAACGACTTATTAAAGAGCCTGCACTTAAATTATGGAGCCAGGCCAGTCTTGCTTTTGATAATAAACCTTTACGGGAAATTATACCGGTATTAAGTGCCACCTATGGCATTAAAATTAAAGTAAACAACGAAAAGATAAACCATTATATGCTTACCGCCGACTTTGAAGGCTTTAACCTTCCGGATGTGTTGGCAGCATTAAAAAAATCGATCAACGTTAATTATGAGATAAAAGATAACACGATCGAACTTGAATAAGTAAAACCAATTATTAACCAAACCCACAGCCTATGCTATATAAGACCACTACTTAACTTATCCTCATTTCTGCGGATAAAAATCCCTGTATATGAAAAAAGCTTAAAAGTGTTGCGACCACTTCTAAGCTTCAAACGCCCAATTTGCTATACCAAAAAATGGTGTAATGGGCGCTAATTGTCTCATTTTTAACAAAGAAACTTAACAAATATATGAAATTTCGATTACGAAAGCCAATACCCTGGTCTAAAATCATGAAGGTAACATTTACTCAAATTTTGTTGGCTGCACTGTTAAGCTCAATGGCTTGCGCAGGTACTATTAAAGCTCAAAGTGTACTTGAAAAAAGCGTTACGCTTTCAGTAAAGAATATTCCGTTACAGGATGCGCTTAAACAATTACAAAAGAACAGCGACATCAAGTTTATTTATAGCAAAAACTCAGTTAACCTGGGGCAGCGGGTAACCATTGATTACCAGAACCGGGACCTGAAAACCGTACTTGACGAAATGCTGAAAAGTAACGGCATTGATTACGAGGTTTTAAAGGGCCGCATAGTATTGGGCAAGGCCGAAGAAATAAAAGCGATACGCGAAGGGCGTGTTGTAGCTGCAGAAACAAGCAATACTGAAACTGCAGTGGCTGCAGTACCGGTAACAGGTAAAATTGTTGATGAGCGTGGCGTACCGCTACCCGGTGCAACCATCACTGAAAAAGGTACAGGCAATGCTACAATGGCCGATGTGAATGGTAATTTTAAACTCAATGTAAGTGATAACAACGCGGTATTGGTAGTGGCATTTGTAAGTTTCCGTACGCAGGAAATTACAGTAGGCGAACAGCGCAATTTTACCATAAAGTTGCTTGATGATATAAAAGGCCTTAATGAAGTAGTGGTGGTGGGTTATGGTACGCAAAAGAAAAGCGTAACCACCGGCGCTATATCTGGCGTAACCGCTAAAGAGTTTGAGGACCTGCCTGTAACACGTGTTGAGCAAATTTTACAGGGCCGTACTTCTGGTTTAACCATTGCGGCAAACAATGGCCAGCCCGGCGAAGGTGCCACGGTGCGGGTGCGTGGTATTACCTCGTTTGGTAATAACGACCCGCTATGGGTAGTAGATGGTGTGGTGGTTGATAACGGTGGTATTGGTTATCTTAACCAATCAGATATCGAGTCGATAGAAGTGTTAAAGGATGCTGCATCGCAAGCCATTTATGGTACCCGCGCGGCAGCAGGTGTTATACTGGTAACCACAAAAAAAGGCCGTGAAGGCAAACCCCAGATCAATTTCGCGGGCTATTACGGCATATCTAAGCCTGCACGCAGGGTTGATCTGCTTAACGCTCAGCAATATGCAACTTTACGCAATGAAGCCAGTGTGGCAGGTGGTGGTAACATTGTATACGCAGACCCGGCATCACTTGGCGTAGGTACCGACTGGCAATCTGTTATATTTAACAACAGTGCCAAACGCCAGAACTATGAATTAAGCGTAAGCGGTGGTAATGATAAATCTACCTATTACACTTCTTTTGGTTACCTGGACCAGGAAGGTATCGTAGCTACAGATATATCCAAATATAAGCGTGCTAACTTCAGGGTTAATCAAACTTATAAACCTGCTAAATGGATCAACTTCGGTGAAAACATCGGTTACACTTATAACCGTTCTATTGGCTTGGGCAATACCAACAGTGAGTTTGGTGGGCCAATCAGTTCGGCGCTTAACCTTGATCCGATCACGCTGCCGGTGGTTACCGATCAGGCGGCGGCATCTGCCCCGGTATATGCTAATAATCCGGTACGCCGCAACGCGCTGGGTTATCCTTACGGTATATCAAGCATTGTTGGGCAGGAAATTGTTAATCCGCTTGCTTATATATCAACCCGCCTGGGCAATTATGGCTGGGCGCATAACGTAGTAGGAAATGTTTACGGCGAAGTTGAACCTATACATGGTTTAAAGTTACGCTCTACAGTGGGCACAAAACTGGCATTTTATGGCAGCGAATCGTTTAGCCCTGTAGCCTATCTTAACGCTTCTACCATTACTTCTCAAAACAGTTATAACCGTGAAAGTAACCGCTTATTTAACTGGAATCTGGAGAATACAGCATCGTACAGCCGTACATTTAATAAGCATAGCGCAACAATATTGTTGGGCCAGGGTGCTTACTCAGACAATAACCGGTATACTGATGGCGTAACCTATTATAACCTGCCGGTAGATAATTTTAAAGACGCATCTCTTAACTACAGTATCCCGGCGGTAAACCGTGTAGGATACGGCAGCGAAGGTCAAATACATACCATCAGCTCATTATTTGCACGTGTAAACTATAATTATGATGAACGCTATATCGTAGAAGGCATCATCCGCCGCGATGGTTCGTCAAGGTTTGGTTCTAACTTTAAATATGGTACTTTCCCGTCGTTCTCATTAGGATGGGTACCCACAAAAGAAAATTTCTGGCCTAAGAACGATGTGGTAAGCTTCCTGAAACTACGCGGTGGGTACGGTGTGGTAGGTAGCGATGCTATTGCCGATAACGCATTCCTGTCAACCATTGGCGGTGGCCGTAATTATAGCTTTGGTACTGGTGATACCTACATAAGCGGTTACAGCCCCAACGCGCCATCAAACCCTAACCTGCGGTGGGAAGAAACATCGCAAACCAACGTAGGTTTTGATGCCGTGCTGTTTAATGATCTCAATATTACTTTTGAGTGGTTTAAAAAGAAAACAAGCGGCATTCTGCAATATCCGCCAATTCCTTTATACGTAGGGGCAATATCTAACCCGGCCGCTAATATTGGCGACATGCAAAACACCGGCGTGGAGTTGGAATTAGGCTACCGCAAACGTGTGGGTGATTTTAATTTTGATATTAACGGTAACGTTTCACATATCGTAAATAAAGTAACTTATTTAGGTAACGGCCAGAAGTTTCTGGACGGGGCAGGTTTTCAGGGTATTGAGGGTGGTATAACCCGTACAACTGTAGGCCAGGCTTACAACTCTTTTTATGGTTACCAAAACCTGGGCGTATTTCAAACTCAGGATGAGATCAATAGCTATCGCTCGGCCAGCGGGGCAGTTATACAGCCCAATGCAAAGCCCGGAGATTTTAAATGGGCCGATCTTGATGGAAATGGCGTTATTAACGACCAGGACCGTACCTACATAGGCAACCCCACACCATCATGGATATTTGGCTTAACATTTAACGCCCAGTATAAAAACTTTGATTTGGTAGTATTTGGGCAGGGGCAGGCTGGTAATATGATATTCCAGGGCTTACACCGCCTTGATATCGGCAATGCCAATTTTACAACCAAAAGGCTTAACAGGTGGACCGGTCCCGGTACCAGCAATACCGAGCCGCGTGTAGTGGATGGCGACCCTAACCATAACACCACCTATAACTCTAAATATTACCTTGAGAAGGGCGATTATTTCCGTATCAAGAATTTGCAAATAGGGTACACCTTGCCATCTCAACTCATCAAGAAAGCTGGCATGAGAAGGGTACGTGTGTATATCACCGGCGAAAACCTGTTCACGTTTACCAAGTACTCTGGCTATGACCCTGAAATAGGTGGCGGCAGTTACAGTATTGACCGTGGTTTTTACATGCAGGCTAAATCATATATGCTGGGTGTAAGTGTAGGATTCTAAATTATAACCAAGAACATGAAGAAGAAGAATATTAAATATTTATCATTTTTTCTGGCAGGATCATTAACACTGATGGCCTGTAAAAAAAGTTTTCTGGATGTTACCCCCAAGGGTACCAATCTGGAATCAAACTATTATCGTAATCAAACTGAAGCATTTAATGGGCTGGTAGCCATATATGATGTTGTAGGCTGGCAGGGCGGTGGCTTTGTAACTAAAGAAAATGCCATGGATGCCGGTTCTGATGACCATTATGCCGGTGGCGGTAACGCAACAGATATTAACGATCTGCAAGTATTTTCCAACTATACGCTGTCTCCGTCAGTAGGCCCTTCATACGAGTTATGGAGAGCAGGCTTTTCAGGTGTATTCCGCGCCAACGTGTTGATACAGAAATTGCCCGGTGTCCCGATGGATGCGAACCTTAAAAGCAGGTATAAATCTGAGGCTACGGCTTTGCGCGCCTATTTTTATTTTGATCTGGTGCGCCTGTTTAAATATGTGCCGCTATTAACAGAATCTATTCCGGCTGATAAGATCTACGACATAGAGCAAGCCGCTCCTGCAGCGGTATACAAACAAATTGAAGATGACCTTAAAGCAGCTCTTGCCGATAATAATATACCAGATAAGGTTGATGTTACTGTTGATGGCGGCCGCCTTACTAAAGGTGCGTTGCATGCCCTTTTAGGTAAAGTATATCTTTATGAGCAAAAATGGGCTGAGGCCGCTACTGAGTTTAAAGAAGTGAACGGTGCTACACCCGGTCAGGAAAACAGTAAATACGGCTACAAACTACTGTCTGATTTTGCATCGCTTTGGAAAACCTCTAATAAATTTAATAGTGAATCTATATTAGAAGTAGGCCACTCATCCAAATCTGCCGGCAGCTGGGATTGTATAGCCTGTACCGAAGGCAATGTGATGAACATTATTGTAGGGCCGCGTGACTACAAAGCATTAAAACCAGGTGCTCCGGATTATATATCAGGTTACAGCTTTTTACCTGTAACTAAAAACTTGTTTGATGCCATTCATTTTGACCCGCGTAATAAAGCAACTGTTGCCAACCTGGATAGTTTAAAAGCCAATGGCATAGCCGATTATACGCCCGCTTACATGAATACCGGGTACTTCCTTGGGAAATTTGCCGGGCGGTTATCTGATAAAACTACCGGCGGGGGCGCGCCCGAACTTAACTACCCTCAAAATATGTATGAGGTACGCCTTGCCGATACTTATCTGATGGAGGCCGAAGCGCTCATACGCGGTAACGGCGATCTGAGCAGGGCTACAGCCTTAATGACGGCTGTACATACCCGTGCCTACAACGATGGTACTACACATAACCTTGCCGCAACATTTGAAAATCTTAAGCGTGAGCGCAGGCTTGAACTTGTTGGCGAAGGCCATCGCTGGTTTGATCTGGTACGCTGGGGCGATGCGCCTGCCGTGTTAGGCTCGCGTGGATTTAAAGCCAATAAAAATGAGATTTTGCCTATACCGTTGAACGATCTGAACAACACAAAGCTTAAGCAGGCTAAGGAATGGGGCGGTACTTTGTAAATCTATTAATTAACTGAGAAATGAAAAGAAGTATAACTAAAGTAATAGCCGGTGCCATTATAGTAACCGGTATATATGCGGGTTGTAAGCCCGAAAAGTTTGAAGGTAACGGGCTTACCTCAAACGATCTTCAAGCCGCATTTAATGTAACACCAGTACCCGGCAAACCTAATTATTACATTTTAAAAGCAGATACAAAAGGTGTTTTGGCTGTAAAATGGGATACCGGCGATGGCGCCGCGATAAGTAAACCGGTAGACACGGTTTTTTTTCCTGACGCCGGAAATTATAGTATATCGCTAACTGCCATTGGTAAAGGAGGCGTATCTAAAACGAGTACACAGCAATTAACAGTATCTACCTCTGATCCTTCTGCCGGAAACCTGGTAAAAGGAGCCAACATGGGTACTGGCGACGACGCCTTTTGGAACCACATAACTATTTCAAGCGGCGTTACCTTTGCTATTGAGGATGGAAAAATGGTGGCTAAGGGGGGTAATAACGGACATGCTGCTGTTTGGCAGGCCATTGATGTTGTAGCCGGCCGTACTTATAAAGTGGACATGAATGTAAGTGGTAGCGGTGCTACCGATACCTGGTTTGAAGTATATGCAGGCACAAAGCAACCCGTAAACGGTCAGGATTACAGCGATGGAGGGGCTCGTATTGCATTAAATACATGGGCCGGTTGCGGTAAAACAGCTTTCAACGGTAAGTTAACCAGCATATCATGCGCGGGGAGCGGTAACACCTTAAAGTTTGATAAATCCGGAACGGTTTACTTGCTTATCAAAAGCGGAGGGTCTAACCTTGGCCTAACCGGCATTGGCTTTAACAAGGTTACCTTTAGAGGCGTTAATTAGAATGTGTGATACAGGGGCGGTTTAACCGCCCCTTTTAATCTTTATCATGAAAAAAATCATATTGATTTCGGCAATTGGGTGTGTTTTAGCCATAACCTTAGCTTGCTCAAAAAAGAGCGAACCTTCTCTGCCACCCTTTCAACCTATTGAGCAGCCGGTTAAAACTTACGGATTTGAAAGTACTGTAAGCTGGGCCGATGAGTTTGACTATACAGGTGCCCCCGATGCGAATAAGTGGACTTATGATACCGGCGGAAGCGGCTGGGGGAATAATGAATTGCAAAATTATACCACTTCTACAGATAATGCGATGGTGAAAGATGGTGCATTAATTATAACGGCTAAAAAAGAAAGTTCCGGCGGCCGCGATTACTCATCAGCAAGGGTGGTATCGCGAAACAATAACGACATGCTTTATGGTCGTTATGAAATAAAGGCAAAATTACCATCCGGTACCGGAACATGGCCCGCCATATGGATGCTACCAAACGATTATGCTTATGGCCCGTGGCCAAACTCCGGTGAGATAGATATTATGGAACATGTGGGCTATGATCCTAACAATGTTCATTTCAGCGTGCACAATCAGTTGTTTAATGCCGGCAACGCAAAAACCAGTACTAAGCGTATAGAAACAGCATTTAGTGATTATCACGTTTATCGTTGCGACTGGACTCCTGAAACCATAAAAGGTTATTATGACGACGAATTAGTGTTTACCTACACTAATGATAAAAAGGGATCTGCGGGCTGGCCATATGATAAGCCGTTTCATTTTTTGCTTAACATAGCAGTTGGTGGTAACTGGGGGGGCGTAAAAGGGGTGGATAATGCTATTTTCCCGGTGACTATGCAAGTTGATTATGTGCGTTTTTACAAACTGAAAAGCTAATGAAAAATATAATCAAATACATAGCCGCTTTATGCTTGTTTGGGGTGGTTATTGTTACCTATGCTTGCAGCAAAGGTGGCGTTAAAACAGGTAACACACCTGTTCAGCCCTCTCCACCCTCAAACCCGGGTGTGCCGCCAAAAACTGATGTGGCCATGTGGCTCACTACGCCTGATCAGCTACAATTGTTTAAGCAGCAAAATATATCACTGGTATTTGCAGGAGCCAGTAATAATAATGCTACCATAACGGTTGATGACGGCCGTACTTATCAAACAATAGACGGGTTTGGGTTTGCACTTACCGGCGGAAGCGCTACACTTATTAATTCGCTTAATGAAACGGATAAAGCCGCTTTATTGAATGAGTTATTTAAAACGGATGGTAACAATATAGGAATTAGTTACCTGCGTATATCTCTCGGCGCGTCAGACTTAAGCGCCAACCCGTTTAGTTATGATGATGTTAGCGGCGACGTAGAACTAAAAAACTTTAGCCTCGATAAAGAAAAGGTTGATCTGATCCCGCTGTTGAAAAGAATATTGGCTATTAACCCCGGCATAAAAATTTTATCGTGCCCGTGGAGCGCGCCCGCATGGATGAAGGATAACAACAGCTTTTACGGAGGCAGCCTTAAGCCCGAGTATTATGATGTTTACGCCAGGTATTTTGTTAAATATATACAAGCCATGAAAGCCGAAGGTATCACCATTGATGCCATTACGCCACAAAACGAACCGCTGAACGCGTATAATAATCCAAGTATGCTAATGGTATCTGCAGACCAGGGCAAGTTTGTAAAAAGCAACCTTGGCCCCGCGTTTCGTGCAGCCGGCATTGCTACAAAGATCATTGTTTACGATCATAATGCCGATCATCCGGAATATGCAACCGATATATTTGCCGACGCGGCCGCGGCCGGGTTTGTAGATGGCGCTGCATTCCATTTGTATGGCGGTAATATCAACGCGCTTGGAATGGTACACAGCCAGTATCCGGATAAAAATATATACTTTACCGAGCAGGCTACTTTTGGTGGCGGGAATTTTGGTGGAGACCTGGCCTGGCACATCAGTAACCTCATCATAGGGGCTACGCGTAATTGGAGCCGCAATGTTTTGGAATGGAACCTTGCTTCAGATCCTAACTTGAAACCACATACAGATGGCGGTTGTACAACCTGCCTTGGGGCGGTAACCATAGGTAATTCTGTAACCCGCAATGTATCATATTACATTATTGCTCATGCTGCTAAATTTGTCAGGCCGGGTGCCGTCCGTATAGCATCTGATCTGTTAAATACACTGCAAACGGTAGCCTTTAAAAACACCGATGGATCTAAAGTAATGGTAGTACTTAACACAGCCACTACTTCACAAGCGTTTAATATAAGTTATAATAATAAAGCAGTAAGCACTACTATACCTGCAGGTGCTGTTGCCACTTACGTTTGGTAAGACTTGTTTAAAGTTGATTAATTAAAGGCGTTGGCGTAATTGCGGCGCCTTTTTTTGTTGGTTAAAATAGGTATCTCTTAATACAATCTGCAACGAGTTTACCGGGCAAACCGCAGTTGGCAATAACTCCAAGTTTTTGCGCCGCAGCGAGAATACTTTAAAGATATTGCAAGAGCTTGATTGTATTTATCATACCTACGACTTGAGCAGAGATGGAGCCTTTTATATATAAGCGTTAATCAAAGAGATTTCGCTGTTGTTCCATACACCCTTCGCCACAACGATCTGGGATGATCGAGCTGAAGAACTTTTCTCCTGATCAGTATATCACATAAGTAAAAATGGAGTTCGATCAGCTTTACGAAGAAGCAGCAACCCGCCGCAGAATGCTGTTTGTAACATTCCACGATCATCTAAGCGGTACGTCGCAAATGGTTAGGGCTGCAACAGAATTGGTAAGATATATGCAAAAGCATCCCGGCGTTGCTTTTAAACGCAAAGACGAAATAGCCCAAATGACATTAAAAGGCTCTACAAGTTTGTGGGAATAACTTGCTTTGTTAAAGATTTACTATCATCATTTAATCCAGGCATGCTAATTTCAAATATTATCAAAACAAAAAAATCCTGTACAATACATAAATTTATTAAGATTGAAAACTCTTAAGAAAAAAATCCCAAATGAGGGCCAGCAAAATTAGTGTAAGACTATAATCCTAAAAACTTCCAGTCTCACTTTTTTAAGGTGTCAACCTGCTCAAAGAATACAAGAGTCATCTTTATCTCCGCCCAATTTGCGCTCTGGGGTTAACTGAATATTACTTTATCACAGTCTATTTTTATAACATGATTTGAGCGAATTAAGCTGGTTAGCTTTTACAACAAATAATCGTTCCAAGTAATCAATTACAACTTACAATTGCAGGAGAAAACGTTTGCTTTGCTAACCCATGCTCTCTTAATATTTTAGCAAGCCCGTACCTGCAATTTTTATAAAACTCCGGGTAAAAATTTATCAGTTCGTTGTTGTTTACGATTATGCTTAGTGTTAATAAGATTGACAAGGTATGCTGCCCGGCTATTTCCATAAAGGCCTTGGTGTTTTGTATCAGGCGACTATAGTCTTTCTGATTTAAATCGACTTTTATTCTTAGTGCATAGAAAACAGTTTTCATGTAATCTGTAAAGTTTTCCGGGCTTTGCCTGTAAAGCATATGATAGTGCTGATAGGTCAAAGCGAATTGCTCTTTGCGGGCAAGCTTGTAATAACTATCTGCTTTTATCATTTCCATAAAATACCCGTAACCATGTTGTGCACAAAGTTTTGGCAACTTGTAGTTTTTTTCGAGGGCGTTGATGTATCGTAACGTTTTTAGCGGTTTTTGAAACAATATAAGCGTATAGGCACCTAATAAAAACAACATATCGTGTGAGGCGGTATCTGTAAAGTAGTTTCCCTCTTTAGGAGGGTTAAAGTAAAACTTTGTCAAATCGTGAGCAACCTCACGTTTAATTTCGCCGTTTTTCAAATAACTGTAAATAGCATCAAGGCATTTAATTGGATTTATTGCAAATCGGCTAAAGCTTTCATACGGCAAGCTTCTCAGCTTTGATACGCAATTTTCCAGTTCGCTTAAGTCAAGGCGTAAGGTGGCTATTAAAGCCAAAGCGGTGTATAAAAATGCCCTTTTGCGGTCGCTTAAATTAAATTTCAGTAAACTTTGCAGTGTTCGTTTGTACTTGATACTTACAAACTCGGCCCCAAAAAAGTAATTAAACAGTTCAGGGCTGCAGTCATGCTGGAAAAATGAACTCAATAATTCGTTCTGATTCGGCGTAGCGTTTTGCTCTGTGAACATATCGCCCATGAAATTTATTAGATCAGCTTTTTCAGTAGGGCTTAACCGGGCATGGGTTAGCAGGTTAAAATTGTACTGCTGGCCTGCTTTAAAGGCATACATCACACACCATTGTAAAACAGCTACTTTTTGGCCATTTGTTTCAAATAGTCTGTTAATGTCTTCTATAAGGAATTCATTGAAAACAAAATCGTTTTTATACAGCAATAATTCAGCTAAGGCATTATTTCGAAAATGCAGGTTTATAAATTCAATATATACGTTGTAATGCAAACCTGTGCTCTTATTGGTTTCAATCAAATAGCCAACGCTTAAAAGGTCATGATACGCTTGAGAATAATGCTTAACCAAGCTATTGACTTTTGCACGCAAAACCGTAAAGTTTCCATTTGCGATATCCATTTCTTCAGTTAAACCTTGGATGAGCTGTATTTTATCTGCCGCGTTTTGACCCGTATATACCTTGTTAAGCTTGAACGCAGCAACCATTTCATATGTAGATGCCTTGCTTATGTTGCTAAGTGTGAAATTTCCTGGGTTTTGCTTGTAGTAAAATTGAAAATAAAGTGGATGACTAAACTGAAGTGAAATATCTGCAGATGTGTTATAATTTTCATTCTGGTTAATATTTAAGGCAAGTTGCCTTATTTCGGCGGCGTCAAAAACCGGTACGTTTATAGCGCTGTTCGCATCGCCTATAAATCTGATGAACCACTTCTCTTCAGTGATATTAAACTGGTGCTTCTTATTTATCCATGTAAATGAGCGCATGGTAAGAATTAGCTTAAACCATGAAGAAAAACGATATAAAGCAAGAATATCAACCAGTTGGGCTAATAACAGGTTATATTGCTCCGGCTTATAAACATGCTCATCAAAAGCGTCAATAATCAGATAAAACTTACCGCCTCTTTCTTGATACTGGTTTAAAATGGATGGTACATCATCATTTGCTGTATAACCTAATAAAGCCAGTAGCCAGTAGTGGATATCTTGCCCGCTTAAAAATGCATTCATTAATGCACTGGTACTAAAAAATAGTACAACGTCTTGATTGTTATTTTCATCATTATTCAATAAACGTTCTTCAAGCCAGTGGCAAAGTGCTAAGGTTTTACCATAACCAGCTGGTGATGCGAGCACAGTAGCGTTATAATCACCTGTTAAAAAATCATCTAAATGATCTGTTACTGTTTGCCTGCTAATAGTTTGGCTGTATGGGATCACCGATTTATTGCGTAAAACCTGTAGGGTAAGATTTGTGATCTTTTGGGCGTTAAGTTTTAGGTTGTCCCAATTAGGGGCAGTCTTCGCAATTGTTTTGTTCAGCTTTGTTTCCTGGCTAAGGCAGAAATCTTCCCAACCCTTATAGCCGCAATACCTTGCCAATACGTCAATGGTGAATATTGATGGTTTAAATTTACTGTAAGCAAACCCGAAAACCCGTTTAAGCGTGGTTTCGCTTACGCTGTTTTTGGTTTTGCGAAATATCTCAGCAGCAATTATGCGGCAGTCATGCGGGGTAATGTTATTTAGTCCTGATGTAGTAATTACCGCATGCTTAAGTAGTTCATAATATTGAGGTAAAAATGATGTCATAAGTAAAAGGCATAAGGATTTAACTAATTAATACACTTGCATAACTTATTTAAATATCTTCCGCAACAACCTTTCTACTGGTAGCATTTCATGTAAGTTCAATACTGGTATTGTCAAAAACAGGAGCGGTGTTTTTAACATCGCTTCACAATTTATTATCGGTTGATTAGTTATTTCGCGGCTATGGCACCTGTGTTTGGCCTTTTTGCTAAGTAGGGGTAGCTTAGTCTTATCCGTAATCAATCTCTCTGACATTTGTAATAATTTTTAGGTTTTAAAAACTGTTTAGAATAATCGTATACAGGTAAATATAATAAGCCAGGCCCCTATTTTTCTTATTTGTTAAATTATTAAGGCCAAACTTTGAATATTTAACAGTAGAGTTATATATAAAATATTCCGAATAGGAGTATTTTATTTTTTAGAGTAATTAATAAGTAAGTTGATATTCTGAGGTGGGTATTAGAGTAGGGGCATTGTTTGGTAACCAAATATTGATAGGCGATTTTGTTGACATCGCAGCTCTTAGTCGTCAAATCTTTTCGTTCTCAAGTATTATCTGTATACAGATCATTTACGCCTGGATGTCATCAATAGCTATGATAATGAACAAAATAAACAATATATTCTTTTTGTGAATAAAATGAAAGCGCCCTGGTAAATGAACAAAGTGCTTTAAGGTTATTCGCTTTGCAAGAGCGTACTTAGGAATAAGATCAAACCTAACACTCTATGCATGAAAAGCTCTACCCACTTTAGCAGATTTGTAGCCGTTCTGCTACTACTGCTTTGTACTACTCTCAATGTAATTGCGCAACGCAACTTTGCCACTACACAGCAAAGCGGCCGTAACGACATTTTATGCCTTGGCTGCGTTGTAGACAACGCAGCTCTTGCCGTTGACGGGAACCTGCAAACCAACTCAATAATGAGGGTTGGAGTAGGTGTAGCCGCGTCAACTTATCAGGAATTGATTTTTCCTGGTGCTGCTAAGATTGCTGCCAATACGCCCGTAACCGTTAAACTGGGTACAGGCGATAATTTGCTTGACCTGACGGTATTGGGGCGTATTACTATCCGCGCTTATAATGGCAGCACTCCTGTAGGTGGGGCTATTGCAGCCAACACCCTGTTAACATCGGTAAGCAACAATAACCAGTTACAGTTAAGCATTACACCAACCGCTACGTACGACAGGATCCGCATTACCCTTGGCGGCGGTTTGGTTGGCGCATTGAGCAGTATTTATGTTTACGATGCCTTTTACAACGGGCCAGCAAACGTAGCCTGTAATAATGCCTTTGACGAATTGCATGGTATATCGGCAGGCTTACTCAACCTGGGTGTTGATGTAGGGGGCGTTGCTAACCCGCAAAATGCTATTGATGGTAATATTAACACAGCATCAACCCTTAACGCAGGCATAGCTGCTGTAGGGGCTTATGCACAGCAAACCGTTATTTACGAAAGATTATCAACCATAGGCGACTCCGTTCGCCTTACTATGGCCTTACCGCCCGCGCTGATAGACGCGGGTATACTGGCTAACATTTCCATATCAACTTACAACGGTAACACCTATAATAACGATGCTGTTGTATTCAATTCCGCACTCATCAACCTTCGGTTGCTCGACCTGGTGAATGGCCGCCGCAGGTTTACCGTAACTTACGCGCCTCCAAAAGCATTTGACAGGGTACAATTACGCCTTGGCGGTGGAATTGCCAATGTATTATCAACTTTAGATCTTTTTGAAGCCGAAAAGCTCATTGCGCGCCCTGTTATCAGGTTTAATAATGTTGTTACTGATAACGCGAACGTTTGCGCAGGTAGCGCGGTAACATTAACGGCTGTTGCAGTGCCTAATACCGTATTTAAATGGTACACACAGCCAACAGGCGGTACCGCGGTGTTTACAGGCGCAACATTTTCACCGGGCGTGCTTGCCGCTACAACAAGCTACTACGTTTCTGCAATGCGCAACGGTTGTACCGACGAATCTGAGCGCACCAAGGTAACCGTAACAGTCAACCCGGTACCGGTTGCACCTGTTATTACTAATAACAACCTGTCAGTTTGCCCCGGCGGAACGGTAACTTTTACTGCTACACCTGTTACGGGCGTAACAGTTAAATGGTACGCAACCGCCACAAGCACCACTGTATTGGCTACAGGTAATAGTTTTACCACGCCTGTAATCAATGCCACAACAACTTACTTTGCAGAGGCTACAACAGGTGGCACCTGCCCAAGCCCAACACGCACACAAGTTACTGCCACATTAAGCGCGCTGCCTGCAGTGCCAACTTTAACGGCTAATAACGTAACTATCTGTACCGGCGATGTAGCTATACTTTCAATAGCTACGCCGGTTGCAGGGCAAACTTACAATTGGTATACCGTTGCAACGGAGGGCACACCGGTTTATACGGGCGTTAACTTCACAACCCCGGCCTTAACTGCTAATGCAGTTTATTATGCTGCGGCGGTAAATGCTACCGGATGCGAAAGCGGCACCCGTGTGCAGGCAAACGTTACAGTATCGCCCAAACCGGCTAACCCAACGTTGGCTGCAAGTAGCCAAACCATTACTGCAGGCCAAACCGCAACCATTAGCGTAACCAATGCGCAAACGGGTGTTACCTACAGATGGTATACATCTGCTAACGCAGCTACCCCGATATTCACCGGCAATATCTATACTACGCCGGCTTTGTTTACCAATACAACCTATTATGTAGCTGCATTTAATAATGCAGGCTGCGAATCAGCAGCGCGTACACCTATTACCATTAACGTAAACATTAATAACAACTCGCCATGTTCATTTGCCAACGTGCAAACCAGCAATACTAATGGCCTGTGCGTTGGTTGTTTTGTTGAGAACGGCGCGCTTGCTACCGATGCTGATACAACTACAGCTTCAACCCTGCATGTAATAGCAGGCCTTTTAGGTGGTTATCAGGAGCAAAACCTGGTGTTCCAACAACCGGGCCTTGCCGGTGATACTGTGAAACTTGTTTTCCGCTCTCCGGTAGGCTTGGCTGATGTAAGTTTGCTCGGACAGATATCAGTAGCCTTATATAATGGCGCTACACAGGTAGGCAGATATACGCTTGATAATAACTTGTTAACGCTACGCCTGTTAGGACCGGATAACCGCTACGGCGTTTTCATCCCGGCAACCGGTAATTATGATAGGGTGCAGATTCGCTTAAATGCTGGTGCTGCGGGCTTGCTTACCGCGCTTGATGTTTATTATGCAGTGCAACAGTTCCCTAAACCGGTATTTGGAAACGGCTCGCCCCAAATATGCAGCGGCAGCCCCGCAACGCTAACCGTTACGGCACCTACCAATGGCACCATCAGCTGGTTTGCTAACCCAACCGGAGGCACTGCGCTTAAAACAGGTTTATCATACAACACTGCTAACCTAACCGCAACAACTACTTACTATGTTGAGTACAGCCGTGGTACCTGCATTAGCCCGGTGCGTTATCCCATAACAGTTACGGTAAATGATACGCCTACTAAACCTACTGTAATACCGCCAACCAATACCATAACCGCCGGACAAACCGCTACGTTTAAGGCCACCGGCGCTATCGGTACTGTGATCAAGTGGTATGAAGCTGCAAACGGCGGCACACCCGTGTTTACAGGTGCAACGTTTACTACACCGGCACTGTCAGCAAATAAAACTTATTATGCCGAAGCGGTATTAGGTGATTGCCCATCGCCAGATCGCACTCCGGCATCGGTAACGGTGACACCTGTTGTGGTGCCTAATGTAACGGTAGTGCCGCCAACACAAGCGGTTGACCCGGGTACATCGGCAACATTGGTAGCTTCATCAACGACACCTAATGTTACCTTTAACTGGTATACACAGCCAACCGGAGGAATAATCGTTTATACCGGCGCAACATTCAATACGCCGTCGGTATTTGCACCAACTACTTACTACGCAGAGGCCGTTACACAAGCCGGCATAAAATCTGCAACAAGGGCGCTGGGTGCAATCACCCTTAACTCAACATCTACCAACCCTGTACCTTGTGGTTCGGCAATTGCACAAACCAATACGGTTGGTGGCGGCTTGCTATGTGCACTATGTGGTATATCAAACGCAAATGGCGCAGTTGATAATGACCGTAACACATTCTCTCAACTAAATGTACCCATTGGCGTTTTGGGTGGCTATGCTGACCAAACGTTAAGGTTTGCCAACATTGGCCGCACCGGCGATAGCATTATTGTAGAGTTGGGTGTTCCGGGCAGCCTTGCAAGTGTGGGCGTGCTATCGCAAATAAGCTTGGCTACCTACAATGGCGCCAGTTTTAACAACGACAGGACACCCCTCAACGGCACATTGCTCACCATTACTTTATTAAACAACACCAGCCGTTTCCGTGTGGCATTCAAAGCCACCGCAGACTTCGACAGGGTAGAAGTGAGGTTGAACTCGGGCGTTGCCGGTGTTTTAACAGCATTAAATATTCATGATGCTGCACAATCTGTTGCCGCGCCAACGGTAACCGCGGCAAGTGTTACCGCCTGTGCCGGAACGCAAGCAACGCTTAGCGCAACGGCCCCGAGCCACGTTACCATTAAATGGTATACCACTGCAACAGGCGGTACGCCGGTAGCAACAGGAGCAACGTTTAACACACCGGTACTTACATCAAATGTTACCTACTACGCCGAAGCAAGCCGCACAGCTGATGGATGTGCCCAGGCCGTGCGCACCCCGGTAGTAGTTACCGTAACGCCGGCGCCTAATGCACCGGTGGTAGCTGCTTCAACAGTTACGGTCTGCTCGGGTCAGCCGGCAACCTTTACGGCTACCGCTGTAAACGGTGTAATCTTTGCATGGTACGCTACCCCAACGGGCGGCACACCTTTAGCAACAGGTAACACCTTTACAACCGCTCCGCTTACCGCCAATGCTACTTATTATGTAGAAGCACAGGCTGCGGGGGCATGCGGTAGTTCGGCCCGTACGCAGGTTACGGCTAATGTTACCGCTACACCGCTGGTGCCTTCCGTACAACAAAGCATCGTACAAACTTGCTCGGGTTCAACAGCTACCCTGACGGCAAGCTCAACCCAACCAGGCGTAACGTTTAATTGGTATACTACCGCAACAGGCGGTACGCCGGTAGCTACTGGTGCTACGTTTGTAACTCCTGAGCTTACTACAAGCAGATCTTACTTTGTTGAGGCCGCATCTGGTACCTGCGTTAGTGCGACGAGGGCTGAGGTTAAAGTTAATGTTAACCCAACGCCGGCTAACCCAACAGTTACTGTTATCCCGGCCGGCGGACAGATATCTTCAGGCCAGACCGCTACACTTACCGCTTCATCAACCACTGCGGGTGTTACCTTTAAATGGTACACGTCCGCCACAGGTGGTACGGCAATATTTACCGGTGTAACTCTCACCACGCCTGTATTAACATCAAACGCTACTTACTATGTAGAGGCGGTGTTAACGGCAACGGGCTGTACCAGTGCATCGCGCGCTCCGGTTACTGTTACGGTAAACCCTATATTCTCAACATCATGTGATTTTGCATCAACTCAATTAACGGATGTAAATGGCGGATTGCTATGTGTTGGCTGTTCAATAACCGGCGCTAACAATGCGGTAGATACCGACACCACAAACTTTGCCCGCCTTAACATGCCGGTAGCGGTGCTTGGCTCATACGTTGCCCAGCAACTGATTTTCAGTGATGGCGGTTTGGCAGGTGATAGTGTTACGGTTAAAATTGCTATCCCGGCGAATATTGTTTCGGCAACGGTGCTTAACCAGTTACAAATAGCTTCTTATAATGGTGGCACATACAACGGCGACAGGATAAACCTGAGCAGCAGCCTTATCGGTTTGCGTGTGCTGGCCGGTGGCCGAATAGCTATAATCAGGTTTGCACCAAAAGCGGCATTTGATCGTATCGAGATAAGGTTAAACAGTGCCGCAGCTGCCTTATTTAATACTGCTGATGTTTACTATGCAAGCAAGCAGGTTGATGCACCTATCGTAAACGTATCAACGGTAAACATCTGTTCGGGCTCAACCGCAACGTTTACTGTCAACAATCCTAACGCAGGCGTAACATATACCTGGTATACCAGCGCTACCGATAACACGGTAGCAGGTACAGGCGTGACGTTTACAACACCGATACTTAATGCTACCACCATATATTACTTAGGCAGCAGTCGCACATCGAACGGTTGTGCTAACCCTAACCGCGTGGCGGTAACTGCCAACGTAACGCCATCACCGGTTAACCCAACGCTTAACCAAACAGCGGCAACCATCTGTGCTGGCGAAACGGTAAACTTTACCGTTACCAACGCAGGTACAGCCACGGTACGATGGTACAATGCTGCCACAAACGGCACGCTGTTATTCACTGGCCCAAGCTACACCGTAACGCCGCTTGCTAACAGCACTTATTACGCTGAGTTAAGCAACGGTACCTGTACAAGTCCGTCGCGCACAACAGCTACTGTTACCGTAAATCCGCGACCTGCTAAACCGGGTGTAGATGCAGCTAACGTACAGGTTTGTACAGGCGGCACTGCAAATTTAAGCGTAACCAACCCTGATGCAGGCGTTACTTACAATTGGTACACCACTGCAACTGCAGGCACTGTTGTTTACACCGGTGCAACGGTTACTACGGCGCCTATCAGCCAAAATACAACTTTCTATGTCGAGGCGGTGAACAATGCCGGCGGCTGTATCAACAATGGTGGCCGTACAGCGGTAGCCGTTACCGTAACCGGAGTTATTAATGCGCCTACGCTTAACGCAAACAACACTACCGTTTGTACTGGAGGATCAGTTACCATTAGCGTTAACAACCCGGTAGCCGGTCAGCAATATAATTTCTATACGGATGCCACTTCGGCAACACCGGTATTTACAGGTACGAGCTACACGCTTAACAATGTAACTGTAAACGCATCGCTGTTTGTTGAGGCCGTACAAGGGACCTGTACAAGCGCAACCCGCGCCCGTGCAGATATAACCGTTGTGCCTGCACCCAATCCTCCGCAGGTACAGGCACCGGCAGGTGGTTTAGTGGCTTGCAATGCCAGCGACTTTACCATCAGCATCGCTAACCCGCAGGCCGATCTGGTTTACAGATGGTACACTGCGGCCACCGGTGGCACGCTCCTGTACACCGGCACGGAATACACGGTGAATATTTCGGCAACAACAACTTATTATGTTGAAGCCGCGAGTGCAGGCAACTGTAACCCATCAACCCGCACTCCGGTTACGGTTACCGTTAGCCTGCTGCCTCCCGATCCAACGGTTATTACAGCAAATGTTGCGGTATGCCCTGGCAGCAGCGCTACACTAAGTGTTGCTGCTCCTCAAAATGGTATCACTTACAAATGGTACAGTTCACCGGCGCAAACTACCGTATTATTCACCGGGCCAACCTATGTAACAGATGCTATTACGGCAACTACCAATTTCTATGTAGCTGCATTTAATAGCAACGGTTGCAGCAGCAGTAACCTGGCCATGGTGCAGGTTACCACAAGGCCGGCACCTGCGCCACCGGTTATAGCTAACGATGTACCGGTAACAACCTGTGCAGGTACCAGCGCGGTGCTTAACGTTACTAACGCACAGCCAAACTTTACTTATAAATTCTATACCGTTGCTACAGGGGGTACTGCCGTATTTACCGGTACTGCTTACACTACGCCAGTATTAAATGCCAATACAACTTACTATGTAGAAGCACTTAATGAAGATGGCTGTCCTTCAGCAACACGTACACAGGTAACAGTTACTGTAAACCAGGGGCCAGCCGTACCGGTAGCATCCGCAAGCGGTACAGAAATATGCCCTAACAACAGCACCTCCATTACTGCCACAGCAGAAGCAGGTACAACCTTAAATTGGTATGCTAATGCATCCGGCGGAACGGCGTTGTTCACAGGTGCCAACTTCATCACACCATTGCTGACTAATACCACTACCTATTATGTAGAGGCCGTAAGCACAGCTACAGGTTGTGTATCTGCAACGCGCGCGGCCGTTACCGTTAAGGTGTTAGGCCCCCTACCTGCACCGGTGGTTACCGTGCAAACCACCACCACATCAAGCGTAACCTTCGCTTACAGCGCGGTACCTGGTGCTACAGGCTACGAGGTGAGTTTAGATAATGGTGCTACATACACGGCCCCGAGCTCAGGCGCTAATGGGTTAACGCACACGGTTGGCGGGCTAAACCCTAACCAATCGGTAACCATAGTGGTACGTGCGTTGGGTACAACGGCTTGCCAATTAAGCGCAAACTCTAACGCGGTTACCGGTACAAGCTCTAATCCGTTTGGCGACGGCATATTTATACCAAACGCCTTTACACCAAACGGCGACGGTAATAACGATGTGCTGTATGTGTATGGTACCAATATCAAGAGCTTAACCTTCTCTGTGTACGATCAGTGGGGCGAGCAACAGTTCCGTACTACTAACAAAGCTGCAGGCTGGGATGGTACCTACAAAGGCCATGCACAACCAGTCGGCGTCTATGTGTACTACGCGGATGTAACGCTCAACAGTGGGCAGGTGGTCAGGAAAAAAGGTACCGTAACACTTATTAGATAATCCCTCTAAATCTATTCACATGAAAAAGAAGATAATAGTTATGATAGCGGTGCTGCTCCAGGTAGGAGCAGTCAACCGCCTCTTTGCCCAGATTGATCCACATTTTTCGCAATATTATGCTTATCCCATGTATCTTAACCCCGCCCTAACAGGGGTTTTTAATGGAGATGCCCGGGTAAACGGAAATTTTAAAAACCAGTATGCCACCATCAATAACGCCTATCAAACCGGTGCTGTTTCTGCAGATTTCAGGCCTACCGATCGCGTAGGGGTAGGCGTTAACATCCTGAATCAAGGTGCCGGCGACATCGGATATAATTACTTTTCGGCCTATGGCTCATTCTCGTACAATATTGCCATATCAAATGATGGTTACAAGAAAGTAAGCTTTGGTGTGCAGGCAGGTTTGATCAACCGTTTTTTTGATGCTAATAAGGCGCAATATGGCAGTCAGTTTAACCCTGCCAGCGGGTTTGACCCAACCTTACCAAGTAATGAGAACTTCCTGAACACCAACGCCACTGTGTTTGATGCCGGTGCAGGTGCTTTTTATTATGACGGCGACCCATCGCACAATGCCAACTTCTTTGGCGGGTTCAGCGTGTCGCATCTGGCTCGTTCAAAAGACCCTATCGCTATGGCATCTAATACCAGTACCGCCCAGCGCTTACCGATGCGCTTTACTGCCCATGCGGGTATCCGCTTAAAAATAAACGAGAGTTTTGACCTGGTGCCGCATGCTATTTACATGAAACAGCAAAAAGCCCAGGAAAAGGCGGCCGGCGCTTATAGCGAGTTTAAGGTTGACGCTGATAAGGGCCTTATTTTAGGCGCCATGTACCGCTTTAAAGATGCTGCCATAGCTAACGTAGGCTACCATTTTAATAATATGATCATCGGCGCCAGCTATGATTTCAATACTACGCAAACCCGGTCGGCTTTTGGCCAGGGCGGTATTGAGTTATCTATTAGCTACGTATTCCGCAGGCGCATACAGGAACCGGAACCTATTTGCCCAAGGCTATAATCTTATCGCTTATGAAAAAACTATTAACCATATTGTTATTAATTGCCGCAATAGCGCCTGTACATGCACAATACAACAAGGATAACCCCCGTGCATTGGCCGATAAAGCCTTTAATAATAAGGATTATTACGAAGCTGCTTATTATTACCGCAAAGCGGCAGAGGGCATGAACCTTGTTACCCAGCAATCAATTCCTTACAGTGGTGGCGGAAAGGTGAGCAAATTAAGGGAGGGTAAGGTAAGCGACAAGTCGTACATCGCCTACCAGTTGGGCGAATCGTACCGCGGATACGAAAATTACCTGGAAGCCGAACCATGGTACTATCGCGTATTGCAAGAAGGCGATGAAGTTAAATTTCCATTGAGCCGACTTTGGTACGGCGTATGCCTGCGTGCCAACCAGCGTTTTGATGAAGCCATAAAACAGCTTACCGATTTTAATGCGAATTATAAAGGCGACGCAAAATACCGCGCCGTTGCTGATAAGGAGATCAACAATTGCCGTTTTGCAAAGGAACAATACAAATATCCGTTGCTGCTAGATGTTGCAAAACGCAAAGGCGCTTGGTTTTCTGATGGGTCTGACTATGCCATGTACCTCAAGGATGGTGTCAGCTATTTTACTTCATCAAGATTTGCCAGGGATGAAAAAACACATGTGAACAGGCTTTATATGCTGAAGAATGATGGCAGCGGCCAACCGCAGCTAGTGCAGTTTAAGGATGATGGCAGCATGAAAAGCAAAGAGCTGGAATATGGTACGCCAGCCTTTACCCCCGATGGTCAGCACCTCTATTTTACCCGCTGGTTTAAAGTAGGTAGCAAATCAACTTATGCTATTTATACCAGCCGCAAAGGCAGCGATGGTGTTTGGGGACCCCCCGAAAAATTAAACGCAAATGTTAACGCCGATGGCTTTAACTCGATACAACCCTACATTACTGCCGATGGTAAACAAATGTACTTTGCATCAACCAAGCCCGGCGGCTATGGTGGCGACGATATTTGGGTAGCCGATCTCAATGGCGACGGCAGTCCCATTAATTCAAAAAATCTTGGCTCAACGGTAAACACCAGCCAGAATGAACAGGCACCGTATTACGATGTTCAAAACAAGCGCTTGGTTTACAGCTCAAAAGGCTTCACCGGTTTAGGTGGTTTTGATTTTTTTGAAACGATGAACAACAATGGCAATTGGAGCATCCCGGTAAACATGGGTTACCCGATGAATTCTGTCAAAGACGATCTGTATTATGTGCCCGATCCGGCTAACACCAATAAGTTCTACATCAGCTCTGACAGGGAATCTGATTGCTGTTTAAACCTTTTCGAAGCTTACGATAAATGCCATGCGCTGAGCGGTTTGGTGGTTGATTGTGATACCCGTAAAGCACTTGCAGGTGTTAAGGTAAGTTTTGTTGATTCGTTAACTAAGCAAACCATTAAATCTGTTGTTACCGACAAAACCGCACGTTATAGCTTTAATGTAAAAACCAGCAGGCCATATAATCTGGTGCTTGAGAAAGAAGGATATTTCACCAAAGTATTACCGATACCGGCAGCAGGCCGAGAGATGCAGGGTGATACGTTGTTTAATCCTGATATATGCTTGCAAGCCTTTAAGAAAGATAAGCCTATAGTGATCAACAATGTGCTTTATGATTACGATAAAGCCAACCTTCGCCCGGAATCAAAAACGGTACTGAATGAGTTGGTTACCATTATGAAGGATAATCCTAAAATAAAAGTAGAACTGGCTGCTCATACCGATGCTAAAGGCAGCGACAAGTATAATATGGCCCTATCGCAGCGCCGCGCGCAAGCTTGTGTAGACTACATCATTAGCATGGGTATTGCTGAAGACCGCATTTATGCCAAGGGCTACGGCGAACGCCGCCCAATTGCACCTAACACACTACCTAACGGCAAGGACAATCCAACTGGCCGGCAGCTTAACAGGCGCACTGAATTTACTGTGATAAAAATAGAATAGAAAATGTAAAGGAGAAGTAAAGCAATGAAAACTAACGTAATTTTTTCAACCAGACCAACTCTAAAAACAAAGGGGTTTTCAACCCATCATATCGATATTTTTAACCTGATCTTACTGGGTAAAACTAATCGTGAAATTAACCAGGCATTGGGTTACACCAAACGGTCGCATGCGGTGGTTGATCACTCGCGCAGGGTAATGTACAAATTACTCGCGCTTGAGGAACTTGGCCGCAAAGAACATCATGACAGGGTTGTTTACCCGCGTAATTACCAGTTTTGGTGGAAAAAACTGTTAGATAAGCACATGGGGACATTGCTGTCGGTAGCAATTGCCCCCGGGTTTTATGATGACAGGGAGTAATTAGAGGATTTCATAGTGTGTAAGTAGCCCCGTTTTTGCGGGGTTACTTGTTTATATATACACAGCATATTGGGCATATTGTACAAACGACATACTATTTAATTCTACCTAAGATCTGTTATTGGTTTTTAGTTTGTCTGGTTGATCGATAGGTTTTTCAGCCATTCTTTTTGTTCACTCCATCCACCGTATTCACTTTATCCATTGTTGTCTATCCTTAAACTGAACAATCCTATTTAATTAAATTAGTACAAGCGAACACCAGCAATAAGCTTTCCGCCCAACCGCTATTTGCTATCTAAAATTTGGATGAATATGATTGACAGGGACATATTAGCTGACAAACTGGATTTTACTTACAAAAAACAGGGTGATGTAGGCGAAGTAAGGCAACTGCTTGCCGTGATAGGTAATTACTGGTACCTTTTTGCAGGCGGGGTGCTGGTAAGTTTTCTTATAGGTTTCCTTTTTATCCAATATACTCCAAAGCAATGGAATGTTACCGGAAAGATCATTATTGAGGATGAAAAAAACTCGCCATCCAAACTATTATCCAACGGTGTGAACTCCGATCTGTCGGCCCTTTTTGATATCAAAAGCAATTCATACAACGAGGTAAGGGTGCTTGAATCGCGCAACCTGTTGCGACGCGTGATCACTGAAATGAATATCAATGTTCATTTGTACGATAAAAGTGGCCTCATTAAAAAGGAGCTTTTTGATAACGCGCCTTTTAATGTAGTCCTTTCAAATAATGAAGTAACCCGGTCAAATAATTACAACGTCGCGGTGCTTGATAACCAGCATTATCAGTTAACAGATGCTGATAGTGACCACGATATTAAAGGGACTTTCGGCTCGCCAACCAAACTGCCTGACTATTCTATCAATCTTGAAAAAACTGCGTATTTCCACCCCAATGGCAATTATAAAATAACGGTGAAATCTATCAAGAAAGCTGAGAATGAACTGGCAGCCAGGTTTGTTGCATCGCTGAGCGATAAGCAATCAACTGTAATAGGTGTGCAGTTAAGCTACGGAAATGCCAAACGCGGCGAGCTCATTCTGCAGAAATTTATGGAGCTCTATCTGCAAAACAATCTATCCAATAAGGTACGCATGGCCGATAGCACCATTAAATTTATTGATAGCAGGCTCGCCGTTGTTAGCGCGGAATTGGGCAAAGTAGAAAAGAACCTGGAAAAATATAAGGTCAACAACAAAATATCGGACATTAATGCCCAGGCAAAAGCGCTGGTACAGGGCGCAAGCGACTATCAGCAAAAACTGAACGAAACCGAAGTGCAGCTTGCCGTAGTTAATGACCTTTACCGTTACGTGAGCAGCGGGAAAAACTCGCAGGTAGTGCCCAGTTCGTTGATCACCAAGGATATGTCTTTCGGTAGTGCAATTAACGCTTACAATGAGATGCTGTTGCGCCGCGAACAATTAAAACTCAACCTGCAGGAGTCGAGCTCGATCATCAAAAACCTGGATCAGCAGATAGAAACAGCGCGAAATATGCTGTTAACCAGTTTAAAAAGTTACAAGCATAGCCTTAATATATCGCAATCTGCCATAGTGAGGCAAAATGCTGCCATCGGTAATAAAATAGCTGAAGCACCTGTAAAGGAGAGAGTTTATCTGGATTATTCCAGGCAGCAAAGTCTAAAACAGGACCTTTACCTCTTCCTGCTTCAAAAGCGTGAGGAAACCGCTATTTCTCAAAAGGCCACTATCTCTAACTGCCGCATATTGGATAATGCAGAAAGTGATGAAGATCCTTTCGCTCCCAAAAAGTCTTTTATTTATACTATAGCGTCCTTATTCGGCTTGTTTATACCGGCAGCGGGCCTTGGTATCAGGCAAATAACCAATAACCGTATCAGTAAAAAAGATGACATTGAAAAGCACACAACCGTTGCCGTCCTGGGCCAGATAAGTAAGAATAACCATAAGCAAAAAATGTTGGTTTATAATGAGGCCCGAACCGTAATAAGCGAAGAGATACGTGCGTTGCGGACAAATCTTAAATATATAACTGATGGTGGAAGATCCAACGTTATCATGTTTACATCAAGCATGAGTGGCGAGGGCAAATCATTTATCTCGTTAAACCTCGGTAATTCTATTGCGCTATCGGGTAAAAAAGTGGTGCTGCTGGAGCTTGATCTGCGTAAGCCAAAGTTATTGAAATACCTGGGCACGCAGGCCAGCTACGGCTTTACTGATTATGTAATAACGCCTGATAAAGATTGCATAGATCATCTGATACATCCATCAACCTTTAATGAAAATTTCTATTTTATCTCGTCGGGCACTGTACCGCCTAACCCTGCTGAAATATTGATGAGTAGCAGGCTGAAGGAGCTGATCGAGGAATTGCGGGTGAAATTTGATTACGTGATTATTGATACGGCGCCCGTTGGCCAGGTATCGGATGCCCTAGTAATAGAAGAATTTGCCGACGTTACTTGCTACGTAATGCGACAAAATTACACCTACAAGTCGCAATTGAATATTGTAAACGATCTGCAAAAATACCGAAAGGTAAAACAACTGTACCTAATTGTAAATGATATTGAGTTGAGCACCAATAACATAACCGGTTACGGTTATGGCTATGGTAATTACAATTACGCAGAGATAGATGAGGGTAATAAGTTCCTGTCTTTTATGAAAAAGCTTAAGCCTACTGTAAAATAAACAAGCGATGTTGCAGGTAATTCAAACAAATTTTCGCAGCTTTTTTACCAAAGGCCACGAGCGGTCGTTAAGGGCAAAGAAGAATATCTTTCAGTCGTTGCTTATTAAAAGCGGAGGCGTTGTTTGCTCGTTTGCACTTATCCCGCTAACGATTAGCTATGTTGGTGCAAGTAATTATGGCGTATGGCTAACGCTAAGTTCCATCATTAGCTGGGCGGCGCTGTTTGATATGGGCCTGGGTAACGGCCTTAAAAATAAACTGGCTGAGGATGTTGCTTTGGGTAATTTCTCGGAAGGTCAAAGCCATATCAGTTCTACTTACGCTATGCTTACTGCTATATCCGGTGCTTTACTGGTAGTATTTTGCTTTGTTAATCCGTACATCAACTGGCACGGCATATTAAATGTGCCGGCTAATGAGTTACCCAATCTTAACCATTTGGTTGCCATCATCTTTATTTTCTTTTGCCTTCAATTTATTGTTCAGTTAATAAACACCGTACTTACCGCCAATCAAAAACCCGCATTGCCTGCTTTAGTTAATGTTTTGGGCCAGGCGGTTACTATCATCAGTGTGGTTATCCTTACCAATTTTACGGCAGGTTCATTAACATATTTGGTGTATGTGGTGACAGGCATTCCGTTAATAGTGTTGCTTTTTGCAAGCTTTTACTTTTATAGCGGCGATTATAGTTCTTTATCGCCCACCTTCAAATCGGTAAAATATAAGTATGCCCGTCAATTACTAACGGCAGGTGGTGCGTTCTTTATTATACAAATAGGTACTTTGGTGTTGTACGAAACAGATAACATTGTTATTAGCCAATTATTCAGCCCGAGAGAGGTAACCACATTCAATATTGCCTATAAGCTTTTTTCGGTTATCCTGATGGTTTTTATCATGATCATCACCCCGTTCTGGAGCGCCTTCACCGAAGCATATGTAAAGAAAGACCTGGATTGGATAAAGCTAACCCTCAGTAAGATGAATAAGCTTTGGCTGGGGCTGAGCTTATGCACGGTAATGTTACTGATATGCTCACCGGTAATTTACAAGCTTTGGCTTGTAGACGGTGTAAGCGTTCCGTTCACTCTTTCGCTGGCTATGTGCATTTATACCATAGCGCTTATCTGGCAGGCTATGTACGTGCAATTTCTAAATGGCATTAGTAAAATACGGCTGCAATTATATCTCAGTATTTTTTGCACGCTCATCAATATTCCGCTTTCAATACTATTAGGCAAATATTGGGGACTTGCAGGGGTAACTACATCAAACACCATCATTTTTATTTTGATGGGGATAGCATTTTTGGTACAAACTAAAAAGATCATAAACGGCACGGCGGCAGGTTTGCTGGCCAGGTAGATAGCATAGTGTAACATGGCTTTACCATACTACATACGAAAGGCTTACAGGGGCATGCGGGTAGTTTACTATCGCGCCGCCCGTATTTACTCGCACGCTGTAACCACATTTAAGTTTAACCTTAACGGTGTACAGTTTCATAAAGATTTTGTAGGATTTGGTATCCCTATTCTTGATATCAATATGGAGGGGACGTTCTCCATAGGTAAAAGGTTTTGGTTCAACAGCGGTAAGTATCATGCCATGGGCGGCAGGCAGCAGCAATGCTATTTTGTAGCAGCCAAAGGTGCCGAAATTAGCATTGGCGATAATGTGGGTGTCACCTCTATCGCTATAATATGCCATAGTAAGATCAGCATCGGTAACAATGTGAAGATAGGCATTAATACGGTGATCTATGATACTGACTTTCATTCGCTTGATGCGCGGATAAGAAACCAGATACCCGAGAGCATAGAGGGTGTGCGCTCAAAGCCGGTAACCATAATGGATGGTGCTTTTATTGGCGGCCATACTACTATATTAAAAGGCGTAACTATTGGTAAAAATGCAATTGTGGGCGCAGGTTCGGTAGTTTTTAAAAGTATCCCTGATGAGCAGGTATGGGCAGGCAACCCGGCGGTTTACATAAAAGATAATACATATAATTAAAAGGGTATGGCATTGAGAGTGAAGTTCTATTCTGCTTTATTATTGTTACTGGTTGTGACTTCGTTTTTCCATATGCAGGCAATTGTTATCGGCGTATCACTTGCCATCATCGCCATGCCTTTAAACAGGCATGTGTCTGCGCTTAAGCTGATAAGGCTGTTCGGTATTCTTGTTATTCCGGTTGTATTAGGGATGTTCGCAGGTTTCTCGAATAATAATTACCTTATATTAAAGGATATTTATTATTTCATGCTACCGGTACTTTTTACACTTACCGGCATTTTGCTTGCCTGCCATTTAAAGATAGACGAGTTTTTGAAAGTATTAGTTTACGCAGGTTTACTAACGTCGTTGCTGGTTACCGGTATTTCCGTATACAATGTAGGTTTTGGTTCACTTACCGATCCGTATTCCGCCCACTATGCTATTGGCATTGTTGGTACGCCCGGCCCGCCTTTGGCATTTGCCATATTATTGCTCACTAAGAAGTTCAATATTAAACTGTTTAGCGGGTTTTATTTTAACCTGTTTCTGGTGGTTAATGCGTTCGGTATTTACATGTGTGCATCCCGTACCTATCTTATCATCACGTTTTGTTTTGTGATACTTTTGATTGCCAATAAACTCAAAAGGCAATGGGTGCTCCCGGTATCATTTATAATAATAGTTCTGGTATCATTTGTACCGCTGGATATTTTCAGACCAACCGCGTCGTCAACTTCTTTTATCGATAAACTACTCGGCTCTTTCAACGAATTGAGCGTCGGTGATTACAGCACAGAGGAAGATATCAATACTAAATATCGCGGTTATGAATCTTTCATGGCGCTTAATCAATACATGCAGGGAGATACAAAGGATTGGGTCTTCGGCGGCCTGGGTAAACTGGTAGATCTCAAAACCTTTTTGCGTTTGGGTGAGGATACCGATTACGAGTTTATCCCGGTGCTGCATAATGGCTGGCTCTATCTGCTTATAAAAACGGGTATGTTGGGCATTGTAGCCTACGCGTTTGTTTTTATAAGGTTGATCGTTGTTAACTGGCGTAACTATGCCAACACAAACGGCCGACCGGTGATCAAGTTATTCGCTGCACTTTCAATTGGATGCATCCTCAGCCTTTTTCTGACCAATTATATTGTAACGGCTTTTTTTAATGTGGAGATGAGTGTCCTGATGGTAACTCTCGGCTTTAGTTACCTCAATTTTAACCATTTGCTCTTTCTGAGTGAGCAGCGCGAAGCAGCCAGACAGCCTTTAAACCAATTTGCCTACTAATTTGCCATGAATACACAAAATTATACTGCAAACCCTAAAGTAAGTATCGTAACAACAGTGCTTAACGCGGTTGATACCATCGAGCAAACTATTTTAAGCGTACTCAACCAAACCTATAAAAATATTGAGTACATCGTGATGGATGGCGGTTCAACAGATGGTACACTGGACATTATTGAAAAATATCGCGACAGGATAGCGGTAATTGTAAGTGAGCCTGATAAAGGTATTGCCGATGGCTTCAACAAAGGCATAGCCCACGCAACCGGGCAATGGATAGGTATGATAAACGCCGATGATTGGTACATGCAGGATGCCATTGAGCTAATGATGATAAACACATATGCCAATGATGATGTATGTTGCGCTAATTTATTGCTGATAGGTGATAACGGTTTTAAACGCATAAAGAAAAGCAAAATCGGCTGGCTTAATTACGGTATGTACATTATGCACCCGACCTGTTTTGTTAGAAATGGCGTTTACAAGGCGGTTGGCGGGTATGATCCTGCTTATAAAATAGCGATGGATTACGATATGTTTTTGAGGATAAAACATGCCGGTTATAAGATAAAACATATTGACGAGCACATTGCCTGTATGCGCACTTTCGGCGTTAGTAACGATGTTAAAAAAATGCATGCCGAAGAACTTGCCGTTATGAAACGGAACTTGTCATGGAGTAGTTTCCTGATAGCCGGTTTGTTTAACCAACTGAACAGGCTGCGTTGGCGCCTGTGGTATAAAGACCCCTTCCGCTCGGGAAACAAATTAGCAACGCTTTGAAAAAAAAGCTCCTCATATCAGCTTATGCCATATCTCCAACAAGGGGGTCGGAATATGCTGCGGCCTGGAATACCGTAAAGCACCTGGCCGGGAAGCATGATCTTTGGGTGCTGTACGGCATGTCTGATGACCACATGGGCGATACGCAAACACTAAGGCAGTATATTGAGAGAAATCCTCTGCGCGGGATAAAGTTTATTGAGGTAAAGGCCGGGTGGGGTGCTAAAACCATTAACCTATTGAATAAGGCCGGCTTTGGGTGGTTTTTTTATTTTGCCTACTACCTGTGGCAAAAACAAGCGCTCAAAGTCGCTCGCGAGTTAATAAAGGAAGTGGATATTGATGTAGTACACCAGCTGGGCCCGATAGGTTTTCGGGAGCCGGGTTTTCTGAGCAAACTGGGCAAGCCATTGGTATGGGGGCCAATTGGAGGAATGAAGATTATAGACAAGCAGCTGTTAGCAGAACTGCCTTTTAGAACGAGAATAAAGTTTATCCTTAAAAATTGTATCAACAAATATCAGCTTAGATACTCACTTCGGATAAAATTAGCATTTAAAAAAGCCGATATATTGATAGCGGCTACGCGTTTAGGACAGCAAACAATCAAGCAATATTTTAATCGGGACAGTTACTACCTGCCAGAGCAAGGAATAGCCGGCGATGTGTTCCCGGCAGTGAATAAATTTAATAACATGGCTGATAAGGTGCAACTGGTTTGGAGCGGCACGTTAAATGGACGCAAAAACCTGAAAATGTGCCTGCAGGCATTGGCTGCTGTACAGAGAGATAATTGGGTGCTGAACGTTTTGGGGGATGGTCCGCTGCGAGATGAGCTTGAACAATACGCCACTGAGAATAGGATGGCAGACAAGGTTATCTTCCATGGGCATTTGCCACGTAAGGAGGCAGTGCGATTGATGGCCGCCGGCCATTTACACATTATGACCAGCATTGCCGAGGATAACCCTGCCGTAATATTTGAAGCCATGAGCAATGGCGTGCCTACTCTTACGCCAGACCATTGTGGAATGGGCGATGTAATATGTTCTAAGTGCGGGGTAAAGGTGCCTATTGATACTTATGATAACATGCTGCAACAGCTTGCATCTGTCATAAATATTCTGCTCAACAACACTTGGATGTTGACAGATATGCACCAAACCACACTGCTGTGTGCCAACGAACATCGCTGGGATAAACGCTTAAAAAAGTTGAACCATATTTACGACGAAGCCATTGCAGTGCACGGCCAACGTAACAGCTATCCTACAGAAGGGAGGTTAAATATTGTGCCATGAGTAACACCCCGGACAAAATAAATATTGGTATTGATGCCAAGTGGTTCTTTAGCGGTCCGCCCAGCGGTAATATGGTCGTTAAGAATCTGGTCAGCGAAATGATATTGCATAACAATGGTCGCTTTAACCTGCACCTTTTTATACCATCAAAATTTAAAAGGCAAGCGCAGGCTTTGTTTCCAGCAGATGTTAAATTGATTGGTCTGCCGAAAATACCCAACCTTTTATTAAACCAGTTTTTGGTTCCCCTGGCGGCTATACGGCATAAATTAAAAGCCGTACTGTTTCAAAATTTTGCAAGTACATGGCCAGGCAGGCTTCATAAGGTAGCATACATACATGATGTTCTGTTTCTCGACTACCCTGAATATTATACAGGCACCGAGAGGTTTTATTTTAAGCAGATGAAGCGTTTGGCTTCAGGGTCAGACACGGTTATAGCCATATCTGCATCCGAAAAGGAAAGGCTGATAAGTAATAAGGTTTCCGGCTGTTTAAATACCCATGTGGTTTACCACGGTATTGATCAAAACTTTAAACCCAGGAGTTTTTATAATAATAATGAAGTGCAGTCAGTACTTAACAACTATGGAATGCCGGAAAAATACCTGCTTTTTGTAGGCAGGGTAAATGTTCGTAAAAACCTGCTTAACCTTGTTAAAGCCATTTTGTACATCGGAGATCAAAACATACCGTTGGTAATTGCAGGGGAACGTAATAATCTGACTGATGAGTTGGAAACTTTGATCGCTCAGTATAATATATCACATCGCATCATTATTACTGGTCATGTGCCGGAGGCTGACCTGCGGCTGATTTATGCCTGTGCAACTATTTTTTGCTTCCCGTCCTATGCCGAAGGATTTGGGTTGCCGCCTTTGGAGGCAATGAAATGCGGCGTGCCGGTCATCGTATCAGACCGAACCGCCATGCCCGAGGTTTGCGGAGATGTAGCAATATATATCGACCCGGACAATCCCCGTGACATAGCCCTAAAGATAGATACACTTTTAAATAATACTGATCTGTATAGCGAAAAGGTTGCTAAAGGATTGGAACACGTTGAAAGGTTTACGTGGTCACGTTCGGTGCAGCAGATCCTAACCATAATGGAAGAAGCCGGTGTTAGTTGAGAAATTGATAGCAAAACTAAAGCGTGATCCCAATTATAAATGGGAATGCAGATACAGCACGCGCGACCTGCTGATCATCTTATCAGGCAGGGCGGGTCAGGTTTTGCGCGGTTGTTGGCTTAAACTGTTTATAAAAACGCAGGGAATAACGTTCGTGGGAACGGGTGTAAAAGTAAAACATGCACACTTGGTAAGGGCTGGCAAAAATTTGATATTGGAAGATGGTGTTTACCTCAACGCACTTTCAGAAAAGGGCATCCAAATAGGGGATAACGTGAGCATTTCCCGCGACGGTTCTATAGTTTGCACCGGCGTTGTGGCTAATAAAGGTGTTGGTGTAAGCATCGGGAACAACACGGGTATTAATGCGGGAGCCTTTATCGCGGGGCAAGGCGGCGTAACCATTGGCAAAGACGTGATAATAGGGCCGGGCGTTAAGATTTTTTCAGAGAATCATGTTTTTCAAAACACGGACGTGATCATTAAGAATCAGGGCGTAACCCGGCAAGGTGTTATCATCGGTAATAACTGTTGGATAGGTGCCGCGGTAACTATTTTGGATGGCGTTGAAATAGGTAATGGTTGTGTGATAGCGGCAGGAAGCGTGGTTAACAAGTCTATACCTGCAAACTCAGTAGCTGGAGGCGTGCCTGCTAAGGTCATCAAACGCCGCACCACCAATCAAACTAATGAGGTAGAAGTATTAAGATCAGCCTGAAAATTTTATCAGCGATGGCAAACGAATATCAGAAATTTAAAGGATCATGCATTTATATGGCTTGTGGATTGGTCTCCCTCTTACCTTTTCACACACTTAGAGTAGGGTTGTTAAAATTGCTGAGAGCAAAAATAGACCGGAATGTTGGCCTGTATAGAGGTTTCGAAGTCCGGTCGCCCTGGAAGATGAGCATCGGCCACGACACCATCATCGGGCACAAGGCTCTGTTAGATGCACGTATGGGTTTGAGCATCGGCAGCAATGTAAACCTAAGTAATGAGGTAATGATATGGACACTACATCATGATTATAATAGCCCGGATTTTGCACAAGCAGGTGCACCGGTGGTTATTGAAGATTATACCTGGGTATGCTCAAGGGCCATTATATTACCCGGAGTAACAATTGGAAAGGGCGCGGTGGTAGCTGCAGGTGCCGTGGTTACAGGTGATGTTGCACCTTATACGGTAGTGGGCGGCATCCCGGCGAAAAAAATTGCAGATCGTAACCCGAACTTAGTTTACAACTTAGGCGACTACGTATTACCCATCATTTAATACCACCACGAAATCCCGCTTTTCAGAACCCTTGGCGGGTTGCCGCCAAAAATGCTTTTCTCGCCAACAAGCGGTTTAGTAACCATTGAGTTTGCAGCAACAACACAGCCGTTAGGGATAACAGCTCCTTTCAAAATAGTGCATTTGCAGGCCACCCATACATTATCACCAATAATAATTTCTTTTGGGTGATTAAAAACTGTCCCGGTTTCATCTGCTATATGATGGAAATCCGTATCCATCACTAGGCTTTCCCACGAGATACCGCTGTGGTTACCTATCTCTATTTTCTTAGCAGCCACTATAGCGCATTCGGTGCTCATGTTAAAATCATCACCAAATATCAGTTGTGCCCCCTTGCTTACATTTAGCTTGCAGCCATGCATGATAAATGCACGCCCGTTAAAAACAACATCGCCATGCACTTCCCATACGGCCCGTGAACGTTTAAAATCAGCAATACCTATTTTGCCGTAGCCTATCTGCACCAGTGCTGTTCTGATCGGGCTGTTGATAATTACCCTCCCTTTCATTTGGTGCAAAAAAACATTGTTTGAGATAAGTACCGGGAATTTGATGGCCGTTTTAAACGGGAAGTATTTAAAGTTAAAGCGGATTGTTTTCAGGTTTATCCTGGTAATGAATTTAAATAAATTATTCATGGGTTGAGGTCATTATTCAACTAATTGTGTACGTCGCAAAAACTGTTAAATAATAAGCTATTTCTATCCGTTTTCCCAACTGCTCAACTGTCTTAAATCGCGACAAGATAAATTATTCAGGGCCGGAACTACAGTCTATTTCGTTCACTCTGTTTGCGCCTGTTCATTTCATTCATATAGCCCTACAGCGCAAAATTTCGAGGTTTTTTGATGTAATATAGAGTATTGATTAACGCATTTATTGCAAATACAGGTCTAATACCTCAAGGTATTAGCAACAATTTATATAGCTAATAATATCTACTATGCGCATCGCTATCATTGGAACAAGAGGTATCCCCAACAACTACGGTGGGTTTGAACAATGTGCAGAATACTTGTCGGTTGGTTTGGTAAAAAGAGGCTTTGAAGTGACCGTTTACAACTCACATAACCACCCTTACCAGCAAAAGGAATGGAACGGTGTTGAGATATGCCATTGTTATGATCCCGAATACAAGTTAGGCACAGCAGGGCAGTTTATTTATGACCTTAATTGTATAAAAGACGCCCGCAAAAGAAACTTTGATGTTATACTGCAATTGGGCTATACCAGTAGCGCTATATGGGGTTGGATGTTACCCACACAATCTGTGATTACCACTAACATGGATGGTATGGAGTGGAACAGGGCTAAATACTCAAAAAGTGCTAAAGCTTTTTTGCGCCTGGCAGAGCGCCTGGCTGTACTCACAAGCGATTACCTTATTGCCGATTCCACTGAGATACAGCGCTATCTTTATAATAAATACGGCAAGGAGCCGGTGTTTATCCCTTATGGTGCCACTTTGTTTAATGATCATGATCCTGCCGTTTTGCTTGAGTATGGTCTGATGCCACAGCAATATAACATGCTGATCGCGCGTATGGAGCCCGAAAATAGTATAGAAACTATATTGGATGGTTATTGCCTAACCAATTCGGTACATAAATTCCTGGTAGTAGGTAGTACTGATAATGTGTTTGGCAATTATCTGGTTAAAAAATTCAAGTTCAACCCTAACATCATTTTCTGCGGGGGCATATTCAGTGGCGATAAGCTTAATAATCTCAGGTATTACTCAAACCTTTATTTCCACGGACATACTGTAGGCGGTACAAATCCATCTTTGTTGGAAGCTATGGCATCCAACGCGCTTATCTGCGCCAGCGATAATGTATTTAACCGCGCAGTGCTTAACGAAAATGCCTGGTATTTCCACACCTCAAATGATGTAGCACAATACATCAACAGCATTAACAAAGGCACCGGTGAGTATAACGCTATGGTGCTGAACAACCGCGACAGGATAAAGAATTTTTACAGTATAGATAATGTTGTTGATTCTTATGCTGCTCATTTTGAGCAGATAGTGAACGAAAAAGCAGAAAAGAGACAGGCGAAGGTGAGCGAAGGCCAGATCACATTTAACTAAAAACAATTAAGATGATGCACAAAAAACCTATACGCCTTTTGTGTTATACCCTAACCGCATTAGCCTACTTGTTAGTAGGGATATCCTGTTCATATAAGCAAAATCAATTGCTTTTTGAAACACACGTAGCCTCTACAAATTCCCCTTCAATTGCAGGCGCTGCCCCTTATGAATACAAGATACAAACGCAGGACATACTGCAAATGCGCAACCTGCAGGATATTAACTATGTGGTAACAGTTCCGGGTGGTGGTAGTACATCAAACGCTTCTTCAAATGCGCCGCAACCCCAAACCTACCAGGTAGAAAACGATAGCACAGTTGCCCTGCCGGTGTTGGGTAAAGTAAAAGTAGCCGGATTAACCAAGTTAGAGGCTGCCAAAAAAATACAGGGGCTTTACGCCCGCACCGTACTCAAAAACCCCATTATCGACCTGCGAATAATGAACCTGAAGGTGTCCGTATTTGGCGAAGTACGCTCACCGGGCAGTTACATGCTAACAAGCGATAAGACCAACCTGATCGATGTACTGGCGCAAGCCGGCGGCTTGACAGAAAAAGGCGACGAAAAGAAAATTAAAATAGTGCGGGGCGGTATGACAGATCCGCAGGTTTTATTTTTTGACCTGAACGATTTTCGTACGGTATCAAACCCGGCCATTATCATGCAAAGTCAGGACATCATCTATGTAGCACAGAACCGAAGGGCGATAAAGAACGAGAAGATGCAGGACTTTTCAACTATAGTGCAGCCGGGACTGCTTTTTTTAAATACAGCGCTGCTAATATTCACCATAGCACGCAAATAAAACAACGAAAAGGATTATTGAAACAAGTTTAACAGATAGTACATAAGTTATGGAAAGAGTTACATCCCTTAGCCGTATCATCTCTATTTTAATCCAGGATGGGTTTTCGAACAGTTATCATCAATTGTTTAAACCGGCCTTGCGCGCAGCTTACTACAAAGAACTTACCCGGTATATGGCGCAACCATACGCCCGCATAAGTTTTCCTGCCCCAACCAATCTGTTCATAAATAATGCGTTAACCTTTAACGGGTTACTCATAGAGGCCGAAAATGAAAATATATTTTACAAAAACAATTACTGGTTTCGCGCCAGCAAAAGGGCGTTTGACATTGTTTTTTCGTTGGCTGTTATTATTTTCATCTTAAGCTGGCTCCTGCCCATTATAGCCCTACTCATCAGGCTTGAATCCAAGGGGCCGGTAATTTTTTCACAGGAACGTTCATCGCGCGATAACCGAAGTTTCGCCTGCTATAAGTTTCGTAGCATGTACATGAATGATGATTGTGATAAGCTGCAAACCGCCAAAGGCGACCCCCGTATAACCAGGGTAGGCGCTTTTCTACGGCGCACCAATCTTGATGAGCTGCCGCAATTTTTTAACGTGCTGATGGGTGACATGTCTGTAGTTGGTCCGCGGCCGCACATGCTTTCTCAAACACGGGAATATTCTGAACTGATAGAACATTTTATGATACGCCACCTGGTAAAGCCGGGTATCACCGGTTGGGCACAAGCCAACGGTTTGCGTGGCCGAACGGCAACAGTAGATGAAATGCTGAATCGTGTGGATGCCGATGTATGGTACTTAAAGAACTGGACCTTTCTGCTGGATATGTACATCATTTTTTTAACCGTGGTGTATACCCTGGCCGGTAACAAAAACGCCTACTGATTCATGAAATCAATAAACGCAAATAGCTAACAGATCTGTCACACATAAGATTCTCCAAAAATGAAATCATTAAAAAACTGGTGCCTAATCGCTTGCCTGTCGGCGATCTCTGCACAAGGTATTGCCCAAACAAGCAGCACCGACACAACAAAATTGCCTACTGATGACCTGCGCCGATGGTCAATAGGTGCTAATGGCGGCTTTTTAACCCATTGGACACCTTTTAACCGTAAGACCAATGGCGATTACGGCACACCGCACGAAAAATTTGGCTATTCTTTTTTTGTGAAGAGGCAGATCTTGTCCAGTCTTGGTGTGCAGGCTGATGTGCTTTTTGGAAAGGTAAATGCATCCAAGCTAAACAATTTCCCCGAGGGTGTGGCCGGGCAGGACCAGAGCGGTTATGAAACCAATATTAACTGGGCTGCGGATCTGAGGGGCTATTTCACCGTTCCTAATTTAAGTTTATCAATAAAACCCGCCGTACTAGTACCTTACCTTACAGCAGGCGTTGGTTATATGTCTTATTCAACAACGGTGCGCAACCCGCCACCGCCAATGGCTAATGTACCACAGCCCACAAGCGGCGATGGTAAAAGCTGGTTCTTGCCAATTGGTATCGGCTTTAAGATAGGTGTTTCGCGGGCTGTTAACATCGATCTGGGTTACACTGTTTATTCTATAAGAACAAACAACTTTGATGGCTACAAAAGCGGCTTAAATGATCACATGTCTTATGCGCACTTGGGTATAGAATATAGTTTTGGTAAGAAAAATTCACGCCCGCTGCAGAACTTTAGCACGGTAGCAGTTGTGCACGAGGAAGTTAAGGAAACCGCCGCGCAGTTACAAGCCAGGTTAGCGGCCGAAGAACAAAAGCGCCTTCAAAACGAAAAAGATATGGCTGATGATGATAACGATGGCGTAGCAAACAAGTACGACAAATGCCCAGGCACGCCCGTTAACACTAAGGTAGATGGCGGAGGCTGTCCACTGCCGGCAATGACTGTGGTTAAAGAAAAGGAAATAGTTACCCAGCAAGACCGCCGTGTAATTGGCGATGCCATTAAGAACCTGGAGTTTGCATACGGCAAGGCCAAGATCAAAGAGCGCTCATATCCAACTTTAGACCGCGTAGCAGAATTGCTCATCCAAAAAGACTTTAGCCTAAAACTGGCAGGCCATACAGATAGCAAGGGCAGCATGAAAGCAAATATGGCTTTGTCTAAAGCGCGCGCGCAGGCTGTAAAGAATTACCTGGTGTCCAAAGGTGCCAATGCATCGCGCATAGAGGCAACGGGTTACGGACCGCTTCAGCCTATAGCAATCAACAAAACCGCTAAAGGAAGGCAAATGAACCGCAGAGTAGAGTTTACACTGTTTTAAAAACTATTTACAAACAAATTCCAATACATACTGCTCGGGCCGTATCTGAAAAGAGCGGCCCTTTTCTATTACCTCACTATGAATTTTTAATATAGATATGTGAGTTGCAAAGTAGAATCTCGGTTGTGTGCGGTCTCTTACCTAAACTATCAATAGATGAGTTAAATATGAGCAAGCTTAAAGCAAAAAAGCCTTCAGAACTTAATCTGAAGGCTTTATGTTGTGGGAGCAACAGGATTCGAACCCCGTAATATTTATAGCTGATTATCAGTTACTTAACAAAGCCTCAAAAAGCTGGTACTCACTTTGGTACTCAGAACTGTTTGATAAACAAATATAAGTAAACTTAGCTGCTTTGCCTAGTATCGATGATAATATGTAATATCCCAGGATCTTCGCAGCACCACACTTAACCTTTTGAAGGTTGTAACGCAACGCGCACCTGAACCCTTTTCCTTTCACCCAGTCTGCTGTCATTTCATTAAGCAGTTAAGTATGTCCTTCTGTGAAAGCTGGGGATAGTTTACTAACATTTGGTTTCCTAACTGCCTGTTTCAGGTTACACCGATTTTGTGCAGCTCCCTGTAAAGAGCTGCATTGACCGGCGAAAGCCTGATGGCAGGAAAGCTCCCGGCAAATGCTTTGTGGCTGGTGTAGTTTGCTGGCATCATTTCCGATGCCTGGACATAGTTGCAAACCATATCGTTATTTTCTTTTGTCAGCCGGATATTGTACTGAATGATCCTGTTGTCCCCTTCCTGTAAAGCCGGTCTGCCCATGATCTTGAAGACACTTCTATTTAGTGAAGCTGATCCGCTTGCTCTTCACTTCCCCTTTTAATACTTTCATGATATCCTCGTAATTGTAGTACAGGATGCCGCCGATCTTGGTGAATGGAAGCGTTCCATTATCCCTAAGCGTTTGTAAAGTATTATTTGAAATTTTAAGCAGGTTCTTGACCTGGTAACTTTTCAAAAATTTCCTTGGTTCTTCATTTGATTTTCCGCTGATCAGCGCTTTCATTTGACTAAGCAGTCGCTCTCCGAACTCCTGCAAGTCTTCCTTCGTGATGATTTCTGCTGCCATAATTATTCATTTATTGATATAAAACTCAAACTTAAATTCCTATCAGATGAAGTGATACGTGGAAACTTTAAGTTGCCCACATAACAAAATTGTTCCCTTTTCCTGAAAACAATTGACCACCTGTACCACCCTATGGTGTTTTTATGATGATCGCTTTAGTACCAAGCTGCTGATTGATCCTAATATATATCACACATTATGTACGAGGTAGGATGTTTTTATACAAAGATGAGTTAAGTGATTTGAAATCTACTCCGAGTCAATCGGAGTCGGATAGAATTTGTAAACACTGTTGACTTGTGGATATTCGCCATGCACTAATAAAACTCAACTGGTCCTTGGCGATGATAACAAGAACCATTCACGTTATACAGCATCCTACAGTAAAGGGATTGGTTTTAGAAAACGTGAAAATTTGTGGCTTGTGCGCATATCCCATAATTCAATTATTTTTTGAAGCAGGGCTATTTTTTTTAATATGCATCATTTCATGATAAATCAGGAATGACCATTCCTCCGCCGATGTCGATTATGCTTGGGTTATCAAATAAAGCAACGTCTTTTTGGGGAATATTTCTTCCCAAAAGTAATTTGTACCATATGATCGTTTACATTAAAAGGTTTCTGATCAGATTTATATCCTCCTGGCCGATAATTCTTTCCGGGTTAGACCCTTTTCCGAATTCAAATTGTGACAATCTTTTTAAGCTCTGTTCATTGAAGGAATTCCTGCCGAGCATTTTTTTCGCTAACGGTGAGAATATGTCCCGTATTTCAAATAATATTGTTTTTTAAACCTTTTGGTATAAAGTAAGCAACCCGCCGTAAGATTCGATGGGGCGTTTACTTATCGACAACTCCAAGCCATGTGATACTTCTCCAAGCATCCCCTTTTTGACAGCAGAATTATGCAAATTTTGTTCAACCTTCAAAAATCCAGACTTATTCCAGAATGTTCAATTATCTCGCAAATAAAAAAATTGTGAGAAAATTATTGATCATTTTATCTGTTTTGTCAGCAACGCATTTGCACGCACAGCAGAAGGACACCACCAAAGTCAATGTTGCAGATACACTAAAAAAAGATCTGACCACTGCGCCAGATACGGTGCCTCATTTACGAACCAAAATCTGGACATTATATCCGCCGGCAGTGATGATTGGTTATGGGGCTGCCTCTTTCTATGTTAAACCACTCCGCCGTCTTGACCGCTCCGTATTTAATGAAACACTTAAACATAATATCGTCCCAAACAGCCACCTGGAGAATTATTTTCAATATGCCCCCGTTGTGCTGACATATGGCTTAAACCTGGTTGGGGTACACGGTAAGAACACATTTTTAGACCGCACTATCCTACTGGGTTTATCAGAAGCAATGAGTAGTATTTTCGTATTTTCTGTAAAGCATGCCACCCATCGCTTGCGGCCGGACGGATCCGACAGATACTCTTTTCCTTCCGGGCATACCGCTAACGCATTTGCTGAGGCAGAGTTTATGTCGCAGGAACTGAGTGGAAAGTCGGTGATCTATGGCATCATAGGCTACGGTTTCGCAACAACAACGGGAATATTCAGGATCTATCACCAGGATCACTGGCTAAGTGATGTAATCGCCGGCGCAGGCGTTGGTATACTTGCTACCAAAACTGCTTATCTGGTTTATCCTTACCTGCGTAACCGGCTGACCAGGAAAGGACGGGAGAAAGAGGAAAACAGGGACATTCCGGAAGAATTGAAAAAGAAACAACGTACCAGTTCCATTATATTACCCTCCTATCAAAATGGAGCTTTGGGATTAAGCTTTAGCATGCAGCTTTAATGTTTAAGGCTGCCCGGAAGCAGCCTTAAAACTTTTTAATCTATAAACTATGAGGGGAAAGGGAATTACTTGCTCAGTTCAATGATATGGAAAGATCCGGGCGCAGGCTTAGGTCGTGGTTTGGGATTTGTAGCCGTTGCAGCTACCGGCTCCGTTTTAGCAGCCGGTAAATAAATTTTATGGGTTAGCAGGTCCACGCCTAATGTACGCGCGCTTGGCTCGGTAACTACGTTTTCCAATTGTTCGAATTTATTGGCCGATACTTCCTTGATCACTGACAAGCTGCCTTCGCCATTTGAAGTATAAATCATTTTGTTCGTCGGGTCAAACGCGACACCATCGCAATCACCGATTTTGAATTTTGCCAGGTTTTTGCCATTTGCGGCATCCAGCACCACAAAGGTTTGGTTGCCACCGCAGCCAACGAACAAACGATTGGTATGGCGATCTAAGGCCAAGCCCGATGGTTCATCTCCGCTTTCAATTTTATAACGTTTAATTACCTTGTAGGTACGGGCATCTATTACCACCACCTCGTTTGTAGTTTCAGAATTCACAAACACTTTGCCTTTACCGTCAGAAACACCGGTCTCTGGTTTTCCGCCCAGTGCAATTGTGGCTACAACCTTATCCGTGACCGGGTCTATTACCGAGGCATCTTTACTGCGCCCATTAAAAACAAATACTTTTTTAGAGAAATCGTCATAAAATATGGCATCCGGATTAGTTCCCACGGGTATGGTTCCCAAAGTTTTATAAGAAGTAAGGTCGAAAATGGTACAGCTGTTATTACGCCCATCGCTGGTGTAGCCTTTATTCAGTGATTTCACCAACACTATCCCATGTACACCATTTGTGCCATTGATCACGCCTATCGAGTCGCCGCCGGTGCTTAGGATATTTACCTGCGTTCCATGAGAAACAAACATACGTTTACCTTCGCCATCAACGGTAATGTAATCCCAGCCGCCGCTACTCTTGATAGGGAAATTGTTGGTAATACGTAAACCTGATTTTTGCTGAGCTAATGCCGTTCCTGCCAGTGCAAGGGTGCCTATTAAAAGGTATATCTTTTTAAATGCTAACATGTTTTCTTTTTTTAGTGCTATTTAAAACATCATTCTGTGTAAATTTTGGATTTATAATAAACGCTCATCCAGCATTTTCTTCCCGAAGATAACCCGTAACGTGCTCGGTAATACAATAAGTAACAGCGGCAACGCTACTATAAAGCCGCCTATAACAGCTATAGCCAGCGGCTGATGCAATTGCGCGCCTGCTCCGATTCCAAGCGCTAATGGCATCAAAGCGATAATTGCGCCCAAAGCCGTCATGAGTTTGGGGCGTAAACGTGTAGAAATGGAAAATACAATGGCATCATCAATGGTGCTCTCACGAGCGCTTTCCCTGAATTGCCAGAAAGTGAATATGGCGTTCTCTCCAATAATGCCAACAATCATGATCAGCCCGGTATAGCTGCCCACATTTAAAGGTGTATGTGTGATAAACAAGGCCAGGAAACTGCCGGCTATACCCAGCACAGCAACACCCAAGATCACAAAACCAACGCGGATATCGCGAAAGAGAAAAAGGATGACACAGAACACCAGCAAGCTGGCGGTAACCAGGATGATCAGCAATTCTTTAAACGATTGCTGCTGCTCGGCGTAAGCGCCGCCGTAACTGATGTGGTATCCTGATGGGAGATTAACTTTGGCGGCAATTTGTTTCTGGATCACCGGTATCACACTTCCAAGGCTTCCATTATCCAGCCGGGCGGTAATCACACCCATCGACTGCAGATTTTCGCGCTGAACCTCCGCGTCGCCGGCGTGGATAGTGATTTTTGCGACCTCCGCCAAAGGCAGCAGCTTACCATTGTTAAGAAAAATGCTTTGCTTTTGGAGGCCTGCTACATCCAATGATCGGTTACCCGGATAAACCATGCGTATAGGTGATAGCTGCTCTTTTTCAATCAGGTTGCCGGCTATATTACCCTCAAGCGAATTTTGCACCTGCATTTGCAGGTTGTTGGGAGTTAGGTTGTACTGTGCAAGCTTTCCGTAGTCGGGCTGTATTTCCAGCGATGGCCCTGCAATTACAATACCATCGAAAACATCGGCAGTGCCTTTCACCCCCTCAACCACATGCGAAACCTGTTTTGAAAGATCCTGGAGTATTCGCTGATCATTCCCGAAAACCTTGATCTCAATAGGTTGGGTTGAGGTCATCAGGTCGCCCAGCATATCACCGATCACCTGGCCAAAATCTACCCGGAGCGCGGATTGGGTAGATGATATGGCTGTACGCAGATCACTGATCACTTCCTCAGTAGATTTTTCTCTTCCTTTTTTTAGCTGGATAAGATAATCGCCTGTATTAGGCTCCGTGATAAAGAAGCCCATTTGGGTACCTGTTCTGCGGGAATACGCAGCCACATCCGGATGTTTGATAATGATCTTTTCAATCTCCCGCAGCATACGATCGGTTTCTTCAAGCGATGTTCCCGGAGGGGAGGTATAATCCAATACAATACTGCCCTCATCCATGTCGGGTAAAAAGCCGCTCTCCAACCTACCGGGAATGAAAATGATCACGGCGATGAGGAGCAGCACAAAAACTGCACTGATCAAAGGTTTATGAATGAATAATGATACCCACCGTTGTTTTTTAACATGGTGTTCCTCTTCTTTCCTGCTATCGTTCCGGGGCTTTTTGCGGGTAAGCAGCAGGTAAACAATAGGTAAACCTATCCAGGTGATAAAGAATGAACAAACCAGCGTAATGATCATGGTGTTGGTCATGATCTTAAAATACGCCCCGGCAACGCCGGTCATCAACACAAAGGGGATAAAAATGACAATGGTACTCAAGGATGAAGCCACCATTGCCGGCAGCAGGTAACCGATTGCTTCGTGAATCAGGATGGTAGTTGGCCGGTCGGGATGCTCTTCGTGCGTACGGTGTATCTGCTCTACCACTACAATAGCGTCATCAATAATGAGGCCTATGGCTGCTGCGATAGCTCCGAGGGTCATGATGTTGAAGGTGTAATCCTTTACGTAAAGTATCAGCAAGGTGCAGGCCAGCGTAACAGGAATGGTAATTAAGATGGTTGCACTTGCCTTAAGCGATCGCAAAAATATCATGGCAACAATGATGGCCAATGCCAAACCGATCCATAAACTGTCGCTCACGCTGCGGATCGCATCTTTAACAAAATCGGCCTGTATATAATAGGGTTTGATGGTAACCCCCGGCGGCAAGATCTTCTGCAACGCGCTGATCTTGGTGCCCATGGCATCAGAAAGATCAACCAGGTTAGCGCCGGGCTGTTTGATCACCGCTATCAGTACACCTTCATGCCCGTTGGCGTTAATTTTAGTATATTCAATACCCGGATTAATTTGTACCTCGGCTATATCTTTCAGCTGCACCACGCGCTTACGGTCATTACTGATCACCACTTCGCCCAGTTTATCGGCCGCGCCTACTGTGGCATCCATAACTGTTAGGTACAGCATTTTATAGGCAGAAAGATACCCTTCAGACCTGATAAAGTTGGTTTGTGCTAATGTATTACTGACCATATCCGGCGTAATGCCCAGGCTGCTCATCTTTTGTATATTCAGTATCAGCCAGTATTCCTTAGTTTTACCACCAATAACCCGGATTTCGGATACCCCGGTTACCTGCGACAGGAATGGCTTTACCGTATATGTAGCTATTTGCTTCAGCTCTATGGGTGATTTATTGTGGCTCTCCAGCGTGTAACCGCTCACGGGTAAAATAGAGGGGTTCATTTTTTCCACCGTGATGTTCACTTCCGGCGGAAGCGCATTCTTGACCTGGTCGATACTTGCTTGTATGCGTTGTAAGCTAAGATCAATATCAGCATTCCAGTTCATGAATGCTGATATTTCGCAGCTACCCCGGCTGGTGGTACTGCGTACGTATTGCAGATCGGGTACCTGTTTAACGGCATTTTCGAGCGGCTTGGTCACTGTTACCATCATTTTGTCAACGGGCTGCAGGCCGGCATCGGCAATTATTTTGATCTTGGGAAAGGTGATCTCCGGGAACAGTGAGGTCTGCAGCCGGGTATACGCAAAAGCGCCGCCCAGTAGCAGGATGAACAGCATCAGGCTAACGGGCGTTCTGTATTTGACAAAAAAGTCGCTGATAAACTTCATGGTTTGGTGATCTTGATTTTTGCGGTATCTGCCAGGCCATAATTACCTGTTTCAATTATTCTGTCTGCAGATTTAAAAACAGGCTCGATGATTTCAATCCGGTTTCCGGTTTCAATACCTGTTTTTACCGGAGTTTTTACCGCGGTGCTGTCGTTGATCAGCTTCATTACCCAAAAATTGGTTAGGGTTTCATTAGCCAGCACGGCAGATTTTGGCAATGTGGGTGCCTGGGTTTTAGCTGCTTTAATTAAACGTGCTTTAGCAACCAGGTTTTCAGGCAGTGAGGCCGAACCGTTAACTTTCACCACCAGACCTTGTGTTTGTGCCAGTGTATCAACCGTGGGCATGGTTGAGGTAATGTGTCCGGGTAGCTTGGTGCCGTCAGGAAGATCGATACGCAAATTTTGGTTTTGAGCAATTAACCCGTGAAGTTCATAAGGTACCTGGACCAGAAATGCAAAGCTATTATGATCGCTGATAATGGCTAGTTGTTCGCCATCCTGCACATAATCGCCAAGCTGGTGATTGAGCTGGCTGATGTAGCCGCCTTCAGATGCCCTGATATGGTTGACACCGGTAAAGCGAAAATTTTTATCGAGCGAATTGATGGTATTGCCAATGCTCTGTGCTTCTTTTGTTTTAATTATAAACAGCAACTGGCCTTTTTGTACATATTGGCCAGGCTTAACATTAACCCTTTCTATATAACCTATGGCATTGGCCTTTACATAACTCTTCTGCAAAAAAACAGAGGTGGCATTTAGTGTTATGGTATCAGAAACAGGTTCTGTAATAATATGTGTTATGGTAACCGGCGTAACGGCTTCAGGCGTATGCTCCTCGTCGTCAGCAGGTTGTTTACTACCGCATGAAAAAAGCGCGGGAACTGTAAAAAGTACCAAAGCGCGGGCAAGCAGTCGTTTGATTTCTATGGTCATGTTATCGGTTATAGTAATTAAGCTGATTGATCAGTTGTAGCTGGCTGACCAGATTGGTGGTAAGCAGGTTACGGACTGAGAGATAATTGTTAACAGCGAGGATCAGATCCGCTATCTTCAGGTCGCCAGTTTGCATGAGTTTCGCGTCAACCTTGATCAGCGATTCAGCGTATTTGAACTGGTTCCGGATATCTGCAAGCAGTGAATCATAACCTTTTATCTGTTCCGTAAGTTGGTAGATTTGCTGACTGTATTGCCGGTCAAAAAAATTTTTATACTGTTGTCGTGTTTCTTCCTCCAGTTGTACCTTCTTGTGTAGCAGCTTACGTTGGCCACCATCGTAAATGGGCACGGTTACGCCAAAACCAGCGCTGGCTCCCCAATTTTTATAATAATCCGCTGTAAGGTCAGAGTTATAACCACCATCCATATATATATGAAGCTTAGGCTTGTAAGCATAATCTACCAACTGTTGCTGATTGCGTATCCGGATACTGTCCAATTGAAATTGCCTGAAAAAGATGCTTTGGCTTTTGTCCGAAATAAAGCCTGGTACTAAGTTCGGCCTGTCAAGTGAATCCAGGCTGGTATCCCTTATCCCGGCAAGGTACTTTAGCGTCGAATAATCAGCCTTGTACTGTAGTTGCGCCTGCTTTAATTGTAATTGCGCTTGCTGGTAAGTAACTAAAAAAGCCAGATAGTCGGCCTGTTTGTATACATTACTGCGGGTAAGTTTCAATAAAACTTTTTCTTCACTACTTAATAGCAGTGTAATTTCGCGGTTATAGCGTTCCTGCTCCTGGCTCCCATAAGCTGTGATGTATTGGGCAATAATTGTTTTCCTCAATTCCTGCTCAGACAGCTTAATTGTATTTCGTAAAGAATCTTTTTGATTAAGTATGCTCAATATTTGCGCGTTCAGATAATTTTTGCCAATAAATTGCTTATCAACCGTAAGCAGACCTGTTAATTGCTGCCCGTTGGTAATGGCATTAGCGTAACCATATCCCCTGATCACCGGCGCATACAAACCTAAACCACTGGCGGTTACCTGGGGCTTAAAACCGGCTCTTAGGCGAACGCTATCAATCTGAGCCGATAAAATCTGGTTATTCAGATCTTTGATCAATGGGCTGTTCTGCAGGGCTGATTGTACTAAGGTTTCTAATTTCGACGATTGTGCTTGCACTACAAGCGCAGAAAATGCTAATACAATACAGAGAATCAGTCGCTTCATAATTTGTAATAATTTAATGGGCAATCAGGCTCTAAATTGAATGGTGAAACAATGAAGTTGATCGGCGTAATGATAGCTTAGCTGAAACCCGTAAAGATCGCATATCTCTTTCACCAGCGTAAGCCCCAGCCCGGTACCATCCGATTCGGAAGATTTATAAAAACGCTGGAAAATAACTTTTTCATCTAAAGTGGTATCCTTGCCTGTATTACTCATACGTATACCGCTTGCATCAAGGTCTACAATCACTTTCCCGCCGGTATGGTTATGGCGCATAGCGTTTGCGAGAAGATTATTAAATAAATTGGTGAGTAGATCCCGGTTCATGTTGACGTGGCAGGGCTGCAGATGAGCTTCCACAACAATACCGCGTGCCTGGTAAAGCCCCTGAAATTCTGAAAGTTTTTCCCGTAATGCTTCAGAAATTTCCATTTCCACTTGCTCGGGCATCAGCCTATTTTCAATACGGGCAAGCAAAAGCATGGATTTGTTCAACCGGGTCATTTTCCCGATTACGCCATACAACTCAGTTATCAATTCGCTTTGATGCACGGTGATGTCATTATCTTGCGCCAGGTTATCCAGTTTGGAATTTAATACCGCTACAGGGGTCATCAGTTCGTGCGCCGCATTTTCTACGAACTTTTTTAGTGCAATATAATCGTGTGTCACCCGCTTAGACATAGCGGTAACCTCCCGGTTCATGTCGTTAAACTCGTCTATATTGGCATTCAGCGGAGCAATGGCCTGCTGGTCAGCCAGGTTAAATTGTTTGATCTGCTGAAGCATGGAATAAAAGGGTTGCCATAAATTACGCATCACCAGCCGGTTAACTAATAGCAGAAAAACCAGTAAGAGCAGTATAATGCCAAGCGTAATAAAGAAAATTACCCTGATCAGGTCCTCTGTTTCTACTTTTGATTCGGTAATGATGATCTTGTAAGGCTGTTCGCCAACGCGTACCGAACTGATAAGGCTTCTCCCGGCCTCCATTTCCTGATCAAGATCATTATAGTATTGTGTGTCTACAAACTTTCTAAGCACCGCTTCATTGCCGATTTTTTCAAATTTGATTTTCAGATCTTCAGATTTAAACACCTGTGGAAGGCGACCGTTAAGTTTTACATAGTCAAATATTTCGTTTTCTTCCACCATCAGGTCCTTATCAACCTGTCTGGTCAAAATGTAACTGATCGTAAAATAATAAACAAAGCCAGCAACAATGATGATAAAGCATGTCGCGATCAGGCTGGTTCTATTATATTTATCCAGCAGTCTCACAAGTCTGTAAATTTATAGCCCATACCGTAAGCGGATTGGATATAGTCTTTTCCACCAGCGTCCATAATTTTCTTGCGGAGGTTTTTGATATGAGAATACAGAAAATCGAAATTATCAGAAAGGTCCACCTCGTCACCCCAAAGGTGCTCCGCAATGGCATTCTTTGATATCACCTTAGCTTTGTTCGCAATAAAATAAAGCAATAATGCATATTCCTTTTTAGTTAGCTTTAGTATGATATCATGAACCATTACCTGCTGCGCAGTGAGATCTATTTTAATTTCACTGAAAGTAACGGTACGGCTACCGTCAAAAGATTTCCTTCGGACGATAGAGGTGACTCTCGCTTTTAATTCCGAAAGGTGGAATGGCTTTACCAGGTAATCGTCTGCACCCATATCGAGGCCATTCAACCGATCGTCAAGCGAATTTTTCGCGGAAACGATCAGCACCCCATCCGGGTGATTGTTTATTTTCAGATTCTCTAAAATGTCTAATCCAGATCCATCAGGTAACGTGATATCTAAAACGATGCAGTCATAACGGTAAATGTTAATTTTTTGGAGCGCAGAGGCGTAGTCTGCAACAACTTCACAAACGTTACCACCACCAGCGAAATATTGCTGGATACTCTCCCGCAGCCCGGGTTCATCTTCTATCACTAATATTTTCACTTTAAACAAAATAGAAAATCGATTCTGAAAAAAAATTGGATTTATTGAACAAAAGCATGAAAAATTGAAATTCCGATTTTTCTACAGTTTTTTTACAGCAAATACACAGTTTTATAAATGATACTTGTTGAAAAACTTAAAGATGAAAAAGTTAATGCATATTACATTGCTTGCAACGGGAGTGTTGTTCAGCAATCTCATGTTCGCACAAAAAGTACAACAAAGCCAGGTACCCTCTGCTGTAACTGCGGAGTTACATGCGAAATACCCGCAGGCGGCTAAAGTAACCTGGGAAAAAGAAAAAGGCAATTTTGAAGCTAACTGGGGCGGTAAATCAGGGGAGGATATATCCGTGATGTTTACCCCAGCAGGGAAATTTGTTGAACAGGTCCAAGCCATCACTGCATCGCAGTTACCTGCAGCTGCGACTGTTTACATCAAAACGCATTATAGAAAGGCCAAAGTGGATGAGGCAGGCAAAATAATTGACGCCGCTGGTAAAATCTTTTTCGAAGCTGAAATTAAAGGTAAAGAACTTGTTTTTGACGAGAAGGGTAATTTCGTAAAAACTGAAAAAGAATAACTACTGTCACAGTCCTTTCATGCAGGCCCGCGTCATTCCGATGTGGGCCTTATTTAAAAAAAAATCAGCTTTGAGTTGTAAACGATTTGGTAATGCCGAGTCACCTTTGTAATTGAAACGTTAACTCTCCAGACAGAACGTTCCAGGTAGTATTCAGAATTGATGCCTTGTTTTGTAGCAAGAACGAGTTTAGACTTTACTTGTTTTCCTGAATAAGGATATTAGCGGCTGTGAGTTTGCTTTTCTCTTCATAATTTATGTAATCGTATAAATACCCTGTATTATGAAACAGTGCGGCTAGCTGAACGATCTTCAAGTCTGTCTGGCTAAGCCCGCTTTAAATTGTAATTTCGGTGCCTGTTAAAAATATATCAGCTGTATGTTTGCTATTGTGAAAAACCAGAAGGCTGGTAGATTTTTCAGCATGTCCATGATTGTCCAATAATACTTTCGTGTCAGATATACCCCCCGCTTATATATAGAAAAAATACAGGCTGATTCCGCAGATAAACTGGAAAAAATAAAAAAGCTTCAATCTATTCAGATTGTTTCAGCTTAATTGTCTTGCATGCGCCAAATAAAACCGGTGATTTTGGATTTCCCGGTTCAGTATTCCACAAACACTCCCGAACAGTGAGTAACAGACTGTCTGGATCAAGCGTGATCAACTGGAAGGATAGCTGGGTTTCGTCTTTTTTAGAAATATCACCTTTCATAGGAGAATCTACCCGAAAAACCGGCAGGTTGACATCATTGTCCGGACCGTGATATACATAGAACTCATTCCAATTGCTGTTCCCATGGAAATAGGCTTTGACATTAGGGTGCTGTTTTAAGAATGCTACCCAACCGCGTTGTTCAAGGTCAGTCGAATGTTCACCCTTTTGCGGTACATTGCCCTCCTTGTAGCGTTCTTCGGTGAGGTCTTCAAATTTGCTTCCGGCAGGAAATTGGCCCGGAGCAGCAGGATTATTAAAATGCTTTGGATCACAGGTGGGTTGGTCATGTGCAAAAATAATTACAGGGATTTGTATAGGAACTTTCTTTAAATCACCGGCCATCCAAACGCGTTCGGCAGAGTCTGGCCATAGGTTAATAAACAGGAAATGAACACCACCGATATCCCGTGAGTAATGGATCTTGTTTTGCTTATAGTTGAAAGCTCTTGCGGTTAACGGCACTTTGGGCTTTAGCATCATGTTGTAAATTCCAATTTCCGAAACCGGATCGGTTGCAGGGATCATTTTTTTAACATAACCGATGGCATTAGAAATATCGTGGTTGCCTGGTATGACCAGCAATTGGGTCGGCTTTCCATGCTGATCTTTTAAATGCAAATGATCTATATAATCGTTCTCGAATTGTTGCCATGAGATGGTAGCAGATTGATAAGGCGGTTCCATTCGATTGGCAATATCTCCGGATTGTATTGAATAATCAATATATCCAATTTTCTGTCCTGCTTGCACACCTCCGTCAACAGGTAGCCTTGTTCCGGGTAATGTATTGATTTTTGCGATCATGGCGCCGTTTACAAGGTAGCCTGCAACATTAGTATCACCGCGGAAATGCTCACGGAAAATTCCATAATGCGCATCCGAGGTATATATGATATTGATGGGTGTTTTACTTTGGCTTTTAAGTGCAAAAGGTAATAAGCAAACAATAAGGGTTATAACTATTTTGTTCATAACTAGCAATTTGCACAAACTTCGGGCTGAATTTTGTAGAGAATCTGCATAAATCTATGCGCAAACACACAAGCGTGTTAAGTCATTATTATCTTTTTATTACTTCATCATCAATGAGTTAAAATTTCAGATTTTCTCCAGTTTTGAGCGGGTTTCTTTGCGCTAAATTCAATAGTTATGATGAAACCCCTAACAAACTTTCTTTATCGGATGATAAACTGGTGTCTGTTATCCAGGCAGTTGGCTTTGATTATTCTTCTTTCCCTGTTTTCACAAATTACACTTGCGCAGATAATCCGTGGAAAGGTTTTCGATCAAAAAACGGGTGAAACACTCGCAGGCGCAACAGTGATATTAACGCATAAGAACACAACGACTTATGCTGCAACCCGCCTCGATGGTTCATTTATTTTTAAAAGTCTTTCTTCGGGCTCCTACACGGTTAGTGCGCATTTTACCGGATACATGAACCTGGAACCTAAAGAAATTATAATAAAAGGTAAAACGGAGCAGCAGGTAAATCTTTTTCTCCAATCTTCAAACACACAGATGAGCGAAGTGGTTGTTAGCACGCAGGGAAACCATGAGTCTGACCGTAGCGTACGCCACCTGGAGCAGGTAGCGCCAAGCGTGGTTAATATGCTTTCGGCAAATACCATCCAATTGTTACCTGATGTTACGGTAGGCAACGCATTGCAAAGGGTAAGCGGGGTAACTATACAAAGGTCTTCAAATGGTGAGGGACGATATGCTATCATTCGCGGTATGGATCAGCGTTATAATACTACGTTGGTCAATGGGATAAAGATACCAAGCCCTGATAATGCCTATCGTTTTGTACCGATGGATATTTTTCCCTCTGAAATGTTAGAGCGCCTTGATGTGATTAAAGCATTAACGCCAAGTATGGAAGGTGATGCCATTGGCGGTGCAATGAATCTGGCGATGAAGAGTGCACCGGATCATTTTATTCTAAGCGCCAATGTTTCCGGCGGTCTCTCAACGCTGTTTTCAAAAAGCCGGCCCTTTGTAAGCTTCAACGCGTCTCCTAACAGGCAGTCTCCTGCAATGGTCAATGGAAATAGCTATGCTGCTACTTATGCAGATTTCAATAACAAGGCACTAACAAGTGCGCAAAACCTGAACTCGCCTCTTAGTACCACCGCGGGTTTAACCATCGGCGACAGGTTTCTTAACCATAAACTCGGCGTAATATTATCCGGAAGCTTTCAGAACATTTACCGGGGCTCCAATTCCAAGGAGCTGACGCCCAATGCTCAGCCTGCAGCAACCCCTGCACCAAATACCCCGGTTTTCTCAGACGCTTATGACCGTACTTATTCCACGCAAACACAACGTTTCGGGTTGCATAATAAGATAGATTATTTGATTGACAGTAAAAATAAAATTTCGCTCTACAATTTATATATCCACCAAAATGAATTCGAATCGCGTATCACGTCAGATACTTTAGGTTTAGGTCTTAATTCAACAGCACTAAGTAAACAGATAACGCTGCAGAACCGTAGTCAATTGATACAACAGAATATATACAACAGCACTTTGCATGGTGAACATGAGTTAGCCGGTAACCTGCATTTCAACTGGAACGGCGTTTATTCTATCGCAACTCGTCATATGCCGGATCGTACCCAGTTTGACTATGATGCGAACAGGTCGCTGAATAGTACAGGAACTATTATTGCTGAAGTTGATAACAATACTAAACTTAGTCATCACTGGGAAAATAACCGTGACCGCGATCTGGCGGGTTATGCCAATTTGATTTATACGCCTAAAATAGCAGGGCAGATAGTAGAACTTTCTGTTGGTGGTTTATACAGGCATAAAAACCGTAATGCAGATTATATCACTTATAGTTTAACGGGTGGTAAATCAACGTTATTCAATAATAACTTCGGAGCAATTCCTTTCGCTTTCAACACCGCAAGCGATGGCATCGGCAGTAACAATCCGGATCTGAACAATAACTACACGATTACCGAGAACGACAATGCCGAATACATACAATTCAAGTTTCACCTGTTCAGTAAATTACAGGTACTTGGCGGTGCGCGCGTGGAAAATACTGCTATGAGCTACGCCACCCAGTCGCCTATGACTGTCACGCAGCGTAGCGGGCACGTGTTGTATACCGATGTATTACCAAGCCTGCACTTAAAATATGATCTGAGCAACAACCAGGATATCCGGGCTTCATATTTTGCATCAATCAGCCGTCCGGGTTTTGGTGAAATGGTGCCTTACAAAGTCAGCGGCGAGTACTTCGACCTGGAGGGTAACCCGTATTTGAAGCATATTACCGCAGATAACTATGATTTACGCTATGAATTATTCCCGGGTGGTGCCGACCAGGTATTATTAGGTGGATTTTACAAAAAGATATATAACCCTATCGAATACTTTGTTGTTCGCGACGGGGGACCAAGTAACCAGGTGATCAAACCGCAGAATGACGACGGCGCTGCTACGAATTTAGGTTTGGAAGCGTTGGCAACTAAATTTTTTGGCAACATAGGTTTTTCTTTGAACTATACCTATACGCACTCACGTATCACTACGGCGAAACTGAACTACTATAATGATCCGGCCGCGGGTTTACAGCAAAACTATGTAAATGAGACAAGGCCGCTTCAAGGGCAGGCAGATCATGTGGGTAATGCTTCCATCCTCTATAAAAGCACAGGAATTGGCCTTGATGCGCAACTGGCTTTTGTTTACACCGGTGAGCGTTTAGCACAGGTTTCGCCTTATTACAACCTGGATTTCTATCAGCATGCTTACGGGCAACTGGACTTTTCTTTTGAAAAAGTTATCGCGAAGCATCTATCGCTTTACGGAAAGATCAACAATATCACTAATGCCGCCAGCAAAATATATTTAAAGTATCCACACGGAAACATCGACGCTAAATTACAGCAGTTTTTAGGAAAACAGGACATCTCTTCCCAAACGCTGGTTCAAAGCGACTATTATAAAACCCTGTTCCTTGGCGGACTTCGCTACAAACTTTAATCTCCGATCAAATGAAACGATTTTTGACATTTATCCTCAGCATCACTGTTGCATTTTTTATTACCTCCTGCCAGAAATGGAAAGGTGAACATACCGATATTTATACCTATACGCCTCCTGCGGCAAATCCTGTAAGTGATAAACAACCTTTGTCATGCGGTGGCGGCAGTTCTGTAGTTCCCGTAAAGGGAACCATGTTATCAGGCAAAACATACACCGTAGGAGCCGGTTGCGACTTGGTTATTAATCCTGCAGACACTTTATTTTTGCAACCAGGGGTACGAATTAATATGGGCTCGCGCAGTAGCATCATCGTACTCGGTACCCTGGTGAGTAATGGATCAAAAGATCAGCCCAATTACATTACAGCCCCTGGTATGGTTAAGAATGATGCGCCGGGCGGTGTTGCTGCATCGGCAGACTCTGCTTATGCTGGTCACTGGAAAGGGATTATTGGCGGCCCAAACTGTAACCTAATGGTTTTACGTTGGACACATATTGAATACGCCGGTTATACAGAAGGCAGCGCCACATCAACTATCGCAAGTTCAGGTGCAGGAAACCAGTACAGTATACTTTTTGCTAACTATAAAGGCAATTTTGTGATGGAAGATTCCTGGCTTTATGGCGGAGTGGATGACCCAATCAGGATATCAGCCGGAAAAATCGCTATTTTCCGTAACACATTTGAAAAGAATGGTGTTCATGGCGGCGACTGCCTGAATGTAAAGGGAGGTACAACAGGTACAATGGCTTACAATCTATTCATTGGTACCGCCACCAACGGACAGAAAGCATCTAACAAGGGCCAGGCCACAGGCGCACCGCAGACTAACGTAGTGATGTATAATAATACGTTTATCAGTGGTGGTTACCGCCAGGTTCAAAGCGGCAGGGGGGGATGTATTAATTTTGAGGAAGGCGCTGCGGGTGCATTTTATAATAACGTGGCCATTAACTGTAAATATGGTTTCCGTGTAGTAGGCAGCCCCGCAGCAGATGTTGCACACCTTACTTACGGAAATAATTTTCAGTATGCAGACTCGGTAAGTGTTGCCAACCAATTTTATCCTACCGGTTACATCACTCAGCCACAGGCAACAGACATCCCTTCGATTACAACCTCGGCTAAATACCTGCCGGCTACCTACAAGCCCGGAAGTATCTATGATGGTAGCGATGTGGTAAGGCTTAATAACCCGATGTTCCTGAACTTTCCTTTACCGACTTCAGGCCATGCCCTGGCCGATTATAGCGCAGTGGGTAACTTCAACTTCCGCCTGCAGGCCAATTCGCCGCTGATCGGAAAAGGAAATACTGGCATACAACCTTTAATTTTGGTACCGTTGAATAAAATTTATGGTTTATCTGATCCCACACCACCGGGTGCAGATCTTGGCTGTTACCAGTTAAATGGTTCAGGTAACCAGCATTAACCGAATAAGCTAAAAAGGTGACTGTGAAGTCACCTTTTTAGCTTAAAATCAACTGAACCATTATTCCGGCAAAAATGGCAATAGGATAGTTTCATTTAAATATGTCTTCAATCAGTCAAAATAAATCTGACCATTAGATCTGCTCGCTACTGATCAGAATTGATATACTGACATAACCTTAAGCCATATCAACTTAGGCGGACGCTGAAAATATTCAAAGCGTTCAATGAGGTTTGGTTGTCGATGCCCGAGGAAGTAGGTCTTAAATATTAAAACCAACCTTACAAATGAACATAAAGTATGTTGCTAGTTTGCGACTGTTATGACAAAACTGATTGATTTTGTTTATTATAAAATTTCTCGATGCAAAAGTAGAGACTTGAAGTCCTAAGTCAGCCCTCGATTAAGCGATCTGTACTCGAGCGGTGTGATACCTGTACTTTTTTTAAACGTCCTTGTAAAATGGGCAGGGTATCTGAACCCCAGGTAGGTCGTAAGCAATTTCACTGATGGACCGGTTTACGTCCAGTATTTTTTCTTTGGCAATAGCCATTACTTTTAGCTGAATATATTCCGAAGCTGTTTTGCCGATCTCCTTCTTGACCATATCGCCATAATAGTTTGGAGAAAGGTGCAATTGCTCCGCGCAAGTGATGACCGACCATCTAGCTGGCAATAAACAATGTCGCCGTACCGAAGCAGATCAGGCTTGTCTATTTAATCATGTTGATGAAGGCAATTATTATCAGGATGTCTTTCGTAATAAATTTCAGCCTTTTTAAAGCTTTGTTAATTTGGTTTTCAACTGTTGACTCTGAAATGTGCAAGTGAAGTGCAATTTCTTTATTCGTTTTACATTCAATTCTGCTCAACTTAAATACTTCTTTACATTTTTCCGGTAAGCGCTCAATTTCTTCATTTACAATATCAAGGAGATACCGGTAATACAATTTTTCTTCAATGGATCGTTCAGTATCGGGATGTTCATCATAATTCTCTTCATGAACAAATTCAAGCTGTTTTTTTTTAATTGATGAAATAATGAGATAACGGCATGACGTAAAAAGATAGGCGGGCAGGGAGTCAATTTCCGTAATTCTTTCGCGGGTTTTCCAGATGCTCAGGAAAAGGTCGTGAAGAATGTCTTCAGCGGCAGAAAGGCTATTGACCTTCTGGATGACATGTCTCAAAAGTGTCGGATAGAATATCTCGTAAAGTTCGGAAAATGCATGCTGATCACCAGCGGCGATTAAAGGCAACAATCGTTCATAAGCATCGCTATTTACTTTATACATGTTGGGGCGTCATCTGAATAACATTAATAACTTATAATTAACAAACTATTTTTTTGAAAATACAGAAAATTTGACGGGTATGATAAAAAATTTATGGTTCTGGATAAAATTTAGGTAAATAAACAACTAATCATCACTAAATAAGCGGGTGTTTGGAAATTATTTAAAAAAAAATCCCAATACGTATAGGTGCTGTGGTCGGAAATTGCTACTTGTAGTTATAAGCACCCATGCAATTGTATTTCAATGCCTAAAAATAATAAACTTCTGTCCTTACTCTCTAAATATCTTCGCTTGGAAGAGACTTCCAATGATCGCAAGGAAATTTATGATTGGTATGAACAATTATCTGGAGACCATAATGCTGACCTTTCTGCCGATAACATCAAAAAGTCACGTCTAAGGGTAAGAAAACGTTTATTTAATGAGATGGGTTTTGCGCAACAGGATCCGATTTATAAAAAGTTGTATCCGATTATCGGTGTGGCCGCCTTACTAGCGGTAGCGATAGGTTTTGTCCTGTTTTCCTTAAAGGAGACTCCGCTCAATACCACTGCGCTGAATGGCATCAAACCTGTCAATGAAAAGACAGAACTCACGCTGCCGAACGGCCATTTGCTTGCTTCCAACACCATGAAGGTGGGGCGGGCGATCGCTATTGGCAACGGCATGTTTATCAGGAAAGACAGTACCGGTCTTTTGATTCTTTCCGGAAAGCCTGGCAATGCGTCAATTAAGCAGATATCCTTGCAGACGCCTGCCTCGTCTCAATGCCGGATTCAGTTGACTGACGGCACACGCATAGCCGTTAATTCCAGTTCCAGACTGGTTTTTCCGATTGCTTTCGATAACGGAGATCGACATGTGGAGTTATTTGGGGAAGCCTTTTTTGAAGTACAGAAAACGCAGCAGCATTCCCGGTTTTTTGTAAAAACTGACCACCAGACCATCACCGTACTGGGTACTAAATTTAATGTAAGTATGACTGGTAAATCTTCTGTTAAAACAACGCTAATGGAGGGATCGGTGAGGATTACACCTGTCGATAAGAACTTTGATCCTGTCGTCATAAAACCTAACCAACAAGCCTTTTTAAAAAACAACAAATTATCGGTGTCCAACGTAGATGCAGCCGCCATCAGCCGCTGGAAGGATGGTTATTTTGTATTTGACGGTGAAAATACCACCGAGACCATCAGCAGGATAGGAGCCTGGTATGGTTTAAGTGTGGAAGGTACTGATAAAATCAGCCAGATCAGTTTCACCGGTAAAATACCGCAGGACATCAGCCTCGGACAACTGATTGAGTTGTTGCACTACAGTGGCATCAATCTCAAAGTTTCCCGAAATGCCTTTAATAAATATGTTTTAATCATTCAATAAGCCGCGTATGAAGAAATTTTGACTCTATAACACCCGCCTTGTCCTTCAAAGAAAAACCGGAATGTGGTGGAACACATTCCGGCGTAATGATTGAGGCAGGGCACGATGAATTTGACTTGATTCTGTAAGCCCCCCTAAACACAACAAAACTAATGATTTTTACAAGGAGTCGCTGCCTTAAACGGAAGCGAACAGAAATTTTACACCACCGCGCGGGCTGCGCTATGACCGGATCAGCTATCGATGACCAGTTTTTCCTGAGGGCTGGTTATTTGAAGGTTCTGATTTTGTGTCTGTTATTTTTGTCCGTCCTTTCAGCTGCCCAAGTTGCTAAAGGGCAAAACATTACGATAAAACAAGACAGGGTTTCGATAAAATCGGTTTTTAAGTCCATTGAAGAGCAGACACCTTATGTTTTTTTTCTTAAAAATAATGATCTCGACGATGTAACTGTATCCGTAAACTTTAAAAATATTCCATTAAGGACGGTGCTTTCAAAATTGCTGACCTCAAGGGGATTCACCTATCAGATTTTCGGCAAGACCATTGCGGTGAAGAAGATGGATAAAGAAGGTGTTCAAGACACAACAAGAAGAGGAACATCGGCCTTTTCCCTTCATGGCAGCATACACGGGGTTGTTTATGATGAGAATGAATTGCCGCTCAAAGGGGTTAAAGTATCAATTCAGGGTGCTGACAGCTACATTACCAGCGGTGATAACGGCAAATTCAGTCTGCCGGTAATCGACAGTACCGGAATGATTTTTTTTTCGGCTTCTGGTTTTCTTAAGCAAGCCGTCAATTATACCGATACCAGCTACCTTAAAGTAATTATGAAGAAGGGGAAGGAAGAAACAGTTATTCTTTCCGAAGTAAGTATTCATTCTGCTAACGACGCTAAGACCAACCCTAATAAATTTGTTGACCTGACGAACCGCAGTTATATGAGTCTGGCGCAGGTGTTGCAGGGGACCGTACCCGGACTGAGCCTACAAGTAAATACCTCCAGTGCCAAGGTGGTAACCAGTGTAGATGTCTACAAACAATTTGTTAACGGTCAGCCATACCAGGGGGTGATCAGAATGACGGTTGATGAATTCCTGGCGGATCAGGGCAGCGAAAGAGGGCAGCAGATCATCGACTTGCTTTTAAGTGGCCGGAATGTTCCCAGAAACATAAGCGATTTTTTTCACATCAATACCGTAACGACAACAACGAGTACACTGGTGCCGCAGGTTCGCGGCTCCAACAGTTTTGCCGGTTCGACCGCGGGTATGCTGGTGGTGATTGACGGATTTCCGCAGGACGGTTTTCCCGCCAATTATCCAATGACAAATGTAGAAACTATTGAAGTCGTTAAGGACCCGCGGGAACTGGTTAAATGGGGCTCTCGAGCCAATAATGGTTTGATCATCATCAAAACGAAGGCTGCCAGAAAAGGACAATTGCAGGTCAATTACAGCGCAAACTTTTATTTTGAACCTGCATCTAAATTTGATCGCAAAAAGCTACGATTGGCATCTACTGCCGATTACCTGAATTATGTCAAGGCAATTGACTCTGTATTCAGCCCGAATTACACCGACCTCACTTATTACGTAACGCCGGCTCAAAGGCTATTTGCAAGAAGAAGATTAGGTTTGATCTCCAATGATGCTTATACACGAGGTTTTGATTCGCTAAGCCGGCTCGATAACCAGCAGCAGCTTAATCTGCTTCAGCAGGACCGCTACAGTCAGAATCAGACCTTCAATATCAGCGGAGGTACCAACGTCTATAAATTCAACTTTTTGACCAATTACCTTACTGACCGGTCACATGATCTGGGCGGTTATAATAAAACGATCACCTTGAACCTAAACAATAGTTTCAATCTGCTTAATAAGCGGCTTCGTATCAATTGGCTCATCAATTATACCAATGGATTAAGCAGAACTGGCTTTAGTTTCAGTCCAAGCTCAGTGACTGAACCTTATCAGCTTTTACTGGATAGTAAAGGAAGATATGTATACGATTACAGCGGTAATTTCTCGCCCTATGCGGATTCTGTTATCAGGTCCAAAGGGTACTTGAATAACGGCGTCAACTTGCTGGAAGATGCCCGGGCCAATAAAAATATTTCCAGGCTGGATCAGAAGCGGACAAGCTTAAATTTCAGCTGGGATGTCATACCCGGACTCAACTGGTCAACATCCCTTTATTACGACGGGCAGCAACGATCCACGGCAAGCGTTTACGGAAAGCAATCAAGCTATGCCCGTCAATTGGTCAATACCTACGGTGAGTATCATGATAGTGGGGTGAATTTTTATGTTCCGTGGGGCGATGTACTGCAACCCGGAAACCGGCATGACGAACAATGGAACATTCGTTCGGGTCTTGGATATTCAAAAACCTATAAAAAACATCGCCTTGATCTGGCTATCGGTGCGGGTGCATCCAGTACAAGCAGCCTGCGTCCAAACAGCTCGACGATATACGGCTATAATACCACTGCTTCGACAATCACTCCGATATATCTGCCTTCGCCCGACCCTAACGCTGCGATCAGTAATTATAACGTGCTGCTGAATAATAGTTTTGCAGGCAGCGTATATCCGTCTACACTGCTTCGTCCTATTAACGGAGATACGACAAGAAACCGAAATTTGAATGGTAATGCGGCGTTGACCTATCATTACGCAGACCGCTTTACAGTTGCCGGTAATTACAATACGGTGTTTTCCCCATTGTACGGACAAAGTTCTTCCTATTCCGTGCTTTCCACATCGGGAATCAGTGGCGAGGCGCTGTTATTTAAAAAAATCGCCGGCCTGTTTAAAAATATCACACTGAAAACGGGGATTGACAGGTTTAAACTGCCGGACCTCCCGGCAGCCTATTCTAATATCAGGTATCAACAGACGCTTTGGGACAACTATGCGATATGGGTCAACGGCCTGCAGCCTACCCAGCAAAAAGGTCAGTCATCGACGAACTGGTATCAACGGCTCGCCTTCAGCATGCTCGACAGTACCTTGTCCTTTCATGTGGCTTATAATACACAGACTAACCGGGGTAATCTGAACAATTTGAGTACGACAGCGGCAGCTTTGGATAACAGCAGCCTGTCAACAACGGTGCTCCATTATATCAGTGCAGGCCTTAGTGGTCAACTCAGACACGGATTGCTTCGCTTTCAAGGTGAATATGCCAAATCTCCGGAAGGGCAGAAGACCATCAATGGCGGTGGAGAGTATGACATCGGTCATGAGAAGTTTTTTCATTCTAAGACGATAAACTTATTTAACATCGGATTTAAGGTCGAAACGATCAGCCCTTACCAGGGACTTGGCCTGGTGATGGGCACCAATGTGGCTAATAATGGATCTTTCAGCCAGGCCATAAATAACAGTTTTTCGTTATTGCCGCCAAACAATAAAAATTTTGAAATATACACCAGAATGGGGCTCAACGACGATGCCTATAGCTTCGATTTAAGGTACTACCAGCGTCAGACTTCCGGCTTAAATAACTTTACAGCAACGCTGACTGATCCAACGACCGGTACCAATGCAAAGGTGACTTACAGCACGATTACCAACAAAGGTGTCGAGGCCTTTTTCAAAGTAAGAGTGATCAAAACCCCGGTGTTCAGCTATGAGGTGACGTTAAACGGCGCCTATAATCTGAACATCGCCAAAAACGTACCCGACCCGGTATTTTACGGTTCGGTAGATTATACGACGATGTACCGCAACGGTTACGACGTATCCAGCTTATGGAGTGTAAGATCCGCAGGCCTTAACAACCAGGGAGATCCCCAGATATACAACAAAGACGGTCAGGTGACCGCAAAGCTGGACAGTAGCACTATTGCCAAAAGTGTTGTTTACAGCGGGAAGACAAGGGCACCCTGGACCGGCGGCTTCATACATGACATCCGTTACAAGTCGCTTTTCGCCAGGACCTCTTTAGTATTCAACCTGGGGCACGTAATGCGCACTTATATTCCTTATCCTTCTAGCAATACGAATGAGAACAGCATCCTCATCACCGATAGATGGCAGAAACCCGGTGACGAAAGATATACTGATGTGCCGCGTATCGATATCAATAATGCGAGTAATACCAGCTTCCGGGCATTTGTGGTACAGAACGGGACAAACAGTATCGTATCGGCCGATAACGTCAGGTTACAGGAAGTGATGATCGGCTGCTATTTACCCCCATCTATGCTTAAACATATCGGAATGAGCGCCTGTACGATCGCCTTAACTGCGCAGAACCTATATGTCTGGACCAGGAATCCATATCACGTAGATCCCATTACGGTTGACGCTGCCGGGCGGATCGGTTTACCAATTCCCAAACAATACTCTTTAAATATTAATGTCTCATTTTAGCAATGTATAAAACACACACCGGTTCATTGATCATCCTACTGCTGTTAGGACTGTGCAGTTTTTGCTGCGGATGCAAGAAGTTTCTGGCGATCACGCCTTCCAGTCAAACCGTCAATCCCACGACGATCAAGGATTTCCAGGAAGTGCTCAATAGCGATTCCCTGGTACGAACACAGTTTTTTCCGCTTGACCTCATGACGGACGACATGCAGCTTTCCGATTTGCAGTATGGGATGGGCGATAACTTTTATCGCAGAACCTATCAGTGGGAGCAGTCCATCTGGAATCCGGCACAAATCGACTTTATGTACACTAACAGCTATTCCAGGATATTGCAGATGAACGTTATTTTAAACAGAATAGGCGCTGCTGTTGCCGATGCCGCTAACACTACACAGGTCAGAAATAATATCATCTCGCAGGCATTGATCAACAGAGCCTGGTACTATTTACAACTGGTCAACACCTACGGTGCGGCCTATGATCCCGCTACCGCCAAATCTGACCCGGGTGTTCCGTTAGTAACCGTTCCTGACGCCTATGCTTTGCCCGCCAGATCTTCTGTTGAGGCAGTTTATACGCTGATCTTATCTGATCTCAAAACAGCCGTAGCCAATAACAGTTTGCCCTCGAAAGGGATCGACATTATTCATCCCGGAAAAGCGGCGGGATTTGCCCTCCTTGCACGGGCTTATCTTTATAGGGCTGATTACAAGGCAGCACAGGTATACGCTGATTCATCCTTGAATCTTGTAAGCAGTTTGCTCGATCAGAATTCGCGTGCCTATGTTCCCAATCAACTCCAGGATCTTGTAGGCAACCCGGAAGTTTTACTTGGTCGTACCAGTACCGATGAGGGCTTTTACACTGTTTATAAAAGCACTTTCACGATCGGCAACTCCCTGTTGGATAGTTTAGGCGGTTTTTTTAGTCAGGATAAAAGGTTCAGTACCAGATTTTCTACGAGCAGGTTCTCTTTCGGTTCTTATCTGCAGAATCCGATCAACGCGCAGCAAATAGTTTTTGATAACAGTGTTGCCGTACCGGAGGTGCTACTGATCAAAGCAGAGTGTTTGGCACGAAGCGGCGATGCCGATGGTGCAGGGAAACTGCTTGACCGCCTTCGTAGTAACAGGATTCCTCCTGATGCTTTGACAGCCAGAAATTATACAGCAGCCAACATTTTAAGTTATGTACTGGGAGAGAGGAGACGTGAACTTTGCTTTCACGGCGGACTGCGTCTTTTTGACCTCAAACGACTAAATACATCACCTATATTAAAAACGGATTTAATGCGCATGAGTTCGTCCGGTACTGTTTATGCCACGCTGCCGGCCGGTTCTGCCCGATACCTGTTCCCTTTTTCACCAATAGTTTTAGCTGCTAACCCCAATATTGTTCAAAACCCGCGATGAAGTTTTTCCATTTTAGCCACTGCTTAAAAGCGCTGTTACAAAAGTTTTCGGTTTCAACTCTTTCATCAGAATTGCTTTGTAAGGCTATAGCTGCGATCATGCCTGCATTGTTGTTTACGGCCTGTGTAAAGGATAGTAAACTTGACGGTCAGCTCCTGAAATTATCAGGAAGCGGTAATACGGTTTCCTATCTGGAGAGTGGCAGTCTTGTGTTCCTGAACGACAGTGCGTACAGTCATACATCGGGTTATACTGCCATGAGCGTGTCCTTGAGTAAACCAGCACCGCAAGCGGACACGGTACTTGCGGTGATCGATCCTTCGGCCATCAGTGAATACAATACCCAGCACGGCGAACGGAATCCTGGTTTTCCTGCAGACGCCTTTATGATCGCCCATCAGGGGAGGTTCCCGGTCGCAGCAGGGGCGACGGTTTCAAAGGATTCCCTATTTATAATGCTGAGAAGCGGTCAGGGTTTAAAATCATCAAGTGTCTACCTGGTGCCGGTCAGGTTAACTTCAAGGAAAGGTAATAAACTGTCTCAGGATCTATATTATTTTAAGATTAGTATAAAAGCTGCAAAGCTTACCGCCTACATTGACAATGCTACCGCTCTGAATGGTGCTGCTACCAGCAGACTTGATGGCGGGGCGTTTAATTTTCTATATTTTGATTATCCGGATTCCCTGAAATTGAGCGTCGGACTTAACATGCCGCTTCCTGGACAGGACGTCATCGCCGAAGCGATGACACTGAGTGCCAGCCAGGTAGATTCTATTAATCAAGCCCAGTATTTTTTCTCTGTACCATTGCCATCCTATTGTTACCAACTGGCCAATTCACGGGTTACCATACCTGGTGGGGCAGGGGTCAGCAAAGATAGTCTGGTTCTGAAATTTTCGAACCGGGACAGTTTAGTTCAATATCAGTATTACCTGATGGCGGTGAAACTAAAGCACTACAAAGCGTCAAAGTATGGGGTGCCTCCGGCAGCTTCCGATTCATCTGTCGCTTACATCCGTTTTTTTCTGCAATAAACCTAATTGATGGCTAACACAAATTATTTTTTTATGAAAGCAACAACCTATCTCGTTTTTATCCTGGCCTTATGCGGTACTTCAGTTTTGAAAGCCCAAAGTATTGCAAGTTCGCAACAACTGGCTGTCGCCGATCACATCTTCATTGATAGTGCGAACCGCCAGCACTCGCTGCGGGAGTTCAAGGGGAAATATGTCTATTTAGACATATGGGCTTCCTGGTGCTATCCCTGCAGAAAAGAATATCCGCTTTTGGAAGCTATGGCAGGCAAACTGGATACGACTAAAATCAAGGTGATCGGGATTTCACTGGACAAAACCTCGTGGCGCTGGAAAGGTGCCCTGACCGGTGTGGGAATGAAAGGTACGCAATGGTGTGTCACAGATACTTTATTTGAGCATCAACTCCAAATCAACAGCATCCCCCGCTTTATCCTCATTGACCCTGCCGGAAAAGTTCAGGTACGTGATATGACAAGACCATCCAATCCCGCCACACTTAAAACGCTACAAAATCTAACATTTAAAAAATCATGAAAATAAAAATCTTAACAACGTGTCTGTTATCCGCTTTAACCGTCAGCACATTTGCTCAGCAAGTAAAAAAGGAAGTAAATTATCATATACAGGGAACTTTGCATGGTATCAAAGAACCTGCTAAAGCCTACATGTATTACCAGTATCAGGGATTCCATAAAGATTCCGCAGTAGTGAAGGACGGAAAGTTTGTTCTTAAGGGAACTGCACCGATGCCCATGAAAGCATTTGTGCTGCTGGCTCAGAATGGACAGAATATCTATTCGCATCCATCCATGGATCAGGTCGCCGTATATCTTCAAAATGGTATAACCACGATTGATTCCAAAGATTCTTTAAAACATGCCAGGGTTGGCGGAACACCGCTCAATAAAGATCAGCAGGAATATATTGATGCCGTAGGAAATCTTCGAGAGTTGCAAGCCGGGATCAGTGCCCGAGCGCGGGACATCAAAGATCAGCGGACGCTTGACTCGTTGCAGCAGGATTATTTAAATCTGGATATTTTGCTGCAAACGAGCCTGGCTAAATTTATTCATACCCATCCAAAATCCATGGTAGCATTAAACGTGCTCAGGGCTAACTTTAAACCCTCAGATAATATTCAACTGGCCAGGTCGCTTTTTGAAAGCCTTACCGATTCTGTCAGAAAAACGCCGCCGGGAGAAATGTATCAAATTTCAATGGAAGACGCCGTTAAAGTCGGTGTTGGCAAGGTCGCCCCGGATTTTGCCGCTCAGAACGTCATTGGAAAAGAATTGCATTTGTCTGATTTCAAAGGCAAATATGTATTGCTGGATTTTTGGGCAAGCTGGTGTGGCCCGTGTCGCAGAGAAAGCCCGAATTTAGTCAAGAACTACGCTGACTATAGCAAGAAGAATTTTACCATTCTCAGCTTTTCGCTGGATCAGGATATGGATGCCTGGAAGAAAGCAGTCACGGAAGATAAGTATACCTGGACAAATGTTGTTGGCGTCCCGGAACAAATCGGTTTCGTAGCCAAATTGTATAGCGTGGAAGGTATACCTGCAAATTTTCTGATTGACCCAACCGGTAAGATCATAGCAACCAATTTGAGGGGAGAGGAATTGGAAAAAAAACTATCAGAAATTTTAAAATAACAGATCCCACAAGTTCTGCCGCGCTGCGTACGGTCGCTTCCTGTCATCGCAACACGGCTTTTTAATATATATGATGACAAATAAGAATGTATGTATTGCAGGCGCTTTACTATTCGGCCTGTTGTTGACGATCGGTCAAACCAGTTCGGCACAATTCCTCAATGGAGATCTTACTGTTAAGGAACCGACCTTACACATAGCAGATTCCCTTTTATCGCACCAGCAGGTAATTTGTTCACCTGCTGTAGTTCTTACTTTTCTTAATGGAAATAGGATGGAAGGATCTTTAAAAACAAGGCAGTTAGCCCAGGGCAACACGTTGAAATCAGACGGAACGCAGATATACGAACAAAGTAAAGGGGCTGTCGGATGGGTGGCCATGTGCTACCGCAAAACGGTCGCGGGCGTATCGGTCAATCCGGCCTCAGCTTTCGTGATCACCCCGGACGGCGTTTGCCTGACCAATTACCACGTGTTATATGCTTTCGCCAAAGACAAAGGGATCGATGATACCGGTGTATTCTTAGTTAGGCTGGGAAATGGGAAAACCTACCAGTTAAAAAAAGTGCTCTATGCTTCCATCGAAGATGACGTTGCGGTACTGCAATTAGCGATTGGTCTTGGAGAAAAACTGCCGTTTGTGCCTATAGAAAGAACTTTGTCGAAAATCGGTCAGGACCTTTATGTGTTAGGAAATCCTCAGGATATGTATTACGTCTTCACCAAAGGAATGGTCGCCAATTTATACACCGATGCGCTCATGTGGCCGGACGGAAAAGGGGGATCACTCAGAAACCTTATGGCAATTACAGCTGATTTTGCAGTAGGTTCGAGCGGAAGTCCGATCCTGAATGACCGGGGAAATGTCATCGGCATGGTTTCCAGTACACATGTCATTGAACAAAATAGTACCGGCTATCCGCTGACTCAAATGGTTATCAAAAATGCTATCCCTAATTCATCATTGTTAAAAGCGTTGACCACAGCTGCATTCAGAAAAAAATGATCGGTTGCCGCTAATGCAAAAGAATGTTTATCAATATTAATTCTACCCAATTTCTTATGTCTTTTAAATCGCTATTTTATATAACGGCTATTTACACTTCTTCATTTCTAAGTCTGAAGGCCAGTGCGCAGAACTATCCGTCGCCTGAGCAAAGCAATACCTCAAAAATGCAGACTTTGTATAAAGGGCTCGCAGGTGTCATCAGACAATACCATTACGCACCGCCGTTATTCAATGACGGTTTATCCGCAAAGATTTACAGCAATTACCTTATAAAACTCGATCCTAATAAAGCCGTATTTCTGCAGTCTGATATCGATCATCTCAATAAATACCAGTACACGCTGGATGACGAATTACGGGGAGAAAAGATGCCCTTGCAATTTTACGATGAAATTCAGCGCATTTATTTCGATCGGCTGAAAGAGTTATCAGTATTACCGATATTTTCAAGAAAGAATTGGCGTCCCGGCAATGAAGATGAAATCATATTTCCAGCGGACAGTCTGAAGTGGTGTTTTAGCCGTTCACAGCGGACAGATCGATGGAACCGGTTATTATCCTATGAATATTTTGTAAAAGAGGCTGATTTGGAAAAAGGTTATTCCGACAAATCCCTGCTCAAAGAAAAAATTGTGAAAGCCTTGCGGAACAAATACGAACATTGGCTGAAAAGCAAGCTGCAGCCAGTGGATTCTTTTGCCAGTTTCGCAGATTATGTGAACGTGATCACGTTTATACTTGACCCGCATTCTGAGTATCAGCCTCCGGTCAACAAAACAAAATATGATCAGCAGATGAGTAACCTATTTTATGGGGTGGGTATAACATTAGGTAAAACCGATCAGGGTGATATCAAGGTATTGTCAGTGATGACTGGTGCCGCCGCTTCAAAAAGTAAGAAAATCAATCCTGGAGACCTGGTTATCTCTTTTGCAGAAGGTGAGCAGGGTGTTTGGGAGGATGTAGATGGTCTGGAAATTCCGGAGCTTATTGATAAGATCCGGGGAAAGGGAGGTTCCATTGTCAAGTTGAAGGTCAAGGATAGTAAAACAGGTCTGATCAATGATGTTTCCCTGGTTCGCGAGAAAGTAAACGTTCAGGAGTCTGGAGCAAGGAGCGGGATTATAAAAACGGCTGCCGGAAAGAAAATAGGTATGCTTTACCTGCCAGAATTTTACAATGATTATGCTCATTGGGATGGTGCAAAAAGTGCGAATGACGTAGCCAGAGAACTTAAATTATTACAGAATGAAAAAATAGACGCACTGATTGTTGACTTGCGCTATAACGGCGGTGGATCTTTAGATGATGTTGTGAAAATCTGTGGTTACTTTGTGAAATACGGTCCTATCGTGCAGGTAAAGGACCAGAAGGGTGAGCTGAGGATTCTTACAGATGATGACGGTACAACCCTCTATGATGGTCCAATGGCTGTACTTGTCAATGGGTACAGCGCTTCAGCATCCGAGATATTTGCTGCTGCGATGCAGGACTACAGGAGAGCGGTGATTGTGGGAACTGATACCTACGGAAAAGGAACGGTACAGCACCAGTTACCTTTAGGAACAATAAATCAGGACGGAGAACCGTCATTTGGCGCCCTGAAGCTGACTATGGAAAAATTCTACAGGATCAACGGATCAACTACTCAAAAGAACGGTGTCCATCCTGATCTTTGTCTGCCGGATCTCACCAGTTACGCTCATTTTAAGGAGAAGGACCAATTTTCAGTATTGCCTGCAGATACAATCGATGCAGTATCCTATCATCTGAATACTTACACACCCGTCAAAATTGCTGATACAGAGTTTTTAAAGTATCCGGATTTTTCCGGAAGGTTCACCCGGATGGATTCCATATCACGTTTCCTGAGTTCCAAAAGACCACAAGTGATTGGGCTTAAACAGGCCGAGACGGAAAGCAAAATAAAGCAAGAGCAAATGAACAGATATCTTGAACTTGAAAAAGTGGAAGCTGGTCAGTTGGAAACTAAGGGGCTTGGTCAATATGCCGGTACGGACTGGTATCAGGTTTGGCTAAAAAAATCAATTGAAAACATTTGGGTACAGCGCACCATACAATATCTGTTGACGCAGCAATAAGATCTTCTTCGTTCTTAGATAAGTTAGTTAATGATTAAGTTGAGATAGAAAGAGCCTCTAAGAAGAAGGCTCTTTCTATATATATGGCGACTTTTCTTTGAAACATCGAAATGATACTTAAAAGATAGATGCAGAGTTTGAATATTTAAACGAAAACTCAATTATGAAGCACTTTATTAATAACCAGGTTGCCGCCGGCATCATCTGTAAAATATAAGGTATAGATTTTACCTGCCTGCAAATCCTGAATAGTGAAATTTCCAAGATCTTTCTTCAAGGCCAAGCTGACCAATTGAATATTTAACGCACCGGGATCAACGTATTTGTATCCACTGGCAACAAATCTGCTTACATTGCTTACTAAATCATTTCCTGAGGCATCTTTTACTATGACATCCGAAGGCGCATTTTCACTTAAATGGATAAACTTTACTTTCACCTTTCCATTGTTTGGCGCCGCCAGATCATCCTGGTAAGATTTTACGATTGCCCCTGAACCTTGCCCGACCAGGTATACTGTAAAACTTACGCCATCTGCAGTATATAATGAGCCGGTAGCAGTCACCGAATTATCCGGACGTTTAAATTCCATAATCATGTTTTTTCCGGACGGAGCAGTGATGTATGCAGAATTATCCATGTAATTTAATCCGCCATTGATCAGCACGTTGCCAGCCAATGTAAAGCTTTGAGGGCCTGATGTAGCTGAGGCATTGACTACCTTAATGTTAAACTGACCCGATGGATCGATGGTGTTTTTCTTACAGGCAAATAAAGTGATGCTTGTTAATATGCCCAGCATAAGGCAATAATAAATACTTTTCTTTTTCATCTTTTTCTAATTTATGATACGAGATTTAATTACATGTATTTTACACGTATACCGAAGGATGGCGTGTGGGCAAGGTCTATCTTAAAATCGTTGAAAGCCGGCTTACGCAGTTTCTCCATAAAATAGTTGGAGAACCCGAAACCTTCTTTAGGTACACCGATAAAGTTTTTGTCCAGTTTACCGTTGCCGTTTTCATCGTCTATCATGGTAAACCCATAAATACCTTCAGACAGGTTGACCCTGATATTAAGTTCCCCGTTCCTAAGATTCGTTTTACTGAAAGATTCTGTTTTAAAAGGCTGTTGCTTGTCATACTCTTCTGCTGTCCGGAAAATGTTAAGGATGATTTGACCTTTAGAAGACCTGATACCGGTAATGTGGGCCGGCGTTTCCTGATCGCGCATCAGCGCACCTACTTTTGTAATGGCAATTCCTGCCAGCAAAATAATTGTTAAACCTATACTTTTCATGGCTTTAATTTTCAGCAAACCTATTGTACAATGCCACCACCTGACAAGCGCAAAAGAGGCGAAGCGGGCAATTTTCCGGCTTAAACAGCTTTAGTTTGCTTTGATAATTTTCCAGGGAATAATTGAGCCGCGTTATGTATAAGCACCCCAAAAAAAACAAGCTGCCCGTTTTAGCTCTTGTTTTGCCCGCTTCAGCGCTTATACAGACTGTCTAGTTTAAATAATCATTAACTTTATCAGCATGGAAGAGAAATTACCGGTTAGGCGGCTCAGTCGCCTTACGTGGCTGCAGGTCTTAACCATTGGGTTCATATTTTACCTGCTGATCACACATAGCGGAAACCCGCACGGCAACCTGCTCACCCTGCTCACCATGTCCGGAATTTTGATGGTGGGTTATGCAGATATCCTGACAATGGTCTTTCTGTCAAGATCGATGTCCATCAGGGGCAGCAAATTTTCAGTTTGCAGACGAATCATTACTTATCTGCTGGCATTTATTATCTATCAATGCCTAAGGCCAGTATTTTCTTATGTGGGCGGCGAACATTGGACATTCTTAGACATGCAATCGCTGCTTATTTTTACAGGATCTGCAATTGTGATCAATACCCTGATCACCTTGCTTCATGATTCTGTTTTACTTTATGAGCATAAGCTTTATGCAGAACTTGAATTAGCAAGGCTGACGACGGCAAATGCAGAAGCCATGAACCTTGCCCTGAAGCAGCAAATACAACCGCATTTTCTTTTTAATGCGCTCAATACTTTAAAGGCATTATACCATAAAGATTTGCCAACGGCAGACCGCTACATCGTCCATATGGCTAACTTTTTAAGGGCGTCCATTTTCCATCAAGCTTCGCATGTCGCTAAACTTGCAGATGAGGTAGCGCTGCTTAATGATTATCTTCAAATGCAGCAGATCAGGTTCGGAACTGCGCTCAAATGCCATATCAACCTTAGTGAAGAAACTTTGCAGCATACTTATTTGCCTGCATTTTCACTTCAGCCCTTGCTGGAAAATGCCATCAAACACAATATTTTCACCAGGGAGAGTGCGCTGTGTGTAAATATTTACCAGCAAGGCGACTGGCTGATGATTAAAAATAACCTGCAAAAACGTAAAACTAAAGCAGATTCTACTAATTACGGATTGGCAAACCTGGCCGAGCGTTACCGGCTTTGGTCAGGCGATGAGATCCGGATTGATGAAGATGAAAACTATTTTGCCGTAAGTATAAAACTATTACCGAATGAAGATAGTCGTTATTGAGGATGAACCGCTTGTTGCGGATGAATTGGAACAGAACTTACTGACATTACTAAACAATAATGCTGAAATTATTAAAATAGAATCTGTGCATAATGCCATTTTACACTTTGAAAATAACCCTGCACCAGATCTCATTTTTAGCGATATACAGCTCGGCGACGGGCTAAGCTTTGAAATATTCGTGAGCGTTCAACTAAATGTTCCCGTTATCTTTTGTACAGCTTATGATACTTACGCACTGGAAGCTTTTAAAGCCAATGGCATTGATTATATCTTAAAGCCTTTTACAATACAAATGCTTGAGGCCGCTTTGACAAAATACAAGCAATTTTCCAACCTGTTCTCCAAAGCCCAGGTACCGCAATATGAAGCTTTGCTGCGTATGCTGGACGAAAAGCCGAAACAACGGGCAGCGTCTGTTCTGGTATATCACCAGGATAAAATCATTCCTATCAAAATAGAAGAAGTCGCTTTGTTCTATCTCAAAAACGAAACTACCCATTTAATGACCTTTGGCGGGAAAATATACTATCCAAATAAAAACCTGGATGAGCTGGAACGCTTGTCAGGTAAGAACTTTTACAGGGCTAACAGGCAGGCGCTGGTGTGCCGGGATGCCATCATAGACGTTTCTCATTTCTTTTCACGAAAACTGTCGCTTAACTTAAAGGTTGCTACTGATGAAAAGGTAATTGTCAGCAAGGCGAAGTCTTCGCAATTTCTGGCCTGGCTTGCAGAGCACTGATTTAACTCTAAATAGTCCGATTCTTTACCCTTTAATATTGATCGCTCCGCCTTCATTTTGCCCGCTTCGGCATATTTAGGCTTTTAGCGGGTAGCATAACATTACACCTTTGACAAACACAGCAAAAGCTGCATGTAAACGTCACAAGAATAAATGTTATGAAAAAATTAATTTTAGCACTCCTGCTGCTCACTTCAGTTAAAACATTCGCGCAAACAACGCCATCACAACAAAGCTTTGGTCAAAAAATACTGAGCCGGTTAGAGTTCGGCATTAAAGGTGGTGTCAATGTCAGTAACTTTCAAAACTTCAACGCTTCAACAGACCCATTAATCGGTTTTCATGGCGGCCTGTCGGTGGCTTACCGTTTTACAGATCATTTGATGGTTCAGGAAGATTTCCTGTTCTCTACCCAGGGAGCCAAGCTTAAAGCCGGGGTTTTAGGATCACAAGATCTTAAGTTGTCTTATGTTACAGTGCCTATTGTATTAAAGTACCGTACCACATCCGGGTTTTACGTGGAAGCCGGCGGTCAGGCAGGTATTAAAGTTAAGGAACAGGTAGCTGGTTTTTCTTCAACAAACTTTGCCAAGAAAATTGATGCCGCAGCGGTAGGTGGCTTAGGCTATCAATCAAGGATCGGACTGGGCATCGGTGCAAGGTATATATATGGCATTTCAAAAGTCGGCGATTTTAACAACCTTTTGGTCAACAACGACTTTAAAAACAGCACTATCCAAGCCAGCCTTTTTTACACATTCTAATCAACCACTCCAGCAGCATGGCTGTAGAGATATTTAAAACAAACATTGAAAGCCGGGAACAAGCAAATAAGGTGCTCCGGCTTTTAAAACAACAAGCGCCGGAACTATCCTGCAACTTTGATCTGGATGATTGCGATAGAATTTTAAGGGTTAAGTCCGATAAAATATGCTTGGAAAAGATCATCCGGATTTTGCAAGGTAACGGTTTTGAATGTGAGTACCTTGATTGAAATAAATAAAACACTCAAGTAAGTCTTTCAATGCTAAGTCAATGAAATGGATTATATTTTGTTTGTTGCTAGCCCTGTAAGGGTAATAGCTGAAAATTCATATTTGCTTTAATTTATCCACGATTGCCTTTAACAAACGGAAATCAGTATCGTCGTAACCCAAGACCTGTTAAACCTCTTCTTCGTTTAATTCAAATACGAAGCAATTATCATTGATAGAAACCGTAATACGATCGGTATATCCATAGCGTTGAAACACCGGAGAAAATCCAGTAGCTTGTTCCAACAGATCTTCTGAAACAAACGGTTAGTTCATTGCATATCGCTCTGATTGGGATATGTAACAATAATCCGGGCGGCAGTTGTAAACGATCACCGCGCTGGTCACGGTGATCGTTTGCCTTCAAACTATTCTGTACCGACGTAACTTCACCTCTTAAAGGCAGGGTGACGCCTGACGGTAGCGCGTTTGCTCTTTAGGCTTCATAAAAGCCAAACAATCATTCGAAGTAGACATGTTCAAAGCTAACATTCAGATCACCAAGCTCATCGTCAGACTTATCCCAGCCTCCATTTGCCTGATTAATTTGACTATGAAGGCTTTTATATGTCAACTTCTACTCAGCACGCTCCTTTCCTGCGCATCTCAAAGGTTATATTATATGTAATTCTTTTGATACTTGATTTCGGTAGCCTTTATGGCTAAAGGTTTGGATAATATAGAAGATGAATTATATATTTGCGCATTATTTATAATTAGTCTAAATTAATTTAATGTTTATCGCATGTTCCTCAGATTTACTACGCTACCAATTTTTATACTTCTTTTTACCATTGCCGCCAGCGCACAGACAACCGGTTCAATTACCGGGACTGTTCGGCTTGTAAACGGTGATCCGTTTGCTTCAGCGTCCGTTTCCATCATTGAAACCGGAAAGGGGACGCTTACAGATGAGCAGGGTAATTATACCTTCTTAAATATTACCGCAGGGGTTTATCATCTAAAAATTCAGGTGCTGGGTGCGCCGGAGAAAATTTTGCAGGTAAAAGTGGCTGACGGGCAAACAAGCCGTGGAGATTATCAGCTTCCGAAGGAAAATGTCCAGGCGCTGCAGGAAGTCAGCATTAACAGCAGCCGCAACCGTTTTGCCAAGAAGGAAAGTCCGTATGTTGCCAGGTTGCCGTTAAAAAACCTGGAAAATCCGCAGGTTTATAATACTGTGTCTAAGGCGATGATTGAAGAACAATCCATCATAGATCTCGGGAGCGTGGGTAAGGACATTCCCGGCGCTGGTATTCCAACAGTGGCTAACCAGGGAAGGGTGACCTTTCACTCGCGCGGATTTGAGGTTGAACCTAATGCGCGTAATGGTGTTGCGGGTACTGCATTTTCCATAATTGATCCTGCAAACCTTGAACGGGTGGAAGCTATTAAAGGCCCTTCGGCAACCTTGTTTGGAAACAGTGTTTCCAGCAGTTATGGCGGGTTGATCAACCGGGTAACCAAAAAGCCCTATAATGGTTTTGGCGGGGAGGTGGCTTATTACGGCGGCAGTTTCAACATGAACCGCCTGACCGTTGATTTAAACACACCTGTTAATGCAGATAAAACTGCGCTCTTCCGGATGAGCGGTGCCACCACCTACCAGAAATCATTCCAGGACCTGGGCTTTTCCAATACCCTAAGCCTGGCACCAAGTTTTTCTTATCAGATAAACGACCGGCTATCGATGCTGGTGGATGTTGAATACGGTCAGGCAAAAGCCACGTCGGTGGTCCGTTTTAACCCCTACAACTCAAGCGGGAAAAACTGGAGCATAACGGATATCGGCTTTCCTTACAAACGAACTTTCCTGAGCAATGACCTGCCTTATCAGACGCAAATGGTCAATTTTTTTGCACAATTGAATTATAAGCTATCCGGCAACTGGACTTCACAAACCGTGATCTCCAGGGCACGTTCAAATATCAGCGGGTACATCACCGCGCTCAATGGTTTGGCCGGCGATACCACTGTTCGCCCGAACATCATTGCCGGTGTTACTTCTTTTACTGCTACAGACCTTCAGCAAAACTTTACCGGAGATTTTAAGATCGGCAACCTGAGAAACCGGATGGTGATCGGCTTAGACTACTTCAACAATTATAATGATTTTGACCGTGTGACTGTCAGTGCGCCGGCAGTCAATTTCTTAAATCCGCCTGCAACCTACCGGATCACTCGTAATCAGGTGGATGTCCTGACGAATACAGGTACGCTACGTAAAGAAATCAATAAGGATAATACGTATTCTGCTTATGTTTCTGACGTATTAAATCTAACTGACAGGTTTAATGCGATGCTGAGTTTGCGTATAGACCGTTATCAGTATAAAGGCAATTATAATATCAATACAGGCGTTACAGGCGGCGGTTTGGGTACAAGCGGACAGCAGGCCGGGCCGTTCGGGCAAACTGCGCTGGCTCCTAAGCTGGGGTTAGTTTATGAAGTCCTTAAAGATCAGCTATCCCTGTTTGGAAATTACATGAACGGCTTTTTCAATCATAGCGGTGCAGCTAAGGACGGCAGTATTTTTAAACCCGAACATGGGAACCAGTTGGAATTCGGTTTAAAGGGGGACCTGCTGGATCATAAGATAGTAGGAACGGTGAGTGTGTATGATATTCGCGTGGATAATACCTTACGCACCGATCCGACGGATGCCAATTATCAGGTTCAGGACGGCAGCCAGCGCAGCAAAGGTATAGAAGTAGATTTGGTAGCGAATCCTTTTGCTGGCCTTAACCTGGTGGCTGGTTATGCTTATAATGACATCAAGTACACGAAAGGTGACCCATTGTTCATTGGTTACCGCCCGGCGCTTTCCGGCCCTGGGCGTACCTTGAATTTTTGGGCCAGCTACCGTCTTCCCGATGGTAAATGGAAAGGCTTGGGTGCCGGGTTCGGCGGCAACTACGGCAGTTCAGCGATCCAGACCCTTAACCGGGCGACAGTCGGAACCGGAGCAACTGCAAGTGTCAGAACAACGACTGTGACCATTCCGTCCTATACCATGCTGGATGCATCATTATTCTACGATCAGCCTAAATACCGGCTGAGCTTAAAAGTTGACAATCTGACGAGTGAAAAGGCATGGTCCGAGCGGTTAACGCCGCAGGCACCGGCAACATTTATTGGAAGCATCGCCCTTAAATTCTAAATGCTGAAAGTAAACTCCGGGTGTCAATCGCAATTCCAATGTTTGCATCCGGAGTTGTTCAACTAAAAAATTTATTTAATTGATTAGACAATAAACACAAAAATGATAGCATTTAAACTGTTCCGTACGTTATTGACCGGTGGTCTGTTGGTGTTTTGTATACCCTTCCTAACGAAAGCAAGCGCTTATTGGTTAGAAGTTGCCGGCAATGGAAAGATAAACCAAAAAGTTGCGGTAAAAATCTTTTACGGCAGCATAAATGACTTCGGTATACGTGTGCCGGATAAAGGTGCGGAACTTGACCTGACAGGAAGCTTTAAGCTCTTTGTTCTGGAGGAAGATGGAAAAAGATCATCAATAATCATTTCTAAAAATAAAGATCATTGGGAAGGATTTTTTACGCCTATGCATGAGGGCAGATTCAGAATTATTGGTTTGAATGACCAGCACCCTGTAATTGACCGTTCTGCGAAGGGAGGGATCAGTGTGAAGCCTGTCGATTACCTTTATGCGGACTATAAAGTTGGTCAGGTGACATACACATATCCAACGCCAGCTCAATTGCTCGATATATTTGTTGCGGATACCGGTAAATTAAAAAAAGCGACTATTTTTCTAAAAGGCAAACTTTGTCCGGCCGGATCAAAAATCAGAATTTTTAATCCGGATAACTGGGAGAAGGAACTTGTTGTTGATGACCATGGAGAGGTCTGTTTCTTCCCGCCGGAAAAGGGGTTATATATCATCCGTTTTGACTGGACAGAGACGGATTCAGGGAATTTCTTGGGGAAAGTGTACGAAAATACGAGGCACCGCTGCAATTACTTTCTGTTGTTTTAAAGTTCAGTGAATTTTCTTACCGGAATTGTATGGAGCAGGGTGACCTTCACCCTGTAGCATTTTTATAAGTCGTAAAATATTTCAAATCTTCTATAGGTGTATTGGTCATGCTTATCGGTTGTGTCCGTTTTTGCGGCCAGTAACTGGTGGTCGAAGCGGTAAGCGCTACTGGAACAGCAGTTTTATGACGATAATGCTTTAAAGGATGGCTTGCCTACTGCCATGTCCCTGGCCGAAAAGCTGAATATATCACCCAGTTATTAAAACGGTCACCGGGCAGAGCCCTCAGCAGCATATCCACGATAAACTGATCAAAAAGGCAAAGGAAAAATTGTCAGCGACCGACCTTACGGTAAGTGAAATCGCTTATGCATTGGGATTTGAACATCCGCAGTCATTCAGTAAACTTTTTAGGGCAAAGACAAGCCTTTCCCCTCATGAGTTTCGTCAGTCGTTGAACTGAGCTTTTAATATACATGGAAATATTTAAAAGCCAGGCTGGAAGAAGATATATGGCATCAGTTGAGGCAGGCCCCTCGGCAACGGAACCCTCGGCAAAGGCGTTATTGCTGGAGGCCAATATATCCGCAAAATGAAAAGTGCGCGGTTAATAAAGAATTTCCCCTACACATGAAGTTAACAAAGGAACACATCCGTAATAGGCAACCACAAATTGAGTTCCTGCCATTTTCATATTTCTCTAAATTTCCATAAATTAGATAATTAATTTGAGCTGCTCCGGATGCATGATTACCAAAAGAATACTGATGAAGCATTATTTGCCTTGTTGAAAGACAATGATGACCGGGCATTCAAAATTCTTTTTGACCGATATTGGGATCGGCTGTTGGAGACGGCTTATTATAAGCTGAATTCGCAAAAAGATGCTGAGGAAGTTGTGCAACAGATATTTCTTGAAATTTGGAACAACCGTCATGCCACGCAATTAAGGTTTTCTTTTCGTACTTATATTTCGGCTGCTTTACGCTATTCTGTATATGCGGCTGTAGCGCAGCGTAAAAGGGAAAATCAAGTTTCCATTTCTTCCCTCGAAGAAGACCATTTTGTCGATGACAGCACCCGCGAATTGCTTAGTTTCAACGATGTGCGTGGCAAACTGGAAATTCTCATGGGTCAATTACCTGAAAAATGTGAGTTGGTTTTCAGAATGAGTCGTGAGCAGGGAAAAAGCGTCAAGGAAATCGCTTCAGAGCTCGGTATTTCCAGCAAAACGGTAGAAGCACATATTACAAAAGCGATTAAGGTCATAAAATCAGGCATAAATCAACTTTGGCTCTTCTGATTGTATGCGATTTTTTTAAAAATTCACACTTTTTTAAAAATAAGTTAACATCTACTAAGGGGTCGAGCCGTCTTTTTACACTATAAAGTCGAAAAGCAATAATGATGGCCGACTTTAGACCTGAGCAAATAAATAAACTTACTCAAAAATTCCTACGCGGAACCATTACGGCTCCCGAAATGGATATATTGGAAAAATGGTATTCGGAAAAATCGCTTGAAAATCCGGAATGGCTTTTAGAAAACGAAAGTCGTGAGGATCTTAAACAGCGTTTATTTCAAAATATCAGGGCTCGTATCATACCTGTAAAAAGATTATATCCGTTATGGGCCAAAATTGCTGCTGCTGTGTTGCTGATCACCACTGCAGGAATTGCAGTTTTTAAGGCCAAACAGGATACCAGTGCCGGTCAGTTTTCCGTAATGGGTCGGCCAGGTCAGATTCGGAAGATAATGTTACCCGATCATTCACTGGTTTGGCTGAAAGGCAACAGCAGCATTAGTTATCCGGCTCATTTCAGCGACAGTACGCGTAACGTGATGCTTCATGGTGAAGCCTTGTTTGAAGTCAGCAAAGACCGGCAGCACCCTTTTATCATCAGCGCAGGTAAATACATTACCCGTGTGCTCGGGACCAGCTTTAACATCAGATCAAATAATAACGGGGCATTCAAACTTACCGTGCTAACCGGTAAAGTACAGGTATTTTATGAAAAGAATTTACCAAACCAAAAACCCGTAATTGTTACCCCGGGCCAGGTTTATGAAAAGCTGAACCCGGCTATAAAACCCAGTCTAGCGGTATCTACCCTGGATAACAAGGATGCGGTAGTCTACGGAACGCAATATCCCATGGCATTCGAAGACACCCGCTTCGAAGAGATCAAGCGCCGGATAGAAGAAAAGTTTGACGTTAGTATCACCACAGATCAGGCAGCGTATCAACAATGCCGGATATCAGCTAATGTAACCGACCAATCATTGCAAAATACCCTTAAAGTGATATGCGCCTCCATAGGTGCAGAGTTTTCTATTAACAATGATCAAATAAAAATTACAGGAGGAGGCTGTAACTGATGCATTAAGCTATACCCTATCAATAAAAAAAGCAGGAGTGCTACCAACACGCCCTGCCTTATAAGATTTAGAAGCAACTCTCTGATTAATTTACTGCTAAACCAAAACAAATGTACAAGAAATTGTTCAAACGGCCTTCCTATGCACTAAAAATGAGGCCGACAAATAACCGAAGCGTTATAGGAACGCACGTGTTAAACGTTTTTCCCTTTTTAATCCGGCTCATGAGGCTATCCCTGATTCAAATCATACTGGTTGCCCTTACCTTTCAGGTAAGTTTTTCTTCACCCCTGAGAGCGCAGGAAATTCTGGAACGGCGCATAACGATCGAATTGAAAAACCAGAAGCTGGAAGCAGCTCTAAAAAAGATCGCCGCCAAAGCAGAAGTAAGACTGGTATACAACAGCCAGATCTGGGGTAAAACAGGAATAATCAGTATCGCATTCAATCACAGCCGCCTTAAAGATGCGCTGGATAAGATTTTATCCTCATCAGAATTGTCTTACGAGGTCATCAACGACCAGTTTATTGTCTTGAAACAAAAACCATCCGGAAAAAAACAGACAGCCGAAATCAATGCGGTTCCCGACGCCAATCCCGCTGCTCCCCAACCGTCCGGCTTCGTGGTGTCGGGCATCGTCACCGACGAAAATAATGAGCCGCTTCCCGGAGTATCCGTCAAAATTCAGGATGGCATGCAGGCGACCCAGACCAACGAAAAAGGACGTTATGCCATAGGCGTTTCCGCGCCGAATTCCGTCATCGAGTTTACATTTATCGGTTACAAGAAGTATGAAATGAAAGTTAGCTCGATGGCTACATTGAATGTAAAGATGCAACCTGACCCCGGCAAATTGGACGAAGTCGTGGTGATCGGCTACGGAACCACGACCCGGCGCACCAGCACCGGTTCGCAGGCAGGTATTTCTGCCAAGGACATCCAAAAACAGCCGGTAACCAATGTATTACAAACGCTTCAGGGGCAATTACCGGGTGTTTTTGTTACACAGTCCAACGGATTACCGGGGGCCGGAATCGACATTAAAATACGCGGCGCCAATTCACTTGCTAAAAGCAACCTGCCGTTATTCATTATTGACGGTGTTCCATATCTGTCCGGCCCGATAAACGCAACTACCTCAGGTGCTGTCCTCCCTTCTGCCGAAGGAAACACCAGCCCGATGAATTCCATTAATCCCAGTGATATTGAAAGCATAGAGGTGCTTAAAGATGCTGATGCGACGGCAATCTATGGTTCCCGTGCAGCCAACGGCGTTGTCCTGATCACCACCAAAAAGGGAAAAGAAGGAAAAACAGCTGTCGGGATAAATTTCCAGACAGGCTTTTCTAAGGTGGCACACTTCGTCGATATGCTGAACACGGAACAATTTCTGAACATCAGACGTCAGGCGTTCAAAAACGACAACTTAACCCCAACAGTCGGAACTGCTCCTGATTTACTGGTTTGGGATCAAAACACCAGCAACAATTTTCAGAAGATACTAATGGGGAGAACGGCCAAATCATACGACGGTAATCTCAATATCTCCGGCGGTGACCGTAATACAAATTTTTACTTGAGCGGAACCTATCACAACGAAGGCAATGTTTATCCGGGATCTCAGGGATACCATCGCGGTTCTGCCAAGTTCAGCCTCAATCACACATCAAATGACCAGCGCTTTAACCTTTCATTTTCAACGATATATGCGGCTGATAAAAACAATATCAGCACGACCGATCTGGCGACCTATGCATACAATCTGCCGCCCAATTATCCGCTGTACAAACCCGACGGAACGCTTTACTGGTCCAGTGCAGTGAATAACCCGCTTGGCTATTTAAACCAGACAAACGACAATAAAACAAGCAACTTACTGAGCAGCCTCGGTCTGAAATACAGCCTGGCAAAAGGGCTGGACATTAAAACCACCCTGGGATACAGCAAGACCGACATGGAGCAGCTGGCCATTCGACCGTTGTCTTCTTTAAATCCCGTCCCTTTGTACGGAACACCGCCAACTACAGGGATCGTAAGCAGCACCTACAATTACACGAATAATTATATCATCGAGCCCCAGATCAATTATACGACAACCGTCTGGAAAGGAACACTCAACGCGCTTGCAGGTGGCACCTGGCAATTCCGTCAATCCAAGCAACCCTACTATATTACAGCATCAGGATTTCCGTCCGACCTGTTCCTGACCAACATTTCTGCTGCCAGCGACCGGACAGTTTCAAGCGCATCTTCTGATTATAAATATGCTTCCGCCTTCGGAAGACTGACCTACAATGTTGACAGTAAATACATAGCGAACTTTTCTTTCCGCAGGGATGGCTCCTCCCGGTTTGGACCAAACAACCGATACGGCAATTTCGGGTCTGCGGCAGCAGCCTGGGTGTTTTCAGAAGAAAAGTTTGCCAAAAGCGCAGACAAATGGTTAAGCTTCGGTAAGTTAAGGGGAAGCTACGGCATCGTCGGCAACGATGATATCGGAAACTACCAATACCTGGACAGCTATTATGCTTCCGGTTATAGTTATAACGGTTCGACAGGACTGATCCCATCACGAATTGCAAACGCTGATTTCAAGTGGGAATCGACCAGAAAACTGGAGTTTGGACTGGATATGGGTTTCCTCAAGGACCGGATCTCCATGACGGCAGCCTATTACCGTAACCGCACCAGTAATCAGTTGCTAAGCTACAGAATCAGTGGCCAGGCAGGGTTTACAACATACCAGGCCAACCTTCCTGCCACAGTTCAAAACTCAGGATACGAACTGAACTTCAGAACTGCCAATATTAAAACCAAGGCCTTCAGCTGGACTTCATCCTTTAACATTTCCAGGAACCGGAACAAGCTGGTTTCCTTTCCCAACATTGAAAAATCATCTTATTATACCCTATATCTAGTAGGCAATCCTATTAATTCCTATTATTTATACCAGTTTTCGGGTGTAGACCCATCCACCGGACTGCCTGCTTTTAAGGATCTGAACGGGGATGGCCGAATTGTTTACGGATTTGCAGCGACAGGCCGCGGCGACCGCAATTATGCCGGAACTGCTTATCCTGATTATTATGGTGGTTTTAATAACTCCTTTACTTACAAAAACTTCAACCTTGATTTCACTTTTCAGTTCGTGAAACAAAAAGGACGCAGTTTGCTGGCATCCTCATTTTACCCGCCGGGCTTCCTCTACAATGCAGCTGCCAACGTCACAAACGATTATTTCGCTTTGAGTTCAGCAGCTAAACTGGCGACTACCGGATATGGTGCGGCTTACACTGCTTATTCCAACTATACGGTCTCAGATGCGACTGTTGTAGATGCATCGTTCATACGGATGAAAAATGTGAGCCTTTCCTACTCCCTATCCTCAGATTGGCTGAAGCATATTAGTGCCCAGAGCGTACGTCTTTTTGTTCAGGGCCAGAACCTTTTCACCATTACCAAATACAAAGGCTTTGATCCTGAATCGCAGGGTGTTGCCACGCCACCACTGCGCACTATTGTTGCAGGTTTACAGTGTTCATTTTAATAAGACTCATCATGTTCAAGAAAACTACCCTAATTATAGCCTCGTCTCTTGCCTTCATCGCGATTGCCGGGACCGGATGCAAAAAGCTGGTTGAAATCAATCCGCCATTGAATGAAACGTCTTCTCGGCTTGCCTTCAGCAGCGATGCGACTGCCAAAAGTGCCCTTTCAGGCCTGTATACTTCCCTCTCACAGGTTCCTGTACAAACTTATGAATTAACGCAGTACAGCTCGCTCCAGGCAGATGATCTTAATTATCTGTCTGCAAACCCTTCTCTGGTCCAATTGTCGACCAACGGCTATACCAGGCTGAGCACCATTTCGGATGACCCCTGGAATAACTGGTACAATATCATTTATCAGGCCAATTCGATCATCAATGGCTTGCAATCTACTTCCGGCACCTCTCCCGCCATAAAAAAGCAGCTTACAGCAGAGGCTAAGTTTATCCGCGCCTACTGTTATTTCAATTTGATCAATACATTCGGTGACGTGCCGCTGGTTTTAGAAACCGTTGTGTCGAAAACCGCTTTCCTTCCGAGAACGGACATTGCCGTAATTTACCAGCAGATCATTGCAGATTTGACGGATGCAAAGGCGGATCTGCTAAGTGATTATGCTTTTACCGCGCAAGACCGCATCGGCGTAAATAAGTTCACGGCTGCTGCGTTACTGGCGAGAGTGTATCTTTTTACAGCGCGTTATGCCGAGGCGGAAGCCAATGCATCAGAAGTTTTAGCTTCTAGTCTTTACAGCCTGACCCCGCAAACCAGCATCGCTACGGGTGTTTTTGCAAAGAACAGCAAGGAAAGTATCTGGCAGCTTGCTCCTCCGATCAACAACACCTACGGTTATACGTACGAAGGTTCGACATTTATTCCTTATTTCTATAGCGCATCCGCAATTTCATACAGCATTAGCGCTGATCTGAAGAAATTATTTTCAGCATCTGATCTGCGGCGTACGAAATGGATCAATGATGTTACAGTGAGCGGAACTACTTACAGTATTCCTTTCAAGTACAAAAACAACAGTCAGTCTGCTGCAACATCCAGCGGTGTGACAGAATACCTGACCATGATGCGGCTGGCCGAACAGTATCTGATCAGGGCCGAGGCAAGAGCCAGGATCGGCTCTGACCTGGCCGGTGCACTCAGCGATTTAAATACAATCCGGACACGCGCCGGGGCCCCGACCACTAACACCACAGTTGCAGCTGACCTGCTGAACGAGATCGCAACAGAAAACCGGAAGGAGCTGTTTTGCGAACAGGCCTACAGATGGTATAACCTGAAGCGTACCGGTCAGGCTGACGCTGTTCTGGGGGCACTGAAAACCACCTATAAACCTTCGGCGAAACTGCTGCCGCTGCCGCAGGCGGCCCTTGATGCCAACCCGAATCTCATACAAAATCCCGGTTACTAAAAAGCAACATGAAAATTAACATACACACCTCTAAAACCAGGCAAAATTGCCTGGTTTTAGCCACTGCTTTGCTCCTTTTTACGGCGGGCTCCTGTAGTATCTTTAAAAAGCAGAAAGCCAAACCCGTCGTGGTTGCCGCAACGCAGGTAAAACCCAAAATTGATACGGTTCCTAACCTGCTTAAACCATACGGTGCCGTGATCACCTCAAAGGCCGTTACACAGAAAGGCTTGTTTACCGTTCACCGGATCAACGAGCGTTATTTCTTTGAGATCCCAAACAGCCTGCTCAAAAAGGAAATCCTGGCCGTGACCCGATTGAGCAGGTCTACTCCCGGTGCGGGAAATTATGGCGGCGAAGAAATCGGTGAACGGACTGTTTACTGGGAAGCCGGCCCGAACAACAAGCTTTTTTTAAAGGTTGCCGCAGTCGTAAGCAGGGCCGATTCCACCAATATGATCGCTAAGGCTGTTTCGAGTTCAAATTTCGACCCCATAATGGCAGCCTTCCCGATTAAAGCAAAAAGTAAAGACTCATCCGCCGTTGTCATCGATGTCACAGAGTTCCTGTTAAGTGAAAATCCGCTGTTGTCATTTGATTCCAGGGCAAAAAGCGCTTACAGCCTTTCGATGCAGATTGCCGACCGGTCTTACATTGAAAGTGTTAAAAGTTTTCCGATCAATACAGAAATCAGGACCGTTCGCACCTATACAGGCAATCCGCCGTCAGCCCCGGGAATGCCTGCTGCATTGCCCGCGATTGGGCTTGCAGGCGCAGTGACTTTAGGCATCAACTGTTCTTTCATCTTACTGCCGGAAAAACCCATGCGGATGCGCCTGTACGACGAACGTGTCGGCTATTTCGCTGGCAACTACGATAAATACAGCGACAACCAGCAAAAAGTGGATAAGGAAACATTTATACATCGCTGGCGGCTGGAGCCCAAGGACGAAGATATCGACAAATTCAAACGCGGTGAACTCGTGGAACCGAAAAAGCAGATCGTTTATTACATCGACCCGGCTACGCCCAAAAAATGGCGGCCTTACCTGATTGCCGGTATCAATGACTGGCAAAAGGCCTTTGAACAGGCGGGATTTAAAAATGCAATTGTCGGGAAAGAATGGCCGGAAAGCGACTCGACCATGAGTCTTGATGACGCCCGGTTTTCCGTGATCCGTTACTTTGCTTCTCCGGTACAAAACGCTTATGGTCCTAATGTCGCTGACCCGAGGACCGGCGAAATTCTGGAAAGCCATGTTGGCTGGTATCATAATGTGATGAGCCTGGTACATGACTGGTATATGATCCAGTGCGGTGCAGTAGATCCGCGCGCCCGGAAAGTAAAATTTGATGACCAGCTGATGGGCCAGCTCATCCGCTTTGTGTCATCCCACGAAATCGGCCATACCCTTGGTCTGCGTCATAATATGGGTGCAAGCAGCACTGTTCCTGTAGAAAAACTGCGCGATAAAGCCTGGGTAGAAGCCCATGGCCATACGCCGTCTATTATGGACTATGCACGTTTCAATTACGTGGCGCAACCGGAGGACAATATTAGCGAAGCAGGCTTGTTCCCGCGCGTAAACGACTATGACAAGTGGGCGATTCAGTGGGGCTACAAACCGATATTGAATACGCCCGATGCAGAAGCTGATAAAAAGATATTGAACCACTGGGTCATTGACAGTCTTTCCCATAATAAACGTTTGTGGTTCGGCGGCGAAGGCCGGGACTATGACCCGCGTTCGCAAGCAGAAGATCTTGGCGATGACGGCATAAAGGCAAGTCTGTACGGCATCAGGAATTTGAAACGTATCATACCACAACTAATCACCTGGACCCGTGAAGACGGTGAAGATTACAGTGAGCTGGCCAGTATCTATAAAGGTGCCGTGGAGCAATACGACCGTTATATGGGACACGTTCTGAAAATATTGGGAGGTGTTGAAACCACACAAAAGACCTATGATCAGCCAGGCGCCGTTTATCAGCCGGTTAGCCTGACCAGGCAGAAAGAGGCGATCAAATTCTTTAATGAGCAGCTTTTCAAAACACCTAAATGGTTGATGAACCGTGAAATTCTGTCAAGGGTCACTACCGGTTATGAAGGCAACCCGGTGGAAAAGGTGCAGGTAGGTATGATCGCTGCAGTAACCTCACAAAGCCGTCTTTACCGGATGATGCTGAACCAGCGTGACTATGGTAAAGGCGCATATTCACCAGAAGAATGGCTAAACGATCTGGAAGAGGGTATCTTCACGGAATTGCGAAAAGGCGAAACGATAGATGAGTATCGCCGCGCACTACAGAAAAGCTATGTAGGCAGTATCATCACGATGTATAATAAAAGATTTGCACTGCAGGGTTCAATTGACAACATCCTGGCTTCTTTGGCGCCCCACGACGTCATGTATTCCAATGTACGTGCCCTTGCTTTCGCCCATTTAAAAAAACTAAGGGCTGATATCAGTAAAGCGCTTCCCCGCACTAAGGATGTTGCGAGTAAAGAACATCTGGCTTATCTGAAACAAATGCTGGATAAGATCATCAATGAAACACCTATACCGGGACTGAATTACTAATGTCATGTTAAAAAAAATTAGATATCAACGGAAAGCATTGTTACTGCTGCCAATAGCCTTGCTTGTTTTGGCAGGATTCAGCCTTCAGGGTTACATCATCACCGGGACGATGAAAGCGACTGACGGAACGGTGTTGAGATTGTCTTACCGATATGGCGAAAAACGATTTATCGATTCTGTACGCATCCTGAACAACACGTTCAAATTTAAAGGGAGTCTGCCCGAGGCTGTTGTCTGTACATTAAGCAATTCGGCAAATCAGCAGATCAGGATCTTTGTGGCAGAAAATCGCCTTATATCCGTCAACGGTAACGTGGAAAGATTGGTCCAGGCAACGGTAAGTAATGGCAGGGAGGACTCCTTATATCATGAATTCAAGGCCCTGTCGACTGCAGTCTTTGAAAAGTTCGCGCCTCAAATGTCCAGAGCGGCGAAACGGGACACTTCGTCCAACATTTACAAGGCCTATATGTACAGTCGCGACAGCCTCCTTCAGGCGTTTGTGATGAAAAACAGCCGCTCTACGGCTGCTGCGCTTGCAATTATAGATTTTTATGTCAATAATCCGGACCGCAGAAAAGCGGAAGCGGCTTACCAGTTACTCTCGCCGGCCGGGAAGTCAACCATTTATGCCCGGAACGTTAAGATGTTCATCGACGCTGAGAAAATGATTTCCCCTGGCCACAATGCGCCGGAATTTTCTCTGAAAGACGCGAACGGAAAAATCGTTAAGCTCAGCGACTACAGAGGAAAGTATGTTTTTCTTGATTTCTGGGCCAGCTGGTGCGTTCCCTGCCGGAAGGAAAACCCGCTGCTGGTAACACTTCATCAGCAGTACGGAAAAGAACAGCTGCACTTTGTCAGCGTTTCAATGGACAGCAATAAGTCCCAATGGCTTGCTGCGGTCAGTAAAGACGGATTGACCTGGACGCAATTGGATGATCCGGAATCGATCAACGGGCAGGTTGCGGATGCTTACGGCATCAAAGCCGTGCCGTTCAACTGTATCATCGGCCCCGACGGCCGGATCATTGCCGTCAATCTCCGCGGAGAAAACCTGAGGAGTTTTGTTGATAATCTGTTTAAACCGCACTAAAATATAGTATTTGTCAGTTAATTTATAGTTAAGTAAAAGCGTTCCGCGAGGGAACGCTTTATTAATTTCTGCACCTCGCGGAACAAGAGTTTTTAGACAAGCCCTTTAAGTAAGGCCATCAGATAGCTTTCAGCTTTTGTTCAGCTCAGCTACTGCCTGCATCCTAGCCGAACACGAGCTTTTGTTCGTAACTAATGCATTGGAAATTCCGGGGCATGGAACATGTTGTTGCCGCGTTTATAGATGATGACGATAACAGCTTCATCTAATTACCGTCATAAGCTTCACCTTCGTCATGTAAGGCACTATATTTTATTGATCACGCATATTTTCATCGCCCGCTTTCAAAAGACGTCAAAGTTCAGATTCAGAACTGATTCCCTTGGTTTTCAACAACTTTAAAAGCCCGGTTTAATTAATAATGCGGATCAAACTCCAATTGACAAAATATATTCTGATTTACCTGCTTTCGTATAATTTGTAAAGCTGCATAATCAGGCATCAGCCCGTCCATGCAGTGCTACCGTTCGATCTCTGGAGAGATTTGGTCAAAGCATGCAATCACTTCATCGCAAGAAAAGGATTTGATACCGGTGCTTTTGCCGGTCAATCGGATCTATATCCTGCCGCTCAGGCACTTAACAGGTTTCCTGATAGTAACTTACCGTACCGGCTCGGCTAACTTGCAAGGAAAAAAGGTCGACTGATCAGGGTCGTATTCATTAAAATCACCTTGCCTCACATATTTTTCAGCTAAATAAGTACCCCTCAAATTTAAGAAGCTGACTCACTTTTGAGACAGCTTCTCCATTTTCCGATAATGTTAGGAACTGTTCCAGGGAAAAGCCTATCCCCATGTATTTTTACCAGTCGAAAATACATGTGATAATCCATAGGCGTCTTTAAGAAATTCCTTAATGGTTTTCGGTTCTCTGCCAAGCAACATCTTAAGATCAGTTGAAGGAAAGTCGAACTCTCCAACTTTCAGCGCATTACAAAAATGCAGTACACCTTTTATAAAATGCTCCGGAACTTTAAGCGCTTGCATTTTTGTCTCATATGCTTCAATTGAAATTTCTGAATAAACGACACGTTCGCCTGTCAATTCAGTCATTAAAGCTGCAACATCCTGAAACGAATAGGATTGGGCACTGCCCAGGTCGTACGTTTTAAACTCATGACCTTCAGTAATCAGGACTTTAACAGCAGCAGCAGCTAAATCCTGCCGTGTTGCATAAGAAGACTTACCATTCCCAGCCGGTAATTCAATCAGGCCACTTTCCAAAAAATCAGTTCCTATAAAAAATGGAAGCAATTCAGCGTAAAGGCCGTGTTTAAGGATAGTAAATTTAAGATCGCTTTGCTTGATCAGGGCATCTGTCTGCCAATGGGCATCGGCTGTCAAAAGTGAGCTTGCATCTTCTGATCTCCGGTGTGCACTGGTGTAGATCAGGTGCCCGACTTTTGCTGCTGCAGCTGCCCTAACGACATTAATGTGTTGTCCGAACCGGTCCGCCTTATCGCTTGAAGAAATGAAGTAGAGTTTTTCAGTCCTGTTAAACGCTTCGAGCAGTGAGTTGTACTCACTGTAATCCCCGGTGATCACCTTAATTCCAAGTTTTTGCCAGGCTATTGCTTTTCCAGGATCACGGACCATTACGGAAATCTGTTCAGGACTTACCTCGGAAAGTAATTCGTTTACAACCAATTGACCCAATTGTCCGGTTGCCCCGGTGACTAAGATATTATTCATGCTGTCTGTTCAATTATATAAGGCCAAAAATAATTACCTTTCATTATCGAAAGCCGCTACTTACCGGAAGGTAACCGGTAACGTTCAGGTTAGTAAGTAAAGATGGTGATATGGAAAAAATGATGAATGACAGAATGCCGATACCATCGGCCCAGCAATGCACAGCCAGCCTGCAAGCCATCAACGATGCACTTTACGTCGTCGGCGGAAAGTGGCGTCTGCCCATTATTATCAGTCTTTCTGAAGGTAAAAAAAGATTTAACGAATTACATAGAGCAATCGAAGGGGTATCAGCCAAAGTACTGTCTAATGAATTGAAAGCATTAGAAATCAACGGCTTTCTCAGAAAAACGAACCCGATGGATAACCCGTCAGTCATAGAATATGAACTGACGGGTTATAGCGATACTTTACAAGATATTATGAATGCCTTGAGTGCCTGGGGAGCCATGCACCGGCAGAATCTTAAAAATTTCTTTTAACAGGATCCAAAGCCTTCAGCAAATCTGCGGTCAATAAACCACGTTTGCTATTGGTTATTACATAAATGCAGGCTTTTCAGCTTCCGTTCCCGGCTTTTCCATACCCAAACTTTCGTTGACATGGAGCCGTGGATCCTTAATAAGCCTCACGACCAGATCCGCAACACTTTTCCTGGAAATTTCCGTCCCTTTAACCGGTTCGCCTTTCTGCGAAATGGTGTAATCAACCTCATCCTTATTGGTATACCAGGTCGGCCTAAGGATGGTATACTCCAGTTGTGAAGCTTCGATCAGGCTGGCGGCCTTCCGGTAGCGTTCCAGGATCGGACCGATCATCTGCTCGTTCCACTGGCCGAATGCACCGGGGACTTCATGATAAATACCAATAGCAGCAATGAATATGAGCCTCTTCACACCAGCGTTTTGCATCGCCGTGATGGTTTGCCGGGCGATACTGTCTTCCTGTCCGTTGATATTTACATAAACAATATCCTGTCCTTTCATCGCCTCCTGAAGCTTTTCTTCATCCAGGATATCGCCTTCTACAAGTCTGATCCGCTCTCCTTCCATGGATCGAAGTCGCGAAGCATCACGGAGATAAAGGGTGAGGTAAACTGAACTGTTTTCTGACAACCGCTCAGTCACAAGCCGGGCAACCTGCCCGCTCGCTCCAAGTATCAATATATTCTTCATCTGAAATTCGGGTTATTCATTTTTTATACCATTGCTTCTTCCCAGGAGCCGCGGGTATCTACGCCTGCCTTAGCGGCAAGGGTTTCCAGCTGAGCTATTTCCTGTTCACTTAAACTGATCTTTGCAGCTGCTGCCGCTTCTTCCACCTGGGGCACCTTAGTAACGCCGATGATCGGGACGGTCCCTTTGGATACCGCCCAGGCCATCGCGATCTGCGCAACAGAAGCGCTTTTGCTTTCCCCGATTGCGCTCATGGCGTCGGTCAGTTCCTCCAATTGTGGAAGCACCTGGTTGTAAGTCTGCGCCCTGCCGCTTCCTTCAGGTAATGGATTCCGGCTATTATATTTACCAGATAAAGCACCTTGTTCCAGCACCATATAAGCAAAGAAGGTCATGTTGTTTGCTTTGCAATAATCTAATATACCGGCATCCTCAGACGAACGGTAAAGTAAACTATAGTGGTTTTGAACCGCTGAAAGACCAAATCCCTCAGCGGCCAGGATAGCGTTGGCCTGCCTGATCTGTTCCAGGTTGTGATTGGAAACGCCGACGCTTTTCACTTTCCCGCTTTTTAAAAGCGGCAGCAGACCGGGTGTCCACCTGGCGACGTCCGACGGGTTATGGATCCAGTAAATATCGATGTAATCTGTATTTAGCCGCGTAAAGCTGCCATTAAGCATTTCCGCTACGGGGTCAGGCGATGTGCCTGCAACCTGCGGCGTAAACTTGGTCGACAGGATCAGATCCTGTCGGTCGTAGCTTTTGGCAAGTTCGCCCACAATGATTTCTGAAGAGCCCATTCCGTAAACTGCAGCTGTATCCCATAAATTCAGCCCTGATTTTACCGCGGCATCAAACACGGACTTCAATTGTTCGGCCGAAAGCCGGTTACCGAAAACCTGGTCTCCGCCCGCAGTTCCTGTTCCCCAGGACCAGGTACCTAATGCGATCGCTGGTAAGTGTTTCATAGTTCTTTTGCTTTGATTAACGTGATGATTAATAATGAAGGAGCCTGGATCGGCCCCTTTAACTTCTTATAATTTATGACGGTAAAAGTTTATCAGTTTAGCCACCGCCTGCTCAAAATATTCCGGGATATCGTACAGCGCGATATGGCTCGCACCGTCAACAATAAACAGTTCCTTATCGCCTTTCGCCAGTTCAAACGCCTGTTCACTGAAAATTCGGGTATCCGCTTTGCTTCCTGCGATCAGCAATAAAGGCTGGGTAAGCAATGTCGGGATCTGGTCGAATGCAGAAAAGGCGATCATCCGGTCCGTTCCGCTGAACAGGTATTTGTTAACCGAATTGGGGTGCTGCCCCCTTGGTGTTTTATAATAATCGTGCCCCTCCCGCCAGAGGTCAGGCGTCTGCTCATTCATCTCGGCCGTAGTCTCAGGCACCCAGTGCATATACAGCAACTCGCCGCCGTTGGCCTCCCGGTTACGCTGTTCCCCCGTGCTTTTCAGCATGTCCAGTAATACCTGCACCGGGGTTTCCTGACCGAGAAAATTCCGGAAGCCTTCACCCATAGGTGCGGCGCTCACAGTAGCCACTGCTTTAAAACGATGCTCGGTCTGCGCGACGCTGATGGCATAACCTCCACCGGCGCAGATGCCGAATACACCTAAACGGGACGTGTCTACATATTTGAGCGTAGCCAGGAAGTCTGCTCCTGCACGAGCATCTTCGACCCTTGCTGTAGGATCTTCCAGGTAACGCGGCTCACCCTCGCTTTCTCCCTGATAAGATGCATCGAAGGTCAACACGATGAAACCACTGTCCGCGATCCTCGAAGCATATGCTCCAATCGTCTGTTCCTTTACGCCTCCGGCCGGATGAATGCAAACGATTCCAGGATATTTTTCCGTTTCAGAAAAGCTTTCAGGAAAATGTAGTTCAGCGGCCATATTCAGGCCTTTATTTTTGAATGAGGTTGTTTTTTTCATAACACAGGTTAATTTAGGTATTCCGTATATCCGGGATCAGTTCACCATTCTCTCAGGAAAACAGATCAGCTGACCGCAGTTCAATTTTTCCGGCCGTGTTCACAACCCGGCAGGTTGACGAACCGGTCCGCTCTTCAATCCGATGACCAGGCGCGATGAAATAAACATTTCTTTTTGACGCTTTAAGACCTGTATCGGGTGACAGCATGATAAAAGCGCCGGCAAATGCGATCATTACCGACGCTCATATTACTTTATTTCAGAGCGTTCAACAAGGCTTTCCCAAGGCTGAACGCCGATTGGGGATTTTGCCCTGTGATCAGGCGACCGTCCACTACGGTATTATCACTCCAGTTGGGCGAATACTGATGCTGTGCACCGTGACTTTCCAGTGTACTTGCCAGCAGGAAGGGGACTACGTTCGTTGACTGTACTTCTTCCTCCTCGTCATCTGTAAATGCCGCTATCTTTTTCCCCGCTACAAGATAGGATCCGTCACTGAGTCTGGCATTGACCAGTGCTGCGGGTCCGTGACAAACGGCTGAAACGATCTTTCCGTCTTCATAGACTTCACGGATCGCTTTTTGTACGGCAGGCGTATCCGGGAAATCCCACATGGTTCCATGCCCTCCGGCAAAGAAGATCGCATCATAACCCGATACATCGACATCTTCAAGCTTCAGTGTATGGGCGATCCTGTTTCTGAAACTATTGTCTGCCCAGTACTTTTTATTGATCGGATCGTTCAGGTCCTCCAATCCGTCCAAGGGCGCTTCTCCTCCTTTGATGGACGCGATATCAACATGGACACCTCCGTCTTCTAATACCGAAAGCGGGTGGGTGACTTCAGCTAAGTTAAACCCGGTAGGGATCTTGGTTTCTCCCTTTTCGTTACAACTGGTAACGACAAATAATACCTTTTTCATGAATTAGAATTTTTTATCAAGAACGATGATTTCTGTTTTTTCAAAATGAGTATGCAACGGTAGCTGTGTGATCAGTTCACGTACTTTTGCTTCGTCGGTTTCGTTGAATACCAGCACCGCGCCGGTACCTGCTTCTTTCAGAAAAAGATGGGCAAGGACGCCGCTTTTCTGCCAGCCTTCTACCACTGCAAATTCATGAGGAAGAAGTTCTTCAAGATTTTCCACTTTACCTAAAACGGTATTGACCAAAATTGTATTCATAGTGATTTCTGTTTGATGAAATTTTGTTACTCAAAGTTAAAGTCCTATCTGCTTGCCTGTTAACACGTTTAAAACCAATGCTACCAAATTTCAAACCCTTTGCTTTCGTTCATATTTGAATGAAAAGCTTTGTTAGCTTATTTCAGCAAAGCTTGAGGAGTCGTTCTGCGTTGGTATGGGCTATCTTAATCTTGTCGGGATGAGCGATCGGCGCGTTGAGAATAAAATTACGGGTGTTTCGATCAATGAGAAAAGGGTAATCACCTGCATACAGTATCCTGTCGGCACCAATTTCTGCTATGGCATATTGCAATTGCGGGATCGAAAATAGCCCTGCAGGTGTGATATGGATGTTGCTGCGGTAATATTCCGATATCCTTCTTTCAATTGTAAGCGTTTTACCCAACTGGTCATCGAGCCTGTCCAGGTAAAACGGTACGAGTTCTCCCCAATGCCCGGAGATCAGCTGGAGATCTGGCAACCGGTCAAAGATTCCCGCGGCGATCATCCTGATGATGGCGATGCCTGAGTCAACATGCCAGCCGTAACCGGCGGTTGCGAACATCGCCGCGGCAACATCCGACCAGCTGTTACTTTGATAATAATAGGATGCCACTGCCGGATTGATGATGGCAGGATGCATGTAGACCGGCACACCGAGCGCACTTGCTTTTTGAAAAACGGGCAAGAATTCGGGTGCATCAAAAAATCGGCCCTCCAGCGTTCCTGAAAGCATTGCCCCCCTGAGCCCAAGCTCATTTACAGATCGGTCGAGTTCAGCGCTGGCAGCAGCCGGATCGGTCACCGGAAGGGTTGCAAAACCGGAAAACCTGGCAGGATTGGCTGCAATCAATTCCGCCAGGGTATCATTTGTTTTTTTGCAAAGTCCTATGGCCAGATCTTTATCAGTAATATTCTGGGGGCTGTTTCCGCCATAGGAAAGCACCTGCATATCCACTCCGGCCTCATCCATGAACTTGATCCGCTGTTCGGCGACTTCTTCTATATGATCGTTCGTTGGCAGGACGATCGCCATCAGGTCCTTCTGTACTGCCGCACGACGAGGCGTGATCTTACCCGAATTTTTATTAAACATCATGACCCGGGCAGAGATATCCCCGATAGTGAAGTGCTCTTCGATCGTAATGACCTTAAAAGATCCTGGGTTTTTCATCATTTCTGTTTTGAATAGTTGGAACTTAATTAACCATTAGCAGTCAGGGCCCTTACCGTTTTGCACATGCGAAAAGCTTTTCAGGGCCGCAATGAAACAAACTTTTAATTACGGGCGGTTGCTCCTTTTGCTATTTTCGTACGGCCGGTGACGGCGAATGATCATGGTGAATGCTGAACGGGTTCCCGTCCCTCCCGGTAAGCTTTCGGGCTGCAACCGGTCACTTTCCTGAACACATTGTCGAAGTAGGAATGGTATTCAAAACCGAGACAGAAACTGATCTCGGAGATACTCCAATCCGTTTGTTCGAGGAGCACTTTTGCTTCGGTAATGATACGTTCATTGATCAGCCTCAGTACTGTTTTACCAGTGTCCTTTTTTACCGCCCTGTTCAGGTAGTTTGGATGGATGCCGAGCTTACCTGCAAAATCAGCCACCGTTGTCATCGAAATGCCCAGGCGCTTGCTTTCGACGGGAAACTGGCTGTCCAGAAGATTCAGGAACCGAGTTGAAAGCTGTTGTGAACTTCTCCCGGGTTCAATCCGATGTGTTCTGTATGTAGCCAATGGCCTGATCAGGAGCGCTTCATGCATCAGAAGATTGATAAGGCTTCTGATCATGTCTCTCCGGTGAGGATAATCGATACTGTTGATCTCCATCAAACGATCGAAAATAAAAGTCGCACTTGACACCTGATTTTCACTGGTAAGTGCGTAAAGGGGAATATTGGCCGCATTAAAGGGAGAAAAGTCTTTCAGGCTTTGCCCGTGATCTGCCCCCAGCAGATAATCGTAGGTGAACAAACAGCTGTATCCCAGCTGTTCACCCGATTCAATTTCCCACGCATAGGGCGTATTGATATTGCCAAAGAACAGGTAGTTGCCGGCAATCCGAATTTGCTGGTCATTATAATGAATGATGCTTTTTCCGGTGATCAGACAGATGCGATAAAGATCTTTCCTTCCGAAAGAAGGAACATAACCGTCCAGATGTTCCACCCTGAAAACTTTAAAATCATTGATTACATCCACTGCTTTGGTTTTACGATGGTGATGACATACTTGTTATCCTGTGTTTTGATGACATTGCCGGAAAATGCAGTAGTCGCTTCTGGCCTGTCTGCTGATACAGCGATATGCAGTCCCATTTTTGTTGTACCTGATGATTTACTTACCTACCTGTCGATCATCTTTTCCTGGGCAGGAGAATACCTGTTGCCATGGACCTTGATCCCTGCAAGCTTTTTGTTGATACTTTCGATCTCAGCCGCTGTGAACTGAATACCTGCAGCACCGATATTTTCTGAAAGCCTTTCCGGTCTGGTGGTGCCCGGTATCGGAACGATCCATGGCTTTTGTGCCAATAGCCACGCTAAGGCCGCTTGTGCAGGTGTGACTCCCTTCTGAAGGGCGATCGATTCAACCAATTCTACAATGGCCATGTTAGCTTTGATGTTCTCCTGCTCGAATCTTGGAACGGTAGTGCGAAAATCAGTACTGTCAAACTTAGTATCCGCATTTATTTTTCCTGTCAAAAAACCTTTACCCAAAGGACTGAACGGAACGAGCCCGATATTCAACTCTTCCAAAAGCGGCAAGACCTCATTTTCAAGTTCACGATAGAACATAGAATATTCACTTTGCAGGGCGGTTACCGGCTGAACCGCGTGTGCCTTCCTGATATTGCTGACACCGGCTTCCGATAAACCGAAGTGTTTTACCTTTCCTGCCGCGATCAGATCTTTGACCGCTCCGGCAACGTCTTCAATCGGCACGTTTGGATCGACCCGGTGCTGATAATAGAGATCGATATGGTCGGTCCTTAACCTTTTTAAGGAACCCTCCACCACTGTTTTAATATGTTCGGGCCTGCTGTCTATGGCACTCCAGCGGGACTGGTCAGGGTCGCTTTCCCGGGGTTTAAACCCGAACTTCGTCGCGATAACGATCTCCTCGCGAAAAGGCGCAACCGCTTCCCCGAGCAGCTCTTCGTTGACCAGCGGCCCGTATACTTCGGCCGTATCGAAAAAGGTAACGCCCTGTTCAAATGCAGAACGGATAAGCGCTATCATTTCATTTTTATCTTTGGCTTCGCCGTAAGACCAGCTCATGCCCATACAGCCTAAACCGATGGTGGATACGGCTAATTTTTCCTGTCCTAAAATGCGTGTTTCCATATAGATGTATTTATTTATAGGTTATTGTTATGTGTTACTTTAATTTTTTGAACAGATCAGGTATCGCCTCTGGGTTTATTGTACCCATTTCCACCAGTTTGAGCGATTTAACCATCTTCAGCGTACTGGTCTTGTACTCCTGAAAGTGGGCCGACCTGATGTGGGCATCGTAAGCCTGCTTACCGGCATAGATCTCCAGCAGCCTGAGCACCGTCGGGTTATCCTTCTGATACATCGGGAAGATGGAAATCACGCCCGGCTCCTTTTCGATAGAAATGGTCGACTGCTTTTTCAGGATCGCGTTATACTGCTCCAGATATTCCGGAACGATCTCTATTTCAGCGATCCTTACCATCATATCGGGCTGCATAACCGGCAATTCCGGTTCACCGATCGCGGCTCTTAAAACATTGGCTTGCTGCCGTCCGGCGACTTTCTCGATCACACCGGTCAGTGCAGATAACTGGGCATCCGTTATGCCCGTGTTCTTGCCCATGGCTATATGGGCTTTCAGCTGCGGCGCTACGCCCGGCATGGCGGACAATGCCGATATGGTCACGAACTCACGCTGCCGGTAGTTCAAAACGTCGCTGCTGAAAATGTCAGCGAACAGGTGCTCTTTCAAGAAGGCATCGGCACGGGGCGCGAATTCACCGAATCCCGGCGCCGGTTTCTGCTGCGGGGTTTTGGTGAGCGCTTCCAGAACTTTTCGTCCCTGTTCATATTTGTCTGCTGTGGCGTTTTCCACTATGATGGCTTTCCCTTCTTTATCCCTGATCCCTTTTGAGGCCCTTTCATCCAGAACGCTCTGAAACGTGCCCAAAGCATTCAGGCTGCGCGGAAATCCGCAGTAGGCATATAACTGAACCAATGCTTCTTTGATCTCGTTGACCGCGAGGCCGGCATCCAGCCCCTCATTCAGGGCGGATCTTAGTTTTTCCTGGTCACCGGTCGCCGTAAGGGCGGAAATGGCGGCGAGTGTTTGCTGATGGCTGTTTAACCTTTTTGGATCGTTGGTTATTTCCTGTGCTTTCATAGTGCAGATGTTTAGAGCGAATAAAATGAGCAGTGTCAATTTCTTCCGGTTAAATGTTTTCATTTGATAGCGTTTAAAGCATTACTTCTTCCTGGCTCCGTTCAATACAAAAGGTGCTCCGGGCGCTAATACGTGAATGCGTTCCGGATTAACGACAAGTTTTTTCAACCTTGCGGGATCCCCATTGAACGGTTTGAAATCGGGGGCGTCTACAAAGCCCCAGTGGCCCAGCAGGACCTGAGCTTTGGGATAGGCGTTCAGCAATTTAGCTGAGCCCTCCAGCCCGAAATGCCACTCGGCATCTTCAGAATAGTATAACAGGATCAGGTCAGGGGCGGGCAGGTTCTGTTGTTCCGGCATCAGTCTGGAATCGCCAGGGGCCCAGATCGTACCGTCCGGCGTGTAAAAATAAAAGCCGCAGGCGTCCTCAGGTTTGAAATGCCGCTTGCTGGTTCCCGGATAGGCATTTTGCCAGGCATGATCGGCCGGGGTCAGCTTAGCTTTTACCTTACCGATGCTGAACGCTTCACCAATCCGGTGACCAAATGAAGGCAGGCCTTCATTCTTCATCAGGGAGTCTACATATATCGTTGAATGATAGGCAGCAGTGACCGGCTTCAGATCACGAAAGGTTTCGACGCTGTAATGGTCATTATCGCTGTGTGTCGCCATGATGGCATCTACATGCGGTACCTGTTTCGGCAGTATGGGAAATTTCATCAGCAGCGGCATATCGTACCCTTCCAGCAAAGGATCGATCATGAACACCGTGCCTCTGCTGTTGACCATGAAACCGGCCATACCCAGCCAGCGGATAGTGGTCCCCTTGGACTTGGTGAAGGCTTCCTGACCGAACGGCTGCGTTTCCGGTGCTTTTGCCTGATACTTTTTATGCTTTATACGGGTGGTATCTTGTCCTTGCGCCAGCGCAATCACATTGAATAAGCAAATTACCAGGATAACGATATTTTTCATTTTGTTCTATGTAAAGTCAGTTCATTCATCTTCAACCGAAAGCAGGATGGATACCATCCGTCATATTTTAATATGAAAGCACATATATTTTCTTATTATCATAATCCCAAACCGTTTTGTAGGAGGTTAAAAAGCGGTAACCGATATTGATCAGGTTTTTTTCCGTGATCTCCAGTGCTTTTCTAACAGTACCGGTGTCGCCAAGCGTAGCAGACTCTACTCCCTTAAGATCGGTCATGAACACGCCTGCAATGTTAATATTCCGGACGTTGAGCAAAGGGGTGTTATCCCTGTCCGCCCCGATAGCGAGCACGGCCTTTTTAGCTTGTAGTTCCTTCTGATCTGCAACGGTTAACTGCAAGAGGCCGTATTGTCCGGTATCAAACGCACCCAATAGTTCGACATCTTTTATTTTGACCTTCACCATAGGATGATTGGGAAGTTTCCGGGTAAAAAATGGAATGACAGCAAGAACATGCTCACCGGCCAGAAAATCTTTTAAACTATTTCGTTCGATCGTGTTCTTGTAAAAGGTAACCTTTCGCTTAATATAATCTAGTTTAAAGATATATCCCTTGAAATAATCATAACCTACGTAGCCGATCACATCCGGCGTTATACCTTCCAAATAACTGTAGTTGCCGCTTTTTATATTCAGCAGGTGATCATACACGATCTCATCACCAAGTTTAACCTGCCTGATGGTGTCATTGATACTATTGTTAAATGTTTGCCCGCTACCAACGATCCCTTTTCCGGCCAATCTCTTTTTAGGAAGATCTATAACGTGATCGTTGATACTGATCGCGCGCTGGTTTCCGGTATCGAACATGAATTTGCCCTTAACGCCGTTAACTTCGCCGGTTATAAAGGGAAAAGCATCTATCAGTGTTATTGGTAAAACAATAGTATCTCCGTGAAGAACCGGTTCATATTCATAATGATGTTGCGTGATCTGTCCCGCTGAATGCAGACCAGTAGAAAGAATTAAGAGGACAATAAGCAGTTGTTTCATTTAATTCAAAGCTCTAAACAAAAAATCTTTTGCCTGTTATATATATTCCTGTATTACCTACCATAATTCCTGTTTTTAGACCATGTATTGCGATCTTATCCTATTTTTGATGGAACAACACAGCAGCAAGCGGTATGGAAACACCAGGCAGACTACAGGATGTATCTCAATTCAATAAAGAACGCGGGCAGGTGACCTATCATCCGTTAGTGACCGTATTAGACCAGTCAAAGTCTTGCCAGATACGGCCATACCGGTTCGTTTCAGATCTTTACATCGTATTTTTTAAACAGGAGCAATGCGCAGATATGCTATATGGTCGTAGCAGATATGACTACCAGGGACAGACACTGATCTTCATTGCTCCCGGACAGGTTGCTGGGCTGGAAGGAGATGCATTAATACAGCCGAACGGCTACGCCCTGGCCTTTCACCCTGATTTTATACACGGTACCTCGCTAGGTAGACAGATCAGGAATTACCACTTCTTTTCCTACGATGTGCGGGAAGCACTTCACGTTTCAGACCGGGAGAAGGAGCTGCTGACAGAATGCTTCAGAAAGATCATTTACGAGCTTTCACAACCTATCGATAAACATACGAGAAAGCTAATCGCTACCAATATTGAACTATTGCTTGACTATTGCGAAAGGTTTTATGACAGGCAGTTCATTACCAGAGAACATTTAAATAAAGATATTCTCACCCGGTTTGAAGACCTGCTTAATCATTATTTCAATTCAGAAAACCTTTCGAATAAAGGTTTGCCCACGGTTGCCTTTTGTGCGGGTGAGCTGGCTCTATCCCCAAAATATTTCGGGGATCTGATCAAAAAAGAGACCGGCCAAACTGCACAGGAATACATCCAGTCTAAACTGATAGATCTTGCTAAAGAAAAAATGAGCCGTGGCGATAGATCGATAAGCGAGATTGCTTACAGTTTAGGATTTAAATATCCCCAACATTTTACCCGATTGTTCAAGCAGCATGTCGGTCGAACCCCTGTGGAGTACCGTCATTTAAATTCCATTTCCAATCAATAGGATTTGTAGCCATTCTTCACAGCGGGAAAGAACGCGCGAAATCTGGAATACGTGATCAGCAGTATCTATGGCTTAAAATGATGGCTCGATAGACAAGCTACCTGATGTTGGTAATGAATATTCTCTTTTCCGACTTCTTCACTAAATGCACCATAACAAGAAGATTGAGCTTCATCCTTTAAGCATTTATATTCTTAAAAAAACACCATCCTATGGATAAAGGGTGGATGCCTTTTAATTTTCCTTGGTCAAATTTGCCTTATCAAGAATTAGCATATGGAAAAAAACATGCAAAGTGACCGTGCTAATCAGGCAAGGTTATATCGTGATCAATTAATTACTGTAGGCGACTTTTTGGAAATGAAGAATCAGCTAATCGCCGAATTCAGGAAATTAGTAAGAAGTTCTGGAAATTATTCAGGTCAGAAATGGCTAAAAGCCATTGAAGTGAGAAAGCTTCTCAAAATTTCAGCTGGCAAACTTCAATATTTAAGAGACAGAGGGCAAATTCCTTTTACCAAACTTGGTGGGGTGACCTATTATGACTCGGATAAAATTGAACAAATGATGGAAGGGCATGATTAAACGAAAAGCAAAGCGCAGGCTTAAGCCAATTCTTTCAAATGAAAGAAAAAAGGGGTTTGGCTACGAATTGCCGCCTTGTCCGCATTTTGTGGATATCTATTTTGATCAGAAAGGTCTTCCGGAACAGGCTCAAATTTTCTTTAAATATTACGACGATCTGAGTTGGCAAAGCCCAGCCGGTACACCTTACAAGAACTGGAAGGTATTGGCTGCAGAGTGGATTTTTAACCATCGGACGGAAAGCGGTAGTTAGGCAAATAGGCTCACACTTATTTGAAGAAATGTATGCCCAACTTTTGGCGATGGTGGTCAATAAATTAATATTTTAAAACGCTAAGTAATTATAATCATGGCGAAAGTAATAACAGTAACTCACCAAAAAGGTGGGGTTGGCAAAAGTACATTGGCTATAAACCTGGCTTTATGTTTCCAGGATCACCTGAGCGTTGCCTTAGTTGATACTGATTTCCAGGGAAGTCTTTATCATATACGACAAGAATTTCCCGAGTTACAAATTATTGGTGTGAATGAATTTGAAGAAATGAGGCTTTTTCCTCAAGATCTGGTCATCGTAGACACGCCACCATATTTATCTGATCGACTTCCTGTATTATTTGCTAACTCTGACTTTATCCTGGTGCCTACAAAGGCTGGAATTTTCGATGTGATGGCCATCCGGGCAACCATTCAAATGGTCAAAGACGCGCAACTGATCGAACCTCGTATTAAGTTAGGTGTCGTGTTAAACATGGTCAAACACCGCTCATCCATTACTAAAGAAATTACGGATCTTTTAACCGGCATGGATGCTCCGCTGTTAAATTCTAAGATTCATGACCGCGTAAGTATTGCACGCTCCGCGCTTACGGGCGGCATACTCAAAGGGACAGATCAGAAAGCAAAAGAGGAGATCACATCACTTGCTGAAGAACTGGTTAATCTGATAAGCAATTGATGCCTATAAAAATAGGAATCTATAAAGGTAAAAAGTGAGAATTATAAGGTTCTATTTCTATAGGCCAATAGGATCCTAATATTCTAAATGCCTTCGTGTAAGTATTGGTATTCTATAATTCTATTAAATGTTATGGCAGACTACAAAGAAAAATTGGGCGGACTTGCCAGTAAACTTAAAGAAGCCGGACCACCAACTCCTCTGCAAAAAGTCAGTCCTTTAAAAACTGCGAACGTTGGGAGGGAGGTTGAAGTTCAGTTTAACAATTACATTCCGAAATCACTTTTGAAGCAGTTGAAGACATTAGCCCTTGAACTTGATTTATCTCTTAAAGAACTCAACATAAAAGCCCTTAAGGCTTACTTAAAAGGCAGTTGAAAAGTTAACATCAGGGACAAGACTGCCCGTTTTACAGCAGTCAGCAAGATGTACGTTTGTATTACAAACGAATCTTGCCCCGGGCCTCCGAAGTCAGCCGGGGTTAATGCAAAAGCCTCCAAAGTCGGCTTTTTTAAAATAATGCAATGGGAACAGAAGCAGATAATTTAACCCGTGTCCTGCTCACCAGATTTAAGCAGGCCGAGTACGATCAGATTAGCAATAGGTTCAAGCAAACCCGATTCAGAAAGTTGAGTGAATATGTCCGCAGCGTGTTGCTGGGGAAGCCGGTCACTGTGTTTTACCGGGATAAATCCATGGATGAGCTATTAGAAGAAATTGTCAACCTGCGCCAGGAACTGAATGCCATCGGTAACAATTTGAACCAGGCGATGCGCAGTATCAATGCAGCCCATGGTAATGCCGACACCAAACTTTGGATGAACCTATTAAGCATTGTCACCGGAAAATTGGAGCCAGCAATACAGCAGATCAGGGATCAGATGAACAATTATGCAGAGGTATGGTCGCAAAAATTAAAAGCGGTAAAAGCCTGATCGGTGCGCTCAACTATAACGAGCGTAAGGTCAGTCTCGGAACAGCCAGGATAATTGGCGCTGTTCGATTTTCCAAAGATTTGGATCAGCTTAATTTCCATGACAAGCTCTTTAGGCTAACTGATCTGGCGGAAAGGAATGAGCGAACCAAAACCAATACTGTTCACATCTCGCTGAACTTCGGGAATGGAGAAAGTTTAACGGATGAACTACTCCTGGCGGTCACCGCTGACTATATGAAAGGGATCGGGTTTGAAAACCAACCTTACCTGGTTTACAGACATCAGGATGCGGGGCATCCGCACATCCACATCGTGACTACCAATATTAAAGCTGACGGGAACAGGATCAGCCTGCATTACCTTGGGCAAAACGAATCGGAAAAAGCACGTAAGGCCATCGAAAATCAATATGGTTTGATCAAAGCAGAAGAACAGCAAAAACAGCGACCTGATCTAAAAGTAAATGTGGCTTCAGCTATCTATGGAGTGGAAGAAACAAAGCGATCCATTACAAATATCCTGAATTATGTGACCAGGTCTTACAAGTACACGACCGTCGGGGAACTGAACGCGGTGCTACAAGGCTATAACATCCAAGCTGACCGAGGTGCTAAAGGGTCCCGGATGTTTAGCCGAAACGGGCTGATATACTGGATACTTGATGCGGAGGGTCATAAAACAGGCGTACCGATCAAAGCCAGCAGTATCTACGGAAAGCCGACCTTGAAGGCTTTAGAAGAAAAATTCCAGCTTAATGATAGGCTACGTAAACCAAGCAGGGCATCAGTAATTGAACGCTTGAACGAAGTTATTGCCAGGCCACAAACGGAAAATAGTTTTATACTGGCACTTAAAAAAAGAGACATCACACCCGTTTTAAGAAAAAATGAGAATGGTCGACTCTATGGCATCACTTTCATCGATGAGAAAAATAAAGTTGTCTTTAATGGAAGCAACCTCGGTAAAGCTTATAGCGCCAATCAGATTTATGAAAGTCTCCTTCCTGAAGTTAAATTAAAATTAATAGAAAAAAGTAAACATCCTGGCCAAACTGATACGGCCGGCTATAATCGTTCGCCCGACAACCCCGAATTGTATAATGTGCTATTTAAACCGGAGAAGGAGGACCTTGGTGCCTTGAATCAATTTAAAAGAAAGAAACGCAAAAGTTTGAACCTCTAAATCTAGGATTATGCAAACCGGAGAAAACGAACAGGCATTACGAAAGATCATAGACTTTACCCGATTGCTAAGCGTAAGTATGCTGATCATCCATCTGTACTTATGCTGTTATCAAACATTTAAAGATCATGGCGCGACCTGGAAGATCGTTAACGCCGTTTTGGTGCATATTGCCCGTCTACCGATCTTCGGTTCTGTTCTTTTTGCAAAAACTGCGATCTTGCTTCTTTTACTCGTTTCCCTGATCGGCAGTAAAGGGAAAAAGGACACGGAGATCACCCGCAAAGCGGTATTTACTTATGGGGCGATAGGTATGATGATCTACTGCTCATCGGGTGTATTCCTCAAAATAAATGGCCGGGCTGATCTCAGGAACGGCCTTTATATCCTGGCAACAGTGGTCGGTTACCTCATCCTTATCGCTGCCGGTTCTAAATTATTCCGATTGCTGAAGATCGAACTGAACACAGACATCTTCAACCGTTATAATGAGACCTTTCCACAGGAGGAACGAAAGCTTGAAAATCCATATGCCATCAATCTCCCGGCAACATATACACTCAAAGGAGAGGTCAGGAAAAGCTGGATCAATATCATCAATCCCTTCAGGGGGACGCTGGTCATGGGTAGTCCGGGTGCCGGTAAGTCCTACTTTATCATCCGCCATATCATCACCCAGCACATCAGGAAAGGATTCGCCATGTTATTATATGACTTTAAATATGATGACCTCAGCCGGATCGCTTACAATACCTTGCGCAGATACAGCCATTGCTATGAGTCCCCGGCTAAGTTCTACACCATTAATTTTGAAGACCTCTCCCGCACACATCGCTGCAACCCGCTTGATCCTTCGGGTATGCACGACATCACCGATGCGATGGAATCATCGCTGACCTTCATGCTCGGCCTTAACCGCGACTGGATTAAAAAGCAAAGCGACTTCTTTGTACAATCGCCGATCAATTTTGTGACCGCCCTGATCTGGTTTCTCCGGAAATACCAGGACGGAAAATATTGCACCTTACCTCATGTGATCGAACTGGCGCAGGCGGAGTATGATGACTTGTTCGCGTTATTGCAGACAGAACCGGAGGTCGAAGTACTGATCAATCCATTCGTTTCCGCCTGGCGTAATGAGGCGACCGACCAGCTGGAGGGTCAGATCGCTAGTGCCAAGATCAGTATGGCCAGACTGGCTTCGCCCGCTTTGTATTATGTCATGTCCGGCAATGATTTTACATTGGATCTGAACAACCCTGATGCACCCAAAGTGATCTGCGTAGGGAACAATCCGCTCAAGCAGCAGGTCTACGGTGCGGTGTTGAGCCTGTATATCGCACGGGCGATCAAATTGGTCAATCAGAAGAATAAGCTCAAGTGCAATCTCATCTTTGATGAGTTCCCAACTATTTACTTTAACAACATCGACAGCCTGATCGCGACCGCGAGGTCCAACAAGGTCGCAACAACGCTAGCCGTCCAGGATTACAGCCAGCTGAAAAAAGATTACGGCAGGGATCAGGCAGAAGTAATTATGAATATCGTGGGAAACGTGATCTCCGGCCAGGTAACCGGTGATACGGCCAGGCAACTGAGCGAGCGGTTCGGTAAGATCAACCAGGAAAAACAAAGCCTGACCATCAATAGCCAGGATACCTCTGTGAGCCGGTCAACGCAGCTTGATTATGCTGTTCCGGCATCAAAGATCGCGACTCTTTCATCCGGTGAGTTCGTCGGTATGGTAGCCGATGATCCTGACGAGCCTATAGACCTGAAAATATTTCATAACCGGATCATCAACGACCACGAAGCGATTCGTGCGGAGGAAAGGGCGTATGAGGATCTCCCCGTTCTTCGGGAGATCACTCATGAGAAAGTGCTCTCCAATTATTTAAATATCAAACAGGACATCGCCTCGATCATTGACCGGGAAGTAAAAAAATCATGTAGCGATCAAGGGTGAATTGCATAATAATTGATCTCAAAAAAATTGATAAATACTTACAGATGAAGCAAATAAATTGTAAATTTAATATGAAGGCCGCTCACCTCAACCTACTTTTTCGAAATGAATCAATCACTGATTCTCCCCCCGGTCCAACGGATCGCCTTAAGCTGTTCCGGCGGCTACCGTGCTGCGAGTTAACAGCTCGGTGCAATGGCTGGTCTCTCGAAGATGAGTGGTTGGATAATCACGATAGAACATCCTTTTAAGGATTGAAAGAAAATATGTATGCTACCTTTCGTTCTATAACAGAGTTCCTGAGCTTTATTCTTTGATGTCGCGATCTGCGACATCAAAGAATTTTGATCGATATTTATTATTAAACCCGACAGTTTATGACGATGACAAATGAGGCGATTTTACAAATTTCATATCTAAGTTTATTTAATTAGGGCTTACTCCAAAACATAGCTGGATCTCCAGCTGCGTATATGACCTGACTTCTATTAGCTTTTTTGGGCAGGCTGCCGATGGTAGAATATTCACCGGGATATAAATTGATATATTCGACTGGTGATTGATTTTCTTTTCTGCTCTCCAGATCCCATTCGCTTTTAACAGAACACTGTAACCAATAGAGATTCTTGGACATATATGAGTCCAGGTAGTTTTCTTTGGTTTGCTTTTGCTTATTGTTCCAATTAGCATCAGCATTCAATACTAAGGGTCGCTTGCGTATCAGTCGCTCTCGTACCTCTTGAATACTTAAAAGGTTACCTTTATTATCGCTGACATAGGCATTGTTCGTAGGATCCATCCAAAGCCACTTGTTTAAAGTTTTAGACCAAACAACGTTGATAACATGGCAATCAAAATCAGCTGTATCTTTGGGCATACAAGTCACCATTCGAGCAGTAAAACCTTCGGCCTGGTATGCATCCTTTAAAATAGTGGCCAGCATGCGGCAGTTAAGACCCCTGTTTTCTTTCTGGCATACATTGATGAGATCAACAGCATTTCTGGATGCGGGGTTGTTGGAATTTCCGTCATGCCTGATCAGGTTATGCACCCAATACAACAGGTTCTTGATCCGGCTTATCTCATCGCCATTGCCGCTTATTGAGTCGAGGTTGAATTTTTTCCGGAAAGTAACCAATTCTGGCGCCGATGCGGTTTGATAGGTAAACGACGGCAACGCAGGGTAAGCCTTTGGCCGATAATCACCTGCAGTTTTTAAAATGTAGCCATAATCTCCTTTAAGGCGCATTTGCGCTAGCGCAGTCTTAAAGCGCTTATCTTGTCGCAAGGGATCCAGATCGCTATCCTTAAGCGAATGGGCATAGTTAACATAACCAGCTTCAACAGCTTTCTGGAAATTGGTAACCGCCAGTTCCTGTTGGCTTTCCAAGGCCTGGTAACAAGCCAGGTTGTAATAAATGTTGGAAAGATAGCTCTTAAAATGCTTTTGCTCAGCGGCTTCCTGGCGATCGTATTCTCGGAGCCATGTTGTCATTAATTCCAAAACCTGTTTGCGGTCCTTTGCCTGGTCAGCCTTTTGCATCTTGGCGTTCATGGCTTCCGTGTACTTTGTAAATGTTACTGTATTTGCCTTTTGCTGGGCCTGTGCAAAATTTAACGCCCCTAGTAAAAGTATTACTAATGTTACTTTTTTCATTTTCTGAATGTTGTGTTATTGATTATTAAATATACCCGATCTGTTTTCCAATTCACTGGATCCGCAATAGCGCTTTAACCTGTTCCCTCTTCCCCCTGGAAACCGGAACCTCTGTGCCGTTGGTCAAAAGCAAAAAATCGCCGTGATCTTTTTTCCAGCTTTTAATAAACCCGTTATTAACCAGGTGCGATTGATGACACCGGATGAATCCAAAGTCTTTGAGCAACTCTTCATATTCATAGATCGGCTTACTGACCAGCAGGACGTCTCCGTCGGTCAAATAAAACGTTGTATAGTTATTCGACGATTCGCATCTTAGAATATCATTTATCTTCACAAACCGGGTTTCTTTTAACGTGGAGAGAGCGATACGCTGGCCTTCCTTGCCAGACTGATTGCTGATCAGGTTTATCAGGTTTTTAAGTTGTTGATGCCCCTGTTTCAAATCCCGTTGCCTGATGGCGCGGCCTACTGCCAGCTGGAGTTCATTTATATTAACGGGCTTAAGCAGATAATCCACGGCGGCAAATCGCATGGCCTGTAGCGCATACTGGTCATAGGCAGTAACGAAAATTACTTCAAAATTTGGATTGGGTAGGCTGCGCAGCAGATCAAAGCCGGTTTCGCCAGGCATTTGAATATCTAAAAATAGCAGCTCAGGCTGATGATTTATAATCATCGTCCGGGCAAGTTCTGCATTCGTAGCCATGCCACATACCGAAACCTGCGGGCTGTATTGTTGAAGCAATAGCTTCAAGTTCGTTAAGTTATGCTCTTCGTCGTCAACCAATAGCGCGCTAATACTCATAAAAACCAGTTTTTAAGTGTTAAAGTAACCAGCGTACCGGAGGTATCACTTTGAATTTGCAAGGTTATAGTTTGAAAAGGGTTCAACTCGTTTAGTAAAGTGATGCGGTCACGGGTAAGCTTTAGCCCATAACCAGTGCTTATGCTTTCTTTGTCAAATCCGCCACCATTGTCCATAATGATGATAATTAGTGCGTTTTCCTTCCGGCTGAAATTGACACCAATACGGCCATCACGTCTCAAGCCTGCTATGCCGTGCTTAACCGCATTTTCGGCCAGCGGTTGCAGCAATAATGATGGCATATTGATCTCGTAGCTGTTAAAATCCTCGTCAATAACAATCCGGTAATTAAACCCAAACCTCAACTGTTCAAGTTTCAGATAAGTTTCCAGTACCTCTATCTCATTTTGAAGCGGTATTTCATCTTTGTTACCGAATTTTAATGATTCGCGCATCAGTCTGGCGAAATCGGCCAGGTATGTATTTGCTCCCCGAATATCATTTGAATTGATCAGTCCCTGAATAGAGCTTAGGGCATTAAAAACAAAGTGTGGGTTCAACTGCGCATGAATGGCTTTTAACTCCAGTTGCAGTTTTGTTTTATAAGATGATTCCCGGCTTGTCATTTTTCTTTGACGCACAAGCATTATCATAAAAAAGATAACGCCTCCAATGGCAACAATTAGAATACTTATCAAAATCTTAAATCCTGCAGTTTGATACCAGGCTGGTTCAACCTCAAAATTATAGATCGCTACATGCTGCGGCTGGACCGCATACCGGATATTTACCTGGTATGTTCCTGGCCGATTCTCTTTGATCCAGACAAAGCTGTTGTCATAGTCGTTATTCTTCCATGGGATCGTTATTTCCCCATTGCGGATCAATTGGTATTGTACCTGTTTACGGTGATAGATATCCGCTTTCAGGAAAAAAATAAAATTAGTATTGGCTGTGGATCGTTTGATATCCTGCGTGACCATTCCTGTTTTTTTTAACGCCTGATTGGACCAGGGATATTGCAGGCGCTGCAAAAACGCATCGAACGTATCGGACGTGTAAATATTGGTCACAATAGGAACAATAGGGACCCAGGCGACCACCGCAGTACTGGTTATGTGATCATCGCCGATCCTTCGTACGTCTACGACCAGCATATTGCTTAACCTAGCTCTATAGCCCCCAATATAGGCCATTTGCGGTAAACCGTTTATTTTCGTAGATCCGGGATCGGTAAACCGGATTATCGGTTGCCAAGGCTCGACCACCCGGTTGGGATATTCCATGATCCGGAATTGATAGTTGTCCGCATTATGCCTGTCAATGCCGTGCATAAAGAAATGTACGCTCGCGGTGTCAAATGTGGTCCTCGCGATGATGTTGCCGGAGTGTTCGTGAAGAAAGGTGGTGTCCTTCAATAACTGCCTGAAATATCTTACGTTTTCATCGTTTCCCCAAAAGGAATTGTTATCCTTAGATATACAAACGATCATGCCGATCGAAGCGGGCTTATTCACAATGCCGTTAAGTGTGCTTTGCGAATAAGCGGACCAGTCGATCTGTGCATGTGCGGCCCGAAAGGAGGTCAGTGCAAGGACAAAAAATACTATGACTTTGATCATTATGAATTGCTTAATTCAAAAATGAGACTTTTTCACGGATCAATTTTCACTAATGTGAATGTGGTGATGTGCGCCGTGAATCGGTATACGATCAAAAGCAAAGTGGCTTGCATTTAATAAACCTCACTTGCATTCTATTTAAAGATATGGCAATGTTCACTGAGCTAAGCCCAAACGCATAAAAGCGGATCTTGGTCTGGAAATTATTGTTGTTGCTAAATATTGCGAATAAGTTTATTTCGATAAATTCAAGGTGTGCGGGAACGACGAGCGTCCTTTCTTATCTGCGCCTGATTATCCCATTATTAAAAGCGAGCAGGCTTCTGGAAAGTTTATCTTTTGGTCGCCTGTAAGCTTCCAGTGCTTTTTCAAGCACTTTTTGTAGATCGATTTTTCTTGTAGCATTAAATTGCTTCTTTGACCGCGCGCATTATCTAAAAGAGATGTATTGTTTTGGGCATATAAGAAATAAGGTTTACGTCTGACATTCACTTAGGTACATAAGATAGATAACAATTATTGGAGTAAGTTAAATATGGAATGGAGTGCAGTAGTAACAATTTATTTCCTACGCTTGAAGAGTTATCGATTGTGATAAAGGAGGTAGGAATTGCGACCTCAATGGTTTTAAAGTTGTGGATATGGTCTTTTATGACCGATTCTCCTATACCCCTTTTGTACCTGTTTTAGCATTTCCTGTTCCCGTTCCTTTGAAAATGATCTGGAAAAAGACAGGTAAATACGTAAATGATCGTTCAGTGATAAACATCATTGCAGAAAGCTATGACTAAGCTGACTAAACGGAAAATTCATGTGACTGTTTGATTCCTTGCCGCTGTTGTTCGCCCTTTTTCCGCTAACTAATTATCATAATAAATTGATAGTCAATTTATTATGATAATTAGTTGTTTTTGTGCGGTGCAATTTGCAGTGCAGTTTTTATGGCTCAAATAGAAACCTTGTGAGCACATCTGTATTGCCCTTTGTATATGGCCAGCCCCCCTGCGAATGGTGGCGGCCGTACCATTGGTACCTAAGGTTTTGTTCTTTTGTGCAGCCAAAAAAAGGCACCGGTAGGTTGCCTCACCCCCGGTCCCGCTACGGAATATCTAACGTGATTTTATAAATTCCGTGATAGCTTTTATAACCTCGTCCTGGTTAGATAAATAGATATAATGATAGGCATTGGGAATTTTAATTATTTTGGCCGAGGGGTTTCCTGCCTGAAACGCGTTTATCTGCTTTAATATCTCGGCTGTACGTAAGTCGTTCGCAGCCTTAAGTTTAGCGGGATCCGCATGAATTTTGTTACCTGTGTTGCGAGGCACAGCTTCTATAGCCAAAACAGGTACTTTAACACCGTCATACTTCTGCTCTCCATTCAATACTGAATCACCAACAAATGATGGTGTTTTTTGATCTCCTACCTTGCCGTACGTTGTCTGACTAAATGTTTGACGAAGTTCCGCTTCGGGCAATAAGCCGCCAAGCTGCTTTGCCACAAACCTTTGCATTGCTGTAAAACTCGCCAAGTCGGATTCTGTGGGTCCGCCAGATGGTCCGGAACGGGCAGCGATATCGGCTTGAATAACGAGTTTGGTACTATGCAGACTTTGCTGGAGAATACGTAGATCTGCCTCTAATGCATTCATTAGCTTAATGTCGTAAGGACTGTTTTTCGCGGAATCCAGATCGGCCGACAACGTTTTGGCATCCAGCAGGTAATCCCCATGTTGTTTATCGTAATAAGCATAAGGTTTAGCAGCTTCCAGGTAAATGAGTTTATTTATTCTTTGCGGGAACCGGGTTCCTATCGAACTTAACTCTTCACCGGCTATTGAATGCCCGATAATTACCGGCTTATTTATCTTGAGTGAGTCAAGAACCGCAATGACATCATCGCCAAGCCTGTCTGCAGAATACCCAGATTGTGCAATGGTCGATGCTCCAAAACCACGCCGTGTTATGCCGAACACATGAAAGTTTCGGGTAAGTTTAGGCGCAAGACCATCAAACGCATGAGCAGTGTTGCCAAGCCCTGCCAGTAAAACAATCGGCTGGCCGTTTCCTCCCCAGTCGAGGACCTCCAGCTTTACACCTTTCTCAACAGTTACGAACTGCACCTTATGCGGAGAGGGGTCGTTCCAGGCGGCAAACATAGCCGTTTGTGCTGTAGAAGTTTTGGGCAATATCAGCACACTGATGAAAATTGCCAGTATCCGGGTCACTCCTGTAAAACGGATATGTAAAGACTTTGAACGGTTATCTCTTTTTTCCATGAATTTCAAACTAATTATTTATGCCGTTAAATATACACATGGCATTTAGGAAGGAAATAGAATGGAATTAGCATCGTTTGAATGATGGCAGGGAGTAGTCGACTAATGATTAACAGGTATAGCAAACGTACAACTGGTGTAATAATTTCGAGCAATCAGTGCGAACGACAAAAAGTAAGATACTTTGTCTCAGCTTATTAAAACTAGTATGCTTTTTACATTTTTGTGTCCATAAAATGAAAATTTTAAACTCAGGGCTTTTTTCAGGCGAAACCAAGAGCAGCCGGGAGGCTAACGATATTGTACTTACTGAGGTAGAATATCAAATTGAAAATATTGACTGGCACTATCATCAAAATGCTTTTTTTTCCTTTATTCAAAGAGGGATAATCTCCGAGGTGAATAAAAAGGGGAAGTATAACTACGGTGCCGGAACGGTGCTTTTTCAGCAAGCAGGGGAGCCGCATTACAATCCGCAGCTCAAAAACCAATCTGCCGCATTGTATTTAGAGATCAAACCTGCGTGGGCCAGTCGGCTGGACATCAATCTTGAAAGTTTGCCTAAATTCACTGAAATCATCAATCCCAGCATTAAAATTTTATTTCACCGGCTGAACCTGGAAAGCAAAATAAACGATATGACAACTCCGCTGTCGGTCGAGGAATTGCTCGTAAACATTTTCACGGGTGACCCTTGTAAAATTTTTAGCAAACATTCCCTGGCTCCTAAATGGATCGCAGAAACAGAAGAAATCCTTCGATCGGAATTTGCTGAAAAATTGACTTTGGAAATGCTGTCCCGGCAGGTAGATGTTCATCCCGTCCACCTGTGCAAATATTTTAAAAAATTCTTTGGCTGCACCATATCTGAATATATACGAAAATTACGGATAGAAAAATCCTTGGGTATCTTATTGAAAACCAATGCATCGCTTACCGATATAGCCTACGCCTGCGGCTTTTCCGACCAAAGCCATTTTACAAGGAACTTTAAAGAGACCCTTGGAACAACTCCCCTTTATTATAAAAAAATGATGAGGCCGATACTTTAATGGTGCAGAATTTAAATTATACTTACCGATCAAAATACAACCAACAATGACAAAGAAGATTTTACTATACTATATCTTAGTTTGCACAGAACATGTTTTTTTCACAGTCAAAAAATATTAAAAAAGGCGATGAATTTTCTGCCTTTCAAACCGGGGACGCTATTTTCCCTTATGTCCGCAATCAACAGGCAAATGTTCACAATCTTATGATCATACGGAATGATAAGATCGTTTTATCCCTATTTTTATCCTTATACTAAAAGTATACAACATGATATCGCATCTTGTACCAAATCAATCACCTCTTTATTGATAGGTATCACTATAGATAAGGGTTTATCCGCGACAAAAATGAATTATAAAAAATTATTTTCTCTTAATAAATTGATTATAAGATATTTATAATCATAAACATAATAATTTATTTCGTTCTGTAACACCGGTGATACCCAATTTTTCCAGTTTCTCGACCGCATCCCTACGGCTTCGTGAACTGTTGTTGGATAAAAATGTGAAATTGATTTTCTCTTTAAGAAGGCGTTGTACAAATATATCGCCACCTGCGATCAGTTCCTCGCCGGCGTAGATTACACCATCCATATCGATCATTAGTCCGTGTTTTCCCATATTGATAAATATGATTTTTCCTTTTCAAGGCGTTTGGCTAAACAAATACCTTCCTGTGTATGGATTAAAATGACTCGGAGATCTGTTCAATCTTCAATCCTAGTAATTATTTACTCGAACACTCCGTAAGCTCAAGCTATGTTTAATTACGCTGTGCAGTCTATTGATGAATGGCTCGATCCGCGTTGTTAGTCTAAGATCACCTGCCATTGATCTTGATCGTTGAGCATATAGCCAAGACCATCGCTCATTTCATGCACTTCTTTCTGATATTTTTCGCTAAACCGGGTATGCAGTTCACGAACGGCACCGCCATTTTCCCTTTTAAGGAAGATGAGTAAGGAGGCCATATTCGGGGCAATATCTTTTAGCTGCTCGTTTTCGCTTTCTTTAACAAAGGCGCTGCTCATGATGATGTATTTTAGACGCAAAAGCACCGATGAACAGGGCTCCGCGCTTGTTTAATGCTAATGTTATTTGACCTTTTTTTCAATGGCGCTGCGTTGGTTACCCGCTGATTTTTTCGCGTTTTTTATCACCTGCTGGCTTGTGCCTTCTTTATGCGCCTCATATTTGATCTCGTGTGGCTGATCCGATACTGAATTCCTTTCCACTTTGCTTCCTCTTGTGCTCATAGGTAAATGATTTGGTTTCTTATTAATTAACAAAATTTATTCCAAGAGGTTTTGAGCCCCTGAAACAGGTCCGGCATATTTGCTGTTGTATCAGGTAAAAAGTTAATCAATGAGTTGGAGCTGCCCTAAATGTGACCGGGAATTGCCCTGGAAGGATTACCGGCATTATTGTCAGCGGGTCAGCCTGGACAGTTTGTTCGATGGACGATCTCCCGAATTGGTTTTAGCGTTTGATAAGATACTGGCGGAAGTAGCGGATTGGGAGAAAGTGCTGGTAGGTGTAACACCGAACTGTATTGTTTTTACCCGAAGAGTTGGTTTCCTCATCATACGCCCGATGAAAAAATGGCTGGACATTAAATTTTATTCAGCGGTGGCTCATCCTGAAAAGCCGGTTGTCAGGAGCATTAAGGTGGGCAACAAATACGAGAATCACATTCGCGTTGATACGGCAGATGATATCCGGCCGGATTTATTCGTTTACATCCGGGAGTCTTACGATTTGATGCGCAAGAAACGCCAGGACGATGTTACATCATAGCTGTAATTGAAGCGAACCACCGAACGACCTTTAATTTTGAACGATTATGAGGTACGCATATACCCCTAAACGAAAATCTGCATAGGTTAATAAACACTCTAATTGGGTATTTGCGTAGTTTAACGAATGTATTATGATGATTGGGAATCGCGATGTACCGTAATCTTTAAGGCTTCCGCCTGACATGGGTGATTACGTAAAAAACTGACCCGGTCAGGGCCGCTCAAATGCGGATGGATCCAGTGCTTGATATTTCCCCTTTCCAAGATTGCGGGCATGCGGTCATGGACCTCGGCTACTGCCCGGTTAGGCGGTACCGTGATCATGACAAATGTGGGCAGCAATACATTGGTTTTGATGTCCAGCCAATGCTCCCACAAGCCTGCGATGTAAAAAGGCTTGCCATCATTGCGCTCGAACTTGTAGGTGATCCCATTCGCTTTGTTGTACTCGAAGTAAGCCTGAATGCGGATCACGCAATGTTTACGCCCCACTCTTTCCCGCCATAAACCCACAGTGAAAAGGGACTCGACCCTGGCATGTTTATTTTTGCTGTGGATGTTATCATCATCAGCCGTCAACAGTCCCCAGCGAAACTGCTGCACTTTGTCAGGTATGGCGTCTGTGACCACCGGCAGCACGCTTCCGGGATTACCTGCTGTATTGCTTCTTGCCTGGTAAGCGCTGCCATCGCGCTTGATGATCTTCAAATCTTTCTGTTCGCCTACTTCTACGTGTCCGCACATAATCTTTAAACGAACAAAAATGCTAATTATTTTAGTAATTAATAAATTCTCGTTTTACAAAAGTTTAGCACCGGTGAACCGTTCGAGGTTGAGCAATAAGTCATCTTGTAAAGCCAGGTCATCAGCGGACTTGTGGCAACGGGTCTGATGCAGGTGATGAAAGTAGCGACCGCTGACCATCGCAGTTGGGTCATGGCTTGTCGCCAGCCATGTTTGGGTCTGGTAACCTTGGTCGAGGTCATCCGGTGCTCCGGCGCCGCCCATTTTGGTCGGTACCCAACCCGGATCAACGGCATTGGCATAGACATCCGGCCACCTGCGAAATATGGCTTTAGCCAGCATCAACACCTGTAGTTTGGTGTCGGCATACGACGGTGACGTGGTCCATTCAGGATGGCCTGATAAATGCATACCCGAGCTCAGATAAATGAGTCTTTCCGGACGATGCATCATCGCGGTAAGCAGGTAAGGCGCTACAACATTGACCTGGAGCAAGGCCTGGTGACCGGCCTGGTAAACACCGGCATTATGGATAACGGCATCAAAAGTCCCCAAGGTGTTGGCCTGGTCAGCTAAGGCTTTAGTCTGGTCGGCGTCAGCCAGGTCACCGATCAGGATATTTTTTGCGACGGGTATATGCCTCAAGGCCTCGTCCGCACGTTGACTATTCCTTGCATGCAGCACCACCTGATGCCCCTGTTCAATCAAACTTTTTGCGGCCAACAAACCTAATCCATCGGCGGAACCGGTAATGAAAATCTTTGCCATGTTTGTTTAATGTTCGGAGGTGAATTTTGTTTGGTGCTACCGGGTGATCACTAAATCTTTCCAATCGGTGGTATATTGCTTGCTCAGGAATTCCTGCTTCATCGCCCATTTTCGCTCAAAGCTGTCTGCGGCCAGGCGCAACGTACCACGGCCATAACGGTCATTCAACTGATCCATCAGCCCGGCAAGCTGTTGTTCCCGGCTATGCTCGTACCCGGCAAACAAATTATACTGAATTTCTCCCTCCGGTATAATACCGGTTGCCCTGATACCGGTTTTCATGTAATTATAACCAGGCTGGAAAATGGCACGTATGGCCTGCACCGCTATGCGGGTCAGTTGGTGTGTACTGTTGGCCGCAAAGGGAATTTTGACAGTAATACTCGGATAATGCTGGTCATGCTTGACATTATGTTTGTTGGTGCGCAGGTAGATCGTTAACGTCATCGCCATGCTTTTCTGCTGGCGCAATTTTAACGCAACAGTGGCGGCATGCATGGCCGCAGCTTCTTCGATAGGTTCCAGTGCTGTCTGATAGCTGCTAAAGCTTTGGCTGCTTTCGATACCTTTGGAGCGTTCCGCGACATCTTTTATCACATTACAAGGCTTACCCCATAATTCCTGGTGCAGGCGCCAACCCTGTACCGTCATTTCCTGCCGTACAAAGTCGGGCTGCAAGGCACGGAAGTCCTGGGCGGTCTTCACACCGCATTCCGTCAGCTTGTGATAATACTGCAAACCCACACCCCAAACATCCTCAATAGGGAAATCCAGGAGTGTTTCACTGATCTTTTCTGTGGTGTCCAGCACCAAATATGGACGCTTTTGCTTTTTGGCGGCTTTATTAGCCAGTTTGGCTAAGGCCATCGTTGGACCGACGCCGACCGTGATCGGTAGTCCTGTGTGCTGCATCACGTTCCTGCTGATCGTCCCCGTATGTTGCTCCAGGTCTATCCCCCGGATATCCCCCAGCGCCATAAAGGCCTCATCAATACTGTAAACCATGAGTGTATACGTATAACGTGCCAGGTTATTCATGAGCCGGGCGCTCATGTCGGCATATAAGGGATAATTGCTGCTGAAGATGACGGCATTATTTTTTTTCAGATTCTGTCGGACCATAAACTCTGCATCCGCCATTTTGATGCCGATGGCCTTGGCTTCATTACTCCGGGCGATCACGCAGCCATCGTTATTGGACAAGACCACGACCACGCGACCTTCCAGTGACGGATTAAACAACCGCTCGCAGCTGACATAACAGTTATTGATATCAACATGCGCAAACACGGCTGTACCTCCCTGTTTGATGTTGCGGTTGCAGAACGGGATTCAACGTGAGCATAACGACGCCCCAGCAGGTCCAGCTTTCACTGTTTTCAATGGTGATCGTCTCCGCCGGTGTATTCGCTTTCAGCACGAGCCGTTTGGCCTGGGGACAGTATTCCCTGGTATAAAAATCCCCTTCGTGATAGAAAACAACGATACTACCGGTTACCGGCTGCAGGGTACGGTCGATGACCAGGATGTGATTGGGTAGAATATGGTAATCGGTCATCGCAGAACTGCCCATTTTCATGTAAAACGTATTATCCGGATCCATCACGATGATCTCGGAAATATCCAGTTCCGGTTCCTCATGGGTCAGCATGGGTAGCCGGAATCCCAGCACGTCCCTTTTGGCTCTATGTTTCCTTAATCGCAGCATCCCTTCTTTTTCAGGACAACAAAATTATCAGATCAGATTTGAATTTGCTAATTTTTTTAGCATAAATTTGTCAGTATGGGATACGAGGTCATTCAACGAGGCGAGGAAACAGTAATCAGTGGCGAGGTACAGATCCGGGTATATAGCGGTACAATCAACGTGGAGAAACCCTTTTTACTGGGACACCTTTACCGGGTCCAGGGTGGCTTTGTTCCGGTGAAGACTTATGTGTTTGAAGTGACCGATGAATGCCGGGATGTGGATGCTTTGAAGAAAGCAGTGGATTTCTTTTTCGCCAGTTTACTGGATACGGAATGGTACGTCAAGGAGATACCACGCAGCTCTTTACTGTTTCCCATAGAAGGCAAGCGGTTATTCGGCAAAGTAATGATGGAGGAAACTTATGGAACAACTGGCATTGTTCGCGGAAGCGGGACAAAGTAAGGACTTACCCGGCCACTTGCTGGACTATCGCCCCGGTTTAATCAGCGCAGCGGAAAGTGACCGGATGCTGGCGCACTTCATCGCTGCCACCCCCTGGAAGCAGACGAAGCAAAAACTATGGGAGAAGGAATACCTGACACCACGCCTGATCTGCTGGTACGGTGATACAGAGCGTATCACAGGCACCTTGCCCTGGACGCCGGAACTGCAACTGATCCGGGAATTGGTAGAGCCTTTGGCTGGCATCCGGTTTAACAGCGTACTGCTCAATTATTACCGTGACGGTAACGATTCAGTAGCCTGGCACAGCGATAAGGAAAGTATCATGGGGAGTCAGCCGGTCATTGCCTCGGTCAGCTTCGGACAGGTGCGCAGTTTCGATATCCGCCGGAAAAAAGAACATGCCGAGCATTATTCGGTCAGGCTGGAACATGGCTCATTTTTATTGATGAAGAAAGGATTACAGGAAGATTGGGAGCACCGCATTGCCAAATCAACGCGTCCCATGAAACCCAGGATCAACCTGACCTTCCGTTTAGTGATCTGATCATTATCTTTGAGCATGCTTACCTTGTATGATTTTAACGTTTTACCGGAGGATGAAAAGGCGGATGCGGTCTGGTCAGGCACCTTCCTGGCGGACCGGGAGGAGAATGATTTAAAGGTACAGTTATATAGTGTGAGCTGCTTTTATGTGGAAGTATACTATGATCCGGTCGCGAATAAGATCCTGCGGTTTCGCGCGTTTAGTTCCCGTGATTTGTTAACGCCCTATCTGGCACAGATTAAATTGATATGATGAAAAAAACTTTATGGGGCACGCTGGCCCTTTGCAGCGCTTTTATCCTGATTTCCTGGGGGTTCAAAGGCCACCGTGCGGTAGCGACCATAGCACAAAAACACCTGACCAGCAATACGGCTTATGTCGTATCGGCTTACCTGCAAGGTCAAAGTATGGCGGATGTCAGCACCTGGGCAGATGAAAACCGCAACCGGCAAACAGCTCCATGGCACTTCCTGAATCTGCCGCTGGGTTTGAACCACGAGCAATTTGTGAAGTTCGTATCGGAAAGTGACGGCAATGTGTATAGCGCTATTATCAAGACAGAGGCACAGTTGAAGGATCAGAGCCTGAGCGCCGATCAGAAGAACGAAGCGCTGAAATACCTGATCCATCTGGTAGGCGATGCACATCAGCCTATGCATGTCAGCAGGAAAGAAGATAAAGGCGGTAATACGATCCAGTTAAGGTTTGATGATAAAGGGACCAACCTGCACAGCCTGTGGGACAGTAAACTGATCGATCACGAGGGCTTATCGCAGGAAGATATTGCCCGGACTTATGATCAGGCTACACCGGCAGAGATCAAAAAATGGCAAAGCGACAGCCCGATGGAATGGATCTGGGAAAGCTACCAAATCAGTAGTGCGTTATATGCCGGCATCCAACCAGGTCAGACCATTAATGAAGCCTATTACCAGAAATATATCCCGGTGATCCGCAAACGGATCGACCAGGCGGGGATCCGCCTGGCAGGGGAACTGAACAAGCTATTTGCCAACGCCCAGCCGCCCGCTCCGGCGAAAACAGGTAATTTAACGGATCCGCCGGAAAACAACGCGACCAAGGGCATTGCGCAGGGACCGGTGGATATTAAGGATGTCGCCAATTTTACTGGCAAGACCATTTATACAACCGCCAAAGCTTACAGTGCCAAAGACATCGGCAGTATGGTGTTGGTGAACCTGGGTGCAGCTTATCCGCATCAATTGCTCACACTGGCTTTCAAGGGTGAAGCCAGGTCGTTGGGTAACCAACTCGAAGGGAAAACGATCACCGTGACCGGTGAGGTGATCGATTACAAAGGTAAACCCGAGATCATCGTCACAAATCCCAATCAGATCAAAGTACAATGAACGAACCGTTTGTTTTAGAGGTGACTTATCAGAACAAGCCGCTGGAGTTTCCGGCGGCTTTTCAACGCTATGGGTATACCTACCGTATCGCGGTTTCTATTGATGACCATAATTATATTTTTGAGCCCGACGAAGAGGGAACCTACCGGGTGCTGGGGAGCGGTGATGCCGATCCAGGTTTATTGAAAGCAGTTGCGGATAAGTTGAAGCGATTGTGATCTGAATCTAATCACCGACCATAATATGCGAAAAGCAATTCTTTTACAAGTACCTCAATGGGCCAAGATTTGAAATTGATTACCATGCAGTTGTTCTTAACAGCGACTTGGATAAAACTGATGATTTAAGTAGTGTGATCGATCTCGCAGATTGTTGCGTAAGGTTGAAGTTTAATCAATTCTATATGATGAAAACAGGTAACCAATATTAAAAGGACGGATAAGGTTTTAGAAATAATAGTCTGTAACCTAAGTTGCCCAACTATATAGATAGCACCCAGGCTTGTTCTACAAGAACGCAGAGGAAACTTATTTTTTAAGATTAGGCAATTTTAGCTAGTCTAAGCTTTTATAGAAAACAGCCGCAACAAACATGTAAAATTTTGTGCGGTGCACGCTTTGTCGCGGCTGTATGTGAGCGAACTTGTACAGTTGATTAGTAACCAGCGTCGGGTATAGGTTCCGATACCAGTTCTCTACCATTGCTGTCTTCATATATACAAAGCATACGGTCGGTATCGATCACCCACTGTTTAACACCTGCCATAGCAGCTTGTTGGCAAAAGGTAGGAAAATCAGTTTGGCCTTGCTGATGAATCGCAATAACATGCCGTAGCTGCTCCGGAGAAGCATCTGAGTTGATGGATTTGAGTTCATAAATGGCTGGCGCAGGCACATGGTATCCGTTTTTACCGTAATAGGTGATTGCACCATCACTGACGCTATAGGTGTATTTTTTTAATCCCAGCGCTTTGATTTCCTGAATATAACGCGGAAAATCCGCTCCGCTTTTTACTTTGGCATGAGCTGCCTTCATTTGTTGTAACGTAAACATGATGTTCTCCTTTTTAATTACTAAAATTAGCTGGAGTAACGCGACGGGTATTGTAAAAAATCGTTTATTTCTGCCTTTGACGAAGCATTTTCAGGTAATGTTCCGGCGTCATCGAACTGAATTTTTTGAAGTCTTTGATAAAATGTGCCTGATCATAAAAAGCCGAGAGATAGTCCGCTGTGTCCTGGTCATTTTTGTTCAGCGCATTTAACACATGTCGTGCCCTTACTATCCCGGCAAACTTTTTAGATGAAGCACCTACCAGTGCACGAAAGCGCTTTTCTAAAGGACTTTGACTAATATTCAACATTTCAGCAAGTTTCGCTATACGGATGGTGCCTTTTGATTGATAAATATGATAAAGTGCTCCTGCGACCATTTGGTCAGCTTTCAACTCTTTTAATTGCCGAAGCAGGATAGTTTCGACGACTTTGAGTCGTTCGTTGTCGGTTCGGGCAGCTTCAAGCTTTTCACGGGTCTCGTCTATATCATCGCGGTTGAAAAAATGTTCTAAAGAGAGGCTTTGTCCAAATAGCTCATGCAGCGGTGTTGCAAGAAAAGCAGCGGCCCCTGTTTCTGTAAAGAAGATCAAAATGCTACCTGTACCCACTGAATTTTTGAAAACGCGGTACTGATCCAGTAGCCCGGTAACGCCGCTTACATCGAGTGATCGTTCCGTATTTTCAATAAGATGACTAATGCGCCCACTGAACTGAAATCCAACTACCAACGAAGTATCAGGCAATACGGTGTAAACATTAGCAATTTCAGCGCGCGATATTGCCAAATGTCGCACATAAGTGTATGTTANTTCATCAGAATCTCCACACATACTTCCAGGCCTGATTTTTTTGCTCAGCACCTATAGGGATTTCCGGTTTCTTAAGCTCAATGATCGTCAGTCTGCTTATGCCGATCTCCGCTCCATCATCATCACTGAATTTCGGAAGGCTGTATAACCCCACGGTACTGTCCGGGAGAATAGCAAAGTCAGGTCTGTCCCGGGAGCCGGAACCCTGCTGGTCTTTGAAAAGAGACTGCACAACCGCCGTCATGCCTTTGTTGGAGGTGAATTGTATAGTCTCATATTCCGGCCCGAATATCCACAGACCCCTATGAAACAGTGGCTGTAGTTCCTGCACCTCATCCGTTGCCCTGCTTAGCACTTTAGACTGCAGGCGTTCAAGCAGTGTTGTCCGATATTCAATTTCATCCAAAACAATTTTGGCAAAATCGACATCCCAGCGTTGCAGTAACCCGTGCAGGTCATCAAGCTGTCCCGCAGTAGACGCTGCTAAAAGTTCGATCAAACCATATTTCGATTCCGAACTTTCTAATGTCGCAAGCAGAATGCTTAAACGCTGAAGGTCATCCTGCGCAATAGACGGACATTCTTCCTGAACGCTTTTGATAAAATTCTCCCATTTCTCCCTTTTAACAAGCCCTAGCTTTTTTAGCTGAGGCCGTGCCGCGTTCTCGATCTCTGCAAAAGCGTCTTCCCGCTGGCCTTTGGTCAAAGACAGCAGGTGCTGCCTGATAGCTTTATGAATACCAGAGAGGGATTTTTTATAGGCCGGATCGGTCGGATAGAATGAATTCCAATCCGGCGTGACAGCTTGTTCAAGCAGATCGGCATTAACGATAAAAATATACCGTTTAGCCGCTGAACTCCTGCCATCGATCAGATGTTCGCTTCCGCTACCCTTCCAAGTGCATTCGCCCACCATTCTGTTTTTTACATGCCAGGCAATGCCGTGTTGCTGGGTGTTTTTATCTGCGGCCTGAATATCAATCACACGGATCGAAAATGTACCGATACCGGGGACCTCCGCATCAATAACGTCCATGTGATCTTCGGGGATATCAGCAAAGGTGATTTTCTGCCCGTTGAGTGACACCTCAAAATGCGGGTCTGTCAGAAAGCGCATCCCTATTTCTTTGCGCGCATCGTCCTCTGAAAGTGAGATCCGGCTTTGGCAGGTGACACTGATTTCCGTGCCGTGAAAGTCCGTTACTTCAGATTCTCCTACTTTTTGAAATGCTAATACTGTTGTTTGGTCCTTATTGATCTGGAATTGATTTCGGAAACCATCTCTACTTGTCGTAACGAAAAATGGATCGCCGAAAGCAAATGAGCCGAGCCTGCCTTTTCCGTTCCTTCCGAAAGCTGGCCGTTTTCCGATCAGCTGGGCGTGATCGGCAGGAATTTCAGCAAAACCAGTCTGTTCTTTGATTCGGTCATAAGCGAGAGTACGGAAGCGTTTCATAAACTGAATTTCCGTCATCCCATGGCCGTTATCCCGCACGGAAAGCACATCACCGATATTCTTCGGCCAGCTAACCTGTACCTCGGTTGCACCCGCATCCCAGGCATTAGCGATCAGTTCAATGATCGCTGTACGCTGGTCACTGTATATCGAACTACCGACAAATGACTCGATAAAGCGATCTTCGAAAAGTGCAGGCTGCTTTTTTCCGGGCATAGCTTACGCAGATATTAACTGTTTAACAGCATCGGTTTTTGCGGGACTTCCTTCCGAGTCTTCATCACATATCAGAATCTGTCTGAATATCGCTTCAGCCAGAAGCGGCGGCACCGCATTTCCGATCTGCTGCTGAATATGCATCAATGAACCTTCAAAAACAAAGTGGTCAGGGAAGCTTTGCAGCCGCGCTGCCTCACGTACAGAAAGGCCGCGATCTTGATGCGGATGTATCAACATATTTTTTCTGTAGTTGGAGATTACGACAGAGGGGAGTGCTGCATTAAGCCGTTTATAAATGCCACTATGGCAATTGTTTGTGTTGGCGTAATTGGTCATCAATTCAGCGGGTATCGCTTTCCAGTTTTGCCCTTGTTTGATATGTTTATAGCGTTCAATAACGTAGTCCTCGTTTCGAGAAACAAGATTCTGCTTGGCTGTTGCTGATTGCCGGCGCATAGCTGCCGCGTAGGTGCTCACCGCATTCAAATCCTTTTTGTAAGGAAGTTCATCTTTCTTTTCGCCATTCACCAGCTCCGGAAGATCAGCGATCGCGTCTTCAACACTCACGCGGTAATGAAATTTTTCGGGAAAAGTAAATTGTTTACCGACACGGTTGCCCACCATGAAAAATCTATTTCGGTGCTGAGGAACGCCGTAATCTGAAGCGTAAAGTACCTTTTCTTCGGTCTCATAACCTATCTCAGCAAAGCAGGCTTTAATGATTCGGACCGTCTCGCCTTCGCCGAATGTCGTAATCCCTTCTACGTTCTCAAACAGGAACCATTCCGGCTGCAGCTCTTTTACAAAGCGGACGAATTGATAGAATAATTTATTATTCTGATTATCCTCTGTTCTGGTTTTGGTATTTGAGGTACTGAAGCCCTGACAAGGCGGGCCGCCAAAGACAATGAATGGCGCACTTCCTACGTACTCTTTTGGACTTATCTCGGTGATATCCTGACATAAAATAGGTACGCCCGGATGGTTAGTACTGAAGGTTTTTGCCGCCGAAGTATCCTTTTCAACCGCAAGCCCGATACGGATGCCGGCGTTCTCAGCGCCCCAGCTTAATCCGCCGGCTCCGCTGAAAATGTCAACCCCTATTCTTTCTTTTTTTGCTGCTGCTTTCACTTTGTGCCTGGTTAAAAATCGTTGATAAGATTTATTTAATATTTTCCAAATATAATATTACCGCAAGTTTTTTGCCAGCGGGTCAAATTTACTAAAAAAATTAGCATTGTCAAGCTATTTCAAATCCATCCTTTTCAGCGTCCTGATAAATCTGAAACAAAATCTTGGACTGTTTTTCGGACGGATAACTTATTTTGCTGTCCGCCATTTTTTCCAAAATGTCGAGCTGCATCCCGCTTAAAACCCGCTCGCCTTTCCGCCCGCGATAAAATGCAAGCAGTTGCTGCCACGTTTCACCGGGCTTTTCAATCACAAAAATCTGTCGGTCAATACCCTGATCCAATGCTTTAACCTCCTTGCTTTCTTTGGCTTTGTACTTATTCTCCTGGCGGTCGACAAACAGTGATGCATCTAGTTCAGGGAATTCGATATCGATCTGTTTTACTCTTTCCCAGCAGCCTGGATTCTTCGTCCATTGCGTGATATTAGCATAGCCGGTTGGCGGATGAGTAATGGTTTGATAAACCTCTGCGGTGATCATTTCCAGCATCGACACCAATGCATTGGGAAGTTCCTGTTGCTCCCATACAAGGTCAAAATTCAAAAACATTCCTGTGGACTCTACAACTGCGGATAAGTATGCTATCGAATAAGCTACAGTCTGTGCCCGAAAGCCGCCATCATACCAATCAGCCTTGGTAATAATTCGTTCAGTGGTCCGAAACAGTATTACACGTGAGATCGCATCGCGGAAGAACGATTCGTTGATCGCTAAATTATCTTTTTCCAGCAGCCCTGTAATGTATTCGGCAAACTTCTTAAAACTTTCCTGCGCACCCTTTGAAACGACATCCGGCCGCTGAAGCCATAGATTTTCTGTTTTGGACAGCAGTGTTTTATCAATAACCTGCGTTTTGGGGTTTTCCAGCAGGAATTTCCTTTTCTGATCGGCTTTTAGATAAGCCTGGCTGTTCAGATATTCACCCCGGACCCTTTCATAAAACCAATGCGTCCGCCGCTGCGAGCCCCCAATTGCAGGCGCATAGATACGCGCGGAATATTCCTTCATATCCTTATGAAAAGGGCTGTTCGAGAAAAAATCCGAGTTATTGATCTTATTCTGCGTGTTTGCGTATTCTGCAACTTTGGAGATGAAGTCGTCCTGGTGATCCTGATCCCTAACAACCGATAACTTCATCTGTACGGCAATATCGCTGACGCTCAGGCTGGAATTTTTATTGGCCGCATAAATCGCGGAAGTTGTCTGCCCGCCGTTAACGATCTGGAAATTCCAAAGCTTTTTCAGGTTACCGGTTTTCTCGTCAAGCTCCACCGCCGCCGCTGTAGCAGTAATACCGTTGTTATAGGCGAAAAACATATCCGGTTTATATTCGATGGTATTACGGAGACCTTTGTTAACATTGCCTTTAAATTGAAGAAAGGTTCTGACGTTCTGCTCAAAAAGCTTCTGGCCGAAATCTTCATAAATGCGGACAAGCGTGTCGCCGTCTATAACGGTCAGATAGGACTGATAGGCGTGGCGCTTATCATTCACCTTCAGACAAGGCAAATTAACGCTTACCTCAAAAACAGAAGATCCCGATTCTGATTCATAAATTTTGTGCAGATATTCCAGATCGATCACTCGGTAATCAAACTGGATGCCGCCGATCGTTTCTGAGGGCAGATCGATAAGGTTTCTGGTTGCTTTGCCGTCTGTAAGCACCATTAAGCGCACCCGCTGTATCTGGCCGCGTTCGGCGTACTTGTAAATACTGAATGCCATCGCGTAGGCCTCTGAAGTCTCCTCAATATTTTTAAAAAGCCCCTCCGTGGATTTCTGATAAAAGGCGCGAAGACGGGAAAGCTTCGTATCTATTGCTCCTTTGGTCAGCGTCTGAATGCTGTTATCCTGAAAAAAATGATAGTTCAGCAGGGTTAGTATCTTCCGCTCTTCGTCATAGTCGAAACCGGAGACCTCCATTCCTTTTTTTGAATAATCTGCAGGGGCATAATTGCTGGTTAAGTCACCGGCGGTGATCAGGTCTTCACAAACCATTTCAAAAAAAGACTGGGCTTTTAAAAGCCCGCGGCTTTCCGAATCAGCGAGAATAGACTGCAGAATGTCTTCGTGAAATTCAGCTAAATCAGACATATCAAATATCAATTTCGTTAAATTCTGCTAAAAATCTGCCGCAAAGCGATAGGTCGATGCGGTAACTGGCATCGATGATCTCCGGAGAGATCGCGGCTGATGTTATTTTCGGAAAATCTTCTCTAACATGATAGACAGAAAGCATGTCCGTTAGCCATTTAAAAAACGGTGGCTGGGTAATTCCTTCCGTATAACCATAAGCTGCGGTTTGGTTATTCAGTTGATCGAGCAAAGCCGTATCGCTACCGATCAAGTCCCGGACAGCCGAAACCATATCCTGAAGGCTTGCCCCGCTGTCACTTTTGGTAAGGTTGCATACAGCGAGGTACAATGGCTTCGTTGCTGTATCAAGCTGGTGAATGGATGATATGACCGCGAACGGCGCCTTGCTTGAGATCACCGACTTGACCTCTATAAAGGAGTTTGCGGCTGAAAAATCTTTTTTATCAAAATCTGGCCCGGTCCAGCTTTTCAGTGCATTCTTTATCCCGATTCTGGGCGCAAGTTCCCGACACAGCACAAGCAGTTCTGAAAACAGCCCCATCTGTAGCTGCTCGGTCATAGTCACTGCGGAGCTTTCGCTAAGGAACCGCTGCCATTGCTTTAAACGGCCGATGATGATCCCGGCCAGCTGGCCAGGTAACACTGCCACCGCCGATGCGCTGATCAGATCGCCGCAAAGTGCCGTAAACAATTCGCCGTCATTTGAGTCATTAAGGATCAAGTACAGCTCCAGCGCTGTGTCGGCTAAATGCTCAACAAGCGTTAATCCCCTAAGCCTGATTTTTTCCGCGAAGCCATGTTGGTCAGCGGAAAATCGCAGCATCAGGCCATACTTGCCCTGGTAATCCTTAATCCAGAAAATATCATGGCGCACACCGGCAACCCGCCGCTGCGAGTCAGAATGCATCGATAGCCACGGCGGTGTAACCTGGTCAGTCATCTGATTCCTCGCTTTCCTCAAGCTCCCGCAGGATGTTTTGATAATAGACGGTATTGATGCGAAGCGTGATCGTTTCTGATTTGCTCGCTGCATTACCGGGGAAACTAACGCCGAAAGCGGCTATTTCCTGCAGAGCATTCTCTTTTTCTTTCCCGTCATCGTCCAGGCTTTCCTGCAGAATATGCAGCATCAGCAACGGACAGCGAAGATGTTCCCTCGTCTTACCTCTGCTTCGCGATAGTTCTTTCCTCAGGTCTTCGTCTTCAATAGCGATAGATTCAGCAGTTCCGGATGATACCTGACGATTCTGCAATTCCAGGAAACCGCTTTGTTTATTAAACATCCGGCGCTCCTTTTTAATGCGCAGATCCTTGTAAGTAAAAGGATCTCCGAAACCGCTGTGCAGGGCTACATCCCAGGATGCAGGATTGTCTTCGGCGTATTTTTCAATAAATGCGATCGGCATTCTCGACGTAAGTCCCAGCCGGTCGTTTCCATATACTTTATACGCGCCGAGGAACTTTCTGATTAGACTGCGGTCAACCGAGCGCCACAAATAGCCGCTGGTCTCGTCCGGCGTTTTGGACGGCGCAGGCAGACTGTCGAGCAGTGCCCGAACAGCATTTAAATTGTCCGAAACATCCTTTTCGTCGCTTCGCAGGTAACTCGTCTCTTTCAATCTGCCTTCCAGACGCATTGAATGATTGATCTCTTTGGCTGACTTTAGTTTATTGCGTGCGGTGACTTGTAGTAGGCTGTCAGGATTTTCCTTAACTGCGAGCCCGAAATCGCTCGGAGTCATGTTATTTTCCGCCATCACTTTAAAGTCATCGAACAGTTCTTCGGTACTGCGGATGATCTCCGCAAAGTCCGCGATCCGGTCTCCCGGCATGAATATGCGGCAAAGGTCTTCGTAGCCGGTACGGTAGCCGAACCAGCGCCCCATCTGCAGCAGCGTATCATAGAAAATCGTATTCCTAATGAAATAACTGATACTCAGCCCTTCAAGTGTAAACCCTCTTGCCAGACTGGTACCGCCTACTACGATCGCATTCGTCGGCATATCCTTGCGATATTCCAACGGCACGGCTGTCTTCTGATGAACCTCTCTAACTACAATTCCCGGAATAATATCCGCCAGCCTCCCTATGACTTCCGGCCATTTAAATTCCGTTTCAGCGAAGCAGGCCTCAAAACTTGCCTTGATCGCGGCGACATATTCGCTCTGATGTTCAGCATCCGGAAGCTTTCCGTAGGAAACCACGGCATCCTTAAGCTGATCCAGGTAATCTTCGGCCAGCTTGCTCAGGCCTTTATGAACGTCGGTGAAACGGGTCGCGTGGATAAGCATGCTGTTATGCTTACTGGCCTGGCCGCGAAGGTTTCTGATGGAGGTAACCAAGGTAAAGCACCTGATGGCATGAAGCAGGCTGGTAGGCAGCTTTGCAGGCTTCAGGTCGCTTTTATGCTTAAGCGGCAAGTCACCGTCCCAGTCACTTATCGGCACGAGGTGTTTTCTGCCGCCATCCAGGAATATCCTCCGCGCCCCGAAATAATTCGTCGGCGCGTCGAGCGCATAAATAAAGTCTTTCGGGAAGAGATCTCGTCCCAATTCTTCAGTTTCGATCTGGTGATCGATAAAAATATTGGCAAATGGCGTTGCCGTATAGGCTACATAGGCACTTTTATGGAAAAGTCCGAGCAGTGTGCGCAGCTTTTTGTTGATGGCTGTTGGATCATCGCTCTCTTTGGTATTGATAGAAGCGTAATCTGACTCATCGTCAATAACCAGCATGGCGTGATTCCGCACTTTATTGACATACTGCCGCTGCAGCCATTCGATTACATTGGTGAGCGTGCTGGTGTTTTTTTTGATCACCAGCAGGATAGGAACCCTGACATTATCAAAATTCAGACCCTGGGAAGATTTATCCGCGTCCGCTTTATTGAAATCCCGCTCGATCGTGGTAAGACTGATTGGCAGCAGTTCTTTATCGCTGTTTCCTTTTCCGGCACCGACCTGAACCCCATTGGTCTGGCCGACGAAGCTCTCGTTCAGTCGCTCCTGCGTCTGCGTACGAAGATTATTCTTATCGCCGGAGATCACTACGATAAATTTGTAGCCGGCATCTGCGGCTTTGCAGACCAGCGCGGAAAAATTACCCGTTTTGCCCGATTGCACATGTCCGACGACCATGCCGTAACGCGAAAACGCCGAAAAAGACGGGTTTTCAATATTATTCATGACAATATCGGTATCAACGTCCAGAGTTTTGATCACTTCCGGCGGGAGGCTGTCCTCCAGATATTTTCTAAGCCTGCTCCAGTAATAGTTTTTCGACTGCTGCTTAGCGATACTGGTCCACCATTTGGTATCACGTTCCCGCTGTTCCTCGCCCTGGATCAGGATGCCATGCTCCATGCGGACATCAAAATGCAGCTCTAAGTCACGGGAAAGCTTTTGCCAGTCTGATTCGTCCGGCGTTTCAAAATTGTCCAGTGACAGCAGTTTGCCGAACATCTCAGGGGTAACTGTCTGAATAAGTGAAGAAGTATTTTCGATTTCTTCGATGATCTTCGTACGAGGCAGTGCGCCTTCAACTTTTTTAAGCTTGGCTGAAATAAAATCGCGCAGCGCTTCGTAGCTCTTGCTGTCCATCATGATAAAAGTTCCGGTCGGTTTATGAATAATTCAGTTTTAAGAAGTTCGGTGATATAATCGTCCGGGAAATTTGCATTCCGGAGGCGTTCGGCCAGTTCAGCAAGATCCTTTTCGTTCAATGCTCCTTCCTGCCTGATTGCATGCGGGTTCGCCTGAAGATTATATTGAATGGCGTCGAGTGGCAGATAGGCCTCAATGCTTCGCAGGTAACTGTTCAGCAACGCCTTTTCGTGAGGGTCAAGCAGATCGCTCAGAGCATGGTAAAGCGGGTGCTGGCTGTTGAGCGTAAATCGAAGTTCGTTATTGATGGGCAGAATATCCCACACCTGAATGATCTTTTTATCTTCGATCTTTTTACCGCGGCCTGTGTAGGGTCTGGCCCCGCGCTGGGTTGCCTGGTCGATCACTCGCTTGAGATCATTCCTGATCTCGTCACAAGGACGGGCAATCGATTTTTTGATGTCAATACCCCAAAGACTGTCAATGTCATTTTCAATATCGATCTTAATACGTACCAGCTTATGCGCATCGAGTGCTTTATGTAGGCCCCACCACGTCCCGTAGATTAGGATGCGATTGCGGCGGTAAAGATAGAAACCTTGTGACTTGATATAACCGTCTTCGGTCGCATACAGGTTATATTCCTGCTGGGTAAGCTTAGAATGGTGCGGAAGTATATAGGGCTGTATTCTGATCAGCGAACCGTGAAGCCAGATTTTTTCAAGGGGAAGTTCCTGCGTAAAGGCATTTGAGGTATTAAAGGGGTTGAAAGGCGCAACCGGATTTTCATTGACGACGATCTTTAGCGCTTTGTTGCGGTCGATGCCTTCGAGATAGCGATGAAATACCAATGATAAATGTTTTCGCAGTTTGTCGATCATATAGGCATGACCATTTTTATCCAGCCGGTCAATCACCTGCCAGCACACCAGTGTTCCTGAGCCAGCGGCGTCCAATCGATCGTAAAGCGGCAGTGATGTTATCTCCTCAGGGGTAATCAGTAGCCACTTATTCTCCTTTGAAATATAATCGAGGTCCCATTGCCGCGCGGAAATTGTCCTATTCTTTTTTGACAGGACGGTCAGTTTTCTGCATTGCGAAAAAGAGGCGGTTTTAAGTCCGAGGCCGAAGCGCCCCAAGTCATTTTTATCCCGCGCATCCAGGGGGCTTTTGGAAGATAGTCGCATGGCTTCGACCAGTTCCAGGTCATCCATTCCGGCTCCGTCGTCGAGCATGGCAAATACAGGTAATGGGTGTATAACAGTATAAATATGAATATTTGCAGCCTTAGCGGCAATGCTGTTGTCAATCAGGTCGGCGACAGCTACTTCGAAGGAATAGCCGATATCCCGAAGGGAGTTGATGAAATTGGCAATATTCGGATCTACAATTTCCGCCGTGATCATGGTCAAAATAAGGTTTATAAAAGCAATAATAGTATTTTTATTGCATTATAAATTATTTTTATGAGGCAGATTCTCTAATAGCTGTGCAACGACTTCGGCAATTGCAGCATCGATATTTTTTTTGCGCAGCGCACACTCCCAAAGTACGATGATCCGCCAGCCTGCTTTTTTCAATTTTTCTATGTGCTCCTCGTCACGCAACTGGTTCCTGAGTATCTTAGGCTGCCAGTAATCCGTATTTGATTTCGGCATGACTGCTTTCCGGCATCCATGATGTCCGTGCCAAAAGCAGCCATGTATGAAAATGACTGTTTTATATTTTGAAAGCACTAAGTCCGGCTTTCCAGGCAGGTCTTTACCGTGCAGCCGATAGCGAAAGCCCTTCGCGAATATTGCTTTTCTCACCAGCAGTTCGGGGCGCGTGTTTTTGGCCCGTATCCGGGACATATTGTAGCTCCTTGTCGCTTTATCGTGGTTATCAGCCATCTGATCAATTGGTCTTCTGCAAATTTCGAATAAAACACGCTCAGCTGCGGCAATAATTTATCTTATAATTTCGCTCATATTATATTTCGACAATCTGTTTTCATCGAATTTATTTAATTAAATAGTAATTAGAATCATGTTTGCTAATAATAGATAACTATTTATTATCGGTTATTATAAATCTATAGAACATGGAAACTATGATTTTTAATAATTTGTCTTAAGCCTGCCTTTAGGAGTAATAATTTGCTTTCCTGTGCATCCATATTATTGGCAATTTTACGTTTGGTAATTTTCGTATTCCTTATTTCTTTATGGCCAAGCATTTTGCCTGCCGTTCCAAGAGGCACGTTGTTATCTTATGTATTAGTCATGGCAAACGTATGTGCGGTATGCGTTGTGAAGAGTTTCTTTATACCGCATATATTACATATACAAAAAATCAAAAAAGCATGCATATGGTATTGTACATGTATAGAAAGAGGCCTTTTTCTATACATGTACTTTTTGTGAAAAATTTTAATTAAGTTGAAAGTTTAGATACTTGACTTTTTTTCAATTGGGATTAAAGATGTTGAAGCTTACTCTTAAGCAGCAGCATATCTTCACTAATCTTTTTCTCCAATACTCTGGCATAAATCTGCGTTGTGGCAAGTTTGGTATGGCCAAGCATCTTGCTAACGGTTTCAATTGGAACTCCGTTAGATAGGGTGATGGTAGTTGCGAAGGTATGGCGGGCCACGTGAAAAGTCAGATTTTTCTGTATGCCTGTATGGTCTGCTATTTCTTTTAAATAGCTGTTAAGCTTTTGGTTCGAGATTACCGGAAAGATGGTGCCATTCGCTTCCGCACGAATATTATTTCTATACCTATCAATGATTTCCATTGCTTTCGGCAAAATAGGTGTATTGACTGGCACTAGCGTCTTCTGACGAAATGTTCTGATCCACCGTTCACCATCGAGGCCAATGACAATATTCTCTGGTTTAAGATTGATCATATCTACATAAGCGAGTCCGGTGTAACAAGCAAAGATGAAGATGTCTTTTACCAGGTTAAGGCGTTCTATGTCGAACTGCTTTGTCTCAATGGACTTCAGTTCCCATTCGTTTAAAAACTCCTTATCTACCTTCTTTCGGCTCATTTTAAAACCAAGAAAAGGATTAGCAGGGATCCACTTCAGGTTAACAGCCAGGTTGACCATCTTTTTAAGTCGTATTAAATGCTTAAGCACCCCGTTGGTGTCCATCGGCTTCTGATGATCTTTGGGTTTGTGATTGTACAGGAACAGTTCGAAGTCGGCAATGAATTTATAATCAAGATCAATTAGGTTGATATTGTCCCGATTAAATTTCTTTTGAAAGAATTTGGTCAGGTAGCGCTGGGTTACATAATAGTGCTTCATCGTTCCCTCGCTTAAAAGGGTTATCGCTTGCTCATTATGATAGGCAACCAAATCGTTAAAGGTAATCAACTTTTCTTCATTTACATTGCCTAAGAAAGCATCTTTAAGCGCCTCAGTAGTGACCCGGTGTCCTTTAATCTCCAACTGACGATAATGCTCTTTGATAATTAATCTGACATCGTCCAGGTACTCGGTGATCTTCCTGCCCTGTTTGGTATTGCATCGTCCGCTTCCTTTTGCAATGTCCCAATGGGCAAGGTCCACCTGAAGGCTCTTGAGGGCTATGTAGCATTTTGAGCCATTTACGGTTAATCCCATGTAGACCGGTGCTTTACCGTCTTTTTCTCTTTCCACACGCACTTTAAAGTGAATGCTCAGTCTGTTTGTTGTTTTCATGCTTCATTTAATTTGATACGTTTCACAGTAATTTGGTATCCGGCAAAAAAAACAGCCTTAAATACCGTATCAAACAAGCTCAAAAAGCACCAAAATACCGATTTAATGATCTATATATCAGTAACTTGTGAGCAAAGTGAGTACCACAAAAGTAAGCATCTTACTTTGGTACTCACTTTGGTATCCAGAACATTGAGAAACTTTGCGTAAAATTGATATGGGTTAAAACAAAAAACCCTGTAAATCAGCTGATTTACAGGGTTTTGGTGGTTTCTGATGGTCCACTTAGTGGGAGCAACAGGATTCGAACCTGTGACCCTCTGCTTGTAAGGCAGATGCTCTGAACCAGCTGAGCTATGCTCCCTTGCGTTTGGGAATGCAAATATAGAGTTTAGTTTTATTGTGTCAAAAAAAATATTTAAAAAAAATATAAGTTGCAGTAAAGCAGCTAATTATTTTTATTACATGGCTTTGTCATGGCCGTGACGAGGGTCTTCAGGTAAAATTTCCATTTGAGGGTAGTCAATATAGTCGGCATACCATTGTATAGCGCTTACCACATCTAAAGCGTCCTCCGCGTTAATGTTGATGGTTTCAAACGCATATAACTTATTATGGGCATAGCCATACAACTGTATTTCATTGTCACTTGCCGTAAAATTATCCTCATTTAAGCAGTACACACGTATTTTCAAGTTGGTATCTCTTGAGTGTATCACATCCCGGCAAGGGTTACCAGGGTCGGTTGCTAATAAATACACATTGTGTTCCATACTATCTCTAACATTGATAGTTACAATTAGTTTAGAAATAGTTGTAAACAGCCGTTTCCTATAGTGGAAATTAAAATGCGATTAAGAGTTAAATTTCTACACTATGAGAAGCAAATTCTACAGCAATTTTTCCTTCTTCTTTAAATAATGGCATTTTTAAGCAAATTTCAGCTTTTTAATAGTGGGCATTATGTTTGTATAAGTTTAAATACCCTTCTCAAAGGGAGTTTTTCATAGGTAGATGTAGGGCCGAAATACTGCGAGAGTCTTTCGGCCTTTTTTGTGCCTTTTAATCACTCCCATTTGCTATAATCACTCCCATTTGCTATAAAGTTAAAAAGTATAAAATCCGCATTAAACAAAGCGGCGTAATTCCCTGTATAAAACTTAATATAAACTAAAACAACTTTTTATGAAAACAGACATTAACCCAATTTCAGGCGGGGCAAATATGGCCAGAAGGTCGTTCTTGCGTTATGCCGGAGCAGGGGCTGCGGCTGTAGCAGTTTTGGGAGCCACCGCCTGCCACAAAGACCGCGTTATGGTTGACCCCGTAAACGGTTCGGATATTGGATCGGGCGATATTGGTATTCTTAACTATGCTTACGCCCTGGAACAATTAGAAGCAGCCTTTTACACCCAGGTAGTTGCTACTCCTTATAGCGGCATTACAAACCTCGAGCTAACCTACATGACTGATATACGCGACCATGAGGTGATACACCGCGAATTTTTTAAAGCGGCTTTAGGTACCAGCGCTATTAAGCAACTTACTCCTGATTTCAGTAAGATCAATTTTAGCAGCCGCGATAACGTTTTGGCTACTGCTAAAGCTTTTGAAGACCTTGGTGTGCAGGCTTATGACGGTGCAGGCTATCTCATTCAGAGCGCTACTTATTTAACCATAGCCGGTAAAATTGTGTCTGTTGAGGCAAGGCATGCGGCTTTAATTGCTAACCTGATCAATGGAGGAAGCTTTGTATCATCAGACCAGGTAGATGCCAACGGATTAAACGGCTCTAAAGCTATTGCCGATGTATTGCCAATCGCTAACGCGTTCTTGAAAACCAAAGTTTCCGCTTCAAGCTTTAATTACACCATTTAACCCTACGGCCATGAATATATTTAACATTATAGACGAAATTGAAAAGGTAGACCCGGAAATAACAGAACGTTTAAACCCGCGCCGTGCTGCCATAAAAAATATTACCAGCTTTGGTTCAAAAGTAGCTGTTGCAGCCTTGCCTTTCGCATTAGGTACTATGCTTAAGAGGGCTTATGGTGCAGCTTCTACAACAGATGTGGTAGGTGTGTTAAACTTTGCTTTAACACTGGAATACCTGGAGGCCGCGTTTTATAACCAGGGCTTTGCCAGCACAGGCTTAATACCTTCAGGTAACAGCGATTACATAGGTGTGATCAGACGTGACGAAAACGCGCACGTTAAGTTTTTGCAGAATGTGATCACTTCACTTAACGCTACTCCGGTACAGGCTTCAACGTACGACTTTACAGGCGGTAACAACAAAGGTAATGGTCCTTTTAAAGATGTATTTACCAATTACGCAACCTTTTTAGCGGTAGCGCAGGTATTTGAAGATACCGGTGTGCGTGCTTATAAAGGCCAGGCGCCTGTATTATTGGGTAACCAAACTGTATTAACCGCGGCATTATCTATACATGCGGTTGAGGCACGCCATGCTTCTGCCATCCGTAAACTGCGCCGCGACCTTAACCAGGCGCCTAATAACAAACCGTACATTGTAAGTTCAGCTTCATTAGGTAACGATACCGGTTTATCTTTGGTTGACGCTAACTACGCAGGCGAGGAGAATGTAACCCAGGGTGGTGTTAACCTGGTAACTGCACTTAATGTTTCTACAGAAGCAGCATCAGCAGCTTTTGATGAACCGCTTACTAAAGATCAGGTAACCAGCTTAGTAGTAGGTTCATTTATTGTGCAATAAGCTTATTTAATAACGATTGTATAAAAAAAGCCCGGTATTCACCGGGCTTTTTGTTTTAATTACGTACCGGGCGCTGGCCTGGCTGGCGTTGCTGCTCTTGCTGCTGCCGCTGTTGTTCGCGAGCTTGTTCTTGTTGTTGACGCTGTTGCTCTTGCTGTTGCCTTTGCTGTTCACGAGCCTGTTGCATTTGTTGCTGGCGTTGTTGTTCCTGTTGTTGACGCTGTTGCTCTTGTTGCTGCTGGCGCTGCTGCTCCTGCTGTTGACGTTGTTGCTCACGAGCTTGCTGCATCTGCTGCTGACGCTGCTGGTCTTGTTGTTGACGCTGTTGCTCTTGCTGTTGGCGTTGTTGTTCGCGGGCTTGCTGCATTTGCTGCTGGCGCTGTTGCTCCTGCTGTTGACGTTGTTGTTCACGAGCTTGCTGCATTTGCTGCTGGCGCTGTTGGTCTTGTTGCTGGCGTTGCTGCTCCTGCTGTTGGCGTTGTTGTTCGCGGGCTTGCTGCATTTGCTGCTGGCGCTGTTGGTCTTGTTGCTGGCGCTGCTGCTCTTGCTGCTGCCGCTGTTGTTCGCGAGCTTGCTGCATCTGCTGCTGACGCTGCTGGTCCATCTGTTGGCGTTGTTGTTCGCGGGCCTGTTGCATTTGCTGTTGACGCTGTTGATCCTGTTGCTGGCGTTGCTGTTCACGAGCCTGCTGCATCTGCTGCTGGCGCTGTTGATCTTGTTGTTGACGTTGTTGTTCACGCGCTTGTTGCATTTGCTGAGCATCCTGATAGCCGCGAGCAGGGCGGTTGCCGTCATAGTTTCGCCTTTGCTGTTGCTGCTCGGCTTGCTGACGGTCATAGTTGCGCTGTTGCTGCTGGTCGATATTGCCGGGTGTAAACGTACGGTTCGGGCGGTTGCCATTAGCCGCAGGGTTAGCATTCCCTCTCCCATCAACAGTACTATTCACGCGAACTACCCTGGTGTCTGGCGCTTCACTGCGCACAGTTTGCGCCAGCCTTGCTGCATTAGATGGGTTATATCCAGCTCCGCGGCGATTATCAACACTCGCAATACGCTGATTTGGATTTTGCTGCCTGTATGCCGCTGCATCTACCACACGTGCTGGGCGGGCATTAGCATCACGGCGTACCTCCGGCCTGTAAATATTAATATTATTGTTATTTACGGTGATGCGTGACGGTTGAGTTGCGTTAACCACATTATAAACCCTTACAGGGCGATTGGTTATCCTTTCGATATCTGCACGTCGCGGGCCTGCTACATAAGTGCGGTTATTGTACACATATGTATTATTTATGTAAGTGGTGTTTTGGATAATAGTCCTTACCCGGTAGCTGGGTACATAATAGTTGTAAATATTGGGGTAGGTGATGCATTGCTGAGGGGCAAAAACCCAATAATTATCCGGTATATAATAATCATTTGAATAGTAAGCGTTAATACTTATCCTTGGTTCAAGGGGTGCCCAGCCATAGTAACCGCCACCATTTCTCCAGCTTACCCATGCCGGTGCCCATTCGCTACCCGGAATCCATTCCCATCCGTAGTAGTTATCAAAGCGCCAGCGGCCGTAATGGAAGGCTGCCCATCCCCATGGGTAATTAGACACCCAGGTATTGCCATACTCGGTCATGGCCCAATAGCCGTTGGTAGCATACGGCCTGAAGTTTTGGTCAACATCGGGTATCCATACGTTGCCGTACTGTTCATCATATACCCAGGTGCCGTAAGGAGCCAGTTCGTCATAAAACTCCTGGTTGGAAACGTAGCCTCCCGGCTGAGCGAATATTTTATTGGGTGCCGAGATGATCAGCAGAAGAGCCACAAGTGCTGTTCCCCATATTTGGTTTAACTTTTTCATGCTTCTATTTATTATTGGTTTTGGTTGTGATGTTATAGGTCAGACTGTACAATAACTCAAACGTTTAACCATGTAATTGTTTTGGCTACCCCGAGCAATTATGCATGTAATTGCTTTTTTACCGCTGCTGCATGTAATGTCCCTAAAAAATGGATAATTTTGGCTTTAAACATTTGAGATATGAGTACCGTAAATATTCCTCGCCTGGATCTTAACACCTACATCAATGGCAATGCCGATGAGCGCAAAGCTTTTTCTGATGCTATAGGTAAAGCATTTAATGAAACCGGCTTTGTAACCATTACCAATCACGGGCTCAGTAAAGAGCTAATTGATAAGCTGTACGCCCAGGTAAAGGCGCTTTTTGCCCTGCCTGAGGAGATAAAAGCGAAATATGAGATCCCCGGCCTTGCGGGACAGCGCGGGTATACCGGTAAAAATAAAGAAACAGCCAAAGGCTTTAAGGTGCCTGATCTGAAAGAGTTTTGGCAAATTGGCCAAACCGTTACCGACGGCGCTCCTGAAAAGGAATTATATCCGGATAATGTTAAGGTGGAAGAGCAGCCCGAGTTTAATGCGGTTACCGAAGAGGTATACAAAAAGCTGGAGGGCGCAGGTATACACTTGTTAAGGGCTATAGCGGTTTATCTTGGGCTCGATGAGCATTACTTTGATGATAAGGTGCATAACGGTAACTCCATATTACGTACGCTGCATTATTTTCCTATTGAGAACCCTGATGCTTTGCCTGCCGACGCGGTGCGTGCCGGCGCTCATGAGGATATTAACCTCATTACCTTACTAATTGGCGCCAGCGCCGATGGCCTCGAGCTGCTTACAAGAGATAATACCTGGTTCCCCGTGAAAGCACACGGCGAAGACCTGGTAGTAAACGTAGGCGATATGCTGCAGCGTTTAACCAATAATAAATTAAAATCAACTACGCACAGGGTAGTGAACCCTCCGCGCGAAGAAATGAAGAACTCACGCTTTTCGGTTCCTTTCTTCCTGCATCCTAAATCAAACATGGATCTCACCAGTTTACCGTCAACTATAGATGCAGAGCACCCAAAATTGTATACCGATATTACAGCGGGAGAATATCTTGACGAGCGTTTGAGAGAAATTGGCCTTAAGAAATAAGTTTGTTGTTGTTGACGCACCAGCCTGAAAAAGAATTGATGAAAAGGAATGTAATGCTGTCTGTTTTTTCCGGGCTGATGCTTTGGCTGGCCTGGCCGCCTACCCATTACACCACTTTTATGCTTTTTGTGGGCTTTGTGCCTATGCTGGTGGCAATGGAGAACATCATCGGGGCCGACGTTAAGCGCAAGGGTAAAAAAATATTTAACACCACTTTCCTGGGCTTTTTTGTATGGAATGTGCTGTGCATTTACTGGGTGTACAATGCCCTTAAAATGATAGGGCCGGTGACCGCTGTTCCTATCACTCTTATCCCGTACGCGCTGGGGCCGCTGTTGATGGCAACGGCGTGCTGGCTATATTACAGGTTAAGGCTAATTACCAGCCGGGGCATTAGCCTTGGCGCATTAGTATGTTTTTGGATAGGGTATGAGTACCTGCACCAAAGCTGGGACCTTAATTTCCCGTGGATGACGCTCGGTAATGGCTTCGCCGTTACGCATCAATGGGTGCAATGGTATAGTTATACAGGGGTATATGGCGGTACTATCTGGGTTTGGATCGTTAATATCCTGGCTTTTCTTATCTACATTGGCCTGCGCGAAAATCAGTCTAAGGCAACGCGTTTAAAACTTATTGCCTTGCTTGTCTTCTTCATAGTGGCGCCGCTGGGCTTTTCGTTATATACGTATTATCATTATGATGAACAGCCTAACCCATCCAACATCATTGTGGTGCAGCCAAATATTGATCCTTATGAAAAAGAAGGATCGATGCCACCTAACGTGCAGTTATCCATATTAACTCACCTATCTGATTCGCTGGCGCAGCCAAATACGGAGTATTTTATTTGGCCCGAAACTGCCCTGGTGCAGGATATGGATGAAGACCGCATCCATACCGAAATACCGTTTTTGCAGGTAAAGCAATTCCTGAGCAAATACAAAAACGGGAATGTAATTACCGGTGGCGAAACGCACAAGTTTTATACTACCCGCGCCACTACAACGGCAAGCCCAACAGATGGTGGCATGTTCTATGATCGTTTTAGCTCGGCCCTCAACATCGAAAATTCTGATAAGGTACAATTCTACCATAAATCGCGGCTGGTGCCGGGTGCGGAATCATTACCGTTTGGTAACACGCTATCTTTTATCAAACCCGTTTTTGAGCATCTGGGCGGTGCGGTTGGCGCTTATGGGCTGCAAACGGAGCCAAGCGTATTTTATTCGCAAAGCGGTATTGGCGCGGCGCCCATTATCTGCTATGAATCTATCTGGGGTAACTGGGTGGCACGCTCGGTAAAGCAGGGCGCACAATTTATCGCAGTTATTACCAATGATGGCTGGTGGGAAAATACTTCCGGAAAAGACCAGCACCTGGATTATGCCAAACTACGCGCTATTGAGAACCGCCGATGGGTTTGCCGCTCTGCCAATACCGGCATATCTGCCTTTATTAACCAGCGGGGCGATATTGTACAGCAAAGTAAATGGTGGGTACGCACCGCTTTAAAACAGGACATCAACCTGAACAGTGATATTACTTTCTACACCCAACATGGCGATTATCTGCCAAAAACCGGCAGCGTGCTGGCTTTGGTGGGCGTCGTATTTATACTGATCCGCATCCGTAAGAAATAAAACGTTTTACTCCACCGGATTATCCCGTTTCAGGATAAATTCCTGCAGGTCGTTAATAGGCTGGCGTATAATTTTCCCCACGTGTATGCCGTTGGCTTTGCAAACCGCTTTTAGTTCATCAGCAAAAACATAAGCTATAGAGCCTACAAAATGGCACTTAAACTTATCATACTGCGGGTACGATTGCTTGATATTGGTGTCAACAAACTCCTGTAACCCCTTTTGCAAAACATTTTGGGCGTATGCGGTAGTGCGGATATCTGTTAAAAATTTAGAAAAGGCTGCCAGGTAGGCATTACCTCGTGGTTTGCGATATACGTTTTCTATAACCGCTTCCTTAGTGGGGTTAAAGGCTTCTTTAAATTTCGCGGCTATATCTGCCGGCATACGGCCGTACAGATAGTTGGTTAACAGTATTTTTCCAAACCAGGTGCCGCTGCCTTCGTCGCCCAAAACATAGCCCAGGCCATGCTGCCCGTCGTGGATGTTGTCGCCATCAAAAAAAGAAATATTTGAGCCGGTGCCCAATACGCAACAAAAGCCTTTCTCGTGGCCACAAGTGGCATAGGCCGATGCCAGCAGGTCACTATCTACACTTACATAAGCCTCAGTAAAAATACTGCTGATAGCATTGCTCACAATTTCATGCCTGTCCGGGCTGGAGCACCCCGCGCCGAAGAAGTATATTTCGGTTACCTCGTTCGCGTAGGCTGTCATTTCAGGTAATTGATCCTGGATGATCCGGGCAATTTCTTTCTCTGATAAAAAATAAGGGTTTAAACCGGCTGATTTGAAAGCCTTGTTGCCCTGGCCGGGTACAGCCAGCAGCCAGTCTGTTTTGGATGATCCGCTATCTGCTACTAATATCATGTACAAAGTTCCTCGAGCGCCTCATGCGTTAAAGGTTTATGCACAAACTGGGTAACATATTTATTGCTGAGGGAGTTGTTCATGTCGGTAGGGTCTAACGACGATGAAAGCATAAATATTTTTGTGCCGCTCTTATCGGTTCCCAATGTTTCGTAAGCTTTTAAAAACTCAAAACCGCTCATCTGCGGCATACGAATATCAAGAAATATAACATCAGGTTTAACAGCGCCTTTTTGCAATGCATCCAGTGCTTCTGTTGCCGATTGGATAACAACAATGTCATCAGCGAAATCAACGCTTTCCAATATCCTGCGCGTAACGAAATTATCTATGTAATTATCGTCAACCAGTAAACAGGTATGGAATTTATTAGGCATTTATCAAAAATATACATTTTATGTAAATTATTGAATATTTATACTATTTGTTATTTGCTGGAGCGTAACCTCAGCCATTTTTGATTGGTAGAGGGCATTGGCGTACACAGATTCGGCATTGAGATAATTACGTTGTGCCTCGCGTATTTCCAGCGGGGTAATGTTGCCCAGGCGATATTTTTCAAGTGATATATCCAGATTTTTTTTGGTCAGTTCCACATTTGATTGGCTGATCTTGATGAGATCGAGGCCGGAGAGGTATGCGACAAAAAAGTTGCTGATCTGTGCTTCTATTTCTAACTGCGTTTGTTTACGGTTGATCTCGGCATTATCAATCTGTAGTTTGGCATTTCGCTCTTTACGCCATTGGTTAAAGCCATCGAAAATGTTAATAGATGCGGTAAGACCGTAGGCCAGCCCATGCGCGTTTTGCGTAAGTGTAAAGCCTGCCGGGGTGCGGCTGTTGCTAAACGTATAGCCCGATGTTACGCCTACCACAGGGTAACGGTTGGAGCGCACTTGTTTCAGGTTAATTTCGGCCAGGCGTTTGTTGATCTGTGCCGACAAGATGGCCGGGTTCTGCGTTTGCGCTTTGGAAAGAATATCGCCCAGCACCAACTTATTGCTTACCAATATGGTATCGCCCACAGAAAAATCTGTTTGCAGGTTGCGTACCAGCAGGCGGTTAAGTTGTATTTGGGTGTTCTTATATTGCTGTATCTGCGAGATAAGGGTGGCGGTATCTGTATTAAGATTGATTTGGGCATTGTATACATCCAGCTTGGCAACCCGGCCAACGGTATATTTATCATTGGCATAGCGTAGTTGCGTGCGCGATATATCAATGGCGCCTTGCAGGGCCTTTATCTGCACGTTCTGGCTTACGAGGCTGTAGTAAGTAGTAATTACATTGGCCACGGTAGATTGTATGGTGTCCTGCAGGCGAAGTGTACCCAGTTTATCCTGTTGCTTAAGCATGTCATAATTGGCAAACATGTTAAAGCCGTCAAAAATGGTCCAGTTGAGGTTAACGCCGTAGTTATTGTTGGTGTTGTTGGCATTAAGGTTATTAACGGCACCGCCGCTACGGGTTTGTTTAATTTTTTGCCGGCTGGCGTTAAAAGCAGCGTCGCCTGTAACTACCGGTAAAAAGCCCGCGTTGCCTAATGTTACGTTGTTGCTGGCAATGGTAGAATTATTTTGAGAAAGCTTTATATTATAATTGTTTTTAAGCGCTATTTCTATTGCCTCACGCAGTGTTAGGCGCGGCGCGGCGGGGTTGGTACTGGTTTGCGCACGTAACCCGGTTATTAATGCAGTAGTGCAAACCAAAAAGCAAAGTGTTTTTTTGATATTCATATTGCTTAAAGTTTATCTATCAGTAAAGGCGTTTTGGGTTCAGTGGTATCTTCGGGTTCATCATCTGGGTCGCGGCGCGTTTTAGCTGCAAAAACCATGTACATGGTGGGGATCACATACAGGGTTAATACCAGTGAGAACAACATGCCGCCAATAATTACGATACCTAATGATACACGGCTTTTAGCCCCCGCGCCCAATGCGAGGGCAATAGGCACAGAGCCTAATACCACGGCAAGGCTCGTCATTAAAATGGGGCGCAGGCGCGATGTAGCGGCCTCAACCACGGCCTCATACTTGCTTAGCCCGTGTTCCATGCGCTGGTTGGCGAACTCGACGATCAAGATACCATTTTTGGTTACCAGGCCCACCAGCGTAATGATACCGATCTGGCTGAATATATTAAAGGTTTGATCAAACAGCCATAGTGATATAAAAGCCCCCGCGATAGCCAGCGGTACAGTGAGCATTACAATAAACGGGTCAACAAAACTTTCAAACTGTGCGGCCAGTACCAAATAGATGAGCAACAAAGCAAAGCCGAACGCGAAAAGAATGTTGGACGAACCTTCCGCATAATCTCGTGAAGGGCCGGCCAGTTCGGTACTGAATGATTCATCCAGAAGGCCTTTGGCTATGCGGTTCATTTCAGCTATACCATCGCCAATGGTATGGCCCGGCGAAAGGCCTGCCTGCAACGTGGCCGATTTAAAGCGGTTAAAGTGATAGATAGATGGTGGTGTGGCACTTTCAGAAACTTTTACCACGTTATCCAACTGTACCAGCGTGCCTTTGCTGCTGCGCACATATACCGATTTAAGGTCAAGTGGCTGATCGCGGTTGGCGCGGTCAACCTGGGCAATTACCTGGTATTGCTTGCCATTGATAAGGAAATAATCTAAACGGCCTGCACTGTAGTACAGCTGCAGCGTTTGGGCTATATCGGCAACCGATACACCCAGGTCGCGTGCCCGGTCACGATCGGTAGTTACCCGTAGTTCGGGCTTAGTGAATTTCAGGTTAACGTCAGATCCCTGGAATACAGGGCTTTTAGATACTTCTGCGAAAAACTCCGGCAGTACCTTTCTTATTTTTTCAAAGTCCTGGTTTTGGATCACAAACTGGACAGGTAAAGAAGTCCTGGCCCCGCTACCGCCGCCACTAATAGTTTGCTCCTGTATTACTATCGCGCGGGCATCGGGCATGCGGGACAGCTTTTTGTTGAGCCAGTCGGCCAGTTGCTGCTGGGTGCGTTCCCGCTGGTCTGGTGCTACCAAACCTATACGGCCAAAACCGGTATTGGCTGAACCCCCGCCAAAGGAAGGCGAAACGATCTCAATATTCACATTTGCTTCCGGTATGGAGTCGGTTACCAGGTTGGCTACTTTATCCATATACCTGGTCATGTACTCATAAGTGGCTCCTTCTGAGCCTGTAACGGTATAGCGCAGTAAGCTGCGGTCGTCCAGCGGGGCCAGTTCTGATGGGGTGACCTTGAGTAATACGCCTGTTATGATCAGTGAACCACCCAATATCACAAATGATACCCATCTGCGTTTCATAAACTTAACCAGCGATTCGGTGTACCCGGTGGTCATCCTTTCGAAGAACGGCTCAGTAGCTAAATAAAATTTTGATTTCTTCTGGTTTTTGCGGATCAGCTTTACGTTAAGCATAGGCGTTAACGAGAGCGATACAAAAGCTGATATCAATACCGAACCTGCAACCACCACCGCGAACTCGCGGAACAACCTTCCGGTGAAGCCCTGCAAAAACATGATGGGCAGGAATACCGCTGCCAGGGTAATAGACGTAGAAATAACGGCGAAAAGGATCTCAGCCGAGCCCTGGAAGGCCGCCTTGCGGATATCCATGCCTTCTTCTACCTTTTTATAGATGTTCTCGGTTACCACAATCCCATCATCCACCACCAGGCCCGTTGCCAATACGATACCCAGCAGCGTAAGGATATTAATAGAGAAACCGCATACATACATAATAAAGAATGCGCCGATCAACGATACCGGTATATCTATCAGCGGGCGGAAAGCGATAAGCCAGTCGCGGAAGAACAGGTAAATAATAATTACCACCAGTACAAAAGAAATGATAAGGGTTTCCTTAACCTCTTCAATAGAGTTATTAATGAACTTAGTATTATCCAACGCCACTTTTACGGTAATATCTGGCGGCAAGTCTTTTTCTATCTGCTTAAGGCGAACATAAAAATCTTTGGCTATTTGTACATAGTTGGCACCGGGCTGCGGTACCACTGCAAGGCCTACCTGCGGAATGCCCGATTCCTTGAACGCGGTTTCCTCATTGGCTGATCCTAAAACAGCATAACCAATGTCTTTTAAACGAACCACCCGATTGCTATCCGAGCGGATAATGAGGTTGTTAAAATCTTTTTCGTCGGTTAATTTGCCAAGCGCCCTTATGGTTAGCTCGGTATTATTACCCTCTATTTTACCGGCAGGCAGTTCCACGTTCTCTTTACTCAGAGCGGCACCTATATCAGTTGCGGTTAAACCCAATGCAGATATTTTATTGGGATCGATCCATAAGCGCATGGCATACTGGCGTTGGCCCTGTATGTTAATAGAGCTTACGCCGGGTATGGTTTGGAGGCCCTCCTGTAATACGTTCTCGGCATAGTCATCCACCTGCATAATATTACGGGTGTTGCTGCTAACGGTAAGGGTGATGATCTGGTCGGCATTAGCATCGGCCTTGGTTACAACCGGTGGCGCGTTAATATCCTGTGGTAACTGGCGCTGCGCCTGGCCCACTTTATCGCGTACGTCGTTGGCAGCGGTTTCCAGGTCGGCATCAAGGTTAAACTCTACCGTAATGTTACTCTGGCCTACCGAACTTGTAGATGATATATTACGGATGCCCGGCACACCATTGATGGCTTTTTCCAAAGGTTCGGTGATTTGTGATTCAATAACATCGGCGTTAGCGCCCGAGTAGCTGGTAGATACCGAAATGATGGGCGGGTCTACCGATGGGAAATCGCGCACGCCCAGGAACTTATAGCCAATAACACCGAATACCACTATCACAACAGACATTACTGTTGCCAATACTGGCCGTTTTATACTAATGGACGATAAACTCATACTTGTGCTTATTTAATCACTTTTAGAATTTTCAATGGCGCTTTAGGTCGTATCTGTATCAACCCCGAAACCACTACGCTGTCGCCTTGTTTAAGGCCGTCAACAATTTGTATCCTGGTATCAGTACGCAAATCGGTTTTTACGTTTTTAGACAGGGCTACGCCGTTGTGGTATACATATACCTTACTGCTTTTCAGATCGGGTATTACCGCTTCTGTAGGTATCATAATGGTTTTCGGTATCTGGTCAAGCGTCAGGTTGATCTTGGCAAAAGAACCGGCCCTTAATAAGTTATTAGCATTAGGCGCTTTGGCGCGTACCGTAATAGTGCGCGAAGTAGCATCCAGCGCTGGTTCAATCGCATAAACCGTTGCAGAGAAATTTTGCTGTGAACTTTCAATATTAAAATTGATCTTGCTACCGGCTTTGATCAGGCCCAGGTACCGCTCAGGCACAGAGAAGGTAACTTTGGCCGGGTCGATGTTTACCAAGGTGGCTATAGGCGCGGTAGGTGATAAATAACCACCCGGGCTAATGCTTCTTAAACCAATTACGCCCGAAAACGGCGCGCGTATCTCAGTGCGGCCAATTTGCGCACGTACCGCCGCGGCCTGCGCCTTGTAAGCGTTGTAAGAAGATTGTGAAGTTTCGTATTCTTCCTTGCTGATGGCTTCTTTCTGCACCAGTATTTCGTTACGGCGGTTAATATCACGTGCCAGCGCCATTTGCGCCTCTACTTGTTTAAGAGAAGCTTCAAGGTCCTGGTTATATACTTTAACTAACAGCTGCCCTTTGCTTACATGTTGCCCCTCGTTAAAATAAATACCGGTTACGCTACCGGCGGTTTGGCTTACGAGGTTTACTTTTTCGTTAGCGTCAATGGTTCCGGTAATATCAATCTGGTCGGTAACGGTGGTGTCTTTCACAATCATCAGGTTAACCGGCACCGGGCCGTTCTTGCGCTTGCCTTTACCGGCAGTGGCTACCTGTTTTTCCTTAGCGCCCTTACTAAAGAATTTGTTGTACAACAAATAAGCTAACACCAGCGCCAAAACGGTATAAATTACATAACGTGTTTTCATCTTTAAGAGCAATACGGTTGCTGCAATACTTAACTTTAACTATGTTTATAGCACTTGAAATAGCGTGCCGGCCAAAACGGTGCAATAATAAAGCCTTCATTATCAAAAAGCTTGCATGTATCAACCATTTTACACCTCAACTGTTTTTGACCTATCTTTTTAGGAATATTAATTTTTTAACTTGCAGCATGAAAAAATTGTACTCATCAGCATTAGCTTATTTAATAACCATTATGATCACCCCTGCCTTTGCAGCAACACCACCTGCCGTTCCCGCTAAAATATCCTATACGGTTAGCTTTCCCGAAGCCCAGGCGCACTATGCAGAAGTAGAAATGAATATTACCGGCCTGGCCCAGCCAACGCTGGAAGTGAAAATGCCCGTTTGGGCACCAGGATCATACCTGGTAAGGGAGTTCGCTAAAAACATTGAATCGTTAAGTGCCAACACCCGCGGCAAGGAGCTGCCTGTAACCAAGATCAATAAAAATACCTGGAAGATGAATATGACAGGCGTAAGCTCGGTTACTGTAAAATATAAAGTATATGCCTTTGAACTATCGGTACGTACCAGTTTTATTGATGCTTCGCACGCTTTCCTTTCCAGCACAGGCATATTCTTGTATCCTAAAGGGATGATCAGCCAACCTTCAACCGTGCACATTAAACCATATAAAGACTGGAATAAGGTATCAACGAGTTTGGAAATGGTAAACGGGGATGTTTTCACCCGCACCGCGCCAAACTATGATATCTTGTATGATTCGCCGCTGGAAATTGGTACCCAGGATGTTTTTGACTTTGATGTTGATGGTACGCATTACGAGGTGGCTATGTACGGTGGCGGCAATTATGATAAAGAACGCCTAAAGGTGGATATGGCTAAAGTGATCCGTGCCGAGGTGAACGTTTTCGGTGAAAACCCTAACAAACACTATACATTTATAGTACATAATAAACAGCGCAATGGTGGTGGTCTTGAGCATTTAAGCTCAACAGTTTTAGGTGCCTCTCGCGACCAATATGGTACTCCCGGTGGTTACCGCGGTTTCCTGAGCCTGGTGGCGCATGAGCACTTCCACTTGTGGAACGTTAAACGCCTGCGCCCTATAGCATTAGGCCCGTTTGATTATGATAACGAAAACTACACCACCAACCTGTGGATCGCCGAGGGTTTCACGGCTTACTACCAAAATATGATATTGCGCTATGCCGGTATATCCAGCCCGCAGGATTATTTGAATGATATGGCAGGCGACATCAATACCGTAGAGAACCAGCCGGGTACGAAGGTGCAGCCATTGGCCGAGTCGAGCTTTGATGCCTGGATAAAAGGCTATCGCCCTAATGAGAACTCATACAATACCGGTATCTCATATTATGACAAAGGTGCCATAGTAGGTATGTTGCTTGATCTGGAGATCATTAACAACAGCAACACTAAGTATTCGCTTAATGATGTGATGAAGTACATGTACGATACCTATTATAAAGGTAAAAAACGCGGGTACACCGACGCTGAATTTAAAGCCGGATTTGAGAAATTCGCAGGCGAAAAGCTGGACGATTTTTATGCTAAGTACATCAACGGCCTGGCACCTATCGACTATAACAAATACCTTAATTATGCCGGTTATAAGCTAACGGATGAATTTGCCGATAACAACGAACCATCATTAGGCGTATTTACCAACTCGCGTAAAATAATTACTACCGTATTACGCGGTGGTGCAGGTTGGGTTGACGGCCTTAACGTTAACGACGAATTAACCGCTATTGACGATACCCCTGTTACCGAAATGGGCAGCATACTTAAAGGAAAAAAAATAGGAGACAAGGTAAATGTTACCGTAACCCGCGATGGCCAACGGATAATTATACCGGTAACCTTAAAACGTAACGACGCGGTTAAATACAGCATCACCGAACTACCAGATGCCAACGCTAAACAACTGGATGTGCGTAAGAAATGGCTGCATTTGTAATTGCTTAATACAGTATTTGACAAAAATCCCTTTGCTTAATTAAGCAAAGGGATTTTCGTTTATGCGGCTTTGGTAAAACATTTGCTATGGTTGGGTTATTATAACGTTAACTAAATTATAATAACCAAATGAACTCATTATTATACACCATTGCCGTTATCCTGGTTATTTGCTGGGCTATAGGTTTTTTCTTTACCGCTATTGGTAGCATTATTCATATATTATTGGTAATAGCCCTTATCATTTTCCTGTTAAAGATCATTCGCAGGCCTACTGCTGTATAAATTATTATTCTTTTTTTAGACGCAGAGCAATCATGAGAATACCGTTAACACCGCAATTACTGGGCGATTTGATCGAAAAGGGATATAATTACGTATTAGTTAGCGAGAGATCTGCCGACGACCAGGAAAGTATTTTATTTAAGCCGGTACGCACTAAGCCAAGGTTAGAACAGTTGCCTGAGGGGTTTGAAACATTCTATCGCATTACGCGCGAACCTATGCAAATGGCATGCGGTATTGAAGGCGTAAGTGTGGAGATTGATTACCATATCAATAATCCCGGTGTTACGGGTGATGATATATTTGAAGACAGCTATTTTAGGATGAGTGAAGACTTTTTTCACCTGGTGCTGGATAGCCTGGACGATTACGCAGTGGTTACTACCGATAAAAACGGTGATATTAATAGCTGGAATAAAGGCGCTGAAAAACTGATGGGATATGCGGCGAACGAAGTAATAGGTTGCAGCGCCGAAATATTTTTTACACCCGAAGATATAGCCAAAGGCTCACCCGGGGTAGAGATGGAAACCGCCCAAACAGATGGCAGGGCCATTGATGAACGCTATCATGTGCGTAAGGACCGTTCCCGATTTTGGGGAACAGGGCTGATGTTCCCGTTGTATGATGATTATGAACAGCACCGTGGCTACACCAAAATTATCCGTAACATGCGCGAGCAGCAGGAAGCTGTGGCCCAGGGAGCCCCTTTATAAATAAAAGGCCGGATGCTTTTACACTCCCGGCCCGGTTTGGATATGGTTTAAATTAACTGATTTTATTTCACTGCTTTTGCCTTGGCTTTGGTTGTAATTTCTACGACTCCGTTTACACCATCGCTTCCATATTTAAGTATAGCTGATCTATCCTTTGAAACAGTCATGGATTGAATAGTGTTGGGGTCGACATGTTGAATGTCTTTCACAACTTTGCCGTCCACCAAATAAAGTGGTGGATTATTAAAGCCTCTCAGTTTCAAAGGTGCACCATTTGCTATAGTGTCTTTATAAAGTACAGAGCTTGATTGTGAAGGGTACTTTCTAAGACCAATCTTCTTTTCCTTTCCGTTGTCTTCATCGGCAAGTGCAAAATTGATAGGGACAGTGTACTGCACACGTACCTTATGCCCGTTTTGCACACCGGCTATCCATTTTGGAGAAATAGCCAGTACACGCACAGCTTCTTCATCGGCTCCGGCACCAATGCCCCTAACAATCCTGATATTCGAAAGCGAACCGTCTTGCTCTACTATAAATGTGGCAATAACACGGCCCTGGATATTATTCTCTTTTGCTTCTTTTGGGTATCTGATGTTCTTAGCTAAAAAACTACCAAAAGCCTCTACGCCACCAGGGAACGATGGCGATTGCTCCACTTCCGTAAACAATTCCTCACCCTCTTTTAAATCAGCGCCATCGGGTTTATTAGTTACACTGGTCACACTTCCGTCTAATGAAAAATTAACCGGTACTACATAACTTGTCTTCACTGGTTGGCCATTTACCGTAGCGGGAGCCCATTTAGGCGACATTTTTATCACCCGGATCGCTTCTTCATCGGCTCCGCCGCCTATGCCCTTGGCCACTTTAAAATTGCTCAGTGAGCCATCGGTACCTATCGTAAAAGCGATCAGCGATCGGCCCTGTACCTTATTGTTTTTTGCTGCAACAGGATATTTGATATTAGATGCAAGGAAGCGTGCAAATGCTGCTTCTCCGCCCGGGAAGCTCGGGGCTACCGTAACGGTGAATTTTTGTTTCTTAGGTACTGTGTCAATCACCATTTGTGCATTGCCTTCAGTGTTTTCATTTTTGGATGATTGGTATTGCCCGCTTATTACCTCTTTTGCCGGGCTTGCTAATACATCCCCAGCTTTACGGTTGATGTTTTTTACCGTATTGCTGTTACTGATAGTAGCCGAAGATAATACCAGCATTAACACAAATAATGGTGCAGATAAGCCATATTTAATGAGCTTAATACGTTGCGACTTGTTTTTCTGTAGCATCATAATTCGTTGTTTTAATAGGCTATGGTTAAAAAATGGGTTTACCAGGCGATGAGCCGGCGCGTTAAATGTTTGGTTGAGCAACAGCATGGCGTAATCCGCTTTGTTTGTTCCTGCCTCAAGCGTGTGCTTGTCGGCAATAAACTCATGTACATGTTTAATGGCGTAGCGGTACAGGTAAACAACCGGGTTAAACCAATTGATGATCATTACCGCCTCAATGATCAGTATATCTGCCGTATGGAACTGCCGGGCATGTACCTGTTCGTGGTGTTGTATTACGTCTTCACCATCAATGCCTTTATCAACTTTTATTTTATTAAAGAAAGAATAAGCTACTTCGGGTGAAGGGTCCTTAATGATCTTCTTTAGCATAATTAGCTGTAAACATAATTTGGCGAACAGTATAATTACACCTGCAACGTAAATGATAGATAAAACCTGGCCAAATGTTACCGGGTTATTGTTAATGGGCGCAATATTAACAATAGTAAGGGCGCTACTGCCGTAGATAGTGTGCTGCACTTGCCTTGTTATAAAAAGCTCCTTTATCCATTCGCTCTGCATCAATGGAATAAAGAAAGATAGGATGGCTGTGCCCACCAGATATAGGCGGTTAAGCTGAAAAAAGGTTTCGCGCTGCAGTAGCATCCTGTAAAACGCGTAAAACAAACACAGGTAAATATTTACCAGCACCAAATATTGCCACCAGCTCATAACGGTTAATCTTTTAGTTTCTCAATCAGTTTCATAATTTCATCGGCCTCTTTAAGGTTTATCTTTTCCTTCTTCACAAAAAAGGAGAGTATACCGTTTACCGAATTATCAAAATAGCCGCTCAAGAGTTTTTCAGCAGCAAAATCCTTGTACTGGTCTTTACTAACAATAGGGTAATATTCATGGCTTTTGCCATAAGCATTATGGCTAACAAACCCTTTGGTTTCTAAAATGCGGATAATGGTTGATACCGTATTGTAAGCCGGTTTAGGCTCTGGTAAAACGTCAAGCACATCTTTTACAAAACCTTTTTCCAACTGCCACAATACCTGCATAATTTGTTCTTCCGCGCGTGTAAGTTCTTTAATTTCCATATGTTACGTAACTAATAAATTAGTTTTACTAAGGTATATATTGTGTTTTACATTTGCAACTAATTTTTTAGTTATTTCAGATAATAAACTTTATTTACAAATTTTGGTTGTGTCTATAACTCAATTATAAATGGAAATTACTTTTCACGGCGCCGCCCGTAATGTAACCGGCAGTAAGCATTTATTACGTTTAAACGATGGTACAACAGTTTTGCTGGATTGCGGCATGTTCCAGGGGCTGGGCGAACAGACTGACGGCATGAACGAGCATTTTGGCTTTAACCCTAAAAAGATTGACTATCTGATACTCTCTCATGCGCATATTGACCATTGCGGTCTTATCCCGCGCTTGGTTAAGGAGGGATTTGAAGGAACTATATTCTGTACATCAGCCACCATGGACCTCGCCCGTATACTGATGATGGATTCGGCGAGGATACAGATGCAGGATGTTGAATATACTAACAAGCAACGGGCTAAGCATGGGCAACCTTTATTGGAAGCTTTGTATAACGAGGACGATGCCATCGCCGCCATGCGCCTTTTTAAGATTGTAGATTATCACCAGGAATATGCCATTAGCCAGCGCTTGCGCTTTAAGTTTACCGATGCCGGGCATATACTGGGCAGCGCGGCGGTACATATTACAGTATTTGAGGACGCGAAGGAAACACACATTACTTTTAGCGGCGATGTTGGCCGCTACGGCGATCTTATATTAAAAAGCCCCCAGACATTTGAGCAAGCCGATTATATCTTGTTAGAATCAACCTACGGCGATAGTCTGCATAAGGATATTGGTCCTATTGAAGATGCCTTGCTGGAAGTGATCAAAGAAACCTGTGAGCGCAAAGGAGGAAAAGTCATTATCCCTGCATTTAGTGTGGGGCGTACGCAGGAACTGCTTTACGCGCTTAACTCTCTTGAACTTCGGGGCGATCTGCCTGATGTTCCTTATTATGTGGATAGCCCATTATCTGAGCAGGCTACAAAGGTTTTAAAGGACCACCCGGAAGAATACAATAAAAATGTACAAAAAGTATTACAGGTAGATGCCGATCCTTTCGGTTTTAAAGGCTTAAAATTCATAGAGTCAACAGCCGAATCCATTGCGCTAAATGATGATGCTCGTCCGTGCGTTATCATATCCTCTTCAGGTATGGCCGAAGCAGGACGGGTTAAGCACCATATCAAGAATAATATTAATAACAAAAAGAACACCATTTTAATGGTGGGCTACGCCGAGCCGGGTTCATTGGGAGGGCGTTTGGCTCGGGGCGAGAAAGAGGTACATATATTTGGCGAACCCTATCAGGTGAACGCCGAGGTACGGTCAATAAAAAGTATGAGCGCCCATGGCGATTATGAAGACCTGCTTCATTTCCTGGCATGCCAGGATCCGGCAAAAGTAAAAAAGGTTTTCCTGGTACATGGCGAGTACGAAGTTCAGCAGCATTTTGAGGCTAAACTCAAAGAAAAGGGTTTCAAAAATATTGAAATACCTTATCAACACCAGAAAGTCGTACTGGAATAATTAATTATTTAGGCGAAGATGGCAGTATCAATAGCAGCGTAAATGCTATTCTTCGTCATCGTTGTTATACTTTTTTTTCTTCTTGTTGTCCGCTTCTTCGGCACCGGCTACGCATATCACAAACTCACCTTTTACAGGATGGGTTTCAAAATGCTGCTTTACTTCGGCTACGGTACCGCGTACGGTTTCTTCGAACATTTTGGTCAGCTCGCGTGAAACGGAAAGCTGGCGGCTGGCACCAAAATAAGTAGCCATTTCCTCAAGCGTTTTTAATAAACGGTGCGGAGATTCGTAAAGAATGATCGTCCGTTCTTCCTGCGCCAGGAACTTATAACGGGTTTGGCGCCCTTTCTTAAGTGGCAAAAAACCCTCAAAGCAAAACTTATCTGTAGGGAAGCCGGAGTTTACCAAAGCCGGTACAAAGGCCGTTGCGCCGGGCAGGCATTCTATGTCGATGTTAAACTTTAAAGCCTCGCGCACCAGGAAAAATCCCGGATCGGATATGGCAGGCGTGCCCGCATCAGATATCAGCGCTATATTTTGCCCTTGCAGCAAAAACTTAATGATCTCGTTGCTGGCCTGGTGCTCGTTATGCTGATGGTGCGCAAAAACTTTATTTTGGATATCAAAATGCTTCAGCATGGGTGACGATGTACGCGTATCTTCAGCCAGTATCAGATCGGCCTCTTTTAATATGCGTATAGCCCTAAAGGTCATGTCCTCCAGGTTGCCGATAGGAGTAGGCACTAAGTAAAGTTTTCCGCTCATTGTAGTTTGCAGTTGCCGGTTTGCAGTTTGCATAAAGCGCTTACAAAAAAATTGCAAACTGCCTGCTCCAAACTGCAAACTGTTATATTTGCCTTTTAATCTTAAAATGATGTTGCAAGTTAGTTATATCCGCGAGAACAGGGATAAAGTTTTAGAACGTTTGGCTGTCAAAAATTTTAAGCAGCCCCAATTGGTTGATGAGATAATAGCTTTGGATGAGAAACGTCGCCAGGCGCAAAACCAATCGGATAACGTATCATCCCAGGCTAACGCGGCGGCCAAACAAATTGGCGAACTGATGCGCAATGGCAAAAAGGATGAGGCCGAAGCCATTAAAGCCAACACCGGTAAGTGGAAAGAAGAGATCAAACAACTGGGCGAGCAGTTAACTGCCTTTGAAACCGAATTGCAGGAGAAACTGGTACTGTTACCTAACCTGCCGCATACCTCTGTACCTAAAGGTGTTTCTGCTGATGATAACGAGATTGTTTTAGAGAACGGTGTTAAGCCCGAATTGCCTGCCAATGCTCTACCTCACTGGGAACTGGCTGCTAAATATAACCTGATAGATTTTGAATTGGGTGTTAAAATAACCGGTGCAGGTTTCCCTGTATATAAAAACAAAGGCGCTAAACTGCAACGCGCGCTAATCAATTTCTTTATTGATGAGGCCGAAAAAGCGGGTTACAGTGAAGTTGGCGTACCCTTGGTGGTGAACGAAGCTTCAGGCTTTGGCACAGGGCAGTTGCCGGATAAAGAGGGCCAGATGTACTTTGTGAACGAGGATGGGCTTTACCTTATCCCTACTGCCGAAGTGCCAATCACCAACCTTTACCGTGATGTAATTTTAAAAGGTGAAGAGCTGCCGGTAAAAAACTGTGGTCATACGCCATGCTTCCGCCGCGAGGCGGGTTCTTATGGTGCGCATGTACGTGGTTTGAACCGCCTGCATCAGTTTGATAAAGTGGAAATTGTACAAATAGTACAACCTGATAAATCATACGAAGTGCTGGAAGATATGAGCGTACATGTGCAAAGCCTGCTGCAAAAGCTTGGTTTACCCTATCGCGTGTTACGCCTTTGCGGTGGCGATATGGGTTTCACAAGCGCTTTAACCTACGATATGGAAACCTGGAGCGCTGCGCAACAACGCTGGTTAGAGGTATCATCCGTATCAAACTTTGAGACCTACCAGGCTAACCGCTTAAAACTGCGTTTCCGCAATGCGGAAGGTAAAACCCAATTAGCGCACACGCTTAACGGCAGCGCTTTAGCTTTGCCGCGTATTGTGGCAACCCTGCTGGAGAACAACCAAACCGAAAAAGGTATTAAAATACCTGAGGTGCTGGTGCCTTACACCAAGTTTGAGTGGATCGACTAAATGGAATAAAAATCCAGAATATAATAGCCAGACAGTTTGAGTGCTGGTTGAGATGTTTAAAACAAATGCCTGAATAAAATTCAGGCATTTGTTTTTTTAGGTTTTTACAGCCCTTTCTGTATCGCTTCATAAACGGCGTCCTGTATGCGTGGTCGTATATTGAGGCTGCCTAATTTATTGCTTACGTTAGGGTATACCCGGTTAGATAGGAAAACATAAACCAGGTTATATTTAGGATCAACCCAAACACAGGTACCGGTAAACCCGGTATGCCCGTAGGTTTGGTCCGATGCCAGTTTTGAAGGATAGTGCCTGTCGGCGATAGGGTCCCAGCGGTCAAAGCCTATGCCTCGGCGACTAACAGCAGATTGTTTTGAGGTCCACAGGTCAACGGTTTCGGGCTTAATATACTGTACGCCGCCATAGGTGCCACGGTTAAGCATCATCTGGTAAAGTATAGCTACATCATTTGCACTGGCAAATAAACCGGCGTGCCCCGCAACACCGCCCATAAGTGCGGCAGTAGGGTCATGTACATAGCCATCCAATAGGGCTCTACGGTCTTTACGGTCGTCTTCGGTGGGTGGTATGCGATTGGCCGGGAAGCGCATTAAAGGCAAAAAGCCTGCTGTTTGCATCCCCAGCGGGTTGTAGAACTTTTGTTGCACAAAAACATTAAGCGGAGTTGCGGTAATAGTTTCTACTATTTGTTGTGTAAATATCAATCCTACATCGCTGTATACGTATTGCCCGCGTGTTTTAACCGCTGAACGCAGCATGGCGGGCAGCATCACATCATCAAAATAATCTTTACGCAGGTAATAACCCTCATTTACTTTGGTAGGGAATGCCGCAGATGAATCAGCCGAATGGTCTGATGGCTTTATTACTTCAAAAGTTTGTATGTCAGGTATCAGCCCTGCCTGGTGTTCCAGTATTTCGCGTACAGTTAACGTTTTTTTGTTGGTGTTGCGGGCAATAGGCATATAGGTGCCAATGGTTGAATCCAGGTTAAGCTTGCCCTGGTCATACAATTGCATAGCCTCCATCGTAGTAGCCGATATCTTGGTCATGGATGCCAGGTCAAAAATATCGGTTATCTTATCAGGTGTAGTGTTATCATACACATGGTTGCCGTAAGCTTTATTGAATATTACTTTGCCATCTTTGGCAACCAACACTACGCAGCCCGGGGTTGCGCGCTGTACAATGGCCTCACGGGCAATGGCATCTATCGCGCTATTGAGGTTGTCTGAATTAATGCCCGCATCCTCAGGCACGGTGTATTGCAGGCGTACCTTTGAGGTCAGAAATCCGGTATTAGCCGTATATTTAGGCGAATAGCTTTTGGTTAGGCGTTGCGTAATAGCAACCCCACCAAATATGGCCTGCGCGCTAAACAGAGCGGAAACCGGCGAAACCCTTGCCGACCAGATCACCGGCGCGGTAACATCATTCAGTTGTACCAATGATGAGCTGTTACCCATAAAAGCAACCACCACATCCTTTATCTTCTGGTTATTTTTAATGAACTGAATGATCTGTGGGTTAGCAAGTTCAGCATCAGTAAGCTGTAGGATGAGGGTGTGGTAAAATTTGGTATCCTGCACCAGCATATCCAGGGGCTTTGCGCCCATGTAATCGTTGCCGTTAATTACATCAACTTTGGCATATTTGTTCAATAGGCTGTCAAAACCAATCGCGTAAGCACTTGAAAAATGTATGCTGGCTACCCTGTTATTATCCAGGTTGTGTAGCGGCACAACATTCTTTTCGTTATTAAGCAATACCGTAGCCTGTTCTGCCTGTTTTTCCTCCTGCACATAAGCTTTACCTGTATAGGGCTGTGGCTGCGCACAAGCCGAATGAACCAAAATCAACCCAAACAGTGCGGTTAAACATAAACCGCGCTTATTTCTTCTCATAAACCTTAACACCATTTACAAACGTTTTTAACACTTTAACTTTTGGCAGTTCGCTGCCTTTTGCCTTCATGATATCCTGATCAAGGATCACGAAATCGGCAAATTTGCCCGGCTCAATACTGCCTTTTTCCTTCTCTTCAAAATTTGCCTTTGCAGCCCAAATGGTCATACCACGCAGGGCTTCCTGCCGGATAAGCGCGTTTTCCATCTGGAATCCGCTTGCTGGTTGTCCTTTTAGATCTTTACGTTCAACAGCTGCATAAAACGTGTACATAGGGTTAATGTTTTCAACCGGGAAATCAGTACCCAGGGGTATCCATCCGTTTTGCTTAAGCAGGTTTTTGTACGCGTAAGCCGTTTTAAGCCGGTCGGCACCTAACCGCTTAATGGCCCATGCCATATCAGACGTGGCATGGGTAGGCTGTACGGATGGTATGATGCTATTATCGCCAAACAGTTTAACATCCTCCGGCGAAATGATCTGCGCGTGCTCGATCCTCCAGCGTTTATCGTTCTTGCCTTTCAGGTTCTCTGCATATATCTTTAAGATCACCCGGTTGGCAGAGTCGCCAATGGCGTGCGTGGCCATCTGGAAGCCATGCTCGGCTATCTTTTTGGCAACCTCTTCAAAATGCGCTTTAGGACTCAGCAAAAAGCCGTTCCATTTAGGTTGGTCGGCGTAGGGTTTTAGTAAACAAGCGCCGCGTGAGCCTAAAGCACCATCAGCATACACTTTAAAGGCGCGTACATTTAAGCCCGGTGTTTTATAAGCGCCGCGTTTAAACAAGTAGTCGTAGTTTTCGGGCTGATCGGCCAGCATCAGGTATAGGCGCATTTTAAGGTCGCCTTTGTGCTGTAACTGTGCAATCACATTAATGAGTTGATAGGGTACACCGCAATCATCAACGGTGGTTAAACCCACAGCAAAGCAATTCTTTTGCGCGTCAAGCAGAGCTGCCTGTATCATTTGCTCGGTTGGGGCAGGTATTTTCCGGGTTACAATACCAACGGCATTATCCACCAAAATACCCGTAAGCTTACCGTTAACGGTTTCTATAGAACCACCAATAATTTTCTGGCCCGGCTTTACCCCGGCAATATTTAGTGCTGCCTGGTTGGCAATAGCCGCGTGCCCGTCAACCCTGTGCAAAATAACCGGGCGTACCGGGAACAGCGAATCCAATTTGGCTTTATCCGGAAAAGCTTTGTTTGTCCAGAGGTTCTGGTCCCAGCCTGCGCCCACAATCCAGCCATCGGTTTTGTGTGCGGCGTAATTTTTAACGGTATCTAAAACAGCCTGCCAGCTTTTAAGGCCTGCCAGGTTAGCATTCTGTAAGCCCAGGCCATATTCCATAAAGTGCGCATGCGCATCAATAAAGCCTGGATAAATAGCTTTTCCCTGCGCGTCAATCACCTCGCGGGCATAATATTTTTTGTCCAGAGAGTCAAGGTCGCCTACAGCTTGTATCCGGCCACCTTTAACCACCAAGGCGTTGGCGATAGTAAAACTACTGTCTGTGGTATAAACTACAGCGTTTTTTACAAGCAGGTCGGCGTTGTATTCCCTTTTAGGCGAGCAGGCGGCTGCCAGCAGCAGTATCGCGGGGAGAAATCTCTTCATATGGATAAACAGGCGGATGTAAATATTACGATCACAATTAGTATATACAACTATATTGCGGTAAAGTTATGCAATCAAATAATTAATTTAGCACCTGAAAAGGTGTTTAAAGAAAGCCTCCCCCAAACCCCTCTCTAAAGGAGATGGGCTTTACCTTTTTGACCCTCGCCATTGGAGAGGGAAGGGAGAGGCCGAACAGAGAAGGGAAGATTTTTAATGCCAGATATAATTCAGCTTTTACCCGATGCCGTTGCCAACCAAATTGCCGCTGGTGAGGTGGTGCAACGCCCTGCATCCGCGGTAAAAGAGTTGATAGAGAACGCCATAGACGCCGGTGCCGATAAGATACAATTGATACTGAAAGATGCAGGTAAGGCCCTGATACAGGTAATTGATAACGGCTGCGGCATGAGTTTGACCGACGCGCGTATGTGTTTTGAGCGGCATGCTACCTCAAAGATCCGCAAGGCCGAAGACCTGTTTGCCATCCGTACCATGGGTTTCAGGGGAGAGGCAATGGCCTCAATTGCCGCCATTGCCCAGGTTGAATTAAAGACCCGCCGCCATGAGGACGAGTTGGGAACCTGTATCCTGATAGAAGGATCGGAAGTGATGAGCCAGGAAGCCTGCTCCGCGCCAACGGGGACCTCTATCTCTATAAAAAACCTGTTTTATAACACACCTGCCCGCCGTAACTTTTTAAAAAGTAACCCGGTGGAGATGCGCCATATTATTGACGAATTCCAGCGTGTTGCGCTGGCTAATCCGCAGATATTTTTAACCCTGCATCATGATGGGCAGGAAGTATACCATTTGCCTGCCGCTTCGCTTAAGCAGCGCATCGTACATTTATTTGGCAATAATTATAACCAGCGGTTAGTTCCGGTTGAGGAAGATACTACCATTATTAAACTGCATGGCTATGTGGGCAAGCCGGAGTTTGCACGCAAAACACGAGGCGAGCAGTTCTTTTTTGTAAATAACCGCTTTATAAAGGACGCTTACCTTAACCATGCGGTGTTAACGGCCTTTCAGGAATTATTGCCTGATGAAACGTATCCGCTGTACGTATTGTTCATTGACATTGACCCGGCTAAGATCGATATCAACGTGCATCCAACAAAAACGGAGATCAAGTACCAGGACGAGAAATCCATTTACGCTATCATCCGCTCGGCGGTGAAGCGCTCGTTAGGCAAATATAACATTACGCCAACGCTTGATTTTGACCAGGAGAATAGCATTGGACACCTCATCACTCCAAAACCTTTTGAGGAGATAGTGCAGCCAAGCATTGCTTTTAACCCTGATTTTAATCCTTTTGTTACAGAAAAGAAAACGAACGAACGCGAACCTGCGTCTTATAGAAATACCGACGTAAGCGATCATCGTACAGCCATCCCGCGTAACTGGGATACCCTATACGAGATAGCTAAAAAGGAAGAAGTGGTACAACAGCAGATGCACGAGGAAGCTACCTTGTCTGTAAATGAGCAGGATGTAGCAAAGAGCAGCGAAAAGCAGTTCTTCCAGGTACATAACCGGTACATTCTGTCGCAGATCAAATCAGGCTTTATGCTCATTAACCAGCAGGCCGCGCATGAGCGTATTTTATATGAGCGTTTTTTGCAGCAGTTGCAAAACCACTCGGGTGTAAGTCAGCAAAGTTTATTCCCGCAATCGGTTACACTAAACAGCGCCGATTTTGAGTTATTGAAAGAGTTATTGCCGGATATACGTGCGCTGGGTTTTGACATACGCGAGTTTGGCCGTAACACGGTAGTAGTTGAGGGTATACCAGCCGACCTGACCAACGCCAACGAGCACGAACTGCTGGAGCAGCTATTGGAAGGTTTTAAAAACAACCTGGCTATCCTGAAGTTAGATAAGCGTGATAACCTGGCCCGTTCGCTGGCCCGTAACGGCGCCATGAAGGCCGGCACCAAGCTATCAATGGAAGAGATGAACCAACTGGTCGACCAGCTTTTTGCCTGCCAGATGCCTAACCTTGCCCTTAATGGCAAACCGGTTATCAGCACGGTTACACTGGCCGAACTGGCCGAACGATTTGAAAAATAGCAGCAATGCTTAAACCATAATTACAATAAAAACTAAAGAATGCAATCACCATTTGCCAATTTAACGCCGGTTGTAAAAAACCTCATCATCATAAATATTATCTTTTTTATAGCTACGTATGCTTTAGCTAAGGTGATCAATATGGAGGCGTTGTTTGCCGCCTATTACCCGGCGTCGCCTATGTTTAAGCCATGGCAGCCTATTACCTACATGTTTATGCATGGAGGTTTTACGCACATATTTTTTAATATGTTCGCGCTTTTCTCTTTCGGGCCGCTGTTGGAATACTCATTAGGCTCTAAAAGATTTTTCAACTATTATTTTATCACCGGCTTAGGTGGCTACGCTTTATACATGGCTGTGCAAGCCATACAGATACATGCCATTACCGGTTCTTTCGCGGTACCAAATCCGGGTGTTGATGCTTCTTATTTTCAATACGGCGGTGGTCAGGAAGTCGCGCAAAAGCTTTATGCGCTGGTAAATTTCCCAATGGTTGGTGCATCAGGGTCAATATTTGGTTTGCTGGTAGCTTTCGCTATGCTTTACCCTAACCTCGAGATGATGATCATCTTTCTGCCGATACCCATCAAAGCGAAATATTTTGTTATAGGCTATACGGCTATTGAGCTGTTCTCGGGCATAGGCCGGTTTTCAGGCGATAATGTCGCGCACTTTGCCCACCTGGGCGGGGCGTTGTTTGGCTTTCTGCTTATCAAGCTTTGGAATGTTAAACGCCCCAACAATTTTTATTGACGATGGTTTAACCATATATATTAAGCGTAGGTTATGAGCACCCTTTGGCAGGACATTCAGTACAAAATGTTAAGATCGCACAGCCGGTTAAGCCTGCTGATTGGCATCAATGTTATTGTTTTTCTGGGGATATACGTCCCGGCCACTGTAGAGCAATTGGTAAGAGGTTTTGGCAATAGTGCTATACTTAATTTTGCCGGTCAATACCTGGTACTTCCGGCATCATTGTCGGCGCTGGTGCATCGTTTCTGGACCCCCATTACTTATATGTTTATGCATGCGGGTTTTTTTCACATCCTGTTCAATATGCTTTGGCTGTACTGGATGGGGCAGATATTTGAGGAATACCTGGGCCATAAACGCACCATAGGCTTGTACCTGCTGGGCGGTTTAGCTGGCGGGATTTTATTTGTAGCGGCTTATAACCTTATACCCGCTTTTACTCATGTAGATGCGGCTAGTAGTGCAACCATTGTTGGCGCCTCTGCCAGTGTTATGGCCATTATTATAGCCACGGCAACCCTGCTGCCTAATTATACCATACAATTATTCCTGTTAGGGCCCGTGAAGTTAAAATGGGTTGCTGTATTTTATGTTGTTATTGATTTTATAGGCATTGCCGGTGCCAATGCCGGTGGCGAAATAGCGCATTTAGGTGGCGCGCTTATGGGCTTTATTTACATCAAACAACTACAACGCGGTAACGATTGGATAGGCGGTATCAGTAAACTGTTTGCGCCCAAGCCTAAATTAAAAGTGGTAAGCACTAATTACTCAGTCCGGAAGGCAGCAGGTGTGCCCCACCAGGATGAAATAGACCGTATTTTAGATAAAATATCAGCTACAGGTTACGATAGTTTAAGCAAGCAGGAAAAAGAAAGCCTGGATAGCTTAAGCAAGCATTAATAAATGAAACGCACTAACAGCAAGCTCCCTTTTGCCGATAAATTATTTCTCTGGATAAACTATCTGCTTTGCCTGGCATTACTGGTAAGTTACCTTGCACCTGTTACCGACCCCAGAAAGTTTTGGCCAATAGCTTTTTTTGGCCTTGCATACCCTTTTTTATTACTGTTTAATGTACTGCTTATTCTGTATTGGCTGATACGCCGGAAATGGTTCATATTTATCTCAATTGCCGGTATCGCTATTGGCTGGAACATGTTGCTTAATAATGTAGGCATCAGGCTTCCTCCCGGAGAAAAAAGCACACCACCGCAAAAGCAGTTACGCATCATGACCTACAACGTGCATAACTTTAAACGTTATGGCGAAAAGAATGATGTATCTACCAAGCATGATATCCTGAACATTATACAGGAACAGCAGCCGGATGTGATTGGCATACAGGAGTTTTTTACCAAGAAACGCGGGCAGTATGATATGATAGATTCGGTTAAACGGGTAATGCGGGCGCAGCAATATTACTTTGAACCCATCATGACCAGCCAGAGCGAATCAATCGGTATGGCTATATTTTCCAGATTTCCTATACGCTCATACGGCCTGGTGCAGTTATCGCAGAAAAAAAGCGGGAACCAGTGTATTTATGTTGATGTGCAGAAAGACAGTACCATTTTCAGAGTATACAGTGTGCACCTTCAGTCCATCAATTTCGATCCGCAGGATTATGAGTATCTGGGCAAGCTATCATCAAAGGGTAAAACCGATATTGGTGCTACCAAGCGGGTAGGTTGGAAATTGAAAATGGCTTTCCAGAAGCGCAGCGAACATGTATTCATTATAAAAAACCACGCCAAACAGTGCCCTTATCCCTACATTATATCCGGCGACTTTAACGATACACCTTCGTCATTCGCGGTTAACCAAATGGCTAAGGGATTAAAAAATGCTTTCAGGGAAAAGGGAGCAGGGTTAGGTCGTACCTACAACGGCGCATTCCCCAACTACCAGATAGATTATGTAATGGCCAGCGCTCAGTTTGATATTGCAGAGTATCATATTATCGAAAAAAAATTGTCAGACCACTATCCTTTAAGTACAGTTGTGGCATTAAAATAATGGCGGCCAAATAAACTCACCGCTTAAAATTGTAAGTTTGCCTTCATGGAACAAAAATTATTTGTTTACAACTCTTTAACACGTAACAAAGAGGAATTTAAGCCACTTAACCCGGGCCACGTAGGCATGTACGTATGCGGCCCTACTGTATATAGTGATGTGCATTTGGGCAACTGCCGCACATTTATAGCCTTTGACCTTATTTACCGTTACCTGCTGCACCTGGGCTACAAGGTGCGCTATGTGCGAAATATAACCGATGCCGGCCACCTGGAGAGTGATGGTGATGTAGGAGAGGACAAAGTATCAAAAAAGGCCAAGATAGAGCAATTGGAGCCGATGGAGATCGTTCAGCGTTATACCATTGATTTCCATAAGGTGATGGATATATTTAACGCCCTACCGCCAAGTATTGAACCGACGGCTACAGGCCATATCATAGAACAGATAGAGCTGGTAAAGTCTATTCTTGCGGCCGGCTACGCTTACGAGGTAGATGGCTCTGTTTATTTTGATGTAGAGAAATATAGCCAAAACAACGATTACGGCGCGCTTAACGGCCGTAAGCTGGAAGACATGTTGAACAATACCCGCACATTAGGCGGGCAGGATGAAAAACGCGGCAAGCTTGATTTTGCCTTATGGATAAAAGCTAAGCCTGAGCATTTAATGCAGTGGCCTTCTCCCTGGGGCATGGGCTTTCCGGGCTGGCACCTTGAGTGCTCGGCCATGAGCAATAAATACCTGGGGCACCAGTTTGACATCCACGGTGGAGGTATGGACCTCATGCCTACTCACCACACCAACGAAATTGCTCAAAATATTGCTTGCTGCGGTAAAACGCCGGCTAATTATTGGATACATACCAATATGCTGACCACCAATGGGCAAAAAATGTCAAAATCATTAGGCAATAGCTTTTTGCCGCATGAACTTTTCACTGGCGAACATGCCTTGCTTAAAAAAGGCTATAGCCCTATGGTGATACGCTTTTTCTTTTTACAGGCAAGTTACCGCAGCACGGTTGATTTTTCAAATGATGCCATTGATGCCGCTGAAATATTCTACAAAAAACTATCGGAAACCGCTCGTAAACTGGCTTCACTGCAGCAAAATGCATTGACGGCTGTTGATGAAGAAACCGACAAGGCGATCAACGGCTTTTGTGATGATTGCTATTATAGCATGAATGACAATTTTAATTCACCTAAAACGTTAGAGGCATTGAATAACCTGTCTAAGTGGATCAACTCTTATGCGGCAAGCATCCGTAACTCCGGAGAGATAACGGCGCAAACATTTGAGCGGATGAAAAAGACGTACACAGATTTCTTTTTTGATGTGCTGGGCCTTAAGGTGGAAGATAGCGACAGCGGTGATACTGATGAACTGATGCAATTGATCATTAAGCTGCGTAATGAGGCTAAAGCAGGCAAAGATTATGCAACATCTGACAAGATACGCGAGGGATTAAAAAGCATTGGATTCCAGCTCAACGATAATAAGCAAGGCACAACAGACTGGGTAAGAATTTAAAAAAATAATAAAACAAATTGGATAAGGGTGCATTTATGTATCAGTTTAAATAATCATTAATTTGCCTTTACCAAATCTATACTATCTACAAGCATGAAGAAAGCAATATTTACTGCACTACTATTTTCCGGGTCCGTTATATCGGCCATTGCACAAAACAGTGTTAATGTAAACCAGGTAGTATCGGCAGATCAGGATTTTAACAAACAAGTTTCGCGTAAAGGTATTAAAGATGGTTTTTTATCTGTTGCTGATGCCGAGGGAATGGTTTTCAGGCCCAACGCGATAAAAATAACCGACTTTTACAGCAGTATTGATAAGCAGCCAGGTAAGCTCAACGGCGAACCAAAGTTTGCCCGTATATCTGCCAACGGCGACCTGGGTGTTACGGCCGGCCCTTATGTTTACCAGAATGGTAAAACTGATGACGATAAAATATATGGCGATTATGTATCTATATGGCGTAAAGACCTGGCTTCAGGAAGGTTAAAATTACTTTTTAACGTAGGTGAGCAGCACCCGGAGCCAGAGCAGGAGGCAACCATTGATTTTAAAGAGCCGGACCTGACAAAGCAAAAAGCGCCAAGTAAAGACCCATTTGCGGGTAAGGATATTATCATGGCTACAGATAAAACCCTGAACCACTCGCTTGAACTCTCAACTCTTGCGGGCTACAAAGAGTTTTTAAGCCCCGAGGCACGTTACTATTTTCCTGGTTTCGAACCGATAACCGGAACGGATAAAATATTGAAATTTTTAGCCAATGAGGCCATCAATATCACCGGGCAAACTGTTAGCGCGGGCCGTTCAAGCAGTAATGATCTGGCATATTCATACGGTACCGCCCGTATAAAAAAGGGTAACGTAGTTAATAATTATAACTATGTACGTGTATGGGAAATTGATGCCAACCACCGCTGGAACTTATTGGTAGAGATATTCTCAACAGTAGAAAATTAAATAACTGCTAAAGCAAAAAAGGAAGGCGTGTTAAAAGTAACACGCCTTCCTTTTTTTATGGCTACCTTAACGCAAAGGTATAAGGTTGTTTAAAACAGTTTTTCTACAATGTCACCGGCGCTTAGTCCGTCGGCTTCCGCATGGTAGCTGCGAACAATTCGGTGGCTGAGTATAGGTTTGGCAACAGCACGCACATCTTCAATGTCAGGCGAGTATTTACCATTGAGTACCGCGTGGCATTTGGCTCCCAGCACCAGGAATTGTGAGGCACGTGGCCCGGCGCCCCAGCTCAGCAGGCGTTTAATTTCGGGTGTAGCAAATTCTCCGTTAGGGCGGGTTTTTGCTACCAGCTTAACGGCATACTCCAGCACATGATCGTTCACCGGGATATTGCGTACCAGTTGCTGAAAATAGATGATCTGCGCGGCATCCAGCTTCCTGCTTATAGAGGGCTTAGTGTTTCCGGTGGTGTTTCTAACCACGGCCAGCTCTTCTTTAAATGATGGGTAACCCAGCTCCACGTTAAACATAAAGCGGTCCAACTGCGCTTCGGGCAGGGGATAAGTGCCTTCCTGTTCAATGGGGTTTTGCGTAGCCAGTACAAAAAAAGGCGCGGCTAATTTATGTGTAACACCCGCCGCAGTTACGGCTTTTTCCTGCATGGCTTCCAATAGCGCCGCCTGTGTTTTGGGCGGCGTACGGTTAATCTCATCGGCCAGGATAATGTTAGAGAAAACAGGGCCTTTTATGAATTTAAAGTTCCGGTCTTCGCCCAATATTTCCGCGCCGATAATGTCAGACGGCATCAGGTCGGGCGTAAACTGTATGCGCTTAAAATCAAGGTCGAGTACCTGTGCTACCGTTTGTACCAGGAGAGTTTTAGCCAGCCCCGGAACGCCTACTAACAGGCAATGGCCATTACTAAAGATAGAGATGAGCACAAATTTGATAACTTCTTCCTGCCCTACAATTACCTTACCTATTTCAGCACGGATATCATCGTAGGCATTTTTTAAAGCATCTGCTGCCTCTACTTCGGAGCGGTACTGCATAAATGATGCTTATTCTGTGGTTTTGGCCTGGGCGTTATCTTTCTTAGATGCTGTTATCCAGCTTTTAAGTATATCGCAACTCTGAAACTCAGGGTCGATCCTGATATAGGTTTCGCTGCGGCGTTTATCAAACCATTGCGCAATGGTGCGGTTAAGTTTCTCGTTGGTTGCCGCGTCTTTTAGCTTAGCAAAATCCTGTTCAAGATTAGCTTTATGCGCATTGGTGGCCGATTTCAGGTATAGTATCTTGTAGCTTTTTTTGCCGGTTTGCGCGTCTGTAAACAATTGTGGTTTAGAGATCGAACCCACTTTCATGGTATCTACCACAAGTGCTACCTGCGGGTCAAGTTTATTCGTAGGAATATAAGTGGTACGGGTTTGCACATTATCAGCGTTCAGCATCATACCACCATTATATTTGGTTTCCTTATCGTCAGAATAATAAGCAGCCGCGCTTGAAAAATCAAAGTTCTTTACAGCCAGCATCGCTTTATAAACACTGTCTGCTAATTTATGCGTACGCTCAAGGCTCGCATCGGTAATGGCCGGAATAATAATAATATGGCGGGCATGTACGGTTTCACCGCGGCGTTCAATTACCTGCAAAAAGTGAAAGCCAAATTCTGTTTCAAACACAGGTGATATTTCGCCTGCTTTTAAGCGGAAAGCGTTAGCGGTAAACTCTTTGGCCATTTGCTGGCGATCAAAGAAACCCAGGTCGCCACCTTCAGCTGCTGAACCATCCTGTGAGTAAAGGCCGGCCAGCGTAGCAAAATCCTCACCCTTTTTTACCCTTTCGCGTAGTTCGGTGATCTTTTGTTTAGCCGATTCTTTTTCTTCGCGGGTAAGTTTGGGCTGAAAAACAATTTCGCCCACTTCTACCTCTTTGTTATAAGTAGGTATACTGTCTTTAGGGATCTTATCAAAGTAGTTTTTTACGTCAAGCGGGGTAGTGTTTACCTTTTCGGTGATTTTGGCACGCATTCGCTGCGCGATCAGGGATTCCTTTATATCCGGGCGCATTTCATCTTTGTATTGAATAACAGAACGGCCCAGAAACTGCTCCAGTTTTTCCTGCCCGCCGGCGCGTTGCATAAAAGAGCGCATACGGCGGTCAACTTCCGCGTCTACTTCCTCATCTTTTACCTGTACGCTGTCTATCACGGCCTGTTGTGCCAGTAATTTTTGCGTAAGCTGGTTTTGCAGTATCACGCATTTAATTGCCGGGTTGGGCTGTTGCCCACTAACAATGTACTGCGCGTATTGCAGTTCAATATCAGATTGCAGCACAATGTTGCCACCTACAACAGCTGCTATTTTATCAAGCGTACGCTTGGTTTGTGCCTGTGCAACAGATAAAACCAATAGGATATTTAAAAGGGAAAGTCCTAATTTTCTCATGGAATATTTAAAAGTAATACGGCGGATATTCAATCCGTTAAGTAAGCAAATTTCGATAAAATTTATCAAATATGACGTATAATTAAGCCGTTGTGCGAATATGCTGATAAAGCTTCAGTCGGAATAGGTATTTTTGGTTAAAATTTGTTAAATGTATGAAAGTTGAACATCCGCAGGCTTATCAATTTATTATGCAGGAGGAACTTTACCTGCTGCCCGAAGATCAGCTTTCAGCCGCTTCAAGCCCTATTGTACCTACTGATGATCAGGTAAACGAAGTTATTACCGTCGTATCAGAACCCATTCAACCTGAAGCCAGGCCACTGGATGAAACTAAAAGCTCTGCGCCAGTTGTTATTGCTCAGCCTGTACAGGAAACGACAAAACCGCCTTTTAATTATTGGGGTGAAAATAAAAAGCAATTCCTGATACTGGTGAACTACGGCGGAGTTGAACATATACCCGACGAACACCGTGTTGCGCTGGAAAGCATACTTAGCCGTAAAGGGCTTAGCAAGGAAGATGTGGCATTGCTGAATGTAAACACGACAGGACCGGTACAGCTAAGCGCGCTAACCGCTTACTTTAACCCAACGCGACTGGTCATAATGGGTAATAATGCTTTGCCTACAGGTATAGGAAATTTGCCAATCAATAAAGCCGTACAGGGGAAAAAGATACATGTATTGTACAGTTTCAGCTTTGCCGATATGATGAGCAGCAACGAGAATAAAAAGGCCTTTTGGGAACAAATGAAAACACTTTAATATGCATAAGTTAGTATTTGCCACTAATAACCGGCATAAACTGGAAGAAGTAGCCGCTAAGGTGAGTAATAGCATAAAGCTACTCAGCCTGGACGATATTGGCTGTAACGATGAAATAGCCGAAACTGGCGATACATTTAATGCCAACGCGTCGCTTAAAAGCAGGTATATCTATGAGAAATATAACCTGAATTGCTTTGGTGATGATAGCGGATTGGAGATAGTAGCATTAAACAATGAACCGGGAGTTTATTCCGCACGGTATGCCGGCCAACATGGCGACCATGATGCCAACATGAACAAGGTATTGCAACGTATGTATGGCGAAGCTGATCGCAGGGCACGTTTCCGTACCGTGATATCACTGATATGGAGCGGTACCGAACACTTTTTTGAAGGAGTGGTTGAAGGAACCATCAGGCAGGAGCGCAGCGGCACGGGAGGTTTTGGATACGACCCGATCTTTCAGCCTGACGGATATGATGTTACTTTCGCCGAAATGAGCATGGCCGAAAAAAATGCTATCAGTCATCGCGGAAAGGCTGTTGAACAACTGGTAGCTTTTCTCAATAGCCAGGCTTAGCCGGTTAAAGCTGTTTGGTTACTACGGTATCGCGTTTTACGTTTTTAGGCATCAATGGTGCGGGTGTTCCCTGCTGCTGACGGTTCTTGATAGGTGCAGGTGTATTATCTGTGCTATCGGTATTCACAGCGGCAGGCACTCTTACCGCTACACTATCCCGGTTATTAGTATTTCCGCCTGTTGCTTTTGGTTGCGCTGTTGATTCCTTTTTAGGTTGCCCCGCTGGGGTGTTCAATGGCGGTTTGTTGCGGAGCGAATCTAACGTACGCCCTCCTGCTGCTCCCGGCGCGCCGGGTTTGGTACCTGCCGGTTTCGCCGGCGCTGATTTAGCCTCACGGGCCGCTATTTTGCGGTTATATGATGGCAGGATAGCTTCCTTTGAAGCAGGCCTGTCCTTCGGCTTCCATATAAAGCCCTTGAGTATCTTATCTTCTTCGGTAAACTTTGCAAGCGGGCCGTAACGGTGTTCGGGCTTGGTCAGGAAAACAATGGTAGAGGCCTTGTTCTCTTTAAAATGTACTTTCATACGGCTGCTGATAGAGCGCTGCATACCATCTACATTTTTCAAACTGTCGCGGCTAAAGTAAATACTTTCGGCATTGCCCACAACAAACATCCGGTCAAGCTTATCCTTTACAAAATAGCCTTTCATGCGTTTGCCCGCTATCTGGTTAAAATGCGTGGAGTCGTTATTCTCAATATTCACGATAAATGATGAAGGATACATGGTTAAGTTATCCAGTTTCTTATTCTTCATCTGAATGGTGATCGTATCGCCCGATAACTGCGAACCCTGCGCCCATATCATCGGGTTAACATAACAACGCAGGGTTGAATCAGCGTAGCTGTAAAACATGGAATCGGCTTTAGCCTGCAGATCCGATTTAAACAGTTTAGCGCCATGGTAGGCTTTCACAATCCTGATGCGTGCCGTATCTTTAAGATTGAGCGGAGGTGTATAAAATATCGGGTCTTTGTTCAGGTCGTCAGTATCGTCAACTGCTGCCGCGCCATCTCCCTTTGGATTACCTCCTACTCCGGGGCGAGCAGTATTGGCAGACGGTTTTTTCGCTCCGGATGTTAACTTGCTGGCCTTTTCAGCCTTTTGCCTCAGCATTTCAGCGAAGTAACCGGTATAGCGCACCCTTGCAGTATCTGTAACCTGCCATGGCGGATTAAATTCTAAAACAGCCTTACGGCCGGCCACCTTTGCACCTTTTGCCTTGGCGCTGGTATCACGCACAGGTTTCAGCTGCATTTGTTTATAATCTTTAAACGTAACCATTTGCGTTTCCAGCGAATCGGCTGATATATAAATGGAGTCGCGCTTTACTTTTTGTGGTGTGGGCTTAACCAGGCTTGCTTTGGTTGTGTCTGCAGCTGATGTAGAAAGGCTTTTTACCGGCATAGTGCCAGGTGGTGTTTTCACCGCTAAGGGATCGGCTTTTTTAACAGTTTTCGAGGCGATCTTTGTGTTTATTTTGGCCTTAACACTATCGGTTTTAGTGGTGTCTTTTTCTTCGGTAACTAAAATTACATATGGGTCTTGCGTTACAACGGTGCGCTCTGTAGCCCGGTAATACGTAGCCAGCTGGCCCTTTAGGGTAATATTTTGTTCACGGTCCTTAAATGTTACCCGTTTTACGGCACGGCCGTAGCCCTTTAGTCTGTCGTAAAATAAACTATCGCCGGTTAAGGTTTTGGTGCCTTGTTTGTACAGGTTCTTCTTACCGAAAAAGGCCTGTTCTGTGATGGTATTGTAAAGCCCGTTCTCGGTATATAGTGTGTCTTTCTTGCCCTTTGTATCGTAAATATTGGTAGGGCCATAAAAAAATGCTATGCGGCTACCGGTGTTATATCGCAAAGTGTCGGTTTTTATCAGCGCGTCGGCTGTAAGCAAATTTACGTTGTACCTGAAGTATGAGTCGCGGGAGTAGGCAAAGTAATATCCGTTCTTGCTGGTAAGTGTATTATCCTTATTTACCAGCTTACCACCGCCGGTGTAGGTACCTACCCGTGTAGCGGTATTGTAGGTAAGGTAATTAGTAGTAAGTGTAGCGTCGCGGTCAATCAGTTTTACATTATCAGTCAGTATGGCAATCTTGGTATTCCCGTTATAATTGAGTTTATCAGAATAGATGTTGAGCGTATCGCCCTGGGTGATATGTACATTGCCAAAGGCATCAAAAGCGTTTTGGTCGGCGTAAAAGTATCCGCTGTCAGACCGCATGGTGGAATAGTCCTGCGTAAAAACACCATCATACACCTTAATTACATCCTTGCCATTGATGGTGACCAGGCGGCTGTTCTTAGAAGAAATTAACTTCACAACAGATCTTTTCTGCGCTGAAACAGTTAAAGTTGCCAGTAAGAGAAGTGTAGAAAGGATGTATTTTATCACGATGCAAAATTAGTTTTTTGCCGGGCTTATTAAATTAATAATTTTGGCCTATGCTGCCAGTTAAACGCTTTGTTGAATTTATTGAACAAAATAGGTTATTTACACCTGCTTGCAAAATACTGGCAGCGGTAAGCGGCGGCATGGACTCGGTGCTGATGGCACACCTGCTCAAAGCGGCAGGTTATAACTTTGCCATAGCGCACTGCAATTTTACCATGAGGGGAGCAGATGCCGATGCCGATGAGCTATTTACCCGCGAACTGTCCAAAACGCTCGGCGTTAATTATTATGCTACCCGGTTTGCAACAAAGCAGTATGCCGACGAAAATAAGCTATCTGTACAAATGGCTGCCCGCGACCTGCGTTACCAATGGTTCCAACAACTGAGTAGCCAGCATGGTTTTGATACCATCGCGCTTGCTCATCATCAAAACGATACGATTGAAACTATATTGTTAAACCTTACACGGGGTACAGGTATAGCGGGCATGCATGGCATTTTACCCAAGAATGGTAATTTAACACGGCCGATGCTCTTTTTAAGCCGCGACGAGATACAAAGTATCATTACTACCGAAGGGTTAACTTATGTGGAGGATGCTTCCAATGCATCGGTTAAATATGCCCGCAATAAACTTCGGCACCTGGTGGTACCTGTTCTAAAAGAGCTTAACCCCAACCTGGAAGCTACCTTTGAGAACAACCTGCGCAATTTCAGGGATATGGAACTGCTGCTTGATATGCATGTTAAGCAAATTACAGAGGAGTTGCTTAGCGTACAGGGAGATGAGCTACGGATAAATATTGAACGCGTTAATTCGCTTGTGCCTAAAAGATTATTACTGTATAAGCTTTTGCAGCCTTACGGCTTTACAGAAAGCATTGTTGACGACCTGATACCGGCCCTGAACAAACACGCGGGGCGCAGCTTTAAGAGCCCGGGCTATTTGCTGGTGGTTGACAGGGAGGAGTTGATCATTACCCCACTGAGCCACAAACCGCAGGAAGCGGTAAGCATAAACCAAAAAGACAAGAGCGTCGATGGGATGGATTACCGGATGCATATTTTACATGACGACAGTCCGCTGATCATTAAAGATAACCCCATGGCTGTTTCTGTAGACGCGGATAAACTGGTATATCCGTTAACGGTTCGCGGCTGGCAGCAGGGCGATAGCTTTAAGCCGCTGGGGATGCGTACCCGGCAAAAGCTCAGCGATTTTTTTATTCATCAGAAAGTGCCCTTGCATGCAAAGAACCATATACCCTTACTAATAAATGGCAATGGCGACATCGTGTGGATCGGAGGCTACCGGCTGCATGATGATTATAAGGTGAGCAATACCACTAAAAAAGTTACTATATTCGAGCTGTACAAAATATGAGCGAAAAAGCCGTTTTTATTGAAAAGCAATACCTTGGCCGCGAGTGGATACCCATCACCATCCGCCTGGTGCTGGCCCTGTTTTGTTTTGCCGCTTACTTTTTTACCGATGAGCGCGAACGCAATGGCGACCTGCTGGCTATAGTAGGTTTCGTTATCATCATTATATCCATTATCATGGGCTTTCTGTTGCACTTTAGTACCAAAGTGATCAACAAGAGCATTTTACTTGATGGGTTATGGAGTACCCGCCGTGTAAAGATAGATCTGCACAGTATTGTTAAGGTTGAAAAGGGTACTTACAGCCGCTACCTGTTCAATAACCCGGTATACAACCTGCATACTAAGGGCACTATACGCTTTTACGCAGCAGGTAACGATGCCATCCACTTGACAGATCGTGATGGACTGGTTTATATTATTGGCTCGCAACATGCTAATGAGTTCCTGAGGGCCATCAAAAATGAAATGAAAGCGGATTGAGCACAAATGATCTCGTACCATCATAACAACAAAGTCAGCTAACGCTGCCTTTGTTGTTATGTAACCAAATTGGTTTAGTGTGTTTTATAGCTGGCCAGATCCGTATAAATGTTGCGGAACGAACTGCGTATGCCAAATGTGACCATGGCCGTTTTATCATTAAACGCGGTGTTCTTTTCTGTACGGTAAATACCGCCAAGCTCAAGCCTCAAGTTGTACTTAGGGTTGATCAGATAGGCTACCTTCCCTTGCAGGTATACCATATTGGTTGCCACGCCCTGTGCTATGTTGTTGCCATAAAGCTTAGGGGCTTCGGTGTAGTTCTTGAAAATATCCTTGCCGTAATTTATCCCGTTGGCATCCAGTCCGTAGTGGCCGTAGTCAATTTCGCCCATCAAGTCGAAACGGTTTATGGAGTAACTCAGCAACCCTACCACTTCGCGGAAATTAGCACCCCAGGGATGTGCCAAAGCTTCGCTGTTTTCAGAATAATTGAGAATACTGTAACGCTCAGAATAAGTGTATGGCCTTACGGTGTTGGTTTCCACCAGATAATTGAGGTTTTTAACGCCAAATAGGTTAGGGCCTCTGAAACCTACCTGGTACCCAAATTTATTATTGAGGTACCCGGAGTTGCCGAAAAACTCTTTTGCGGTAAACTCATCCAATGAGAATTGCCCGTAGGCGGTTATGCCATCGGTAATTTTATACTTGGTAGTAATGCCAATAAGCGCGTTATCCGGTGAGCCGCTGGCCGCTTCAATAGGCCGCAGAAATATAACCGGATTGATGTAGTTGAAATCAAAACCGCGTACATGGCCTTTATCATCTACGTTGCCCCATATCACAGAATCATAAAATCCTAATGACAGGCGGTTGCTTACGTTCCAGTCCAGGTAATGAAAAACACCCCATTTGTGCTGATCGGTACGTAGCTGGCTGGTGTTGGCAGGGTCATTAAAGTAAGCCCACATAGCCATGTACCTTACGTTACCCAGGTTAGCCGTAAGCTTGAAGAAAGGGTAAGGTGAAGCGTAATCTGACAGTAGGAGCGACCGATAACCATCGCCGATAAAGTTTTTATCGCGCCCGGCGGTGATATTAATATACTTATTTGGCGTATACGAGGCTATGGCCATAATATAATCCCAGGCATAGGCATTGGGGTTGCTGTTGTAAGTACCCGCGTATGCCATACCCGGTACAACACCTACCTGTCGTATGTAGGTAGAAATGTAAGCCGGTACTACCGAGCGGTTGAGGTAACCCGTAACATTATAATAGAACTTGTTGCCTATGGTACCACCAACCTGTAAACCGAGTGAGCTTAACCAAGTATTTTGTTTTTTAGAAAAATCGCGGCCTATGTTAAAATCGGGTAAAAGATCAGCGTAAAAGGTGGAGTTATTACCTTTTACGTCAACCTGGTGCTCGTTAAAAAGCTTATTATATAAAGCGTTATCACCATTATAGCGCCCGTAGTTCATGATGGAATCGTAACTGCGCATCAACACCGAATCGCCTATTAAAGAAGGTTTCAGCGCCGTATGTAAGCGGGTTTTGGTGGAGTAATTTTCAGCATCAAACTTTTGGTATAACTGGTAAGAATATGGCTGATATATTGCCTGTGAGCGGGCAACACCTGTAACAGCCAATAACAAGCTGATGCTGATAAATATTTTCTTCATATATAAAGTAGATGGTTAAACTACTCAAAGTAGTTTAATGTTTTAAATCCGCCTTTTTTGATGTACTCGTCTTTTTTTGCTGCATGCAGATCTGCATGTACCATGTCTGTTATTAACGCGTGCAGGTCATAAGCAGGCTCCCAGCCCAGCTGTTTTTTTGCTTTTGATGGGTCGCCTATAAGCAGGTCAACCTCCGTAGGGCGGAAGTATTTCGGATCGACCCTTACAATGGTTTGCCCGAATTTTAAGGCATCGGTATTTAACCCGAATGATGCGGCTTTTTCAGCGTCAATGTCAATGATCACGCCTTTTTCTGCCTCATCTTTGCCGCTAAATTCTATTTCTATACCCAGCTCAGCAAAGGCCATGCGTATAAAGTCGCGCACGGTGGTGGTTACACCGGTAGCAATTACGTAATCCTGTGGCTTATCCTGCTGCAGCATGAGCCACATAGCCACAATATAGTCTTTGGCATGGCCCCAGTCGCGTTGGGCGCTCAGGTTGCCCATGTACAGGCAATCCTGCAAACCAAGCGCTATTTTAGCTACGGCGCGTGTGATTTTACGGGTAACGAAAGTTTCGCCTCGAATAGGGCTTTCATGGTTAAACAAGATGCCGTTGCAGGCATACATGTTATAGGCTTCGCGGTAGTTTACAATTATCCAGTAGCCGTATAACTTGGCCACCGCGTATGGCGAACGCGGATAGAAAGGCGTGCTCTCGCTTTGCGGAACATGTTGTACCAAGCCGTATAGTTCTGATGTGGAAGCCTGATACAGGCGTGTTTTTTGTGTAAGCCCTAATAAACGTATGGCTTCCAGTATGCGCAGCACGCCAATACCATCGGCATTGGCCGTATACTCCGGCGAATCGAAGCTGACCTTTACGTGGCTTTGTGCGCCCAGGTTATATATTTCGTCGGGCTGTATCTCCTGTATGAGCCTGGTGAGGTTCATAGAGTCGGTAAGGTCGCCGTAATGCAGAAATAACCTCGTGCCGCTTTCATGCGGATCGTGGTATAAATGGTCTATTCTGTCGGTATTAAACGAGGAAGCCCTGCGTTTAATGCCGTGTACCTCATAACCTTTTTTAAGTAAAAATTCAGCTAAATATGCACCATCCTGCCCGGTGATACCCGTAATTAAAGCCTTTTTCATTAATAAATAATATAAACTGCAATATTATCTAAATTAATTGTAAAAGCTTGTATCGGTTGCGGTATGCTAAGCGGTATTACAGTTGCGCTACGGCATCTTCCAATTCGCGGTACCACTCCTCGCCATATTTACGGGTAAGCGGGCCTTTTAAGAATTCATGCACCCTAACTTTTAATTCATCTCCAAAAGCACATGCCGGGCTGCATATGCTCCAACGGTCGTAATTAAGTACATCAAACTCCGGGTACGCGGTGATGCGTATAGGGTACAGATGGCATGATATGGGTTTTTGCCAGCTGATATCGCCCGCCTCATAAGCTTTTTCGATAGCGCATTTGGTAATGCCATTTTCCCAGGTAACGTAGGCACATTCTTTATTGGTATCAACACAGGGGGTGGTATAATCGCCCTCAAAATCGGTAACGTGAGTGCCGGTCTGTTCTACAGTAGCAATGCCTTTGGCCGTCATGTAGGGTTTTACCTTGGGGTAAATATCTTTTAAGATATGCAACTCATCATGGTTAAGCGGCGCGCCCGAATCACCTTCGAGGCAACATGCGCCCTTGCACTTAGTTAAATTACAAACAAAGTTATTAGATACCACCTCCTCGTTCACCAGCACGCTGCCCACTTCTATCATCATAGCAATTAATTGTTTTTTACAGGGTTGAGCGGATACTTTAAGCCGCTCGCCTGTGTAAGATCCATTGTAAGGCTACCTACAATAATTTCCACATTGGCTTTAACCGGTATGCGGTTCTTATCGTCGGTAATCCACAAATATAGCTTACTATTCTTTTTAAATATACGCCCGGGTATAATTGTAGGGCTAAACTTTAAGCAGTTAAAAGTACCCAAACCACATTTTACCTGCTCTTTACCGAGGTAGGTAATGGTAAGGGAGTGTATACCATCCTCCAGAAAATAGCGTAATTCCAGCTTTTCGTTGATCTTTAGACCGCTGATATCAATATTACGGGCAAAGTAATAACACGATAGGAAATCAAATACATTGCCTTTGAACGGGAACTGCCCTTTATCAGCCGTGATCACATTTTTTTCGTGATCAAAGGTTACGCGGTCAGAGTGGGTATATCTGGATTCTTTTCTGTTCTCCGAATAATAATAAGGCAGCAGGGTAACCGGGTCAATATAGCTGTGGTATTCGTTGCGAACCTTGAATAAAAAATTAAATGTGCCTACGGTCTTAGCTTGCGCGTTAATGTGCAGTGCCTGGTGGCCTTCAAATTTTAAGGGTGTATCTTCAACGCGTATCACTGTTTCGGCAGCGCTTAAAAAGCCGTAGCGCAGTTTATAAGTAATTTGCTCGCCTGCTTTAAATGCAACTTCTTTTGTTTTTGTCGCCTGCTCCTGTCCAAAAGCAGCCAGGCTGCCCATGATCAAAATAAGCGCTGTAAGGTATTTTCTCATTTAATGGTTTTTGACGCAATTACCATGCTACGGTTTAATCCCTGCGTTTATAGATGGGTACCGTTGAGCAAGGCTCGCCAAACATGAGGCTTTTAGCAACCGGGGTGAGTTTTTGTGTAAGTTCTACATAGGCTGCCACAGGTACAGGTACATCGCCGCAACCTTTTATTACTACACGCTGGTCGCGGTATTGCTCTGCGTCAAACGCGCTTACCGCTTTTATAAACAAAACCGTTTCCAGTACCTCTGCATCGCCAAATACTACTTCTTTAGCATAGGGCGCAATGCGGTTAGCCAGCAGCATATAAGCCCAGGCCGGTACAATAGCGTCGGCAGTGCAAGTTAAGGCCACATATTTATCCTGGTATTGTGCCCAGTCATGGCCTTTTACAAACTCCCTGAAATCTTTTTCTTTAAGGATAAGCCCGTGGAAAAGGTTGTCTTTGATATCATATACCACCCGTTCGCCTGCCACATAAAACTGTGCCGGATCTAAGGTAACCAGGCCGCTTTGTGCCACTTTGTTAACAATGTTCTCCTGTATCTCCATTAACTTTATCCTTTTTATAAAATAAAAAAATCCGGCAGGAGTATGATTCGCTGCCGGATACAAAATTACTTTAATTTTATGTTATAAGAACTTAGCTCTGTTATCTTTTACATTAGCCTTATCTTTCAAAGCATCAAGTACAAGGCTTGGTGTACGCTGGGCCAATGCCTGGTCAAGCTGCTGCTTTTCTCTAACCGTGTTGGTTAGCGCCGCAGGGTTTACAAAGCTATCAACGGTGTATACATAAACGCCAGACTGGCCGGTAACCGGTTTTGATAGTTTGTTTGGCTGCGAACCAAATATAGAACCAACAAGCTTATACTCGGCAGAAGCACCCGGGATAACCGGATTAGCAAACACGATATTCTGCAGAGGTACTACTTTGCTGCCTGCCTTTTGGGCTACCTGGTCAATAGTAGTTGCGCCGTTAAGTGCCGACTGCAATTTTTCTGAAAGCATTTTGCCCTTTACCTGTGCAATTACAGCAGGTTCTATTTGTTTTTTAACGTCTTCTAATGGTAAAGTACCTTTAGGTTTAATGCTGTTAAGGCGTGCAACAATGTATTGGTCACCTACTGCAAACACCTGATCGGCTATAGCGCCTTTATCTGCGCCGAAAGCCCATTTAATAACCGGGCGGGCGCTTTCAAGGCCAGGGATGCTGGCAGCGGTTGGGGTAACATCATCAGATGTTTTTACGGTAAGGCCCGCTTTTTTAGCTTGTGCTGCAAAATTATCTGCTGTAGCTGTGCTTAAGAACTGTTGAGCTTTAGCATAAACCGCGTTTTGCGTTTCGCTGCTTGGGCTTAATGGTTTATCAACAATGGCTACCTTTACTACTTTTGATGAACCTTTCTGGCTCTCTATCTGCAGCAAGTGTACGCCAAATTGCGATTTAACAACTTTAAGGTCGCCTGGTTTACCGTCAAAAGCGGCATCTTCAAAGGCTGGTATCATGGCACCACGGGCAAAAGTACCCAGGTCACCGCCTTTTACTGCGGAGTTCTTATCAATTGAGAAGGTTTTTGCCAGTTCATCAAATGATTTGCCGCCCTGTATCAATTTCTTTAATGAATCTGCTTTGGCTACGGCTTTATCCATACCACCTTCGGTAGCAGGGTTTAAAAGAATGTGTCTTGCTTTAACAGAGTCCGGTCCAACTTTCACATCAACGAGCTTGGCAATTTTATAGCTGCCGTTGCTCAGGTAAGGGCCATACATAAAGCCTTTTTCGGCATTAAACATTACCGAATCCAGTTTTGGCTCTAATTGTCCCTTTTTAAGAAACGTGATAGGCTGTTTGGTTTCCGCGTTAATTTGTACAAATAGTGAGTCGTTTTTGCTTTCTTTAAAAGCGGCTGCCAATTTATCAACCTGCTCTTTTATTACCGCGCTATCCTTTTTTGAGGGAGCGGCATTAAAGCTTACATAGTCAAAACTGCGGGTTTCATCCGTGTTTTTGAATAAGGCTTTGTGCTCGTTGTAATAAGTGCTGTAATCATCATCGGTTGGTTTAACGCTGGCATCAGGAATAGATGCGTAGTCAAGTACCGTGTATTTAAAGTTGGCCAGCTTATTTTTGTTGGTATAGTCGTCCTGCGCGTCAAGCGAGTTTACATATAATCCGTTGCTGATCAACGCAAGATATTTTTGCTGTTTTTTGTTCTCTATCAGGTTGTTCACAAACTCGCCCCAGCGCTGCATTTCGGCAGGAGCCATTTTGCCTGATTGTACGTAGGCAAGGAACTGGTTAAGTTTAGCTTTATCAAACTTACCGCTTTCATCAGCAAACTGGCTTTGTATCTGCGGGTCGGGGTTGTTACCACTGATCATGGCTGCGCTTTCCGCGTCGCCAACTACCAGCCCTAATTTTTCGCTTTCTTTTTTCAATAAAAGGCTGGCTAAAAGCTGGTTCCAGGTGGTATTCTGGATATAATCAGTAACCTGTGCCGTTAAAGGCTGGTTGTATTGTTGTTTAAACTGCTGTGTGCTTGCCTCAATGCGGGCATTAAAATCTTTATAGTCAATTTTTTCGCCGTTCACTATAGCTACAGTGGTTGCATCACCCCTGAAAAACGAACTGCCTGAACGTATAACCTCTTCAGCAATAAAGCCTAAAAGCGCTACACCAATAAATATTGCGAGGAGTTTTCCCATCCGCTCCCGCATATAACTCATGATACCCATACAACTGTATATATTTTATTTTTTCTTCAAAAAGAGGCGCAAGATACAATTTTTACTAAACTTTTATCATACAAAAGTTTGCGTAAATATTTGAGCATTATTGCGTAAGATCGCCGTTTACGTGGATAACGGCAGTAGCATTCTGGAACACCGGATTTTTAAGACCGATGCTTTCAAAACTGGTTCCTTTCATCTGGTCGCCCGTAGGTTTGGTCATCAGTACTTCTTTGTTGGAGTAAAGCTTATTGGTTTTCCTGTCCCACCGTAATTCTTCCGACTGGTATTTGGTGCCTTCGTCATTTACGGCCACTACATTTTTTTTAAATACCACCAGCTCTTTGGCATCGTAATAATAGCCGGTATCGGCCACCACATTTGCTTCGGGCTTGGTGCTGCCCTTGTCAAATAGAAAGACCTTTACCCCTTTGGGCATATATTTGTAGGATGATGAATCCTTGGTGTCATACTCCAGCAAAAGCGGTGTAAGCAGGCGGGCCTTCAAAATGGCCGAGTCGCTAAAGATCATATCAACGCCGGTAGTACGCTGTATGGGCTTTGTAGCATCAGCCGCGGCAATAGCCCTTACCTTGTTCAGGTCGTTCTCGCAGGCAGTTAAACCTATGCCCGCGCATAGTAAAGGAAGATAGGCAAATACGTGTTTTAGCCTTCTAAGCATGTGAAATGTTAATCAAACTTATATTTCTGGAACCACCTATCGTTAAGAGTGAAGGACAGATGCAGGTTAATATAGTTTTCTTTTACCAGGTTATTTACCAGTGTACCACGCCTGCCGACTTCAGCGGCAAAGTTGATCTTGTAAATGCTGCTGTAATTTGCGCGCAGGGGTAAGCCCAGGCCAAAGGTGGCTGCATAACGTTTAATATCAGTGTTGTTGATGTTCATGTACGTTTTATCGTATATGAAACCGAAGCGGTAATCAACCGATGCGAAGTAGTTGTTAAGTGAGTTGATATTTGGCGTAAACTGCCCGCCCACATTAATAGTACGGCTGTTTTGCAAGCCTTTATTTACGCCTGCTATGCTCAGCTTTGACCAATCTGTCATGGTATAGTCGGCGCCTATCAGGTATTTACCATCATATTGGTAAGATATACCGAAACGGTTGGTCATAGGCAATTGTATCTTGGCAGAAGGTTGCTGCCTGTTGATCAAACTATCTGTAGGGATACCCTCGTTACCACTGCTCGCGTTGCGGTAATAGCTGCTTACAATAAGGCTGTTTACGCTGTTGAGTTTGGTATTGGCTGATGCAGAATAACCCAGTGTTAAATGTTTACGCTGTGAGAAATCAAAAACATACTGAACGCCGTAGTCGTAAGTCCAGCCTTTGATGCTGTTGCTTTCTTCTATTCTGGAGTTAAGGAAAGTGGCTACAGTAGGTACCTCTGTAGATTGCGTTTCTTTAAGGTTACCGAAAATGTAGGCCGCGTTGGCGCCTATGAACAAGTGCCTGCCTATACCAAAACCATAACCCACATGAAATTTACTAAGGCCGCCATCGCCGCTGTAAATGTAGTTGACGGCATTGGTATCGGCTTTATCGCCGGTGCCAAAATTAGGGCTTATGCTTCTGTAGCTATAACCCAGCTGGCTGTACGGCATAAGGCCAAAACTCAGGGCCGACCGTTTAGTTACCGGTATGGCAAACATAATATGGCTTAACCTGAAGTTTGAATTGGTTTGCGATGCCTGGCCTGTTTTTTCAAGCGTGTTAAAACTGCCGGCAATACCCACATCAATGGCGGTAAGGCCAATAAGGCCGTATGAAGCAGGGTTTAATGTGTTTACGTTGTTGTAACCACTTATACGGTTTGTTGCCACACCTATGCCACCCATGCCAATATTTTGAGGCAATACCTGTGGTACAATATCGCCCAGGCCAAAGCGCGAGTACGGCGAACTGGTTGTTGCGGTGTTTTGCGCCTTAACACTTAGAGCCGTAGTGCAAAGTAGTAACAGAAGAGTGGTAAGCCTTAAATATTTAGTCATTATGCTTTTGTATCGCTGCGTTTAATCCTTTTAGAACCAGGTAAGGCTCAATTTTAATATAGGGGGCAAAGATGCTATTTTTCAATAGAGTATCAAAAAAAATACTGTCGCCCCCGTGCAGTACAACATTCGCTGTTATACCGTTTTTTGTATAGTTGTTAATGAACCCTTCGAGTTCGTATTTTATGCCGTTTTGTACGCCTGATCGGATGGCCGACTCGGTATCATCCCCATAATTGGCCTCAAAACGGTCATCGGCAGTTAACAGTGGCAATGCCGCTGTATAATAATTAACCGCTTTATAACGCATATTTAAGCCCGGTGATATGCTGCCGCCAAAATAATTTGTATTGGCATCAATAAAATCATAAGTGATGCAGGTACCACCGCCTATAACCACATTATTAGTTCCGGGGTATAAATTATTGGCGCCTATTACAGCCGCCAGCCTGTCGGTGCCGAGTGTATGAGGCGTTTTATAGTGGTTAATGATGCCTGCCTTAATATGGCTGTCAAACATTACTACCTCGTACCGTTCGCTAAGCTGCTTTTGCCATTCTTCATGGCCTTTAACAGTGGAGATAATGATTTTACTGATGTTATACCTGCTCAGCAAAACTTCAATATCCTCTGTACTCACCTGTTCATGCTGCCCGATATGTACCATTTGGTTGTTATCAAAAACAGCCAGTTTGGTTAAGGTATTGCCAATATCTGCAGCCAGTATCAGCATCAGGCGTTAGCCAGTGACAGTATTGATTCAAATATGGCCAAACCATCCTGGTTGCCTACCAGTGCTTCAGCGGCACGCTCGGGGTGGGGCATAAAGCCGAAAACATTACGCCCGCTGTTAGTAACACCTGCAATATTTTCTAATGATCCGTTGGGGTTGCTGTCATCGGTAATATTACCGGCTTCGTCACAATAGCGGAAAAGCACCTGGTCGTTATCATTCAGCGCTTTTAAAACATCGGCATCGGCAAAATAATTGCCTTCGCCATGTGCCAGAGGTATCTTAAGCGCGCGTTGCGGATCAATACCGCGGGTAACCAAAGAGTTTGGTGTTTGCGCCTTAAGGTAAATGTTACGGCAGATAAACTTACGGTTGCGGTTATGCAACAAGGCGCCTGGTAAAAGGCCTGCCTCGGTTAATATCTGGAAGCCATTGCAAATACCCATTACTTTACCGCCTTTGGCAGCAAACTGGATAACTTCCTGCATGATAGGCGAAAAACGGGCGATAGCGCCTGAACGCAGGTAGTCGCCAAAGGAGAAGCCGCCCGGCAATACAATAAACTCAGCACCTTGCAGGTCATGGTCTTTATGCCATAACCGTACTACCTGCTGGCCCATTACATTTTGTAGCACATGGATGATATCTTCATCGCAGTTAGAACCGGGGAAAATTACTACACCAAATTTCATGATACAAAGCTAACATAACCGCTCAAATATGAGCGAATGTAAAAGTTAAAAAGTGTTAAACTGAAAATATATAACGCTGATAAGCAGCAGTAAATACAGGCTTTCGTACAACCACTTGCGCGTGGCGTAAGCAAAATAATAGGATATGCATACCGCTACAGGCACCGCGCAAAGCAAAAAATGCTGCAGGTTAAACCGGCTTTTAACATAGAAGGATAAGCCTCCTATTAAAAAAATGAAAAACAATAGCTGGTATGATTTACGCACCTGCACATAGCTTTTGTAATAGTTTTGCTGAAAGCTGTACAAAAACAAGCCAATAAGTATGATAACAGGGATCAATACAAGGTAATTAAGATACTTGATGTTAATACTATTAGGAAATTTAGTTCCTAATGGTGCCCATATCTGGTAAAAGCTGTGCAGGTGATTGGTTAGGTAATAGTAAACCGCGAAAAAGAAAAAAACGGTAATATAACCCAGTATACCTGATATCCACTCGCGCCAATTAAAGGGTTTAAAAATAACCAGACCTATCCATATACTCAGGAATAAATAAATGTAGGGCAGGTAAATGATGGATCCCAGCGCAACGATCATGCCCAGGTCATACGCGGTTGATTTAGCATCCTCGCCCTTATAAAAGCTAAAAAGCTTAAATAACATCCATATCAGCAGGAAATTACAAATGAGCGGCGCGCTAAGTACCAGGAACTGCGGAAAAAGTGCCGTAACCGTAACGTACATTAATGAAGGTAAAAAGGTTGACCGGCCCAGCAGGTTATACTTGTTTACCAGGAAATTAAGCAAGAGGGCTTGTGCCAGCACCAATATGGCTGCTATACAAACATTTTCTACCGGCGAGAAGGCATACTCGTAGCCAACCGGAAGTAAAAGGCGGGCAAAGGGTTCAACAAAAACAAACTGTAGTTTATCGGGCGCTTCAATAATGTAGCCAAGGCGCAGTATGAACACCAGGATAGCCAGCCATAGTACATTGAGCGGATTAAATGCCTTGAAAATATTGATCATACACGGGCGGTTACCTGAAGCGGCAAAATTAACACAAATACACGTAAATAAAAGTGAGGTGTGGTGGGGTTTACCTTTGCCTGGCGTATTGTTTCACCATGTTATCCACTATCTGCGCGGTTTCGTCAGGGAAATCTACTACGATGCGCTTATCATCGCCGAGCCATTTATTAATACGTTGTACAAAATCAGGGCCTATGGTATGGATTACCTCTACCCCCAGTTTTGAAGCGGATAAAGCGTTGCATTGCTGCTCATACTGCCCCCTCATAGGTATCATCAAAACCTTCTTGCCCAGATATAGCGCTTCGGCAGGGCCTTCAAAGCCGCCTCCGGTAAGGAGGCCGGTACAACTGGCCAGGCTGGCGTTAAAAGCCTCGTTGTTTACCGGAAAGATTTGCACATTTCCTTCACGATAAGGTGTTTTCTGTCGTTTACTAAAAATGTGCCATTCTACATCACGAGTTTGGCTTAGGTGCTTTACCAGTGTTTTATCGCTGTAAGCCGGCAGATAAACACTGTAATGCCCCTTATCAGAAGTTTCCATCCGGCGGATATCACCGCGGATAACCGGGGTATGTATAAAATCATCATACCGTTCAAAATGAAAGCCGATATGGTGTGTGGTAGGCGAATAATATTTAAATAGCCATTCAGCATAGTTCCATTTGGCAGGGCGTGGCGTTTTACTGGAAACGAATGAGCATTGATGACTTAACGATACCGATGGTACTTTTTGCAGGCGGCAGGCCCAGGCGCTTACGGGTTCAAAATCGTTAATGATCAGGTCATAGTCTTGCAGCGGCAGGCTATGCATATCTTTCCATAACTGGCGCAGGTTCATGATCTTGAAAGTAGCCCAATTATCAACACCGCCATTCTTCCCGAATACAAAGCTGAAACCATGAAATTTATACTTAAGCGGCTGGGACAGACTTACCTCGGCTTCGGTGCCGCTTACCAACAGGTCAACATCGCCATATTGCTGCAGCAGGGGCACAATTTCACGGGCGCGACTGATGTGGCCGTTACCTGTACCCTGTATACCGAACAATATTTTCATAGAATAGAATTGGCGGCAATTTAGTAAAGAAATGTGTTTTGAAAATTATTAAATGATGAAATAAGCGTAAAGCCGGCAACTAAGAATAAGGTACCGGATTTGCTATTCTTGCATCAAACTTATTTAATATTCATTTCCTTTTTAAGAAATCTGCCGGTAAAGCTTTCTTTAACCTTACAAAGCCCTTCGGGCGTGCCGCTGAATAATATCTTGCCTCCGCCTGCGCCGCCTTCTGGGCCTACGTCTATCACATGGTCAACCACTTTTATTACATCCAGGTTGTGCTCAATCACCAATACGGTATTGCCCTTATCAACCAGTTGCTGCAACACGCCGAGGAGTACGTTAATATCCTCAAAGTGTAAACCGGTGGTTGGCTCATCTAATATATAGAAGGTGTTACCGGTATCTTTTTTAGAAAGCTCAGTAGCCAGTTTCACGCGCTGGGCCTCACCGCCGGATAGGGTGGTAGACGCCTGGCCGAGGGTAATGTAACCCAAACCGACATCATTCAAGGTTTTTACCTTACGGTAGATGGACGGGATATGCTCAAAGAATGGCGTAGCATCCTCAATGCTCATGTCCAGCACATCGCTGATAGATTTTCCACGGTAGCGTACTTCCAAAGTTTCGCGGTTGTAGCGGCGGCCCTGGCATTCTTCGCAAGGGACCTGTACATCCGGCAAAAAGTTCATCTCTATCACCTTCATGCCGGCACCCTGGCAGGTTTCGCAACGGCCACCTTTTACGTTGAACGAGAAACGGCCGGGTTTGTAACCACGTATGCGCGACTCCGGCAAAGCCACAAACAGGTTGCGGATATCAGAGAAAACGCCTGTGTAGGTAGCCGGGTTTGAGCGCGGCGTACGGCCAATAGGTGTTTGGTCTATTTCAATTACTTTATCAATATGCTCTAATCCCTCAATTTTCTCATATGGAAGCGGATGCTTCTTGGCCCGGAAAAAGTGGTGATTAAGAATAGGATAAAGGGTTTCGATAATTAAACTGGATTTACCAGAGCCCGATACTCCCGTTACCCCTATCAGTTTACCCAACGGGAAATCAACCGAAACTTTTTTAAGGTTATGGCCTGTCGCCTTTTTAAGGCTTAAAACTTTGCCATTACCTTCCCTGCGTTTTTTAGGGACGGCTATTTCCTTTTTGCCGTTAATGTAAGATGTGGTAAGCGTAGTAGCGCTCATTAACTGTGTCGGGGTGCCTTGAGCCACCACAGTACCGCCATGTACGCCGGCTGCCGGGCCCATGTCTATCACATGGTCGGCTTCCAGTATCATGTCCTTGTCGTGCTCTACTACCAATACGGTATTGCCCAGGTCACGCAGGTTTTTAAGCGCATTTATTAAACGTTCGTTATCGCGCTGGTGAAGGCCTATGCTGGGTTCGTCCAGAATGTACATGACGTTCATCAACTGCGAACCTATCTGCGTTGCCAGCCTGATGCGCTGCGCTTCGCCACCTGATAGTGTTTTAGCGGTACGGTCGAGCGTTAAGTAACTCAAGCCAACATCAAGCAGGAAGCCTATACGTGCACGGATCTCTTTCAATATCTCTTTAGCGATCACATTCTGGCGCTCGCTCAGGCGGTCTTCCAGGCCGGTGAACCAGGCATCAAGCGTGGTAATGTCCATGCAGGCCAGTTCAAAGATGTTCTTTTTGTCAACCTTAAAGTGCAGCGACTCTTTCTTTAAGCGTGCGCCGTTACAAACCGGGCAGGTGCGCAACACCCGGTAGTTCTCCATGTCATCAATACCTTCATCGCCGCGGCGTTCCTGCTGCTCTTCCAGCATACGGATAATACCGTCGAAACTGATCTGGTAGTTTTGTACGTTCCATTTATTGTATTCTACCGGTACGGTGATCATGTCCGGCGTACCGTTAAGGATGATATCCAGTTGTTCGCGTGTAAGTTTCTCCAGGGGAGTAGATAAGGAGAAGTCGTACTTTTTAGCAAGAGCTTTCAGTACCTGGAATATCCAGGTTTCGCGGTATTCGCCGATAGGCGCAAGCCCACCATTCATAATACTCAGCTTGGGATTAGGGATCACCGAAGCTTCATCCACTTCAAAAATATAGCCGAGGCCATTACACTTTTCGCAGGCACCATAAGGTGAGTTGAACGAGAAGGTATTAGGCTGCGGCTCATCATAAGAGATGCCTGATACCGGATCCATCAGGTATTTACTAAAATAGGATACGTTATTATCCTTATCCGCAATACGGATAATACCCTTAGCTGTTTTTAACGCTGATTGAACGGAGGTATACAAACGCTTACTATCGGCTTCGCTGATCACCAGGCGGTCAACCACAATATCAATATCGTGTATCTTGTAACGGTCCAGCTGCATTTTGGGCTCTACATCCATTATCTGGCCATCAACGTAAACTTTCAAATAGCCTTGTTTACGTATTTGCTCAAACAGCTCACGGTAGTGCCCTTTACGCGCTTTAACCACCGGTGCCAAAATATTTACCGGCTGACCGTCAAACTTTTCGGCGATGGTTTTCAGTATCTGGTCTTCGCTCATCCGCTCCATCTTCTCGCCGGTGGTGTAGCTATAGGCATCACCCGCGCGGGCAAAAAGCAAGCGCATAAAATCATATATCTCGGTAATGGTACCTACGGTTGAGCGTGGGTTTTTACTGGTGGTTTTTTGCTCAATAGCAATTACCGGACTAAGGCCTGATACCTTGTCCACATCAGGCCGCTCCATACCGCCCATGAACTGGCGCGAGTAGGCTGAAAATGTTTCCATGTAACGACGCTGGCCCTCGGCATAAATGGTATCGAAAGCCAATGATGATTTCCCGCTGCCACTAAGCCCGGTAATCACCACCAGTTTGTTGCGCGGAAAAGAAACGTCGATATTTTTTAAATTATGTACCCGTGCGCCATAAACCTCAACTTCGCTTTGCTCGCCCAGATCTACTATTTTTTCGCTCATATATCTCTATGGAAACATCATAAACGCTGCCAGGGTTTTAGCTCCCGGCGGTTTACTAAAAATTTTCGCAAAGTTACTCAAAAGCGATGGTTTTACCTAACCTTGCAAACATTAAGCATTAGTGTGTTTCAAAGTGTATGGTGTATGATTTTAGCGGGTAGCCTGCCTGTGATGAAAACGACCGCCCGGTAATGATGAAATCATAAATTTTGCCCGGTTGCAAAGCCATTTTTACTATAAAGGACCTTTTATCCTCTGAAAAACCAATAACGCCTGATAAAGGGAAATGCTCTTTGCCGCCTTCGCCAAAACTTATAGAATAACCTTTGGCCATAGGCTCCGAAAAATTAATGGTAAGCTCGGTTAAGCTGGCGCTAACCTCTTTTTTACCATTGATATCCGGCGACAGGATGGTGACTATGGGTTGCAGTTTTTCATAAGCATCTATCAATTCCTGCTTATTAATGGGTTGTTGATAATATTGTGATCGTTCTAAAAAATCTTCTACCTGTTTCTCGTCACCGTAGTTAAGTTCCAGAATATCTTTTACAGCCTTCTTTTTATCAGTTTGATGCTGATAATAGGCCTTACAAATAACATAACCCATAAAATAGCCCAGATCAGGATGGGGATTATCAGAACCGTTATACAACCAGTTGCGGGTAGAGGTACTGAACATTTCAATGCGGAATTTATCTTTTAGTTCCTGTTCATGCGCCCTGCCGTATACCATGTAAGCACTGTTATTGGGTATTTTGGTTGCCAGTTCTGCTACGAAATCTGCCGAGCCTTCTTTAATAGTTTGTGCAAGTAAAAGTTCCGCATCACTCATTTTTTGCTGGGTATGCACGTACTCGTGTACATTTAGCGCCACTAAATTGGCGCCACTTTGATTTTTAAAAACGTTTTTAAGCCAATCATTAAGTTCTGAGGCATCAGTGTGTTCATCTGCCGTGGCAATTTCAGCTCCTATGAGCACCATATCATCGGTAGTGGTGCCTCCGGAACGCAGGCCGCCTACGGTGAAATACATTTTCGCAGGCTTTGCCTGGGGGTAAAGCTTTACAAAGTTATCTATACTCTTATTGATGGCGGGTACCTGTTCCTTAACGCTAAGTGTATTACTCCTGATGCTTTTCCAGAACTTGGGATAGCGATGAATGAGTTTTACCCATAACTCAGCATTGTAATCTCTCGCTTTCATAAACGCCTTTAGGCCGGGTGTGCCTTGGTCTACATATATGCGTTGCATCATATCTACCTGCTTTAAGGTGTCGGTAGTTGTGGCTATGCTGTCAAAGGCTTGCCAGAAATGATCAATATCTGAAGTGTAGACTTTTTTATGATCCGGCTGTTGAGCGCGGCTGCATAATGCAGTGTACAGCATAAAGAATAGGAAAAGGTTTCTTGTTTTCATGTCGGGAGTTAAGACGTGATATTACGACAAGTTGTTACACTGATATCATACACATGTCTTTCATTAAACCTGAAAGTTTTTTACCCCTTCTCGATCAAGCATACCGCATAAGCCACCACACCTTCCTCGCGGCCAATAAAGCCAAGCTGTTCGTTGGTAGTAGCTTTAATAGATATGTCTTCTATATCAATCCCCGCCGCTTTGGCAATATTGGCTTGCATAGCAGGTATGTGCGGGTTAATTTTGGGTGCTTCCAGGCAAACCATCGCGTCGATGTTGCCTATTTTCCAGCCTTTTTCGTCCAGTAGTTTTACCACATGCTGCAAGAGGATAAGGCTGCTGATGCCTTTCCAGCGGTCGTCTTTATTGGAGAAATGGTAGCCAATATCGCGCAGGTTAGCCGCGCCTAAAAGGGCATCGCAAATGGCGTGCAACATTACGTCTGCATCAGAATGGCCGTAAGCGCCGCTGGTATGTTCGAGGGTAACACCACCCAAAACGAAAGGGTGGTTCTGCTTGAGCTGATGTACATCAAAGCCAAAGCCTACTTTTATTTTAGCCATTATTTTTTTGCTGCTGTTGACGCGTTGCCTGTACCACCAAAACTGGCCGAAAGGGTGAAACGCAGGGTGTTGGCCAGCGGACTGTTCTGCTGGCTGGCAATAAGGTAAGCGAAATCAAACCGGTAATCTTTATACTTTACACCAAAACCGGTGGTAAGGTAGTGGCGGCCGCCCTTTTGGGGGTTCTCGTAAAAATATCCGGCTCGCACTGCAAGCAGGTCGTTATACATATATTCTACCGCGGGCGATAGGGTAAACTCTTTAAGCTCCTCACTAAAGCCACCCGGGGCATCGCCAAACGACTGGAATATACCGGCTGGAACAGATACATTATCATCATGCCCGCGAATAATATTGCCTTGGTTATCACGGATGGGCGGGGTAGGCACCAGTAGCTTATTCACATCAAATGCTACAGTGAACTTGCTCAAACTATCAATACTCCATGAATTGGCCACGCCTAATTTTAAGTTGGTAGGCAGGAAGTATGAGGGGCCGTTATCCGCGTAGCTTATTTTGGTTCCTATGTTAGAGATATTGGTACCAAATGAAAAGGTTTTGTTATCGCCATAACCTTTAACGTAATATAGCGATACGCCTGCCGCGAAAGCTTTTCCCGCCTTGTTGGTTTGGCTGCCCCCGGTAACGAACGAACCGTTACTAAAGTTGGAATAAATATAGCGTGCCTGCAAGCCTAACGACAGGTTGTTGCCAAATTTACGCGCGAAAGCTACATCAAGTGCAAGTTCATTGGGGGTATAGGATCCCTGGTCGGTTTGGTTACCATCGATCAGTTGTATCGACCCCAGGTTAAAATATCGTAATGATGCGCCAATGCTGTTGCGCTCGTCAATCTTGTGCGCGTAACTGAGGTAAGAGAGGCTAACATCAGGCACCAGGTTACGCAGCCATGGGCTGTATGATACCGATATATTGTGGTTTTCTTCTAAGAAGGCCAGTTTAGCGGGGTTCCAGTAATTGGCGTTAACATCAGGCGACAGCGCAACGCCTGCATCGCCCATGGCACCCGAGCGCGAATCGGGCGTGATGTTAAGGAAAGGCACCGCCGTAGGTATGGCGTTGGCGCCACTACCATTGGTTGAACTTTGTGCTTTTGCGAAAGCAGGAAAGCCGAGCAATATAATTAGTGCAAGGTGCTTAGTGTTCAAAAACTTCATTGGTGCAATTTAATCTTATTATTTTTAATAAGTAACAAAAAATAATGCGCTATTATACGTAATAATAGCGCAGTGGCTTTACCATTTTGTACAAATAATTGTAACCGCCGGTAGGTTTTATCCGTTTAAAAAAGCCACAGGGTGTAAACGGCTTTGCCCATGCCCTCTAACACGAGAATTTGTTATTGATTTTTTTATAAATTTACCAGCAAATATTTACAAAATAAACATGAGAGTAATTACTAATACTGCTTTAGTGATGTTGGGTTTAGGTGTGATGCTTAGCAGCTGCAGTAAAAAGGAGCAATCGCAAAAAACCGGCATGGCCTATAATGACAGGACCAACGGTGGTTATTTGCGTTTCAGACAAACGCACCCAACCCCCGGCCCAGGCCTTGTACCTATAGAAGGCGGTACTTTTGTACTGGGTGGCAGTGCCGACCAGGATATTACCTATGAATATAACAACGTTAGGCGCAGGGTTACCGTGCCTTCATTTTATATGGATGAAACAGAGGTATCTAACCAGGATTGGCTCGATTACCTGCACTGGATAAATATTACTTTCCCTAACGACCAGGAACTTTATTATAATGCCCTGCCGGATACTTTAGTGTGGCGCAGGCCGCTGTCTTACAACGAACCTTACGTTGATAATTACCTTCGTCACCCGGCTTTTCAGGATTACCCGGTGGTAGGTGTAACCTGGGACCAGGCACAGGACTATTGTGTATGGAGAACCGACCGTACGAATGAGAACATATTGCGTGAGCGCGGTAACCTGGTTGCCTGGAAAGATAAAGCAGGCAAACAGGGGCAGGGTAACGCCTCGGCAGGTGCCGGAGCCGATCAGCCATTTAATACTGACATTTACCTGAACGGGCAATATCGCGGCCAGGGTATTGATGGTAAAAAAATGATACCAGACCTTAACCCTAACGCTAAAAATACAGGTACCGGTAAAAATGGCCGCGCCGTGCGCCCGGTACGTATGGAGGATGGTGTACTGAAACAAGGTTACCGCCTGCCTTCTGAAGCGGAGTGGGAATACGCTGCTCTTGCCCTGGCCGGTAATACTCAGTTTGAAAACATTAACGATGGTAAAATATACCCATGGAACGGCCTTGGCGTACGCTCGCCAAAAAGCAAGACCAGGGGTTTAATATTGGCTAACTTTAAACGTGGCAGCGGCGATAACGCCGGTGTTGGCGGTGGTTTGAATGATAAGGCCGACATTACTGCGCCGGTACGTTCATACGAACCTAATGATTTCGGTTTGTACAACATGGCCGGAAATGTAAACGAATGGGTGGCAGATACCTACCGCCAAACATCGTTTGAAGAAGTGGATGATTTTAATCCTTTCCGTGGTAACGAGTTTTCCAACAAACGCCTGTCTGATCCCTCAAAAGGCCTTTACGCAAAAGATAAATACGGCCGTCCTATAAAAGACCCGGCACGTTCAAATAAAAAACTTAAATACAGCGAAATGCTTGCCATGCAACAGGGCGGGCAAGCGGCTAACCAACAACAGGGCGCCAACGGCAATAATGGGCAGGCTGGTGCATCTACGCCGCAAACCAAAGATCCTTTAGCCGGTAAAGCATATACAGCCGATTTTCGAGGATTTAATGATACTGTTAATACCGCGCTTTATGGCACCACTACTTTGGTGAATAACCACTCTAAGGTGTACAAAGGCGGTTCATGGAATGATATGGCTTACTGGTTAAACCCTGCCGCACGCCGTTTTATGGACCAGGATGAATCAAGCGCCGAAGTAGGTTTCCGTTGCGCCATGACTATGGTGGGCGCGCCGGAGATACACCCACAGGGAAAACCTCACCTGCCGGTTAAAAAGGCAAAAAACTTTAAGGCACGCTAAAATTAGTAATACAGAATATCTAAAGCCGCTTCTTATTTAAGATGCGGCTTTTTTGTTTTACAGCGATGTTTTGCTTTTGCCTTTAGTCTTTCACCTTTCTGCTTTTAACCCCTATCTTTGTAGTTGTGAACGAGAAAACCATTTTAAAGCTGCAATTACCTACCGACCCTTTGTGGGTAAAGAACGTTGTGGAAAGTAACATTGAAGAGTTGCTTACCGACCATGCCTTTTGCGAACAAAAAGCGGCCAGCAACGCCATTACGTTAATTGTACAAAACCCCAACCTAAGCGACCTGGTGCAGGAAATGAGCGACCTGGTGCAGGAAGAAATGGAACATTTTAAACGCGTTCACCAGCTCATAATTCAACGCGGTTACACTTTGGGCCGAGAACGTAAAGACAATTACGTGAACGAGCTGCGCAAGTTTATCATTATAGGAGGCGGGCGTGAAGCACAGTTGATAGACCGGCTTTTATTTTCAGCCATGATAGAGGCGCGCAGCTGCGAACGCTTCAAGGTGCTGTCTGACAATATTAATGATAAGGAATTAGCAGACTTTTACTACGAACTGATGGTAAGCGAGGCTACACATTATGCCATGTTTATCCGGCTGGCAAAAAAATACGCTGTTGAGGTAGATGTTGACAAACGCTGGACGGAGTTTTTGGCTTACGAAGCGCAGGTGATACAAAACTACGGCAAAGCCGAAACCATACACGGGTAATTCGTCTACACATACTGCCTGCTTACCGATACTTTACTTATTTTTAAGCTGATTAACCATTCTTTTGGGGATGCTACGCTTAAAAACCTTTTCGGTACTTATACATATAGCCTGCTGGCTGTTATTTATGGCTTTCCCGCTGTTGTTCCTGAACGGCCCCGATGGCAACGTTTCCATGGGCACTATCATTGCGTCTCCTTATTACTGGCTATTTTGTGCTACTTATATTTCCCTCTTTTATCTCAACACTAACTTCCTTTTTCCGAGGTTCTTTCTCAGGAAAAAATATATTGATTATGCTATTATCTGCTTTTGCCTGCTTAGTGCTGTATATGTACTTAAACCTTACGATAAGTTATTACATAGCATAAATAAAAAGGCCTTTGCGCAAATGGCCGCATCGCAATTTGGCCCGCCACCGATGGGTTTTCCGGCGGGCGCTTCTCTCAATTTTAAGCCCGATAGCAATGGACAACAGCCACCGCCGCCACAAAACATGCAACAGCCTGACAGTAATCAAAGAGCCCGAATATCTCCCGGCGGAATGCCACCTCCCCAGTTCAGGGAGCGATGGCGCAATGGCAGAAGGAGGCATTTTGATTCGTCGAGCTTGTTCCTGTTCCTGATGATCATGGCCTTGAGTACCGCTATTAAAACTGTTGTACAATGGCAAACTACCGAGCAGCGGGCCATTAGCGCCGAAGCTGAAAAAGCGAGCGCGGAATTATCATTTCTAAAAGCCCAGATCAATCCGCATTTCCTATTCAACACACTTAATAATATCTACACGCTTGCTATCACCAACAATGAGTACACGGCGGATAGTATCATGAAGCTATCCAACATTATGCGCTACGTTACCGATGAGGTGAAAGAAGATTTTGTTGACCTCCAGAATGAGGTGAGCTGCATTGCCAACTATATTGATCTTCAGCGCTTACGCTTAGGTGCCAAAAACGTGGTTAGCTTTACCGTGCAAGGCGATCTGACGAATAGAAAGATAGCGCCTATACTATTGATGACCTTCGTGGAGAATGTGTTTAAATACGGTATAAGTAAACAGCACCAAAGCAATATCGACATTAACCTGCTGGTAAAGCCCGATGCTATTGTGTTCTTTTGCGTAAACCCCATATTTGAGCGTAACCAAAACCTGGAGCGTACCGGTATTGGTATTACTAATACGCGTGAGCGTTTGAAATATCTTTACCCCGGCAAACACATCCTCAACATCAACGAGGAAAATAACCAATTTACCGTGATACTTACTTTATATAGCTGATAAATATGCAATTGAAATGTGTTGCCATAGATGATGAGCCGCTGGCATTGGAACTGATGAAAAACTACATCTCCAAGTTCCCGTCGCTTAACCTGATGCAAACTTTTGAGGATGCCATTGCCGGCGCTGAATACCTGCGGAACAACGTCATTGATCTGCTATTCATAGACATTAACATGCCCGATATTACCGGCATTGACCTGGTGCGTGCGCTGGATAAAAAGCCAATGGTGATATTTACCACCGCGTATAAAAACTTTGCTTTTGAGGGTTTTGAATTGGAGGCCATAGATTACCTGCTTAAGCCTATTGACGTTGCACGTTTTGGTAAGGCTATTGAAAAAGCGGCCGACTATCATCGTTACAAAAATGCTACCAACGGTGATGGCGAGGGTGAAAGCCTGTATGTTTATTCGGAGTACAAAATGGTGAAGATAAACCACAAGGATATTGAATACATAGAAAGTATGGAAGACTATATCAAGATACATCTCCAGTTTGACAAAACCATCCTTACACTTATGCCCCTTAAACGGGTTTTAGAGAAACTTCCCGAGGGTAGGTTTCAGCGTATACACCGTAGTTATATTGTGCCTGTAAACAAGATCATCTCCATACAAAACCGTAAGGTTAAACTACCTGCTATTGAATTGCCGGTGAGCGATAGCTATGCTGATTTCGTCCGTAACTGGATGAAGTAAAGCGTAATCGATACAAAACAGGCGTTTACCGATACCCTTTTCAATACTTTCTACCAGCTATCTACTTTTACAGAAATAAATAAACGCACACCCCTGCTAATTCTGTAAATATGGAACGTAAACATTTTTTAAGATCATTCGCCATCGCCGCCGCGGCAACGCCCATGCTGTTGGACGCCTGTAAAAAGGATTCGGCAGATGCGGCGATTGACAGCACCGGTTCTACAACATCGGCTGATACTAATGCAGGCAGCAGCGCCTGCCGTGTAACTCCTACTGAGGTAGAAGGCCCTTATCCTTATCCCGGCGGTGAGTTAAAGAACCCGCTTGACCGGTCAGACATTACCGGCGGACAAACAGGCGTGCCGTTAGTGCTTAACTTACTGGTAGTAAATACCAACGATAATTGTAATGTAGTGCAGAATGCACGAGTTGATATATGGCATTGCAGTAAAGATGGCTACTACTCGGGCTATGGAAACCAAAACGGTAAAAGCTTTGTAGGCGAAACTTTCTTACGCGGTTACCAAACCACAGATGCTAAGGGTGCTGTAACCTTTACCACAGTTTATCCGGGCTGGTACCAGGGCAGGGCAACACATATCCACTTCGAGATATTTGTGAACAATGTATTAAAAAAGACAGCCCAGTTTGCCTTTCCTGAAAATATCTCTGATGCGGTGCATACGCATTACGGCGTAGGGGTAAACACCACCCGTAACGCTAATGACGGCATTCTGGGAAACTCGGCTACCGACCTGGCTAACGAAACGCCATCTTTAACAGGCAGCATTGCAGCTGGCTACACGGGCACATATACATTCGGCATTGCATTATAAGATCACCGGGACAATATCAATCACAAAAACTACCGTTATGTCTAAAGCTATCATTAAACTTACTTATAAACAGGTTATCGATTCATCGGCCAAAACAGATTTTGAGCGCAGTATCCTCTCGGCATCTTACCGGGAGTTTCTGTTAAAGTCACAGGCCTATAATCCCGGCAACGTATTAAGGACATTTAGCGAGATGAAGAATAACGATGGCAGGGCCAACTCGTTACATTACAAGCTAAGTTTTGTAATAGGGTACTTTATTGAGACGCTTAAGAATAAGATACCGGTACTTACTGATACACTTGGGAACAGCATCAATTTTGAGGTACCCCAAATGGAATTAATAGAATCTGACATCACCGACGTCAGCGCACACAAAGTTGCCATTAATTACATAACCAGTGAATTACTGCTTTTAAATACCATAGGCGAATACCTGGTACTATCTGCCAATAGCGGCGAAACTACATTCACCGTAAAAATGCAGGATCATTTAGCCATAAGCAGCTACCAGCCTGTTGGCATTGCTACCTCAAATAAACAGAATGTATTAGCCGCATAACAGAACGCCTGATTTTTTTCATAATAGTGTTTGGTTTAGTGTTTATGCCTCTGCAGCAATGCGGGGGCATAGCTTTTTAGCGGGTTTTAAAACCAACAATATTTCGCAGGTAATTATTCATCATGCTGATATCTATCAGGTCATTGAGGTAACCGATATGCATATCCGGCCTTACGATGATGGCTTTGCGTGTGCCCTCTGCTATTTGCAAGCTATCAAACACTTGCTGGTTTGATGATGAGTATGGCAAATGAAAGAAATTGATAGCGCCGTTGTAATCCTGCGTAAGCCACTTGGCTATGGTGAATAAAAAGCTTTCTTGCACTTGGCCAAAGGTAAGGAGCGTGAAACCGGATTTAGCGCACCAGCTATGCAAATCAGTGTTAGCTTTTTTCTTTTCGTCGAAAATTTCCAAGTAGGGTAGCCTGTCGCCGGCTTTTATCTCGGTCGGCCTGCCTAATGATAAGCTCAGTTTGCTATCGCGATAACTGATGCCGATCTGTGATGCTCGTTTAAAAAAGAAATTGCGGGCACTTTCTTTCTCCCAACCAAACTTGAGCACGCGTGGTACCACATAGCGCTTTAACAAATTGCCAAACCAGGTGCGTGAAGTAACCACGTTGAAGATCCTATCGGTAGTATTTAGCAATTCTTTGGCTACCGGCATTCTTTCCTCTCCGTAGCTGTTAATGATGTGAGGTGCTATTTGTCCGTTGATCACCGCGGCCAGTTTCCAGGCAAGGTTATAAGCATCCTGCAGGCCGGTGTTCATGCCCTGGCCGCCAACCGGCGAGTGGATGTGAGCGGCATCTCCCACCAGGAAACAGTTACCCTCATTAAACTGCGTAGCCATACGATGATGCAGTTTATATGTGGTGAACCAATTGATCTTTTCTACATGAATCTCTCTTTTGGTGATCCTGTTTAAAGCAGGCAGAACCGCCTCAAGCGTTGGGTTTTCTTCATCCTCTAACTCGTCGGGCAAACTGGCTACTATCCTGAAACTATCGGCTTCCGGCAGCGGGAAAAAACCGGCGAAGCCCTGTTTATCCATGTACAAAGTGATGAGCTGATCATCCATAACCGATCTTAGCTTAACATCTGCCAGGAAAAACTTATGCTTGTAGGTATCACCGCTAAAATGCATGCCCATTTGCTTGCGCACAGTACTATGCGCGCCATCAGCGCCTATTACATAATCGCAGGTGATTCGGTAAGTATGCTCGCCCGCCTGCAAGGTCGCTTCGCTTTTAGTGCCTAACTGGCGTAATTGTACAAGCGAGGTTTGCCAGTAAACAGGGCAGGTAGCTTGTGTTAAATAATCGAGCAGTACACGTTCGTTTTTACTTTGTGGATAGAGCAGGATGTATGGAAACAGCGTTTGCTGGCTACCAATTTGATTAAGGTTGAGTTCTGCAAGGTAATCTCCATCCTTAAAATAGGCTAAACCTTTGGCTTTCTTGCCCTCCTGTAATATTTTGTCAACCACCCCCATTTGCCGATAGATCTCCAGCGAACGCGCCTGCACAGCCAAAGCTTTTGATTGGTCTGTAGGGCCGGGCTTACTATCAATAATAACCGGTTGTATACCGTAGCGCAGCAATTGCGCGGCCATCATCAATCCTGATGGACCTGCTCCTACAATGAGCACGCTGGTATGTTGCGGCGGCCTCAGCATCAGGCGTGGAATAGCAGGAATATAGCCGGTCGTTTCCGCAGATCGGGCACCTGTTTTTGCCAGGCTGCTATGGTTTGGGTTTTTATAAATTCTGTAGGTGCCGTAATATCGCAGGCAATGCAAAGGCGCGTATTGGGTTTGCAGGTTTTTAAAACTTCCTGCAGCATGCTATCATTGCGGAACGGAGTTTCAATAAACAATTGCGTTTGTTTATGGCGCTCGGCAGCATTCTCCAGCTCCTTAATGCGGCGTGTGCGGTCAGCTTTGTCTATCGGCAAATAGCCGTGAAAGGTAAAACTTTGTCCGTTAAATCCGGATGCCATAAGCGCCAGCAAGATAGAGCTTGGCCCCACCAATGGCACTACCGTTATCCCTTTGCGATGCGCTTCGGCAACAATATCAGCGCCGGGGTCGGCTATGCCGGGGCAACCAGCCTCGCTCATGAGGCCAACATCGTTACCGGCCAATAATCCCTTAAAAAAATCCTTCAGTCCGCTGTCGCGATTATGCTTGCCGTAATCATGTATCAGCAGTTCGCTTTGCGGCGTTTTTAGTCCGGCTTGTTTCAGGAACTTGCGGGCGGTTTTCTCATTCTCTACAATGTATTCCTTAATGCTGTTAATGGTATCGGTAAGGTACGGCGTAAATGATTTAGCCGCGGCATCATCAGCAAGGGGGACAGGTATGAGATAGAGTGTTCCGTTTGGCATGGTAAAGGTTTATGGTCCCACTTAAACCCTCCCTAAAAGGGAGGGTTTAAGATGAGATTGTTTCTTTATTTCAGTTTAGCTAAAGCTGTTCTGATGCGTGGTGTCATCTGCTCGATATCTTCCAATGCAGTGGCGCCTACTGATGCCCTGAACCAGGTCACTTCTTCGCCTGTGCCGAAAGCTGAGAATGGTACAAAGGCTACACCTGCTTCTTTTATCAGGTAGAAGTTTACGTCGGCGCTGTTCTCCAGTACTTTGCCATCCGGGGTTGTTTTGCCGGTATAGTCTAACTTAATGGTCAGATAAATAGCGCCCATCGGCTCTATCGAATCAACCGCGAAGCCTTCCGCTTTTAATTGCTGGAAACCTTCATGCAGGGTATTCAGGCTTGCCTGTATCCTGTCTTTCAGGGTATCCAGGTAGCTGTTCACGAAACCTTCATTTTTCAGGTATTCGGCCATAGCAACCTGCTCGGCCTTTGGCGACCAGGCACCCATGTGGCCAACAATAGCCTTCATGTTATTGATGATAAACGCCGGGCCGAAACCCCAGCCTACACGAACACCGGTAGCGGCAAAACATTTTGAGCCGCCGTCAATAAACACGGTGTAATCTTTCAACTCCGGGCGAAGGGTCACCGGATCATAATGTTTGTACTCGCCGAAGGTTAGCTGAGAATAGATCTGATCATACAAAAGGTACAGCGGTTTTTCATCCGCGCTACGGCTTTTGTTTTCGGCAATCACCAGGTCGCATATTTCTTCCAGGTCCTTTTTACCAAACATGGTACCGGTGGGGTTAAGCGGCGAACACAGTGCCAGCAAGGTAGCGCCTTTCAGGTGCGGGCGTATCTCATCTGCCGTAGGCATAAAGTTATTTTCGGGGCGGGTTTCTACCAATACGGCTTCGGCACCGGTAAGGTCGCAGTAGTGGTTATTGTTCCATGATGGTGTAGGGAAAACCACTTTATCGCCCGGGTCAACTAAGGCCAGGTAAGTAGAATATATTAAAGGGCGCGATCCGCCTGATATCAGTATCTGGTTAGCAGCATAATCCAACCCCAAAGTACGGTTAAGGAATGCAGAAACGCTCTCGCGCAGGCTAAGCATACCATCAGCCGGTGGGTAGTTGGTTTGGTTATGATTGTAAGCGTCGATGATGCCATCGCGCAGTTCGGCCGGGATAGGGTAAATATCAGCGTCGAAATCGCCAATGGTGAGGTTGGCAATATTCTGGCCCTGTTTTTTCAATTCGTTTATCTCGCCGGCTATTTTGATGATCTCAGAGCCATGAAGATTTTGTGCTAATACCGATATTTTCATTATAGGATATATTGAGTGCCAAAGATAAGAAAAAGAGATGAAGCCTAACCCGGCCTGCTCTGAAGTAACGCCGGATAAATCCCGCTATTACAAGGAGAGAAGCAATCGTTAGCCTTAATCTATCTTATACAGAGGAGAGGGTTCTAAAACACAATCCTTTTTAAGTCCCGTACTTTGGAGAGGATTTAGGTGAGGCTTATTGCTTACGTATTCGGTAATAATAAAAAAAGGCGAAAAGTTCATCACCTTTCGCCTCTATATATTATACTTTCAACGCTATCAGGCGTACGCTTTTCTCAGCTTGATGATCTTTGCCCAGTGCATCAGTTTCATTACCGGGTAAACAGGGTCTATCTCGAACCATTTAGCGCCGAAGTTTGCGCTGTTTGGGCGTTTATGGTGGTTGTTCTGGAATAATTCGCCAAGCATCAGGAAATCAAAAGGGGTAGTGTTTTTTGATTTATCGTTGTTATCAAAGTTAGCGTAACCGTATTTGTGGCCACACCAGTTTACAATGGCTCCATGCAGCGGGCCCATCAGAAAATGTATGGGTAGCAGCAGGAACATCCACCAGGCGGTAGCAAACTGAATGTAAAAAGCTACATATAGCAAACCGAATACGATACGTGATACCATTGATGAAGCAATTACGTCAAGGAACTTCCACTCAGGGTAGTTGCCCCTAAAACGTTCTTCCGGTTCTTTTAAACGTCGTTCGTGCATTTTATACGTTTGAGCGGTGTACCACATCATCTGGAAAACGTCCTTAAAAAAGTGGGGCGAATGCGGATCTTTCTCCGTATCACTGTAGGCATGGTGCTCGCGGTGCATAATAGCATAAGCACGCGGGTTTAAATATGACGACCCCTGGAAAATATAGGTCATAACATAAAATGTACGCTCAAAAAACTTATTGGTGGTAAACATTTTATGAGACGCGTAACGGTGCAGGAAAAACGTTTGAAAGAATAGCGACAGAAACCAATGCGCAAGAAAAAATATTAAAATAATCACACTTGTAAATTTGCAGTATTTATAAAAGGATACAAAGATACGGTTAAATGCCCTAAACTGTTCATCCTAACAAAAAAACAAAAGAGCCACTTGTTTTAGCAAGTGGCTCTCTTTAAATTAATCAAATGTATTATGCATGCAGGTCACGCAGTGCTTTAATGCTATCATGGCCTTCGTTAACGGCATCCTGCTGGCGCGATAACATTTCAATGTGTTGTGGTGCCAGGCCATTATCTTCGGTTAACGCGTCCTGGTATGCTTTTTTAATGGCATCCTCACCACGTTCGCACTCATCTAATATGGCTTTACGGTCGTGGCCGCTAAAGGTAGCTTTTACATCGATCCATGCGCGGTGTAAAGTACCGCTTACAGAGTTGCCTGTTTCCAGCTCGCCACCTAATTGACCTACGGCTGCACTTAATTCCTGTACATTTTTGCGGCTGTCGCTGGCAAATTTGTCAAATACTGCTTTAAGGTCTAAATCACCTTCGCCCAGGTCTTTTGATGCACGGGTGAATCCATCAATGCGGTCGTTATTGATTTCTATTAAGTCGTTTAATACTTCAACTGCTTTTTCTGTGGTAGTTTCCATAATGGTAGTTTTTAATTTAATAAATTTATTGCAACCACCATGCCATACTTTAATTTGAAATTAATTATTTTTCAAATTGAAATAACAAATGTTGGTAAACAATTATAAGACCGGTACATAAACAGAAAGCCGCAATTGCCTGATTGCGGCTTTACAATTCTGTTCAGATTTTAATTATGCTTTTTCTCTTTTTGCCGGTTGGTTGATAGACGATTCGGCACATTGCGTAAGCAATTCATCGGTTTGCTTCTCTTCCTGCAGCGTAGCGTCCAGTAGTTCAACCGCTTCGGTATAACCTAAGACACCGGCTAATGATTTAAGCGTACCGTATGACGCGATCTCATAATGCTCTACCTTCTGGCAGGCCGAAATAATGCCCGCATCACGTGTAATGCTGCCATCTTCGGTACTTTTTACAATCTCGTCCGCTTCTTTGATCAAGCCGTCCATTGCTTCGCATTTCTTGGCCACGGCTTTCTCATCGATAGATTCAAAAACAGACTCAAGGCGGGTAATCTGGTTTTCGGTTTGGTCTCTGTGTGTTAATATAGCATTGCGCAATTCTTCTGTGGTGGCTTTTTTAGCCAGTTTGTCCAGCGCTTTGGTCAGGTGTTTCTCTGCCCAATAAATGTCTTTTAACTCATCAATAAATAATTCGTTCAAAGCCGACTCTTCGGCTATTTCCGTGGTTTCGGGTGATTTTTTTGTTTTAGTTGCCATAGCATATAGATGTTAATGTTCTTTTATAGAACACAACCTACCGCTATATGTTTTCTTATTAGGATAATTATTTAATTTAAGCTCCTTTCTTGGTCTGCAAGCTTTGCATTAACTGATCGTACAGATCATTACTTTTTGTTTTATGCGGTTTAAGTTTTTTTATGGTTGCCCGCTTACCTTTAGATTTTTGCTTGATGATGTTAAGTAATTCATTGGTATACTCGTCCTTGAATTTAGATACATCAAACTTTTCGGCGTATTGCTTTATCAGGGCCAGGCCCACATCCAGTTCTTTCTTACTTACTTTCACATCATCGGCAACATTTAATTCTTCAGTGCCGCGTATTTGCTGGCCAAACCGTATGCGCGTTACTACCAGCACATTTTCTACCGGGTGCACAATACAAAGGCTTTCGGTGCTGCGCAGAACAAAACGTGCCAGGCCTGCCTTGCCCGATTGCTTTAAGGCCTGTATCAATAGTGCATAAGCTTTGTTGTTTTTGGTGTCGGGCTCGGTGTAATAGGATGTTTCATAAAACATCGGGTTCACTTCATCAATATCAACAAAGCTTTCAATTTCTATTACCTTGCTTTTCTCGGGGGCCGCGGCCTCAAAGTCGGCATCATCCATTATCACATAATCGTCGTTAAGCTTGTAGCCCTTTACAATCTTATCATACGGTACTTCTTTGTGAGTTTTCTCATTAACGCGCTGGTAACGTATACGTTCATGGTCGCGGTTGTCCAGCATATCAAAGTCAAGCGATGTAGTTTGCACTGCCGAATAAAGCTTAACCGGTATGCTAACCAGCCCAAAGCCTAATGAACCTTTCCATATCGATCTCATAGCGTTACTGTTGATGTGAATTAACATAACCAATGCTATGCTAAAGAGTTTTAACGCATGAGTCGCATATCTAACAAGCCGCCATTTTCGTTATTTTTGAAATGATGAATAACTTCAGTAACTACGCAAAGGAATATATCCACCTTAATGATGAAGAGATAAGCTTGATGTTATCTGTAGCTACTGAAAAAAAGGTGCGCCGTAAGGATATGTTGTTGCAGGCTGGTGAGATATGCCGCCATAAGATATTTATACTCGGTGGCATGCTCAGGCTTTTTCGTACCCGCGAGGACGGCAGCGAGCACAATATGTATTTTGCGCCCGAACACCATTGGATGACCGAGCCCGAAAGCCTTGGCAATGGCACGCCTACGCTTTATGATATTGAGGCCCTGGAAGACACACATATGCTGCTATGGGCCAAACGCGACTTCGTATCGTTGTCTGTTGCTATCCCAAAACTGAAAATATACAGCGAAAACATTATTGCCCGCAATTTGGCCATGACACGCGAACGCGTATTTAATACTATGAGTGCCACCGTAGAGGAACGCTACGAAGATTTTGTACGCAGCTACCCGGATATTTTTAACCGGATACCGCTGCACATGGTGGCTTCGTATCTTGGTGTATCGCTTAAAACGCTAACCCGCGTAAGGCATGCGCAGGTAAAGCGGTAAAATAAAATAAGGACAAATGTCCTCTTTTTAGGCGCTGGGCCGGCAGACATTTGTGTTATTGATTTACTTATAAATAACACATTAACATGAAAGTATTTGTAACCGGCGCTTCGGGCTTTGTGGGCTCGGCCGTCATCCGGGAGTTAATAAAAGCAGGGCACCAGGTATTGGGGCTTGTCCGTTCAGACGAAGCGGCACAGGCAGTTGCCAATGCCGGTGCCGATGTGCATCGCGGTTCGCTGGAAGATATAGAGAGCGTAAAAGCCGGAGCTGCTGCTGCCGATGCCGTAATCCACTGCGGCTTTATCCACGATTTTTCAAATTTTAAAGCCAGCTGTGAGTTAGACCGTAAAGTGATCGAAGCCATAGCCTCTGTTTTGGAGGGTTCATCGCGCCCATTTGTGATTACATCGGGCACAGCGTTATTATCGGGTAATGGTTTAGCAACTGAAGATAAGCAGCCTTCTTTTACATCAGAACAGTTCCCGCGTGTAGCAACAGAAGAGGCTGCACGCGCTGCCGCCGAAAAAGGTGTAAAAGTGTCTATAGTGCGTTTATCTCCATCAGTACATGGCGAGGGCGACCATCATGGCTTTGTGCCCATACTGGTAAGGCTGGCCAAAGAAAAGGGGGTATCTGCCTATGTTGATGGCGGCACCAACCGGTGGACGGGCGTACACCGCCTTGATGCCGCTAAACTTTACGTACTGGCTTTGGAGAAAGCGGCTGACTATGCCAATTATCACGCATCATCAGAAGAAGGGGTGCCGTTAAAAGACATTGCGGAAGTAATTGGCCGCAACCTTAACCTGTCAGTTGTTTCAAAAACCGGCGATGAGGCTACGGAACACTTTGGATGGATCCAGCATTTTGTAATGCTCGATAACCCAACATCGCATACTATAACCAGCGAAACCCTCGGGTGGGAACCTACAAGCCCAACACTAATGGATGACCTCGAGTCGGGTATATATTTTAAGTAAAATTGCAGGGGCGTAAGCAATTAACGCCCCGCAACTTTATCTATAGGGGTGGTGTGGTAATTACACTTTACTTAGCCTGCGTCACAAAAATTTTGCACATTTGTGATTATGACGTCGCAGCCCGAAAAAATTGAGCAATACTTTATTATAGATTTCGACAGCACCTTTACACAGGTAGAGGCACTGGATGAGTTGGCCCGCATTTCGCTTAAAAACCATCCGCAGCGCGAGGATATCTATAAACAGATTGAAGACCTTACCAATGCATCAATGGAAGGGCGCCTGTCGTTCACCGAAAGTTTGCAGCAGCGGGTTAAGTTGCTTTGCGCCAACCGCGAGCACCTTAAAATGCTGATAAGTCATTTAAAAAAGAAGGTTTCTACGTCGTTCTCCCGCAACACGGTATTCTTTAAAAAGCACCAGGATGAGGTGTTGATCGTTTCCGGTGGCTTTAAGGAGTTCATTACGCCGGTAGTAACGGAATACCATATCAAGAAAGAGAATATCTACGCCAATACTTTTGTGTTTGACGACGAGGGAAATATCATCGGCTACGATAAAGAAAACCCGCTATCGCAAGAGGGTGGAAAAGTAAAATTGCTGAAAGAGCTTAACCTGCAGGGCGATATTTACGGCATAGGCGATGGCTACTCTGATTTTCAGTTGAAAGAGTCGGGCATGATCAAAAAGTTCTTTGCCTTTACCGAGAATATCGAACGTAAATCGGTAGCTGAAAAAGCTGACCATATTACACCAAGTTTTGATGAGTTCCTGTACATCAATAAACTACCGCGTGCTATATCATATCCTAAAAACCGCATTAAATGTTTGGTAGTGGGCGATATTGACGAGGAAGCGCTAAGCCAGATGAAACGCGAGGGCTATAACATCCGCCACCAATCCACAATTGAGGATAAGTACTTGCAAGAGGCCGGCGTTTTATTTTGCGACGAACACCATCAACCAACCATTGAGCAATTAGAAAATGCGGGCCGATTGAAAGTGATAGGTTGCTTTGGAAAGGTGGCCAGCAAAAAACTCTCTGAAGCTGCCGGGGAAAAAGGCATCATCATTTTTGATGATCCGAAGCAAAACCCTCGTCACTCAGATTTTATCCCCAAGCGTGTTATCGCCTTTATGAATGAGGGTAAAACCCATATGAGCTGCAACTTCCCTGATCTGCAGCCACCACGTGTTAACAATGCTCACCGCCTGATACACATTCACAAGAACGTACCCGGCATACTGGCGCAAATAAATGAGGTATTCGCCAACCACAACATTAACATTGTAGGCGAGTTCCTGGTAACCAACCCGCAAATTGGTTACGTAATTACCGATGTGGACGCCGGTTACGATACCCAGGTGCTTAACGAGTTAAAGGCTATTGAACACACCATTAAGTTTAGGCTGCTGTATTAACTTATTGAAGGTGTCATTGCGAGCGTAGCGGGGCAACCTCATAGGTGTATTTATAAAGTTGTTATTCTGAGGAACGAAGCATCTACCTGCGAGATAGTAGATTCTTCGCTGTTGCTCAGAATGACAAGATATTTTTTTCAGCTCTTTGCCGTGACTAAAGTGATTAAAGCTTAATCCTTTTCCCCAAGCGGTACTACCATTACCGGTACCTTCGCATTGCGTATCACTTTTTCGGCTACACTTCCCATCAGCAACCTGTCGATACCCGTACGGCTATGCGTACCGATAACGATCAGATCGGCTTTGAACTCTTCGCTGCAGTTAAGTATGCCATCGGCAGTTGAACCAAATTCATTAAAATGGGTGATCTCTAAACCTTTACCGTACTTTTCAATTACCTGGTGAATGATGTTATCGGCATGTTCGCGCTGTATATCCATCACGGTAACGTCGTTATAATCTGCCGTAGGCAATGGCATACCCATCAGGTTATCGGCACCGCTGCCGGTATCAGGCGTAACGGCAGGTTCAACAATGTGTACCAGTGCTACATGGGCGTTAAAGGTTTTAGCTAAATCAAAGCCATAGCTGGTAGCGTACTCAGCATATTTGCTGTCATCTATACCGATCAAAATGCGGCTGATCTTCATGTTTTATGAGGATTAAGGATTTAAGCTATAAACAATCAGCCGCGAATATGTTTTGAGGGCTTCGTTGCTAAAGTTTGTATTTCGAAAATAGCCTGTTTCGGTAACCACCCAACTTGGCAGTGTCTGTTCGCTGCGCGGAGTAAATACCCTGTTCGCCGCTAAAAAAGTAAGCCGTAAAACAGGCCACTGCAAAGAACATGGCATACTCTCCGCCGAAGAGTTCAATACCCATCAGCGTACATGCCAGCGGCGTGTTGGTAGCACCGGCAAATACAGCGATAAAGCCAAGCGCGGCAAAAAGACTAACCGGCGCGTTTAGTATATCCGCAAGGCTATTACCCAATGTGGACCCAATATAAAATAGGGGTGTAACCTCACCGCCTTTAAAACCCGTTCCAAGCGTTACGGAGGTATAGATCAATTTCCATAACCAGCTAAAAGCATCGGCACCGCCATGTTTAAAGGCGGATACTATGGTTACCGCACCAGGATATTCCGCATCCACCCCCAGTCCAAGATAGTCGGGTTTACCTAACGCAAACGTTAAAACGATGATAATTATACCGCCTATTGCCGGGATGAGCCAGCTTATCTTTATTAACCTTAGAGCGGTATTCTTAACCAGGTGTACCGCCCGGGCAAATGCCATTGACGCCAGGCCAAATAAAGCAGATGATAGTATTATTTTACCCAGTAACAAAAAGCTTAGCGGTAAATGCTTGCCGTAAAAATCTCCGCCCGCGTTTATCACATCAATATGATACTGGGTATGATGTACACCCCATGCTGATACGGTAACATCTCCAATAAGAGCGGCAATTAAACAAGGCAGCAAAGCATTATACTGTATGCGCCCTATAGCAATAACCTCAAGCGCGAAGATGGTACCCGTTAGCGGCGTACCAAAAACAGCCCCGAATCCGGCTGCAACGCCGGCGGTAAGTATCAGCTTTTTATCCGCCTCATTCAGTTTAAACCAGGAGCCAAATAAATTAGCGAGGCTCCCTCCAATTTGCACCGCTGTTCCCTCGCGCCCGGCCGAGCCACCAAATAAATGGGTGATAACGGTTGTCAGCAGAATAAGCGGGGCCATACGCTTAGGTACACCTGCACCCGGCTGGTGTATCTCATCGATGATGAGGTTATTACCGCGTTCGGCGCTTTGCCCGTACCATTTATAAAGTAAATGGATGGCAATACCAGCCAGGGGCAAAAGATAAAGTAACCAGGTATGCCCAAACCTGAAATGGGTGGCCCAGCTAAGCAGCCACAGAAAAAAAGCGACTACGCTACCAATGGCAATAGCTACAGGTATACTAATAAGCGTCCACCGCAATAGATAACTAAAAAGATTTAACTGTTTTGAGATGATATTTTTGAACATAGCCTACAAGCAAATAAATAAAAAATCCATTTGAGTAGGCGTCATCAGCTTTGCAGCGGTTCAAATAGGCAGAACACCATTGCCTTTTGTGAATAAGTCAAAATTAAAAAATCAAAATTAAAAATCAAGAAACATTTTCAACTACTTCTCTATGAAATCGGGTTACCTTATCATCTAAGGGTTATTAATGATATGGGTATTAAAGAAGAATCGGTAAATATTAGTATCAGTTGGACAGAGCTTTCTAAGCGTACAAAAGCGGCTTTGATCATTACTGCCTTATTTGCCATGTCGATCATTAGGCTTAGTTTTGGAACGGAGTACGTAGGTTATTTTGCAGGCGAATGTGATATGTGCAATCTGGAATACGCGATTACCGACGACCAACTCATTCTTCAAAAGCCTTCAAAAAAAAGCGTAGAGGCTATACAGATAATCAAGGGTGACTTCAGCGACCTTAAATTTAATGCCCCTTTGCTGCTGCTATCCAACTTAACAAGAACCTTTGGTTGCCCCGACTGTACCGATGGCGGCGGCTATATAATAGGCTTCAAATTTTTATGGATAGATTTTAAATTCAGCTTTGATAGAAGCTCCGAGCCGTGGTATTTTAAAGGTATGGCGGATATTGTAAAAGACCGAATGCGGTGTATTGAGAAAATTGAAGCATCGCAATCAAAAAATTAACTTTCCTATATTTGCTCTTATGAGCATCTCGCCCGAAATTGAAAAAAGATTAAACCTGCTGCAGGAAAAATATGATGCGATGGGGCAGGACATGACCTCCTACCTGGATGGCTTGCTGCATGCCGACTTTTTGACCTATTGGGATTACATTCATCTGGATACGCTGCTGAGCCTGCAAAGCCCCAAGACGCAGTTCCCGGATGAGGAGATATTTATAATGTACCACCAGATAACAGAGCTGTATTTTAAGCTTTCGTTACACGAGTGCAAGCAAATTGCGGAAAAGGAAAGCCTTACCGTAGATTTTTTTACCGCACGTGTAAAAAGGATTAACCGGTATTTTGAGGCATTAACCAACTCATTCGAGATCATGGTGGATGGTATGGAGAAAGAGCAATTCCTGCAGTTCAGGATGTCGCTGCTACCGGCCAGCGGTTTCCAGAGCGGGCAATACCGCATGATAGAGATCCACGCTACAGACTTTATTAACCTGGTTGCTCCCGCATATCGGGACAAGCTACGCGACGCATCTGTTGAGCAGCAATTTGACCAGATCTACTGGAAATATGGCGCTACCGAGTTATCAACCGGTAAAAAAACGCTTACGCTAAATCAGTTCGAGAAAAAATACGCCAAAACATTTATCGAGTTAGGCAAATCGGTACATCGTACCAATTTTAACACTTTGCTACACCAAATGCAGCTGAAGGGCGAAAACACCAGGGCCCTTGAAGAACAATTGCGCCAGTTAGATATTAACGTAAATGTAAACTGGCCGTTGAGTCACTATAAATCTGCCGTGCGTTACCTGCACCGCGAGCCAGAGGAAATTAAGGCTACCGGTGGTACCAACTGGCAAAAATACCTGCCACCCCGTTTCCAGAAGCGTATATTTTACCCTTCTTTGTGGAGCGAACAAGAGGTTAACGAATGGGGTAAAGGTTGGGTAGAAAAGGTGGTGAGCGAGCTGTAGTCCAGTTAGCAATTTTAAGTTTGTATTGGCCTCAATATAGTTTTGATTTAGCTAAATTGCAGTGCCATGAAACCTGTTAGCTATTTTTTCACCATCATTACCTGCGGTATCATCTGTTTTGCCGTTACCTCTTTCACAATTAAAGAAAACTATGTAATCAGCGACCTCGGCCATTTTTGGGAAGCTGTGGATAGTTTAAAGGATGCCCAAACCAGGGAGGATAGTATTGCCATTATTCAAAAGTATTACCTGGACAGGATGAGCACTGAGGGAAAGATGTTCATCAGTATACGCGGGTATACCGCTCCTGAATTGGTGAATACCATACGCCGCTACCCTAAATATCTGAAACAGGTTCGTTTAAAGACCGAAAATATTTCAGCATACACAGCCATGCTGGATAGCGGTTTTGCAAAAATGAAAGCGGCTATTCCGGACTATAAGGTACCACGTGTGTGCTTTGCTATAGGTTGTTTCAGAGGTGGGGGCACCAGCGAGGGTAACCTGATTTTGATGGGGACAGAAATAGCATTGGCAACCTCTGATATGGATTTTTCGGAATTAAAAGGAAACCTGCGTACGGCCCTGTTAAAAGGTATTAACCTTAAAGAATTGGTGATGCACGAAAGTGTTCATGGCCAACAGTTCCACAAAAAGGACGATAATTTGCTGGCTATTGCTATGAGAGAGGGTTGTGCCAACTTTTTATCAACCTATATTTTAAATGATGGCCATTTACCGGGTTTAGATCAATATGGTTTGGAGAACGAATGTGAGCTTTGGAATAAATTTAAGTCAGGCATTAATAGCGAGGATGTATCTCAATGGTTCTATAACACTGGTACCATAAAGAACAAACCTGCCGATCTTGGCTATTTTATAGGTATGCGCATTTGTGAAGCTTACTACAACCGGCAAGCGGATAAGCAGCAGGCAATTAAAACGCTGCTTGACAGGGCTAAGTACAAAGAGGTGTTAGAGCAAAGTGGATATGATGGGCATTGCGATAATGTAAAGGCTGATAAATGATCAAAGCGCTTTTATAAAGAGGGATTTTAAAACTTAACATTTTTTCACATTTGGGCATGCGCACATTTTGTAGTTTTACTACGTTAGATATTTATGCGCTTTAAATTACTTCTGCTTTTTTTCGCTTTGTCGGGTTGGGTAATGGCTGCTCATGCGCAGCAAACCACCATCAAGGGCGCTATATATAAACGTATTTCATCAGAAAGGCTGAGCGGTGTTGCGGTAACCAATGTAAAAACCAACGTTTTTGTACTGTGTGATACCCAGGGTGGCTTTGCTATTACCGCGGCGCCCGGCGATACCCTGCTGTTTACCAAGAGTGGTTTTACGCCGCAAAAGCAAACAGCTTCGGCTTATGGCATGGTGGTGTATATGCAGCCCGAGATGCAGCTGGGCGAGGTAAGGATTGTTGGGCAAAGCAAAAAGCAGGAAATGGCCGACATCATGAAAACCTATCGCAGTAAAGGTTTATATTTTGATGGTAAACCGCCGGTTACCACATTTCTGCCCATAGGAGGCTCTCCACTTACTGGTCTGTATGAATTGTTTGGTAAAGAAGCCAAAAATTTGAGGCGATTTGCCCGTTATCAAAAGCAGGAACTGGAAGCCACAGAGGTAGATAAGCGCTATAATAAACCTTTCGTTATACGGGTAACAGGCGAAACTGACTCCGCCAAAGTACAGCAGTTTATGCATTTTTACCGGCCCTCATTTGAAGACCTAAAACAATGGGGTGAGTACGATCTCATTAAACACACCAAAGAGCAGTGGGAATATTTTAAAAAGAACGGCGGTGAAGACCGGTTGCAGAAATTGTATTAAAGAGGGGAAATACATAATAAAAATGCGTCATTGCGAGGAAGAATATTCTCTAACTCAAATCCCTAACGCTGCACAAGCTTTCTCCGCAGCAAGTTTTTCGGCATTTTTTTTACTAAACTCTTTGCCGGAGCCTAATATATCGCCATCAATATTTACCTGTATGGTAAATAACTTGGCGCTTTCGCCCTCCATGTTGGTAGTTAGTTCGAAGGTAATATCCTTGCCATGGCGCTGGCACCACTCTATGAGCTTACTTTTAAAGTTGGTTTCGGTTTGCTCCAGGGTATGGATATCAATATGGGCTTTAATAATATGGTTTACCAGGAAATGGCGGGTAAAATCGTATCCTTTATCCAGGTAAACGGCGCCTACAAGCGCTTCAAAGGCATCGCCAAGCAGTGAGCCTGAGCCTTGGCGTCCGTTAGATAAGATCTTCGGGTCAAATTCAACCAGTTTATCAAAGCCAAGTTTGCGCGCCAGTTGGTTGAGGTTGTTTCGGCTTACTATTTTAGAGCGTAGTTCAGTAAGGAAGCCTTCGTCCTCATAAGGGTATAATTTAAACAATACCTCGGCTACTACACTGCCCAGCACTGCATCACCCAGAAATTCAAGCCGTTCGTTACTGTTCTTTACGCCCTTTTTAATGTTTTGGGCAACCGACTTATGGCGAAAAGCCAACCGGTATAACGACAAATTGCCCGGCACAAAGCCGAGCAAATTCTTTAAGACCTTAACGTATTTTCTATTGGGAGAAAGATATAGCTTGTAAAATCGGCTAATTGGCATCCAATAAAATTAGTCCTGGTATTTTTTAAATATAACTGACGCGTTGTGGCCGCCAAAACCAAACCCGTTACTTTGCGCAACATTAACCACACGCTTTTGCGCCTTATTAAAAGTAAAATTAATTTTAGGGTCAAAGGCAGGGTCGTCTGTAAAGTGGTTAATAGTGGGCGGTACTATATCGTTTTGGATAGCCAATATAGCAGCAATAGCTTCAACAGCACCGGCAGCGCCTAAAAGGTGCCCTGTCATTGATTTGGTAGAGCTGATATTGATATCGTAGATACGGTCGCCAAAAGCATCGGTGATGGCTTTAACTTCTTGCGGGTCGCCAATTGGAGTTGATGTTCCGTGTACGTTCACATAATCCACATCGTTAGGCGTTAAACCTGCGTCCTCAAGGGCTGCCTTCATTACCAGCGAAGCGCCAAGGCCTTCCGGGTGAGGGGCGGTCATGTGGTAAGCATCGGCACTCATGCCACCGCCAACCATTTCCGCGTAAATTTTAGCACCACGGGCTTTTGCATGCTCCAGTTCTTCTAGTATGATGGTACCGGCTCCTTCACCTGCAACAAATCCGTCGCGGTCAAGGTCAAACGGGCGCGATGCGGTCGCAGGGTCGTCATTACGGGTACTCAGCGCGTGCATGGCGTTAAAACCACCAATACCAGCTTCGTTTATGATAGCTTCAGACCCGCCGGTAATAAACATGTTTGCTTTCCCAAGGCGAAGGTAATTAAAAGCATCAATAAGCGAATTGTTTGATGAAGCACAGGCAGATACCGTAGTAAAGTTTGGCCCGCGCAAACCATATTTGATAGAGATATGGCCCGGTGCAATATCGGCGATCATTTTAGGGATAAAGAACGGATTAAATTTAGGTGTACCGTCGCCTTTGGCGAAATTGGTCACCTCATCTAAAAAGGTCTTTAAACCACCAATGCCTGATCCCCATATAACACCTATACGGCTGGTATCAAGTTTCTCGAAATCTAAACCGGCGTCTTTAACTGCTTCCTCTGTTGAGAATAAGGCGTATTGCACAAACGGGTCCAATTTGCGGGCATCTTTGCGGCCCAGGAAACCATCTGCATCAAAGTTCTTTACCTCACAGGCAAATTTAGTTTTGAAATTGGTAACGTCAAAACTCTTAATAAAGGCAGCGCCGCTTACTCCGTTAATAAGACTATTCCAGTAATCTGCAACAGTGTTACCAATAGGAGTAAGCGCTCCAAGCCCGGTTACAACAACTCTTTTGAACTCCATTTATTAACTTTAAGGAGCCTTAAATTAAGCTTTAACGTTTTTTTCTAAGTAAGCAATAGCCTGGCCTACAGTACCGATAGTTTCAGCCTGATCATCAGGAATTGCCACGTTAAATTCTTTTTCAAACTCCATGATTAATTCCACGGTGTCTAAAGAGTCGGCACCAAGATCGTTGGTGAAGCTTGCTTCTGGTGTAACTTCACTTTCGTCAACACCCAGTTTTTCCACGATAATAGCTTTTACTCTTGAAGCGATATCAGACATAGTCTTAATAGTTTAATGATTAATAAATTCAGTGCAAAGAAAAATAAATTATGTTAAATATCAAATTGCAAAAACTTAGACAATAAATACAGAACACCTGTTTATTATAAAAGGTTTGCGTCGAATACCTAACCGCCCAAAAGTAATGATTTTGTGGTGAGTAATAAATTATTTTATATCTGTTTTAAAGTGTTGTAATTAACTGGTTATAAATAACATAAGTTTCGTATCCATCTGTTATCTTTGTCCCTTGCCGTAATTGAAACTATAAATAGGCCTTATTATATGGCTTTAATACGTTAATGTAAGTTTTTGCGGCTGCGGTTAATTAAAACTTTATGCTTAACGCAAGTGTTCGTATTTTTGACCATCCATTTAATTAAAGGCGTTTGAACAGAAAAGTATTAAAGTTTGAGATAGACCTTGATTTTGTATTGATCGCTATCACTACATCATTAAAGGATTATCGTATTTGTTATTATATAAACAAATGTTTGAATTTTAATTTTACCCGCTCTGCTGATCTTGTGCTTGATAACAGCCTAAATGGCAGCGAATTACTTTTCTCGTTGTTTCATTACAGTTGGGAAAGTACCGAAACCGATTTCTATTTTATTGGAAATAAAGGCACCGAAGGCTATCTTGTACCCGAAATGCGCGAGGCCGATTATTTTATAATGATCAAAAATTATATAGATGATGAAGACCTGGAAAACATCATTTCGGCGTTGAACCGTATGCCCGAAATTGTTGCCGCCGTAAAGATTGACCCAAAAAAAATAAAATCACGGGAAAATCTGTTATTTTAGCCAAAATTTTTAAGGATGTGTAGATATTACACATTGATTCTGATAGCCTGAATATAATCTGAGAATATGAATTTTTATTATAATCGTACCAAAATCGTTGCTACAATGGGGCCTGCTTCGGCCAAAAAAGATACCCTGCTGGCAATGATAAGGGCCGGGTTAAATGTTTGCCGCCTCAATTTTTCGCACGGTAAGCCCGAAGACCACAAAAAAGTAATTGACATTATTCGCGAGATAAACGCTGAGTATAAAACCAACGTGGGTATTCTTGCCGATCTCCAGGGCCCCAAAATTCGTATTGGCCTGGTAAAGGATGGTGGTATACACCTGGTTAACGGCAGCCGCATTAACATGACCACGCATGAATGTATTGGTGATGATAACCAGATATATATTACTTACCCAAGTTTCCCGCAGGATGTGCAGCCAAACGAGATCATCCTTTTAGATGATGGTAAACTGCAATTGCGTGTTATTGACACCAACCGTAAAGATACCGTGGTGTGCGAAGTGGTACATGGCGGCATATTAACATCACGTAAAGGTGTTAACCTGCCCAATACTAAAGTGTCTATCCCCAGCTTAACACCCGAAGACCTTGAGAACCTGCATTTTGCCCTGGAGCAGGATGTAGATTGGATAGGTCTTTCGTTTGTGCGTACCGGTGCCGATATTATTGATCTGAAACGTATTATCCGCGAAAGCGGCAAAGGTGCCCGTGTAATAGCTAAGGTTGAAAAGCCTGAGGCTATTGATAATATAGATGATATTATCGCCGCTACCGATGGTGTAATGATAGCCCGTGGCGACCTGGGTGTGGAGTGCCCGCTTGAGGAAGTACCACTGCTGCAAAAAATGATCGCCAAAAAATGCCGCGATGCTTCAAAACCGGTTATTGTTGCTACGCAGATGCTGGAGTCAATGATCACTACCCCGCGCCCAACCCGTGCCGAGGTAAATGACGTGGCCAACTCTGTATTGGACGGTGCAGACGCGGTAATGCTTAGCGGTGAAACATCTGTTGGTGAGTTCCCGGTAATTGTCATTGAAACCATGGCAAAAATAGTGCGTAACGTTGAAGATTTGGGCTATCCGTTTAACGCGGAAAAAGCTGAAAATACCGATCCGGCTTCTCCAAACTACTTAAGCGACGCGCTTTGTGGCTCTGCCGTTTACCTGGCCGAGCATACTAATGCTACAGGTATAGTATCTATGACCACCTCTGGCTATACAGCTTTTGAAATATCCAGCTATCGCCCTAAAGCAGGTACTTATATCTTTACATCAAACAGGCAGTTGCTTAACGCGCTGAGCCTGGTATGGGGTGTACGCGCGTTTTACTATGACAAGCTGGAAAGTACCGACCAAACCATAGCCGATGTAAACGCTATACTTAAAACGGAGCAAATGCTTAAAACCGGCGATGTGGTAATTAATACCGCTGCAGTGCCAATTGTAAAACAAGGAAAAACCAATATGCTTAAAGTAAGCATTATTGACTAATAAGGCGTCAGCCTGAATACAACAAAAAAGGGTGGAGCATATTGCTCCACCCTTTTTTGTTACGGTTGTTCAAGGATTTAAAATCTTTTTTATAGGTGCAAATAAAAAGCCCGGCTAACAGCCGGGCTTGTAAGAATTAATTAAGCAACATAACGTTGCATACGATAAATATTATTTGTTTTAGGGTTTCGTATATCAGCAACTTGCTGTCCGTTTCTTTTAGGCATGTTGGCAACGCGTGCTTTTTTTATTTCATTCTCGCGAATTAATTTACGACGACGTTGTTTTAATCGATAACGTTCTGTCCAGTGGTCAAAACTTCCGGTAAGGGCCAAAATTCCGCCTACTACAAACCCCACCATCATAACTACAACAAATAAATGTAGTAAAGTTGAAAATAGATGCTCCATGTTTTTATTACTTGGTTGATATAACTAAGGCAATAGCCGTGCCTTAAAAACTTACATACAACTTAAAGTTGTTTCCTTGTGTGCGCTATACTTTAATCTATAATTAGTAACACGTCAATTAACTAATTATTATGCTCAGCAATTATTGGGATGTAGACATATGACTACATGCAGGGTGGAATTTATTACCCTAAATAGCTTTTCTGACTATTTGGGGGGCGTTTTTTGTGCTATTGTATATTTCATACTAAACTAATAGCCTATAGTTGTGGTAGTATTTTTACATTGCTGTGCTGAGAGATTTATTATAATTGCAGCAGAAATGGAAAAGATGTCTCTTCAAAAATATAAGGCCCTTACTAAGCTATCATCGGGCGATTTCAAGGCTTTTTTATATGACTGCGATGGAACGCTGGCCGACAATATGGGAGCCCATAAGCAAAGCTATATACGCGTAGCGGCAGATGAAGGAGTAGTAATTGAGGGCGATATTATTGATGAGTTTGCGGGCCTGCCTATTATTAAGGTTATTGATGAGATAAACAAGCGCTATAAAACCAATTTCGATCCGGCTGAGTTTACCGCGCGTAAGCATGCCCTTTTCTTTAACGAATTTATAGAGCAAACCCAACCTATTGACTATGTTGTAAACCATTTAAAGAACCATGCCGGTAAAATACGTATAGGTGTAGTATCAGGTGGTAGCCGTAATTCGGTGGAAAAAACGCTTACGGTGTTAGGTATTCGCCATTTGGTTGAGGTATTGGTATGCGCCGGTGATACCCCGAACGGGAAACCTTATGCCGACCCTTTTTTGGCCGCCGCCGCGCAGCTGGGTGTACCGCCCGAACAATGTCTTGTATTTGAAGATGGCGAGCCGGGTGTGCAGGCTGCTATCGCAGCGGGTATGCAATGGGTTAGGATCGATAAATTATAATACAAAAAGGGATCGCCATGAAGACATGCATGGCGATCCTTTTTTTGTTCTTCACTCTAAAAAACTACTTGCCGCCCATTGCACGGTCACGCACGGCCTTAAATTCCGAACCTTTTTTCCAGCCCGGGAAGGTAGTTTCATTGCTCAATTGTACGCCGAGTTGGTACATCAGTTCGGTTGTTTGTGCCATGCCTTTAGTATCCATAGCCTCACTGTACTCGTCTGACGGCTGGTGGTAGCGCTTATCGTTATACTCTTTCAGTTTTTCTTTACCAAATTCTTCGCCCCGCTTAATGCTTTTTGCACCATTGTGCAGATCTAAAGCCGGCACGCCTACCTTGGCAAAGTTAAAATGGTCAGACCGGTAGTAACTGCCCGAGCCGGGGTTTTCATCGCCCACAACATCCCAGCCTTTAGCTTTAGTTAGTTTTATGATATAATCATCCAGGTCATTCTGCCCTTTGCCGGTGATGGAAAAATTGCTGGTTTCACCAAAGTCTGATAAAGCGTCAATGTTCAGATCAGCCACGGTTTTATTAAGCGGGTAAATAGGATGCGTAGCATAATATTCTGAACCCAGCAGGCCTTGTTCTTCTGCTGTAACCGCCAGGAAAACAATAGAGCGTTTCGGCTTCTCTTTTTGCGCCGCGAACTTTTTAGCCACGGCCAAAATAGCGGCTACACCGCTGGCATTGTCAACTGCGCCGTTGTAAATGCTGTCACCCTTAGAATCAGGCTTACCCACGCCAAAGTGATCCCAGTGAGCGGTATACAGGATGGTTTCATCAGGGTGTTCGCTACCTTTTATTATACCAACTACGTTATTGGATTTAGAGTACTTTAATTTATTCTTCAGCGACAGCGAAACGCTGCTGCCTAAGTCAACCGCTTTAAAATCTTTACGGCGCGCATAGTCGCGGATATTACCGGTTATGCCTGCGCTAGCTAATAATTTGGTTGCCGCTTCTTCACTTATCCAACCCTCAACCTTACAGCGGTTCATGTGTTTATCGGCCTGCTGCAGGTAAAGTTTTGCACCTGCAAAGCTGTTTTGTATCACCTGCCAGCCATAGCTTGCCGGTTCGGTTTGGTGAACAATGATTACACCTGCTGCGCCCTGGCGGGCAGCCTCCTCGTATTTATAGGTCCAACGGCCGTAGTAGCTCATGGTATCGCCTTTGAATAATTTTTCAGGCGCTTTAAAGCCGGGGTCGTTCACCAGCACGATTACCGTTTTGCCTTTAACATCAAGGCCTTTATAATCGTCCCATTTAAATTCTGGCGCCACCACGCCGAAACCTGCAAATACCAGCGGCGAATTTTTTAAGCTTAGGGTATCCTGCTCGCGACGGGTCGAGGCCACAAAATCCACACCCGGTTTCAGGTCCATGCTGGTTTTGCCGCTAATGGCCATATCGTTAGCGCTTGAGGTAATCTCTACCATAGGCACCTCCTGGAAATAGCTGCCATTGTTTCCCGGCGCAAGCCCCAGTTTTTTGTATTCGGAGGCAATGTAATTGATGGTCTTTTCTTCGCCTTTAGTAAAAGGTTTACGGCCCAGGAGCGAGTCGTTAGCCAGCACAGCTATGTGTTGTTTAATATCAGCCGCGAGGCCGGTATCGGCAGTGGTATTTTGGCTTTTATCCGTATTGCCGGCGCATCCTGCAAAAAGGGCGGCAGCGGCAATGGTAGTTATAGAGTTTATTTTCATATGTAAGGGTTTTATTCAAATATAGGAATTTTACTCACCCCGGCTTCTAATCATGTCATTGTGAGCGATAGCGCGGCAATCTCAGAAGCAAAACCGGCGTGCTTATCCCGTGAGATTGCTTCGATCCTCGCAATGACACGATGATAGGTTTGCGTTAGCGATAGCAGCGGTTACCGGCCATGCGGCTAACGCCTGTGCGCGTATGAGCGGATAGCGCGGCCGGAGGCAACGCCCATTTACTCATCCCGACTTCGCTTCGCTGGGAGGAGGTGAGTCAGCATATAAAACTTATACCTCATTTACCGCTATTCACAATTAAATTGACTATTTTTGCAACCTTTAAAATTCGAGTCGAACATATTGATGTACAAGGAATATAAGCAATTAGATCTATCGAAAACGGGTAAAGAAGTTCTCGAATTCTGGAAACAGAACAACATCTTTTCAAAAAGTATCAGCAGTCGCCCTGCAAGCAACCCTTATACCTTTTATGAGGGCCCGCCGAGTGCGAATGGTATGCCGGGCATTCACCACGTAATGGCCCGCTCTATTAAGGATATTTTTTGCCGTTACAAAACGCTTAAGGGCTACCAGGTTAAACGTAAAGGTGGGTGGGATACCCATGGCTTGCCTATTGAACTGGCGGTTGAAAAAGCCTTAGGCATCACTAAAGACGATATCGGCAAGAAGATCACCGTTAAGGAATATAACGACGCCTGCCGTAAAGAGGTAATGCGTTACACTGACGTGTGGAACGACCTTACCGAGAAGATGGGCTACTGGGTTGATTTGGAGAACCCGTACGTTACCTACGAGAATGAGTACATTGAAACCCTTTGGTGGATACTGAAGGAGCTTTACAAAAAAGACCTTTTGTACAAAGGCTATACGGTACAGCCGTACTCGCCAAAATCGGGCACGGGCTTAAGCTCACACGAGCTGAACCAACCGGGCACCTACAAAATGGTGAAGGATACCACTATCACTGCGCAGTTTAAAGTAAAGCGCGATAGCGACTCGGAGTTCCTGTTCGATGGTGTAAATACTGATGTGTTTATCCTGGCCTGGACGACCACTCCATGGACATTGCCATCAAACTGTGCTCTGGCTGTTGGTGAGGATATCACTTACGTAAAGATCAACACCTTTAACCCATACACTTACAAACCAGTTTGTGTGGTATTGGCTAAAGAGCTGGTTGGCAAATACTTTAAAGCCGATGGCGAAAACGCTTCTTTTGATGATTACAAAGGCGGCGACAAAATTATCCCGTGGCAGGTAGCCGGCGAATGTAAAGGCAGCGACCTCGTAGGTCTTCATTACTATCAATTAATGCCTTATGTAACTAATGAAGACCTGGAGAAAAACGCTTTCCGCGTTATCCCTGCTGACTTTGTTACCACCGGCGATGGTACCGGTATCGTACATACCGCGTCTGTTTTTGGTGCGGATGACTTTAGGGCATGTAAAGAGAACAACGTACCATCGGTAATGGTGAAGGACGAGAACGGTAAGGATGTGCCGCTTGTTGATAAACAAGGCCGCTTTGTTGCCGAAGTGTCTGACTTTGCAGGCCGTTACGTAAAAGAAGAGTACTATACGGATGCCGAGCGCGCCGAGGCGGATTTTAAACCGACCGACGTGCTGATCTCTATCAAATTGAAAGAAGAGAACAAGGCATTTAACGTACAAAAATACGAACACAGCTACCCGCACTCCTGGCGTTCTGATGAGCCTATACTTTACTATCCGCTGGATAGCTGGTTCATCCGTACCACTGCCGTTAAGGATAAGATGGTGGAGCTGAACAAAACCATCAACTGGAAACCTGAAAGCACCGGTACCGGCCGTTTTGGCAACTGGCTGGAAAACCTGGTCGACTGGAACCTTTCGCGCTCACGCTACTGGGGTACCCCGCTGCCTATCTGGCGCGAGGAAAACGGCAGCGAAGAGAAATGTATCGGTTCTATAGCCGAGCTGAATGCCGAGATAGAGAAAGCTATTGCAGCAGGCTTTATGCCGGCTGGTTTTAAGCTGGAAGATATGCACCGCCCTTATGTTGATGATGTTATACTGGTATCATCAACCGGCAACAAAATGATCCGCGAGACAGACCTTATTGACGTTTGGTTTGATAGCGGTGCCATGCCATATGCGCAATGGCATTTCCCTTTCGAGAATAAAGAAGAATTTGAAGCAGCCTACCCGGCTGATTTCATTGCGGAAGGCGTTGACCAAACCCGCGGATGGTTCTTTACCCTGCACGCCATAGCCGTAATGCTAAGCGAAGCAAGTGATGAAGTAAAAGCCGTTAATGAGAAGGTTGGCAACCGTGGTATCGCGTTCAAGAACGTTATCTCGAACGGTTTGGTGTTGGATAAAAACGGTAACAAAATGTCTAAACGTTTAGGCAATGGTGTTGATCCGTTCGCGACCATTGAACAGGTTGGTGCCGATGCCGCGCGTTGGTACATGATCAGCAATGCATCGCCATGGGATAACCTGAAGTTTAATACCGAAGGTTTGGACGAGGTGCGTCGTAAGTTCTTTGGTACGTTGTACAATACCTACTCGTTCTTTACGCTTTACGCAAACATCGATAAATTTAAGTATGAGGAAGCAGAGATAGCGATAGAAAGCCGTCCCGAGCTTGACCGTTGGATATTATCGTTATTAAATACTTTGAGCGCGGAGGTTGATGGCTACTATGCCGACTTTGAGCCTACCAAGGCCGCCCGCGCTATACAAGAGTTTGTTGACGCGCACCTGAGTAACTGGTACGTACGTTTAGGTCGTCGCCGTTTCTGGAAATCAGATAACTCTGATGATAAACTATCTGCCTACCAAACGCTTTATACCTGCTTAATTACCATCAGTAAGTTAATGTCGCCTATTGCGCCGTTCTTTGCTGAGCGTTTATACACCGACCTGAACAGCGTAACCGGTAAAGAGGAATTTGAATCGGTACACCTGGCTTACTTCCCGGAGTATCACGCTGACCTGGTTGATAAAGCCCTGGAAGAGCGTATGCAACTGGCGCAGGATATTTCATCACTGGTATTATCGCTGCGTAAGAAAATAGAGGTGCCGGTTCGCCGTCCTTTAAGCAAGATATTGTTGCCTATTCTTGATAAAAACTTTAAATTACAGGTTGAAAAGGTTAAAGAGCTTATCCTGTCTGAAACCAATATCAAGGATATTGAGTACATCACCGATACTGCAGGTTTCATCAAGAAAAAGATAAAGCCAAACTTTAAAGCTCTTGGCGCTAAAGTGGGCAAGGATATGAAGGATGTGGCGGCTGTTATAACTGCCTTTACACAAGACCAGATCACCGAGTTGGAAACAAACGGTAGTATTTCGGTACTTGATAATAAATACGCTATACTACCATCTGACGTAGAAATTATCGCCGAGGACGTTCCGGGATGGCAGGTAGCCAACTTGGGTAAGCTTACCGTAGCGCTGGATGTTACCATTACCGAAGAACTGAAAGAAGAAGGTTACGCCCGTGAGTTTGTAAATCGTGTACAAAACCTGCGTAAAAGCAAAGGTTTTGAGGTAACCGACCGTATAGCGGTACAGGTTAATGCCAATGCCGAAATATGGAAAGCTATAGAAAATAACAACGCTTACATTAGCGCGGAAGTACTGGCAGATAGCATAACACCTGCTGATGCGCTGGCTGATGCTGATAAAGCGGTTATTGATGAATTTGAGATATTGATTGCTATAACAAAGAATTAAATGGAAAACGAAAAAACAAGGTATTCTGATGCCGAGCTGAAAGAATTCAAAGAATTGATTCAGGAAAAATTGCGCAGTTCAAAAGAAGAGCTGGCTGCATTGGCCTCATCATTAAGCTCGCCTAATGCCAATGGTACTGATGATACCGCCGGTACTTACAAAACGCTCGAGGATGGTTCGGCTACCCTTGAGAAGGAGCAGATCAACCAGCTGGCTGCCCGCCAAAAGAAGTTTATTGAGCAATTAGAAGCTGCCCTGGTGCGTATAGAGAACAAAACGTACGGTATTTGCCGCGAAACCGGTAAACTGATACCTAAGGAACGCCTGCGTGCCGTGCCGCACACTACCCTAACCATGGAAGCTAAATTAAAGCAATAGATGAAGGCTGCTTATACAAAACCTTTTCTAACCGCTGCATTTATTATCCTCTTAGACCAGATCATTAAGATATGGGTAAAAACCCATATGATACCGGGTGAGCCGGGTGAGATACACCTGCTGGGCAACCGGGGCATGCTCCACTATATTGAAAATAACGGGATGGCCTTTGGTATGGAACTGGGTGGCGATTTTGGCAAACTGGCCCTTACTATTTTCCGTATTGTAGCGGTAATAGGTATTGGTTTCGCGTTGGTACATCTTATTAAGCATAAATATCATAGGGGCTTAATTATGATGGTAGCGCTTATACTGGCTGGTGCGGTAGGTAACATCATTGATTCTACCTTTTACGGTGTAATTTATCATTATGCGGGCTGGTTTCACGGCCGTGTGGTAGATATGTTCTATTTCCCGCTGATTACCGGGCATTTTCCTAACTGGTTCCCTATTTGGAAGGGTGAGGAGTTTATCTTTTTCCGCCCGGTATTTAACCTGGCCGATGCCGCTATCTCTATCGGCGTGATCATGATCCTGATCAACCAGAAACGGTATTTTAAACACGAAACTCCGGAAGCCAGCTATCCGAATAGCGAGATGGTTGAAGAATAGCTTTCAATAACATTCAATGAAAAAAGCGCCTTATATAATATAAGGCGCTTTTTTCATTGATAAACATATTTAGTCATTATCGTATTCAGTACTCACTGCAAATAGGTAGTTACCTGTAAAGGCTTTTGCTGTCAATAAATTTAAGTACAGGGTCAGGCACGAAATATTGCACGTTTTTTTTCTCTTTGATGGATTGGCGTATAAACGTGGCCGAAAGTTCCATGAGCGGTGTCATGGTGATGGTTACGGATGGGTGCGAAGCAAATTCGGCATTTTCATAACCAGGGCGTGGATAAACAAATATTTCATAATCTCTGAGGATCAGTTTGTAGTTTTTCCACTTGTGCAGGGTCACCAAATTATCAGAACCCATAATAAGGGCAAATTCGTGCTCGGGGTATTTTTCTCTTAAATGCGTGAGGGTATCAATGGTATAAGAGGGTTGAGGCAGCTTTAGTTCCACATCGCTAACGGAGATGTTGGTGGCATTTTCGGTGGCCAGTTTGGCCATTTCCAGTCGGTCATAAGTGTTAATAAGGTCGCCATATTTTTTTAACGGGTTTTGCGGCGATACCACCAGCCAAACCTTATCCAAAGCGGTATGGTTGGCCATGTAGTTAGCTATAATTAAATGCCCGATGTGGATAGGATTAAATGAACCGAATAGTAAACCGATCTTCATAGTGCCCCCTAACCCCCATAAAGGGGGAATAAAATGTAAATGTTACCCCGGTAATTCAATGAGAATTGAAAACACTCCCCCTTTAGGGGGCCGGGAGGCTAATAAAATTTTTTACCAGATCTTCCGCTTCTTTACAAGCAGTTTCAAGATCGTAATTTTTAAGGATAATATCAAACTGAGGTGCGTAATTCAGCTCCTTTTCGGCTTTGGCAAAGCGCTCCTGCAGTTTTTCGGTACTATCAGTACCACGACCGGTAAGGCGTTCAATCAACACCTCTAATGATGGCGGCTGCACAAATATAGCCAGGGCCTGATGCTGGTATTTACGTTTCAGGTGCATGCCACCTTCTACATCAATATCAAATATTACGGTTTTGCCGGTTTGCCATATACGCTCTATTTCGGTACGAAGCGTGCCGTAAAAGGTACCGGTATAAACCTCTTCAAACTCAACAAATTGTTTTTTGGCAATACGGTGTAAAAACTCCTCTTTGCTAATAAAATAGTAGTCTTTTCCGTGCTGCTCATCTCCGCGCGGTTGGCGGGTTGTAGCCGAAATAGAAAACTCCAGTTCGGGCATTTTGCGCAGCAGGCGGTGCACAATGGTTGTTTTACCTGCGCCCGAAGGGGCCGAAAATATAACGAGTTTTCCTTCTTTCATTATTGTTGGAAAGTTGAAAGGTTACAATGTTGAAATGTTGCAAGCTTACTAAGTTTAACATTTCAACCTTACAACATTTAACCTTAAAACTGCTTATAAAACATTCAATAATTGTTCTTTAATCTTTTCCAGCTCTTCTTTCATGCCTACCACCAGTTTCTGGATATCGGCATCGTTTGCTTTTGAGCCAAGGGTATTGATCTCGCGGCCTATTTCCTGCGAAATAAAGCCCAGTTTTTTACCATTGGCATCGGCGGCTTTAAGGGTTTCCAGGAAATATTCGCAATGGCTTTTCAGCCTTATCTTTTCTTCGGTGATATCCAGCTTATCTATGTAGTAGATCAACTCCTGCTCAAAGCGGTTCTTATCTACATTATCAACGCCAACGGCTTCACTCAAAAACTGGTTCAGGCGCTCGCGGATAACCGGTACGCGTTTAGGCTCGGCCAGTTCAACAGCGGCAAGGTTATTCAGGATGATCGCGATACGTTGTTTAATATCGTTTTCCAGCACGTTACCCTCGTCGCTTCTGAATTTCTGAAAGGCGGCCAAAGCTTGCTGAAAGGTCTTCTCCACCTGTTTCCACTCATCCTCGTTAACGGTTTCCTCGTCGTATTTCACCACCTCGGGCAAACCCAGCGCCAATTGGAATAAATTGGCTGATTGTTCTCCAACATCCTCGCTTACGCTTTTTAGCTGATTATAATAGTGCATAAGCAGGTCTCGGTCAATCCCGGCAGCTTTAACGTTGGCTCCGGTTTGCTCTGCAGTAATGCTGAGGTTAACTTTTCCGCGTTCAATCTGCTTGCTGCATTCGTTGCGCAACTGGAACTCCTTTTCGGAAAACATTTTGGGCAGGCGCAGTGATAGTTCGAGAAATTTGCTGTTGAGAGATTTAAGCTCGACGGTATATTTTACATTGCCGGCATCAAAAGTGGCAATGCCATACCCTGTCATGGACTTTATCATATGCAAAGATAAATATTTTAACGGGAAACCGAGCTTTGCGTAGATGTTAGACGTAAGCTTAATGCGCCTTTGGCTGCTGTTTCCGCAACATTTATTTAAAATTCCCTATCTTGGCACTTTCTGATCAATACTTACAGCCATGACTGATACATTGGATATCAAAATAACAAAGACCGCGCATTCGCGCCTGGCAGAAACAGATTTTAATAACCTGCCATTTGGTAAAGTGTTTTCTGACCACATGCTGGTGGCCGACTATGCTGATGGAGAGTGGAAGAATTTTGAGATTTTGCCTTATGGCCCTATCTCTCTTAGCCCTGCAATTTCGGCGCTGCACTATGGGCAGGCATTTTTTGAAGGGATTAAAGCCTATAAGCATGATGACGGCAAGGTTTCCATCTTCCGCCCTGAGAAAAACGCCGCCCGCTTTAACAAATCTGCCGAGCGTCTGTGCATGCCTACTTTGCCCGAAGATGTGTTTGTACAAAGTATTGCTGCAATGGTTGACCTTGACCGAGATTGGATCCCTGCTAAAGAGAACCATGCGATGTATATACGTCCGTTCATGTTTGCGGCTGACCCTTATCTGGGTGTTACCCCTTCGGCTACGTATAAATTCATTGTTTTGATTGGCCCTGTTGGTCCATATTTTTCAAAACCGCTGCGTGTTAAAATTGAAACTTATTATACCCGCGCTGCCGAAGGTGGTATGGGTTACGCGAAAGCTGCGGGTAACTATGGCGCATCTATGCTGCCGGGCCGCAAAGCCGCGCAGGAAGGTTTTGACCAATTGATATGGACCGATGCTAAAGAACATAAATATGTAGAGGAAATGGGCGCAGCCAACGCTATGTTTCTGCTTGATGGTAAACTTATTACCGCCGAAGCGAAAGATACTATATTAGATGGCGTTACTCGCGATACCGTTATTACGCTGGCGAAAGACTGGGGAATAACCGTAGAGGAACGCAAGGTATCTGTTGCAGAACTGGCCGAAGGCGCACGTAACGGTAAACTAACCGATGCTTTTGGCGCTGGCACAGCCGCAACTATAGCTCCGGTAGCCTCATTTGTGGTGGATGGCGAAGAATTTTTCCTGAGCGATCCTGCCACACGCGAATTCTCTAATAAAGTATTTACTACGCTTGATGCCATTAAATATGGCCGCGCCGAAGATACTCATGGCTGGAATTACATGGTTTAATTAACCTTCTTAAATGGAAAAATGTAAAACGGCCCCGCATATTTTATGTGGGGCCGTTTTAATATAATGTCAGCCTGTTAGCTAAATTTTTCTTCCATCATCTTTTCAAGGGCGAACATCTCATCGCGCAGCTTGGCCGCCAACAGAAAGTCCATATTCTTGGCGGCAGCCACCATATCCTTGCGGGTATTTTCGATAGATTTTTTAAGATCAGCCTTGGTCATGTACTGTACAATAGGGTCGGCAGCAAGCGTAGCTACTTCAGTTTCTACATAAGCCTGCTGTACGCCGCCCTTAAAGTCGACCACAGAGGTTTGCTCCATAATTTCAGATTTGGTTTTACCAACGGTTTTTGGCACAATACCATGTTCCTCGTTGTACTTGATCTGTTTTTCGCGTCGGCGTGCCGTTTCCTCCATGGTTATCTGCATAGATTCAGTGATCGTGTCCGCGTACATGATCACCCGGCCGCGGTCATTACGGGCGGCACGGCCTATAGTTTGTATCAGCGAGCGTTCAGAACGCAGGAAACCTTCTTTGTCGGCATCCAATATAGCTACCAATGATACTTCGGGCAGGTCTAATCCCTCGCGCAGCAAGTTAATACCTATCAGTACGTCAAACTCTCCCAGGCGCAGGCCACGGAGTATTTCCACCCTTTGCAGGGTTTTAACTTCTGAGTGTATGTATCGGCATTTAATGCCCAGCCTGTCCATATACTTGGCCAGTTCTTCGGCCATGCGTTTGGTGAGGGTAGTTACCAGTACGCGGTCACCCGCTTTAATGGTTTTATCTACCTCGTCCAGCAGGTCATCAACCTGATTAATAACCGGGCGCACGTCAATCAGCGGGTCAAGCAAACCGGTAGGGCGTATCACCTGCTCTACTACCACACCTCCCGATTTTTCCAGCTCGAAATCGGCAGGTGTGGCGCTTACATAAATAGTTTGTGGCGCCAGGCGCTCAAACTCCTGGAAGTTAAGCGGGCGGTTATCCATTGCCGCCGGCAAACGGAAGCCATAATCTACCAGCGATATTTTCCTTGATCTGTCGCCGCCATACATGGCACGTATTTGGGGTACGGTAACATGGCTCTCGTCAATCACCATCAGGTAATCATCAGGGAAATAATCCAGTAAGCAGAAGGGGCGCATACCGGGCTGGCGACCATCAAAAAAGCGCGAATAGTTCTCAATACCACTGCAATACCCCAGCTCACGTATCATTTCCAGGTCGTAGTTTACCCTTTCTTCCAAACGTTTAGCTTCCAGGAAGCGCTGATCGTCAATAAACTGCTTTTTACGTGCTTCCAGTTCTTCCTGTATAGCCCAAATAGATTGCTGGAAACGTTCTCTCGGCGCCACGTACAGGTTGGCAGGGTATACCACCATGTGCGTGGTTTTTTCAATCGTTTTGCCGGTAGAAATGTCAAATGAACTGAGTTCCTCAATATCGTCGCCAAAGAAAGATATGCGGTAAGCGTAGTCCAGATAAGGCGGAAATATATCTACCGTATCGCCCTTTACGCGGAAGGTGCCCCGTTTAAAATCGGCGGTAGTACGGGCATAAAGTATCTCCACCAAGCGGTGCAGAAAGGCGTTGCGACTAATGCGTGTGCCTACCGCGAATTTAAATACTGAAGCCGCAAAGTCTTCCGGGTTACCCATACCATATATACATGATATGGATGAAACCACAATCACATCGCGCCGGCCGCTCATAAGCGCCGAGGTGGTGCGCAGGCGTAGTTTCTCAATTTCCTCGTTTATTTGCAGGTCTTTTTCAATGTAAGTATTGGATGAAGGTATAAACGCTTCCGGCTGGTAATAATCGTAATAGGACACGAAGTAATTAACCGCGTTATCAGGGAAGAACTGTTTGAACTCGCCATACAGCTGCGCGGCGAGGGTTTTATTATGGCTGAGTATGAGCGTAGGCTTCTGCGTTTGCTCAATAACATTGGCAATAGTGAACGTTTTACCCGAGCCGGTTACTCCGAGGAGCGTTTGGAAGGGTTCGCCGCTGTTTACGCCCTCTACCAGTTGTTTTATGGCATTGGGCTGGTCGCCGGTTGGTACGTATTGAGAAGTTATTTTAAAATCCATGCGTTTAACAAAAATACAGATAAACGTTAAGTAAATTAACCGTTAACCGGTTAGTGATAACGATTTTGACGATGCAATGTTCGTAACACTTAGTGACAAGTGTATGTCAGCAGGGATATCTGTATCCGACATTTTTTACTCACCCCGACTGCGCTACGCTGGCCCACCCTCTCTGCTTCGCAAAAGAGGGTGAAGAATTTCTTGTCATTCCTCAGGAAAGATTTTTACTCATTCCGGCTGTGTTACGCTGGCCGACGCTCTATTCGCTGTGCGAAAGAGGATAAAAATACCCCTCTTTGCGAAGCAGAGAGGGGCAGGGGTGAGTCAACTTAAAAATAAAGTATTTCCTCGGGAAGATTTAACAAGGCTTATGTATCTTTAACCATGCCAGCAACACAGCCTTTTATCCTCAACAAAACCAATAGTATAGCCAACCAGTTCTTAGCCGAACTGCGTGATGAAAGTATACAGCAGGATAAGTTCCGTTTCCGGCAAAACCAGGAACGTCTGGGTGGTATACTGGCTTACGAGATCAGTAAAACATTGGCCTATACCGAAACAGAAGTGCAAACGCCCCTGGGTATAGCCACCGTAAATATGCCTGCCAATGAGCCGGTTATTGCTACCATTATGCGTGCTGGGCTTCCTTTTCACCAGGGGTTTATCAATTTTTTCGACCGAGCACCTTCTGCATTTGTCACCGCTTTCAGGAAAGTAAAGAAAAACGGCGATTTTACCATTCAACTCAACCATATCTCCAGCCCCGACCTTAGCGGTCGCGTACTGATCATTTGTGATACCATGCTGGCTACCGGCCAAAGCCTGATATTGGTATGTAAAGAGCTGATGGCTTTGTATGATATTAAAACCGTCCACATTGCGGCTGTTATCTCCAGTACCGTAGGAATTGAGCATGTAAGGGCCAACCTGCCTAAAGCCCGTATCTGGACCTGCGCCGTTGATGACGAAATGACCAGCAAGGCCTATATTGTACCGGGTTTAGGCGATGCCGGGGATCTGGCTTTCGGGGAGAAGGCGTAAAGGCGTTAGAATGAAAGCAAAGATTAAATCAAATGTCGTAGACCTGCGGCTACTTATCGTTGACTTTGATGATATAAACCATGATGAGATCAGCGAAATGACAGGCCAGGTACCCACTTATATTAGAGTAAAGGGGCAGCCGAGAAATCTAAAACGTCCTGACTCGCCAGTTTGGCCCAATAACCTTTGGTCTATAGATAGTGGTTTAAGCATGCATGCTTCTTTTGAAGATCAGATGAGTACCCTACTCAATATTATCGAAGATAACAGGGCCGCATTTGAGAATTTATGTTCTAAGTACTATAGCGAATTTGCTTGCGCCATCAAAGTTTATAAAGGCAATGGCGAAAGCACTCCTTGGGTACATTTATATAATAGATATAACAAAATAGCCCGGGAATTAAAAATCGAATTTGATGTTGATCTATATGCATTTTGATGTTATTGAATAAAGTATAATCTAATAACTAATTTATTGTTTTTCGATAAAAATATATTGTATATAAATAATATTACTATACATTTGTGATACAACCATCACAAATCATGAAACGTAACCTTACTACTAACCGCCTGGTAAATCTTACCCTTGTTGTTGTATTCGCATTTTTAGCGGCCGAAGCTTACTATTTGTTCACGAATGGTAGGTTTATAGGGCAAAAGAGAGTTGAACAAACTTTTACGGCAGAAAACGTACTGCCACCTACAGACCCAGAACCCCCCGCCAATTTGCCGTATGATCAATATCAGGTTGCACGGCAACTAATTCAAATGAAACGCGATCTCAAGAACGGCGAGTGGTTAGCGGGTAGTGGGGCGAAGTCAGGTTGGATAATGGCTACTGCTGAGGGACAGTTTTGCGATACCTGCACTATCACGAATAATGCAGGTAGGATAAGATCCGCCTCCCAATATTATATCAAGCTACCCGCCTGGCAGCTTAATCCGCAGCCTTATCACCATACAGGGTTAACTGAAAGTAAGTTTCACATGGAGGGAGGGCAGGCATATGTGCGTAAATGGATAAATGATAAAGTTATCCAAAAAAGTTACGGGCAGCACTTTACCATCCGGCAGGTTGATGAGCCTGTAAAGTTTAGATATAACACGAAGGAAAATTGCGTCATGATACCGGTTAGCTCTGCTGCTAAAAATATATGCAATATCATCCTGATGGTAATAGGGGTTTCGCTTATAGTATGTATATTTTACCTGGTCGGGGCATTCTTAAAATTTATTATAGATGTATCAAAGGGGCTCACTTTCACCACGCAAAATGTGAACAGGTTAAAGCTAATAGCTTTTAGCTTATTGAGTTATCCGCTAATTACGCTACTGCTTGTAGGTTTAAGCCGGTTAATTTTTAGTAATTATTTCACTGACGATCTCATGTTGAACCCTTCTATATGGTCGGGTTTATGGCCGTTATTAATTGCCGGAACCGTATTTTTGCTGTTGTTTAAAGCTTTTAAACAAGGCCAAACATTAAAGCTGGAAAACGATTTAACTGTATAGTAATGCCCATATTAGTAAATCTTGATGTGATGATGGCCAGGCGAAAAATATCGCTTACCGAATTGAGCGAGAAAGTAGGCATTACCATGGCTAACTTATCAATCCTTAAAACAGGTAAGGCCAAAGCCGTACGTTTTGAAACTTTAGAAGCTATTTGCCGCACGCTTAACTGCCAGCCGGGAGATATCCTTGAATTTATTGACTAATAACTACCATGAAACCATACCGCCATATTTTCTTCGACCTTGACCATACCATTTGGGATTTTGATAAAAACGCGGAGGAAACGCTGCATGAGCTGTACGGTAGCTACAATTTAAAAGAAATAGGGGTGCAGTCGCCGGTGGCTTTAATTGAAACGTATACCCGCCATAACCATCGTTTGTGGGCGCAATACCATTTGGGGGAGATCACCAAAGATGAGCTGCGTGAGGCCCGCTTTAAAAGTACTTTTACCGAATTGGGCTTATCGCCAGATAGCATCCCTGCCGATTTTGAGGATGCTTATGTAAAGCTTTGCCCCACCAAAACTAACCTGTTCCCGCACGCGCATGAAACCCTGGCCTACTTGCAGGATAAGTATACCCTGCACTTGATATCAAACGGGTTTAAGGACGCGTCGCGGTTAAAAATAAACGGCTGCGGCCTGGAACGGTATTTTCAGCACATCATCATTTCCGAAGATGTAGGCGTTAACAAGCCCGACCCCGGCATATTTCATCATGCTATGGCGTTGGCAGGCGCTATAATACAAGAAAGTGTAATGATTGGCGATAGCATAGAGGCTGATATACGCGGCGCCATCGGCGTGGGTATGGATGCCATTTACTTTAACCCAATGCGCTCAGAAAAACCGGCGGATGTGCCTGTACAAATTCATCATTTAAAAGAGTTAACTTTAATATTATGAATATTGCCAGCGAGCGCCGCGCTATTGACGAAGCCCTTAATCGTTACCGCCGCCTTATAGATGATATCAGCGATGAGCGTTTTATTCAAACACCATTAAACGGTGGCTGGAGCTATGCCGAAGTGTATGATCATGTCCTCAAGGCTACTTTAAAAGCCAGCATAGCGTTGGAACGTTGTACAAATAATGTTTGCCCACCAACCAAAGACGGCCCCACACTCGCAGGATATTATATATTACTCACAGGCAGTTTCCCGCCGTTTAAAGTAAAGGCATCGCCCGAGATGGAGGCCGATGTAAAACGCATTGATAAAGAAGAAGCCAAAAACCTGATTGTGAAAGTGCGTAAGCGGATAGATGGCATTGTTGGCACCATTAAAAATGCTAAACCGCAATGGCGTTACAAGCATCCCCGTATGGGTATGTTAAACGCGGGGCAATGGCTCAAATTTATCCGTATACACCTGCAACACCATTTAAAGCAACTGGAGCGTATACGCGAAAGCTTTAACAGAAATTAACATTCCCTTTCATGCGCTTTTCATCTGCAGTGGCTATTTTTAACCGCTGTTAGGACTGTTTAACCGCTTGCAAAATTATTTATTCGCTGGGATGTAACCTTTTACATTTAACGCAGTCTTAACGTTGTAATAATTTGATTGCCCGACATTTGTAAAAATAAGGAAAGATGAATCTTGAATTTACTTACTTGTTTGTAATAGGATTACTGGTATTGCTCGGTGCATTCTATCTAAGCCCTTACGAACTAAAGGTGAACGAAGACGACGAGGAAGAGAAATCTTTCTGAGCCGTTAGCACCGCCAGCCGGTATTTTAAAAAACGATTTGACGGGGCCATGCCGGTCCGCCTGTTTTTGAATGGCAAAGCGCGAAGTTGATATTGTAATTATATCTGATATACACCTGGGCACCTACGGCTGCCACGCAAAAGAACTCCTCAAGTATCTTAAAAGTATAAAGCCCAAAATGCTTATCCTCAATGGGGATATTATTGACATTTGGCAGTTCAGCAAATCATACTGGCCCGAGGCGCATATGAAGGTGGTACGCCGCATACTTAAATTTGTTACCGATGGTGTGCCGGTTTACTATCTTACCGGTAACCATGATGAAATGCTGCGTAAGTTCACTGATTTTAACCTGGGTACTTTTCAACTGCTGGATAAAATAGTGTTAAATATTGATGGCCGTAAAGCCTGGATATTCCACGGCGATGTGTTTGACGTTACCATGCAGCACTCCAAATGGTTGGCCAAACTTGGCGCGGTTGGTTATGATACGCTTATCCTTATTAACAGCTTTACCAACTGGCTGCTTACCGTGATGGGCAAACCTAAAATGAGTTTCTCGCAAAAGGTTAAGGCGAAATTTAAGGATGCGGTAAAGTTTATTAACCAGTTTGAGCAAACCGCTGCCGACCTCGCGGTTGAAAAGCAATACAGCTACGTGATCTGCGGACATATACACCATGCCGAGATCCGGGAGATACAGTCTACCGAAAAAACAGGTTCTGTTACTTACCTTAACAGTGGCGATTGGGTGGAAAGCCTTACCGCGCTGGAATATCACAACAACGACTGGAAGATATTTAAATATAACCCCGACGATTTTAAGCAGGAAACAGAAGACGACGATCATACCGACGCCGAGGACCTCGATGCCAAACTGGATGTACGCAACCTGTTGGAGCGTTTCAGGCAGGAGGTTTAACCCTGTAGTTTATCTTTAAAACAAAAGCGATTAATCCTATCTTTAGGTTAATATGCTGCCTTTACTTACTTCAAATCAGATCCGCGAGGCGGATGCTTATACCATTGCCCACGAGCCGGTAACTTCTATCGACCTGATGGAGCGCGCCTCAAAAGCTTTTGTAGGCTGGTTCATCAATCATTTTCAGGATAAGCAGCAAAGTATAGCGGTGTACTGCGGTACAGGTAATAATGGAGGCGACGGACTGGCTATTGCCCGTTTGCTTGTCGACCATGGTTATACTCAGCTTTCAGTGATCATCACCCGGTTTTCAGATAAGGCCAGCAGCGATTTTAATACTAATCTCAATCTTATTAAGGCAACCAACATACCGGTAACAGAACTCACCCATGTGGCAGATGATTATTCGGAATCGGCTTCGCTCATTATTGATGCTATGCTGGGCAGCGGGCTTAATAAACCACTAACCGGCCATTATCAAACACTTGTTAAATGCCTCAACTGCCTTAACAAAACCACGGTTGCTGTTGATGTACCTACAGGTTTTTATACGGATGGCGAAATTGCAACGGGTGCATTAGTGCTCCGCGTCGATCTGGTGATCACCTTTCAGCAGCCTAAAATAAATTTCCTGTTGCCTGAGTCGGGTCCGCATATTAACTGCTTTGAAGTGGTGGATATAGGACTGAGCCAGGAATTTATTAACGAGGTAAATACACCCTATTATTATGTACAGGAGCGCGATATACGGGCTATAGCCAAACCCCGTAAGCATTTTAGTAACAAAGGCACTTATGGCCATGCGCTGGTAATAGCCGGTAAGGACGAAACCATGGGCGCGGTATTGTTGGCTTCATCGGCCTGTGCGCATGTGGGAGCAGGCCTTACCACTGCTTGTGTTCCGCAGAGTGGTTTGGTAGCTCTTAACTCTGCTATGCCTGAGGTAATGGCTTTGCTACGTAAACAAGGTGAACTGCCCGATATAGAATGGGATAAATACAGCGTAATAGCCGTTGGCCCGGGTTTAGGTACCGAAGATGGTACGCTTCAATTATTAAAAGCCGTATTCGAAAATTACACAAAACCTGTAGTGATAGATGCCGATGCGTTAAATGTATTGAGCAAGCATCAGGAATTGTTAAACAAGATACCTGCCGGAAGTATATTAACCCCTCACATGAAAGAGTTTGACCGTTTGTTTGGCCTGCACCATAACTGGTGGCAGCGTATCCAGACAGCCAAGAAGAAAGCTCAGGAAATGGGATTAAATATTATTCTTAAAAACGATTATACCATAACCGCCACCCCAGAAGGGAGATTATATTTTAATGCTACAGGAAACCCTGCTATGGCTACCGGGGGGATGGGCGATGTGTTAACCGGTGTAATTACCGGCTTGCTGGCTCAAAAATATACACCGGAAGATGCCTGCTTGCTGGGTGTATACCTGCACGGCAGGGCGGGAGATGAGCTGGCTTTGCCAAACCGTATGCATGTGGTATTGCCGCAGTACGTAATACAACAATTGCCGGCAACCATGGCAAAGTTAACGGCATAAAAAAAGCGAATGCAAGTATCAACATTCGCCTTTTTAAACTATTAACTGATCTTATAAAGAACTAAATACTTCTAATTAAGTAACTATATGACGTTTTTTTAAGTCATACGTTACAATAACAACGTGAAATATTGGTTTGTTTGTATAATATCAGCCTTGTTTAACAGATTTTAACATTTATATGTCATAGTGGGATGGTCGCAGGGTAACATATAATAGACTACGCGAGCTTATATCACCACATCAGAACTGCCCTATTACTACCATATGATCAAGCGATGGATTAATACTACCACCTGTTGGTTCAAGCGTTACGGCAAAGCCATCGGCCAGGGCAACATTTTTCATTTCCTTTACACCGGCGGTGTCTGTACCAGTCGGGTTATCAAAAACCCCCATATCCATTGGTTTGCCTTTTACCAATGCCCATAGTTGATATTGGTGCTGCTTGTCATGCTGCGGCAGTTTGATGCTTTGTACATCTACCATTACCTTTTTGTTAACGGGGCTCCAGGCCAGTACCATAGCCGCACCGGGTGACTTTGGCATACCTTTTAGTTTTAGAACCTTAAAGCTGGTGTCGCGATACATATCCAGTTGGCTGTCCATCAGGTTAACCTGGTTGGCAAAGCGGGTTTTATCAGCCTGAAGGGCTGCTATCTGAGTGTTTGAGTCCTGTAGCTTACTATAAAGGTTAACCAACCCGTATATACTGATGAGGAGTAAGGTTAAACAGGCGGCAAAAGCATACTTATAAAACTGGTTGCGCTGCGGTAGGGTTATGATCTTATCGTCCTCAAACTCTTCCTCATCTGTATGCTTGCGCTGTTTAATGAAATTTCTATCGTCGCCGAGGTTAACCAGCAGGCTGTTCATTATTTTCTGGCGCAGTTGCTCAGCAGGCTCAATGGCATGTTCACCGGCATAGCGTTCCATTAATTGCGCTATGTCATCAAGTTCGGCTTTTATATCAGGATATTGAGCGGCCATTTGCTCCACCTGCAGCTTATCTTCCGGGCTGATATCGCCCAAAACATAAAGCTCCAGTATGCCCGATTCAATATATGCCTTAACGTCTTCCACTATTCATTAAAATATTTTCTGAGTTGCTGAATAGCCATTCTTAACCTCGTTTTGATGGTGCCAAGCGGTATACCCAGCTCTTCGGCAGCTTCAACGTGTGTGTAACCTTTAAAATATACCAGGTCGAGAATGGATTTTTGTTCAGGCTTAAGGTTTGCAACCATATCCCTGATACCCAACAATTCCGGGTTGTAAACGGTATTCCTTTGTTCGTCTATGAAAGTTACGTTATTTTCGAGTTCCTGGTTTTTTCCCTGATTCCTAAAATCCTTGGACCGTACCTTATCAATAGATAAATTCCGGGCGATATTGACCATCCAGGTAAATAAACGCCCTTTTTCGGCACTGTAAGAATTAAAAGAATTCCAGATTTTTATAAATGTTTCCTGTAAAACATCCTCGGCCAGTTCCTCATGAATAACAATACGGACGATAACACCATATAATGACGCGGAATACATATCATACAAAGCTTCAGCGGCGATCTTCTCGCGGCGCTGCATGGCCTGTATAAGCTCCTCTTCTGGTAGTGATATTTTTCTTTTCGGACTCAAAGTATTGAAAGATAGCAAGGAAACATCACATATCAAACAAATGTTTTTCCGCGTGGTAAGAGGAGCGCACAAGCGGCCCGCTTTCTACATACTTAAATCCTTTTTTTAAGCCCCATTCCTTGTATGCGGCAAACTGGTCGGGGTGTATCCAGTCAACTACTGGGTGGTGGTTACGGGTAGGTTGCAGGTACTGCCCCAAAGTTAAAATGTGTACACCGGCAGCTAACAGATCGTCCATTGCTTCCAGTACGTCTTCTTCCTTCTCGCCCAATCCCAGCATAATGCCCGATTTGGTGCGCAGGCCGGCCGCTGATATCCGGCTAAGGGCTTCCAGGCTGCGATCGTATTTTGCCTGTATACGTACCTCGCGGGTAAGGCGGCGTACGGTTTCCAGGTTGTGCGATACTACCTCAGGGCGTACGGCAATTACACGGTCCAGGTTATCCCATATGCCCCTAAAGTCGGGCAGGAGTGTTTCCAGTGTGGTTTGCGGGCTTTCGCGGCGTATAGCGTTAATGGTTTCGGCCCAAATGATAGAACCGCCATCCTTTAGGTCGTCGCGGTCAACCGAGGTAATTACGCAGTGTTTTACCTGCATTAATTTTACCGAATTGGCCACGCGGTTAGGCTCGTCCATATCTACAGCCAAAGGCCTGCCGGTAGCCACCGCGCAAAATGAGCAGGAGCGTGTACAAATGTTGCCCAGTATCATAAATGTTGCGGTACCGGCGCCCCAGCACTCGCCCATATTGGGGCAATTGCCGCTTTCGCAAATGGTATGCAGTTTATGCGTATCTACCAAGCCGCGCACATGCGCGTACTCTTTCCCTACAGGCAGCTTCACCCTTAACCAATCAGGTTTACGTTTTGGCGGGTTTGCTGGTACTACTGGCAAATCAATCATGTTACAAAAATAGTTAAAAACAAGGTAGATGCACCCCGGCTGTAAATGAATATTACGCAGAAACGATAATGTGAGTTTCTGTCATTCTGAGCGGTAGCGAAGAATCTAATATATGCGATAGATCAGATGCTTCGTTCCTCAGCATGACAAGTTATTTAGTTTTGTCATTCTGAGCGTTAGCGAAGAATCTAATTTATGCGATGCAAGGTGTAGGGTAGATGCTTCATGATAAACGGAATGGCTCTTACTAAAAAACTCCGCAGGTGTAGCCTGCGGAGTTTTCAATATCTTGGTTCCTGAATCTAATAGTCTTGATTCTCTTTCATTAAGCCATCACACTTACGGCCTCATTTACAGATATGGAACTATGTGATTGGTCCAATACACACTCGCCATCCTTGATCAATAACATCTGCGGCGACTCGTGGTAAACAGAAAAATCCTGTGCTATCTGGTTGGAAATATCACGGTGTTTGATGAGATCGAGGAAATAAAGAGGCATATCAGCCGGCAAGCTATCCCAATCCATCTCAAAACGCCGCTTGGCCATCATGCTGATAGAGCAGCGGGTGCTGTGTTTAAAAATAAGGCTGTAACCTTTTTTGTTCTTGATATTCTCCAGCTGATCAGCGGTTTCCAACTTTGTCCATTCCATGCTGCAAAAATAAGCTTATAAAGTTTCTTATAAGTAAAAACAGTGTAAAACTACTTTGGTTTTTGCAGAAAAACCGATTAACGGTGATTAGGGTATGAACCGTAAGCCGGGCAAAGTTTGTTTGAACATGATGCCACGCTGCCCAGGGCAAGTGCTACAATAGCGATGTAAAAGATCTTTTTCATGTATGCTTATAACTTAGTATTTGTACGTTATCGGGCTTGTAAGGTTTCGTTTAGTTTAGCCATTTTAATAGCCGTTACCGCAGCCTCGTCGCCTTTATTACCATGTTTGCCACCGCTACGGTCAATTGCCTGTTGTTGGTTATCGGTAGTTAATACTCCAAAGATAACAGGTTTTGAATATTTTATGGCAACATTGGTTACGCCGTTGGCTACAGCATCGCAAATGAAATCGAAATGGCGGGTTTCGCCCTGTATAACGCAACCAAGGGTAATAACGGCATCCAGTTTTTTATTTTTTAACAGTAGCTCTGCGCCGGTGGTAAGCTCAAAGCTGCCGGGTACTGGGTAAGAATGGATGTTATCGGGCTTGGCGCCATACTTGATCAGGCTGTTGTAAGCGCCCTCGTACAGCGCGTTGGTAATTTCGGCGTTCCATTCGGCTACCACAATGCCAAAGCTAAAGTTTTCGGCTGATGGTATTTCGCCGCCGCTTGAAAAATCTGAAAGGTTTTTTAACTGTGTGGCCATTTGATCTTAAATAATAAGCAGGCATGGTTGCCCGTGATGTTTTACGTGGTAAATATAAGTTTTAAACAAATAATGCCTGCTTTGGGCAGGCATTATGTTATCATTTACAGGAAACCGTAATTATGAACGGGCTTCGGCACGTGCTATGTAAGCATCAATGCTTTGCGCCTCAGGGCTTTCCGGGTAGTCTGTTTTAATTTTTTTGTAGGTTTCTGCCGCGGTTTTATTGTCCTTTTTAGCCTCATAAACCAAACCCAGTTTTTTCAGATAAAAAGGAGTAAGGAATTTATTTGAAGCTTTATCGGCAGCTTTCTTAAAGTAAGTTTCGGCTTTGTCGTAATCCTTAAGCTCAACATAAGCATCACCTGTAGCGCCAAGTGCTTCAGCGGCCACCATGTTATCGTCGCTGCGGAAATTGGTAAGGTTTTCAATAGCCTGGCGGTATTCGCCTTTGTTTAAATAAGCGGTACCCAGGTAAAAATAAGCGAGGTTAGCGGTTTTAGTGTTGCTGTATTCGCTGATGATCTTTTTAAAGCCAGGGTAGCCGGCATCGCCGTTAATGGCTTTGTCCCACTCTTTGTTTGCCCAAAAATCCTGCGCTACGTGCATTTGGTTAGCAGCGGTACTCTCTCTTGGGCCGAGGTATAATTTAAGGTAGGCTATATAAATAACAATCATTACAACAATGGCTGCTGCAATAAATAACAAGCTTTTTTGGTTTTCCTGAACAAAACTGCCGCTTTTTACAACACTGCTTTTCTGTGCTTCAGTTTTTGTTTTCACCTCGGTTGCTGACATCTGTATTTTAAAATTAAGTCTGCAAAAATACGGTTTTCAATGCTTTTACCAAATTAAAGTTTGGGTTTGTTTTTTAGCAAGTTATGAGCGTTGGGCAACGCCATTTTTGCCTATTTAAATTTGGCCTGGATATGTGTACTTGCCCTTCGCCTTAATTACTATCACTTAATTGAACCGCCATTCGCTTTCCGGGTGTTGCCATAGTTTAATGCTTGCCTATAACATGTTAATAATCAAATCAATGTTAACAAATAAATCACCCGGAGATAACGTTTATAAAATAGTTTATCGCTTATTTTTATAGACCTGTAACGGGTCAATATTAAAAATTAACTAAACCCAATTTTTATGACCTGGAGAAAATTTAGCGGCGAGGTGATCCAGACACCCATTCTGGAAGAGGTAGAGGCAGCTATTGAACGGGAAATCAACCTGGGCAACAAGCTTAAAGTATGCATTGGTACCGATTCGCAGGTAAAAGGCACGGTTACGGATTTTGCTACCGTCATCGTATTCATCCGTGAGCAGCGGGGCGCTTTCATGTTTATCCACCAGGAGCGTACATCGCAAAAAATGAGCATCAAAGAGCGCATGCTGCACGAGGTACAAAAATCTATTGACATTGCATACAAACTTTGCGACCTGCTTGACCTGTACGATGTTGATCTGGAAGTACATGCTGACATTAATACCAACCCTATGTTTAAAAGTAACCAGGCCCTGCACGAGGCTATGGGTTACATCCTGAGCATGGGCTTTGTGTTTAAAGCCAAGCCCGAAGCTTTTGCCAGTTCGTGCTGCGCTAACAAGATAGTGCAGTAGTGGGTAGAGATTAAAGATTTGTTAATTACGGATTAGTTAGCATCGTTTTAAATTTGCCTTGCTTTTTCTAACTTGCCGTTAATTAGGCAGGCAGAGGCTTGGTTGCTATTACTGAAACCTGATCTCTGATCTCCAATGACTAATCTCTAACCATTTATCTCTACCCACCATGTCCCCTTTAATAGAAATAACCGACCCTAAAATATTTGATCCCGCAGTTGTACTGATCGACGTACGTGCAGGGGCAAACGCCCATGAGCGCTATTTACAGGGCCATTTACCAAAGGCTATTTTTGCTTCGCTGGATGATGACCTGGCCGCGCATCCTGAAGAACCGGCATTTGGCGGTCGTCACCCTTTACCGGCCCTTACTGATTTTGCCGCAACCCTGCAACGCTGGGGAATTACTCCCGAAAGCCATGTGATTGTGTATGACGATAAGAACGCCGCCATGGGCGGAGCGAGGCTGTGGTGGATGTTACGTTCGATAGGACATGATAACGTACAAGTGCTTAACGGCGGACTCAAAGCGGCTACTGACAAGGGAGTGGAACTCAATACCGAAGCCTACAAGCCAACCCCCGCGGCTGCACCTTACCCGGTGGCTGATGAATATAAAAACACTGTGGACATTGACGAAGTTAAACAGGCTGCCCGCGCGGATAACCACGTGGTAATTGATGTGCGGGAAGGGGCACGTTACTTAGGCCATACTGAACCTTTAGACCTGGTGGCAGGGCACATACCCGGTGCGGTAAACCTGTTTTACAGTAACAGCCTTTCGCCGGAAGGGAAATATTTAACAGCCCAGGCACTTAAAACTTTATATGAAGGCGCTTTTAAAGGAGTAGAACCCGAAAATGTAATTGTGCACTGCGGCTCGGGCGTTACGGCTACGCATACTTTGCTGGGTATGGAGTACGCGGGCATACATGGCCCAAAACTATATGTAGGATCATGGAGCGAGTGGAGCCGCCGCGACCTGCCTGTTGCTACCGAAGCGAACGGATTGTAATTTCAGGTTGATTGTTCTATCGCTTTATTGTTAATGTTTGATTGATTAATGGTTAGATGGTTATATTGTTGTTCCTTGAATAATAAATCAATAATATTGAAAGCCAAACAATTAAGCAATACAACAATTCTTCAGATAACCTGTTAATGCAAACGTGAAAACATACGCACTTAAATTTACACAGCAGATACCCATCAGCATGGATGAGGCCTGGGACTTTTTCTCATCGCCGTTAAACCTGCAGAAGATAACACCGCCTGATATGCGGTTTGTAGTAACGTCTGATTACACTCAGGACACGAAGATGTATGCAGGTATGATCATTACGTACAAAATATCGCCTTTACTGGGAATCAAGATGAACTGGATGACAGAAATTACCCACGTTGCAGATAGGCAGTATTTTGTGGATGAGCAGCGTTTTGGCCCTTATGCCCTATGGCACCATCAGCATCATTTTAAGGAAATACCCGGCGGTATAGAAATGACAGACATTTTAAATTACGCTATCCCTTACAGCATATTCGGCACCATAGCCAACAAGGCATTTGTGGGCAAAAAGGTAAAGGATATTTTCAATTACCGCGTTAAGGCTGTAGAACAGTTATTCGGCAAAATGTAGCCTGCTGTTGCCTTTATTTACAATATTTAGCTGCCTCTGTAACCGCGGTTTTCGAGCCCAGGCTTATGGCCTGTTTAAAATCGGTACAAGCATTGCCCAAATCTTTGGCGTACACACGTGCCTGCCCGCGTAGTAAGTATACGGTCGCGTTTTTTGGTTCTATCTTAAGGGCATAATTAAAATCGAGATTGCTGCGTTGCATATCACCAGCCAGGCTGCGTGCCAGTCCGCGCCACGCGTAAGCGTCAATGTTTTCCATGTTGATGAATATTACGCTATTAAAATCATCAATTGCGCCCTGGTAATCTTTAGTAGCCAGGCGTATCTGTCCGCGTGTAAAGTAAGCGTCTTCCAGTCCTTCATTCAGTTTAATGCCTTTAGCTACATCTGCCAGGGCGCCCGTATTGTCCTTTAGTTCAAATTTGGCATTCCCACGGTTAACATAAGCCATTGCCGAAGCGGTATCCAACTTAAGCGCGTAGTTATAATCTGTTATCGCACCCTGCAGATCGCCGGTGTTTTGTTTGGCTATACCCCGCTCCACATACAAATTGGCGTTTTTAGCATTCTTGGTGATCAAAGTGTTCAATACAGGTAAGCTCTCGCTGTAGAACCGTGCATTAACCATTGACCTGGTAAACCTCGACCGCAGGTTATCATCATCCTTATCAATCGTGGCTATTCGTTTATAGTCGGCCAGCGCGCCAAATCGGTCACTCACTTTATTGCGCACTTCGGCACGTTTCAGGTAAGTTTCAGGATCGGCTGCGTTCAAGCTGAGGGCCTTGTTGTAGTAGCCAATGGCCTCGTCGTAATGATGCCTGCCCGCGGCAATGTTGCCCAGCATTACATAAGCATAATCATAAGAAGGATTTATTTTGATACCCTGACTCAGGTCGGTTAAAGCGGCTGTAGTATCTTTTAATTCCAGGCTGGCACGGGCACGGCTGATGTAGGCATAACTATTTTTGGCATCCAGTTCAATAGCCTGGCCGGCATCATCCCTTGCTTCTCCGAAGTTGCGCATACCCAGTTTAAGGTCGGCGCGGTTCTGGTAAGCTTCTGATGTTGGTTTTAGTTCTATGGATCTGTTAAAATCAGCCAGGGCGCCCTCGTTGTCGTTCAGGTTATATCTTACCAAGCCATCATATAAATACAGGTCGGCGTTGTTTGGGTCGGCTTTTAAAGCTTCGCCGAAATATTGTAAAGCGCCTTTTTTATCGTTGTTATTACTTAGTGCGTTGGCCAGGTATTTATAAATATTGGGCAGTTTCGGGTTCAGGCTGATGGCTTTTTTATAGTCGGCTATGGCTGCGCTGTAGTTTTTAAGGTTGCCGTAGGCATTGCCTCTGTAAAATACAGCTTCGGCGTTTTTAGGGTTGAGCGCTAAGGCGGCGGTGTAGTCGGCAATAGCACCTTTGTAATCACCTATGTTGCCTTTTGAGTTGGCGCGGTAATAGATCAGGTCGGAGTTCTTAGGGTCGAGCGCAACGGCCTTATCATAATCGGCAATGGCACCTTCATTATCTTTTAAGTTGGCCTTAGCCACGCCGCGGTATTCATACAGCGACGGGTCTTTAGGGTCAAGCGCTATGGCTTTGGTAAAATCGTCAACCGCGCCCTGGTGGTTGCCCATGCTGGCTTTGGCGTTAGCACGGTAGTGGTACATATCCGCCCGTGGGTTAAGCGCAATAGCTTTATCAAAATCGGCTATGGCTTCGGCGTACCGGCCACGCTCGTTATTGATGTTGGCACGGTAAAAATAAGCGAAGGTATTGTTGGGGTCGTATTGTATGGCTTTGGTATAATCGGCCACAGCATTATCCGCCTCTTTAAGGTTATTATAAGCGTTTCCCCTGTAAAAATATGCTTTTGCGTTGTTGGGTTCCAGCTGTATGGCCTTGCCGAAATCGGTAATGGCCTGGCGGTAGTTTTTAATATTGGCTTCAGTATTACCTACGCCGATATAGGTTTCTGCCGTTTGCGCAAGGCAGCAAAAGGGTAAAAGTATAAAGGCAAAAATAAATCTCAGTATCATAAATATTATCTAAAAGGCTTAACCAATACCGATACCGACGCGGTGGTACCATTGCCCGTATTACGCCCGTTTATAAAATGGCCCCCGGTTAAAAAAACCGATAAATACCTGTTGGCAGTGTAGCCGTAGGTAAACGAAGCCTGGTTAAAAGCAAAATTTTTGTTGATGGCCTGTATAGGCGAAAAGCGGGTAAAACTACTTGATGAGTAAAAACCGCCTAACGAAACCGATACCTGGTGATGGAAACGCCTGTCAAGCGTGAGGCCAAAGGTGCCGGTGTAACGGTCCTGCGTTGGCCCGTCGGGGCCAAAGTATTGGCGGACACCATTTTCAAGCGTAAAATAATAGTTTTTACCCAACACTTTGCCGCTGCCGGCAAAGGCCAGCTTTATTTCGGCGCCCTGCTCGCGGTAGCCCAATCTAAGGTCCTGGTATAATGGGGTGATGTAGGTACCCTGTATGGTGAAGTAATAAATATAATTAATGTTGGCCAGGTAATAGCGTAAGCCCAATTCCAGATCAGTAAGGCCCGAACTTACAGTTTTGCTTTTAGTATCCTCATACGTGTTATGCACATATGGCAACAGCCCCACCAGGGTAAAGCGCCTGCTTAAGCCATACTCGGCATACAGCGAAAAGCCTAAGGATTCAAATTGCCCTTCATTGGCGAAAGGGGTTTTTCTGCGGAGCGAGTCCCAGCCGCTGTTCGCATAAAAGTAACTGAACGATGGCGAGAGGATAAGCCTTTTAGGGCGTACCGGGAAGCCCCCAGCCCGCGCGTTGCCATATGCCAGGGCTATAAAGCCAGCCGCGATGATAAAGATTTTATAGTTAGTTTTAAGTTTGTTCATAGGCTTTATTAAAATAAGGCAAAGTGATCGCGCATCCAGCGGCCTTCCAGGTCTTTATATGCTTGTGATATCTCGTGCCCCAGGTCCTTAAATACCATTATGCGTTTATTTCCCGGTTTGGCGTTATACGCGGCGTACTCGTTGTAGGGCGGCGCGTAGGGGTCAAGCAAGCCTATCCCCATGATCATGGGACAGGTAATGGTTTCCGCGAAGTTTTTAGCGTCGTAATAATTAAGGTTGCTCAGCACTTTCTCAAAAGTAAGGCCGGGCTGTGTGCGTATGTATTTCTTAATATCGTTTATAGGCCAGGTAACTTCGCCATCGAGGTTATTTACATCACAAAGAATGGGGTTTTGCGCCGAACATAAATTTACCCGTTTATCCAGCCCGGCTGTGGCCATAGCCAGGAAGCCACCCATACTACCACCCGATACTAATATGTTATCGTGCTTGAGGTTGGGCTGCGCGTAAATAAAATCTATGGCGCGTATACAATCCATAATAACGCCGCGCATAACATATTTATCACGGTCTTCGATACGATAAAAAATAAATTCATCGCGGCGGGTATCAATAGGCCCGCGGCTGTTACCCTGCCCGCGCACGTTAAGGGTAATAATGGCCAGGTCCTCATCAAGGCCGGTAATGGGCGCCAGGTTTACCTGGTAACCGGGTAAGCCCAGCAGTACCGAGAACTTATGGTTGGCACTGCGGTTAATAGGCACGGTCATCCACCCTTTAATGAGGTAATTATCCAGCGAGCGCATCTCTATCAGGAATACCTTACGGTTATCGGTATTCATTTTAGGCATGGGCGTTATTTTAAACTGAGGTTTAACGGCGGCCAGTTCGGCCTTGGCTTTATTCCAGAACGCATCAAAATCGGCAGGCTTGGAATATTTAGACCGTATCTCATCGGGCCGTATGCCAAAAACCCTGCGGGTGGTATCATCATACTCGGTAACGTTCACCATAAAGTTTACCTTGTAAAAACCCGATGGGAGCGAGGGGAGGTCAAAATTATATTTCTGTGAACTTTGTTTACCCAGGTTTACCTTTTGCGATGCTGTTTTAATGCTCTTGCCGTGTTGCGTGATCTGGTAGGATACCGTACCTGTTTGAGGGGTATTGGTCGGGTTTTTTACCTCGAAGGTATAGCTGGCATGGTCGCCGAAAATAGCGTTCTTGCTGCCGGCGGTTAGCACGGTTGAAATGCCCTGCTCGTCATTATCCTGCGCAAGGGCGCCAAGACTAGTAAAGCTTAACAGCAGTATTGATAAAAAAAATATCTTGTTTGATCTGTTCACCATAGTTGTGTAAGGGCTTACGCTTTAATTGCTGCTGAATCATTATCAGGGTTGCGTGGCTTGTTCTTGATCAAAAAATCCGACTGCCGAATATAATGATTCAATGGTTCTTCAACCAGCCTGAACAGTAGTATTGCTACCCCGTTGAGTATAATAAAGGCGTAAAGCACGTTTAAATTATCATATTGGAAAGGCGATATCCAATCCTTGCCCCATTTATCATAAAGTTCAAAAATGTCGTCATTCCATTTATTGAGGTAATGGTGTAAAAGGTCATACATCCAGCCCAGGTGTATGAGGTAAAAGATATACGAACTTTTGCCCAGCAGCTCCACAAATTTGAGGCTTAATATTTTCTTAAGTAAGGTACTCTCGGTGAGCAATCCGTAAAAAAAGATAGCGATGGAGGTAGACAGTAAATAGTTATTGGTGATGATGCCGATAGGGTGGTGCAGGCCGGCAACCTCGCCCTTTGGTATAGGCAATATCGACATTACTCCTACAAAAACAAATATAAGCGCGAAGCCGCTGTAAGTGAACCAGGTTTTTGCCTGCCCGGTTATTTGTGCCTGTTTCCGTTTAACGATCAGCGCCAGCTGTATACCTACAAAAAATTCAAAGCAACGCCCCAGGAAAGTATACAGGAACATGAAGGTAAAATTACCAAAGAACCCATACCAGTTAACGTTTCTGAATATCATAACCAGCCCAACGCCAAACAGTGTAACCACCGCCCATTGCAGCCAAAATCTATGGTACTTTTTAGCGAAGTAAAAGATAAATGGAGCCGAGAAATAAAAGCATTCTTCAACGGTAAGGCTCCAGCCCTGCGCTATACCGGTAAACTTTAACTGATCAAAAAAGCCGCGTATAAAAGTGATGTTCATGAAGAACAAGCCAACCGGGCTGCCGAAGCCGTTAATGATCTTAGGGTCGCGGGTGAAGTAGTAATAAATAAACGCGCCTGCCGTAAGCAGGAAATACATAGGGTATATGCGCGCTACCCTGTTTTTTAAATATTGCTTAAACCAGTCGCCGGTAAGTTTAAAATTATCAAAATATCTGAAAGCGATCAAAAAACCCGAAAGAACAAAGAAAATAGTAACGCCGATGTGAAACTCGTTAAGAAAACGTTGCACACCACGGGGAAATTTTTCATCAAAAACCCAGGCAAAATGCGAAATAAATACGAGGTATGCCGCCAGCGCGCGCACCCCGGTTAGTGCCGGAATATAGTTTTGTAAAGGTTTTTGCGCCAAAACAGAATCTTGAAATTAATTTTTACGGTAAAATGTTCGTATAAGTTATACAAACCAAATACCAACCGTAATTTTCAGACTTACGTCAACCGATGAATTAAGGATTTTGAGCGCTAATTGTTTAAAGCAGGCTTAGAGAAATAGGGAATACGAGTTTCAAAAGTATCTGCACAATTGAAATTTGTACATCTGCATATTTACAAAGCACTCCCCTGTACCACGCCACGTTCAAGTATGCGCTGATCTATGCGGTACTGTATTTCACTTTTTTTGAGCCCCCAGTTGGGCGCTATGAGCAGTTCGCGATCGCTTAGGCCAAAAAGTCGCTGTATCACAATATCAGGCCTTACACGGGGCAGCAGATCGCACAGGAAATCGGCGTACTCATCCAGTCCGAACAGTTTAAATGGTTCGCGCTTGTATTTTACCCCCATTACACTGCCCTCAACAATATGCAGGTGATGGAATTTTACAAACTTGATCTGCTGGTGGCGATTGATCTCTTCGGCATAAGCCAGCATCATATCGCGCGTTTCGCCGGGCAGGCCAAAAATGGTATGCACGCAAATATCCAGCGGGCTGTTCTCTACCAGTTTAAGAGCTTTCAGTAATTCATCATGACTGCAGCCACGGTTAATTTGGGCAAGGGTATCGTTGTAGATGCTTTCCATACCCATTTCCAGGTCAACATCAAAGCGGTCGGTGTAGCTTTCCAGTAACGCTACTTTTTCAAAGTCGATACAGTCGGGCCTGGTGCCCACACTTAGGCCCACAATATCTTCGGTGCCGTAGCTCAGCGCCTCATCATACAACATTTTAAGGTAATGCGCCGGGGCGTAGGTATTGGTGTTAGGCTGAAAATAGATAATAAATTTATCGGCCTTATTGCCTTTACGGGCGCGTTCCATGCCTTCCATTACCTGCTCGCGAACGGTTGGCGCGTTACGGCTTACAGAGGGCGTAAACGAATCCACGTTGCAGTAAGTGCAACCGCCATAACCTTTGCTGCCATCACGATTGGGGCAGGTAAAACCACCATCTACAATCACCTTAAATACACGCGCGCCCTTATACTTCTCGCGAAGCCAGGGGCCGTAATTATTGTAGCCCTTCTCCCACTTTACACCTGCCTGGTTGGTTAACATCATGATAGGGCAAAGATACGGATTTTAAGGATGTGCAAATTCATGGATTCGAGGATGTGCGGAACCACGCTTTTATACAACAAAAAGGGTGGCAAAGCGAAAGCTTGCCACCCTTTATATTCAGGTTAATAATTGGATTATTTATCCCACCACACATGGGTTGATAACGCATCCGGGCCTTGCCTTGCAATAACTTCGTTGTAGTTTTGCTTGTTAAGGTCGTTTTCCGATTGCGGGTACTGCTGCCTGCGTGGGATATGCTTATCGGCATTGGCTGCGCTTGGCACAGGGTCAAGCAGCCTTGGGAAGCCGGTACGGCGGTATTCCGACCATGACTCCCAGCCGTTACCCAGGTAATTGGCGATCCATTTTTGTGTAATGATCTGTTCAACAGCGTTAGCCGCGTTAAACACTACACCAGGCTGAGTTAAATAAGCAGCAATGGAACCACCATCCACATTGTTTTGCTCTAACGACGCAGTTATACCTTGTGTATAATAGGTAGCAGCGGCGCCATCGCCTCCGGGAATCCAGCCAAGGTGCGCGGCTTCGGCTTCTACAAACAGGGTTTGCGCATAGCTTGTCCAGGTAGTTGGACTGCTCTGATTAGAGTAAGCAATACCAATTTGTGAAATGTTTCCCGGTCTGAAAATGCCCTGAGATACGTTCCTGTTACCTATTCTGTAAGCTTTTAACGCGTCGGCAAATGTGCCATAAGGTAAACCCGCGTAACCGCCTGTTGATGTTGGCTGCGCGTAAACAGGCAGGCGTGGGTCATTGTTGGCCTTTAAACGGTCTACCACCTGGTCGCTAACGGCGTAGTCATAACGGTTACGATAGTTACCGAAATAAGGGTTCTCGTTATTTTGCTCTGCCAGGTAATTGTACGTAGCGTTATCGTCATTAGAAGTCATTACGCCATCGGCAATCGCTTTTTTAAACTCAGCGGCGCCTGTCGTAGGGTCAACCTTGCTTAAACGTAAGGCCATAACGGCGCGTAACGAGTTTGCCCAGTGTTTCCATTTAATATTGTCGCCGCCAAAAAGGATATCGCCTGCCAGTGGCGCGCCATTATCAAACTGCGCCTGTGCTTCGGTCAGTTCTTTAAAAAGATCCGTGTAGATATCTTTTTGCGCGTCAAATTTGGGCGTTAAGTTAGCGCTTCCCTGTAAGGCTTGCGAGTAAGGTATATCGCCCCAACGATCCGTCATGGTCAGGAATATGAATGCCTTAAGGATACGTGCAGAAGCGATTTGGTTTGCGTTTGAACCATACTTAAGCGTAGTACCCAAACTTTTGGTTTTTTCATTGGTGTTAAAATCAATGATCTGTTTTAAGTCGGTAAGCGGGCCGGTATAGTATCCCTGGTAATCATACTGTGCCAGTACAAACCTCGATTCGTTTGTGTAAAGCGTTTCAGACAGATACTGTGAATACAGCTCTCCGGCATAACTGTTAATGTTGGTTGTGGCACCGCCGCCGCCTGTACCGCCTATGTACTGGATTGCGCTGGTAAGCGCGTAGCCGGTAGAGAGGTTGGCAGGCTGGTTGGGGCTGATGTTGATATCGTCAGTTATTTTTTTGCACGATGTAAACGCTACACCGGCAATAAAAACAACTAAAACTTTATTTAAAAACTTCTTCATAAATCTCTAATTCTTAAAAGTTCAAATTAAGGTTGAAACCAATGGTACGTGTTGCAGGCAACTGGCCGCCTTCATAGAAAGAGGTTTGCAGTTGTGATGGGTCAATACCTTTAACTCTTGCTTTGGTGTAAATTAACCATGGGTTTTGCGCCACGATAGAGAAACGGGCCGACTGTAACGGGATACGGCCAAACCAGCTCTTAGGTAAATTGTAGCCAATGCTTACTTCCCTTAATTTAATATAGGTAGCATCATAAGTATACTGTTCCCATATCTGGCTATAGTATTGCTCATTTAAGGTACGTGTATCAACGTAAGTGGTATTTGGCGTACCATCTTCATGTACACCTTTTACCAGACTACCGCCACCTACCGATGGATCGTTTCTGCGGGGTACACCATTCTCGTTGTTACCAACAGTTGACAGGGCAAGACCCGAACCGGCAAGGTTTTGTTGTGTTACCGATACAAATTTACCACCATACTGGTAATCAATTGAGAAACCGAAGTTGATACCTTTGTAGTTAAAGTTATTGGTGAAACCACCGGTAAATTTAGGCAGGATGTTACCCAGGTTTACGTTATCGTTACGTTCAGGATAACCGTCTGCATCAACAATAACATTACCTGAGGCATCTCTTAAAAAGCCTGAGCCGATAAGCTGGCCATAAGGCTGGCCTACCACGCTGTTAACAGAAAAGCTTGGTGAACCTACGAAACCAAAGCCTGTTGAGCCTGCAGCCTGGTAGCCGGAAATGGTTGAACCACCACCGCCTTCAGGAGAGGTACGCAAGGTGTTAAAGCCCGGATACAGCGCTGCTACCTTGTTACGGTTAAACGCTATGTTGAAGTTAAGGTCATAAGTAATATCACTGGTTTTAACTGGTGTGCCACCTAATGAGATCTCTATACCGCGGTTGATAATTGAACCCGCGTTGATAGCAACCGCACTGTAGCCGGTATTACCGTTAACCGGCAGGTTAAGGATCTGGTCTTTAGTGTTACGGTGGTAATAGTTAAAATCAAAACGGATGCGGTCGCCTTTCAGGAAGTGCAACTCGGTACCTAACTCATAAGACGTTGACAAAGTTGGCTTAAGATTGGCGTTAGGCAAAGTGTTAGGTACAAATTGTACCGGGCTGCTGCCGTAAGGCGTTGTGCTTAAGGTATACGTTTGAAAAATCTGATAAGGCGGAAGGTCGGAACCTACTTTAGCTACAGAAGCCCTTAACTTACCAAATGTAAGCACATCGTTTTTAGGGATAAGCCCAGACTCTGTAAACACGAATGAACCAGACGCGCCACCATACCAGTAAGAATTATGGTTAGTTGGCAGGGCCGAAGATACGTCGTTGCGGATGTTCAGGTCGAGGTACAGGAACTGTTTATAACCAAATGAGGTGTAACCGTAAGCGCTGTTCACCACTTTAGTAGAGTGGATAGAAGTGGTGCTTGGGCGGTCTAACGAGTTTCCTACGGTATATAACTCAGGTACTGATAAACCACCATTGGTTCCTGATGATAGATATTTAGTAACGTCTTCCCTTGATTCGGCAAAGGCGCCCGCACGGAAAGAAAGGTCTTTACCAAACATGTGATCGTACTCTAAAGATGCCACATAATTGTACTCTTTGTACTGGTAGCTGTCTTCATTGTAGGCATCAGGGTTAATGGTGTATGAACCTACACGACTGTTGGCATCGCGGTTTAAATAATCACCACGCGCGATGATCGAGAATTTAAGATCCTTACGGATGTTGTATGACGCGGTTACGTTACCGTAAAGCCTGTTGTTGTTGGCCTCAGCAGTATTTACGTAAGCCTCGGTATACGGGTTATCCCAGAATTTTGGGGTAAGGTCCGTAGGGGCGGTAATGTTCCAGGTAGTATAAGTACCATCAGGCCTGCGATAGTTTTTCAATTGGTTCATCTCAATATCGCGGTGGAACCACTGGTTAAATGAGCCTGATGTTTGCGTACCGTAGCCTTCTGCAGGTACATTCTTTAAATTTTCCTGGAAAACGTTGATGTTGGCGCTAACCGTTAATTTAGAGGTTAGTTTAACATCGCCATTAAAGCTAAGGTTGTTACGCCTTTGCTTGGTGTTAGGGCTTACACCGGTACGGTTTAAGTTGGTGTATGAGATACGGGTATTGTAATCATCGCCCCCTTTTGAGAAAGATACGTTGTTGTTGGTTGTAACACCGGTTTGGTAAAAATCGCGGATGTTGTTAGGCTGCGCAACAAAAGGTTTTAGTTTACCAAAGCCCGGGTTTGACGGATCCCAGAAATACCACGGAGCATACAGGGTGCCATCCATTTTAGGGCCCCAGCTCTCATCAACAGAATAATCGTAATACTTAATGCCGTTGAAACCTTTCAGGTATTCGGGGTCGCCGGCCTGGTAGTTGTAAACATTCCAATCCTGGCTGGTACCGCCACCGTATTCGTTTTGGTATTTAGGCAGGGTGTAAACACGCTCAAGCGTGGTGGTTTGGTTTACGGTAACGCCAATGCCTTTTTTTGATCCTTTCTTAAGGGTAATTACCACGGCGCCTTCAGAAGCGCGCTGGCCATACAGTGCAGTCGCGGCAGGGCCCTTCAACACGGTAAGTGATTCCACGTCATCATTATTAATAGCGTTAGGATCAGTAACAACGCCGTTAACTACGTAGATAGGATTACCACCCTGTAATGAGTTAATACCACGGATACGTATGGTTGAGGCACCAAATTTAGCACCCGAACCACCCAACAATTGCACACCGGCCACTTTACCGGCAAGAGCGGTATTAAAATCGGGCTGGCGGGTCATGGTCAGGTTTTCGCCTTTGATCTGCTGGGCTGCATAACCCAATGATTTCTCCTGGCGCGAAATACCCAATGCCGTTACGATAACTTCGCCCAGTTGCTGGCTGCTTTCGCCAAGGGCTACGTTAATTGTGCTGCGGCCGTTAATAGGTACCTCCTGTGAGGCAAAGCCAACAAATGAGAAAACCAGTGTGGCGCCATTTGCAGGCACACTAATGGTGTATTTACCATTAGCATCGGTAACGGTGCCCGCCTGCGCTTCTTTCACGCGTACGCTTACGCCGGGCAATATGCCTTTGTCGGCAGCTGCAGTTACCGTACCGGTAACCGTTCTGTTTTGTGCTGCAACAATGGCCGCGTTAAAAAGTAAAAAAGTGAGTAATAGTAGTCTATTCATATTTGACACTCCTATTCATAAAAATTAAATTAACTAAGTATAAATAATTAAAAAACAGCCCCCTACGCTCAAGAAGGCTGCTTAACTAATTAACTGATCTTATAAAGAACAAATAGCGTTTTATATTCTTTGATGCACGGCGCAAACCTGCGCGCCTAAGCATAGCTGTACACGGTAAACAGTAAGTGTTTAATTAATAGCAATTAGAGAGGGGTATCAAAAGGTATATGTATGGCAATGCAGTCAACATGACTTTGGGGTTGCATCACATGACAAATCTAATTAATTTTAGATTAAACAAAAGTTATTGGTGTTAAAATTTTATATTCTTTGATTTAAATTGAAGTTATTGATTAATTAACTTTCTGAAAATTAGGGTTGTAATGGTTTTTATAACGTAAAATTAACCTATCATTAATTTTGTAACATTTTTGTTTTGCCAGCCGATTGCTATGCGTGCATATAAATACCTATTTTTGTTTTTACACCAATGTAATCATCGTTTTCATGGATGGCATTACCCCATATCAATCGGTAAATAAAATCAGGCTGGTTACCGCCGCGTCTTTGTTTGACGGGCACGATGCCACTATCAATATTATGCGCCGCATATTGCAAAGTACCGGTGCCGAGGTTATCCACCTGGGGCATAACCGCAGTGTAGAAGAAATTGTGAATTGCGCCATACAGGAAGATGTGCAGGGCATAGCCCTTACCAGCTACCAGGGCGGCCATATGGAGTACTTTAAGTATATGTATGACCTGTTGCAGGAACGCGGAGCCGGCCACATCAAAATATTTGGCGGCGGCGGCGGTGTTTTCCTGCCCGATGAGATAACCGAACTGCAGGCTTACGGTATATGTAAAATATATTCGCCGGATGATGGCCGCAAAATGGGCTTGCAGGGCATGATCAACCACATGATGCAGGAGTGTGATTTTTCTTTAACAGAGCGAGAGATTGGTGCGGGTGCGGATAAGGTTAAACAAATTGCACGTCTTATATCCGCTGCTGAACAGGATAAATATATCCCTACGCCGGTTCCCCGCACTTCGCTCCGGATTCCGGTGCTTGGTATAACAGGTACAGGCGGGTCGGGTAAATCAAGCCTGGTAGATGAGATTGTGCGTCGGTATCTGCTGCATACCGATAAAACGCTCGCCATTATTTCCGTTGACCCCAGCAAACGTAAAACCGGCGGCGCGCTACTGGGCGATCGGATACGTATGAACGCCATTAACAGCCCGCGTATATACATGCGCTCGCTGGCTACCCGGCAGGCTAACCTGGCCCTAAGCAAGTACGTGCAGGAAGCAATTGATATTTGCAAGGCTGCCGGTTATGATATGGTGATAGTGGAAACCAGTGGTATAGGCCAGTCTGACACCATGATCACCGATTACTGCGACCTGTCGCTGTACGTAATGACCCCCGAATTTGGTGCTGCCACACAGTTGGAAAAAATTGACATGCTCGATTTTGCCGATCTGGTAGCCCTGAACAAATTTGACAAACGCGGAGCGCTGGATGCCATACGCGATGTACGCAAGCAGTACAAGCGCAACCATATGCTGTTTGACGCCAAAGACGATGAACTGCCGGTGTACGGTACCATGGCATCGCAGTTTAATGACCCCGGGATGAATACGCTGTTTGCCGCACTCATGCGAACGGTGAAGGACAAAACCGGTGTTTCGCTCCTGAAAAATAAGGTAGCTGATGATGAGCAGAAAAGTGAATCGGAAAAGATATATATCATACCTCCTGACAGGATACGTTACCTGGCAGAAATTGCCGAAAGCAGCGTTGCCTATACCAACTGGGTGAACGAACAGTGCCGAATAGCACAGCAGTTGTTTCAAATAAACGGTACCATTGAAACCCTAAAAGGGCAAACTACGGTGAATAGTACCGAATCGAATAAACGAATGTCGGATGGGCTCACTGATATTTATCGTCATCTCGAAGAGCATCTGCACCCGGATTGCAGGCGCTTATTAAAAGAATGGCCGGAAACAGTTGCCAGATACAAGGCCGATAATTTTATCTACAAAGTACGCGATAAGGAGATCAGGCAGCCGCTGCACTATCTGTCTTTATCACAATTGAAGGTGCCAAAGGTAGCTTTGCCGAAGTACGAGGCTTGGGGCGATGTTTTGCGTTGGCTGTTAACAGAGAACGTACCCGGGGAGTTCCCGTACGCGGCAGGTGTCTTTCCGCTGAAACGTGAAGGTGAGGACCCCACCCGTATGTTTGCCGGCGAGGGTGGTCCGGAACGTACCAACAAGCGTTTTCATTACGTATCACTCGGGCAGCCTGCGCACCGGCTCTCCACCGCGTTTGATTCAGTTACACTTTATGGCGAAGACCCGCATACCCGCCCCGATATTTACGGCAAAATAGGCAATTCCGGCGTAAGCATCGCCACGCTTGACGATGCCAAGAAACTCTATTCAGGGTTTGACCTGTGCCACCCGTCAACCTCGGTATCCATGACCATCAATGGCCCGGCACCCATGCTGCTCGGCTTTTTCATGAATGCCGCTATTGACCAGCAATGCGAGAAGTATATCACTGAAAATAACCTCCAACACCTGGTTGAAGCTAAGTTCAAAGAGATGTATGATGATAAGGGGCTGCAACGGCCGGTGTATGGTGCCTCACCCAAACCCTCTCCAGAGGAGAGGGCTTTAAAGCCTGCTGTGTCAGGAAAGCGCGGTTTCGAAACCGCTGATCTCGCTTTTTGGGAAATTTTAAAAGCTAACTCAAGGGATAACCGAAAGAACCCTACTGATGCGGAAACTGTATTATGGCAAAGGTTCAGAAATAACCAAATCGGGTTTAAAATAAGAAGGCAGCATGCGATTGATGGTTACATTGCAGATTTTGTTTGCATCCCCAAAGGATTAGTGATAGAGATTGATGGCGGGTATCACCAGCTAACAACAGAACAAGACGAGGTTAGAACGCGTGTATTAAACGGTGAAGGGTTTGATGTAATCAGGTTCGATAATGATGAGGTGCTGAATAATACCGAACAAGTAATTCAAAAGATAACTGAAGTTCTAAATAAACAACCAGACAGAAAAGTCCTCTCCTCTGGAGAGGATTTAGGTGAGGCATTTTCCACCGGCGCGCTCCCCCCTGGTAACAACGGCCTTGGCCTAATGCTCCTTGGCCTTACCGGCGACCAGGTGCTGCCGGCTGATGTTTACGAAAAAATTAAAGCACAGGCTATATCGGCAGTGCGCGGAACGGTGCAGGCGGATATTTTAAAGGAAGACCAGGCACAAAACACCTGCATATTCTCAACTGAGTTTGCCCTGCGTATGATGGGCGATATCCAGCAGTATTTTATACAGGAAAAAGTCCGGAATTTTTATTCGGTTTCTATTTCGGGTTATCACATTGCTGAGGCGGGTGCCAATCCTATTACCCAATTGGCCTTTACACTGGCAAACGGTTTTACCTATGTAGAATACTACCTGAGCCGGGGTATGCATATTGATGATTTCGCGCCTAATCTGTCGTTCTTTTTCAGTAACGGTATCGACCCGGAGTACGCGGTAATAGGCCGTGTGGCAAGGCGCATATGGGCCAAGGCTATCAAAAATAAATACAAGGGGAACGACAGGTCGCAGAAACTCAAATACCATATACAAACCAGTGGGCGCTCTTTGCACGCGCAGGAGATCGATTTTAACGATATACGTACCACGCTGCAGGCGTTGTACGCTATATATGATAACTGTAACTCGCTGCATACCAATGCATATGACGAGGCTATTACTACACCAACAGAAGAGTCGGTGCGCAGGGCAATGGCTATACAACTCATCATTAATCGCGAGCTGGGTCTGGCCAAAAATGAGAACCCCATACAGGGCGCTTTTATTATTGAAGAATTGACAGACCTGGTTGAAGAAGCCGTACTGGCCGAATTTAAAGCCATTAACGACAGGGGTGGGGTATTGGGCGCAATGGAAACCATGTACCAGCGCAGTAAGATACAGGAAGAATCGTTATACTACGAAACCCTCAAGCATAATGGCGAATACCCTATAATTGGTGTAAATACCTTTTTGAATAAAAAAGGGTCGCCAACTATTGTGCCGGCCGAGGTGATACGCGCTACTGAGCAGGAAAAGCAGGCCCAGATACACAACCTGGATCAATTTCACCAGCGTAATCAGCACAAGGCAGAGTCCCTGTTAAAGCAGTTGCAAGTAACAGCCATTTCTGGCGGCAACATTTTTAACAGCCTGATGGAGGTTTGTAAATATTGCTCCTTAGGCCAGATCAGCCATGCCTTGTACGAGGTAGGTGGCCAATACCGGCGCAACATGTAATGTTGTATATTTGCAGCTTAACGGCTCATAATTTATTAAATGAAGAACCAGGTTAGGCGTACGGTAATATTGCTGGCGGTGGCATGCGTATTGTTTTGGGTAGAATTCTTTTTCGCCAATAAGGATAATAACGATATGATGAATATCGTGCGCGGCGCCACGGCAGGTTTCGGCCTGGCCGGATGCGTGAGCTTTCTTATCTTATTATACAACCAGTTTAAAGCTGTCCGCGCCAAATGAAAAAGCTTATCCGCAGTTTCGGCTTCGCGTTTAAAGGCTTCAGGTATGCTTTTACTACCCAGCAAAACTTCCGGATACATGTTTTTGCTGCTATAGCCGCTTCGTTGCTTGGCTGGTACCTGCAAATCAACGTTAACGAGTGGCAGTGGGTTATCCTCTGTATCATGCTCATGCTGGTTACCGAAATGCTCAATACCGCTATTGAAGCTTTAACTGATCTGGTATCGCCTAATTATAATAAGCTGGCCGGTCATGTAAAAGATATCAGCGCGGGCGCGGTGCTGCTGGTAGCCTTGTTTTCGCTGGTAACAGGCGGTATTATTTTTTTACCCAAGATCATCCATCTCTTCCATGCTGCATAAAACCCGTGGGATAGTTTTTAAAACTACCGATTACAGCGAGAGCAGCGTGGTGGTGCAGATATTTACCGAAAAGTTCGGTCTGCAATCATACATCATCAACGGGGCTAAAAAGCCGCGTGCTAAAATAAGCCGTAATATGCTGCAGCCGCTGCACCTGGTAGATATGGTGGTATACCATAAGGCCAACGGCAGCGTGCAGCGCATATCCGAGTTAAAGAACCAGCCCTTATTACAAACTGTGCCCTACGATGTCATTAAAAGCTGTATCGCCATGTTCCTGAACGAGGTGCTTTACAAAGCTATTAAACAGCAAAGTGCGGATGAGCGGTTGTTCGACTTTATATTTAACGCCATTGAGCTGCTCGATCATCATAGTACGGGGATAGCTAATTTTCATTTGTTGTTCCTGCTGCAGCTTACTCGTTACCTCGGGTTTTACCCGCACGGGCAGCAGGCCGATTATTTTGACATGAAAGACGGCGTATTTGTGCATTACAAGCCCGATACCTTAAACTATCTGTCGCCCCCGCATACCAAAAATTTCTACGCGCTGTTGCAGTGTGGCTTTGGCCGTATGAATGAGGTAAAACTAAGTAATGACGAACGCCGTTATCTTATTAACAAACTTCTGGAGTACTATGCCCTGCATATCGAAGGCTTTGGTAATATTAACTCGCACGAGGTATTGGAAGAGGTTTTGGGCTCATAACATTAAATACATATTTTAGCGGCATGTCTGTCACGTATAAAAACGCACTACCATTAATCATTACCGCTGTTTTGGCTTTTGCCGCCTGTAAATACCGCGATAGTGGCCCGGGGCATGGCGAAAAGCCTAAAATATCTTTTAAAAGCGTAGAGGGTATTAATTTTATAGAGGTATCTCGCAGGCAAAAAAACGGCCTCTCGTTTAACGAATATGGGTACCATTTAACGCCCGACTGGCGCCTGCGTTTCGTATCTGATGATTCGGCGGCATTGTATAGCCCGGTAAAAGACCAGTACTTTAATTTCCCGCTGGCGTTGGGTACCGATTCTGTTTTTAACATCGCCCATGCTTTCCTTAAAATGAAGAACATGAGCAGGGATAGCCTTACTTTTGAACTACTGGAGGCACAGGGCGATTCGATAGATATACACAAGTCGCGCGTGGTGATGAAACTCTATTCGGAACCTTTTATAAAAAGAACCGGAAAGGATTTGAAGCACTTGCAAGCCGCCAGCAGGAAAGATACCCTGTTTGTGCGTGGCCTGGTAGCTAAGGCCAATGCCGATATTAAAAAGGCTTTCGCGGCGGCAAACCCTGTACAGTTGATCAGTAAAAACCCTAACCTAAAGGTAACCAAGCGTAAAACCAAGCCCAGCCTGCTGGATAATAAATACGCTACCGATGACGATTACCTTACCCCGACCTATGATATTGTGATCCATAAGGCTTACCAGGATTTTAACTATTCATTTGAAGCCACGGTTGACTCGGCAGGCGTGTGGCATTACAACAGGCCGCTTGTTCCTTTCCTGGGCGATGAAGATGTAAAGGCTAACTATATTAAGGTTTCAACAGGTATCATGAACACCTATTTAAAATTGTTTATGACCACCTTGCCCGGCGAAACGCTGGGGATGAAACATGCCAGCACCATATCGGTAAACGTAAAAGGTATAATGGCCGGGAAGTAATTATTCCCTTCCTGGCACAACAGCCCGGTTTCTTTTTGACAAGATCAAACCAGTTATCACCAATGCGGTACCCGCCAAGGCTAAAGGAGTTATTGTTTCACCTAATAGTAGGTAGCCGTACACATAGCCAAAAACAGGGACCAGGTAAAGCCATGCGGCAGCTTTTACAGGGTCCTGCCTGATGAGGTATAACCATAACTGGTTAGAAAATACAGATAACACAATAATCATCCAGATCAATGATAACAGCAGGTTAGCATCGAAGTGACGTATGTGATATTGTGATAAAACGCCACAAAAGGGCAGCAGCATTAAGCCGCCTATAAATACTTGCCACAGGTTAAATGCCACGTTAGGCATATTAAGTTTAAGCGTTGAGAAATAAACGCTGCCTGCCGCGTAAGAGATCATGTAAATGGTGAGCAACACTATTCCCAGATAGCTTACATGCGCCGTTTTAAATTCATTGAAAGATGCGATGATTAAACCCGTGAAAGATACCAGCATGCCGCATATCTCAAAGCGTGTAAGCTTCCTTTTTAGTAACACTGCCGAAAACAGCGCTATAACCAGCGGTGCTACCGCGAGGAACAACATACTGATGCCTGCTGACACATATTTTTGCGAGGCGAAGAAAGCCCCTAGCGTGAGGGTAGTGTTCAGCAAGCCATAAATAAATATCTTGCTCCATTCCCCATCCCTGGGCCATATGCGATGTTTCCCTTGCAATATTAGCAAAGGCAGGAAAATAATGCCTGTTAAGATAAACCTGCCCGATGCCAATAATAGTAGATCTGCTGACCGGCCGCCAAACTTAGCGGCAACAGAACCCGTTGCCCACAGTATGGCAAAAACAAGCCCCGGTAGAAAGTTTTTATTCATGTATTAAGGAACGATGAGAACCATCAAAGGCCTAAATAAAGCTATTTTTTAGATTTAAACAGCCTTGTTATGAAATTACCCTGCTCGCTTTTCTTTTCCCTTGGCGGGCCAATGAGGAAACCGATATCATTTAGCGGTTCAAAATTATCGCAAATGATCTTGAAGATACCCAGCAGTGGTATAGCCAGTATCATACCTGCTATACCCCAAACCGCTTCGCCAACTACAATAATGAGTATGGTGAATAGCGGATTGATGTTTAGCCTGTCGCCCACCACAATGGGTTCCAGTACGTAGGTTTGCAATAACTGTACACAGCCATAAACAATGAGCACCCCAAACACAATCTTGGTATCGCTGCTTTGCGCCAGCGACATCAGCACGGTAATGGATGTGCCGGTAATGTTCCCCGCGAAGGGTACCAGCTCCAATATGCCACACAAAATGGCGAAAAATATAGCGTTTTTAACACCTACAATGGTAAAGCCAATGCCATACATTATCCAAAGCATAACAATCATCATGGCCAGGCCACCCAGATAACTTTGTATGACCTTGCCGGAGTTGTCCAGCACTTTTTCGGTAGTTGGGCGGTCATCAGCCTTAAACAGCCGCAGGATGAATTTTTTGAAATGGGCACGATAAAAGATAAACAGGAAGGTATAAACCAGTACCAAAATGGTATCAACCAGTATACCTGCCAGTGAGCCTAACAGCGTGGTAACCATACCGGCCGCCTGCCCCATGCCACCCGCCTGCTGTTCTTTAATGATCTTTTGCTGCTCCTTGTGTGATACTCCGAAATGCTGCTGTATGTAATCCTTAGTGCTTTCGATCAGTTCATTAACGCGTTGTTCTATTTTAGACAGATCGTCAAGCAGATCGGTTAACTGATACTGCAGTAACGTAACTATACCCGCTACAACCGCTATTAAACTAACCAAGCTGAGTGCTGACGCCAGGCCGTTACCCAGGCCTTTTGCCTGTAGCCAGGAGGCGAGGGGTAGCAATAGGAGGGCCAATACCAGGCCAAAGGTAAGCGGTATAAGCACTACGGCGCCAAAATACAATACGGCGAAAGTGAGAATAAAAAGCAGGAGTATACGTAGCGTTTGGTTAAGGTATTGAATGGTCATAAGCAGGAATATGCTGGATGCTATAAAATGCAAAGAGCACAAATTACTTGTGCTCTTGGTTACAGGCAGAAAAAAACTAACCTAAAATGCGTTTCTTGATATAATCTATGGCCGAGTCGGGCAGGTCGGAGCCGCCGGTTTGTATCAGGCAGCCATCTTCCTGTACAGTAAGCTCGGCATTGATATTGTTATCTATCTGCACGCTTAGCTTGTTTTGCTCCTTTTCTACTTTGCAGTGCAGCTCGCGGCCCGAGTAGTGTATATCAAACTCATATTTGCCATCTTTTTCTGCGGGGGCGGTATCTTTATCTTCTTTCATTGGTTTAGCATTTATTTGTTTAACACAAAAAACGGCGCCAATGTTTCGGAAACAAAAAAGAGAAAACGTCTGGTTTTCTCTTTATGTGTTTTTACTGACCTCATTATTTATCATAAAGAACAATTGGTTGAAGAGATAGATAATAATTACACAAATATAATATCTATATATTATGTAGACTATATATTTTAATAATATTTATTAACAAATATTAAAATACATGCCCGAATGTTAATAAAGCTATTTTTTAGAAAAGTATTTAACTATGAGTTGGTTAGCGAAGCGTGCCATGCGCTGTAAGAGGCTGCCTTTGCGGCGGCTAAGGAAGTGTTTGATAGCCTGGTAGGCCACCGTGTTTTCCTCAACTTTATCCGGAAACTGTGTGATGCGGTGCCCGGCCAGTTTTACGCCGTACATATGCTCTATATTAGAATGGGTGCCGCTGCCATCATGCCCGATGTTGTGGATAAGCGATTGCGAAGGGTTTAAGGTAAGCCCGCCGTTAAGAAATACCGAAGCGTACCAGCGTATAGCCCAAGAATTATTTTTGCCTGCTTTAAAGTCCTGTATCTGTTTCCAGAAGTTCATGGTGCCTTCTATAGAGAACTGTTTTATCTTCTCGTCATCAAAACGGCTGATGAGTTGATCGACATCGGGCTCAAAGTTTTTCCAGGCGCGTGCCCAGGTGGCCCAGCCCCAGCTTAATGCCGCGCGGAAAAAGAATGTTTCCGGCAGGTGGGCGTTCTCCAGCGGGAAAATATAACCGCTGATATGCATCACTTTTTCTTCGTCCTGGTAATGGTTAAGGGCGTCATTAAAATACTCGAGAGTATAGGGTGATGAAATAAGGTCGTCCTCAAAAACAATTACTCGGCCATGTGTTGCCACCAACTGGCTAACCCCGCTGATCACCGAGTTGGCCAGTCCCATGTTGCGCTCGCGAGCGATTAAGGTTACCGTTTTAAAGCCCGATACTTCAGCAGCTATCTTCCTGACCTCCGCTACATTGGCGGCATCTTTTTCGCTTTTAGGCCCATCAGAAAATATATACAGGTCTGATTGCGCCGCTAATTCATTTTTTCTCAGATACGAGAGTGTTTCGAGCGTATGCGCAGGCCGGTTGTATACAAATAGCGCTATAGGAGCAGGGGAGGCGTTCAATTGGATCAATTAATGGTACCCGGCAAAGTTATTTAAAATATCTCGGCCTGTTTATCGGTTTTGGTGCATAAAACGGTGTAGGCGTTGGCCAGCTTTTCGCCCATGCCCGCGATCAGGCCGATCAGCGTTTTCTTAACCAGGTATTCGGCCGATATTTTGAGCTGATTGAACAAATTGGCCGGTTTCTTTTGATTGACAAAAGTATTGAAGCGGGTTACCTCCGGCGCTATAATAGAAGTAAGATCTTTTTTTACATCAAAACCCTCGGTTTGCAGCAAATAGCGTAACGAGGTGGGCGTATACACATTAATATGCCCGTAAGCCAGGAAATGCTTTATGCGCTTATCTACGTTGGTTTTATAATCAATAGGCACCTCTATTACAAAATGGCGGGCTACACGTTTTAATTCGCGCAGCAGCAGGCGCTCATGTTCAACATGCTCCAATACGTGCGAAAGAATAATAAGATCAAAGCTATTATCAGCAAAGGGTAGCTTATAGCCGTCAAATACCTGCACAGAAGCGAGGCCGTTAATATGGCGGTTCTTAATATGCTCAACGCCGCTGTCGGATATTTCAACCGCATGATATTCCGGCGCAAAACCGGCATCAGACAGGTATTTGAGGATACTGCCATCGCCGGCACCTACTTCCAGCACCGTTTTAAATTGCAGACCGCCGCATACCTCTATAATATGCTGCGCCTTGTACTTGGCGCCAAGCATGCGCCAGTCCTCATCATGCTTTTTATAAAACTCATCATAAGCGGTTTTAACGTTGCCGCTGAGTTGTGATGCCTCCATAGCACAATATTAATAAATAACTGTTACCCAGCCTGTTTTTTTTGCGTTGTCGTCATCTAAAGTGATAATATAATAATATACAGCGGCAGGTAGTTTTTTACCGTTATAGATGGCATCCCATTTTTTTGAACCACCTTTCGCAAAATACACCAGGGTGCCCGACCGGGTAAATATCTGAATGCTTGCTTTAGGATGATTTTCCAAATTCTTTATTACCCAGGTATCATTTATTCCATCGCCATTAGGTGTTATTGTGTTAGGTATTTGCAGTTCATTATCTACGGTGATTTTTACACTCGCAAAGGCTTTGCATCCGGCAGCATTTGTGGCTGTAAGTGTATAAACGGTGGTTTCAACAGGTGATGCTACCGGGTTTAAAATGGTTGGGTCGCTTAAGCCATTGGCCGGCGACCAAAAAAAGGTTGAATTAGCGCTTACACTACCGTTGAGCGTTGTTTTCTCACCATTCTTAATTAAAACGTCGTTACCTGCATTAGCAATTGGGTTACTGTTAATGTGTACCGAGGTGCTGCCTTTTGAAAATGCGCCGCAAATTTGCTGTGCAATAGTCCAGGTAAATTTAATATCCACGTCAGGCGGAACGTTGTTTAATGTAACAAGCGGGTTATGGACATTCTCATTGTTAAACGGATTATACCCCTCCGGGCCCTCCAGGCTCCAGGTACCTTCTTCATTACTGCCCGGTTGTTTCCCGTTTAATGTCACCTGCGTTTGTCCGCATGATAATGGCGAAACGTTTACCGTGCTTACCGTTACATTACCTGCATAATCAATTATTACGGTGTTGCTCGCTGTTTGGCAATTTCCTGATAAGGCTAATCTTGAGTAATATTGTTTTGTTGTTGCGTTAAATATAAACTGATAATCTTTTCCGTTGGTGTTGTCTAAAATTTGCCAGTTTACATTGTCAGCACTTACGCGCCATTTATAAGTGATAATGCCATTGCCGCCTGTTGGCGTAGTACCGGATATGGTTACATTTCTGGAGCCTGTTGCACATATCACATTGGTATTCCCACTAATAGTATTATTATTTATCTGCGGGTTAATATTGACGTTTATGTAGGGCTGATAGTTAATTATGCCATTAGCTATTGTTCTGCGCCTGTAGCTTTCTACTACTATTGCCGAAGAGCCTCCCGAAATAGGTGCAATATAATCAGAGTTGTTACCACCGCTACCAACCGACTGCCAGGTGCCATTGATGAGCTTTTCCCATTGGTATGTTGCGCCGTTTACATCCGTCCCGGGCAAAAGGATGTTAAAAGCGTCTTGGCAAATGTTTAATACTTCCGGTACAATTTGGGTAACAATAACTTTATAAGTGACATTGGCGCAAACATTGGACAGGGTGTAATTTACCGGAGATGTAAAATCACGTTCTACACCTGATTCCGGAATAAGTGTGCCATTATCGGTGGTGATTGTTGGTGTCAGGTGCGCGCGATCGATTAGTGGTGATACAGAAACCGTTATGGTATGATCAGTTTGATCAATAATTGCCGGGCTGTTCTGCCCCGGGACAGAAAAACCTGTTATGCTGCTGCTGATACCATTTGTAATAAGTACCGAAGCGCTGCTTGCCTCATCGCAGTTTGGCTTAGTAATGGTCCAGGTAAAATTCAATTGCGTGTTTGCAGGCAGGCCGTTTATCACTGCATGAGGATCATGGATGTTGGATGCATTGAAAGGATTATAACCGCTTGCCGATGTTACAGACCATGTGCCCGTTTCTCCTGTTTGAGGATTATTGCCTTGTAGCGTGTAAGAGCTTAGGTTACACAGTGTAACTGGCTGGCCGGCGTCAGCTGTAGTAGGGCCCGTTATATAATCAATTGATACAGCATTACTGTAAGCCTCGCAATCGCCGGTTTTAGTAACACGCCTAACCCACAACTTATTGGAAAGCACAATACTTAATGCCCAGTTTTGTGCAATAGCGTTAGTTGCGTTTTGCCAATTCATACCATCCGCGCTGGTTTGCCATTGATAGGATGAATACCCCAAGTAACCTTTAGGGACATTACCGGTGAAATAAATATGCTGGATACCTGTACCGCAGGTAACCGGTTTATCAACAGAAATTACATTTTGTGCTGTTGTTGCGTTGGTAGTTAACCGGTAGTATGAATCATAGGTTATAATTCCCCCTTTGTTTACAACCCGCCGGTAATTTCTGATGATATCAAAGCCGGTTAAATTTGAAGGAGCATTAGTGATATAATTTGCTGTGTTGGAAATTCCTTCGGCTGTTACCCAATTGCCCGCTTCCTCTCTTTGCCATAAAAAATTGCTAACGGGCGGCGTTACCTCTGCCCCTGCCATAGTAACCGGGGTAGCCGGGCATGCGCTAATAGGTATAACAACAGTTTGTGTTTTCACAGTTACCTTGTAAAATACATTAGCACAAACATTGCTTAACGTATAGTTAACGGGCGTATTAAAATTTTGAGTAGTGTTTATCGCAGGGATAACACTTACAGCATCAGATGTGGTAATTTGGGGTGTTAAAGCTGATAAGTCAGTGCCATCGGCAACGGTAATTTCTACAGTTTTATCATATTGATTTATTGTGGCAGGCGCAACTTGCCCGGGTACCGAAAATCCGGTGATTAACGGCACTCCTTCATAAACGGTAACTGATTTTGATGCCGATGCTACACAACCCGCCGCGTTGGTTACTGTAACTGTATAAACGCCGCTCGTACGAAAAGTGTTATTTGGCTGATTCGGTGTGTCGCCGCCGCTCCAATGATAGGAAACGCCGCCGTCTGCTGTTACAGTGGTGCTGCCACAAGTTACCGCGCCATCATTTATGTTAATATTGAAAGGTTGTGGTCTTATACCCCAAGTTAAATTGGTATAATTCTCCGGTGTGGTTGAGTTAATGGTTACGCAGGTAAAATCTCCCGGAAACATGATTATGGCATATCCTTCGGTACCAGTAATTTTTGTGCTGCTATTATAAACCATTCCACCGCCGTCATATAAAACAACATATGGAGTAGAAAAATCAAGCGAAGCACTTTGAGGTGCTGAGCTACCCAATGAAGCTAATAAAAGAACCGGATTGGTAACTTTCCTTGAGAAGCACATTGTAGTTGTACCGCCCGCGCCTGCAGCCCATTCCGTTTTTGGAACCGTAGCGTTGGGTATGGCTGATGGATAACCGCTAAGCCTGCTACTAAATGAATAGATAGATGGCGTGGTGCCAAATGAATAATTCGCCACCATATTAATGCTGATCGGTGTACCATCAGCATCAATTATACTACCGGTTAAACTGTTTATGTTGTTTTGAGAAGGCCAGGTAGTCCAATTTACATCGTAACAATTCCCGGCAGCCCTTAATCTCTTTAATTTTCCGGCGGTGGAATCATTTAAGGGATGATTATCGGTAGTCGCGATTTTAGCCGCAAATACATTTTGGCAAATAAATAAAAGCAGAAGCGCAGCGATGCCACTACTTACAGCAACTTTAAATAGGTAGCGTAAAAACAGTAAGGATGATGATTTATGCGCGGGTAACAAGGTTTAGTTTTTAAAGAGTTTTGCCGGACGTTAACCTATATATCCAGGCAGTTATCCGCTTTATAAAATACCGAAGTTGATTTACGATAAAACAGACCGGGAGATATGCCGCTGAAAAGCAAATGTTTAAAACCCTTGCTAGTTAAAAAATCAACAGCTTCCTTATAAGCTTCCCGTTCCGAATCATCAAGCACCATGATGCCGTTTTCGCTTAGGGCTTCAATCCCTTTTTTGCAGCAGTTTACCCGGTCGCGGCCATCAACGATAATAATGTCGAATTTTTTGTCCAGCTTTAACGGGGCACGGCAGTATTCGCCATCACGTACCAGTTCACAGTAGATCATTTCCGCGTTGGCGGGTTTTTTCCCGGATTGCACAATTTTGTCAAACCATTGTTTATCATGTTCAACAGAAACTACGCTGCCTGCATATTTCGCGTAAAAATAGGTGGAGTTGCCCGACCCAAACTCAAAAATGCTAAGCTGTTTGCTGAGTTTATCTTTTATAAAATCAATAAAAGAATAAGTAACCCAGGGAATGGGGTTCCCGTCGGCATCAACCGGCGATCGGCTGTCAAAAGCCTTGAACCATCCGATATCCGTTAAATAGCCTTTATTATTGAATGATAGCAATGCGCGCAGGTGCGCAGGTTTGGTTAAAACTTTTATAAGGGAGGAAAAGGTACTCAACGTTTTGTAATTTTTTGAAAGGGTGAAAATAACAAATAATCGTATGACAAAAATTATACTGTATAATAATTTATTGGGCTAAATTAAACTTCTAATCGGAATTTAATTTTTGATTAACAATCAATTAAAGATTAATTTTTAAATTGTTTTCGATTTACCTTAATCTTATTAAACATGAAAAAAGCAAAAATTATTCTCTACGGATTATCTTTGGCAGTTCTTTTTACAGCATGCCAAAAAGAAAACTCTAAAACAGTTGGAGCGGTATCTAAACCAGAAAACATTACTTTAAAAACAGCTTCCACTCCTGCTGATGTCTGGGAATTGTTACCAGGAGCAGGTACGGATATTAGCGCAGGTGCTGACGGTTCTGTTTTTATAACTGACACCACCACAGTATCTCCAACCGGAGGTTTCAGAATTTTAAAATGGAACGGAAATAGCTGGACAGTTATGCCTGGCGCGGCTGGTGTTAAAATAGCCGTAGATCCACAAGGTACACCATGGGTGGTAAATAAATCTAACCTCATTTATAAATACAACGGAAACTTATGGACACAAATGCCGGGAACTGCTACAGATATCGGTATTGGCGCCAACGGCTCGGTTTTTATAACTGACACTACCACAGTGTCTCCAACCGGAGGTTTCAGAATTTTGAAATGGAATGGAAGCAGCTGGACAGTTATGCCTGGCGCGGCCGGCGTACGTATAGCTGTTGATGCACAGGGTACGCCATGGGTGGTAAATAAATCTCACCTGATTTATAAATATAACGGAAACTTATGGATACAGATGCCCGGTACTGCAACTGACATTGGAATTGGTGCTAATGGTGCTGTATATATTTCAGGAACAACTGTTGTTTCTTCTACAGGAGGGTATAAAATTTCGAAATGGAATGGTACAGGCTGGACAGATACAGCTTTAGGTAGCGGTGTAAATGTAACCGTAGATCCTAACGGTCATCCGTGGACTGTTAATGCCTCTCATTTAATTTATAGAAATCTTAATCTATAATGCTCTTACAAAAGAAATAACACCTATCGGTAAATCTTAAGTCTAAGTGGTAATTCGCTTAGACTTATTTTTTTGTGATTTTGCGCAACAATGATATAAAGAATAATGATTTAAACATCATTACACCCTGCCTGCTCACTTTTGGTATAAAAATAACGAAAAGGGTAGACGAGGCATAGGCAATAAGCGTAGCGATGGCTGTACCCATCATGCCCATTGTAGGGATAAGTAATAAGTTGAATATGATGTTTACGATAGCGCCAAAACCGGTGCGTATAAAACTGAGCCGCGCGTGATCTTCCGCGATGAGCTGCTGGCCGCTGGCTACACCCAAAAAAACAAACACGCCCGACCATATATGCACTGCCAGCACCGGTGCCGCGCTGGCATATTCGGGTTTAAATAGTTTATATATCAGCGGTGCCGCGAAACTGATTACAATAGCTGCCGGTAAACTGATGTAAACCATCAGGTCGTACAGGTTTTGCAGGCGACGTTTGTATCGTTCTATGTCATCACGCCTGGCATTTAAAATGGCCGGGAAGAGCGTGCTTACTATTACAGATGGTATAAAATACCAGGCCTCGCTAAACCTTACTACCGTGGCATAGGCTCCGGCTTCAGAAGCGTTGCGCATGTTTTGCAGCATGATCTGGTCTATACGCATATAAACGGAAACCATAACGCCTGATATAATGAGTGGCCATGAAAACGATACCAGCTTACGCGCGAGTTTGCTGTTAAAACTCCACCCTGAAATGCTGTAGCCGTTGTGCCGGTAGGTAATGATATACCCTGCCGATAACAATATCCAATCAAATAAAAACGCGTACACAAACCATAACACAGGGGCTTTAAACACATAAATAAGCATCAGCTTAATAAACGCGGAAATGAGGTAGGCAGTAACCTGTACCTGCATAATATATTTGGATTGTACCTGCGATTGGAAATAGGGGTCGATAATATTAAAAGACTGGATAACGCCTGTAAACGACAAGATGAATACAAACAGGTAAGGCGTGCTTTTTGCCGGATACAGGTGGTAGGCCAGAAAAATAAGCGGTAACGCCAGCAACCCTGCAAATAATTTTAACCTGAATGAGGTGCCCAGTATGCGGTCGCGGTTTTCGGGGTGCTGATGCAGCTCTTTAACAATATATTGGTCTAACCCTAATGATGTTATCGCCTGGAAAAAATACACATAGGTAATAGCGCCATTAAGGATACCGAAGAGCTCGGAGTGCAGGTAATTGGCTATCTGGATATTTACCAGCATGGTAATTACCAAACTGCCCACCTTGCCAATAAAAGCCATCCCGGTATTTTTAAAATACTTGTTTAAAGCCTGCTTATCAAATCCGGGAATATGGGGTATGCGCATATCTACTGCACAAATGTATAAAAAAAGCAGAGCCCGGCGGTTTGCCGGGCTCTGCTACTTATTAATTATCGTTTCTGGAGGATATTATTTTTATCAAGCCACCATGCATGCCCATCGGGCGTTACAGAAATGTTGGTGCCGCCCAAAACATTCAGATCTGTCCAGTCGTAGTTGAAGTTGTTCCATTGGTATACGTGTATATCATTGCTGCCAAGCTTCATACCTGTTACAAATACAGCTCCGTTAGCGCCTATACCTATGTCATAGGCGTAAACGTTATACATAGGATCCCACAGATAGTTGCCCGTATACTTGTAAACAAGGTTAGATTTATTAACTACCCAGGGCGTGCCATCAGGTGCTACGGCTATGCGTGTACCCGCGCAATCAGGCATGGTTTCCCATGCTGTACCATTCCAGCGCATGATGTTGTTACCACCCGTAGGCGATACTTCAATATTACCAATGGCATATACCGCCCCATTAGCACCAATGCCTATATCTGTAGCAGTGCCGGGCAAAGCAACCCATGTAGTGCCATTGTATTTTAATATACTATGTGATTTGGTGACTACCCAGGGCATGCCTTTGGGGTCAACAGCAACCCTTACAGCGCCACAATCAGGCAGCTTGGTTAAGGTGTTATTAACCAATTTGGAAATACTATATCCGCTACTTGCAGATGTACTATCGGTACCTATAATAAATACCGAACCATCGGCACCTATGCCAATATCTTTACCCTCAACAATCAGGGGAGTAACCTTTACCGTGCAGGTAGCGGTAACGTTATATTGCTTGCTCTTGGCCGTCATTAAGGTTGTACCCTCTTTTAGCGCCATAATTACGCCCTTTTCATTGATAGACGCTACGGTACTGTCAGACGATGTCCAGATGATCTGTGTGGCATCATAGCGCGATGCCAGTAACTGTTTCCCGCTGCCTGCCTGCAGGGTGAGGTCGGTATAATTAAGCGTAATGGAATCTGGTTGTACGTCTGCGTTTTTAACGCATGAACCCGCGCTAACAGCTATAAGTATAAGCAACAGGGTAAATAGTTTATTCATGTGTAAGGTTTATTTTTTGTAAATATATAAAAAGAGCCGGTGATATTCACCGGCTCTTGTATCTTCATTCTTATGGTTTTATCTAACCAATTATTGATTCACAAACTTTTTGGCGTTTACTTTACGTTCGTTCTCGGTTAGGTAGATCTTACGTAAGCGCATGCTTTGTGGTGTAACCTCAATGTATTCGTCGGCCTGGATATACTCCATTGATTCTTCAAGCGAGAATTTGATAGCCGGCGCGATACGTACGTTATCGTCAGAACCTGAGGCGCGCATGTTGGTTAACTGCTTGCCTTTAACTACGTTGATCACCAAATCGTTATCGCGGATGTGCTCGCCCAGTATCTGGCCTTCGTAAATGTCAACACCAGGGTCAACAAAGAAACGGCCGCGATCTTGCAATTTATCAATGGCGTAAGCCGTTGTCTGGCCTTTTTCCATAGAGATCAATACACCGTTTGAACGACCTGGGATTGGGCCCTTCCAGGGCTCGTAAGCCTTAAAGCGGTGCGCCATAATAGCTTCACCGGCAGTAGCGGTTAATACGTTGTTACGTAAACCGATGATACCGCGTGATGGGATCTCAAATTCAAGGTGCTGTAAGTCGCCTTTTGGCTCCATTACCAGCAGGTCGCCTTTGCGTTGGGTAACCAACTCAATTACCTTACCTGCAACATCGCCCGGCACGTCAACGATCAGGGTTTCAACCGGCTCGCATTTTACACCGTCAATTTCTTTAACAATTACCTGCGGCTGGCCTACCTGTAATTCGTAGCCTTCGCGACGCATGGTCTCGATCAGTACCGACAAGTGAAGGATACCACGGCCATATACCAGGTATGAATCAGGCGAATCGGTTTCTACAACCTTTAACGCCAGGTTTTTCTCCATCTCTTTGTAAAGGCGGTCGCGTACGTGGCGTGAGGTAACAAATTTACCCTCTTTACCAAAGAAAGGTGAGTTGTTGATGGTGAACAGCATGTTCATGGTAGGCTCATCAATTTTGATTACCTCCAGTTGTTCCGGGTTTTCAAAATCGGCAATGGTATCGCCGATCTCGAAACCATCAATACCTACAACAGCACAAATATCGCCCGATTTTACTTCGGTAGCTTTTACCTTACCCAAGCCTTCAAAAGTGTAAAGCTCTTTAATGCGCGATTTAACCACTTTACCATCGCGTTTTACCAGTGACACAGGCATATTTTCTTTGATGGTACCACGAGCCACACGACCAATAGCGATACGGCCTACGAAAGACGAGTAATCTAACGAGGTGATCTGCATTTGCAGCGTACCTTCATTTTCAGGCGCGGCAGGGATGTTCTCCAGGATGGCATCCATCAACGGGAAAATATCCTGAGTAGGAGTTTTCCAGTCGGTGCTCATCCAGCCTTGTTTTGATGAACCGTAGATCACCGGGAAATCCAGCTGTTCTTCGGTGGCTTCAAGGTTAAAGAACAATTCAAATATCTGCTCGTAAACCTCTTCGGGGCGGCAGTTCTCTTTATCTACTTTGTTAACTACCACAATTGGTTTCAGGCCTAAAGCCAAAGCTTTTTGGGTTACGAAACGTGTTTGCGGCATGGCGCCTTCAAAAGCATCGCAAAGCAGTAATACGCCATCGGCCATTTTCAATACACGCTCCACCTCGCCACCAAAGTCGGCGTGGCCCGGGGTATCAATAATGTTTATTTTCACATCCTTGTAACGTACCGATACGTTTTTAGACACGATGGTGATACCGCGTTCGCGCTCCAGGTCGTTATTGTCAAGAATAAGCTCACCGGTTTCCTGGTTGTCGCGGAAAATGGCGCAGCTGTGTAAAATTTTGTCAACCAGGGTGGTTTTACCGTGGTCAACGTGTGCGATGATCGCAATATTTCTGATTTTTTGCATGAAATGCGGCCTTATAAATTTTGCGCAAAGATACGCTTAATTTACCGGATAAGAAAACACATTCGGCTTTTTACAAATGATTGATTTTGACTTAATTATTTGATAATACTTTGATTCAAGTGATAATAAGCGAATAATTTAATACGTGATCGAAAAAGTCAATTTGTATATTGCAATCAAATAGCAAAGATTGGCAACGATTAAAGAATATTACGAACAAGATTTCGACAATTGCTTTAGGATAAACATAGAGCTTGCAGTAGAGCAACAGCCATTGCATGGATATTTACTTTATGACTTTACCGCTGAAGTAGCATACTTTGCATTTTTTATAAAGGATATTAATTTCCCATTTGAGATGCTCTTTCGGGACATTTTTGGACAGAAACTTCAAATTAAAACTAATGAAATTAGGTTGCCACATCCAAGGTATCACCCAGGCGTAGCTAAAGTTGTAAATGGAAGTAATATTTATATTGAAGTCAATTACTTTGGTTCCCCAATTTCCATAACTTCAACTCAGCTAAATGGAAGTGGACGAATCTTTTTATACACAGACTTTAATTTATCTGCGCAAAAGATATCATCGCTTTACAAGAGTGCTAAAAAATTTGATATTAAACTACAAGTGAGAACACCAATATTTGCGCAAGAGCGAAGTAAATGGGAAAAGCCTTTGGCATTTATAAGTCACGACTCAAGAGATAAAATAAACGTAGCTAGACCTATTGCAATTGGTTTACAAAAGCTGCTTTGCCCCATTTGGTATGACGAATTTTCATTAAAAATAGGGGATAGTCTTAGAGACTCGATCGAGAAAGGTTTAAAGGAGTCAAAAAAATGTATTTTGATTATAAGCCCAGACTTCATAAATAATGGTGGATGGACGAAAACGGAATTTAATACAATATTTACACGGCAAATATTAGAAGAATCCAAACTTGTCCTACCCATTTGGTATAATGTGACAAAGCATGATGTGTTTAATTATAGTCCAAGTTTATTGGATGTGGTCGGATTAGACTGGAACGTTTTAGGAAGTGAGAAGATAATTGGGCGTTTATTTGATGCAATAACATTTAGTTAATTTTATGTGTATTAAGTAGTTGATTTATTCAAACCTATAATACACTATTTCCCTAAATACTATTCCTAAGGACTTTTTATCTTGTATAGATTTTGCTTAATGGCACCAGCGGATGGAATTGCTTAGTAATTAGATGAATTACAACTTCTAATGAACGAACTTCGTGCAGCGCAGGATACCATAATATCCCGCCGAAGTTCAATAATCCAGTTTAATTCACCTTTACCAGATTGGTGCTCCAGGCAAGCGGTGCTACCCCGTTTCTGCCGTCAACAACGCCGTTTATCTTCATGGTTTTTTTGCCGCTGCTTAAAGCATAATGGTTGGCATATTGCCTGCCTTTTAAGTCGTACATGGCATTGGGCCGGGCATCAGTAATGTTTAAGGTGTAGGTACTGTCGGATAAAATTTTGAATGTACCACTGTGTGTAACTATCTGTAAGCCATTTTCAGTGTTGATGTTGTAAAATCTTCCGTCGGCGTTAAATACGATCTTATTAGTAGGGTTGTCCGCGTCGTTCCAGGTGCCTACAAAGGATTTTACTTTTTTCTGATGTGCTTTTTCGGCGGTCTTACAAGAAAAAGCGGTTGATGCCATAACCAGCATCGCGAGTGTCCTGAACGATTTTTTTAACATGTGAATGAGGTTTTATGGTGGTAATTTACACTTCGGCACTAACAAACCACTGTTATTATAAGATGATGGTAAAAACTCATAAATTAGTGGTTATGCTGTGCTTGCGGTACGCTTAAGATACTGCCAGAAAAGGGTTTTAACCACGACTTTAAGCAAGGTTGCGCCAAGTACCACATAAAAACAAATCTAACTTAAACATCCTCCCTAATCCCTTGTTGCACAGGTATGAAGATTTTGCTTACGGGTGCCAGCGGCTATATCGGTAAACGCCTGCTGGTGATATTATTAGAGCAGGGGCACGAGGTAATTGGTGTAATGCGCGATAAAGCGCGTTTTAACATAGAGGATTTTAAAGACCAGAAGCTCACCATAGCGGAAGCCGATCTGCTGGATGCTGAAAGTTTGAACGCCCTGCCCACCGATTTTGATGTGGCCTATTATCTGGTGCACTCCATGTCGGGCAGTAACTTTACTGAAAACGAAAAAAAGTCGGCCCAAAATTTTGTGGAGTTTCTCAATAACACCCAAGCCAAACAACTGGTATACCTGGGCGGCATTGTTAACGAAGAAAAGCTATCCCAGCACCTGCTTTCGCGCAAGGCGGTGGAAGATATATTGGAAAAAGGCCGGGTGCCGGTAACTGCGCTGCGGGCCGGAATTATTGTGGGCTCGGGCAGCGCGTCGTTTGAGATCATTCGCGACCTGGTAGAAAAGCTGCCTGTTATGGTAGCGCCAAAATGGCTCAATACCCAATGCCAGCCTATTGCTATACGCAACGTAGTGCAGTTTTTATGCGGCGTGGCCGGCCGAGAAGATACCTACGGCCAAAATTTTGATATTTACGGACCGGACATCCTTACGTACAGGCAAATGCTGCTGCAATTTGCAGAGGTGCGTAAGCTTAAACGACGGATATTTACCGTACCGGTGATGACGCCGCGCCTGTCATCATACTGGTTGTACTTTGTTACCTCTACCTCTTACCCGCTGGCAAAAAACCTAGTGGATAGCATGAAGGTAGATGTAGTGGGCAGGCCAAATGATCTTGCGCAACGACTGGGCATCGCCCTTATCCCTTACAAAGAAGCTATCCGTATTGCTTTTGACAAGATCGAACAGAATATGGTGCTTTCCAGCTGGAACGATTCGGCCTTTACCGACAAGTTTAGTCAGCACCTCTCGCATTACATTAAAGTGCCGGAGTATGGGGTATTCCGTGATAAGCAGAGCCAGAAGACCAAGGATCCCGAGAAAGCTCTGGATCGTATCTTTTCTATCGGTGGGCGTTCGGGCTGGTACTATGCCAACTGGCTTTGGGAGTTCAGGGGCTTTTTGGATAAGCTGTTTGGCGGGGTGGGCTTGCGCAGGGGGCGTAAGAATGCCCGCGAGGTATCAGCCGGAGAGGTGCTTGATTTTTGGCGGGTTATCCATAGCAGCCGCAAGGAAAAACGTCTGCTGCTGTACGCCGAAATGAAGGTGCCCGGTGAGGCCTGGCTGGAGTTTAAGATAGTGAATGATAACTGTGTGAAGCAAACGGCAACGTTTCGCCCGCTGGGTTTATGGGGGCGTTTATACTGGTACTCCATGCTACCCTTCCATTACTTTATTTTCAGGGGAATGCTTAACAAGATAGCCAATGATGCCTGATTGTTGCCAACGTAAGGGCTACTTAGTGTATCCACACGGGCGTTCCGCGCGGAACGCCCGGTTAAAACCAAAATAATGCTTTGGGGGCTTCAATATGGCGTTGGAGTGGCTGCTGTGTTTATCAGCTATTCTTTGTAAGCGCCTTATTATTAATGTGTTCCTGTTGTTCTGCAAATGCTATATTCATCTTATGGAACGGGCGGTTAGTGTATTAAAATAACCAACAGGCCACAGGCAGCAACCAACTACCTACCAAATGCCCAGCACAAAAATTTTGGCATGGCTTTTCCCCAGGTGGCGGTATCATGGGTGCCGTTGAGCATTTCGAGGTATTGGATATCGCCACGCTCATAACCTTTGGCTAAAAGTTCTTTGATGATGTCAATTGTATCGTCAATAGAATCAATAATGCCGTTGTTGTTGCGGTCTGCGGTTTCGTCCTTGGTGCCGGTTTGCAGCCAGAATTGCAGTTCGGGTTTGGTTGCGGTGTTCCTGACAACGCTGTGCATAATGCGGTCGTCATTGGTGTAGCCCTTACCCAGGTCTTTGCTTCGCCACCAAAACGAGCCGGAGAAAGTGCCCACCTTGTCAAAAACCTGCGGGTTATTCCATGCAATATCAAAGGCTGATAATCCGCCTAAAGAGAATCCGGCAATGGCTGTGCTCTCAAATTCTTCTACGCCGGTTTCTTTTTTAATAAATGGTATCAGCTCTTTTATAACAAACTGCGTGTAAAGGGTGGCCTTGCTACCGCGTTTTTTAAAATCGGGTTTTCCGGCTACGCCGTATTCCTGCAAGCGGTCGTCATTAGCATGTATGGCTACAATTAGTACCGGCTTTATACTGTTGCGGTTGTAAAGTTGTTCAAGGGTATCAATCAAACCAAGGGCGTTAACTTCCTGGCCATCGTTAAGCAGTAATAAATTCAAAGGTTCGGTTACGGCATCAGCCTGCGGTTTAAGCAGGGTGCAGGTAACGTCGCGGTTTAATATATTGGAGGTAACTACAAGTTCCTGTGCTTCTATCATGATCTCCGTTTCTGTACTGTAGTACATAGGGTTGTAAATTAAGGGTACAAAAGTAAGTTTTAAAACATTATGAACTGCTTAAAACAGAATTATTTGGCATACTGTTGACATTAATGGGCAAACACTTTAACTTACCTAACAAAAGTTAACCGCATTGAAAGAGCAGTATCATCGCTGGCACTCGCCAAATTTGAACATGGATATGGAGATGCTTGTTTTTGGCGACAGAGGTTACCCGGTATTGTTATTCCCCACCACGCTTGGCGCTTACTATCAAAATAAAGAGCATGGCCTAATTGACAGCGTGCGGTGGTTTATTGACGAAGGCCTGGTAAAGATATACTGCCCGGCAACCATTGATGGCCTCACCTGGTACGATAAGGGAATCCACCCGGCCGATAGGGCTCGCCGATATGCCTGGTACGATAAAATGCTGCTCGACGAACTGGCGTCCTGCGCTATGCATGAGACTGGTGTAGGCAAAGTGGCTGTTGCGGGGTGCAGTTTTGGCGGTTACCATGCAGCCAACTTCGCCTTTAAACATCCCGAAAAAGTTGGGCACCTGTTTAGCATGGGCGGCGCTTTTGATATCAAAATGTTTACCGATGGTTATTATGATGACAACGTATTTTATAACAACCCGGTAGATTACTTGCCCGGCAGCGACAACTGGGCGCTGTGGCAAATGAATATCATACTGGGCACATCAGACTGGGATATTTGCAAGGAATATAACCTTAGGCTATCTCATATCTTAAACAATAAGAACATCAGTCACTGGCTGGATATTCGCCCCGAGGGCAAGCACGACTGGCCCATCTGGCGCGAGATGTTCCCGCATTATTTGTCGACAATAAAGTGATTAGAGATTGATGATCAGAGATTAGGAGAAAGATTTAAAGGCGAATCCCTTTTAGAATTTAGGGTTTAGATTTTAGGATTTAGCGTTTAGAATTTAGGATTTTACAAAACATTACTATGAAAAAAATAGGCATCTTATTCGGGCAGGAAAATTCATTTCCGCAGGCATTTGTTGATCGTATTAATGAAAAGGCAGAGAAAGGCATCAGTGCCGAATTTGTACGCATTGATAAAATGCTACAAGGCGAGCCACTTGGTTACTCTGTGATTGTTGACCGTATATCGCAGGATGTGCCTTTTTACCGTGCATCGCTCAAAAACGCCGCTATCACCGGTACAGCGGTTATCAATAATCCGTTTTGGTGGAGTGCAGACGAGAAGTTTTTTAACAACGCCCTGGCTACCAAGATTGGTGTTCCGGTACCTAAAACGGTGTTGCTGCCCTCGAAAGATCATCCGGATAATACAACAGATAAATCGTTCCGTAACCTGGCTTACCCGCTGGATTGGGAAGCCATGTTTAACTACGTTGGGTTCCCGGCCTACATGAAACCCTTTGACGGCGGCGGCTGGCGCGATGTATACAAGATAAGCGATGCCGAAGATCTTTGGGCGAAATTTGCCGAAACCAGGCAACTGGTAATGCTGCTGCAGGAAGAGATCATCTTTGATGATTATTTCCGCTGCTACTGCATTGGCGGCAAGCACGTACGCATTATGCAGTACGAGCCGCGCAACCCGCATCATCTGCGTTATGAGCATGGTAAAGCACCTGCATCTAAAAAAATGCTGGAAACCATTACCGATTATGTATTGCGCCTTAACCAGTATTTAGGCTACGATTTTAATACCGTTGAGTTTGCCGTGCGCGATGGCATCCCTTATGCTATCGACTTCTGCAATCCCGCGCCTGATGCGGAAGTAACCAGTGTTGGTCAGGAGAACTTTGATTGGGTAGTTGAGACCGCAGCAAGCTATGCCATTGAACGCGCCAAAAAGCAGAGAGACGACCGAGATAATCTTACCTGGGGCGAGTATTTGAAAACATCAATTGCAGGCAAAGAATTGTACGTGGCAAAGAATATCAGCCTGCATGCCAACCCGGTAACGGAAGGCCCGATAGACCATACTATAGCCGAAGAAGGCAAGGCAAAAAAGAGAGCGGCACCTAAGAAGCCCGCTGCAGCAAAAGAAGAAAAGCCTAAGAAAGTTGTTGCTGAAAAAGCAGCACCTAAAAAAGCGAAAAAGTAAACAAAATTGTCATTTCGAACGATAGAGAGAAATCCTCTGCCCGCGATATTTCCGGTGGGAAAATTTCTCCGTCTTACTCGTTCGAAATAGCAATAGCTGATACAACCAATTATGAACAAGTTCACCTTAGGTGTTGAAGAAGAATTTATGGTGATTGACCCTGTGACCAGGGAGCTTACCTCGCACGAGCAAAAGATTGTTGATGGTGCGCAAAAGATACATGAAGACCAGGTGAAGGCCGAAATGCACCAGGCCGTGGTTGAGGTGGGTACGCACATTTGCAGTAATACGCAAGAGGCCCGTGCCGAAGTAACCAAACTGCGCGGCACCGTGGCACAACTTGCCGGCGACCTTGGCTTGCGCATAGGGGCTGCCGGTACGCATCCGTTTTCGCATTGGCAACATCAGCTCATAACAGACCATCCGCGTTACTTTGAGATAGTGGATGAGATGCAGGAAGCCGCACGCTCAAACCTCATTTTCGGTTTGCATGTGCATGTGGGCATACAGTCGCGTGATATGGCTATACATATTGCCAACCAAGTTAGATATTTTTTGCCGCATGTGTACGCACTATCAACCAACTCGCCATTTTGGGAAGGTCGTAACACAGGTTTTAAATCATTTCGTACCAAGGTGTTTGATAAATTCCCGAGAACGGGCATCCCAGATTATTTTAGCAGTATAGAAGAATATGACAGGTACATCAAGTTACTGGTAAAAACCAATTGTATTGATAATGCCAAAAAGATTTGGTGGGATATCCGTGTACATCCGTTTTTTGAAACCATTGAGTTCCGTATTTGCGATTGCCCTATGCTGGTTGATGAAACTATCGCCTTTACAGCATTATTCCAGGCGTTGTGCGCCAAGCTTTATAAACTACGGTCGCAGAATATGAAGTTTATTAACTACTCCCGCGCTTTGATCAATGAGAACAAATGGCGTGCAGCACGGTATGGCATTGATGGAAAAATGATAGACTTCGGTAAGGAAATGGAAGTAAATACCCGCTCGCTGGTATTAGAGCTGCTTGACTTTGTTGACGATGTGGTTGATGAGCTTGGCTCGCGCGATGATCTGGCCTATGTGCACAAGATACTGGAGCATGGCACTGGTGCCGATAGGCAACTGGCTGTTTACAACCAAAGTAATAACTTTGTAGATGTGGTTGACTATATCACATCACAAACATTAAAAGGGATTTAAAGCCTCACCTAAATCCCCTCCAAAGGAGAGGACTTTATAAAAAGTTATACCCTCTCCCCTGGAGAGGGCTGAGTGGGGGCTAATTAATAAAAGCTTATGAACATAAAACCGGAAATAAAAGTAGCCATATTAGACCTGTACGATGGCGTAGCAAATGAGGGGATGCGGGGTTTCCGGGAGATACTGGAGCGCTATAAAAAACAGCATGATTTAAATTTAAGCTACCAGGTTTTTGATGTACGTGGTAAGGCAGAGGTGCCGGACCTGGGCTTTGATGCTTATATTTCAAGTGGCGGCCCGGGTAGTCCGTTGGATAGCAAGGGTAGCGTTTGGGAAAACAATTATTTTAACCTGATCGACCAACTGGAAGATCATAACCAGGGCAACAGCGATGATAAAAAACATGTTTTCTTTGTATGCCATTCTTTCCAGTTAATGTGCCGTAAATATGGTTTGGGCGAGATCAGTACACGCCGCTCGCCGTCATTCGGGGTGTTGCCTGTGCACATTGTTGGTAATGGTAATAATGAGCATGTATTTGAAGGATTGAGCGATCCTTTCTACGCTGTCGATTCGCGCAGCTGGCAGGTGATCAATCCTGATGAAAAACGTTTTAAAGATTTAGGTATGGAGTTGGTTGCGCTGGAAAAAGAACGCCCATATGTTGACTTACCGCGTGCCATGATGGCCATCAGGTTTAGTCCGTACTTTTTTGCAACGCAGTTTCACCCGGAGGCTGATGCACACGGGATGAGTATGTTGCTACAACGCGAAGACAAAAAAGCCGATGTAATAGCAGAACACGGTGAAGCCAAATACAGCGAAATGATAGAGCGGCTGGAAGACCCTGATAAGATAGTACATACACAGCACACCATTATTCCCAATTTTTTGGATAAGGCGTTGCTGAAGTATGAGAAGGTAGAGGAAAGAGCGTGAGATAACGCGTACTAATATATATATATATATATATATGTCATTGCGAGGAGCGACAGCGACGCGGCAATTACATGGTCAGTTTAACGTGTCTAACAAGATTGCCGCGCTATCGCTCGCAATAACATAACTTGTTAATAATTAATAAAATCAGTACCCCATGAACCCATCTATCAGAACCATATTTAACCAAAACTTCACCGAAGAAAAATATGCTGATTTTTTGGTTGACCTCAATGCGGGCTTGCGCAAACCGGTAGAATTCCGTGTGGCAGAAACACCGGTTTTCCTTACCGATGATTTCCGGGACAAATTAATACAAGCAGGTCAGGAGATCATAGATGTCATCACTGCGCCCGGCTTTAAAGAACTAAGCGAACATGCCATACCCGATAAGTGGCGGGTTGTTAACGAGAACGATCACCCGCATTTTATTGCTTTAGACTTTGGCGTTTGTAAAGATGATGCAGGTAATATTGTCCCCAAGCTGATAGAGATGCAGGGTTTCCCTTCCTTGTACGGTTTTCAGTTACATCTTGGTGAGCGCTACCGGCACACGTTTAATATACCCGGTAACCAAACCATCTTTTTTAATGGCTTAAGCAAAAGCAGTTATCTCGATCTGCTCCGGGAAACTATTATTGGCCCTTATCAACCCGACGAGGTGGTATTAATGGATGTAAACGCCCCCGATCAAAAAACCGCTGTGGATTTTTATCTTACAGAAAAATATATCGGTACGCCGGTAATTTCCCTTACAGACCTGATACAGGAAGGCGATCAGCTTCTCTACCACACTGTAAATGGCGATAAAAAACGTATCAGGCGTATTTACAACCGCCTGATATTTGATGAAATAGGGAACGACCCGGAGATATTTAGTAAAGTGGTTGATATACGCAAACCCTTGGATGTGGAATGGATAACACATCCTAACTGGTTTTACCGTATCAGTAAGTACACTATGCCCTTTCTAAAGGGTAAATACGTGCCCAAAACACAGTTCGTAAGCAAATTGGCTGCTATCCCGGATGATTTGCAAAATTATGTGCTTAAACCTTTATTCAGTTTTGCCGGTCAAGGTGTTATGATTGATGTGATGGATGATGATGTAGCTAATTTATCCGACCCCGAAAACTGGATATTACAGGAGAAGGTAGATTATGTGCCGGTAATACAATCACCAGATGGAGGTGTAAAGGCTGAGCTAAGATTATTGTACCTTTGGCCTAATGGGCGTACCAAGCCAACATTAGCCGTTAACCTCGCCCGATTAAGCCGTGGCAAAATGATAGGGGTGCGGTATAATAAAGATTTTGATTGGGTTGGCGGCACCGTGGCATTTATGCATAAGTAACCTGCATACTTTTTAAACATACTATACGTATATACTATTAGTATTATTTTTGTGACATGAACATACAGTTGTTAATTATAGCCCTGCTATTTGTTGCCGCCGTTATTTATATCGGTCGAATGGTTTATAAAAACCTGTTCGCTAAAAAAGGCTGCGGTACAAATTGCAAGTGCGGAATAGATTTTTCCAGAATAGAGCCGGATAAGCAACACAAATAATGTATTGTTTGTATTAACCTTGTCATTTTAAAATCCTTACATGTCCTCAAACAACAGGCAGATATTTCAGGCAGATGACCCCGGCAGGTGGAACCGGTTTAAATGGATAAGCCGTTTATTACTCATCGTTTTTGTAGTGGGCGTAATCGCGGCCATAGTAACCGTTACCTCAACTAAATATCCGGCCCTGCCGGTATTGGACCCGGTGCCTAAGCGTATTGCCAAAGAAGACCTTAACGCTTTCAAAAAATCTAAAAGATACCGCGATTTCAAGATTGAGAAAGCCGAGATTGAGCAACTTGCCCGTGCGCGCAGGCTGCACCAGTTAAAGCACCCTAATAACGCTAAACGTATTAACGCGGCTTTTTATAAAGCTTGGGAGTCGCAGGCATATACCTCACTGGTTGAAAGTATGCCGCACTTGGACATGATCGTGTCTGAGGGTTTCTCATTTTCGCGCAATGCCGATACGCTTAAAACCGCAATTGATACCGGGCTGATCAATGTGAACAAGCGTTATAAAAAACAGGTGTTGGTAACGCTCTCCAATTATGTAAATATTGATAATAAAACAGGCGAGTTTGATACCAAAGATGTCGAGCGTATTTTTAAGAGTAAAAAACTGCGCACGGCTTTTATTAACAGCATGGTTAATACCTTGCACCACTATAATTTTAGCGGTGTAAACGTTGAGATAGAAGATATTAAAAGCCGTAATAGCAAGGAATACATAGCGTTTCAGAACGATCTGTACCGGATTTTCAAAGCTAACAACCTGCTGGTAACGCAAAACGTTTGGCCCGATGATGAGGAGTACGACCTGAAGCGCTTACAGCATGTAAACGACTACCTGTTTGTAATGGCCATTGATGAGCATAATGATGGTACCAACTCCGGCGATGTATCGCACCAGCATTGGGTAGAAGAGATACTTGACCACGTTTGTTCTGTTATCCCCAGCGAAAAGGTGATCCTGACGCTGGCAAGCGGCGGTTACGATTGGCCCGAGGGCAGCGTTGGCCAGTCCATAGGCTACCAGCAAGCCATAGGTACAGCTCAGCAAAAAAATAAAAAGATCGTATTTGATCCCACTTCCGCTAATTCGCATTATACCTACCTGGGTAACGATGGCCTTGACCATACCGTTTATTTTGCCGATGCCGCTACCAACTTTAACGTGATGCGCATGGCCGATGACTGGGCAACCGGTGGTGTAGCCCTTTGGCGCCTCGGCGGAGAAGACCCGCGTTTGTGGACCTTCTTTCAAAAGAACCTTTCGCTGGATTCTTTAAAGAAAACCGGCTTAGAGATCAAACGCTTAACCACAGTAGGGCTTAACAATAACATCAGTTACGCAGGCGACGGTGAGGTACTTGATCTAATCACGGTACCTAACAAGGGCGAGATCGACATCAAGCTGGATACGAACAATTATATCATTACCAGCCAGTATTATAAAACCATACCTACCAAATACGTAATACGTAAATATGGTTATAAGCCGGGTAAAGTGGTTTTAACTTTTGATGATGGTCCCGATCCTGAATACACCCCCCGGATACTGGATATTTTAAAAAGAGAAAAAGTGCCGGCCTCGTTCTTTGTGGTAGGCTCAATGGTCGAAAAAAATATACCTATCCTCAAACGTATCTATGATGAAGGTTACGAGATAGGGAACCATACCTTCTTCCATCCGGATATTTCTACTATTGGCCTGGAACGCGTAAATCTGGAGCTGAATGCGACACGGAAATTGATAGAGTCGGTTACAGGGCACAGCACTATACTGTTCCGCCCGCCTTTTAATGCCGATGCAGAGCCGCAAACGCTGGCCGAGGTAATACCGGTGGCCGAGAGCCGCAGGCAAAGTTATATCACCATTGGTGAGTCTATAGACCCTTGGGATTGGCAGCCGGGCGTTACCGCAGATAGTATTATTGCCCGCACCATTCGCCAAAAGGGTAATGGCAGTATGATCCTGTTGCATGATGCCGGTGGCGATACCCGAGAAGAAACGGTAAAAGCCCTGCCGGCTATTATCCAGTATTTTAAAAAGAACGGTTATGAGTTTACCACCATTGCCGATATCCTGGATAAAAAGAAGATAGAACTGATGCCCGTCGCAAAAGACGAGCAAAGTTTTTGGGGTAAGTATTATGATATAGTGGTAGTAGGCTTTTTCCTGGGGAATCGCTTTTTCTTTTACGTGTTCCTAACCGCTATCTTCCTGGCTATCGGGCGTATCATATTGATAGGTATATTGGCTACAAGACAATTCGCGGATAATAAAAAAATAAAGAATACTGCACGGAAGCTGCCCCCGGTAAGTATTATCGTGCCGGCTTATAATGAGGAAGTTACCGCTATTAAAACCATTGAAAGCTTATTAAAAACCGAATATCCTGTTTTCAATATTATTTTTGTTGATGATGGCTCGAAAGACAACACTTATAAAGTAGTAAGCGAAGCCTATGCGCAGCATCCGCAGGTAAAGGTGCTAACCAAACCTAATGGGGGCAAGGCGTCGGCCCTTAACTTCGGTATAAGCCACGCTGTAAATGAGTATGTAATATGTATTGACGCTGATACCCAGCTGAAAACAGATGCCATCTATCACCTCATGACCTATTTTACCGATGAGCAGATAGGTGCTGTTGCCGGTACGGTTAAGGTAGGTAACGAAACCAACATTGTTACCAAATGGCAGTCTATTGAGTACATAACAGCCCAGAATATGGACCGCCGCGCATTTGATATCATCAACAGTATTACGGTGGTGCCGGGTGCTATTGGCGCATTCCGTAAAGCGGCTATTTTCAGGGCGGGCGGGTTTACTTATGATACCCTTGCCGAGGATTGCGACCTTACTATGCGCATACTAAAAGAAGGCTATGTGATAAAGAACTGTGCCGAAGCTATAGCATATACCGAAGCACCGGAAACGCTTAGCGCGTTACTGAAACAGCGTTTCCGCTGGAGTTTCGGGGTTATACAAAGTTTCTGGAAGAACCGCGACGCGCTGTTTAACAAAAAGTACAGCTATTTCGGCATGGTGGGTATGCCCAACATCCTTATTTTCCAGATCATACTGCCGCTGTTTTCGCCCCTTGCCGATCTAATCATGATCCTGGGGCTATTTGGTAGCCACCCCGAGAAAATGCTGATATTTTATGTTGCCTTCCTCCTGATAGATTTTATAGTAGGGGCTATTGCCTTCCGGATGGAAAAAGAACCATATGGTAAACTCGTTTACCTGATACCTCAAAGGTTTATATGGAGGCAGCTAATGTATTACATCCTGTTTAAATCTATTCGTAAAGCGTTAAAAGGCGAACTCACTACCTGGGGCGTATTAAAGCGTACCGGGAATGTTAAAGTAAGCAAAAATACGGTAGTAGGGAACAGTAATGAACCGCCTGAATAGTATTTCAAGGTGCCCCATTTGCTTTTAAACAAAAGCTTTGTCGCTTAAACACATATTCCATCTTTATAACCGGGATATCGGTAAAAAACAAAAGGCCCCCGCCAACTGGCAGGGGCCTTTTGTTTTAATGTGCTCCGTAATTTATACAATTACTTAATTGTTGTATGCTGCCGCCAAAAAGGGCAGTGGTTTTTGGTTATAGCTATAAAAGTTTTTATAGCCATATTTCTCTGGCTTATTGATGATTTCCTTCATGGCAATAAGCTTGTAAACGTACGATCCTGTTTCGCGGTTAAGGCTCATACGGAAGTAATTATCCTCATTTTGCCTGTTAATTGCGCGTTCCAGTTTAATAGAACCGTTGTTGTAAGCGGCTGCAGCCAGCGTCCAGCTGTTAAACTCGTTGTACAGGTCTTTAATATACCTGCAGGCCGCCACGGTTGATTTACGCAGGTTGAGGCGTTCGTCCGTACGGCGGTTAACTTTTAGGCCGTAAGTACGTGCGGTGCCTGGCATAAACTGCCATATGCCCCGTGCGCCTTTAGGTGATGTACCTTCGCGTAAACCCGATTCAACCAGTGGCACAAACTTAAAATCATCAGGTATACCATACGCTTTAAGAATTGGCTCGATAATTGGAAAGAGTTTATCGGCCTTAGCATGCAGTACATTTGATTGAATGTTTCTGAATTTGTGCTTGGCTATTGATTTTTTTAATTTAAAATCTACTTTTTTGTCGTCAAGCGGTAGTGCTTCGTCAGCAAAATTGTAAGCATCCTCAACCATCTCAACGGGCTTGCTGAACAGGATGGAAGAAGGAATAAAACTAATGTGTTTTACTGCCGGAACTACCGGTGTTGTACTGAAAATGTTTAGTGCGGAAATGATAACCATCACTACGATTACGGAGCACGTAATTAAGTGTTTTTTTCTCATTTCTTTTTTATCCATTAATTAAAACATTGGGTAAATGTGGGCACAAAGGTACGTTATATGAAGCAGACTATCAAACACTTAGTGGGTGCTTAGTGTTTTGAGAATTTTAAAATAGTCTAAAAAACGGCGTTTAAAGTGCTTTAAACGCCGTTTTTGCTTTAGTTAAAAAAAAGTTTTTTTGGGCTGATAATTGGCTTAAAAATCGTAATTTTGCCCCTCACGCTGCGAAAGCGCTAAACAAAAAATTATGGTATTTAAAAGACCAGCCGGTAGTCGCGAAGACAGGCCAAACAGGCAACAGGGACACTCGAAAAGTGGTGCCGATAACAACAAAAAAACCTCTTCTTCCGCTCCCTATGGAAGTCGTGATGCAGGTAAAAAGCCTTACGGCGACAGAAGGCAAACTTCAACCAATCCAAAACCATTTTCTCGCAAAGCCTCGTTCGGAGATAACGAACAGGGGAAAAGCTTTGATGCATCGTCATCAGGCGACAGAAGATCGTTTGCACCAAAAGGGAAGCCCTACAGCGGGAAACCTGAAAGTAGCGAGCGCCCTTATGGTACACGTAATGCCGAGGGTGTACGTACCAATCGCGGTAGCTACGGCGAACAAGCCGGTGGCAAAAAAGGATTTGGTAAAAGCAAGCCATTCGGTGACAAGCCCCAAACTGGCGAACGCCGCTCTTTTGGCGAAAACCGTGGTGGTTACACCAACAGCACCGGTAAAAAAGATTTTAAAAGCACAACATCGGGCTACAGGAAACGTGAGGATAGGGACTTTAGCGATAAAAGCGAAGGTGCATCAAGAACCATGCGTGGCCGTAAAAACGCCCCTGCTGCGAAAGCTAAGGATGATGGCCTGATGAGGCTGAACCGTTACATCGCTAACGCCGGCATTTGCAGCCGCCGTAAAGCGGACGAACTGATAGAAGCAGGTGTGATCAGCGTGAACGGTGAGGTGGTATCAGAATTGGGTTACAAGGTTGATCCGTTTAAGGATGTGGTACGTTATAATGGCGAGCCGCTTAAACGTGAGAAAATGGTGTATGTGCTTTTGAACAAGCCTAAAGATTACATCACTACTACTGATGATCCGCAGGAGCGCCGTACCGTGATGCACCTGGTAGAAAAAGCAAGCCGCGAACGCATTTACCCCGTTGGCCGTTTGGACAGGAACACCACCGGTTTATTGCTGATGACCAATGATGGTGAATTGGCCGACAAACTTTCGCACCCACGTAATAATATTGTTAAGCTTTACAATGTGGAGTTGAATAAGAGCCTTACCCAGGGCGATTTGAATAAAATATCGTTCGGCCTTGAACTGGAAGATGGCTTTATTAAGCCTGACAGTATATCGTACGTTACAGGTGGCAGCAAGCGCGAAGTAGGTATACAAATACATAGTGGTAAAAACCGTATTGTTCGCCGCATATTCGAATCGCTGGGCTACGAGGTAGTAAAGCTGGATAGATCGGTTTACGCCAATCTTACTAAAAAAGATCTCCCGAGGGGCCGTTGGAGATTCCTGGAAGAAAAGGAAATAATACAGTTAAAACATTTAGTATAATAATTAAAGCGCCTAATGGGCGCTTTAATTATTTATAGGGATTTCTGCAGGTTAAAATTAATAACCGCATTTTAGTACCTTGCATTAATTAAACGGCATTTTAAATAAAGGCATCTATGAAAAAAGTACTGTTAACTGTTTTGGCACTTGCTCCTGGGCTAATTTTTGCTCAGAAAAAGAATATGGGGCCAAAGTCATATGATCTTGTTGTGGGTACGTACACCAGCGGTACAAGCAAAGGGATAAGTGTTTACCGTTTTTATACCGAGAGCGGCAGGCTGGCTTACCTCAATCAAATTGATGGAGTAAGCAATCCTTCTTATCTCACAGTGTCAAACAACAATAAATTTGTGTATGCCGTAAACGAGAATGATCAGGGCGAAGTAAGCGCGTTTCATTTCGAACCCAAAACAGGCAAACTTGACTTTATTAATAAGCAGTCTACCATGGGTGGGGCGCCTTGTTATATTTCGGTTGATAAGGATCAAAAAAACCTGTTTGTAGCTAATTACTCAGGTGGTAATATCGCCGTGTTGCCATTAAAAAAGGATGGGTCTATTGAACAGGCGGTAATAACCATTCGTGATGATGGGCATGGACCAAACAAAGACCGCCAGGAGAAGGCGCACGTACATACGGCTGTTTTATCGCCCGATGAAAAATACGTGCTCTATACCGACCTGGGGACAGACAAAGTAAATATCACTAAATATAAAGGGGGTAAAGATAACCCGATAATGCCTGCCAACCCGCCATTTGTAAAGGTTAAGCCGGGCGATGGTCCGCGTCACCTTGTTTTTTCTAATGACAAGAAATACCTGTACCTCATTACAGAAATGGGTAGCTCAGTCATATTATTTGATTACGATAATGGTAAATTAAAGCAACGCCAGGAAATAACCCTGCTGCCTGATGGCTTTACCGGCCAAACCGGCGCCGCGGATATCCATATTTCGCCCAATGGCAAATTTTTGTATGCCAGCAACAGAGGCGATGCCAATGATATTACTGTTTTCTCTATTAACCAGGAAAACGGTGAACTTACCTTTCTTCAAAGGCAACCATCGGGTGGCAAAGGGCCGCGTAATTTTGTGATAGACCCAACCGGAAGGTTTCTTTTAGTGGCCCACCAAAATTCTGACAGCATTATTGTATTTAAGCTTGACCCTGAAACAGGTAGAATTATGCAGGTAGTTAGCCGTGCAGAAATTGGCAATCCGGTTTGCCTCAAATTCGCATCGGCAGAGTAACGAGGTTCACGTTAAATGAAAAAGCCCGGAACGTTTATGCGCTCCGGGCTTTTTGCTGGCTAAAATTAAGCTCTTATTATTGTTTGGTAAAAGTATATACAATGTAGCCGATGCCGTTGCCTACTGGTACAGGTGATAACAAGGTCATGTTGGTGCCAGTCATGGCGCCAACGTTTAAGCGATACCCCTCCTGAACGTTTTTTGCTTTATCGCCCTGGTATATTTTTTTGAACTGGAATTGTGTGGCACCATTACCGTTGTATACCGACCAAAAAATAGTTTGTGACTGGCCGTTGGTTAGCGAATACATGCCGTTACCGCTATTGGTAAGCTTCCAGGTACTGCCTTCAAACGCTGCCGGAGGCGCCTGGTCAAAAACATTTTGAACTGCACCCGGAAGAAGGCCGTTATAGCTTACGCTATTACAAACCCAGGTGCCTACAAATTTACCCCGGGACACGTTCATAGCGGATGTACCACCTGTTTGAGTGTTTTGGGTGGATGAGCAGGCCGAAAAAATAAAGGATACGGCTAATATAGCAACTGCTGTTTGGAATATTTTTTTCATAACTTATATATGATAATATGTTTAATATAATTGCATAAACATAAATCAAGCCAAAAAGTTATTATTTATAGCTTACTATTTGCAATAATTTCTTCGTAATAGCTTTCATACACCGGCATAATATTACTTAGCTCCATTTGCTTGGCACGCTCAAGGGCGTTTTCTTTAAACTGTGCAAGGCGTTCTTCGTCTTCAAGGATATATACGGCTTTCTCGGCCATCGCGTCCACATCACCAACATTTAACAGGTAACCGGTAACACCATCAATATTAAGTTCGGGCAGGCCACCGGCGTTACTGCTTATTACTGGCACTTTACAGGCCATCGCCTCTAAGGCGGCCAAGCCAAAGCTTTCCGATACGGATGGCATCAGGAACAGATCGGCAACAGATAATATTTCTTCAATGGCATCCTGTTTCCCTAAAAAGCGCACATGCTCGCTTATGCCCAAAGTACGGCTTAGCTTTTCGCAGGCCGAGCGTTCGCCGCCATCGCCTACCATCAGCAATTTCGCCGGGATCTGTTCAATCACTTTGGCAAACATCTTTATTACGTCTTCCGTGCGTTTAACTTTACGGAAGTTAGAGGTGTGTACCAGTATCTTTTCTCCGTTGGGCGCTATCGCTTTTTTGAAATGATCTTTAGGTTTAAGGCTAAAGCGGTTCATGTCAATAAAGTTGGGGATAACGCGTATATCTTTCTCAATCTTAAAATATTTATAGGTATCAGCCTTAAGGTGCTCTGATACCGCTGTAACCCCGTCAGACTTGTTGATAGAAAACGTAACCACCGGTTTAAGGGTATTATCCTGCCCTACAAGTGTAATATCGGTACCATGCAGCGTAGTAATTACCGGGATGCTGATGCCATAGGTAGCCAGTATCTGTTTAGCCATAAACGCCGCTGACGCGTGCGGAATGGCGTAATGTACGTGCAAAATATCCAGCTTTTCAAACCTTATCACATCTACCAGCCGGCTTGCCAGCGCTATTTCATATGGGGGATAATCAAACAAAGGGTATTGCGCTACAGAAACCTCATGGTAATACAGGTTCTCCGAAAAAAAATCGAGCCTGGCAGGTTGGTTGTAAGTAACAAAATGTATTTGATGGCCCCTGTCGGCAAGAGCTTTACCCAGTTCTGTAGCTACAACGCCGCTGCCGCCAAAGGTAGGATAACAAACAATTCCTATTTTCATAGATGCTGATAGATTTAAGCAGTCTGGGATTATTGGCTAACAAGCTGTTAATAAGCGGTAAACAATTATGCCAAAAAGCATGCAAGTTTAACAGCTATTTATTATAAATGTGTTACAGGGATGTAAAATGATTGATAGAAAGCAACGCGTATTTAATTGCCCACACCATCCAGCCATTTAAGCAGGGAAGTATCAATAATCTGGTTGATGGCGTTTAAAGCATGTTTACTTTTTGATACCTTTTGCAGGTCATCATGATAGATCATGTGATGTACGCCCAGTACCTTAAGCGTGGCATCGTTGCGCACACTTTCGGTGTGTTTGTAGCAGCATATCCTGATGTTTTTATAAAACACGTTTGAACGCAGCCTGCGTAATACCCTTTCCATATGTTCGTTCATATGGGCATGGTCAAACAGGATCACATCTGGTTTAAACTCATGTATAGACGGGAATATAGCTGTCACAGCCGAAATATGGTTCACGTTTTCATATTGGTCCAATAGCCGGGAGGGAAAGCTATCGGGCGCTACCAAAAGTACTTTTTTGGAACGTGAACGTATCATGGTCAATTAATTTGGGGTACTGCAAAGTTAAAAGGTAAACTTTACAATATCAACCTTAATACGTATTAATAACCAAATAGTTATCCTTAATGCACCGGCCTTTCATAAGCGGTATCTACGCCGCTGTGGCCTTCGGGTTGAGCGTTTCCTTTGTTTACTTTGTTCATGCTGTCGGTTTTCGTTGAGTCATTAGCATGAGTGTTGTTAGGGTCACCGGTACCTGCTTTAGCTACAGTATCCTGGGTGCCGCCAAGGGTGGCCTTGCTGCGGTCGCCACACGCGGTTAATGATGCCGATATGAGCAGTATTGCTGCTATAAATTTCAATGCTTTCATTTTGGTAATAATTAAATGTACACTAAAATAACAACGCCCGCGATTTTTAAATGTTTGTATAAAAGAAAACGGCAGATTTATTAAGCCTGCCGTTCTGCAATTTATAAGGAGGTGGTTATTTTATTTCAAACACGGCGTTGATCTGGAAGCTCAGTTTAATTTTACGAACGTCAATATCAGATTCAGGCACGGCGCTGTCTGCGGCCATATTAGCTTTGGCCATGTACATCACCGTACGCGGCTGCGGGAAATTGCTGTTATCGCTTTCTGTGATGCTTAAGGCGCTGCCCAGTTTATCGCCAAGGCCGTTCACCAGGAAGGTGGCTTTATCACGTGCTGATAGCAGGGCCTGCAGTTTAAGCTTGTTTTTTAATTCGTTTATCTTCGAATAATCGTAGCTGTCGATATTGGTAGACTGTATGCCTTTCGGATCGATCTTGCTGATAAGCTGGTTAAACTTGTTCAGATCCCTGAATTTGATGCCGTATTGTTTACTTGCTAAAAAATCGGGGTTCTTTTTTTTCTCGGTAGCATAGTTCCACGATGAAAGGCTATTGATAGTGAAATCCTCTTTCGGTATACCTGCTTCGGCAACGGCCTTTTCCAGTTGTTGTTCCAGTTGAGTAATGGTTACTTTGGTCTTCCCATTCATGTATTCTTTAAGCGCGATGCTTACGTTAATAATATCGGGGGTAACTTCCTGTTCGGCAATGCCGGTAACCTCTATCTTACGACGCAGGTCGGCAGTTTGCGCGAAAGCACCCGCGGTGGTAACAAGAATGGCGGCTAATAGAAATAATTTTTTCATAGTACTTAGTTTTATTATGTGATGGTATTACGGTAACAAAGTTTAATTTGTAACAATTGAAAATAATATTCGGATAACTTAAAAACCATAGTTTGTGTTTGCGGCATGATGCATTGCCTTAATGCTGTTACCGATTAAAAAGCGTAAATTTGCTTTGTTACTATGTATCTGCAGCAACTCTCATTCATCAATTTTAAAAACTATAATGAAGCTGAAATTTCGCTTGCCGAAGGGGTGAACGCATTTATAGGCAATAATGGGGCTGGTAAAACCAACTTGCTCGACGCCGTGCATTACCTGTCTCTTTGCAAGAGCTATTTTAACCCTATTGATAGCCAGCAGATCAAACAAGGGGCCGACTTTTTTATGATCAATGGGGTTTTTGAGAAGAACGGCAATAAGGAGGTTGTAGCCTGCGGACTTAAACGTAACCAAAAGAAGCAATTTAAGCGAAACAAAAAGGACTACCAGCGCTTGGCTGACCATATAGGTTTTTTGCCCCTCGTAATGATATCGCCTTATGATATCAGTATTATTATTGAGGGGAGCGAAGAGCGCCGCAAGTTTATAGATAATGTGATATCACAAACGGATGCCAGGTACCTGGACGAGGTGATTGTTTATAATAAGGTTTTAGCCAATCGTAACAGCCTGCTTAAGCAAATTGCCGATACCGGCCGTTATGACCTTGAATTGCTGAGCATTTTTGATGAACAGCTGGCAGCATCGGGCACCAGGATATTTGAAAAGCGCCGTGCTTTTATGGAGGCCTTTACGCCCATATTTAACCGGCATTACCAGTTTATAAGCGATGGCGCGGAACAAGTTGAATTGGCTTATGAATCGCCTTTGTTGAACGAGGGTTTCGGGGCGCTGCTAAAAAGGAATACAGAGCGCGACCGTATCATGGAGCGTACCACGCTGGGCGTCCACCGGGATGACCTGCAATTTAATATACATGGTATGTCGATGAAAAAGTTTGGTTCACAGGGGCAGCAAAAATCTTTTTTAATTGCCCTTAAGCTGGCGCAATATACCTTCCTGGATCAGCAAAAGGGCTTTAAACCGTTGCTGCTGCTTGACGATATTTTTGATAAGCTGGACGATAGCCGTGTTACCAAGCTGATGCAAATGGTATCTAATAACGATTTTGGGCAGGTGCTGATCACCGATACCAGCATGGAGCGCGTGCAGGGCATATTTAATAAGATAAATGTAAACGTTAAAATATTTAAGGTAACGGAGGGAAATATTAATGCGTAAGGCCAACGATAAATCGCTTAAAGAAGCCATTGAGCAAATGCTTAACGTGTATAAAATTAAGCGCCGTTATGACGAAACCCATGTTATTGCGGCCTGGCCAGAATTTGTGGGTAAAAGTGTAGCTAACCGTACGAGTGAGATTTTTATAAGAGATAGAAAGCTTTTTGTACGGATTGAGTCGTCAGTAATAAAAAACGAGCTGGTAATGATGCGCAGCCAGATCATTCAAAAAATAAATGACGAGGCGAAGGCAGTGCTGATAGAGGAAATTATCTTTTTATAGAAGTTACCTGCCGCGCGAGTAACGCAGGCGATGGCCAACCTTACGCATACTGTCATCCATGATCTGAGAAAAAGCGAGCAGGAATATTCCCGGGAAAATAAAAGCGAATTGTGCTTCGGGGTGATTTCTGAAAACATCCATTGAAGCCACTACAATGCCGATGATGATGATGGCGTAGATAATGTACTTGAATACAGTTTTCATGGCTTTTTGAGGATGATTAAAACACAGATTATCTGTGTTTTGTAAAGATAGACAAGTTTATGTATAAAGCAAAAAAACAGGCCGTTATTTTCTTGCGGCCTGTTTTTTTTGTTTTACAATCTTAGAAACGCTCGAAAGCTGAAAAGAAGAAATTACCTTCAATAGCGGCGTTCTCGTCAGAGTCTGAACCGTGTATAGCGTTAGCGTCAATTGATTTAGCGAAACGGTTACGGATAGTGCCTTCTTCGGCTTTAGTTGGGTCGGTTGCACCTATCAGCTTGCGAAAATCTTCAATAGCGTTTTCTTTTTCAAGAATAGCCGCTACTATCGGGCCTGATGACATAAAGGTAACCAGGTCGTTGTAAAAGCCGCGCTCTTTGTGTACCGCGTAAAACTCACCGGCTTTTTCAGGGGTAAGAGCGGTATATTTAAGGGCTACAATTTTGAAACCGGCTTTAGTGATCTGGTCAATAATTGCGCCTATGTGGCCGTTTGCAACTGCATCCGGCTTTATCATGGTAAAAGTTCTGTTGGTTGCCATTATAATGTGCTTTAATTAAGAGGCGCAAAATTAGCGTTTTATAACTGAAACTTAAAACCTGCGCCTTAAAATACTGTATGTGTATATCATTAATTTATTTAGCTTTGCAAAGCTTTAATATTTGATGTTGGATTTAGCCTCGCTTACAGATTTTTTATCCCAGCCACGCAGAATAGTGATCACTACCCACCATAAACCGGATGGGGATGCTATGGGCTCTTCGTTGGGTTTATATAACTATCTCATACAGCAGGGGCACCACACGCATGTAATAACGCCTACAGACTACCCGGATTTCCTGAGCTGGATGCCCGGAAATGGAGAGGTGATCATTTACACTGCCAACCAGGAACTGTCTGCTCGGCTGGTTGCCGAAGCGGAGATGGTTTTTTGCCTTGATTTTAATTCACTGAGCCGTATAAACGAGCTGGGCGAAGAAGTACGTAAAAGCAGCGCTTACAAGGTGATGATAGACCACCACCTGGAACCCGAAGATTTTGACGATTACCGCCACTGGGATATAAATGCCTGCGCGGCCGCGCAACTGGTGTACACCTTTATCACCGATCAGCTTAACAACAAGGCTTTGATCAATAAAGATGTGGCTACTTGTTTATACACCGGTATCATGACGGATTCGGCATCATTCCGCTTACCTAATACTACATCTGCGGTACACCGCATTGTGGCCGATCTTATTGACGCCGGCGCCAACAACTCGCGCATTCATGAACTGGTTTACAACAGCGCGTCAGAAAACAGGCTTAAGTTTTTGGGCCACTGCCTGGCCAACTGCCTGGAGATTTTGCCCGAGTACAATACCGCTATCATTTCTGTTAATAAAGCAGATCTGCAACGATTTGATGTTAATACCGGCGATACGGAAGGGATTGTAAATTACGCTTTATCTATCGCCAGCGTGCGCCTTGCCGCTTTTGTGGTTGAACGTACTGACAGGGTAAAGCTGTCGCTGCGCTCAAAAGGGGAGTTCCCGGCTAATGAGATCTGTAAAAAATACTTTAATGGTGGCGGCCACAGAAACGCGGCCGGCGGCCATTCCGATAAATCATTGGATGATACCGTTGCCCAATTGAAATTGATACTACCCGAATATAAAAAACTATTAATACAATAACATTTAAACAAAACATGAGAAAGAACTTAATGATCATGGCTGTTGCCGCTTTAGGATTTGCGGGCTGCAAAAGCGGTTTTAAACAGGCCGATGGCGGTTTGCTTTACAATATCCGTACTGATAAATCAGGACCTAACATTAAACCCGGCGACTTTGCCAGCATCAACCTGATCCTAAAAAACGAAGCGGATTCAGTGATCGGCAGCACCTATGACCTGGGCAGGCCTGCACCATTGGTATATCAAAAATCGCCAAATAAAGGTGATATTACTTCTATATTCCCAATGTTAAGCGAAGGCGATAGCGCTACTATTAAAGTGAACATTGATTCGATGTTTAAAAAAGGCGCTCCTAAACCTCCGGGCTTTAAAGGTAAATACATCGTTTACGAAATTAAGGTTGAAAAAGTAATACCAAGAGGCAGCACTACCGATCCGGTTTTCCAGGCGCACATCAGCGATTATTTCAAAGCTTTAAAAGAAGCCGCTGCTAAAAAAGAGCCTGCAGAAATGCAAAAATTTGTTGCTGATAAAAAACTGAATGTAACTAAAACTGCTTCAGGTTTAGAGTACCAGATCACCAAGCCGGGTTCGGGCCCTAATATCGTTGCAGGCGATACTGCCGTAATTAATTACACCGGCAGGTTGCTTAACGGTAAAGTATTTGACAGCAGCATTAAAGAAGATGCTAAACAGGCTAAAACCTATGATGCCCGCCGCGAGTACAAACCTATTAAAGTAAAAGTAGGCGAGGGCAGCGTGATACGCGGCTGGGATGAAGGCTTGTTATTGCTTAACAAGGGCGCGAAAGCTACTTTTGTTATCCCATCAGAATTAGGTTATGGCGAGCAGGGTATAGGCAACGGTATTATCCCGTCATTTGCTCCGCTTACTTTTGATATCGAGATAGTAAATATTATAAAAACTGATCCTAATGCACCTAAGAGGCCACAGCCAATGATGATGCCACAGGCCAGATAATATTATAAATGTATACATAGCCTCCCGGCTTTTGCCGGGGGGCTTTTTTATGTGATCATGAAAAAGACCCTTTATACCATAATTTTTGCCTTAACGGCAGTTAGCGCATCGGCTCAGTTAAAAAAAGCAGCTCATGGCGTAGAGTACCAAATTTTTCCTGCCCAACCGGGCCGCAAACTGGCAGTGAATGATGTGATCAGCTTCCAGGCGGTACAAAAAACCGATAAGGATTCAATATTATTTAGTACCTATAAACAAGGCCAGCCGGTAAAAGCGCAGATAAGGGCAAGCAGCAACCCTGCCGACCTGATGGATATTTTCCAGTTGATGAGCGTAAACGATAGCGCCTTTGTAAAGGTACCTGTCGACTCGATTTTCAAAGGCCACGAAACCGAAATGCCGGCTATCTTCACTAAAGGCGGCAATGTGTTTTTTAACATTAAAATATTAAAGGCGCAAACGCTGGAAGAAGCTATGGCAGAACGCAACGCGGCCATGGCTAAATTGAAAGTCGAGGCCGAAAAGCTTAAACTTGCCGAAGCGGAAAACCTGAACAAATATATCGCCACCAATAAGCTTGCGCCGGTTACTACCACGTCGGGCTTAAAATATGTTATTAAAAGCAAGGGTATCAAGCCTAAGCCTTTAAATGGCGATACGGTATACGTTAACTACACCGGCCGCACTCTGGATGGAAAAGTATTTGACAGCAGCATTGAAGCGGATGCCAAAGCAGGCGGCCTACAGCAGCCAGGCCGTACCTATGAGCCTATCAGCTTTGCGCTGGGTTCAGGGCGGGTGATACCAGGTTGGGATGAAGGTTTATTGCTGCTGAACGAAGGTTCAAAGGCAACTTTCCTCATACCTTCAAAACTGGCTTATGGCGAGCGCGGCGCCGGGCAGGATATCCAGCCATACTCACCGCTGATATTTGATGTTGAGTTGGTAAAGGTAGTGCGGGTAAAACACGCGCCTGTTACTAAAGCAACTAAAAAGAAAGCAACCACCAGAAAGCGTACCGCTACCAGAAAGAAAAATTAAAATGACACAGCAAAGCCTTCCCTCATGGAAGGCTTTGTTATTTTTGCACCATGGTACTAACAGATACGCATACCCATCTTTATTATGAAACAGATGCCGCTAAACGGGCGGAAATGATGCAACGATGCCTGCAAAATGGTGTAGAACGTTTATTCCTGCCTAATGTGGATGTTGCCTCGGTGCCGTTAATGTCTGATCTGATCACCGCCTACCCGGATAATTGTTATGCCATGCTGGGCCTGCATCCCTGCTCCGTAAAGGAAACGTGGGAAGAAGAACTGGCCGTCATACAACCCGCGCTGCACCGCCACCCGGTTTATGCCATAGGCGAGATAGGTATTGACCTGTATTGGGATAAAACCTTTATTAACGAGCAGATACAGGCCTTTAAGCTGCAGATCAAATGGGCTAAAACACTTAACCTGCCCATAGTAATCCATTGTCGCGACGCGTTTGATGAGGTATACCAGGTATTGCAGGAAGAAAAAGACGATAATCTCCGCGGTATTTTTCATTGTTTCTCAGGCACAACAGAACAGGCGCTAAAAATTACCGGCCTGGGTTTTTATTTGGGTATTGGTGGTGTGGTTACCTACAAAAATGCCGGTTTGGACAAGGTAGTCGCGGATATCGACCTGAAACACATTGTTTTGGAAACCGATTCGCCATACCTTACACCTGTGCCTTACAGGGGGAAACCCAATGAGAGCGCCTACCTTATTTACGTAGCGCAGAAGGTAGCGGACATTAAAAACTTATTTATAGAAGAGGTAGCCGAGGTAACAACACGTAACTCAAGGGCCGTTTTTGGCATTTAAATAATTATATTTGACGCTGTAACACCAGTAATCCTACTACATGAGCCAGATTTTGATCATCTATACCGGAGGGACAATAGGTATGATGAGCGACCCTGTTTCCAAAGCATTAGTTCCCATTAATTTTGAGCAGATAATGGATAATGTGCCTGAGTTGGAGAAACTTAATTGTAAAATTAAGGTGCACTCTTTCGAGCATATTATCGACTCATCTAACATGAACCCCGAGATATGGGGCGAGCTGGCATCACTTATTGAGGCTAATTATAATGAGGTGGACGGCTTTGTTATTTTACACGGTTCGGATACCATGGCCTTTACAGCATCAGCCCTGAGCTTCATGCTGCAAAACTTGAACAAGGCAGTGGTTTTCACCGGTTCGCAGTTGCCCATAAGCGCGGTACGTACCGATGCGAAGGAAAACCTGATGACAGCCATTGAGATAGCGAAAGCTAAAAAGAACGACCGTTCGCGGGTACCTGAAGTATGTATCTATTTTGATTACAAGCTTTTCAGGGGAAACCGGGCGTTCAAATACAATTCATCAAAATTTGAGGCGTTCCGCTCGCCTAATTATCCTATACTGGCCGAGTCGGGTGTGCATTTACGCTTTAGCCCAAATGATATCAGGCAGCCGGGAGAAGGCCCGTTGAAGATACATAACCATCTGGTAAGCGATGTGGCCGTGCTTAAATTGTACCCGGGTATCAGCCCTAAAGTGGTAGAAACAATTTTAGGCGCCGATGTACGCGGTATTGTGATGGAAACCTTTGGCGCCGGTAATACTACTACCGACCAATGGTTTGTTGACCTGCTTAAAAACGCTATTGATGCCGGTAAGGTTATCCTGGATATTTCGCAATGCAAGGTGGGCACGGTTGAACTTGGCCGGTACGAAACCAGCAAGCAGTTAAAAGATATTGGCGTTGCCAGCGGTTATGACATGACCTTTGAGGCGGCTGTTACCAAAATGATGTATCTGCTTGGAGAGATCAATGACCCTATCGAGGTACGGCGTTGTCTGGAGAAAGACCTCCGCGGCGAACTGACAGAGTCTTAATCTCAAAACATCCGCTTTTTTATTAGCGCCATAAAGTCGTCACGGAACTTGGTGCTAATGGGTATTTGTTTATCACCTATATAAATATGATTATCCTGCACTTTGGTAATAAGGCGGGTATTTACGATGTACGAATGGTGTACACGCATAAAAGGCTGGGATAGCTGTTCTTCAATATCCTTTAGGCGGCGATAAATAAGCAATTGTTCTGTAGGTGTAACCAGCCTTACATATTCCTTTTCGCCTTCAAAGTACAGCACATCATCCAGCAGGATGTTACGTATAGTTTTCCCCGATTTTACAAAAAAATAGTTGGCTTCGGGCCCTGTTTCCTGTTTGGGAGCAATCGGCATAGCTTTGGCAAAAGCCGCTTCTATTTTTTGTTTGGCTGCTAAAACACGCTTTAGGGTGATAGGCTTAAGTAAATAATCAATTGTTTGGAAGGTATAACTTTCCGCCGCGTAGTCGGAGTAAGCGGTAGTAAATACAATTTTGATTTCGGGTGGCAGCAGTCCGGCTAATTCTATACCGGTGAGGTGGGGCATATTAATATCCAGGAAGATCAGATCGGCCTTGTGATGCTTTAACATTTCCAGCGCTTCTATACCGTTATAGCACTTGCCAAGCAGTTGCCAGTCAGTTACCTGGCCAAGCAAAACTTCTAAAAGGTTAACCGCGTTTGGTTCATCATCAACAATAATATACTTCAAACTCATGCCAGCGGGATGTTAAGTGTAGCTGTAAATACTTCGCCGTTGTTTGATGTATGCAACTCGAAATTGTTACTATACAAAATGGCTAAGCGTTTTTCCAGATTAGCTATACCCAATCCACTTTTAAGGCTGGGTATCTCCTGTTGTGGCATCGTGTTACTTACGGTGTATATCAAACGCCCGTTACTTTCTGTTAGCGATAAAGACACCCTATTGTCGTTGCTGCTTTTATCAATGCCATGTTTGAAAACATTTTCCGCAAATGTCATCAGTAGCATAGGGGGGATGCTTAGGTTTGGGCTGTATTGCTTTTCAAATGAAATATTTAAAGCATACCGTATTCTTATTTTCTCCAGCGCTATATAGTTTTCTATGAATTGCACCTCGGTGTTCAGGCTTACAAGGCTTTTCGGGCTTTCGTCAACAAAATACCGCATAACATCTGCCAGTCGCTCAATCAGGGCGGCTGTACGCGGGGCTTCCATGTATGCTTCGTAGTAAATGTTGTTGAGTGTATTAAATAAAAAATGAGGTTGCACTTGTGATTTAAGCAGGTCCAGCTCCGCGCTGGCCTTTTGCGCCATGGCCTTAGCAGCTTGTTCTTTCAGCGTAAAGTATGCCAGTGCCAGGCGAAAAGCAAAGCTGAAGAAGAAGACCGTTATGCCGCCCAATACAAAGCTGGTGATAGCCTTCATGCTCATGGGTTCGGGCTTGGCGGCAAAAAGAGCGTTGTAAATATTTACTGTTAACACAGCCCTTATTAATCCTACGGCCAGTAAAAACGCAATAACAGAAAGCACATACCATACAATGCTCCCCTTTTGATACAGCCTGGGAAAGAGCCATGAAATATTGCCGTAAATAATGGCAGCGTAAAAAGCAGTGTTCAGCAGCGCGTATACCGCGGCCTGGAAAACGCCATCCATAGCGGTAAGCGATAGGAATAGCATGAGGTAGATCACTACCCACACTAACCACTGCATCTGCACTAAGGAGGGTTTAAACTTTACAGTCATCTTTAAAAGTACTAAGCTTTTTATATTTCAAAGGCGCTTTTAAACGATCCGTGCTATTTTTTCAACCGATCACTAAAAATCAGCCTTATAACACAGTCACGGCGATTATTGAAATACGGCCAGTGCCAATTAAAAATAAGCAGGAAAGTATTGAACGGAATATGCGAAAGAAGGCTGCTCCATGCAGCTTTGTACATCATTAATCCATATCATTATGTTGTACAGATCACTCACCACTTCGTTATTGTTAATTATTGGTACTCTATTTTTAGCGGCCCGGCCAGTTTCTTCATTCGCCCAAAAGGTAGATACCATCAGGCTTAAGGATCATCGTTTAAATACATCCAGCCTTAAACCGGGACTTAGGCAGTACATGGTATATTTTAAAACGGACAGAAACCCTAAAGTATTACGGTTTTGGCTATGGCTCAGAAACACACAGATCATCACGCGCAATAACGAAAAGGTGTTTGCCACTACCCAGCATTGGTACGGCAGCGATACCATTAGCTATCGTACCGGCTACTCATTAAATCGTATGAGCGATTTTTCTGCCATATATCATTCAGAAACGATTAACGGTAAAAAGGTAGCCTACAATTGGGGCACCATGTCTATAACAGGCACTGATACAGTAGCCAATAACACCAAAAAAGATTTTAAGATGGATTTTAACGAGCCATGTTTTAACTGGAACCTGGATATTGAAACATTTGAGATGCTGCCGCTTGCCGCCGGAAAAAGTTTTGCCATTAATTTTTACGATGCCGGTTTCGGCAAACCCGAATATGTTTTATACAAGGTAACGGGCAGCGAAGTGTTAACTACTTATGACGGGCATAAGGTTGATTGCTGGAAGCTGGTAAACGAAGGCGAACACGCGGGCACCCGTTTTACACAAACATTTTGGCTGAGTAAAAAAGGCCATGAGTTTTTAAAAGAAGAAGACGCCTTGCCCGGCGGTTATCGTTACAAGGTAAAAATGCCCATGTTAACACCTGCTTTATAACGAGCAGGTGTTTGGCTATAAACCAAACCAAGATGTAGTTGGTTGTTGCTGAATAGGATAATTATCGCCGATAAATTTTACCTGTTTGTCGGGATAATGTCTAAAATAAAATTGCAGCTAACTTTATGCAGGATAAGTTGTTAATAACAGCTCATCAACATATACTATTTTGGATAAAGTTTTCAGATATTTTTTAAGCTGTTGTATTATCCTGTTTTTAATAGCAGGGAATAAGGGTTATGCCCAGGTTACACCCGCAGATACGGTAAAGGCTGATTCGCTGGGAAAGCAAGGCAAAAAGATAATTAAGCCGGACAACACCGCCGGACAGTATGATTTTGGCGACCTGGTAAAAGCCATTCTTCACCCTCATAAAAAGGCTGATAGCGTAAAAAAGAAATCATCTGGTATTACCATCATCCCCAACCTGGCATCTAACCCCAGTATTGGTACACAAATAGGTATTAAGGCCGTGGCGGGAAAAGTATTGGGTAGTGATCCTAATACTTTACTTTCCGTAGCGGCTACTTCGGCATCCATCACCACAAAAAATATAATTTATTTTTACCTTACCCATAACGTTTATACACCGGGCAATAAGTGGAATTTTCAGGGTAGCCTGGTAGCAGCTAAAACCGTAACACCCGACTTTGGCATTGGCATAGGTAACGCCGATAACAGCACTACCGAAAACCTGGTGCTGAGTAACCCGGGGCGTAAACCTTATGTATTAAACGCGCAGTACTACAGCTTTCGTGAAAAGGTATATAAGCAGATAGACAAAGGCTTATTTGTAGGCGCCGGGGTATCATTTGATATACGGCGTAAGATATATGATAAATTCAACGCCGATTCTGTGCTGACACCTTATCGTATTTACAATGCCCGTAATGGTTTCGATAATGACCATTACGCGGCTAATGGTTTCCTGGCTAATATCCAATACACTACCCGCGATAACCAGAATCGTGCTTACAAAGGCATGTACGTTGATGCCGGCATAAGGCTTAACCAAACATGGCTGGGCAGTACACGCAATGCGGCCATCATTACAACAGATTTTCGTAAGTATTTCAGTCTATCGTCGAGCCATCCCGAGCATGTGCTCGCTTTCTGGAACTGGAGTACGTTTGTAGTAGGCGGCGCTTTGCCTTACCTCGAGCTACCAGGTACTGGCCGCGACCCTAACTTCAGGAGCGGCAGGGGCTATACCGTAACGTACTTCAAAGGTACCCAATACATGGATACGGAGGTAGAGTATAGATTCCCTATCCTCCGGAATAAATTTTTAAGTGGCGTTACCTTTTTTAGCCTTCAAACTGCAAATGATGATTTGGGCACCAAGCTATTTAGTGTTTGGCAACCTGGCGGTGGCGCAGGCTTGCGGGTGTTATTTAATAAAGCTACCCGTACCAACCTGTGTATAGATTATGCATGGGGTAAATATGGCGCTCATGGTTTATTTTTGGGGCTGAACGAGGCTTTTTAATAATCATTGCCGTTGGCTTTAGCCAACGGATAATTAACAAACCCAACATGATCAGAGCTTATCTACTTACTACCGGCGAAGACGGCCATTCCCACGTGCAAACCGGTCATTTAACAGACGCGGTTGCGTATGATGCTAACAGCATCAGTTTTAAAGAAACCGCTCCGCATTCGTTTCTTGATTGGCATACCGCGCCCACCAACCAATATGTTATTTGCCTTGCAGGCGTACTTGATTTTACTACCCATACCGGCGAAACTTTTACACTTAACCCCGGCGAGGTACTGGTAGCCATGGATACTACCGGCACCGGGCATATATGGAAAATGCGTGGCAACGACCCATGGCGACGTGTATACGTACCATTTGACGCTGAAAAGGAGTTTAATTTTGTTAGCGGGCCGCATGATTGATTTTTAAATAAACAACGCGGGGTTATAACCTACTTTGATTTTATTTAGATTAATTACAAATAACTATTGACATTCATCTTATTTTGATGTTTCTTTGCCGCTGTTTAGAATCATTCAAAATAAGGCATGAAGAAAATTTTATCCCTCCTCTCAGCAATATTAATAGCCGCTGCCGCATTTGCGCAGCAACAACATGGCAGCATAAGCGGTATAATAACCGCTACTGATGGTAGCCCGGTAGCGTATGTAACTGTGGCTTTAAAAGGTACATCGTATGGCGCTTCAACAACAGATAAGGGCCACTATCGCATTACAAGAGTAAATCCCGGCACTTACACGGCAGTGGTTTCAGCTATCGGCATGGCGCCGCGCGAAAAAGATGTAACTGTAGTCGCCGGGCAAAATACCAGCATTAATTTTAATCTTGACCTCAGTACCTCGCAATTAAAAGAGGTAATGATCAACGCGCGCAGCAACAGCGTTAAAATGGATAACCCATCACAGTCGCTTCGTTTGCAGGAGCCTCTGCTGCAGGTTCCACAAAATATTCAGGTGGTATCCAGCCAGTCTTTAAAAGAACAGCAGATCATCAGTATGAGCGATGGCCTGGTAAGAAACGTGAGCGGCGCCTTTAGGCTGGAGCATTGGGGCGATCTTTATACTAATATTAATATGCGTGGTTCGCAGGTGCAGGCTTTCAGGAATGGTTTTAACGTAGTAAATTCCTTTTGGGGGCCGCTTACCGAAGATATGAGCTTTGTTGACCATATTGAATTTGTAAAAGGCCCGGCAGGCTTTATGCTTTCCAGCGGCGATCCAAGCGGTTTATACAACGTGGTAACCAAAAAGCCTACGGGCCAAACCAAAGGCGAATTTAGCTATACCACCGGCAGCTATAACCTAAACCGTGCTACGCTTGACCTGGATGGTAAATTAAGTAATGATGGCAAGCTGCTTTATCGTTTAAATCTTTCGGGGCAAAACAAAGGTTCTTTCCGTGCCAATGAGTTTAACAACCGTTATGTGGTAGCACCTGTAGTATCGTACCAGGTTGATGATAAAACCAAGCTCACCGCAGAGTATGTTTACCAGCGTGCCAACATGTCTAACGTAGGTTCGTACTATGTATTTAGCCCTAATGGTTATGCGCAATATCCGCAAAGCTTTACGGCTTTACCCTCAGGCTTGCCACCAACCAATATCAACGACCATAGCGTTACACTGAATATGCAAACGCAGTTGAGTGACAACTGGAAACTTACCGCACAAGCAGCCTACTATTATTATGGCCAAAACGGCTATTCTATGTGGGCCGATAGTGTGGGCCGCGATGGAAGATATATCCGTAGCGTAGGTATTTGGGATGCTAAAAGTACCATGTCATTAGGGCAGGCGTTCTTAAACGGTAAAGTGGTTACCGGCTCGGTGGTACATAAAATTTTGGCGGGTATAGATTTAGGCAATAAAGTTTACAACGCCGATTATAACCAGTCGCGGCAGTTAGACAACAAAAACCAGATGTTTGACCCGCGTAACCCTAACCTGGGTGTGCCGCCAAACGGCTATCCTACTTTTGACCGCAGCCTTAACCTTGAGGCGCGCGCCGCGGCAGGGTTTGGGAATATTGCAAGCAATTACAGTAGTTTATACGTGCAGGATGAACTGGGCTTTTTTGAAAACAAACTGCGTTTAACCCTGGCAGGGCGTTACACTTATATTAAAAACTCTAACTATGGTGGTGCCGAGCCTACAGCCAAGCACTTTACTCCTCGCATTGGCCTGAGTGCGTCAATAGACGATCAAACTGCCGTTTATGGATTGTATGACCAGGCTTTTACCCCTCAGGTTGGCAGGCTGGCAACGGGTACTGTAAAACCGCTTACCGGTAATAACCTGGAGTTTGGTATAAAAAGAGACTGGGCCGATGGCAAATGGAATACTACTTTAGCCGTTTACCGCATATTAAAAAATAATGAGATCACAGCCGACCCTAATGCTAACCCTAACGCAGGTTTAAGCGTTGTTTTAGGCCAGAAACGCGCCCAGGGTATTGAGTTTGATATACGTGGCGAGATAGCCCCCGGCTTTGACGTAACGGCTAACTATGCTTATACTGATTCAAAAGTAACACGCGCTGTAGTCCCCAACGTAACCGTACCTTCATTTGCCAAGCATACCGCTAACGCCTGGTTAACCTATAAACTGCTTGCAGGTAGCTTAAAAGGCGCCGGGGTAGCGGGTGGTTTCACTTTCCTGGGCGACCGTACAACAGATGCGCCTGCACCGCTTAAAATGGCCGACTATTTTAAGCTGGATGGTGGCTTATTCTGGGAGGGAAGCAAAATGCGTATTACAGCTAACGCCTTCAATATCCTGAATAAATATTTATACAGCGGGTCTTATTATGCCTATCTGCAATCGTACTATTACCAGGCAGAAGCGCCGCGTAACTATCGTTTATCTATCAGCTACAGGTTCTAATAGTTTACTTCATATTTGGTTATCTTAAAAGGAGGATCGCAAGGATCCTCCTTTTTTATTTCATCCTCACCAAAACATTATGTATTAATATATTGTAAATTTAAATCGTGAGAAAGTTTATATACATAATGTTATTGCTGTGGTGTTCATTTACCGAAGTAAGGGCACAACGCACAGATACCGCCAAAGTGGATTCAGCCAGTATTCTGGCACTGCCCGATACTGTTCGAAAGTTGCATAGTAAGCTGGAATCGTTTATACCGCCGGCGGTATTTGTCACCTATGGCGTTTTATCATTCCCGGTAAAAGCTATCCGTAACCTGGATTACAGCATTTATGACGATCTGATAAAAGATTCGCCCAATTTTCATTATCATATTGAAAACTACTTTCAATATGCGCCAATTGTAATGGTTTACGGGTTAAACCTGGCCGGTATCCATGGCAAAAATACCTTTATCGACCGTACCATACTCATTGGTATGTCTGAAGGCATTATGGCTTTAAGCACTTTCAGTATCAAAAAAATATCGCATCGTTTACGTCCGGACGGTTCTAATTATTATTCTTTTCCGTCGGGCCATTCGGGTAATGCTTTTGCCGCGGCTGAATTTATGGCGCAGGAGTACAGCGAAAAATCTATCTGGTATGGTATCGCCGGTTACTCTTTTGCCACCGCTACCGCTATTTTACGGGTTTACAACCGCGACCATTGGTTTAGTGATATTATAGCCGGGGCCGGTTTCGGTATATTATCTACCAAGGCGGCATATCTTATTTATCCGCTGTTCCGCAACAAACTTTTTAAAAGCAAAGACGAACATAAAACCAGTCTTATTATGCCCACCTACTCCAATGGTGTGGCGGGCTTTGCTTTTGTAAAGCAACTGTAGCGGGTTGTAACAATCATTATACGAAGCGTAACTGCAATAAAGTAAGATTTTTCCTTACTTTGTTAGGTCTAAACTATCAGACCGTATAATGAATAAATATTTATTAACTACTGCAGCTATTGCGCTTGGTATAAGCGTTAAAGCCCAACAAGGCGGGGCTTTAACAGCTAAAGATTACGAGCATGCCGAGTCCTTTCTTTCTTATAATACCATGCCTTTGGTTTACCGGGCTGGCGTTACGGCCAATTGGCTGCCTAACGGGAAATTCTGGTACAAGGTAAATACCGCCAATGGGCCTGAGTTTGTACTGGTAGACCCTGCTAAGAAAACCCGCAGTAAAGCATTTGATGCATCCAAGCTGGCTGGCGCGTTATCATCAGCCACCGGTAAAACATATAATGGTGATAAACTCCCTTTCGACAGGATTGGATATAGTGCAGATGGCAGGTATGTTACCTTTACCGCTGACGGTAAGAAGTGGATGTATGATGAAAAAACCAACCAGGTAAGCGCAGATACTACTGCCAATGCTACAGGCAGAGCGGAACGCCTTAGCGGGCGTGCGGCGCGCGGCGGCGGTAATGAAGTATTGTCGCCAGATGGGAAGAAAGCCGTTTTTATTAAAGATTACAACCTGTGGGTACGCGATGTGGCTACCAATGCCGCTACCCAATTAACTACCGATGGCGTTAAAGATTATGGCTACGCCACTGATAATGCCGGCTGGACGCACAGCGACCGCCCCATAGTTTCATGGTCGCCTGATTCAAAAAAGGTGGCCACCTTTCAGCAGGATCAGCGCAAATCAAGCGATATGTATTTGGTGACTACCAACGTAGGCAAACCAACTTTAAAAGCATGGAAATATCCGCTGCCGGGAGATAAGGACATCACCATGATCGAGCGCGTGATCATTGATGTAGAGAATCCGAAGGTGGTACGTTTTAACATAGCACCTGACCCGCACCGCGCTACCCTGAGCGATGATATTGCCAGCAGCGGCAACCTGGATGATGTCGACTGGAAAGCCGATGGCACCGAGTTTGCCTTCGTTTCTACATCAAGAGATCATAAGAACGAGAAGTTCCGCATTGCCAATGCACAAACCGGCGTTGTGCGTGATGTATTTGAGGAAACCGTAAAAACACAATATGAATCGGGCTGGGGTGCCATCAACTGGCGTTACTTACCTGCTTCAAAAGAAATTATCTGGTTTTCTGAGCGCGATAACTGGGGGCATCTGTATTTGTACGATGCTACAACCGGTAAGTTAAAGAACCAGATCACTAAAGGCAACTGGGTAGTTACCAAACTGCTTAAAGTTGATGAGAAAAAGCGCTTACTTTATTTTATGGCCGATGGCCGCGAACCGGGTAACCCTTACTTCGCGCATTTGTACAAAATAGGATTTAACGGAAAAGGACTAACCCTGCTTACGCCGGAGGCTGGTAACCACGTGATCAGTTTTTCGCCCGATGAGCAATATTTTGTAGATACCTACTCACAGCCAGATGTGCCGCAGGTAAGCGTATTGCGTGATTTGAACGGGAAACTGATCAGTAACTTAGAGAAGGCAGATATATCAAAACTGGTTGCCACCGGCTGGAAAGCGCCCATCCCTGTAAAAGTTAAAGCGCATGATGGCACTACCGATATTTACGGCCTGGTTTTTACCCCAACCAAAATGGAAGCCGGTAAAAAATATCCGGTGATTGATTATATCTACCCTGGTCCTCAGGGCGGGAGTATAGGCAACTGGTCTTTTGGGCCATCACGTAACGATAACCAGGCACTTGCCGAACTGGGCTTTATTGTAGTAGCTATTGAGGGTACCAGCAACCCGCTGCGTTCAAAAAGCTTTCATGATATGAGCTATGGTAACATGGCCGAAAATACCCTGCCGGATCAGATCACAGCCATCAGGCAGCTATCAGCCAAATATCCTATAGATACTACTAAAGTAGGTATATGGGGGCACTCGGGCGGTGGTTTTGCAACGGCAACGGCTATGTTCCGCTACCCTGATTTCTTTAAGGTAGGTATCTCAGAATCGGGCAACCACGATAACCGTAACTATGAGGACGATTGGGGCGAACGCTACAATGGTTTGGTTGAAAACTCAGACTATGAAGCGCAGGCCAACCAAACCTGGGCTAAGAACCTGAAAGGTAAACTGATGCTGGTACACGGTATGATGGACGATAACGTTCCGCCCTATAATACCCTGTTGGTGGTAGAAGCCCTGGAAAAAGCCAACAAAAGCTTCGACCTGGTGATATTCCCTAATAGCGCGCACGGTTACGGTGTGTATTCGCCCTACATGATGCGCCGCCGCTGGGATTACTTTGTAGAAAACCTTTTGGGCCTTAAACCGCCTTACGATTACCAGATGGGCAAGCGCCTATCAAAATAATAAAAGAAACGCCCTGCTAATTAGCAGGGCGTTTCTTTTTGCGTTAAACATAGATCTCTATCTCGAAGTTGCTGATAACTTGTTTTAAATAACGTTATCGCCAATACGCTGTCTTTGGGGCTGTTCATATAAACGCTTATCCAACCCGAATTAACAAAGCTGTGGTGATCTTTTACACGTTTGTCTTGTAGCATCAATCGCTGCTTAACAATACGGCTAAGCGGCATATCCAGTAAACCGTTGCTGTGAATATGTCCAAGCTCTTTACCATTATAATTGAACTGTAAGCCTCCGTATTTGTGTAATGATGTAGTGACGTTTTCCCACGTGACCAACTCGGCCTCAATTTCATCTATTGCCTCCAATAAGCGGAAATTAAATAATAGCGTGTAGAGCCTCAGCAAACCATCAAATACATGTGGCAGCCCCGGGACATGTTTAAGAAAACCGAAATATTTGATTATAAACAGGAACATTAATTGGCCTCACTTAATTGCTTAATATGTTCCATTACGCGAAGATGAACATTCCGGGTAATACTCTTTGCCCAGATATCGTAATACCAAACCGGGAAAACGTATAATTTATACCAACTGTTACCGGTTAGGGTGGTAGTTCCATCGCCGTTATCTTTTAGAAGAAACTGGCCTCGCAGGATATCAATATGACCCATTATTTCCGGATCACGGGGTTGCTCGGTAATGTCAAAAACGAGGTTGCGGTTCTCGTCATAGGTGGAAATCCTTTCATCGAATACATAGCCATTGCTGAATATACATTTACGGTTGGCACCTACGTAAAACCCGCTTGCGGTTGACTGCACCGGGCTGGGCATGCCGATATTAAATAGCCAGAATTTAGGTTTAGCCTCAATACGCTTATAGGCTACCACGTATTGCCATACTTTTGCCGGAGGGGCATTTATCACCATGGTATCAGCTACCATGTTTTCATAACTGTGTTTTGATAGTGAGTCTGTCACGAAAATGGCGAAAAGTATTAAAATGATGCTGGAATTAAGCTTTTGATTATTTCGCTTGAACATGGCCTGGCCTGCTAATTGTCCCAACCATATAAATACAAAAAGTAAAGGCGAAACGATAACCAGGCAAATAGAACCTTCGCCCAAAAATATAGCGCTTAGCAGGCATGCTATTAATGTATTGTAGAGAGCCCACAGCGCGGAGGTGGTTCTTCCTAATATTTTTTTTCGCCAGAACCACGCGCTGGTGATACCCATGAGCAAAGGGACGATAACGAATTCTGAAAAAATGAATATGCCACCTACATTGCTGTGGTAGGTGATGAAATACTTGGTTATGCCAATAACTGCTATGCCAAGCAGGTTTGGGAAAACAAATCCTTTAATTGTATGAGTCATGATAAGGAATAGTTAAATACTAATATATACTTACTAAATCATTTACAGCATGGGCTGCCTCTGGATATTGAAATTGATAACCGCTATCTAAAAGTCTTTTCGGGTAGACCCATCTGCTCTTTAGCACCAGTTCGGTTTCGGTACCGATGATTGCCGCGCCGATTTCTAACAACCATTTAGGAGAGGGCAGGCCAAATGAGATACCATAAGCTTTACAAATGACATGCATGAATTCGGTATTCTTTAAAGCGTTTGGTGATGTTACGTTAATGGCCCCTGTCAATTCCGGATGATCATAGATCCATTCGGTAACGGCGGCTACATCCTGCTCATGTATCCAGGTTACATACTGGTTGCCATTGCCCTGTTTGCCACCAAGACCAAACTTAACCAAATTACAAAGTGCTGGGAAAGCCCCGCCGTTTTGGCTTAACACAATGCCTATGCGTAGCGCAACTTTACGTGTTTGAGGCGTTTGCTGTTCCAGGAAAGTGTGTTCCCATTGTTTGCAGACGTCTATTGAAAAGCCGTAGCCAATATCACCGGTTTCTTCGTCCTGAGGGCGGTCTTCAGCGTGCCGGTATATAGTTGCTGATGCCGCGTTGAGCCAAAGGGCGGGAGGGTTTTGTAATTTTCCTATCACGTCACCAAGCAAACGGGTAGGCACCAGCCTTGAACTTAATATCTCAGCCTTGTTCTTTTCGGTATAACGGCAATTCACATTTTTTCCGCATAGGTTGATAAGCAGGTCTGAATTATCCAATTCCTTTACCCAATCACCGGCTGTTTTGGCATCCCAAACAACGGTGCGTATGTTACCCTGCGCGGCTTTAGGTTTGCGGCTTAGGATAATTATTTCACGCGCTTTGTCGCTATAATAACGCGCCAGTGTAGTGCCAAGGCTACCGGCGCCTCCGGCTAATATGATCTTATCAAATTTCATGATAATAGAATTAAATAAACAAAATAGTACCTAACACCGCTACTCTGTAAATTGCCCAGGTAATGGTTAGCCGCCAGCCTATGCCCATGATTTTGCTTCTTCGGATATGCTCGAGGAGCATGAGGCCGGCTACCAACAGAAAGTAAAGGGTGTAGAATAGCGGATGCATGCCAATAGCAGCGCTAAGCAATACAATTGGCAATAATAATATACTACCCGCAAAAGAAATGGTCATCATGTTACCCAGATATTCCCAACGTTTTTGTTTGACCAACAGGCTGATAATACCACCCTGAAATAGGATCTGGCCGCCACAAATGAGATATTCGCGATAGACACCGCCAACCGGCACCATGTCTTGTAATAAGGGTGCGTAGCGGGTAAGTATAAAAGCAGTAATAAACCAGGTGAAAAGCAAGTAAGCTACGCGGTAGCGGAGTTTAAAGGTAGGTTGGTAAATATAACTCTCGTTTCTTGCCGGGATAATTACTCTGCGGTTGTAAGAGATAAAAGCGTACACTTTGCTCATTAGCCAAACAAAAGGAGCGGAATTAAATAAGCCTTTAAAAACCGGCCATGCATTACCCAATATTTTAAATAAACTCTTTATACCATAGGTAACTTCTCCGGTTTGGCGGTTAACCAGTGCTATTTCATCTGCCGCCCGCTGGCGGTTTACGAGCGGGCAGTCATCAGATGCCAACTCCTGGTAAGGCGCCCTGCCGGTATTATCAAGCATACCGGTTTTTACAAATGCTTTAGTGTAGATATTGCACATGGGGCATTCGGCATCGTAAAGTATAGTGTAATTGCCAAGGGTTTTCATGATATATAGTGTTACTTATAAATTTTGAATTTTCAGTAAAAAATGAAATATAGTGAGCAAAAAAAATGTCCTATTTGAACATTTTAAATATCGATCCCCAAAACCAGCTTTCATCTGCTTGAAGCATGGTATCAAGCATACGGTCAGCGTTTTTAGACATTTTGTTGATGTCCGTCATGGATTTATGAAAAGTTTTAAACTCCGGGTCATTTTTATCGCCTTTTACCTGTATCAGTTCTTCCAGTGTTTTCAATACCGGTTCCAGTTCGCGCTTGCGGCGCTCTTTGGCAACCTGGCGGGCAATGTTCCAGATATCTTTATCGGCATAAAAGTATTCTTTACGTTCACCTGGCCTCAGTTGCTTTTCTACCAGGCCCCAGCCGATCAGGTCGCGTAGGGTCATGTTGGCATTACCGCGAGAGATGCTCAGTTCCTCCATTACCTGTTCGGTAGTTAAAGCATCGGGCGTTACCAGCAGGAGTGCATGTACCTGGGCCATAGTGCGGTTAATACCCCACTCAGAACCTAACTTGCCCCACGTTTCTATAAACTTTTGCTTTGCTTCTGGTAATTGCATGTACAAAGGTAAGTGTATTTTTAAACTTTCAAAACTTTTTGAAAGTTTATTTTAAAAACCAGTGGTGGTAGCGATGGGTTAATTTAAAAAGTGAAAACGATGAAAAAAGCCAATTTCAAGACAAGCGCACGGTGCTATCGACTATATGTATGCTGCGTTGGTACCGCTAATGCCAGAGTTAGCAGATTTTGACAAAGATGAGAAAGCCAGAGTGCTATGCAGGCTGTTAGGCGGTGGTGCCCTGGCGTATACCGCGCTAACAAAAGCAGAATGGGGGTTGATAAAGCTCCTGCCTTTTAAAGCACATTTAGCTATTGACCTAACCGTAAGCATATTTGCGGCTGCATCGCCCTGGTTGCTTGGCTTTAGCAAAAACAAGCAGGCTCGTAATACACTGTTAGCCGTTGGACTCGCCGGACTATCAGCATCCTTACTTACTGAGAATAAAGAAGCGGATAGCGTTTAATAGTGAAGCTGCTTATCCAATTCGCTTAGAAAAGTTTGGGCATTTTGCAGGAGGCGTTTCTTTTTTGTTTCATCCATTTTGTCGAATGATTTCACGAGCATACCCAGCCTTGGGTTTTGCGTAAAAAACGTGCGATGCTTATCCATGAAACGCCAAAACAGGCCATCCCAGGTATCCTGCCAGTCACCTTTTGGCCAATTACCCATTTTCATGAGGTAGTTGCTTCCGCTTATATAAGGTTTGGTCATCATCAAACCACCATCTGCAAATTGGGTCATGCCGTAGGTGTTAGGAACCATTACCCAATCGTAGGCATCAATATACATTTCCATAAACCAGCGGTACACATCGTCAGGGTCAAATTCGCACAATAGCATAAAGTTGCCCATAACCATCAGGCGCTCTATATGATGGCTATAGCCCGTATGCAGCACGCGCTTGATCACAGTATCAACCGGAACGATGCCGGTTTCTCCTGTCCAGAAAGTTTTTGGAATGCGGCGTTTAAAGCCCCAGTAATTCCTGGTACGCTGTTTTACCCCTTCGCGCTCATAAACCAGGTGAATAAATTCGCGCCAACCCATTACCTGCCTGATAAAACCTTCCAGTGAATTAAGCGGGATGTCGTTCTCGGCTGCATGGTCGAGCGTTTTGTCTATCACCTCCTGCGGGTCCAGCAAGCCGGTATTTATTAATGGGGATAAGATAGAGTGGTACAAAAAAGTTTCGCCGGTGACCATGGCATCCTCGTAAACGCCGAACTTCTGAAACCGGTGTTTCAGGAAATCCTGAAGCCAAAGCCCGGCTTGCTGGTGGGTAACCGGGTAAAAGCCGCCGATGTTCCCGAAAGGCGAAGCGGTGTTACCATAATTATCCGGATAATGCTTGTCAACCCACTTTAAGGCTTCTTTAACATACTCGTTATCGTCTGGCGGGTTTAGCATCGGCACCACTTCGTTCTTTGGGAACTTTTGTCGGTTCTCTACATCGTAGGTCCATTTGCCGCCGAGGGGCTTGTCTTTACCTTCTAATAGAATATTGCGCTGTTTGCGTTGTGCCGTGTAGAAGTCAGTTTGGAAATAGGTTTTCCGCTTGTCGAAATAATCCGCTACATCTTCTGTACTGTTAAGAAAGTTTGGTGTACGATAAACTTTTGGCGTAATGCCCGCCTTTTCGCATGCTGCTGTAATACGCTTTTGCAGCCAGTCGTCGGTCACGTGTGCATAGTGAATAGTAGTAACACCCTGTTTAGCTAAATGGGGGATGAGCTTGCGTACATCGCAATGCTTTTCAGTCGCTTCAACATATTCTACTTTAATAGCCTTTTCTTTCAGATAGTCGGCATAGTACTGCATGGATGCTCGGTGCAGCACCAGTTTCTTCTTGTTAAAATTGTATTGGTTAAAGAAAAGTAGTTCCTCCACCAGGTAAGCGGGGCTGTCGGCGTTAACAGCCGGATGCTTCTTGAATAACTGGTGTGGAAAAATGAGGGTAACTGCTGACTGATGCATGCTCAAGCAACATAACGACAGGTGAAATAGTTTTATGGCCAATTATGGGCATCGCCAATTAACTCAATCAGGCAGGTTTATTCAATTGATAGGATCCGGTTTTGCGGGCCTGGCAGGGTCATAAACCGCTACGCATACCCTGGAGTCTGCCGCGCCATAGTATAAAAACCATTTCTTCTTGAAATAAGCCATCCCTTCCAGGAAAACCGTACCAGCCGGGTACTGGCCGCTTTTTTCAAATGATGCCATTGGCCGCATAAAGGGTACATCTAACCGGGTAATAAACTTTAATGGATCATTCTTATCAAATAAGCCCTGGCCGGCACAATAACTATTAGGGGTAAAACGTTTATCGCCCTCGTCGCCGGCTTTATTTTTACCATTATAAAGCAGTACAATACCTTTATCGGTAAGGATGGCTGGCGGGCCGCATTCGGTAAGTTCGCTATCAAAATAGCCTTTTCGGGGCGAGAAAAGTTCTGTTAAATTACCATCAGGGTTAACCACGGGTGTCCAGTCTACCAGGTTAGTTGAGGTTGCGGCATAAACATGTAGCTCGCCCCAATACATCCAGTATTTTCCCTTTACTTTGGCTACCACCTGTTTGCCATTAACTATCCGGGTAAGAATAGATGCTGATTTGTGCGGTATATTCAAAAATTTGCCGTTGTAGGCATCTTCAAATATAGGCCCGTGTTTGGTCCAGTGTTTAAGGTTTTTCGAAGTCGCTACGCCCAGGCGGGGCACATCGCGGTTCCATTGCGTGTAAAACACCACATAGGTGCCGTTAGCAGTTACCGCCACACGAGGGTCTTCACAGCCGCCCGGCCATTCGTATTTTTTCTGGCTATCATTGTCAGGGTAAAATACCGGTGCTTTATCTCGTTTAAAGTGCAAACCATCTTTACTCACCGCGTATCCTAAGCGCGATGTACGGTAGCCGATACCAACGCCGGATTTATCCTCAGACCGGTAAAGCACCACCACGTTGCCTTTATACACCGCCGCACCGGGGTTAAATGTATCGTTAGATTCCCAGCCAACATATTTTTTTAGCACAGGGTCAAAAAAGCGTGTAGTGCTATCCGGCGAGATGATGGGGTTAAGTGTGGTTTCGCGCTCAAAACCGCCCAATGCCCAAACGGGCAGTTTGTTTGCTTCCTGGGCATAGGCCGTTAGCCCCAAGCAGCAGAATATCAAAGCTGATTTAATAAGCAACAAGAAGTTTTTCATAAGGCAAATAATGGTTTGTTAAGGTAGGAAATCCTTAATGGTTAACCAAATAATAGTGGCTGGCTTATGCTAACCGGATCATTAAAGAACAGTAGCTAAATCATAAAGCATTCATAGTATCTGTTGCTGTACTGCCACCATAATCAATTCGGCTACATTTTTAACCCCAAATTTTTGGATAAGATTCTTGCGGTGTGTATCTACTGTTAGCGGACTCAGAAATAATTCCTGTCCTATCACCTGGCTTGTTTTACCGGCCGCTATTAGCGCAAGTATCTCTTTTTCGCGGCGTGTGAGCCTTGGCGAGCCCAATAGTTCATTTTTAGAAGGCCGGCTGATGATCTCCATTACTTCCCTGCTGTAACAGATTTGGCCATTGACCGCTTCGATGATACAATGGCGTAACTCTTCTATTGAACTGTTCTTGAGCAGGTATCCGCTCGCGCCATTTTGTATAGCCTGCATAATAATGCTGCGTTCGGTATGGTTGCTTAATATCAAAATGCAGGTAGTTAATGATACCGCCTTTATCTTTTGGCATAGCTCTATCCCGTTCATATCGGGCAGGGTAATGTCCAAAAGGATGAGGTCAAGCGCATGGCTATCTAAATAGCTCAACAGCGCCTCACCGGAATAGAAGCCACCAACTATCTTAAGGTTCGTTTCGTTTGAAAGTAAAGATTTCAAACCTTCAATCACAATCGGGTGATCGTCAACAATAGCGGTTTTTAGTTTAGGCATCGGCATTGGTGTTGAGTTCTATATTAACAATAGTACCTTCATTAATTACAGATTGCAGCTCAAATTTTCCATTCAGATAACTAACACGGTTTCTCAGATTTTCAAGCCCCATGCCTTTGCATGTATTTAGCGCTTCAGGCTCAAAGCCTGTTCCGTCATCTTCCACGGTTATGAAAAATACACCGTCGTTCTGGCTGCATTGTATCAGAATAGTTTTAGCCCCGGAATGTTTAACAGCGTTTGAGAGTAATTCCTGTACAATACGGTAAATGTTGAGCTGTACATTAAGAGGAATATCTTTTTTGATATGGAAGGTCTGAAAATCAATATGCAGGTCATCGCGCATATAAAATTCGCTGAGATCTTTTAAGGCTACTTCCAAACCAAATTTAAGTAAAGTTTCGGGTAGCAGGTTCCTTGCAATGCGTCGTAACTCGGTAACAGACGAATCCAGTTGGCCAATAATGCGTAACAGGTCTTTATCATCAGCAAAATCCTGTTTAGTACCGGTTAAACCGGTAAGGCCTATTTTAAGGCCGGCCAGCATACCGCCCAGCCCATCATGCAGGTCGCGAGCCACCCGTTCACGCTCGTTTTCCTCACCATCCAATATGGCTTTGGTAATTTTAAGTTGTTGTTTACGCTCCAAATCGAGCAATTGCTGGCGGTAGTTGATCTCTTTTTGGGCGGCCAGTTTACGGTTGTTTTTCGCGTTTAATATCACCATGGTGAGGATAGCCACTAAGGTTAAACATCCTGAACCAAGCAGCCAGTTAAACAGCTTTTCGTTTTTTGTTCGTAATTCAGCCTGCCGGTTCCTGGCCTGCAGTTGAGCGATTTTTTTCTGGCTCTCTGCTGTGCGGTATTTAGTTTCCAGTTCGTTTATCTTAAGCCCCAACTGCTTGTTTTGCATGCTATCTGTTAATAGCTGTTGTTTGTTTTGCCATTCATAAGCGTCACGGTAATTCCCCATGAGCTTATTGGTTTTGGCCAGTTCGCCATATACCATCGCTTTATCATTCGCACTTGTCAGCATGGTGCCTTCTTTCACAATACCCAACAAAATAGCCTTGGCTTTAGCATATTCTTTTAAGTAAACATAAGCTTCATAATTGCGAAACAAAAGTTGCTGAAGCAACTGTTTCTGGTTGTATTTAGTTGCCAGGACAATCCCTTTATCGGCGCTGGCAATAGCTTCTTTGTATGATTGAATAGTGGCATAATACAGCGCTTCGTTATAATAATACAAAGTGTAGTTTAATGAACCCGGATATGGCGCTAACATGGCCTTGGCTTTCTGTAGTAGTTGTTTAGCAACTGCAGACTTTACCGCGTAACAGTTAATGCTCACACCGTTCAAATAAGCAAAAAGCAAGTTGGTTGATTTAGGGTCTTTCTTCTCCAGCAAAGCGATGGCTTTTCTATTGTAATCATCAGCTTTGGCAAACTGATAATTATTCATCAAAATAGTTGATAGCTGGCCATAATAAAAAGCGATCATCGATTGATCACCTGCCTTTTCGGCATAGGGGAGTGCCTTTTGAGTGGTGATGCTTGCTATAAACTCATAGCCCTTACCTCTGTTCATTATGGCATAATTATACCATGCTGCGGCCAGCTTAGCGTAAGCTTGTGGCGTATGAAAAGCGGCGAGCGCTTTTTGCGCTTCGGTAAATGCCGCGGATGCTTTCGTAGTGTTCCAGTTAAAGTAGTATTGCCCTTCGTAAAAGTATGATAAGGCCTTTAAATAAGGTGAGTTTCCGGAAAGTTGTTTACCCTTTGTTAAGCAGGCTTTGCTTTTGGTGGTATCTTTAAACTTCCAGTACTCCACCAGCATAAAGCTGACCACAGCCTTTACGCTATCGTTACTTCCTGATACCAATATGTTTTCCAGGCTATCAACATGCTTTTTCTCATTCAGCGGTACCTGTTGCTGCCCCAAAGCGGTAAAGGTTAAAAAAGAGAACAAGTATAACAGTATCGTTTTCATGGCAGCATAGCAGGTGTGTTTCAAATATCTGCCTAATAACTTAAAAAAGGCCAACAATAGCCAAAAAATACCTAATAATGGGTAGATAAAATGCCACCATTTGGGGGATTTTATGAAGTTTTTATAACCGATAGTTTTGCAGTCTATCTATCATCTAACTTGAAAACCATGAAAAAAACAAATTTGAAATACTTGTTACTGGCCATCACTTTGGTCGGCTTTATTTCGGTACTGGCGGCATGCAGTAAAAAAGACAGTAATGAGAATAACCCTTCAAACGGAGGGCGTACCGCGAAGTTTACAATAATCGTTACCGGCGCGCCTGAATCAGCCTATCTATCATTTGTAACGGTAGGGTTAACCAATAACCCCTCTGATGCCACAGTCTGGAAGGTAAATGGGGCCATACAAAATAACCAGAGTACGATAAGTCTTGGTAAAAACAATTTCAGCGGAAGTACCAATACATATGTAATTGAATCTATAAAACCGCTTACCACTATCAGCGCAGGAATCCAATGCCTAAGTCCGGGCGACGCAGCTTATAAGGTGAGTTACAAGGCCGAGGTCAATGGAGAGGTAAAGGAAGACATTAAAGACTTTACGGTTACCAAGTCAGCGGATCTTACAAAGGATTATACTTATTAATTAAGACTCAATCATTAATTAAGACTCAATCATTTCAAAAATACATTTATCACCAAAACTCCATTAACTATGAAAAAGATCATGATCATTTGTGCAGGCCTGCTGTTCTTTAGCCCGATGATTACCAGGGCACAGGCGATTTTAGACAAAGTAGACCGGGCAACTGACAAGGCCGACCGGGCAGGCCATACCGCAGACCGCAGTAAAAGCACCGGAGAAAAGATATTAGGCTTTTTTGGCAAAAAGAAAGATGGAACCTCTACCGAGAAAACAACCGTAAAAATTGCCGGAGCTAATTTTTCTACCCTAAAGGCTATTAATGATAAGCTGCAATCGGCAAAGGGTGTACAAAGCACCAAAATGAAATACAGCGCGTCCGGCTCTTCTATTGTTTTACAACATACCGGTACCACTTCTGATATCCTGAAAGCGCTACAAAAAGCCGCTCCTGATGTTTTCGCGGAAAAGAATATCGACGGAATGGACGATGGGGAAATATCCGTGAAGCTAAATTAATTATACCTAAACTTTTATTATCAGATACCTGGTCGGTCGGCATTTTACTGGCCGCCCGGGTATCACTATGCACTACTGATATGAAAAATAAGCTATCACATCAACTTTTTGTCTGCATAACCATGCTTGTATTTGCCCTGAGCGGTTTATCGGCTTGTAAAAAAGGCAGCGGTAGTTCAAACGGCGGACAGGAAACCTATATGTCCTGCAAGATCAATGGAACACTACACGAATTTAATTACGGCGTTAACGCTAATGATAAACCTGCTACCGATACGGAACACTTTGTAGTTATTGGCGGCTGGGAAAAGCCGGATATGGTTACCGGCTTTGGCATTGATATGCAGATTGATAAAGGGGCTAAGGAAGGCACCTACGTTTCTAACAGCGCGCCCGGCTTACTGCTTGCAGGTAAATATTACATACAGCAAATGAAAGACGGAAAAATTGTTGGTACCACCATATTCAATGGTGGCGACCTGGAGGGCAGCAGCTTTACCATGACCATCACCAGCCTTACCAAATGGGGCGTAAAAGGCACATTCTCGGGCAAACTCAGGTTATTAGCCGGAGATGAATATCTGACGGTAACAGATGGAAAGTTCTCAGCACCATACAATTGATTTAAACACTCATTAAACAATGGAAATGATACGATACACTAAAACCCTAACTATATTTGCTTTTTTGGGCGGCATATTTTTTAGCAAACCGACCCAAGCCCAGGATAAACCTTTTAACGAGGACTTTTCGAGCTATCAGCTTGGCGCCTCGCCCAGTAGTATTAAAACCAATGGCGCAGCTATTGTTGCTCATCCTACAGGACAGGAGGGGAAGTGGCTTGAAGTAAAAAATCAGGCTACATATAAGCTCAATCGCCTAAAACCGTTCCCGGCTAATTTTACCTTAGAATTTGACGTACTTGCGGTGGCTGAAGAAATAAAAGACATTGCCCCCGTTTGTTTCGGTTTTGTAAAAGACAATGCGGCAAGGGAACACCTTAGCAATGCCGGAGCCTTTGTGCAACTGCATTACAGAGATGCAGACGCCGTAAATATTGGTAATTACGAACTCAAGAAAGAAACTGGCACTACTTTCGACCTTGCATCTACTACAAACAAGCCGGTGCATGTAAAACTGGTTGTTAATGGTACTCAAATGGCTGTTTATCTTGACGATACAAAACTCGCGGAAACAGAGCTATTCACGCCAAAAGCCGCCAAATACTTTTATTTTAGCGGCCCTTGGCAATATGATAAGGGTAGTAAATTGTTCATCAGTAATTTTAAGACTACATTGTAGTTAAATTTTTAAAAGTGAAAAAAGTCCTGTCCATTCTGTTATTAGTATTGATCGCCGCATGTGTTCAGGCACAGATCGTACGTGAACCTGATGCAACAAAGTATCCGGATTGGACAAGGTCTATTGCTCCGTTCAGGGTCGTCGGTAACCTGTACTATGTAGGTACCGCCGACCTTGCCTGTTATTTGATCACTACAAAAGAAGGTCATATTCTAATTAACACCGGCCTGGCTTCATCCGAAAACATCATCCTGGAAAACATCAAAAAACTGGGTTTTAAGGTAAGCGACGTTAAAATACTGTTGACAACCCAGGCGCACTTTGACCACCTCGGTGCTATGGCGGCAATTAAAAAGATAACCGGTGCAAAAATGCTGGCCGATTATGCCGATGCATCGGTTATTGCCGATGGGGGACTTTCTGACTATGACCTGGATGGTAAACACCGTACGTTTAAACCCATTCATGTAGACCGTATTTTGCATAACGATGATCATATTACGTTGGGTAATATGGCCCTGACCATGCTGTATCACCCGGGTCACACTAAGGGCTCTTGCAGCTACCTGTTTAATGTAACAGACAAGGGCCGCACCTACCGCGTATTGATAGCCAATATGCCAACGATAGTAACGGATAAAGATTTTAATGCCATACCGGCTTACCCAAAAATCGCCAAGGACTATGCCTATACATTAGCCGCTATGCAAAAGCTAAAATTTGATATCTGGCTGGCTTCTCATGGCTCACAATTCGATCTGCTTAAAAAGTACCCGGCTGCGAAAAACTACCGCCCATCGGTATTTATGGATAAAGAGAATTACTACCAGCAACTTAAAGAGTTGGAGATTGGCTATCGGAAAAAGCTGGCAGGCAGGCGTAGTTAAACGCATGATACAAAAAAATAAACCTGCATATTACTGTTCCCTATTGCTGCCGTCTTTAATCATTGCCATGAAGCTATCCCGATAACTTTCGCCGATAGGTATGGCTTGTTCTCCGATATAGATCATTTGCCCATCTATCATTCGTATTTTGTTAACCGAAACAATATAGGATTTATGTACCCTGTAAAATGGGGGCTGCGGCAATAGTTCGATGATATCCCGCAAACTTTGATAAGTCACAAATCTTTGTGTTAGCGTAAAAACAGATACATAGTTTTTAAGTCCCTGAACATAGAGTATGTCCCGGTGATCTACCTTTAGAAACTTGCTCTTGCTATCACCCTTAATAAAAATATAATCATGTGCGGGGCTGGTGACTTTGGGTGCCGTCTGCGCTGGCTGCTGAGATGTAGTGCGGTAATTAATTCCGGTAATTTGATCAAAAGCTTTTTGTGCAGCTTTCAGGAACCGGTCAAGGGCGATTGGCTTGAGCAGATAATCAATTACGCCATGGTCAAAGCCTTCCAGCGCGTATTCTGCATAGGCTGTTGTCAGTATCACTTTGCACTTATCTCCGCAAAGAGATAAAAATTGAAGGCCGGAAAGCTCCGGCATTTGGATGTCTAAAAATACCAGGTCTATTTCTCCGCTTTGGATCTGGCTCAAAGCCTCTATTGCACTCGTTGTTGTGCCAACAAGTTCCATATAAGGTACTTTGGTAATATAGTCGGCTATCATGTTTATAGCGTATCCTTCGTCATCAACGGCTAAACAGCGTATCCTTTTCATGTTGTTTTTAATATTAGATGCAGGGTAGTTTCGTAGTTTTCACCGTTGTTACTGATCAAAAGCTCATGTTCCCCCGTATAGATCAGCTCAAGCCTCCGCCTGATATTTACAAGTCCTATCCCGCTGGAATTATCTTTATTACCGTGGCTGATCTTGTTGCTAACCACCATGGTCAATTGTTGCCCGGCTGTGCTGATATGGATACTGATCGGCGAATTGGCATCAGTACATACACCGTGTTTGAATGCGTTTTCTACCAAAGGTATTAAGATGAGTGAAGCTATCTTTTTCTCCCTGAACTCGCCCGTTTTTCTAAAATCAACAAAAAAATTTTTCTCAAACCTTAAGCGGTATATCTCAATGTAATTTTCAAGATAGTCTATCTCCAGCTGAAGGTTAAGCATACCATCAACGCTGTTATTTAACATATATCGCATGAGTTGAGAAAGCTTAATAATCGCGTCGGCGAGTTTGCCGGATACCGGGTAGGCTAATGAATACAAATAATTTAGCGTATTGTACAAAAAATGCGGGTTGATCTGTGTTTTCAGGAAAAGCAATTCTGCCTGGGTCTTTTCCTGCTTTAACTGATCTGCCTCGTGTTCCCTGCGATAGGTTTCTAACAAAGCCCAGGCAATAAAACTGAATATGATGGGTTGCGTAGCGCGCCACCAATTATCGCTGATATAATACCAGAATTTCACGGAAGGGTCATAATTGCCGTAGCCTAATAGCCATAAATAGGCAACCTCCTCTATCATATAACGGCAGCTAATGAATAATATATCGGCGATGACTAACCCCAGGATCAGCAGCGGAACCTTTTTAATTTTCAGGAACCTTGGGTAAACAAAAAAGAAGCAAAAGGTGAATTCTGTAAACCCGGCCAATAGGTTTGACCATACATAAGGCTGAGTGCCTCTTCTGTTCGCAATATTATCAATATAAAGGTACAGTGCATAGCATGCCCATGCCAGCAAATAATAAATAAGCAACCGTTTACCCTTCATATCCCAAATATAAAAGTATAGTGTACCAATCGGAATTTTCTTATCCTAACACACCTTACAGCCTTATGAAAACCTGCCTGCCCGATGTGAACGCATGATTTGGCTTCATAAGCTGCTGGGATAATTTATTGAGCAGTTGGGATAACAAAATTTATGTTAAGCGCTATGGAGAACATTTTTGTTTTGTAAACAATACGAACATGAAAAGATATATTAAAAAAACCTACTTGCTAATTTTAGCTGTATTTCTATTAAGTTTTGGTAAAGCCAACGCGCAGCAAGCAGACAGTGTGCGCCGCCTGATAGACACGCTGCTTCAGTTTAGCAAAGCAAATGCTCTTTACAGCAATCAGGTTGATTGGAAAATGATAAGCGATAGTGTGCGCAATAAAGCAGCTAATGCCGGTACCATAAAGGCGGCTTTGCCAGCTGTAAAGTTGCTTTATCAACTATTGGGAGATCACCACGGGTTTATTACGTACAATAACAATTATTATGGCTGGCCCGGAAACAGTAAACCCTTTGATAGAACAGTACACGCCGCCTTAATCAAAAAAATGAAAGACGGTTATGGTGTGCGTAAAGAAATACTGGCAAAGGGCTATGGTTATTTGCTCGTTCCTGATAATAACCCAACGTACCGTGGCGCAGTTAACGATATTGCCAGGCAGATAAGGGATTCGCTTGCCGCTATGGATCCGGAAAGATTGAAAGGCCTTATTATCGATTTGCGGTTGAATCCGGGTGGTGATATGTACGCCATGATCGGAGGACTAAGCAATCTGTTTAGACCCGGAAAACTGGGATCTTTTGTTTACCCGGGTACAAAGAAAGAAGAGGCCTGGAATATTGTCAGTGACAATGGCAAGGATAAAGTTTATTCAGGCCAGGATACCTTGTGCCGGATCAACCGCCGGGGTAAGCAGTTGTATGATCTGAAAGTGGTTGTTCTGATAGGGCCTTACACCCGGAGTTCAGGCGAAGCGCTCGCGATTTCATTTAAAGGACGCCATAATACCTGGTTTATAGGAGAAGATACAGGTGGTTACACAACAGCTAATGTTTCTTTTCAATTTACTAATGAAATCGGTGTATTCGTTGCTACAGCGATCGAAGCTGACCGTAACGGACACTTATACACAGATAATGTTAAACCTGATGAAGAGATTTTGGGAGGCGACAATTTTAATGACCTGAAAAATGACCTAAAGGTAAAAGCTGCGCTTCAATGGCTTAAACACAAATAAAATCTGCCTTTTCCAAAAGCTTTATAACGCTAATAAATACTTTATGAAACATATACTAATAGCCGTGCTGTTATTGGCCGGTACCTCCATCTACGCGCAAAAGAAGCAGCTTATGAATGACGAGGACAGACTGAACAAGTATATTCCAGCCCACTTAAGCTACTTTACATTTGATGGCCATAGCCCGGTGGGTAAGGGTTGGGATATTTTAGACAGCATGTTTGCAAAAAACCAGTTTGTTGCCTGGGGCGAATACCACAATTCTCCTTTGCTCTCCCAGTTAACGGCGTATGCGCTGGAAAGTGCGGCCAAATACGGCTATAAGAATTGGTGTGTTGAAGTAGGGCCCTACGCGGCATCTGAGCTTACGCGCATTTCGCGCAGTAAAAGCCCGGTTGATACTGTAATTAAGTTATATAAAACGGGTTATCCTCATATTGGGGTCTTTCCGTTTTTTAGCAGTTGCGAGGATGCCCGGATGCTAATAGCCGCTAACAGATCTGGATATAAGATATGGGGAATAGACCAGGAGTTTCAAATGAGTTTTCCGTATTACCTAAGTACAATTTACAAGGCGCAATCTGCTAAATTTCAACAACAGCATAAACCACTTTATGATAGCTTACAGGCTAAGTGGTGGTATCCCAGCACCATACTTTTGGATAGCTTGAGTAAAGCGGTGCGCCAGAAACCATATAAATCCCTTATACAATCAATTAAGGTTTCCAAGGAAATTTACCGCAATAACGATAACCAGGCACGGTCTGCTTTAATGAAAGCAAATTTTTTTAAATATTATGACACGGCAGGAAAGAATGAAAAAACGTTCTTTAAGATGGGCAGCAATCATTTAGCGAAAGGTATGAATTTGCAAACCAACCTGTACGATATTGGTAACGCTGTTTATGAACTTGCCCAACGCAACAATACCGGATTTGCTAATGTATACCTCATGGTACGCTATACAATGGAAAACGGCAAACTTGTTGATGATCTACTAAACAATGAAAACGAAAACCCAAGGATATTTTCAAAGTTTTATGATAAAGACAGATGGGTATTGATCGATCTGAGGCAATTAAAAATAAAAAACGATAATACCTTGCCTAAAGATGCTTACCAGCTGATTGAAAAATATGATTATGTGCTGATATCGCCAGAAGTACTCAATATTAATGGTGTCGGCAACTAAAGCTGCTGCATTCTGGTTCAACTATAGTATAAAAGTTCCAATTACTAAATTAGCGCGTGATTTTAACAATCAAGATTTCCAGTTATTTCTAAATCAGTACTTGTTATTGTGAAGAAAACTGTACCAACCTATCCCTCAAATTTATATTAAATATGTCTGATCAATTGCAGGAATTTTTTAAAGATGTTCCATTAAGAAATGTATCTCCGGTTTCCATGGTTGAAGCCAATGAAATTCTTAAAATTTATTCTGGTGATTTCATTTTGAAAAGGGAAGAAAAGGAATTCCCAGTAAATGGGGATATCATCTTTAAATGGTTTCCAGATATGGGGGTAAAATTTAAAGCTTCCTTTACAACTTCTGCTAAACTAAATTTTAATGAAACGGGAGAATATGAAATTTGGATAGGCAATCAGTATATGGCTAAAATAAAGGTCTACGATCTAAATTTGACTGAACAAGCCACCTGTGGGGGCTATGCTAACGAATTTATCTGGGGCGAAAAAACTATTGCCGTTAACGAAGTAATTTTCGCGATACCAAATATGCGGGAATATTTAGGTGATTCAGTTAAGGAAACTACTGATGGTGTGGTTAACCTTCAAAAATCTCGGTTAGTTCTTGAGGATAAGCGCTATAAAATCATTCTTGACAAAACTGTCGATTATAAAATTCGACAGGAAAAGCTCAATGAAGATGGTGGTTTCTTGATTACCTATTTAGGGAAGATTACTAATATCAGAGGGGCTATGAGCCTGGCAGATTTACATAAATGGCATGATCGTTTTCATCACTTTCTATATTTCTTGAACGGAAGACGAATAGCACCAATGTTTTACAAAGGTTCTTTCGACGGTCAGAATCTTTGGACTGATTATACAAATTATACGGTTGATATACATAAATACGTAAACTGCTGGTCTGATATCTATTATTTGAATGATTTGCCATCTTTATGGAAATCTTACAACAAACTTTGGGAGGAAGAAAATGACCGGGATTTTCTTAAAACCGCGATACATTGGTATGTAGAGGCTAATTCACAAGCGGGAATGGTTGATGGTTCAATTATCTTAATTCAAACAGCATTAGAATTAATCTACAATTGGTTAATTGTTGAACGACAGAAGGTAATAATTGGTGGCGATGCTGAAAAAATATCAGCCGCCAATAAGATCCGTATGATCATTTTTCAATTAAAGATTGATGCAGCTGTACCTCCGGCATTTCAGGAACTTGCAGCATTACCTAACGTCATCGATGGGCCTGAAGCTTTTACGTTTATCCGAAATGCGTTGGTACACGGCCAGGAATCCAAACGTACGGAATTGAGAAAAATAGACTTAATGGCAAAATATCAGGCATTACAGCTTGGCATTTGGTACGTTGAACTGGCTCTATTATTTATAATGGATTATAAAGGTAAATACAGAAATCGAACAGACGGCAATACCTGGAAAAATACCGGAACAATTGTTCCATGGATCAATGATAAGTCGTTCAAAATAGGTGACCCCTCTGAATTTACTGAAAAACAAATTGCCAGCTTTGTTGAACTTTTAGAAGAGCAAGGAAAAGTTCAAACTCCATCAGAAGAAAAGGTAAAAAGGTGTAAACTTATTGCAATGGGATTTTCATGGGGCAAACCTGTTGCAATAGGTGCCATTAAACCTAAAACAGCAAGTGATTTTGGAGCAGAAAAAGCAAACCTGCCAGATTTAGCAAATGATTATGATTGGGAGGCAGGATATTTTTATACCCATACAGAACATCAGGGCAAAGGGTTCTCATCTATAATTTTAAAAAATTTGCTGAAATTGTATGGGAAACAAAATTTAATGGCAACTACCGAAATAAGAGATGGTAACAGCATGATAAACATTCTTCAAAGGGAAGGTTTCAAACAGACTGGTCAAGCATGGAAAAGCGCTTTGTCCGATAATGAGTTAAGGTTATTTTTAAAGGATATAAAAAAGGAAGAACAAGCAATGCGGGATAGCTTAAATGCTTATCTGCCCGAATTAATGAAAGATTTACAAGAGGAGTCCGGCGAATCACTAAACGATCAAAACGATAATCCAGATGAGTCAAAGCGCTAAATGTTTACACGATAGAAATTAGAATATTTAAATAAATGACGTTAAACAACATATAGTCTATAATTGAGTGGCATGTATTAGCCTATGTTATTTTAAGTATCAAAATTCAAGTATAAATCCGATTGTCGGCACAGTGTTAGCATCGTTGTTCTTCAGTAAAAGAGGTACGGCGTTTGATCCGTCTGTTCTCAAAGGTTTGCCATCTGTTGTTAAGAAAGCTGTATTGTCACTGTTCCTGGCAAAAGTGTAATTGGGGTAGGCGGGTGTTTTTGCCCCATACCAATTGGTTACATCCAGGTAAATATCCAAGGTTGTCTTTCTAAAATTCCATCGTTTATCAATCCGGATGTCAGAGGCATTAAAGGCACCCAGTCGCAGGGTATTCAATCTGCTAAAATCAAGTATTCCGGCGCCGGTTGTTAAATAATTCGCTTTTGACAGGTCATAATCAAACGGTGTGTACGGTGCGCATCCCTGGTACCTGAACTTTAACCCTATTTCATAATTTTTAGGCAACTTATAGCCAAAAGTTAAGGAGAGCAACTGCCGGTTATCCCAGGCAGACGGAATATATACTCCGTTTAATTCGGTAAATTTGCTGTTAAAAAGGGTAAACGAAAGCACGCCGAAAAACCTGTCGGTAAGCTTTTGTTGAGCAAAAAACTCTACTCCGTATGATTTTCCTTTGCCTGTAGTTGCAATCTGCTCGTTACCAACAGTAGTAAAATCTCCGCCTTCGTTAGCTAATGATATACCATCGCGTACTGATACAGGGTAATTGCTGTAGATTTTATAAAAAGCCTCCACTGTAAAGCGGGTTGATGCTCGCGGTAAATATTCTAAACCCAGCACATAATGGTCAGACCGTGTGTAGGCGGCATTTCTATTTACAAAACCACCGCTTGAGTTTGTATATCCCAGAATAGTATATACCGGTATTTTAAAATAGCTACCCACTGAGGCATTCAGGTTCCATTTTTCCGTAAGCGCATAATTTATAGACAGTCGTGGCGATAAAGTTTTCCCTCCATTAAGGCCATCATTGGTAAACGTATTCATATCCGATCGGATACCCGCGTTTAACCCCAATTTATTATTAAAGAACCGTTTGCCTGCCTGCGCGAATAAGCCAAACCTGAAAAAATTGAGTGCGGCGCTTGAGTTGAATATAACAGCCGGCTGGGTAACGTTACCTGTACTATCAGTAAGTTGTGCACGGAACCTGTTGTAGTAAGAGTTTTTAAACTGTTCGTACTGTGCCGACCCACCGAATGACCATTGCCAGCCATTATTAAAGTAATTAAAATCGAACCGGAGTTTATTTTCGGCCTCCTGCGAATTGATATTTAGCCTCAGTTTTTTCGGGTCGGTTGATTCATTATCATCGTATTTGTCAATCTGGTTATTTAGCAAATTTCGGCTCAGCGCCAGGTTAAAAAAACCGTGTTCAAGCGAATGCCTTAAACTTAAGCCAACAGTATAATTGTACTGGTTGATGCTTGGTGAAGTGTTGAGCGCGTATAATTTCTCGGGAGTGGCGTTTTTAATTTTACCGAATTTAAACTCATCTATGGCTCCCACACCAATGATATTTAAGGTTGTTTTAGAGTTGAACTTATGCGTGATCTTTGTTTGAAAATCATAATAATTTGGCCTCACAGGGATATCGAGAAGAGAAAACAAAAGCTGCAGGTACGACCTCCTTACCGAGGCAAGAAATGTGGTTTTATTATCTATCGGCCCTTCTACGGTTCCGGCAATCTCCGATGCACTTAGCCGTACGTTACCCTGGTAACGGTTGGGGTTACCCGTTTTTTGCGTAAACTGGAAAACCGAACTCAGGGCGTTATCATACCGTGCATCAAACGCCGAAGTGCTGAGCTTTACATCCTGGATAAAAGATACGTTTAAAATACCCGCCGGGCCACCGCCACTACCCTGTGTGCTAAAATGGTTGATCACCGGTATCTCTATACCATCTAAGTAAAAGACGTTTTCGTTTGGCGAGCCACCTCTGATGATAATATCATTCCTGAAGCCTCCGCTGCTCCCGTCGGTACCGCTAACCCCCGGCAATGCCTGTATAACCCTGGATATGTCAAAGTTACCACCCGGATTACTTTTTATTTCCTCAGAAGTTAAACGCTGTACGGAAAGTGGTGTGGTTAATGTGGCTACAGATGCAGAGCGTTGGGCAGTAATCTTAACTTCATTCAGGTTGTTTGATGCGGCAGGAGTAAGCTCTATATTGAGCTCATTTTCGTTACCGTTAGAAATAACGATGTTATAGGATGTAGAAGTTTGGTAGCCGATACGTTTTACTTCGAGTGTATAACTTCCTGCCGGGATTTTCGTGATCCTGAATTTTCCTGCCGAATCTGTTGTTGTCCCGAAATCAGCGCTACTTTTTAGCTGTATGCTTGCCGCATCTATGGGTTTTAGAGTACTCTTGTCGGTAACGGTTCCCGATAATGCGCCATTATTTTGTGATTTAGCCGCTTCGCATCCAAATAATACAATTAAAAGGGCAATAAATATTCTCATGGTTTAGTGTTGGTAGATACTACTTTTTTATTATTGTGATAAATTTACACCTATTTATTTTGTGTGTAACAAAATAAATAGGTACTTACAAGTCTTGCTATAATACATCTTTAAAACCTTTAGACTTAAAACAAAAAGCGCTATAAATATAATTTATAGCGCTTTTTGCTCATTTAGACCTTTTTAATGGAGCCGGAGGGATTTTCACTTTATGCGATTCTAGCGTTTTAAGCGCGTTTTTTAGATGTTTTTTCAAAATACTGCTACTATTTGCCGCAAATATCCCTGTATATTAAAAGCTTTCTGCAGGAAGTACCTTGACTTAAAGAACAATGTAATCCGGTTGATTACTTAGGTAATTAGTAAACTATATTTACCTAAGAACTTACAGCATTGCTTCTGCAAATAATTTAATATTTAATTTAAATGCATGTAAGGAATCAATAATTTAATAGCCTTGATAATCTCGCTCTAATTTATTTTAGAACATCACCATCACATCAAACATTTATTTTCTCAAACGTTCTTGTTATTACCGTCAATGAAATTCATAATGCTTTGATAAGAAGTTTTTTCCTGTTCTTCAATAGTATTAATGATCATATCTGCAATGGCAGACAAAAAGTCACCTATATCCTGATAAATTTGTTTAGCTATTCGCAATTTTTTGATTTCTTCAATTGCATTAGTAGCCTCAATTCCCTCAAGTATCCTTTCACGCTCTCTCACTTGTGTTTGCCAAAACTCCACATATTTTATTCTGTCGGCTGTTTTGAAAATTCGTACATCTTCATGGCGGATCGGAAGGATTTTTTGTTGACTATTCCTCTCCTTTAAGACGTGTAGCACCTCCATCATGCAGTTTTCTGACTTCAGGTATTCGTCACTTATAATTAGCACTGCAAAATCAGAAGCGCGGATAGACTCCATAAAAGTTGATATGCTATCCTTATAGCTTAATTGATGATCGTCCATCGAGGGAATATATCCCTTAGTTTTTAAGAATTCGTAAAGTTTATTCGCTGCAAGCTTATGATGCCACTGATAGGATATAAAGATATGCTTACCACCTAATTTTGTAGAATAGTTTTTAGTTGATTTGCTGTAGCCGCCATTATCCATAAATGATTTGGTGTCTGCCGAATAACCGATGTACCTGTCACCATAAGATTTTACATGCCCGTCAATCTTCAGTTTTGCTAATAATCGCTGTGCGTCCGAGACTGAAATTTTATTGTTCAGAATCGTTTCCCTGATTGTGTGTTTATTCACGTTAATCAAACCAGGATTATCAATCAGATAATTTAAGATACGATCAAGAAATACCTCATTGTTTGTTGCAGGTTGTTCTTGTGCGGTCGTACCCTCGAGCTTATATATTTCTTTTGATTTGATTCCATAGGCAGTTTGATTGTAAGCTATGACTTGGTCAGACTTATCTACCTTAATGACAAACAATCGTTTTTCCTGAAAGACAACGAAATCACTTTGGACTGAGGGATTCGGCGATAACTTTGACAACGCATTCGTTAACACAACATTCACTTGGAAATCGGCACTTAAACCCTTTATTGAAATTTTGTTGTTTTTGACTAATATACCCAAAATTAGAACACCTCCATCTGTATTAGAAAATGCACAAATCACTCGCCCCAATTCAGCACTTGAAGGCAATAAGGCATCATATTTTAGACGGTCGCTCTCCGGTAGGCCAATCTTGTTAATTACATATTCATCAAGCGACATCATTAAATCTTAAACTTCTTTATGTTATTTTTCTTCAAAATATACCCCAGGCTAACTTGCCATATTTCAATTCCATCGTCCACCCACAATTCCGTATCTGTGTAATCCAGGGTGTCTTTTTCCGCACCATAATATACTATAACCTCTTGTGAGTAAGCGGGGCGAAAGACGATTTTGATTGGGCGTCCATGTTTCCGCACACCTGCTAAAATCGTGGGAGCTGTATGAATATCCAAATCATCAAGATCGTAATCATCGCTCAAGGTTTTCAAGTGTTCAATAACCCTTGCCCTAGCCTTATCGATGTGGGCATGAGCAAGAACATACATATCTTTTGTCGGAACGGAACGGTGATCGAACAAAGCTTTCAAGTCTGTATCCCGCATGGCGTCTTCCCATTCTTCGACATTGGTAATACCCATCGCAACCAATATTTCTTCGGTGATTGGTAATAGTGATTTTTGTGTATTGACCGCCTGACCTTCTAATACCGCTCTCAATTGCTCGACCGTTTGCAGATTATATTCCTTCATTAATGAAAATATATTGTTAGCCCGCTCTATATTTTCAAAAAGCATCGGATTATCTTCCATTGCGGCAGCCACCTGTGATAAATTAGTCGCGCTTTTCATTACTTTGTAAAGGCTTTCTTTATCCTCGATTGTATTCATAAATAGTTCCGCACGCCGTGAAAAAGTTTCCGCAAACAACTCACGCCCTTCTTCAAGATGGTTATCGAACCACTCCGACAAAATGCTGATGGCCTTTACAATATCATGGTCCGTATTGTCTACCTTTCTTAGCTTTTCGCTGATTTTTATGGCGATGTCTTTCTTTTCTTTAACATGATATTTCCCAAAGCCGACACTATGATGGATTAGAATGTCATTCCAGTCTTCGCCTAATAACTGGAGCACCTCAATTAAATCAGAATCTTTTATTTTATTAATGTAGATTTCCTCTTTAATCAGAAATTTACCGTTTTCGTTGGGTATGATGGCATGTTTACCGAAAAGTGATAGGTTCTGTTCATCACTTATCAGGAAAGTACCCAAATCATTATACCAATTAAAGGTGTCGACTTCGCTCAATCCAAGGTCTTCACTTAACTGTCCGATGGTATTTTTCTTCGCGATATCCTGCATCAACTCATTAACGGTTAGTCTATTTATATCCTCCCAGATTACCTCTATCCAGGGATGTAGGTCTTCTTTACGGCAAACCGCGCCCGGAAAAAGATCGAAATTAAATTTCCATATTTTTTCTCGGAAATCTTTTGAATAACTTTTAAGTGGAAACCAAGAATCCTCGAGCTTCCCGTTCTTGCCGTCTTCATGCTCAACTATAGGCTGACTCAACAGAAAAGTTCTTAAAGGCGTTTGAATATTGGTTATATACCAACTTTTTTCGAAGTATCTATCGTCCGTTAATGGTAATTGTGAAACAGATAAATTATATAGCTGTCTAAATGTAGGCTTAGCGCAATTAGTCAACAAAGTTTTATATAGTTCAAACGCCTGCTTTAACAAATCCTTATTTTCTAACACTTCCGCATTCGAATCCCCCATCAGCCAAATACCATCTCTTTCTGTCTGCGGATTAAAATGAAAGCTGTTGACCACTATGGGGAAATAGAAATTTTCTGTCCCTATTAGTGGAAAGTCACAAAACAACTTTGGGATTTTATTCAAGCTTAATACCTCATATTTGTCGCCGACCTTTTTAACCATAGCCGCAATAGTAACGGTTTCGTTTGTGGCATGCAGCAAACTGATAACTGTGCTGTTTCCATTTTCAATCTTTTCAATTACTTGAAATCCGTCTGATGTTTTTGGCCTGACTTTAAATTTGTTTATGGTGCTTCGCGTGTTGTCGATGATTTCGACATTATCGATCTGCGAAATGAATGTTAACACGAATGGTATAAGTTTAATAAACTCGTCAACGCCAGTTTTTGCAATTTCTTTCTGTTCTGCGGTAGGAAGTTTATAAGAAAATGATGTGTTGAAAAACGTATGGTCATAACTATCAATTTCGCTGTTTTCTGTTGAAATATGAAACTGAAGCCATGCATTTTCAATCTTAGGTATCAGCACCGTTGTTGTTTTGCCATCCCTGTCAAGTGGGAAGTTGAATTTAAAGAACTGACCAGTTTTCGTTTCAACAATACCCTTTATTGTAACCTCTTTGGAAAGCAGATGTGTAGTAAGAAATCCTGTTCCAAATTTCCCTGTACGAGTAGACACTTCACCTTCTTCTACTTCTTTGGATGAAATTTGATTAATTAAACCCCTGATATCTTTTTCAGTAAAATGGTTCCCGTTATGGCGAAATTCAATTTTAGTGTTGTCAAAGGTAATTTGTACAGAAACCTTCCTATCGGTATTGGCAACACTGTCTTTGGCATTTTGCAGCAGCTCCCAAGCCCATCGACCAAAGTTGCTCTGAACTGTCATCTCCAAATCGTGTAGTCTCTTTATTATTTTATCCGCTATCGACCTGTTGCCATCCTCTTTGCGGCCATCTTCTATTGATTTAATCATTTGATAAGGTTAAAGTGTAACTAACTACATAACAAAAATACAAAATAAGGATTGAGTGACTGCTTGATCTTATTCAAATAATATCTTCTTATTTATAGGGATTCGAACCCTCGAGTGCCGTATTGTAATTTTAAAACATTTATTATCAATGAGTTACAATATTTATTATTGCATAAAAAAACCGAACTTTAGGTTCGGTTTTTTTAAGTGGAGCCGGAGGGATTCGAACCCTCGTCCAAACATGGTATAAGATAAGCTTTCTACATGCTTAGCTTCTGTTTAATTGTCGGGATGCGGAAGGCCAGTCGCTTGCCTGTACCGGCATCCTTAGGTGCTTTATCTTACCCGCTTATCACACCCTAAGCAGGCCAGTTCCGTTTTTCGATGCCCCGTATGCCGATCCAACAGAACGGAAAACCGGCGGGACAAAAGCTATGCTAATTCTAAATTAGGCAGCTAAGGCGTAGTTATTTTCGCCATTTGTAAGTTGAGCGTTCAGATTAAAGCGCTAATTCACCCAACGCGCTGCATGCTTACCTATTTATCTCCATCCTGTCAATTCCGGTCGACCCCATTTTTTGAGTTCGCAATTGGCGGTTGCCAGTGTGCAGTTAAATCAACTACAAATATACGTTATTTTAGTTTGCAGTAGGCAGTGTGCAGTTACCAGAATGTCAAAAAACACACTGAATGATAACCATAAGCGGCATTCTCAGACTGCAAACTGCACACTAATAACTACTAACTAAACCCTACCCGGATATTGTTTCAAACCCTCATCCAGGCATTCCATAGCCTTGGCAAGGTCCTGGTTGTTTAAAACGTAGGCCATGCGTACCTCATTAGCGCCTGCGCCAGGCGTGCTGTAAAAGCCGGTAGCGGGGGCCATCATCACGGTTTGGTTATTGTAATTAAAGCTTTCCAGCATCCACTGGCAAAACTTATCAGCATTATCAATAGGGAACTTAGCCACTACATAGAAAGCACCGCCGGGATTAGGACAATAAACACCATCCATCTGGTTAAGCGCGTTCACCAGTGTATCGCGGCGCGAGGTATATTCTTTGTTTACGGCTTCAAAATATTCATCAGGGGTATCAACAGCTGCTTCGCCGGCTATCTGCTCCACCATACCCGGCGAAAGGCGCGCCTGCGCGAATTTTAAACCGGTAGCTATTACTTCCTTGTTCTTGGTGATCAGGCAGCCTAACCTTGCGCCGCAGGCACTGTAACGTTTGCTTACAGTATCCATCACTACTACATTTTCATCAAGGCCATCAAGGTGCATGGGAGAGGTAAAAGAGCGGCCATCGTAGCAAAATTCGCGATAAGCTTCGTCGCTGAATAAATACAGGTCATATTTAAGGCAAAGCTCCTTCAAAGCTTCTAATTCTTCTTTCGAGTATAAATAGCCGGTTGGGTTATTAGGGTTACAAATAATGATGGCCTTTGTACGCTCACTGATCACTTTTTCAAACTCGGCGATTGGGGGCAGCGCGAAACCGTTTTCAATATAAGAAAGTATAGGTTTCACCACCACATCGGTTTGGTTGGCAAAGCCATTGTAATTGGCATAGAATGGCTCCGGGATAATTACTTCATCTCCTTCGTTCAGGCAGGTCATCATGGCAATAGTGATTGCTTCTGAACCACCTGTTGTAACAATAATGTTATCAGGCGTAATATTGTAGCCTAATTTATTGTAGTATTCTACCAGCTTTTTACGGTAACTCAAAGTCCCTTCCGAAGCGGTATAGGCCCAAACTTTAAAGTCGATATTTTTGATGGCATCCAGCATGCCTTCGGGCGTTTCAATATCCGGCTGGCCAATATTGAGGTGATATACTTTTTTGCCTTCGGCTTTGGCATTATCAGCAAATGGGGTTAATTTACGTATGGGTGAGGCCGGCATTTGCAGCCCTTTTTGCGAAATTTTTGGCATGGCCAAAATTAGTAAAAGCTTTTAAAAGAATTTGCTTGCTTAAAAGGAATTAACAGGCACAAAAAAAGGCACCGTATGCATACGGTGCCTAAATATTTTTATGGCTATTTGTATAAACCCGGCGTTTACTTGGCCACTACCTCACCCACAATATTTAAATATTTGGTAGGCGTTTTGGCATTAGAGGTTACTACAATAGTTTTATTAAAGGCCGATACAGCTGCTGCGTTGTAGGTAATTTTGATAGAACCTTTCTGGCCGGGTGTTACCGGTGTTTTGGTGTAATCGGCAATGGTACAGCCACAGGTAGGTTTTACCTCAGTTAAAATAAGCGGAGTGGTACCAACGTTGGTAAATTCAAATACGGTGGTTACCGGAGTGCCTTGTGGTATTTTACCAAAATCATGCTTCTCCTCGTTAAATTTGAACTCAGCGGTTTGGGCCGAAGCATTGTATGCAAAGCCTAATATCACCGCACATATTAAAATAAATTTTTTCATCGTTTACGCGTTTGATTGCTGCAAATATAAAAGGTTTAATGTATTCTCAAAACTAAGGTAAAATCTAACTGTTTAACAGGAACAGTTGGTTAAACAGAACAGAATTTCCTATTTTTACCATCTAAACAGAATTATATATGCCTGAAACTGTATTGAACACAGCCGCCGCAAACCATTCTGCCGAACTAAGTTTTGACGATTTTAAACAGATCGTTATAAACGACTACCGCGTTGGCTTCGAGAGCCGGCAGGCAAGTTTGCTGGGCAGGAGGGAAGTGCTTACCGGTAAGGCTAAATTCGGCATTTTTGGCGATGGTAAAGAGGTAGCCCAACTGGCTATGGCTAAGGCATTTAAAAAGGGCGATTGGCGTGCGGGCTATTACCGCGACCAAACCTTTATGTTTGCTACCGGCATGAGTAACCTCAAGGAATTTTTTGCCCAACTGTACGCTAACCCTGATATTGAAAAAGATCCCGCGTCAGGCGGCAGGCAAATGAATTGCCACTACGCTACCCGCTATGTTGATGCCGATGGGAACTGGACCAACCAGGCTGATACTTTGAATTGTGCCGCCGATATTTCTACTACAGGTGGCCATATGCCGCGCCTTTTGGGGCTGGCCTATGCCTCTAAATTATACCGGCAGAATAAAGAATTGGAATACCTTAAACAGTTTTCAGTAAATGGAAACGAGGTTGCTTTTGGTACTATAGGCAATGGCTCAACCTCTGAAGGCTTATTTTTCGAAGCTTTTAATGCCGCGGGTGTTTTGCAGGTGCCTATGGCCATATCTGTTTGGGACGATGCTTATGCCATATCTGTGCCTGCAAAGCTGCAAACCACAAAAGAAGATATTTCTGAAGTTTTAAGAGGTTTCCAGCGTGATGAAAAGGGTAACGGTTACGAAATATTTAAAGTCCGCGGATGGGATTATGCAGCCCTTTGTGAAACTTATGAGCGTGCTATTAAACTTTGCCGCGAAGAGCATGTGCCGGTACTGATACATGTTGTTGAGATGACGCAGCCGCAGGGGCATTCCACCTCGGGCTCGCATGAGCGCTATAAATCAAAAGAAAGGCTTGCCTGGGAAGAAGAGCACGACTGCCTGCTGCAAATGCGTAAGTGGATGATCCAGTCGGCTATTATTACTACAGAAGAGATTGACGCTCTGGAAGCCGAAGCTAAAAAGCATGTTCGTAATTGCCAGAAAGAAGCATGGGCGGAGCTGGAGTCGGAAATTAAAGCGGAGATAGCTCAGGTGCTGGAGCTGACAGGAAATATAGCGCAATCGTCACAACACCGGGATGCGTTACAACAGGTTATCACAAGCTTGCAAACTTGTGTTGATCCGGGCCGCCGCGATACTATTGCTGCCGCGCGTAAGGTTTTACGTGTTACAGTTAAAGAACCTACCGCTGCAAGGCAGGCTTTGGTGAACTGGTTATACCAGGAAACTGAAAAAAATAAAGAGCGGTTTAACTCTAAATTGTTTACCAATACTCCTAAATCGCCATTATATGTGCCGGTTATTGAGGCGCAATACCAGGATGATGCCCGGTTGTTAGATGGCCGCGAAGTATTAAATGCCTGTTTTGATGCCAACTTTGAGCGCGATAAAAGCATTGTTGCCTTTGGCGAAGATGTAGGTGCCATTGGCGATGTTAACCAGGGCTTCGCAGGGTTGCAAAGTAAATACGGCGACTTGCGTATTACCGATACCGGTATTCGCGAAGCTACTATCATAGGCCAGGGCATGGGCTTGGCTATGCGAGGCCTTCGCCCAATTGCTGAAATTCAATACCTTGATTATTTATTATATTCTATTACTGTTTTAAGTGATGATGTAGCCAGTTTAAGTTACCGTACAGCGGGTGGGCAGCGTGCGCCGCTTATTGTGCGTACACGCGGCCATCGCCTGGAAGGTATATGGCATTCCGGCTCACCTCTAGGATTGATCCTCAATGCATTGCGCGGTATGCACATATGCGTTCCACGTAATATGACGCAGGCTGCCGGTATGTACAACACCCTGTTAAGGGGCGATGAACCAGCACTGGTGATCGAGTCGCTTAACGGTTACCGCCTGAAAGAAAAATTACCGGCTAATGTGGGTGAATTCACGGTTCCGCTCGGTAAGGCTGAAATAGTTAAACCGGGTACTGATATTACCGTAGTTTCTTACGGTTCAATGCTGCGTGTAGTAATGGAAGCGGCAGAAGAACTGGAACACATGGGAATTAATATGGAAGTGATAGACCCGCAAACACTTTATCCTTTTGATTTGGATAATACTTGCGGCAGGTCGCTACAAAAAACCAATAAGCTGCTGGTAATTGATGAGGACCTGCCGGGTGGTGGTTCTGCTTACATCCTGCAAAAGATCATTGAAGCTCAAAATGGTTATTACTCATTAGATGCTCAGCCTAAAACCCTTTCCGCGGCCGAACACAGGCCTCCGTATGGCTCTGATGGAGACTACTTCAGCAAGCCTTCTGCAGATGATGTGATCGAGGCGGTTTACAGGATGATGAATGAAGCTAATCCCGGGAAATACCCCACAATATTTTAAATGATACAACCCGGCTTAGCCGGGTTTTTTTATAAAATGAGAAAGATATTTTTATCTGTAATGGTGCTGTTTACCGCGTTAACCGCATCGGCTCAAAACAAGAAGCAAATGGTTAGGATAGCTAAGATCACGGTTGACCCGGCACAGCTTGAACAATATAATAGTGCGCTTAAAGAGCAAATGACAGCGGCTGTAGGTACTGAGCCCGGCGTATTAACTTATTATGCTGTGGCAGATAAAAAAGATCCGTCGCACATTACGATATTGGAAATTTACGCGGATACTGCGGCTTACCAGTTGCATATCCAAACCCCGCACTTTAAAAAATATAAAGCAGCTGTGGCCGGTATGGTAAAGTCATTAGAGCTTGTGGATATGGATATCATAGGTGTTGCCAAAAAGCCGGGTATGTAAGTATTTTAGTCTGTGGGTAAAAATCTATAATTTCGCCTGCAATAATTAAATACTTATGGATAACAATTTTTCAGTAATAGCCAATAATATTAAGGCCCGCCGTACCATAAAGCCATCAACCATGAATGGCAATAAGATACCCAACGGCCATATCGCGTCCATTTTAGAATTAGCAGATTGGGCACCAAACCATGGCAATACCGAACCATGGCGCTTTATTGTGTTTGAGGAGCCGGCGCAATATTGTAAACAGCACGCTGAGTTATACAAAGCTGCTAACCCCGGAGAAAGCTTTAACGAAACGGTTTATAATAACCTTAGCAACCAGGCTAACACGGCATCGCACGTGGTAATTGCGTACCAAAAGCGTGGCGACTTGCCTAAAATACCGGTTTTTGAGGAAGTGATAGCAACATCTTGCGCAGTGCAGAATTTACTATTAGGCGCCACTGCGTTAAATATTGGCGCTTTTTGGAGTACCGGTGGTATGGTGCTTAAACCCGCGTTTGCCGAGCATTTTGGCTTAGGCGCGGAAGACAGTGTACTTGGCGTATTGTTCTTAGGCTACACAGACAATCAACCGGAAGGAAAGCGTAAGATTCCTTTGGAAGAAAAAATTACCTGGAATAAATAATTTTAGTTAACTTATTGATTATTAATAAATAAATTGTCGCGTAAGTACTTAATTAGACTTACGTGACAATTTATTTGTGTTTTTAGCGTATATTTGTTTTACTCACAAACAATTGCACCAACCTTTACTGCGTTACCCGATATTAAACTAATTGATTAAACCGGATAAAGTATGAGAAAAAATCTGTGGTGGATTGTAGGCGTTTTTTTGTTGCTTTCTGTAGTAATTATTAGCTGGAAACCAGCAAACGCCATCAAAAGCAATCTGTTAAATAACAAAACGGCGAAAGCTTTTACGCCAAAAGAACTTTTTGCGCAATATGTAGCGGATATATACAATACCGCTAATTTGCAGCAAAGCGGTATGGATCTTTCAGTTTTTCAGAAGGCCTTTACAGGGTACATGAACCTGAAATTAACTAACAAGCTCCGCAGCGTTAATTATTTAACGGTGGTTGATTTTACCAAATCAAGCCGTACCAAGCGTATGTGGATCATTGATCTAATGAATAAATCATTAGTGTTGAACACTTGGGTTGCTCATGGGCAGGGTAGCGGTGATGATATGGCTAACCGTTTTTCGAATAATAATGAGTCGCACCAAAGTAGCCTTGGCTTTTACCTTACAGATGATGTATATTTTGGTAAACATGGACGCTCATTGCGCCTGGATGGTCTGGAAGCAGGCGTTAACAGCGCCGCACGTGCGAGGGGCATTGTAATACATGCTGCCGACTATGTTTGCCAAAACACCATTAATCAGATAGGTCGTTTGGGTCGTAGCTTTGGTTGCCCCGCAGTATCTCCGGAGCTTTCCAACCAGATCATAGACACCATCAAAGGAGGTTCGTTATTATATATTAACGGCAACGATAGCCATTATCTGTCTAAATTACTTGATGAAACTGTGCCGTCTGGTGTATTAACCCCCGACACCACAAACCTTGCATCTAAAATGGCTAAGCTTTAAGATAAGGCCAACAATAAATAAAAAGTCCCGGAAATTAATATCCCGGGACTTTTTTATTGGTTTACAAAGCCGCTAATGTATTGGAGTCGGCAAGGAATTTTTTCAAATGCCCATATAATACAACATCCAGCCCGTAAACATCAGGTCGGTATTGCAGTGTGCCGTTTTCATCGGCCCAGCAAGTAACATAAGTGATGTATACCGGTACTTTTTTAGGTAGCTCAAGCGTGGTAGGAGAAGGTTTTGGATCTGCCATGTCCTTATCAATAGTTTCGTATGCTTTACTATCTCCAAAGAGGCTTTTAGCCAACGCTAAAGGATCTCCTACGCGTACGCATCCGTGGCTCAAAGCTCTCATATTCTGGTTAAAAGCATTTCTGGCAGGCGTATCATGCAAGTAAACACTGCTGTTGTTTTTAAACAGGAATTTTATCTTTCCTAAAGAGTTCAAATCGCCAGGGCGCTGTTTAAACTCATAATCGCCTTTTGATGCTTTGCTCCAGTCAATTGTTTCCGGATCATCAACTTTTTTGCCGCCTTGGTACACATCAATGCCTTTATTTTCAAGGTAGTAAGGGTCCTTCGCGGCCTCAACCATTATTTCCTTGGTGGCAATGCTTTGCGGGATGTTCCATACCGGGTTAACCTGCGCTGCATAGATCAGGCTGTTTAATTGTGGAGTTTCGCGGCTAAACGGACGGTCGATCTTGTCGTTTTCGTTGTATTCAGCTAATGATATCTGGTTATCCGTATTGCGGCCTTCACCAACTATAACCCTCATGTTAAGCGCGGAGTGACCATTCTCTATTACATCCAGGCGATAATCAGGAATATTAACGATCACATATTTATCTTCATGAGGCTTGTTTTTCCAGCGTAGGCGTTCCATGTTCACTACCAGGTAGCGCTGTGTTTCTTCTTTGCTCATTCCTTTCGCGGCCCCGCCAGCCGTTAAAGCTTTTTGCAACATCAGGTATTGCGGGTTCTTAGGCTGTATGCTATCTAAAAACGTCTTTAGGTTTTTTGCATGTAATGTAGCGAACATTGATACGCTATCAGGCCTTTTAGTAGCGGTAAAATATCGCTGGTATATCTTACGCGGGCTTACCATTCCGTATTGCAAAGCATTTGAATAGGTGAGCAGTGAGTTGGCTGTTAAAAGTTCCAGCATTGCAATATCATGATAGGCCTCGTTCAGATCCTTGATCGCCTTTTTATCTTTAAATTTTGCTGTCAGTTGTTTGATCTGATCGGCCTTAAACATGTTAGGGTCTAAACCATGCTGGCCGGCTTTTTCCAGGTAGTTTGCAGTGAGGTCAACATCACCGTTAAAGGTATGGTCCATCACAAATACCGGGTCGTAGCCGTTTTGCTCATAAAAAGCGGTAATTATCTGCGGCTGGCTCATTTTACCCTTTTGCTGTGCAAGCACTTCTTTAAAAACCGTTTCCAGGCCTTCGGGGGTAGCGTCTTTGAAAACTTTATTCTTTGTTTTTTTATAGAGTTCGGCCCCAAGGTCCGACCGGCTTTTTTTACCGCAACTTTGCAGCAATAAGCCCGTTGTAATAACCGTTATGAAAAATAGTATCCAGGATTTTTTGAAAGTATGTTTATGTATCATGTAATATTTAATAGATGTTACTGTTTATACAATACTTATACCACAAGTTATAAAGCCTAATGTTACATTAGTAATGCTTAATGCGTTATTGTTAAAATTATGATATAATGGGGAATGATCACATGCCCGAAGTATGGTTAAGGGGACCATTAAGAAATATCCCGGCCTTGCTGCAGCCAGTTGCCCACGCGCTGTTACAGGCACGCGAAGAACTCAATGAGCTTATAAAAGACTTCCCGGATGCATGGTTATGGAAACGGGTTGCCGGAATGGCTTCGCCGGCTTTTCATTTACAACACCTCACAGGTGTACTGGATAGGTTGTTTACCTACGCGCGTAACCAGCAATTAGACGAAGCGCAACTCAATTACCTCGCTGAAGAAGGGAAGCTGACCAATAAAACATACACTGTTAAATATTTAACAGAGCGGTTTAATACCCAGGTGGATGCTGCTATAAGGCAACTGGTAATTACGGAAGAAACAGAACTCACTGCTTTCAGGGGGGTGGGGCGTAAGCAATTACCCTCAACGGTAATTGGGTTATATACACACGCGGCAGAACATACCATGAGGCATTTGGGGCAATTAATAGTTACTGTTAAAGTGTTACAAGCAAACTTAATGGTGGTTACTGATTAATGATATCAGCAACGTTTGTATAACTGATAGAGGCGTATGTAACGTCAACGTCTGAGAATTTTTGTTCGGGATCAAATAAGTAAGTATCTATTCCCAGTTCGCGGGCAAATTTGATCTCTGATTGAGGATCATCGCCAATTACCAGTAGATCCTGCGCCTTATATCTATTCTCTAACATGATCTGCTGGAATATATCTCCTTTATTTATTTTAGAAACTTCAGGGTCAACAATGTAGATCTTTTTGAAATGAGCTTTAATACCCAACTTTTCAATCTTGCTGTTCTGCAGTTTGGTAAAACCTGTTGTAACCAAAAACTTATCAATAGCCAAAGCGCTGAGCGCATGATACTCGGGATACGGCTTCATAGGCTTATCATAGCTGAAGTTTTTCAGTAAGTCCAAGCCTTTTTGCTTCAATTCTTTGCTGAAACCATATTCATCAGCGACGTGCTGATAAGGGCGGCGGGTAAGTTCGCTCTTGGCTTTAGCTGCCTTTTGCTTGTCTGATAAGCCTATCTCCTCATCAATTAGTTGAAAAAGCTTTTCAAACAGGTCGGCAGCGATGGATTTTACCGGATATATGGTATTGTCGAGATCAAGTATCAGGGCTCGTTTCATATAACGTAATATTAGGGAATTAGCCTCTTATTTCAGGCAGGGCTCGTCCTGTTATTATTGTAATTTAAACGATACAAAAAGTATAATGCTATTGCTACTAAAAGGCATATTACACCAAGTGAATACCATAACCATATAAAGCTCCCCCATAAAATAATTTGCCCGCCCAGTATAGGCGCTAACACCTGCGCTGCCGACCATGACATGGTGTACAAACTTATACGAGCAAGCAAGTAAACATATATTTTCCAAATTTTTCGTAAGAAGCAAAACAAGTTTTTTATAACGAATGTTATAGAACTTAAAAAAACATAATATGCTGATACAAAAACAATTATTTATGAAAACGAAAAAAATATTTGGATTGATAGCGATTTGCATGCTATCAATTATTACCGGATGCAGCAAGAAGAACGATAACATGACTTCTTCTAACCAGTCTATTGCTGTGTTAGTATCATCAAATGCCAATTTATCGCTATTAAAAACGGCGCTTGTACGTGCAGGTTTAGTTGAAACTTTATCTGGCAGCGGTACATTTACCGTTTTCGCGCCGGATAATGACGCCTTTGCGGCAGCAGGGCTTGGCAGCGAAGACAAGATAAACGCTGTACCTGTTGCAACCTTGAAAAACATTCTGCTTTACCACGTAAGCGGCCAGGTGTATGACTCAGGCAGCATTACTACAGGTACTACCGAAATTAATACCGCTTTCCAGGCAAAGGCTTACGTTACCAGGAACTCAAATGGTATTTTTGTGAACGGTGCCGTAGTTAAACAAGCGGATATTCGCGCCAATAACGGTGTAGTACACATCATCAACAAAGTGCTGATGCCGCCACCGGGTAATTTGGTAACTACCGCCCAGGCGAATGCCAACTTAACATTTTTGGTTGCTGCTGTGGTGCGTGCCAGCGTGGGTAACACCAATGTAGCTCAGGTATTGTCTGGCAATGGCCCGTATACCGTGTTTGCACCTACCAACGCCGCTTTCCAAGCTGCGGGTTTTGCAAGCATCAACGCTATTCAAACTGCTGATCCTAACACACTGGCAGCTATTTTAACTTACCATGTAATAGCTGGCCGCATACTTTCTACCGATCTTACTAACGGTGCTATGCCACAAACCCTGAACGGCGGCAAAGTAACCATTTCGCTATCTGGGGGTGCTAAAATAAAAGGTAATAAAAACTCAACCGCCGCTAACATTACCACTACAGACGTTATAGCTACCAATGGCGTAGTACACGTAATTGACCAGGTTTTACTACCATAACATCCAACCTAAGTTATTGGCATTAAAAAAATGCCGGCTGCATAGCCCGGCATTTTTTTAATCAGATGAGTTTATAATCATGGAAACTAAAAATTATATGCCACATGCCCAATAGCGAAAAACCTGGTACCGGCTGTAAACGCGATATTGTTGATGGGTTGTTCGCCTTTCAAACGCGTCAGCGTTTCAAATTGGGTTTCTTTCCATTTCACATTAAAGAGGTTGTTGATGGTAACACCTACTTCATAACGTTTTTTGGTGTAATTTAAAACAAGATCATTTATAAAGTAGCCTTCCGCTCTCAAACTATATTCCTCGTTAGCAGGCCGGTTACCCAGCCACCTGTAGCGTAAACTACCATTAAAACCGTCTTTAAAAACATAAGTCATACCGCCCGTACTGCTCCATACAGGAGCCAGCGGTATATAGTTTTTGCCTGCAGGGTCGTCAACAGCGCGACCATGGGCATAGTTCAGGTCGGCATCAAAGTACAACAAGGTTCCAAGCTGATAGCGCGCAGACAGATCAATACCCACACGCCTTGTGCGGCCGCTAAAATCTACCGTGCCACCATCACCGGCATACACATATTCCTTTTGCAGATAACTATACCACACAGCCGCATTAATTAATATGCTTTTTGCAGGTTTAAATACGGTACCCAGATCTGCCCCATATGCAGCGGGTAAGGTTTGCAGTCCCTTTTCTGCTACTACTACACGGGCGTCATTTGAGTGGAAGCCTTTGCCCATAAAGAGATACAATTGCGCCTTATCGCTTGCCTGATAGTAAAAATTAAGTTTAGGGCTAAGAATATGGTTAGCAGCTGTGTAAACACCTGCGCCATTTAGCGTACTATCCACCGGCAGGCGATTATAATAACGATAATAGAACTGATCAAAACGTAAGCCCGTGTTGATAGTAAAGCGGGGCGAAAAACGAAAGGTTTCACTTAAATAAGCTCCCGAGCCTGTTTCCGTAATATCACCCAGTTTGATGGCATCAAGCAAAGTAAAATTATTAACCGTATGTGATAGTTCGGAACCCCGGGTAGCATCAAGGCGCGTGTTTAATCCAAACTCGGAGGTGAGCTTGATATTGCCCAAATAACGCTCGTTAAGATAACTCCCATTATAACCAAACAGGTTCCTTGCTTCGCGTTGCCTTATTTCATCGCCGTTAACGGTATCAACCAGGTAAAAAGTAAAATTGGTGTGCAGATCAAATTTATACCGCGAATAATACAACTGGTTTTTTATAATGTCGTTATTGTTTAAGGTCGTAATCAACAGAGCATTAACATTGGTTCGCGAAGTTACGCCGCCTTCGTTGGGGTCCAAAGCGCCATAAAAACCAATAATACCCTGCTCAACCGCGCTCTCAGGGATCTGCCCGGAAGCTTTCCAGTTGCTGTACATTGAAGAGGCCGAAACCGAAAGGATGTTATGAGCTCCTAACGTGCCGTGGTATTTTGTAAAAAAGTTAAGGCGGTTAAAATGCTGCGGGTTATCAAAATAGCTGTTACTGAAACGGTACTCCGAGGCCGCGTACCACGACTGACCTTTTGCCCTTGCATCATTACTTAACAAATTAACCATAGCAAGCGCCCGATAGGTATCAAACTGCCCGGCGTCTATTTTGATCGTATTTCCGGAGATCGCGTCGGCAGTTTTAAAGTTTACCCAACCGGTTACCGCCAGGTCGCCTTTTTCGGCATCGTACATACCTTTTTTGTAGGTGGTACGCTCAATGGTTTCGGGTATAATAAAATGGCTATCCGCATATCCCTGTCCATGCGCCTGTGATACCATATTTATAGGCATACCATCTACGCTCATATTGATATCCGTACCGTGGTCGTTATCAAAACCCCTTAAAAATATCTGCTCGGCTTTACCGCCACCCTGGTGCTGTCCTATAAACAAGCCGGGCACCATTCGCAATACCTCCTGGGAATTGGATACCCCCCTCAACCTGATATCTGTTTCACTGATAGCCTTATAGGGGTTAAGGTTGTTTGAGGTAATCACCACATCCTGCAACTGGGTTTGCTGTGGCACCAGGTTAATAAGTTGCCCATTCCGGTATGCTGATAGTAAGATCACTTCCTTACGATATCCAATTGCCGTTACGGTAAGTTTTTGTCCACTTACATTTTTAAAATGGAATTTTCCATCTTCATTAGTAATGTCTGTATGTCCATCCTCAAGTTTTACCGTGACATTAGCAATAGCTATATGCGTTACACTATCCACCACAGTACCCGACAAGCCTGAAGTTTGAGCAAAAGATGATTTAACTAAAGTAAGGGTAAATAATAACAGTAGAAGTTTTCTCATGCCCAAATAACTACAGGTTAATTAATAAGGGCATAAAGGTAATGCTATACATTTATCTTGTAAATTAAATATTGACACAACCATCCTATATGCGACGCTCATTGCGTATCTATGTTAGAATTTATAGCTAAATGCTCTATTGCTGATAACGGCAACCTTTTTGTTACAGTGCGGTTATTGATAGCACTTACACCATATGCCACATTTAGCCGTTCCTGCAACACACCAAACCAAACCAACCGGTTTTAGAGCCGCCCTTGAAGCGCTCAATTTTTTCATGGCAGATATGCAGGCGGGCATCGGCCCCTTTCTGGGTATCTTCCTGCTTGCCCACCAGTGGAAAAGCGGAGCCATTGGTACCGTAATGACCCTTGGCGGCGTAGCAGGTGTACTGGTAACCATACCCGCAGGTGCGCTTATTGACCAAACCAAGCGCAAAAAATTATATGTGATCATTCCCGGTATATGTACTGTACTGGCCTCGGCGGTTATCCTGCTATCGCAAAATTTTTGGATCGTGGGCCTGTCGCAGGTGGCTACAGCCATAGCAGGCGCCGCTATAGTGCCCGCCGTAATGGCCATTACGCTGGGTTTGGTAAAACAAAAAGGCTTTAACCGCCAAAACGGGCGTAACCAGGCCTGGAACCACGCCGGCAACATGGTTGGCGCAGGCCTGTCAGGTTACCTGGGCATGGTATATGGCATGCAGGCTATCTTTTATCTATCGGCTGCGTTTGGGCTAATCTCTATTATACTGGTGAGTACCATACCCGCTTCTGCTATTGATGACAGGGCCGCCCGCGGTATGAAAGCAGGAAAAGACGATGCTAATGATACCAGCAGCTATAAAGAACTTTTAGAATGCAAACCATTATTAATGCTGGCAGGGGCGCTGGCTTGCTTTCACCTCGGCAACGGCGCCATGCTGCCGATGTATGGCCTTGGCGCGGCAAGCCAGGGCAATAGCAATGCGTCCATGTTTGTAGCCATGACCATTGTAATAGCACAACTGGTGATGATAGGCGCATCTATAGTAGCTATGCGATCGGCAGATAAGAGCGGTTACTGGCTGGTGATGTTGCTATCTTTCTTATCGTTACCCATACGCGGGCTGGTGGCTGCCAGTTTAAACTATCATATAGGCCTATACCCGGTACAGGCACTTGATGGTATTGGCGCGGGCCTGCAAAGCGTAGCTGTACCCGCCCTTGTAGCGCATATACTCAATGGTACCGGCCGTATTAACGTTGGCCAGGGCGCTGTAATGACGGTACAGGGTGTAGGCGCGGCATTAAGCCCGGCAATTGGTGGATGGCTGGCACAAAGCATGGGTTTTAAACCGGCATTTGTGGTATTAGGCAGTTTCGCGGTTATCTCTATATTTATCTGGGTTTATTACAGTAAAACACTTCGCAAAGTTTGCGACCACGGCCACAAACACTGATCATGAGCAACAACTATATTATCTGGGCTATTTCCCTGCTGGCCATCGCAGGGGTTATTATCAGACCTTTTAAATTGCCGGAAGCCGTTTGGGCTTTAAGCGGGGCTATCTTACTGCTTATATGCGGGCTCATTACCTTTAAAACCTTTACCGCCGGTGTAGCAAAAGGTACTGATGTTTACCTTTTTCTGGCGGGGATGATGCTGCTCTCAGAATCGGCCAGGGAAGAGAAACTTTTTGATTGGATTGCCGGGCATACGGTAAGAGCATCAGGTGGTTCTGCCTCAAAACTCTTCCTATTGGTTTTCATGGCTGGTGTTGTGGTCACCGCGCTTCTTTCTAATGATGCTACCGCTGTGGTTTTAACACCGGCGGTAATTGCCGCTACCAGGGCTTCAGGCGTTAAAAACAACTTACCATATTTACTTATTTGCGCGTTTATCGCTAACGCGGCATCGTTCCTGCTGCCTATATCTAACCCGGCAAACCTGGTGATCTACCAAAAGCAACTACCCTCGCTCGGGCATTGGCTGGGTCAATTCCTTATACCGTCTGTTTTGGTAATTGTGCTCACGTATTGGGCGCTGAAAACCACACAGAAAAACGCGCTGAAGGAAATCTTCAGCACCGACGTGGAACGCCAGCCTTTAAGCAAAACAGGTAAGCTGGCTTTGTATAGCATTATCGCGACTGTAGCAGTATTGCTCGCATGTTCTGCTTTAGGAATCGACCTCGGGTGGCCAACCTTTATTACAGGTTTACTTTGTACACTAATTATTGGCGCCGTTGCCAAAAAGTCTGTCATCAAACCTATGCGACAGGTATCATGGGGCGTTTTACTGCTGGTAGCCGGGCTTTTTGTAATTGTTGAAGCGCTTACCCAAACAGGCGTAACGCAGCAATTGGCTGCAAAATTAGCCGCAGCGGCAAGCCATAGCGCCCAAACTACTTCAATTATAGCAGGCGGTGGACTGGCAATCCTGTGTAACCTCATGAATAACCTTCCGGCTGGACTTATAGCCGGCGAAATATCTCAGGCCGCAGCCATGCCCGACCTGGTGCGCAAAGCTATACTTATCGGTATCGACCTTGGGCCAAACCTTTCAGTTACCGGCTCATTAGCTACCATATTGTGGTTAAACGCGCTTCGCAGGGAAGGTATCAATGTAAGCGCCGTAGATTTTTTAAAAATAGGCGCGGTGGTGATGCTTATACCGTTAATAGCCGTATTGCTCTTGTTGCCCTACATCAGTATTTAATTTACTTACTTATTTTTCTTGAGCTTACGGCTTTTAAGGAACTGCTGGGTTTTTATATTTTCCCACATAATGAGTTTATCCTCTATTCGATGGAACGCCCTTATATCGCCGTCCTGCGAAATAACCAGGCCTAAACTGCCAGGATAGTTCCAGCAATAACTGATCATGGAGCGATGGCGGGTGCCAAAATGCAGTGGATCTGTAGGTACCAATGATTTTGGTGTGGCGGTTGCCGTAGGTGATATATATATTTTTCTTGGGGACTTTTTAGCCTTTAGTACTGCGCCAAAACCTTTTGATATCATATCGGCATCAAACAGTAAAACACCATCTACGCAGGTATGCGAAGCCAGGAACGATATACAGCCCTTAATTTCATCGGCTATTTGCTCACGTGAGAACAGCGACCGGGACTGCTCCAAATACCAGTCTTTGGAGATGGATCTTTTGCCCGATGCCAAGTGGTCTTCAATAAGCCATTCGGCCAGGTAGTTGTTGATGCTTTCTTTGGCATATTTGCTTACCGCTAACTTTAGCCTATCGTAATAGATCTTGTATTTAATGTCGATATCTTGTTCATTATTAGTGATGAGGATGCCCCCGCCGTGATGATAATTTTGAACACGCAGTAACAGGCGCGAAAGGGTTTGTATCCATAACCCGTCGGCGAAGTTTTCCCAGTCAGCAAAATCCTCTTCCGGGTGCTCGCTTTTCAAAAACTCCTTTAGCTCCTCCTTTAAATGGCCGGCATTAGCTTTTAATATTTTGGATACCGGGCCTATGGTAAATACGTCCAGGTAGCGCGGTATTAATACGTTTTGCTTTAACCTGGCGAGCAGCTCATAATCAAACAATACATCCAGCGTACCAATATCATTTACCAGCACCTGAAATAAGCCTGGCTGCTCGGAGCCTGATTCCGACTCATAATTCAAAAAACTTTGATAATGTATAGCCTGATCGATCATCCCCCAGATATATAATCCACCTTCCTGATTATAATAAACCGCGAGGGAGGTGGTAGAAGGGTCTGACGCCTTGGAAAGCTTTACCAGGTTTTTAATGGTGAACTCCATGTGTTCATCGAAGCGGATAACACTCCAGCGTTCAGCCACTACTTCCCGAGGCGGGCGCGGGTCGGGATTTTCAGGGTCTATCAGCGTAACGGTCACCTTTATCAGGTCGCTTTCTTCTGTGCGCATGCTGGCAAAGAACAACGTTTCAAAAAGGTCCTCCAATATTACCATAGGAGGTATAGGCAACGATAGTTTACTGTGCTTCAACTTTTCAAGCACGTGCAGGGCCAGATCTTTCGGTTTAGCGTTTACCATTACCTTGTGTTATTTGTTGTTATATACCAATTACAGACCTTTGTAGATTGCCCCGAATAGTTTTTTATTATCGGAGTACGAATCCCGTGATGATCCGTTGTTGAAAAACAGCGGCTTTGTAAATTTGTTGATAGCCGCTATCGCGTTATTTTGGTAAACTTTATATTTGGGTCAAACAAAACCTTATGAAAATCAGGACAATACTACTGTCGCTTTGCTACCTTTCAGTTTTAAGCACCTTTGCCCAAAACAAAAAGTTTAACCAACCGCTGGCCGATAGCCTTGCCAAATGGGTAAAGGTTGACCAGATAGCCGCATCAGTTCCGCAAGGAGAATATAAAAACTGGACACGCGAACGTTGGGACAACTTTAAAGACAGCGTTTTTAATACCCACCAGCGCTTGCTTGCAAATATTTTTAAGCAATACGGTTACCCGGGCTACGACCTTGTAGGAAAAACAGGCTCAAACCATTTTTGGCTAATGGTACAGCATTGCGACAAGCACCCCGATTTTCAAATACAAGTTTTAAAAGCCATGAAGGTTGAGGTTGATAAGAACAACGCCGACCCGAAAAATTTTGCTTACCTAACCGACAGAGTCAACATCAACACCGGAAAAAAACAAGTTTACGCCACACAATTAACTTACAATACCAAACTGTGCCAGGCTATCCCGCGCCCATTGGCTGATAGCGCGAATGTAAACATACGCCGCAGGCAGGTTGGCCTGGAACCTATTGAGGTTTACTTGAACCAGATGTCGAGATTACATTTTGAGATGAACAAAGAGGTTTATGAAAAACAGGGTATCCATGAACCTAAGATCATCCCCGAGCCTAAAGCCGATGGCAAAACAAGTTAAACCGGATTTAACAGAATTTAATTTTGTTCGACCTATAAATTTTTAGAAAAATAAAATTATCTATTGACAAAACAATTTTTACTTGTACATTTACGGCATAACAAAACAATGAATACACAACGTGCATATTTCTGGGGTTTCTACTTTTACTTTAGCAGTAAGAGCCGGGACTGATATGTACTAAAAACACATAAAAGAAAAAACTGAAAAGTCCCGGCCCAACAAGCCGGGACTTTTTGCTTTACAGGTATGATAAAGACTGATAAACCACGGGTGGCCATACAGGGCATAAAAGCTTCGTTTCATGAGGAAGCCGCTTTCCGTTACTTTGGTGAAAACATTGAAACGGTTGAGTGCAACTCGTTTAAGCAAACTTTTGAGGCGCTTAAGAACAAAGAGGCCGACTACCTGGTAATGGCTATTGAAAACAGCATTGCCGGCAGCATTCTACCTAATTACTCGCTCATGATGGGCTATAGCTACCCGGTAGTTGGTGAAGTATACGTACCTATACAACTGCACCTGATGGCCCTGCCCGGTGTACGGTTTGATGAGGTAAAATACGTTACCTCTCACCCCATTGCCATACGCCAGTGTATTGATTTTTTTGATGAGTACCCGCATCTCAAGATCATTGAGAGTAACGATACCGCCGCCTGTGCCAAACGCATACGCGATGAACAGTTAAAAGATACTGTAGCTATCGCCAATACGCTTGCCGCTCAGCTTTATGGTTTAGACGTTTTAGAACGCCGTATTGAATCAAACAAGCTGAATTTTACGCGTTTCCTGATACTGACCACGCATGAGAACAACCGCAGGAAAGAACCCGCCAACAAAGCCTCACTATGCTTTGAGGTAAATAACGAAGTGGGGGCGCTGGCCAAAGTGCTGAACATTTTTGCTCATGAGCAGGTGAACATGACCAAGATACAAAGCATGCCGGTATTGGGTAAACGTAATGAGTACAATTTTTATGTTGACATTGAATGGACGGAAACCAAGCAGTTTGACAATGCCATAAAACAGATATTAAAGTACACACACAACTTTAATATTTTGGGAGAGTACCGGCGTTACGAAGAAGACAATTCGCCTAAGCAGCCGCCAAAGCCAAGTAATACAAAACGCTACATTACTGTGAAAAAGATAGAGTAGTGATGAGTCGGAAAGCCCGGAAAGTCCGGGAGGCCGAAAGAGAAACACACCGGAAGTCCGAAGATTCGGAAAGTCCGAAAGAAAAAATTTAAAGAAATTAAAAAACCACCCCGGACTTCCCTTCTTATCGGACTTCCGGACTAACAAAAAACGATATGAAACTGAACTTAAACATACAGCCCCTAAACACCTGGATAAATAAAGAAGGTAAGCAGCCTTTATTAATTGCAGGCCCTTGCAGTGCCGAAACTGAAGACCAGTTGGTAGCCACCGCGCATTTATTAGCTAAAACCGGCAAAGTTACCGCGCTGCGCGCAGGTATCTGGAAACCACGTACCCGCCCGGGTGAGTTTGAAGGCATTGGCAGCATTGGCCTGGAGTGGTTAAAACGAGCCAAAGAAGAAACCGGTTTACCTACCGCTGTTGAGGTAGCTACCGCGAAACACGTTGAAGAAGCCCTGGCAGCAGGCGTAGATATCCTTTGGGTAGGTGCACGTTCAACTGCTAACCCCTTCACCGTGCAGGAAATTGCAGATGCCCTTAAAGGTGTTGATGTACCTGTAATGGTTAAAAACCCGGTAAATCCCGATCTTTCTTTGTGGGTTGGTGCGTTGGAGCGTATCAACAATGCAGGCATCACTAAATTAGCAGCCATTCACCGTGGTTTCTCATCTTACGAAAAATCGGCTTTCCGTAACGAACCGATGTGGGATGTAGCCATCAGCTTAAAAACTTTAGTGCCTGAGCTGCCTATTATCAATGACCCAAGCCACATTACCGGTAACCGCGACCTTATCGCTTACATTTCACAAAAAGCGATTGACCTGGATATGCAGGGTCTGATGATCGAATCGCACATTGACCCTACCGTGGCCTGGACCGATGCTAAGCAACAGGTAACCCCTGCCGCGCTTACTGATATCATCAACAATTTAACTTTACGCAAACCTGAAACACGCAATACTGAAATCAATGATAAACTGGGCGAATTACGTAACCAGATTGACAAGATCGATGACCTGCTGATACAAAAACTGGCCGAGCGTATGCAGATAGTTGAAAAAATAGGTAATTATAAAAAAGACAATAACCTAACCATTCTGCAGGTTAACCGTTGGGACGAAATTTTGCACAAACGTATTGGTTATGCAAAAGCGCTTAAATTAGGTGCCGAGTTTACCGAGAAATTCCTGGAACTGGTGCACAACGAATCTATCCGCAAGCAAACAGAGATCATGAACGCGGAGGCTGGCCAGGTAGAAGAAAAATTAACGCACGCGTAACCTGCCTCATCCCTGCCCTTCTCACATAGAGAAGGGTTGCAAATAACAAACACGGTTCTCAGTCAAAGAGAATTAAGATGAAGCTTAAATAAAAACACGAAAAGTCCTCTCCTTTGGAGAGGATTTAGGTGAGGCTAATATGGCAAAACATAACATCATACTTACCAAGCAAGGCAATACAGCTAAAGGGACTATACAACTCACCGGCTCCAAAAGCGAGTGTAACCGCGCCCTTATACTGGAAGCCTTAAGCGATGGTGAAGTTAAAGTTGAAAATATATCTGACGCTGCTGACGCGGTTACACTCAAGTCCATTCTTGATACAACGAAAATGGAACCACCGCAACTATTTGTTCAAACGCGTAAGATTGATGAACACGGTAAGGTAACAACAAGTGGCCCCGTTTTAACTACCGGAGTTGAGTCTGGCAGGCAGGTGGACGTTGGCCCGGCCGGTACGGCCATGCGTTTCCTTACGGCATACCTGCCTTTGCTTAACAAAAATGTTACCCTAACCGGTTCTGCCCGTATGCAGCAGCGGCCTATAGGCATATTGGTTGATGCCATGCGCAAGCTGGGCGCCACTATAGATTATGTGAATAACGAGGGTTATCCCCCTATCCATATCCATAGCGGGTTTGAACAGCAAACAAACGCGATAACGATAAAGGGCGATATTAGCAGCCAGTATATTACCGCGCTTTTACTGATAGCTCCTAAATTATCGCAAGGCCTCGAACTGCATATTGAAGGTGAGCTAACCTCCAAACCCTATGTGGAAATGACGCTGGCCATGCTTAACCAAACCGGCATCAGGCATAGCTGGGCAGATAATGTAATTACCATACAACCACAGGATTTTACGCCAACTACCCTCTATGTTGAGCCCGATTGGAGCGCGGCATCTTACTGGTATGCCATCGCGGCGCTAAGTGACGAGGCGGAACTCTTTTTACCGGGATTAACGCCCTACAGCCTGCAAGGCGATAGCGTTATCACCGAGATCATGGCTAACTTCGGCATCACATCTGTATTTAAGGGTGGGGGCGTTTATCTTACTAAAGAGGCTAAACCTATTGCCCGTAAAATATTTGATATGAAAGAATGTCCTGATCTGGCCCAAACCGTTATTGTGGTTTGCGCAGCTTTGGGGCATGAGGCAACATTTACCGGCCTGGAAACCTTAAAGATCAAGGAAACCGACCGGGTATTGGCCTTGCAAACCGAGCTGGCTAAAATGGGTGTTAAGCTGATAGAAAAAGGACAGGTTTACAAACTGGATTGCAGCGAACGCAACTTACCACAGCACATGTTCATCAGCACGTATGATGATCACCGTATGGCAATGGCCTTTGCACCGCTGGCCATACTGATACCCGAGTTGGAGGTAGAAGATGCCGAAGTGGTAAACAAATCCTATCCGGCTTTCTGGACAGACCTGGAAAAAGTTGGGTTTAAATCAGAGCCGTTATCATAGTACAAAAACTATGTCGTTGCGAGAAGTCCCGATGGCTATCGGGACGACGTGGCAATCTCATAAGCAGGTCGAGCATGCTTGTCATATGAGATTGCCGCGCTAACGCTCGCAATAACACTTAAGAAATCAATTAAAAACAATCTGCACATTTGCATATCCGCACATTTGCACATTAATACATTATGGCAGGCAACTCATTTGGGCAATTATTCAGGATAACCACATTCGGCGAATCACATGGCGAGGCTATCGGCGTCATTATTGACGGCTGCCCTGCAGGCGTTGACGTTGACTTGGATTACATACAGAGCGAACTGGATAAGCGAAAACCAGGCCAGTCCAAGATCACTACACAACGTAAGGAAAGCGATACCGTTAAAATACTTTCAGGCACATTTGAGGGTAAAACCACAGGCACACCTATCGCTATGATCATCCCGAATGAGGACCAACGCTCAAAGGATTACAGCCACAATGTAGATGTTTTCCGCCCGTCGCATGCGGATTATACTTATGCTACTAAATACGGCATCCGCGATCATCGTGGTGGGGGCCGCTCATCCGCCCGCGAAACAGCAGCACGTGTAGCTGCCGGTGCTTTGGCTAAATTGTTACTCAAAACACAGGGCATAGAGATTGTTGCACATGTAAGCAGTGTAGGTAAAATTGATGCGCCGAACGTTTTTATTGACAACGCCGATGACTTTATTGCCCAGCGCGAACAAAACATTGTACGTTGTGCAGACCCAGCCACCGCCGAAGAAATGATCGCTTTTATTGACGGTGTGCGCAAAGATGGTGATACCGTTGGCGGCAAAGTAAGCTGTTACATTAAAAACTGCCCGGTAGGTTTAGGCGAGCCGGTTTTTGATAAACTACATGCCGACTTAGGAAAAGCTATGCTGAGCATCAATGCCGTACATGGCTTCGAGTTCGGCTCGGGTTTTAGTGGCAGCGAAATGCGCGGATCTGAGCATAACGATATTTTCCAGAAAGATGCAAGCGGTAAAGTAACCACCCGTACTAACTTCTCCGGTGGTATACAGGGCGGTATCAGCAATGGTATGCCTATCGAGTTTAAAGTTGCCTTTAAACCTGTGGCCACCATTATGCACAACCAACAAACTATTGATGGCGAAGGCAATGCAGCAGAAATATCGGGCAAAGGGCGCCATGACCCTTGTGTGGTACCACGCGCGGTGCCTATTGTTGAAGCAATGGCCGCTTTAGTTTTAGCCGACCATTTGTTGAGAGACAGGACATCAAAACTATAAGATAGGAAAGCTGTTTAAAGCACAAAGGATAATTATATTGATGTAAGCGGGTACACTTGCGTTAACATTTAACATCCTTTTTCTTTGGCGCTACACCTCCGTGCTTATCCCATATTTTTTGAATGTAATTTGCAGCTACCGGCACTTTACATGCCGTACCGTTCTTTTCAATATTAATCATGCCTACTTGGTTAGCAATGTCCATAGCTTCATTTGCCAGTGTATATACGTAAGACCCTACCGAAATAATAAAGTTATTCATCTGGTAAATCACCCTGGCATCGCCTGAACGGATATTTTCTGCAGTTTGCTTCAACAGATGTTGTAGTGTTTCCATATCCAGTTCACTATCAGGCCAAAGTGTAACAATATTGCTCAAAGCAGACCATCCGCAGGCGGCTATATGCTCTACCGGGCTTTCTATCCATTCCAGCGCCAGTTCAAAGCCATGTGGGTTGCCTGCCGCTACCCAGGGCACGGTATACTCGCTTATATTATTTGATGTAGCAAGTTCAGCCCAGTTTTGGAGGTCTGCCTTGGTCATTTGAGCATCGTCAGCTATTAACCCTGCCAAATACATAGCATCGGCATTACCTGTGGCAAAAAGGTCTTTAGCAAGCTTATAATCCTTTTTAACTTTTTTCTGTATGGGTTTGAGATATTCGATTTTAACGCCAAAAAAGGGCTCTTTAACACCATGTTTCAACAGTGTTTTCTTTATACTTTCGCTACCCTTTGCCTTAAGTTCGGCCATAATTTCGTTAACATTCATGACACTTGGGTTAAGTACTAAAAAAGGAATACAATTTCATGTAATAAGTAAACAAGCCTTATTAACATTGTAATCAATTAAATATAATAATTTTATTGCTGAGGCAGGGTCTACGGTATTTGCTTTGTCAATCTAAATTCCTTAATCGTGTCCTTAATCCAACTTTATAAAAAAGCATACAGCGGGCTTGCGCGTTACAATTGGTACCTCAGTATTGTAATGCTTATTAACCGAAGCGGTACTATGGTTGTGCCTTTCATGACCATATACTGTATTAACCAGTTGCATTTCACAGTGGCACAGGCAGGCTACATCATGGCCTTGTTCGGTGCAGGCTCAATAGTGGGCGCTTACGTTGGTGGCTGGCTGAGCGACAGGATAGGCTTTTATGATATGCAGGCAGTCGCCCTTCTCACAGGTGGTGTTATGTTCATAATAGTGGGCTATCAAACCACTTTTATATCCCTGGGAGTAGCTACGTTTATTTTGAGCTTTTGTAACGAGGCATTCCGGCCAGCTAACGCTATGGCTGTTGCACACTTTAGCGCGCCTGAGAATAAAACGCGTTCCTATTCGCTGCACAGGTTAGCCACCAATTTAAAAAGAAATTGCGGTTATAATTGATTGATAAGGGCGCCAAAGGCATCCAAACCGATGGACTGGCATACACCAAATTTTTGCTGTTCATTCATTGCCTGTATCTGCCACTCCATGGCAGGGTCGCCTAAGCCGGTTAATTTCCGGTATTGCTGCGCATACAATTCATCGCTTTCAATGGAGGTAAACTCCGGTGAGAACTGGTTAGTGACAACATCTCGTGTATGCCAGATAGCAGCAGCGGTAGCTATAATACTCTTGCTAAAATTAACGTTTCCTGCGTTATTACCAAACTGGCCCAGGTAACGCATTAATATACCACGACCGGCTAAATAATCGTTTCCAAACTCCGGCCCGAAATTGGCTTTAAAGGGTGCTTCTCTGATAATGTTATCCGTATTGCCGGTCAATCCCATCTTTACACCTTTCGCAAGGCTTTTGAGATAATGGTTAATGCTATTTTCAAATACATTCGATTTAAACCCGGCATCAAAATGGGTGCGCGTTATCCATGCGGCAATATCATTTTTTATGGTTAACAGTTCGGTTAACGCGGCCATTAACATACCCTGGTCGCCGGTCCACACCCAGCCTTTTTCCCATGTTGGGTGGGTGGTATCTTTATAGTCCGACCCATCGAAAAACGCGGTAGGCCTTTCCTGCACTAAAAAGGCATCATTACCTAATTGTTGAAGGTAACCATAATCAGTAAGTTTAAACCAGCTATCAAACCAAAGCCATTGGCGGTAAGCCATTTCCAGGTATTGTTCGTTACCGGTTTGCTTTTCGATAGATAGCAAACGGTAAATACGGCATGATAATAAGAAGAACAGTACATTGGTCACCGTGTTTTTTACGCCTTTGTCCTGCCCGTCAGCATCGCCGTTCCGGCAACCATGCGGTACTGGTTTAGCGGTGTCAGAGAAATCGTATGCGTGTTCTTTTTCCTGCTGCCAGCACAATTCTATACTCAGTTTGGTATATTTATCGGCCAGTGCTTCGTTTCCTGATCTCAACAGATGTTTACGCGCATTAATGGCCATTAAACCCCACCAGCCAAAATCATCAGCCCACATTTTTCCGGCATCGAACGATTTAAAGTAGCGGTAATTTTCTTCCAGCATGCCGTCAATACTTTCTAAAACAGCCATTACGTCTTTATCGCCAGGCCATTTTTTATGCAGCGCGTCGGCAAATACCAGGCAGGCGTCAAAGGTGTTACCTCTTTTCCAGAAATCGTTAAAGTTCCATACCTGCTCAAACCTTTTAAAGGCGGCTATACATTGCTTTTTTACAGCAGCGGGTTAAGCTGATTAATATCATTAATTAAACCCCAACCATTTTGTCGCGGTAATATCAATGCTGCCAGTGAAGTTATCCGGGTAAACTCTCTTCTGTTCATCTGTATGGTTTCTGAAAGTACTTTAACTACAGTAAGTTAGTGAGGTAATCTGTTTCGTAGTACACCGTAAATATAAGTGCCAAGCAGGGCACCTCCTACAACAATGATCATGCTCACGTAGCCATAACCTATACTAACAAACATGGGGCCGGGGCACGCGCCGGTAAGTGCCCATCCTAACCCGAAAATAAGCCCGCCAAGTATGTACTTGGTCCATTGCTTGTCTTTGTCCGGCAGGCTAATAAATTCGCCCTCGGTGTTACGTAGCTTTAGTTTTTTGATGATATAAACTGCTATAATGCCCAGTATGACCGCGGTGCCAATGATACCATACATATGGAACGATTGGAAGCGGAACATTTCCTGTATGCGGTACCAGCTCACGGCTTCGGACTTAATCATGACGATACCAAAGACGATGCCCGCCAGTATAAATCTTAGTGCTTTCATATCAGAAGATGAGGGGGAATAATAAATGAGTCATGATAAGGCCACCAGCGAAGAAGCCGATCACGGCCACCAGCGAAGGTAACTGCAGGTTTGATAAGCCGCTTATGGCATGGCCCGAAGTGCAGCCTCCGGCATAACGCGTACCGAAGCCAATAAGCAAGCCGCCTGTAAGCATGAGCAGTATGTTTTTTAAGTTTAATGCTTTCAGGCCAAATAATTGGCCGGGTTCCAACTGCCCGTCAAACCGGATGCCGAGTGCTTTTAAATCTGTGATGGTAGCGGCAGATAATTGCAGCGGTTGCCCGTTTTTAAGGAATGTACCTGCTATAAAGCCGCCGATAACAGCACCTGCAAGAAAATACAGGTTCCATTTTTGCGAACGCCAGTTGAAATCAAAGAAAGCAACTTTTTTCCCTGCGCCAACCATGGTGCAAATGGTACGCAGGTTAGATGAAAAGCCAAAAGATTTACCAAATAGTATTAAGGTAACCATTACAGCCGCTATAACGGTACCCGAAGTGTACCAGGGCCAGGGTTGCCTGAGTAATTGAAGCATAAAATAACAGCGTTAATGAGTATAGAACAAATATAGTTGGTAGGAAGTAATTACAGCGGTTTTAATGCAGCTGACTGGTATCCGGAGGTGATAGTTTAAAGCACATGGTATTCAGGTGATCGTTCTTAGATCCCAATGCAGTGTGCAGGCGCAGTTACGGTAATTATTAATCACTAAACCCTTTCACACACTAATTACATAAAGAAGGATTATTACCTGATCTATTCTTTCTTAATGATCTGGCTATTGATCTCTATCTCACTTAACAGGCCCGGTGTATTTACAGAGCTTGAAAAGCTTTTTTCCGGCGATGCCATAGAGATCTTATCTAAGTCGGCAGTTACCTGGTCAAATTCTTTAAATAAGTGATTTAGTTCTTTAAGATGCGAATTGAAGATTTTAGCCTTATTGTTATAGGCGCTGATACGAATATTGTTTAGCGCAGAGGAAGCTGTTTTGGAAGTATCTGCCGCCATAGGTGAATACGCGGACAGATCTCCTAAAGTTGTACGGATTGACAATAGAGGAGGAGCCGCTGTATTGGAATCAACAGCTTGCAGCATTAGCTGTTGAGGGTCGGGGTTGTAGGCTACAAGGCTTTTGTATTCACTTACAATATCGTTGCTGATACTTGTTTGCAGTGCCTTGTCCTCGGTAACTATTTTTCTTTTAACGTTTGTTTGAAAGCCATTAAAGAGTAACGCGGTAAAATCATAGGCCTTGGTACGCAAAACGGCTCCCTGTACTGAATAGTAATTGCTAAGCGTTTTTGTTTTTGCGAACATAACGCCCAAATTAGTATTTACAATTTCTGAAGGTGTACTAAAAGAAAGATCGGTTTCATTCCCAAAGTTGTAAAATTGCCTTCCGTAAACCTCCAGGTCATCAATGCGTTCATATGATGATAGAAAATAGAGCCGGTATCGCTGATATTCTTTATCCGGGTTATCAATTTGCGCATAACAATTCTGCAAAAAATCTACAAAGGATTTATCGTTAAATATTTGGTAGATGTTTGCTTCAGCGGTAGGTTTCCAGCGGACGAGCGATAATTTGGCCTTGAATTGTAATTGTGCTGCGTGGTCTACACGGAGTGAATCAAACATTTTGGCAATAAAAAAGGCTACCTGGGTATTAGCCATCCCTCTTTTATCTTTATCGACCATTGCAGAAAGGCTATCCTGAATGGTCAGATAGTTTTCACTATTATTCCAGAAAGACGGTTCCAGCGGTGGTAGTAGTAACCGGTTTGTTTTAGTATCAACAAAAATGAATGTTCCGAGTGGGTATACGCTTTGAAAATTCTTCTCCACCATTGATAAACTGCTCATGGAAGTGGAATCCATTTTCAATAGGAAATTCAACACCTTGTTATGTTCCAGCTTTATGCTCAGCCCCTCTAAAGACTCAAAAGAGCTGTTTATTTTTTCGGGTACAATAATGGGGATATCATTAATTTCTTTCTTATGCGTTTCAAGCGTTTGATAATCCCTCTTAATTAATACAGAAAGCTGGTCTTCCGCATCCTGGCCGTAAAAGGCAATGGTATCTCCCTTTTTAATGTCGATCTCTTTTTCGCGGTCCTCGCCTGGTTTAAGGCTGAAGATGGCTTTTACTTTCAGATTACCCGAGTGCCCCTTGAGGCGATAAAAAACTGCGACCTTATTTTTATTTTCGTTTTTAATACGAAACCGGAAGTCGGACGCGCTGGAAAATTGCGGCAGGCAAAATAGCATTAGCCAGGTTACCAGGTAAAGCGGGTATAAGAAAACGTTTTTCATTTTGAGGATATTACGTTTCTAACGAACGTCACCCTCAAATATTTCAAGCTAAAGAAGTATCAAATCTATTTAGATTTAATCAAGCAGCGTCCATGTGCGTTTGGCTTGTACCGCCTGCACAACCTGTTGCTCGGCAACCACAATGTTTTCTTTGCGCTGGCCTATGTATTCCAGCGTGCTTAGCTTATTCCAAAGTGCAATTAAAACGCGTATAAACTCATCAATAGTGGTCATGGCAGCGCTAATGTCGTGATGGTTGTACACAATCTCTATCAAGCGGGCCAGTAACTCTTCAAAGTTGCCCGGGGTAACGTCTTTCCATTCGTAAAAGTATTTTAATAACTCTTCGCGTTCGTTACCGGCTATACTTTTTATGGTACTGAAAAAAACATGGGCCATTTCAGAAAAGTAGCCAACCATTATCAACGGCGGTTGATGATGAACGATATTGCGGTAAGGGAAATAAATGCGGGCAATAAAATCCAGCATTTTATCGCAAAGGGTTTTTACGTTTTTCCCGATGGTAGAAATGTTGTCTTTCGACGTGATCTTATCTATGATACGGAAAGACAGCAGCTGAAACTCATTTAGCTGGTTGCTGAAATGCTCGTAATACCTGATAAGGTCCGGATGGCTTAATATACTGGTTGATGGTGGTATATAATCTTTTATAACCGTTATGCCGGTACTGCTCCGTGTAAATTTTCCTACCTCAAGGTAGTTGTTATTGCGCGCATTTAGCTGCGACGCCGGTATAATGGTAATGCCATAATAGTTATCTACTTCCGGGTAGCGTAAAGGAGATTCTTCGGCATTGGGTTTACCTGTCGCTACACGCTGGTGCGGATCTACAGACAGGATAATGTAGTAAACCTCGGCTCCGTCATTTCCCGGATCGGTGTTAAAATAATGGTCAAATACCAATTCCTCACCCATATTAGCCGGAGGGATAAATATGCGGTAGCCTTCAGCAGTGATGGCATTGCATTGCTTTATTTTTATTTGTATGCCATTGGCCGGCCTTTCGTTTATCTGAATATCAAAAGAACGTTGTTCGCCGTTAAATGGCGGTAGCAAACCATAGTTTACGGAGTTAAGCGTAAGTGAATTGCTATCTCTGATGATATCCTGTACAAAGTTATCTGTTTGCACAAAATGAGCGCTGGAGATCTTCATCCCATCCACCCAATTTACAGCACGGTATTTCAATGGCAAAATCATTACATTACAAATTTAGCGTTATAAATAAACAGCCTGATCGCCCACCTTTTCCGGAGTGCTCACTATTTCAGAAACTCTTTTAGCAAATATGGGGAACCGCTCCGTGATCTGGTTTTGTTCAATATCCAGGTCGGGATCAATAAACTGGCGTTCTTTAAAGAATGATGGTTTAACGTAAAATATCCATTTATATCTCTCCTGATTATTTAAATACTCAATTTTTGAATCAGGGAACTTGAGGTTATAATCATCAATGAACTTTTGAAACCACAGGCCAAAATTCATGTTTCGGGGGGCTTTGGCCTTTACTTTTAGCGGCTCATCATCTGTAGTATATTTATAGATATTTACTTCTAAAACCAATAGTTTATTAAAGTCAAGATGCTCCATGCTGATGTCTTCTGGTACAAGCGGGTACTGCCATACTTTGTATATCTCCATGGGGATATTTAAAAAGGCAATATATGTCCACCAGAAAATTACGGGCAGTAGAAACACCAGTACGGATGATGAAGCCCAGATGCCGTATCCGAGGTTATTTAGCCAATCAAACCCGAGCTTAAATAAAAATATACCTAACAGGCATGTTATAAGGCAACAAACAAAAAAGAAGCCCCGTTTTTGCAGCAGCATTTCTTCATAATGTACACCTGCCTGCCACACAAATATGGTACCCACCACCAGGTAGTAAAAAGAGCACCCTAAATATCCCCAGGGCATAAACTGCAGGTCGAGAAAACCAAGAAGGCCCGGTAAGCCCAAAACAATGCCGGTAAGCAACATAATTACAATGAGCTTTTTGTTGTTGAGCAGCTTGTTCTTCTTATTTAAGATCGTCATCACGGTAGTAGAGATGATAACGATTACGGGAAAAAGCAGATATCTTATAAAAAACGATTTAACGTCCATATAGTAATAGGCTTGTGGTCAGAAAAATCACTAAAAATTAAAAAGTGAAATTTGTATAATCAATTACCAATAATTGTGGTTATTGTTTTAAGAAACCTAAATATTGACATTATGCCATCAAAATCAGCCAACCGTTTTAACACCGATTTTAAAGCCGTTACGCTTGCCGCTGAGCTTATTGAGCAGGGTGAGGTTGACGCGGATAAGGTAATTATACTCCCGGCTGGCGCCGAGGAACGTGCCTATGCCAAAGAGGTGAGGGAGTTAGGTTCTTATATCTCGGCTTACCGCGACAGGCAAATGACATCCATACGGATAAACAGGGAAGGACTGTATGATATGTTGCCCGAGGGGCTTTTTCATGCACCTCCGCAGCCCAGTGAATCGCTTGACGAAGAAGGCATGATCAAAGACATAGCTACGCGCCGCGAGGAGGAAAAACATGCGCGTGCTTTTTTTGCCCCATTTGAAGCAGAACTCTACCACGTTAGGACCATTGTTGAATTATACGAAAGCCGGCTGGACAAGAAAAGCGAGTATAACGAACTGGTAAATATATTCCTGACGGAGTGGCGCGAGTTTAATTGTTTCGATAACAAACAAATGGTAATGCTAATGCATGTGTTACCGGTAATACACGAGCAAAGAAACAATTTGCCGTTCATTAGCAATGTGTTAGGCATTATGTTTCAGATGCCGTTTAAGCTGCAATATCATATTAAGGAAGCAGAGCCGTCATCAGCGGCTAAGGCATTGCAGACCCAATTGGGGCAAGGTACACTTGGTGTTAATTTCATTGCGGGTTTTGTTCAAGAGCCGGAAGAAGAATTGTCTATCACCATTGGCCCGCTTGATGCCAAACAAATGCTCAGCTTTTTGCCGGGAACGCGATCTGCCAGGGCACTTGAGGTTTTGCTCTCTTATTTCATCCCGCTGCAAACCACCTACAATATCCATTATTTAGCAGGCCCCGAGTCGCAGAAGCTTTCCCTGGGACCAGAAGAGGAGAACTCTTGCCTTGGCGTAACTACGTACTTAGGCATTAATTAAGGAAAAACCGATAATGGGAATTGATGACACTCCGGTTGATCAGCTTAGTTTTCAGCAGGTCGAGCAGCGTATCCCATTCTTCTGCAGATAACCGAAGATTATCAACAGGTTTAAGATAGATGTCAACCGTTTTCTGGAAACCCTCTTTAGGGTTTTGCGACACCACCACACCTTTGCCAATTTTAACATCATTTATCTTGTTACCAAGTTCATAATAACAAAAGCTGATCAGGTCGGCCTGGGTTACAATTCTATCTTTTGTTGTTAGCCCGTACTTATAGGCCTGTATACGTTCTGTGGCGCCAAGGCTGTTACGGCCACCTGTAGTAGTGGTCATTAGTCGTAAGCTTTCGTCGCGTAGTTTCAGCATCTCAAATTGCTGTACCTTACTACCCCTGCGAATGTTATTAGCGGCATCGGCCAGTGTTGTCCAGTATTGCAGGTACAACATAGTAGCCTTGTTAGCCGGTTTTATAATAAGGTAGTTAAAAGCTCCTGCCTTGTCTTTAGTAACGCGTGATTTACGCTCTATCAATGCGAGGTTTTGTTCAAGGGTTTTTAGCATGCTGCTCAAAAAGTCGCTGCCATAACTTGCAAATGCTGCTTTCTCATCACGCAGCAGTTCAAATAAATATTCAATAAGCTGGTGCGCGTTGCGGGAGTCAAATCTTTCCGCCCCGCCATTTCTTATGGAGTAACTGCCCTCGTAATTATGGTCGGCCTGTGTATAAGGTATCTCGGAATAATGCGTGTTTTTATCATCAAACAAGTTGTTTACAGATAAAAACAGTTCGCTATTGGCGGGCTTTATCGGGATAATGTTATTGGTATCCTTAAGCCGGTATTTTTGCTCATATAAACGGCGGTTTACCACCGGGAAGCAATTTAAAGATAATTGTAACTCATCTATGGCAGCGGCAGGCATAGCGGCGGGGAAGGTAAGTTTTAACCAAACACAGGGTTTTAAACGTGCCAGGTCTGCTGCATTAAACATCCCGGTAAACACCTGCGGGTAGGCAGCTTTCATGGCGCTTACATCCGCCAGCTGGTCATCCGTTAGCGTGATGAACCGTTTGCTATAATATTCTTTAATATCACGGGTAAGCAAATTAATAATGTTTTGCTCGTAAAATACCGGGCGATTCTCTTTAGCCTGCTCATCCTGGTATTTTAATCCGTTGAGCAATTCTAAATCCTTGTTATCATTAGTGTAGCATTTTACCACTGATAAAAGCGTGTACAGGTCATCGCTTGTTGTATAGTCGGGCCATTCAAAAAACAGCGATAGATCACGCAGGTCTGTTAAGTTTTGGCTGCATTCAATACCCAGCCAAAGTGTATTTGGTTCGTTGCCGGCGCTTTGCTGCGCATTTAGCAGTACGGTTTTGTGTGAGCCATCATTATGCTCATACAGGTACCTTCCACTTGCCGTGTACCTGATGCCGGCATCATAAACCTTTATGTTACCAACAGGTGAAAAGAAAATATCCGTATCGTCCTGCTTTTGCTTTGAGCCTTCATTAGCGTTAGGCTTGCGGTAAAAGAAATGATTGTTGGTACCAAGCACTTCCCCGCTTTCTATTGGATGGCCTTTAAGAACCGCGTGTGCAGGCAATGCCGAAGTGAGATAGTCTGAAGCAAGTATGCGTGATATTTTGTTTAGCACACGGTTCTCCAGATTTTTTACATCGTTTGAAACGTTAAATATTTCCGTGCTAAGCGCCTCTATCAGCAATTTTACCAACGGGTCCATGTCGTTTACGTTGGTATTACCCCAAAAGTCCATTGCATTACGCAACATACGGGTTCGTATCTCTTCCTTACTGTTATAGAAAATTGAGCTCATAAAGTTAAGTTGATAATGGGTTTAGATAAAGTGCTGTAGAAAACATGTAGTTTTCGCCCGTTTGCTGTATTCTGCCTGTCACTACTATTTCTACACGTTTTTTTATTTCGCTGATATTGCGCAGCGGGTAAAACTTATTAACCTCTTTTATGCGCACGTCAAGGTTTACATCATAAATACGATGCTCATGCGTGGTGATTGATTTAAGTAGCGATTGCCTTAATTTTTCTTCCCAGGTGCTTTCACTAACGATCAGTTCAAAGTCGAGCTCCCATATCTCACAACCAAAATCAGGCTTAAAACGATGCTCGCCGAAACGTGTAAAAATGATGAGCTCTAAATATTGGGAAATGGAAGCTCCCAGATCCTGAGTTTCAAGATCCCGACCTCGTAACAATTGGTTAAAAAGCAATGGCTTTTTATAAAGTGACATAGCTTGGTTGATTTAAAAAGAGCTTAAAGGTTAATTTTTCATCCACTGTAAACAATTTTTTTCGTCAATGGTTATATATCCGTCGTGTGGGTGAAAGTCTATTTATCAACAAGCAAATAATTGGACTGTTTTAAGCATAGGTAAGAAAGTTTATGCTTTAGTGAAGGCTGATTGACATAGTTTATCCTTAACCATAAAATTTAATCACAGAGATGAAGCCGATCAACAATAATGAGTTGCGCAGGGCCTATATCAAATTCCTATCATACTTCGCTTTTCTTTTGCTTTTCAGCGTAATGGCCGTGTATTTCTTTTTCATGACAGCCAACCGCGAAGTGCTTATGCTTAACGCCAAAGTAAAGCAGTCAAACAAGTTGATGGCCATGCGTACTGATATCAACGCCAACTTTGACCTTATTATGCTCCGTATGCAGCAGTTGTCTCAATACACCAAAATGAATTCAACGGAGCTTAATAATCAAAACCTTATTTTGAATGATATACAGGAAAGCAACATGAAGATCCAAGCTAAGCTGCAGGATAACCATGTACCACTAAAAAGCTTTGATCTGTATAAAAAACTTAGCGATAATGTAGCTACCGCTGCAAATATTAAAGATTCACTATTCACCACCCGCTTCCAGATAGAAAGTTTACGCTCGCAGGTAGAGGCTTGTAATAAGTCAAACCAATCGGCAGTAAACCGTATCCGCGGGCGTTTTGGCCGTTAATCCTATGAAATTTAGTTTAAAAGAAAAAAGGGAAAAGTTTTTGTTTTTTCTGAGCCTGTTTGTCTTTACAGCCGCAATATTATGTACCGCTATATTTTATAATTATGGCGACAGTAGTGACATATCCAAGGCTGATTTTGCAAGGAGGCTGCAGGAAGAAGAGCGTTTTGAAGCTGTTTGTGCGGAAGCTGAGCCTACCATTGATACAAGTTACGCCCGCATTGTAAAATTTAACCCCAACGTGCAGGCGCTGTTTCTTGAAAACGATATCAGGAACTCTATATCTGCTATACGGTCTTTCTACAATGCCCGGTCGTATGACAACAGGTATAAATTTTTCGTTTACGCATCAAAAATACAGGAGAACCTTTTTTATGACAAACGGGAATTGCGGGGTAACTACAATGACATTAGCAGGTTAAACAAACTATCAGAAGATTGCAAACTATCAAGCCGGCAACTGCAGCAAAGCATGAGCAGCAGGCGATAAACATACATAACCCAATCCTTTAATAATTATCACTAAACATGCAAGACGATCAAAATTATGGCAGATCAGTAAGCACTAACAGGCAGGGCTACATTTTCTTATATATTGTAGTCAGTATTTTGCTGTTGGCGGGGCTGATTTTTTTATTTAAGAGTTCGCTTTTTGAGAAACGTACCGTGAACGCCAGGATCCTGAAGGACGAGATACTGCTGAACGAGGACCTGATCTACTCTGATAACACGCCAAATGCCAAAAGCTGGCTTTGGGAGTTTGGTAACGGCGAAAGGTCTACCAAGCAAAACGGGACTTACCATTACAGCAAACCCGGCGCCTATATAGTAAGGCTAACTGTTGACGGTAAATTACAGCAGCAGTTTCCGGTAGATGTGAAGGAGGTAGCCTTAGCGCCGGTTAGTGCCGATACGCTTATTACCATAAACGGCCCAACCCAGGGCATAGTTAACGAAGAAGTAAGGCTTGAAGCGCAGGGGAACGCGCGCATCTACGAATGGTCATTCGGAGAAACCGGCCGGGTTGACGTTAAAGGCCCTACCGCGCTTTATACCTACCATAACCCCGGTACTTATTTCGTGCGATTAAATACAGATAAAGGTACCCGTCCGGCTTATCACAAAATCCTGATCACCAATCCCGATTCTACTTTTAATACAATGGTTACCCCAGGCGAGGGTGAGCAGCGTGTGATAGACGATATACGCGCGCATCTGCAGGCTATTGCCAACGGCGCCGATTTTAACACGCATTACTATTACCTGGTAAATAAGTATTTCTGCGGCGATGAGAAGATCACGGTGAACCTCGAATCAAACGGTGATAAAAAGCAAACCGACTTTTACTCTTATTGCATGCGCCTCACTTTTGGCGGTGGTATTTATGTTGATGAAGCGCAGATAACGCTTAAGCCAAAGTCAACCTGCTCAAGTTTGCTTACTGTTAAGCAGCATTCTACAACATCAACCCCGGGTATTAAACGTTCAAAATAATTAGCCTTTACCAACATAACATGAAAAACATAATATGCATTTTTTCGCTCATGGTTGCTACGGTTGCTGTAAACGCGCAGTCGCCGGTGTCAATAAGCAAAAAGGTTGCTACGCTGCCTGCTGCCTTTGAGAAACCTAACGACAGAACCAATGTATTTGACGAAAACAAAAAAACAGCCTTACCGTGGATCGTTTTTTCGGATCGTGAGGAGAACTTTACCACTACAGCACCGGGAGGCTCACTGGTGATGAAAAAAATAAAGTTTATGGAGCCGTTTTATGTGAGCGAATCACGCAACGGCTATGTTAAACTCATCAAATATCAGCCGGGCATGGTACAGGGCCGCAAGCTGATCAATAAAAAAGCAGCCCAAAGCTACGGGTGGATCAGTAAGAATAAATTATTGCTGTGGCAATCAGCCTATGTAAGCCCGGCAAGCGGTTATCCGGAGAAGGCTATCGCGATAATATCGGGACAAAATCCGATGATCAACCCGGATATATATTATGACCGTACCGACTCCTTATTGGTGTATAATTCACCCGAGCTGGAGCATAAAAAAACCAAAGTAGCTTTAAACCAGCTTATTTATGTGTTAAAAAAATCTGCTGATGGTAAAACGCTGCTCGTAGGTTCAAACCCGCAACTGGTGGTGGATAGCGCGGCACAGAGTGTATTTGGCTGGGTGCCATCTGATGCCGTTCATGGCTGGGGCGACAGGCTTTACATAAGCTCGGCCAAACCATTTGATGTAGACGCGGATGATTCCGTGGCATCGGTTATTAACCAATCTTTGCAATCTAACGGCCAATCGGCTAACGTGCGCTTTGCTTTTGACCCATTGATTGATGCTGACCAGCCTGTATTGCGCAGTATCCCCGTAATGGGCTATAATGCCGGTTCGCCTATGCAGTTGGGTATTGCCACAGATGTTTACGATAAATCAAACAACAGCATCATTAATATTAAAGGTGGGCATTTGAGCTACAAGCAATACCTGGCCATTCGTAAAAATATCCGTAAAATAAACGTGGTATTTGTGGTTGATGGTGGCTCATCCATGCGCAATTATTTTTCAGGTATAACCAGCTCCATAAAGTCATTTGAAAATGTTTTTGATAACTATAACCGCGGCCGCAAAATTAACTATGGCGTAGCGGTTTACCGTAACCAAACCAACTGTTCAAAAGGTGGTGTAGAGCGCCAGGATTTTAATACCGATTACCGTAAGGTTATCAGCTTCCTTGAAAAGCAAGCGGCTATTACAGCTAATTGTGTGTCGGCCGCAAACAGCCAGCCTGTATTTGACGGGCTGCGTAACGCGCTTAGCATGTTTGCCAACCATAAAAACGAAACCAATTTGATAGTATTGGTAGGCAGTACCGGCAATGAAGAAGCCACAGCCGGCACAATAGCCGATCTTTCTGAAGATATCGCTTCTGCTGACGCCCGTATACTTGCCATGCAGGTTTACGCCGACTATAGTTCTATCTATAACGATTTCGTTATCCAGTCGCGTAAGCTGGTATCAGGATCGGCAGCCTTACTGGCCGATCGTAAGAAAAACCGTATGGTAGTTGGCGAAGGGTTAAGCAATGCGCAGCAGTTTAACGTATCCCTGTCAGATTCCATCTCTTTTTATCTCGATTTTCCAAAAAACAGTTTGATCCAAGGTGCGGTAGTGTTTCCGCCAAAGGGGAGTGTGAAAACTAATCAGGCTATGGAGGCGGCTTTAAAGCGCTTTATGCTGGAAACGCAAACAGATATCCGCATGCAAACCCGATCGCTTGATAGTGTTTTCAGGCTCACTGGCCGGGAGTACCGTTATGTTACACCTGTAGTGTTATCGCAATTGAATTCGCCGCCTGCAACCATTGGGGACGATATGCCGCATAATGCCTTCAAATATTTCCTTACCACCAATGCCCCGGCAAACATGGTAAGCAGTAACCCCGATAAGTTGCAGTACATGATCATCCTTAACGAGGACGAGTATAAGCAAATGAACGATATACTCTCTATGATGATAGGCGAAAACCTGGAGCAGGATGCAGGTAATTTCCGCAGTAAACTGCGCCGGAACTATTTGGATATCATTAAAAAGAATATGGGCCTTAAAATGAGCAATGGCGATATAAAAAATATACTCTTATCAGATTATCTGCAAAAGGTTACCGGCCTGGTGATACCTGCCGGCAAGCAACTGGGTAATTATAAAGTGCGCGATATCAGCAGCACCAGCAATATGCCGCAGCCACAGTTTGAGGCTTACATAGCTTATCTCATCAAGTGCCGTAATACCATCAAACAGCAGGCGCTATTGCAGCAGCGTTTCACATCAAACGGAAAAACATATTACTACGTAACACAGGCAAACTGGCAATAACAACAGCGATATGAGCGTATTGAATTTAAGCGAATCGGTTAAAACGGCCGTCAGGGTGGCACAATCGCTGGCCAAAGAATATCATCACAAAGAATTTGGACCCGCGCACCTCTTAAAGGGTTTGTTGCATCAGGAAGTGGGTTTAAAAAACTTTCTGAACTCGATAGGGAAAGATGCTGCTTACATAGGCGATTGGGCCGATGTACGTATAGAGGATTATCCCCAGGCTATGCATGTGCCTGATGAAATGCTTGGGAACGATGCTGTAAAGGCCGTTTTTGAGGAAGCGGATAACGTTCGTGTAAAGCTTGGCCTTGATGCCATTACCCCTGTTTGCATACTGGTTGCCTTAGCCAAGCCAAATGTTGGTTTTGATGCGGGCCAGCTAAAATCATTTCCTGTTAAAGAAAAAGATATACTGGATATGTATATCAATGAAGAAGATGTAAAACAGGCAGTGTCTGCACCGTCTTTTGAAGAAACATCAGCCGGAAACACCAAAAGTGGTAACGCCCTCTTAAAATACTGTATTGACCGTACCGATCTGGCACGCCAGGGAAAAACAGACCCCATCATTGGGCGCGATAAAGAAACGCGCATGATCATGGAGATACTCAGCAGGCGTACCAAACCTAACGTAATTATTACCGGAGATGCCGGGGTTGGTAAAACGGCCCTTATAGATGGTTTTGCTTTAGATATCATCGGGAACAAAGTGCCTCAATCCTTACAGGGCGTTAATTTATTTGAGTTGGATCTGGGCTCACTAATTGCAGGCGCGTCATATAAAGGGGAGATAGAAGACAGGCTCAAAAATATTTTACGCGAATTAAAGCAGCAGGATAAAGCGATCCTTTTTATTGACGAGATACATACCTTATTAGATAACAAAGGGCCTATCGGCGGCGGCGTAGGTAACTTGCTTAAGCCTGAGCTGGCGCGTGGCGAAATTACGGTAATAGGCGCTACCACTATGGAGGAATACCGGAAGATAATTGAACCTGAACAGGCTTTTAGCCGCAGGTTTGAGGTGCTGCAGGTGGCCGAGCCGGATATAGATACAGCCATAAAAATGCTGGAAAAGCTGGTGCCTTATTACGAGGAACATCACGGGCTAAAAATAGATAACGAAGCTGTAAAAGATTGCGTGCGTTTAGCCAAACGCTACATGAAAGATCGCCGCCTTCCGGATTCGGCATTTGACCTGATGGACCGCACTATGGCTGCGATAAGGTTGATGAATGATACATCAGACCAAACACTTGTTGAACTGAAAGAGAAGCTTGCCGAATTGAAAGCTGATGAGGCAGCCGCGGTAGCCGATTATAAATGGCTGTATAACCTCATGCAAAATAAAACCAGCGCTGTGTTATTGGGGAAACTTGAAGACGAAACGCAGGTAAACACCTTTGAGAACTCTGATGAATACATTAGTTACTTCGAGAAGAACTTACCTGCATTAGCGGAGTTTGCCAAAGAAAAAACAAGCACTGTAGATAAACATGATATAGCTGCGGTGGTATCACACAAAACCGGTATACCTATAGGCAAAATACAGGCGCAGGAAAAAGAGCGGTTGCTGAATATGGAAAGCTTCCTGAAAAAACGCGTGGTAGGCCAGGACCAGGCATTAAAAGCGGTATCTGATGCCATACTGGAATCACGCAGTGGTTTGAATAAGAAAGGGCAGCCAATAGGATCATTCTTTTTACTGGGGCCAACAGGCACAGGTAAAACGGAACTGGCTAAATCCATAGCCGACTTTTTATTTAACGATGAAAAGGCCATGATCCGTTTTGATATGTCGGAGTTTAAGGAAGAACACTCTGCAGCGCTGCTGTACGGGGCGCCTCCGGGTTATGTGGGTTACGAAGAAGGCGGGTTGCTGGTAAACAAAATAAGGCAGCAGCCATATGCCGTTTTGTTATTTGACGAGATTGAAAAAGCCCATCCATCTGTTTTTGATATTTTTTTACAGATACTGGACGAGGGCCATATTCATGACCGCTTGGGTAAAGAAGGCGACTTTTCTAATGCCCTTGTTCTTTTTACCTCCAACATTGGCAGCGAGTGGGTGGCAGATCAATTAACAAAGGGGCAAATGCCTACTTCCGCACAATTAATGGAGATCATGGGTGGGCATTTCAGGCCCGAATTTTTAGCAAGGCTTTCGGAGATCGTTCCCTTTGCGCCCATATCTGAAGCTAACGTGGTAAAGATCTTTGATATACAGCTAAAAAGCCTTACTGATGCCCTGGATAAGATGGGTATTGGTTTTGACATTAGCGAAGAGGCGAAAAGTATGCTGGCCTTAGGGGGCTTTACGCCAAAATATGGTGCCAGGCAATTATCGGGTGTGATACGTAACCGCCTGCGCAGGCCGATATCACGATACATAATTTCTGGCGAGTTAAAGAAGGGGCACACCATTAGCATTGGAAAAGACGGCGAAAAGGAAGAATTGACCTGGGCAATTAATTAATTGCTAATAAGTTAATGCTTTTTAAGCTACAAAACATTTTTAAGAAAAATGAGTTATAATAAAATATACAAGTCACACCTCACACCTTTATTATATGTTTAACTACGAAATTGGAGGGAACGAAGTTAAAGTAGATACCTCAGAAGCGTTTGGCGAGATAGCCCCAAACAAAACACTTTTTATACAGAAACTTACCGACAATGAGCCTTTAAGGCCCGAAAAGGTTGAAGGGTTAAGTACAGTAGAAGCTGTATTTGAACATTATCAGCCCAATGTGGACTTAAATTTAACCCGGCAGGACGGCTCGGCTGTGGTAGAGAATATCAAGTTTAAAAATCTTGGTGATTTTAGCCCTAAAAAGATTGTACAGCAAAGTAGCTACCTGCGCAAATTAAATATTGAGCGGGAGATGTACATGAATATTATCAAGCAGCTAAAAACCAACAAAACCTTAAAAACCACGCTTGATAATGAAGAAACACGCGCCGCTTTTGTGAGTGCGCTAAAAAACTTTGTAAAAGAGCTGGAGCAATAACATCTTTCCCCAATAACCTTAACGCTACACACCTATGGCAACAAATAACGAACAGGCAGTAAATACATCCGGGGAACAGGCATTTAAGCCTGCAGAACGCCCCGCGGCTAAGGAGCTTTCTTTACAGGAAAGCCTTGATAAACTTTCACGTGTTGGTGGGTTTGATCTGTTGGAAACCACTATTGATGGTCTTCAAAATTTAAACCCCGAACGCAAGGCACGTAAACAGATATTTCTAACTGATGATGAAAAGAAGCAGGAGCGTGAGGAGCTAAAGTTAAAGCTAAGCCAGTGGATAACCGCACTCGAAGAAGGTTCGTCTGTTGCTGAGATGGTTGAAAAGAGCAACGAAAAACTACAGCTTGCCGAAGAAAACCTGAACAGCAATATAAAAGAAGCGCTGGAAACAACCAAAGAGTTGGAGCAAGCCTACCGTTCGGTTCACCTGTTTTACAAGAATACCGAGGCAGACAAGCTTAAAAACGTAGTGGTAATGAATGCCAGTATGGAACAACTTAAAGAGTTGGATAACCCCCGTTTTATTGAATATGTAGGTAACGAGCTTAAACAGAATTATGATAGGTTAGACCTGCGTAAAAACTACTCTATTATGGTGATACCCGGTTACCTGGGTTCAAATAAAGTAGTGGAAAGGTGGTCAAAAATGGCATACGAGAACAAAGTGATGCTGGTTACCGATTTTGCCGACCTTGACCAGCCGGATGATGTGGTAGACCTGTTTACCGCGGCCAATCTTACCGGCGGAGACGCTTTTAAATCAAACACCATAATGACCTGTAATTGGGTTGTGGGCCGTAACAAAGTTGCAGAGGTTGGCGAAGAGGATAACCTGTATGTGCCGGGCTCTGCGGCACTCGCTGGTAAAATGTATTATACCTTAATGTCGCAGGTTACCGCGGGTAAAAAACACGGTGCAGTAAACGAGGTTGATGGGGTGCGCTTTGACCTGAAGAAAAGCGAAATATCTCACCTGGAAAGGATTGGTTTGGTACCAATGGTTAACGAGTATGGCAAGGTAATGGCATTCTCGGCTAAAACCCTGTTCAATGGCGATAATATTGGTTTGCAAACCTATTCGGTGGTGCGTGTATTTGACTATATCACTAAAGTATTGTTTGACTTCCTGAACCGCAGGGCATTTGAAAACTGGAACTCAAAAACAGAGCAGGACCTGCGCAGCCAGATCGTGAAGTTTTTAGATAATATACAGGGACCTGACCGCCTGATAGAACGTTTCAAGATACTCCGTTTTGAACGTGACGAGGTGCAGAAAGACCGTATTCACCTGGATATTAATATAACACCTTATTTCCCTGCTAAAAGCTTTGTAGTTAAACTTGATGGCCACAAAGGCGAAGATGGAAATACTAGCTGGGAAACTGATTATAACCAGCAATAATGTAACAAAAGGCCGGCAGCATAGCCGGCCTTTTTGTTACATTAAGTTTAACTGTACTGTTCTTTATTGTTAAATTCAGTTACTTTTGCTCCTGTTAAATGAAACAGGTAGCAATAGTAAACGCGGATATTAACAAAACAGATACCACTACGGCTTTGATAGAAGCTTACAGGGAGGGTGCGGAAAGTGCCGCTGCTACTGTTAAAGTTATTGTTATTGCCGACCTGAAGTTTAACCCCAACAAACCCTTGTTAGGGCGCCCTGTAGAAGTGGAACCTGATCTGGCCGATGCCCTATCGAAGCTAAAGTGGGCCAGCCACATTATTATTTTTTGCCCTGTTTATAAAAGCTCTATCAATTTTAAGATCAAAGGATTTTTTGATCGTGTTTTTCTTCCTGATCAGGTATTTGTGGTTAACCAGGGTAATTTTAATAATGATTTCAGAGGCCGCACAGCACGTATCGTGTCTATCCTTGATGAAGAAGCCTGGGCCGATTGGCAGTTAAATCAAAAACCAACTTACCTATCTATAAAAAAGAATGTGCTGGAGCGTTGCCGTATGCATCCTGTCCATACCAGTACCATCGGCCATTTATACTCGCTCAACAACGATTATACCCAAAAATGGCTAAAAAAGCTGTTTAACTTTGGCGCAAAAATAATTTAATATACATAGCGTTAAAAAATAAATACTTTCGTTAAAACAATACTTTGCCTATTTTGTAGTTAATATTATAATTACCGACGGTCGGTATTTATACATTAACCTTTAAAATTTATCGTTATGGCTTTCAAAGCAAGATTAAATTTTTCGGGCAAAGAGTACGATGTACTTAATTGCTCGTATGCCCTTAACCGCGATGTTGACTCAAAAGGACGCCCGTCCTCAGGAGTATATGGCGGAACAATCGACATAGAAGTGGAATCTACAGAAGACACCTCCGTTGTCGAGTCTATGGTGAACAACCAGTACAAGCCTCTTGCAGGTACTTTGCTAATTAAAAAGTCTGAGGAAGATGCTAAAATGAAAGAGCTGACTTTTGAAGACGGTTACATTGTAAAGTATTCTGAAGGATTGGACATCACTGGTGACACACCAATGAGTTACAAATTCACTATCTCGGCGCGGAAACTAAAATTAGGTAGCGCGGAGCATGTGAACGATTGGCCGGGTGTTAAAGCTTAACACGCTGGTTTGTAATTAAGGGGCAGGGTTTTTCTACCAGGCCTAAGGTTTTACTTTAAATTTTATTAAAATGGCTTTCAAAGCAAGAATTAATATTGGCTCAAAAGAGTTTGACGTATTGCAGTGCAGCTATGCGCTAAGCAGGGATGTTGACGCGAAGGGTCGTCCGTCGTCTGGTGTATATGGTGGTACCATACAGGTTGAAGTTGAATCAACTGAAGATACTTCAGTGATCGAATCAATGGTAAACAACCAGTACAAACCGTTAAGTGGTACTATTACCTTTAAAAAATCAGAAGAAGATGCCAAAATGAAAGAATTAAGCTTTCAGGATGGTTACATCATTCAATATAACGAAGGTTTATCTATCGTAGGTAACGCGCCTATGTCATTAAGCTTCGTGATCTCGGCCCGTGTTTTAAAAATCGGTAACGCGGAGCATGAGAACGATTGGCCTAAATAAGCCATCGCGCAATCAGCCTTTCGTATAAAATGGTACAGAGGAGATACGAAGTTTATCTCCTCTTTTTTTTCCAATTAGTTCTTTATTTTTTATGCAGAAAAAGAAAAGAATAATAAAGCCGGGAGCGAAGACTACTAAGAAGAAAAAAATTTCCGTTACGCCAACGGCCATGGAATATATTGATCTCTTTAACAAATGCGTAATAAAGAAGGAGAAGATTGCGGAGGTTGATAAAGTTATTGATGATAAGATAGTTCCTAACCGAAACCGTTATGAGCAAATTTCAAATTTAGTACGTGGTGGAGGGTCAAATACATTGCTTTTTGGCAGCCCACCGTTATTTCAGCAACCTAACCCTTTCTATAAAAAATTCAGCGCTGCCGATCGCTTACTGTCAGCAGACAGTTCGATAATTAACAACGCTACCCTTACTGCTCCGTCGTTCAACTTCAACAACGGAGGGCAGTTCAATATGCTGCAAGGGAAGTTTACACAAACTACTGATAGTATGTTTGGGCTAAACCGCGATCTGTTTGCCACAGGGTTCTTCAATAGTTCTTCGGTACCCTGGTATTTCCTGGCTTGTGTCCATTATATGGAATGCAGTTTCAGCTTCAAAAAGCATTTACATAATGGTGACCCTTTAACAGGTTATACCGTACACGTACCGGCCCATCGCCCTAAAGTAGGGCATCCACCACCATTTACTTTTGAAGAAAGTGCTGTTGATGCTATAAAACTCATGAAATATGACCAGGTGACTAACTGGAGCCTGCCATTCATCTTACTTAAGCTGGAGGGTTACAATGGGTTTGGGTATAACCGAAAGGGCGTAAAATCGCCCTATTTATGGAGCTTTTCAAACCATTACATAAAAGGCAAGTATGTTAAAGATGGGGTGTTTGACGCAGAGGCGGTTTCATCACAAATGGGATCGGCTGTGATATTAAAACGCATGGAAGACCGTGCGTTGATCAGCATACCGAGAAATTAAGCAATGAATACGTTTAAATACATACGACTGATTGCTGCAGTGTTGCTACTGCACTGTGCGTACGGCTGTGAAAGCCAAACCGCGGGGGCAAATACTGCCGTTCAGAAAAAAGCGTCCGACAGCCTTGCAAGTGAAAAAAAGCAACCAGCGTTAAATGACGAGCAGTTATTCAGGGCATTTTTCAATAAGTTTAAAAATGATGTGAAAACTCATAACAAGCAACAACTGCGCTCCTTGTTCAATTTTCCTTTACAAACAAATCCGCAGTGGTCAAACGATGAGTTAAAAAATACCCGTATCGATTACAGATCCGGCTTAATCGGCGCGGCCGAGTTTGATAAGTTCTATGATGATATTTTTACTAAGGACGCCACTAAGCTCATACCGGAAAGTAAAGAAGACGATCTGTCAGAAATAGATAAAACCACTACGGAAGACTATTATAAAAAGTTAATGTTAGCAACGGATAAGGGCAGTACCTTATACGAGCTGCAACAGCAATATACACAGGATAATGGCCAGGAAACCTCGTTTGGATTTGTGTTTGGGAGGATAAAGGGGCAGTACAAAGTTATGAGCTATTACCGGCCCTGGCCTTTAAAAGACTAAACCTAAGCATACATTATGGAAACAAAGATCAAAGTAGATATAAATATTGAGGGGACGCCTATAACGCACTTCTCATCATTTAACCTGGAGCAACGGTTTAATGAGCATCAATCGTTTCAGTTGCGCTTTAACCATGACCAGGTGGAGAGTTCCAACAAGGTGACGCTCGAAAAATCTAAAGATTTTATTGGCAAGAACTTAACCGTTCAATTTGGCAGGGGCGAGGATACCGAGCATCAGTTCATCGGTAAAATTACCCGTGTTGAAATAGCGCAGAGCCACGGTTTTCAGGGTGATATTGTTATCAGCGGTTATAGTCCTACAATTTTAATAGATCGTGGGCCTGATCTGGGGTCGTATTTAAATAAGGACCTTAAAACCATTATTCAGCAGGCAACTGATGATGCGCCTAAGAATGATCTGAACCTGAACATTAACCCCACTTATACCTCGCCAATTGATTATATTATTCAGTACCGCGAGAGTGATTTTGATTTTATCAATCGACTCTCGGCAGAGTACCATGAGTGGTTTTATTATGACGGGGTTAAGCTCAATTTTGGGAAGCCTTCCAAGCTTGACGAGGTGCCGTTAATTTATGGCCGCGACTTGCACAGCCTTCAATATGGTTTGCAGATCGCGCCCTTGAAATATCAAAAATTTGCCTATCACTCCCTGGAAGATAAATTGCTTAGCTCCAAACCCGCGGAAGCCAGCGGCAGCAACCCAGATCTGTCTCATGTGATAGCTGCTTCAAACCAGGTGTACAGCAAGCAATATAACGGGCCGATAGATGTGCGGGTAAGTAACCAAAAGGAGATAGATACGTTTGTGAATGATGAGCACAAAGCAATAGTATCAGAGTTGCTGAACATTATGGGCAATGGCGATAACCCGCAGGTTAAGCTGGGCTCAATTGTAAATATAAGTACCAGCATGCGTGCTGCAACCGGTTTTGAGGTGCAGGACTTTGGTAAATTTCTGGTAACAGCGGTTTATCATCAGTTAGATGGTGTAGGGCACTATCAGAATACTTTCGAGGGAGTGTCTGCTGATAGCGAAAAGTTGCCGGTACGCCATGCTGAAAAGCCAATGCCTGATATGCAACTCGCTATAGTGCTTGATAATAACGACCCCAAAAAGCAGGGCCGTATTAAAGTACAGTTCAAATGGCAGTGTACCGCTAATGACCCAACTGAATGGCTGCGCGTAATGAGCCCTAATGCAGGGCATGGTGACACCGGAAAAAACCGGGGTTTTTTGGTTGTGCCTGAAGTGGGTGATCAGGTTATTGTTGCTTTTGAAGAGGGAAATATCGCCCGCCCGATCATCATGGGCAGCGTATACCACAGTAATAACGTTGATAGTGGCGGTTTTAGCAACAGTAATATCAAAGGGATGACATCCCGCCGGGGTAGCCATCTCAAATTTGACGATGCCGCGCATGCCCTCTCCCTGGCAACCTCTTTATCAAACATGATACATGTTGATGAGCCGTCGGGCTCATTAACAGGCTCAGCGGCAAATACTGTTACCCTGCAATCCGCAGCACCTGCACAAGGCGCGGCTGCGGATAATAGTTTAATTATTAGCAGCCAAAAGGGTGCTGTTGATGTTGTGGCTAAGGAAACCGTTACTATCACTACCGGCCAAAGCTCGATCAAGCTGTATAAAGACGGAAAAATTGAACTTACAGGGCTTGAAATTACTATAACCGGTACCACTTCGGTTACTGTAAATGGTGGCACTATTAAATCAACCGCTAAACAAGAACAAAAACTTGAAGGTAAGCCTGTAAACATCAACTAAACCATGAGCAATTTTAAGTTTTTTGATAATAAGAATGTTGAAGAGGTAGCCTCTAAGCCTTTAGAAAATACCAATGAGGTTGATTTCACGCTTAAGTCATCAAAGGGCTCCAGCTTTCAGATAGATTATGATTCTGAGCTTATTGCCTTAGGCAATAAAGTGCTCGGCATTAAAAGTGAATCTGTTTGGACAGTGACCGATATTGAGGTTGTTACCGACGGCTATATAGTAATGGTTGAAGTTACACGACACGATGTGATCAACTCGAACCAATTGCTAAACGGCATGATTGATTTTAGTAAGCTATTCAATGTTCCGCTTGTTGAGATGGTGCTGAAATTAGACCTCGCGGGCAATTTAAAGGAGGTGCTTAATCGCCAGCAGGTGTTTAAACGTTGGCAGGAAGTACGGGAGCAATTGATACCGGTGTTAAGCCCCGAAGAAGTGAAAATGATTATTCCCAATGCCGACCAGCAGTTTAACAACCCTGTAACAATGCTCCAGTCGGCCATTGTTTACAACCTGTTCTTTATGCCTGTTTATGGACACAAAGTAAAAGGCGAAACAAAAACCATAGCCAGTGGCCGGTTCACTTCACAGCTTTTTCAGGATAAGATCATCCCATACACCATAACTAACAAAGTGGAGAACATACACACGGCAGATATAGAATTAAATTTTAATTCAGATATATCCGCTTTTAATAAAAAAGACCTGGAAAGTATTTACAATGCTGTTTATAAGGAGGCCTTAAATGGCGACAACTTTAATTATAACATATCGCTTACAGGGCGCGGTACTTACGATGTGCAGACCGGGCAGGCAAGATCTTGTTTCTTTAAAATAACCGAAAAAGCCCACCCCGATCTGTTTTTTGAGGGCAGTTATTTAATTAGAAAGGTTTAAAATGAAAGACTTATATGTTCCGGATCAGGCCTATCTGGTTTGTACGGAAGGGCTGAAGATACAACAGATAAAAGTTAACAGCCAGCAAACGATCTTTATAGCACATGGCAAACTGGCTGCTACGATAAAAGACAGGACGAGTGCAAATTTTATTTGTGCAAAAATGATCATCGCTGCTGCTATAGCGGCAGCGCTTATTTGTGCAATTGTAATAGTTGCAGCACCCGCGGCTGTTACTATTGGTGCAGGTGCTGCTATGGCTGCAGCTGCTGCCGGCGGTGCAGCTGTTGGAGCTATGCTGGCAACTGTGCCACCAACATGTGCTTTGTTAACTATGCCTAATGATTGGGCGCCGGTTCACCCACGCGTTAAGTTTGAAAAGAAAGAAGCTTTAATAGCCAAATCAATTGTTCCATGTATACTGGGCGGAAAGGTATTGATACAATACTCCAAAGAAGCGGCACAGGCTGCCGTTGACATGAAGAGGAAAGAGTTTGCCTTTAAACTGGCATTTGTTATTGCAGCTTCGTACCTGGCTGGCCCTGCCGCCGAGGGCGCGGGTACCGCTGTGACTACAGTACGTGGTTTAATGAGTGCCTTTAGGTACCGGGCTACGGCAAGTTATTTGGGAAGTCTCGGTATTGGCCTGGGTACTAACTTTGCTTTAGACAGGACTAAGGATGAAGCAAAAAAATGGCTTTATGCTCAAACCCCGGTAGGCGAATATGTTGAAGGTTATGATACCAATATTGATAATATACGCAACTCGGTTCCAAAGGCCGAAGAAAGTTCTCCGATAGATCCATATGATGATTCTAAAAGGTTTGGTGAATCTACAAAAGCCGGCCATGATCATGTTGGCAATCGTGTAGGTAATTATGAAACTATTGATTATGAATCAAGAACAATTGCTAATAGTAATACCGGTGGTTTAGAAGAGTATCATACAGATCGGGTATCAAATGCAACACCGGGAGCTATACCTGAAAGAAACCCAACAGTAAATAACCTGCCGGGTAATGATATATATTCAGATCAATCCGGCACATACATGCATGAGGAAAACTATCGGCAGGAAACCGGGCGCGAGTATAGGCCTATGTCGGCCGGCGAAAACGCAGGCGTTGCAGGTAACACTATCAAAGGCTGGAGCAAAGATTATTTCGCAACAAAACCCAAATTTAAGCCAGGAGGTGTTGAGGGTGGTGGTTTAGTAATGGACGTGGCCCAGGATGCTTATAAAGGTGTGACAAATATGATATTAAAAGACGATATTAAAAATTACGTTAACGCGCTGCAAACTGCAGAAGCAGCAGCTAAGAAATCTATAAAGGTTGTTGAAGACGAAATATGAAGTTTGTAACCCTTGTTAGCTCATTTCTGGTTATATGGTTATTTTATTGGCTATTTATTATATATAGAGTAGTTGATATTATAGCAGAAATAAAGCCGGTTACAATTGAAGGGGCCCAGATGGGTCACGCTGGCCCCATAGGTTTAGTTAAAGAGTTTTATATTACTAAAATATCTTTGGGAAATACTCCGGGGATAACGAAAAACAGCTCGCCTATATCAAGGGTTTATACAGGCTTAACCCTCTCGAAGTTTATGCTTCCAATGGGAGATATCAATAGGGTTAAAACCGTAACTTTTTATGCTCTGCCGCCAAATGCAAGCGGTAAAATTATACATTTCGCCGCTACGGCAGGCAGAGAAAAAGCGTCTGGCTTGCGTTTGGTGATAGATGTTTTTAACTATGTATTACATAGCCTTATAGTATTGCATGTAGCTATTTTTATTGTATTTGCGCTGTTAAGAGATATTTATAAGCGGACGAAAAAAGGGGTTGACGTAACTGATGAAGTTAATTGGGTTTACAACCAGTCGAATCTATCCAAACCTATAATGTTTGCATTTGTACTATTCTTTATAACATTAATATTATGAACAAGAATTTAATAGCCATAGTAAGTATAATAGCGCTTGTAATTGTAGGGTGGGTGTTTTATAATATACTTTTTAATAAAAGCAACAGTACAGATATTTCTGCTATAAAAGACCAGGTACAATCCGGCCAGTATGATTTTGATGAGGGCAAACGCCTGATGGACAGTGAAAAATATGCCGAGGCTGAAAAGCATTTCCTGGCAGTATTGCAGCACAAGGATAATCTTGGAAAAGAAAGTTATATCAACACATTGGTTAATCTTGGTGTTTGTTGCGCACAACAACAAAAATTAGCTGATGCAGAAAAATACTGGAAAGAAGCAGCCGACCTTGGTGACGAAACAGCCAAAAATAACCTGGCACTGTTACATAAAGCGGGTTAAAACCCGTCAGTAATAACCACAATAGCCTTTACAGCCGGTATAAATGATTAAATCTGTTATAAGGCACTCTTAAGAAAGCCCTTTCTGCAGCATTTGTGCCAGCCATGAAAGCTTTTCTTCATAATTAGGAAAACGCCCAAAGAGTATAACATCCATTTCAAAGCTTCTAAAAGCTGTTTGCAGCGTTTCAGCTAAGAAAGCGCGATCCTCATCATTTAGTGGTTTAATATCCTCATTTTCAATTGCCCAGGATATAATGTTTCCTATGAGCAACAATTCTTCATTCATCATACATCTTGTTTGTATGATGATCAAACTTGGGTCTGCTTTTAAATCATTTACCAGTAATTCATAATTAACTACCAGCGCTCTGATTTTTTCCAGCTTTCGGCGAAAATATTGTTCAATGTTGGCTGAAAGCGAGCGTCGTTTACTGATCACTTCAGCGCAATCATTGAGTATGGATGCCATGGTTTTTGCACACATGGCGTTCAACACCTCTGCCTTGTTATCAAAGTATTTATAAACGGTACTGCGCACTTTGCCCGCTTCTTTTGAAATATCCTGCATGGTTACCTTGGTGTAACCATATTTTTTAAAAGCGCTTATCGCCCCCTCAATAATTTCTTCCTTCACACCATCAATTACCACCTCGCGCTCCTCCTTTATAATTTCTTTCTCCATAATGATCACTCGTCTTAACAGCTATTACAAAAATGATAAAAAAATCGACAGCACAAAACTAATTAAACAAAAAGACATTTATTGTTATTTTGTATTTTTGTTTTCAAAAATATTCATATGTTTGCAGCGAAAAATATCAAAAGGCGTAATTTTTATGTATACAAAAAATCAATAAATGACTCTATGAATTGGCTTATCAATCGTAATACGATGATTAATATGGGTTTTATCCTTGCAGCGCTGGGGGTAAGTAGCTGTAGTCATCAAAAAAACACAAAGAGTGGTCCGGACACTATCGCGGTATCAGTTACTAACCTTGATAGATCAGGCGCCGGTGGGTTACGGCAAGTTAATTATGACGGTACGCTGCAAGCCGACAAGACGATCGATCTTAGTTTCCAGGTATCCGGCACCATTACATCGTTTCCGGTAAAAGCAGGCGACCATGTCAATAAAGGGCAGTTGATTGCTCAGGTGGATGAAACTACCTATCGTAACCAGTACAACGCGCAGCTGGCCCAGGCTAAGCTGGCCGGGGAGAACTATCGAAGATTGGAAGAGGTATACCGTAAGGGTAGTATTGCCGAGATAAAGATGCTTGAAGCACGATCAAACTATGAGCAGGCTACATCTGCGGCTAAGGCCACTTATCAAAATATTGCGCATACGCACCTATATGCGCCGGCATCTGGTTATATCGGTGGGAAAATGGTGGAAGCAGGCGGGGTGGCTAACCCCGGGCAACCTGTAGCCCAGTTATTGGACACCAGAACCATGCAGGTGCTGGTAGCTGTTCCGGAAAGCGAGGTTAACCATTTTCCGGTGGGTACGGCTGCCAAGGTAACCATTGATGCTATTGCGGGGCAGGTGTTCGAGGGGAAAATATCCGAAGTTGGCGTTATGGCGGTTAATGGTTCGGCCAACTACAATGTAAAGATCAAACTTACTAATGCCAACAGTATGTTAAAACCGGGCATGCTAACCAAAGTGACCTTTGGAACGCCCGGTATAGCTGCACGTGGCACGGATAGCAGTACTGTAACCGTACCCGTGCAGGCGGTTCAGGTGGATGAGAAAGGGAACCAGTTTATTTATCTGTTGGGTGCCGGCAACAAAGCGCAACGCCGTAAAGTAGCTACGGGTAAGCTTTACAGCAACGGTATAGCGATTACAGAAGGACTCAAAGGCGATGAACGCATCATTACGTCCGGGTACCAGAAACTTTCTGATCAGAGTCCTGTAACCGTAATTAATCAATAGGCCGGTATGAAAGAGGAAAAAGGAAGTATGATTGACTGGGCCATGAAATATCATGTGCTGCCGGTTGCGCTTGCCGTTATTTTATTTGTGGTGGGTATCTCGGCACTTTTTAACATGCCGCGTAATGAGTTTCCTGATTTTACTATCAGGCAGGGCGTGATCATCGGGGTGTATCCTGGTGCTTCTGCCAAACAGGTTGAAGAGCAGCTCACCAAAAAAGTAGAGGAATACCTTTTTAGCAATAACGAGGTTGATAAAACCAAAACCTATTCCTACTCGCGCGATGGCATGATGTATATATTCGTTGAGGTTTCGGACAAATACAACGATGTTCAAAGCAAGGCCTTCTGGAACAAGATCAAGAATGGCATGTTCATTTTACAGGCGCAATTACCTAAAGAAGTACGCGGGTTTTATGTAAATAGCGATTTTGGCAGTACCTCGGCGTTATTAATGGCGGTTGAATCTAAAAGCCGCCCTTACAAGGACCTGCTAAATAATGTAGAATACATTGAGTCGCAATTGCGCCATGTTAAAGATGTAGCCAAGATCACCCATACCGGCGACCTTAACGAGCAGATAGCGGTATATGTTGATAACAATAAGCTGCAGCAGCAGGGCATATCAGTGAGCGCCATTATGCAGGTGCTGCAGAACGCCGGAGCTATAGACCCTGCCGGTACCGAAAAGGGTAACGTGATTGACAGGCCTATACACCTGAGCACCTTTTACCAAACCGAAGGTGACCTGGCCGAACAGATCATTCGCCGGGATGATAAAGGTAACACCGTTAGGCTGAGAGATGTAGCCTCGATTAAGCGGGAGTACCAGGAGCCGGAGAGCTATGTTACTGCTAATGGAACCAAGTCCATCATTATCTCGCTGGAAATGGTTAGCGGAAAAAATATCGTACATTTTGGTAAAGAGCTGGAGAAGCGGCTTGATGTTGTTCGTGAGCATTTGCCCGAAGATATTAAGATGGTAAAGCTGGCTAACCAGCCCGAGGTGGTTGACGAGTCTATTACCCACTTCATGAAAGAGTTTGCGTTTGCATTGGTGGGGGTGGTTATTGTAGCGCTGTTGCTATTGCCTTTCCGTGTAGCTGCCGTTGCTGCCGCAACCATCCCCATTACTATTGCTGCCACGCTGGCCATTATGTATCTGTTCGGGATAGAACTTGATACGGTAACATTAGCTGCATTGATCGTAGTGCTGGGTATAGTGGTGGATGACCCGATCGTGGTGATAGACAATCACATCGAGAAACTGGATCATGGTATGTCTGTTTGGGACGCCGCGAAAAGCAGCGCGTCTGAATTGTTCCCCTCGGTATTTACGGCTACCCTGGCTATATCTGCCACATTTGTGCCGCTCATGTTCTTCATGACGGGGATCGCGAAAGACTTTATCAGCGTTTTTCCTATCACCATCATTATCGCGTTGACACTATCATTGGTCATCTCCATGATGCTGGTGCCATTCTTTAATACACTTTTTATAAAAAAGGGCCTGATACATGGTGAGAAGAAGAATGACAAAAAATCCTTTTTAGATCGTCTGCAGGATTTCTTTAATAAACACATCGGCAATGCCATGCGCCATTACAGGCTTACCGTATTATTCGCGGCATTATCTGTTGTAATAGGTATCATCTTTATGGGCTTATTGCCACAACAATTATTCCCGAAGGTTGAACGTAACCAGTTCGCGATAGAGGTTTACCTGCCCAGTGGTTACAGCCTTTCACAAACAGATAGTGTGGTAAAAGGGATGGAGAAAATATTGGCGAAGGACAAGCGTATCATCAATTACACCAGTTTTATAGGCTCCAGCTCGCCACGTTTCCATATGGTATACGCGCCTAACCTGGCAGCCAGAAACTATGCGCAGATATTGGTAAACACCACAACGGAAAGCGCTACGGAAGAAGTAATTAAAGAATACATTCCAAAATATAGCGAGCATTTTCCGTCTGCATTTGTGCGCATGAAACAGTTAAACATGGTTAACGCGCAGGCACCTATAGAGGTACGTATTTCTGGTGATAGCATTGCGGACCTGAAAAAAGTAGCAGCACAGGTAATGGCTATTGGCAGGCAGCACAAAGAGGTGAACTGGGTACGTACCGATTATGATGATATGCAGCAAGGCTTGTATATTGATGTAAAAGCAGCAGAAGCTGCCCGGCTGGGTATCAGTAAAAATGATATTGCCAACACCATTGCTGCCCAAACTACCGGTATAAAAGCAACCCAGCTTTGGGATGGCACTTATCCTATAGACGTAGAGATCAAAACCCCGCAGCAGGTAAGGATGGATGTGGAACGATTGGATGAGCTCAATATCATATCGCCAAAAACAAACGCGGCAGTGCCGTTAAGGCAGGTGGTAAACATCAGGCCTGATTGGAACGAAGGGCAGATCGTACGCCGTAACAGCATCCGTACGCTTACCGTAAGGATGGATGTTACACCGGATGCGGTAGCCAATGGTGTATTGGCCGATCTGCAGCCTGGTATACAAAAGATTAAGCTGCCTGAGGGTGTGGAGATCACCTATGGTGGCGAACTTGAGTTGCAAAACGAGAATATGGGCCCTATGGGTATGGCGCTTGGCATGAGTATCATCTTGATCTTCCTGATCCTTCTGTGGCACTTTAAGCATCTGAAGCACGCGGTATTGAGTATTACCACTATGCCACTAAGTATTCTTGGAGCGTCTTTCGGGCTCATGTTGACCGGTTACCCTTTCGGCTTCACTTCGTTTTTGGGGCTGCTGGCGCTTTGCGGAATTGTGGTACGTAACGGTGTGATCCTGATAGATTTTGCCGAAGAATTGCGTCACCGCGAGGGAGCCTCTGTATTTGAAGCTGCCAGGCTTTCGGCCGAACGCCGCATGAGGCCGATATTCCTTACCTCATCGGCAGCTGCCGTTGGTGTAATACCCATGATCATCAGCCGGTCTTCGCTATGGGGGCCTTTAGGTACCGTGATATGTTTCGGTTTACTGGTTTCTATGCTGCTTACACTATTCGCTTTACCTACTATGTACTGGCTGTTCTTTCGAAAGGAAGATGGGCAACCGGCCCAAACTAAAACAAGCCTTAACGCTTAACGAACCGCTATGAAAAAATATATTTTAGCATTGATCATAACCTTTAGCGGCCTTCGTGCTATTGCTCAGCAACACGTTATTTCGCTTGAAGCGAGTAAAGAGGCCGCGCTATCTTATAGCAATACACTAAAGAACGGGCAATTGCGTATTGAGTCGGCAAAGGCCGGTGTTGCCGCGGCCAAGTCAGATTACCTGCCATCAGTAAGCGCTACAGGTGTAGGATTGCTGGGGTTTAAAGACTTTGTATCTGCCATGCCGCCATTGCTGTCAAAAGGGATCAATAATTTTTATTTACTTGGGGTTACCGGCATGCAGCCACTTTATACAGGCGGAAAGATCAAGACCGGCAACGAATTGGCTGCCCTGCAATTAGAGGTTACCCGTATTCGTATGCAGCAGTCAACAGATTCGGTACTTTTGCTTACCGAACAAAAATACTGGAACCTGGTAAGCCTGCAGGAACAGCAAAAAACAGTAGCCGCTAACGAAGTATTGTTGAACGGACTGTTAAAAATGCAGAAAGACATGCTGGCTTCCGGGCTCATCGCACGGAACGACCTGCTTAAAGTTAAGGTGCAGCTTAGCCAGCTAATGGTTCAAAAAAGTAAGCTGCAAAACGGTAACAGGGTGGCCCTGCTCGATTTTTCTATGTATACAGGTATACCCTTTGATTCGTTAATGACGATGAGGGATACTCTGGATAAACAGCATTTACCCACACTGCCTGGCCTCTCTCCTGATACGCTCCTGGCCAGGAACCTGGATTACCAATTATTACGCAAACGCATAGACGCGCAAGCGCTGCAGACACGGCTGGCCAAAGGGGATAACCTTCCGAGCGTTTCAGTAGGTGTAAGCGCGTCACAGGCGGGTTCGTTCAATAACGGCCTGGGCAGTTCATTCGTGCCCGCGGGCCTGGTTACGGTTAGCATTCCTATATCAAGTGGCTTATGGGGGCGCGGGAAGCAAAAAGTGAGGCAGGAGAAGTTAAATGAAGCCATTGCCGCTAATGACCTGCATGATGCGCAAAACCAGATCAGGCTGGGTATTACCCGCTATTGGTATGAGTTAAAGGATCAGCTTACACAGATCAGATACGCGCAGGAGAACGTGAAGCTCGCGGATGAAAACTTAAAGGTAAACAGGGACAATTATAAGGCCGGGCTGGCACCCGTTACAGATGTGCTGGATGCACAAGCCGGTTACCAGCAGGCAGTGGGTGTGCTTACCACCGCTTATACGGATTATAACGACAGGTTGGCGGTATACCGGTATATGACAGCATCGGGCGATAATCATCAGAAATGACCCTTAATTGATGGGTTGATCGGCCGGTTATCTTATTCCGGCAACAAAATTAAGCCAAATAACCAATAGCAGGTTAAAGACCTGCGCATGATAAACCTAAATAAATGAATTGGATCTATGGCACAACAAAAAAACATCGAATATACCGGTGAGGAACTGAAAGATCACATCATTTCCCATGCGATCAGGCTGATCAACCGGTATGGATTTGAACATTTGACCATGGCGAAGATTTGCATGGCCGCGAATTGTAATAAAGGCATGGTCCTGTCGTGCTTTGATAATTTGAGGACCATCCTGGAGGCCAGCCTTGCGGCCAGTTTTGATCATTTTATCCAGAACATCACCTTGCAGCTAAAATATCCCGAAAAAAATAGAGATGCGGCTATGGAGATCTGGCACCAGATGGTAGTATATACCATCAACTATCCCGATCACGCTAACGCTTTGGCCCAATACCTCAATAGCGCCTATATATTCAGGATAGATTATTTGAGAGACCGGCTAAACAGGGTGCTGGGTAGCGCTTATGACAGGATTGGAAAGGACATATCTGTCAGAAAAGGGCAAAATATCAAATTTGTTATCTCATTATACCTATACCGGTCTGCTAACCATTTTGTATCTCATGTTTATCGAGCCACCGCCAATACATCGGAATTAGAGCAAAACTACTTTTCAAAATATGTAGCTCCGGATATAACGAAGAAATTATCGCTTCCGATATCTTAGTACTGATTACTCCACCACTTTAACGCGTACTGGCTAAAACCAAAGGATGAGCATTAGGTTAATGTCGTGGCTAATTTGTGAACCATATTGATGTATGGATAGTAATTGATGAGTTCAAGAATGTATTAACCTTTTAATACTAAAAGCCCGTTTCCATGCGAGATACGGGCTTTTTGTTTTTCTGGTGGTTCATTTAGTTAAATCATAACTAATTTCCCCCCCTTTTTTAGGAATTAAACCCCCTGTCTGAACAATTAAGAAATTCTAACTTAGCGCTTCAGTATTACCACCTCTGTTGGTTGGTATTGCAGTTTTTGATTATGATGAAGATCAGGCAAAATGGGCTATTGCCAGCTTAATAATAAATAGCAATAACTTTTAACTTAATAACATGCGTATCCAGGTCCTGTTTGTTTTTCTTTTTATCGCCATCCGTTTTGTCTTTATATCTCCTGATTCGAAAGCACAAAATGGTCCGGAAAAGATTTCCATTTATGCAAAAGCAGGTCGGGCATCGCTAAACTTTAATCGTGATTGGAAATTCGATCTGGGTGACCAGGTAAATGGTGCTTCTAATAAATATAATGATAGCGGATGGTCTACAGTTGGTTTGCCACACTCTTTCAGTATTCCATATTTTATGTCTACCGAATTTTACATTGGCTACGGCTGGTATCGTAAACATTTTTCATTGGAAAACGATTTAGCAAATAAAAAGGCTTACCTGGATTTCGAAGGCGTTTTTCAGGAGGCCGAAATATTCGTGAACGGGCAAAAGATGGGAAGTCATAAGGGCGGATATACAGGTTTCCGGATTGATATTTCAGGTGCTTTAAAAAAGGGCGATAACCTTGTTGCTGTCCGAGTGAATAATGTATGGAATGCTGCATTGGCGCCGCGTGCCGGCGAACATGTTTTTTCCGGAGGTATTTATAGAGATGTGAAGCTGGTAATAGTAAACCCTGTGCATATTGATTGGTATGGGTCTTTTATAACCACACCACTGGTAAACAAAAAAACAGCGTCTGTTAAGGTACAAACTGATGTTGCCAATACTGAAAAGCGCGCAGTATCAATTGAAGTACAAACTGTTGTACTTTCTCCAAGTGGTAAAACTGTTGGATCAGCTTCTTACAAAGGCGAATTAAATGCCGGTACCTCGCAAAACGTTGAGCAAAATATTCCTAATATTTCCAACCCCAGGTTGTGGCATCCCGATCACCCATATTTGTATACTTTAATAACCAAGATTTATCGGTCAGGGAAGCAGGTTGACGAAACCCAACAGCATTTTGGAATAAGAAGTATTAGGTGGACCGCTGATAGCGGCTTTTTTCTGAATGGTAAACATTTTTACATTCGTGGAATCAACGTTCATCAGGATCATGCTGGCTGGGGAGATGCAGTAACTAATACCGGATTTGTTCGGGACGTGCAAATGATGAAAGACGCCGGGTTCAATTTTATAAGAGGATCGCATTATCCGCATGATCCGGCGTTTGCCGAGGCATGCGATAAAATCGGCATGCTATTATGGTCAGAAAATAATTTCTGGGGTATAGGAGGCAGTGACAATACGCCCGAGGGTTATTGGAATTCAAGTGCCTATCCTACCCATCCTGCCGATAGTGCTGCCTTTAACGCGTCTGCAATACAAGAATTGAAGGAGATGATTCACATTTACCGTAATCATCCATCAATTATTGCTTGGAGTGTATCTAACGAGCCTTTTTTTACTGCGCAGCAAACAGTGGAAGCTATGCGAAATCTTTTGAAAAAGCTTGTGGCAACCGTTCACAAAGCTGATCCGAGCCGACCTGCTGCAATAGGCGGTGCTCAGCGACCTTTGGACAGCCTACGGATAGATATATTAGGTGATGTTGCCGGATATAATGGTGATGGAAGCATCATTGAGTTGTTTAGGAACCCTGGGGTAGCTAATATTGTATCTGAGTATGGCAGCACATCCACAGATCGCCCTGGAAAATACGAGCCGGGTTGGGGCGACTTATCTGTCGATAATGGACAGGAAACTTATGCCTGGAGAAGCGGGCAGGCGATGTGGTGTGGGTATGACCACGGTTCGATAGCCGGATTAGCTCTTTCCAAAATGGGTATCGTTGACTATTTCAGGATACCGAAGCGCGCGTGGTATTGGTATAGGAACGAGTACAAACATATTCCCCCGCCTGTCTGGCCCGAGCATGGAAAGCCGGTTGCGCTTAAGCTGCAGGCAGATAAACTAACCGCCAATACCGATGGGACGGACGATATTAAACTAACCGTAAGCGTTTTAGATGAAAGTGGTAAGCTGATCAGTAATAGTCCCGATGTGCAACTTGAGGTGATATCAGGGCCAGGTGAATTTCCGACGGGGCCTTCTATATTATTTTCTGGTGCAAGTGATATCAGGATCATGGATGGGCAGGCGGCGATTGAATATCGTTCCTGGTTTTCAGGAAAGTCTGTGGTAAAGGCAACTTCACCAGGCTTAAAACCGGCCATCATCGAGATTGATTTTAAAGGTAATATCCCATTCATTGATGGAGTAACGCCCAAAGCCAGTTCCAGGCCATATACACGTTTTTCAAGCATTGCTAAATCAGAAGAATTACGGGTCTTTGGTCGCAATAATCCTACTTTTTCCAGTAGTTCAGCCGCCAATCATATTAGCGGTTATGCCGCAGACGGGCATGCAGATACTTGGTGGCTACCTGTGCCGTCAGACGCCAAACCCTATTGGATCCTGGATACTGAAAAAGGTTTGGAGATCAAAGAGGTTGATATCTCGTTTCCAAAGCCTGATATTTATCAATACATCGTAGAAACAAGTGATGACAGAAAGAACTGGTATTTGCTGAAAGATTTTACTCGGAATTCCGAGAAAAAGACTAAATCTACGATTACGCTGGAAGGTATTCATGCAAGAGCAATTCGGATCAGTTTTATTGATTCCGAACACGCTGGTCTATCTGAGGTTAGAGTTACCGGAAAGGTTTTGAAGTAATTTCATCATTTTAAAAGCCCGTTTCAATGCGAAATACGGGCTTTTACTTTATTCTGGTATGAAAATCAGCGGAGAGAGAGGGATTCGAACCCTCGATACGCTTTTGACGTATACACACTTTCCAGGCGTGCTCTTTCGACCACTCAGACACCTCTCCGTTTATGCATTTATCAGGGTTTGCAAAGGTATAATATTATCGCAAAAAAAAGCGGGCCTTTTCAGGTGCCCGCTTTCTACGAAAACTTTAACTCACAAAAACTAAACTTATATGCTGTTATTACTAACTATATAATAGAGTATAATAATATTTAAAGGTTTAATGCTATGGTAAAAAAATGTGATGTTTACACATATATATCTGATAAAGCTTATGTTTGCTCCCAAATACAAGGCCAGCCATCTGCATGCTGAACATCAACGAAATTAAAAAACCTATTGCCGCGGAAATTGATGTTTTTGAGGGAAAGTTTAAAGCCTCAATGCGGAGCTCTGTGCCCCTGCTTGACCGTATAACCCATTATATTGTTAAGCGCAAGGGCAAGCAGATAAGGCCCATGTTCGTATTTTTTTCGGCGAGTATTAGCGGGGGCATCAACGAGGCTACTCATAGGGGCGCGGCTCTCGTAGAGCTGCTGCACACTGCCACGCTGGTACATGATGACGTGGTTGACAACTCTTACCAGCGCCGTGGCTTTTTCTCTATTAATGCGCTCTGGAAAAATAAGATAGCCGTACTGGTGGGCGATTACCTGTTAAGCAAGGGTTTATTGCTTTCGGTTGATAATGGCGATTTTGGTTTATTAAAGATCGTGTCAGAAGCGGTAAAGCAAATGAGCGAGGGCGAATTACTACAGGTAGAGAAAGCACGGAGGATGGATGTAAGTGAGGAAATATACTACGAGGTGATACGACAAAAAACCGCTTCGCTCATTGCCTCATGCTGTGCCTGTGGCGCGGCCTCGGCCGGTGCTGATGAGGCCACAGTGGAAAAAATGCGCATGTTTGGTGAGAAGATAGGTATCGCTTTCCAGATAAAAGACGATATGTTTGATTTTGGAACCGACGATGTAGGCAAACCCCTGGGTATTGATATTAAGGAAAAGAAGGTTACGCTGCCACTCATTTACGTGCTAAATCATGCGGAAAGCAGCGAAAAAAAGCGCATGGTGAGCCTGGTGAAAAACCATAACGACGACCCTAAAAAGATCGCGGAGATCATCAGCTTCGTTAAGAGTAACGGTGGTTTACAGTATGCCCAAACCCAAATGGAAAAATACCAACAGGCGGCTTTTGATATCCTAAACACTTTTCCACCTTCTGAAGCACGAACAGGTCTTGAGCAATTGGTGCGATATACTACGGAAAGGAATAAATAAGTTATTCAAGGCAAAGTTAAAAACTCTGTCATTTCGAGCGGCAGCGAAGAATCTAAACTGCGTTAGTTTTTAATTACCCGTCATTGCCAGGAGCGACAGCAACGTGGCAATCCTCCATAGGCATAACCGCTCTGTAAATTGGGGATTGCCACGCTTCCGCTCGCAACGACGCATAGGGTTACCTCGTATTATTAAGTGCCGCTTGATGTATTGAATTAATTCGGCATGATGGGTTTATACTAATCTTTCGCAAAGATTACTAACTTCGTAAATATGCATTTCCCCGACCTCAACTTTCCAAAATTTGGCATTTTTGATGTGCTGGATATACTGCTGGTGGCTTTTCTCATTTACCAGTTGTATAACCTCATCAGGGGCACCATAGCGGCAAATATCTTTATCGGGTTTATTACCATATACCTGGTTTACCGCATTGTTGACGCACTGCATATGCAAATGCTATCAGGCATCCTCAGCAAGTTCGCGGATGTGGGCATTATTGCCATCATTATTGTTTTTCAGCAGGAAGTAAGGCGTTTCCTGCTGTTGGTAGGTAAAAATGCATCGCTCCAGCGCAATAAAGCCTGGTGGAAATATTTCTTTGGAAAAGCAGAGGTCGAAAAAAACAACTACGCGCGCATAAAACCGATTATTGACGCGTGTAAAAGCATGAAGCAAACCCGCACCGGAGCGCTGATTGTTTTTGCCAAATACTACGATGAGCAGTTTTACCAGAACAGCTGCGAAGTGCTGGATGCGCGTATATCCAAACGTGTACTGGAAAGTATCTTTCAAAAAAACAGCCCTCTGCATGATGGGGCCGTAGTAATATCCGAGAACAAGATCAAATCTGCCAGCTGTATCTTACCAGTAACCGAAAAGTCCGACCTGCCGGCACAATTTGGTTTGCGCCACCGGGCAGGGATAGGTGTTACCGAAGCCAATGATGCCACGGCGATCATCGTATCTGAAGAAACCGGCGAGATCTCATACGCTAAGCAGGGCCGCATTAAAATGGATATCAGCTTTGCCGAACTGGAAAAACTACTGAATAAGGATTTTTAAGGCTTTACTACCACACTATCCCTTTTCAGTAAAGGCTTTACCTGATAACCGGCTACCGGCATTTTTGAGTTACCACCTATTTTCACCACCGGCATTTTCGACTGTCCCTTTAAAACCGCTACCGGCATATGGTCGATATTGCTTTTTACAGCGGGTTGTGTATAAAGGGAGCGGTTAATATTATTATAAATTTTGTTATTGATGGCATCATTTAACGTCAATAGCAGGTCATTAGGTACTGGTTTGGATAGCTTGGCTAAAGAGGTATCTGCTTTTACTACACCGTTTATATTTCCCGTGTTGCCATTTAAGGGTGAGTTTTGCGCCCTGGCCATATTTACCGCGGCAAGACAGATAGCCGCTATCAATAATTTTTTCATACGTTTTAATTTTTGACAATACTAATATAAGGCTGCATAGCATTGATGCGTATTCAGTGGGAGCACAAAAAGTGTTAAATCAGCTTATTTAACATTTATGGTATTAAAACAACGAAAGCCGCTCTGTATCGAGCGGCTTTCGTTAAATATGCGGATATACCTATTAGTTGGCTGGAGCGTTCATCTCGGCAACAGCTTTGTCGATCATGGCGTTTGAGGCGGTGTCGCCTGCTTTATTGCGGGCATCTTTAATGCCGTTAAGCACCATGGCTATTTGCGGGCCAACGCCGTATTTTTTGTATTTGTTACCAAAATCTACAATAGAGCTGATACCCTGCTCTACGCTGCTTTGGTTTTTAAGGCGGCCAATCATATCAGCATAGCTGCGTATGATGTTGAATTGCTCTTGTGGCTGCCCGTTTTTAAAGGCGTCGTAAACAAACGGCCATTGTTCGTCGCTGCCGCTGTTGGCATAGGTTTTCAGTACGGCATCTTTCAGTGCGCCGTCGCTGTCTTTTTCGTATGTTTTAGCCATTGCTAAAGCGTTAGGCGCGTCAATTAACGAAAGGGCGGTTAATGATGCGCCCTGTACCGCGTACGACTGGCTGTTAAGCCCCTGTTTAAACAGGTTGGTATTGCCTGATGCTTTTAATTTGCCTAACGCGGTAATAGCGGCGGCTTTTACCAGGTTATTTGGGTCTGTCTGGGCCAGTTTTGACAGGATAGGCTGGGCGGCGTTGCGCACATCGTCATTAGTCAGATCGGCCGCTTTAATAGCTTTAACCTGTAACTCCCAGTATTTATCATTAAGCGCGGCAATAATTACTTTGCGGGCAGCAGCATTGCTGTTTTGCGATTTGGCAGCGGCAGTAATGGCTTCAAAACGGTCTAAGTATAAAGGCGCATTAAAGTACTGGAACGCGAACTCATCCAGGGTCTTGTTATCGGTTTTTTTGGCCAATAGCATTTTGTCGCCATCAACATTTACCAAGCTTGGTTTAACTGCCGATTTGAACACCAGGCTATCCACCTTGTTCCGCATCCAGAAAGTTTTGCGCTCTTTTTTACCACCGGCATAAACATCTATCGCCATCGGCAGGATAAAGGCGTTGCCATCCTGGGTTTGGTTAAGGATAACGGTTTCTGTTTTAGTGGCGTCATCCCATTTGTAATTAATATTAAGGATCGGGTTGCCCGCGCCGTAATACCATTGGTTAAAGAACCAGTTAAGGTCGCGGCCGCTGGCTTCTTCCAATGCTAAACGCAGTTGTTGTGCCTCACCGTTTTTTAAGGCGTTTGTTTTCAGGTAGATGTTAAGGCCTTTGTAAAACGCTTCCCTACCCAGGTAGTTGCGCAGCATGTAGAGTATGCTGCCCCCTTTTTGGTAAGTAACGGCATCAAACATGTCTTCTTTATCGTGGTAATGGAAACGTACCAGGTCTTTGGTGCGCAGGTCAGGCTGGCTTAAATAAGCTTGCCTGTCGCCATTGATATGCGCGTCGCCGGCTTCTTGTCCGTATTTGTGTTCTGCCCACAGGGTTTCGCTAAAGTCCGCGAATGATTCATTTACGGTAAGGTTGCTCCAGCTTTCGCAGGTCACATAGTCGCCAAACCACTGGTGGAATAACTCGTGTACAATAGTGCTGCGGCCCTGGCCGTAATAATCATCCAGCAATTCGCGTTTGGTGGCCTGCACGTATTCGCCATGCAAGGTAGCGGAGGTATTTTCCATAGCGCCGCTCACGTAATCGCGCACCACGATCTGCGAATATTTATTCCATGGGTAATCAATACCCAATGTTTTCGAATAAAAGTCTATCACTTCAGGCGTAAAGCCAAAAATGTCTTTGGCGTAAGGGGCGTATTTAGGCTCCAGGTAATAGCTCACCTCTTTACCTTTCCAGGTATCTTTAGTGATCTTGAAATCGCCCACGGCCATCATAAACAAATAAGGCGAGTGTGGCAGTTCCATTTTCCAGGTATCTGTACGGGTGCCATCGCCATTTACTTTTTGCGAAGCCAGGCGGCCGTTAGATAAAGTCACATATTTGGCCGGTACCGTCATGCTGATCTCGTCAGTTGTTTTCTGGTTAGGCTTATCAATGGTAGGGAACCAAACCGATGAACCTTCGGTTTCGCCCTGTGTCCATATCTGGGTTGGTTTATCTTTCTCGGTGCCATCGGGGTTTATAAAATATAAACCTTTGGCATCGGTAATGGCCAGGCTGCCCTGTGCCTTGTATTCATTTGGCTTGGCCGTGTAATCAACATATACGGTATAGTTCTCGTTGTTACGGTAGGTGCGATCAAGTTTTATCTTAACCACCATGCCATCATAAGTAAATTTCAAAGGCGTGTTTTTGCCATTTTTCACTATGGCAATAGTTTTTAAGTCCATGCCTTTGGCATCCAGCGAAAGCGAATCGGTGGGGTAAAAATGCGGCTTTATGGTAACCCATTCTTTACCATACAGGTAACGCTTCTTGTAATCAAAGCGTACATCCAGCTTGGTGTGTACCAGGTCGTTGTACTTGGTAGGCGTTTCGCGGTAGATCTTCATGGCAGGGTCGTCCTGTTTGGGGGCGGCCTGCTGTGCGGTAGCGTTTAAGGCAAAAAGGCCCATACTGCCAATGAGGGCGGCAGCGTAAAGAGTTTTCATATGTGTTAATAGTTTAATGATATGCATGCATAATAAAGCTAAAGTATAGCTTTTATATTGATTTAAGACGGTGGAAATATAATTATGTTACAGGGAATGTAAGCAAAGTAACAAGCCTGTTATAAATTAACTAAATGTTCAATTTTAAACTGTAAATGCTAAATTAGCCTTACCAGTTATTCCTTTTTAACAACCATCCAAACAGGTTATCGCTATGGAACGCAGACAGTTTATCCAAAACATGGCCGTTGCCGGCACTACATTTATGTTGGGCAGCCATACGGCTATCGCCGGTATATATAAAGGTTCGCCCGCTAAAAAAGTGGTGCTTGGCGTAATGGGGGTAAACAGCCGTGGCGCTTTCCTCGCACAGAAATTTGCAGGACTAAGCGATGTAGAGATCAGCTACATATGCGATGTGGATAGCAATGCCATGAACAAGTGTATTGCCGAGATTGAAAAGATAACCGGTAAGAGGCCTAAAGGCATAACCGATGTGCGGCAGCTACTGGAAAAGAAAGACCTTGACGCATTGGTAATTGCCGCGCCCGACCACTGGCATGCCCCGGCTACCATCCTGGCCTGCCAGGCAGGTAAGCATGTATATGTTGAAAAGCCTTGCAGCCATAACCCGCATGAGGGTGAGCTGGCTATACAAGCAGCCGCCAAATACAATCGACTGGTACAGATGGGCAGCCAGCGTCGCTCGTTCAGTAACGTGCAGAAAATGGTGCAGGAACTGCACAGTGGTATTATTGGGCGGGCTTATTTCGCGCGTGGATGGTATGTTAACAACCGTAAATCCATCGGCATTGGTAAAGCCGCGCCGGTTCCCGCCAACCTTAATTATGACCTTTGGCAGGGCTATGCGCCACGCAGACCCTACAAGGATAACCTGATCCATTACAACTGGCACTGGTTCTGGCACTGGGGTACCGGCGAGGCGCTCAATAACGGCACGCACGAAATTGATGTAATGCGCTGGGGGCTTGGCGCCGATTTCCCTAACCGGGTGACCTCCGGCGGCGGCCGTTTCGCTTTTAAGGACGACTGGGAAACCCCCGATACGCAAACCATCGTAGTGAATTTCCCTAATGATACCTCCCTTTCATGGGAAGGGCGAAGCTGTAATCCTTTTAATTCCGAAGGAGTTGGCAGGGGAGTAGTTTTCTACGGCGACCACGGTACTATTAATTACGGTGGCGGTAATGGCTACCAGGTATTTGACATGGATAATAAGCTGGTAAAAGAAGTGAAGGACGAAACGCCGGTTGATGCCTCCAACAAAGTAAGCCCTACCGAAATGCTGGATCGTGTGCATCTGCAGAACTTCGTGAACGCTATTCGTGGAGATGAGCAATTAAATCAAACCATCATCAACGGGCATAAATCTACGCTGGTACCGCAATTAGGCAATATCGCGCAAAGAGTTGGCCGCGTGCTCAATATCGACCCAAAGAACGGCCATATCCTGCATGATGCGGAAGCCGCCAAACTCTGGAGCCGCGAATACCAGCCCGGTTGGGACCTTAAAGTTTAAAATTATCTTTTCACCATATGAAGAACCTTAAAACTTACCTGATGCTTGCCGTATTGGCCGCGGCTGCAAACAATGCCGCCGCGCAAACAGGCTTTAACAGCCTGTTCGATGGCAAAACCCTCAAAGGCTGGAAAATACTGGCCGGCAAAGCCGAATACAAAGTAGAAAATGGCGGTATAACCGGTACCGCTGTGCTCAATAGCGGTAACACCTTTTTAGTAACCGAAAAGGAATATGGCGATTTTATACTGGAACTGGATGTGAAGACGGAGAGCACGCTCACCAACTCCGGTATACAGGTGCGCAGCCATTATGACCCTGCCGGGCACGAAGGCAAGGGAAAGGTTTATGGCAAACAGTGCGAAATTGACCCCAGCGACCGTAAATGGACCGGCGGAATTTATGACGAAGGCCGTCGCGACTGGCTGTACCCTCTCGAACTGCATGCCCAAGCCAAAGATGCCTGGAAGAACGGGCAATTTAATCACGTAAAAGTGGAGTGTATAGGTAATAGCATGAAAACCTGGATCAACGGCGTTGCTGCGGCTTACGTGGTAGATACGCTTGATGCCCAAGGATTTATAGGTTTGCAGGTGCACGCTATTGATAATGAGGCGCAGGCAGGTAAGAAGATATTCTTTAAAAACATCAGAATTAAAACCACAGGTTTGCAGCCACAGGCATTTGCGAAAGGTGTATATGTTGCCAACCTACAATCGAACAGTTTAACGCCTTACGAAAAGGGTGACGGCTGGAAATTGCTGTTCGATGGAAAGAGCAACGCTGGCTGGCATAGTGCTTCGTCATCAACATTTCCTACAAAAGGCTGGAAGATAGAGGGAGGTAAGCTGTCGGTTATTGGCGCTACCGGCGGTGAGGCTACCAATGGCGGCGATATAGTGACCGATAAGTTGTATGGAGCCTTTGATCTGTCATTTGAGTTTAGGATGAGCAGGGGGGCTAACAGTGGTGTTAAGTATTTTGTCACGCTGGACGAGAAAACCAAAGGATCGGCCATTGGACTGGAGTACCAGGTACTGGATGATGCTGTACACCCCGATGCCAAACTGGGTCGCGATGGTGACCGCACCCTGGCATCGTTATATGACCTCATTACCGCCAAAAAGCAACCGCGCTTTGTGCACCCTATTGGCGACTGGAACACCGGCCGCATTATTGTTTACCCCAATAATCACGTGGAGCATTACCTCAACGGTATAAAAGTGCTGGAATATGAACGCGGCTCAAAAGAATTTCGCGACCTGGTAGCTATCAGCAAATACAAGATCTGGAAAGATTTCGGCGAAGCCAAAGAAGGCCACATCCTCCTGCAAGACCACGGCTTTGATGTGGATTTCAGGAGTTTGAAGATAAAGGAGTTGAAGTGATAAGAAGAATATTTTGATTATAATAATTCTATAAAATCAGACACATTTTCCCAATGTTTTTTTAATTGGGTTATTTTTTCTTCGGAAGATTTAGACCAACGATTTCTGGAGTAATTTTTATCCAATAGATCTAAAACTAATTTGACTGCACCCGTTTTAGTGATGTTCGGTAGAAACTTTAGAATTTCCGGAATGGCATATTTAGCTAAGCTCAATTTTTGATTAAGCTTAGAGATGCTATAAATATCATTTTGATAAAGTTCATTTGCAAGTATTTTACAGGCTCCTTCAGGGGGCTCTTTAACGTCAAATAAACAATCCATGTCTTTCAAGAATAGTTCTAATTCTTGATGATCAATAACATCTGGTATCAGCGTTTTGTCATCAATCAAGGACTCGAAAGAGCGATCAAATAGGCTTTCAAAAAGACGCTCAGCATTTATTATAAAGAGCATACGATTTGTGTTTAAAAAGAAATTTTCAAGATAATGTAAATGTGGCCTGCCATCTGTACGTAGCCAGTCTCCTTTTGTCGTGTCGTTTGTTAAGAAGATTATATTTTTTTTCTTCTCTATCGCGTATTTCATCAGTTCATGATAAATAATGAAATCTCCTGTTGGATCATCTTTGTCGCCTTTTTCTGCACAACCAGGAAACGAGGTCAAATTATAAGATTCATTTGGAGCCGTTTTGTACGATGGAAGAAGTTTATGATAATGCTCTTTTATAGTTTTAACGTAAGAAACGTCTAAACTATCCAACAATTCTACTTGAGCTAAGACATCAAGGGAGCTATCGTCATGTAATAGTGATGATGCTGTTCCCTTCTTGTCATTTACGCTTTCTTGAATTTCTTTTAATAATTCTGATAACATAGAATGCAGCGATTCCAGATTCTTTCCGATATGTGGATAATCTTCTAACTTTAACTTATTTGAATTAATAAATGATTTCAACTTATTGACAACATTATTATTGAAGTCTTTTGGTAGCTGTTCAGATACATCTTTCTGAAATGTATTTATGACTTTTTCGCGATTTTTTATAAACTCATACTGTATCTGTCCGGTTAGTACTATGCGAGATTTATAATTATCTAAAAACTGTTCGACTTTTTCTCTCGCTATAAATGATATTTCATAGAAGCCTAAAATCACACTTGTGTCTAAAAAAATTGGAGTATCTCCACCCAATTTAAGTACATCATCAATTGAGTTTTTATATTCTTTTAGCACATGATAGTGAGAAGTGAGATTTTGCTTGAACTGTTTATCAAGAAAAAGAGTCTCATTAGGAGTGAAAATTTTATCAGCCATTTGAATAAAGTGAACTAAATATAGCTAAAAACCAACAAAAAAGGGATACGGCCTTAAACCACATCCCTTTTTAATTTTTACTTTTTAATTTTTACTTAGTAACGGTAGTATTCCGGTTTAAACGGACCTTCTACGGTTACGCCGATGTATTCAGCCTGGTCCTGATCTAAAACTTCCAGTTCCACACCAATTTTAGCCAGGTGTAAACGGGCAACTTTTTCGTCCAGGTGTTTTGGCAGGGTGTACACTTTGTTTTCATAAACATCGCCGTTGGTCCAAAGCTCTAACTGGGCCAAAGTTTGGTTGGTGAAGCTGTTACTCATTACAAAGCTTGGGTGGCCGGTAGCGCAACCTAAGTTTACCAAACGGCCTTCTGCTAATACAATAACATCTTTACCTTCAATGGTATATTTATCAACCTGAGGCTTAATTTCTACTTTAGTATTGCCATAAGCGCCGTTTAACCAGGCCATGTCGATCTCGTTATCAAAGTGGCCTATGTTACAAACAATGGCTTTATCTTTCAGCGCGCGGAAGTGTTCTTCGCGAACAATGTTTTTGTTACCGGTAGCGGTAACCACAATATCAGCCTCGGCAACAGCGGTAGAAAGTTTTTTAACTTCGTAACCTTCCATAGCGGCTTGCAGGGCGCAGATCGGGTCGATCTCGGTAACAATTACACGAACGCCAGAGTTACGCAATGAATCGGCAGAACCTTTACCTACGTCGCCGTAACCGCAAACAACAGCTACTTTACCGGCCATCATTACGTCGGTAGCGCGACGGATAGCGTCAACCAGCGATTCGCGGCAACCGTATTTGTTATCGAATTTTGATTTGGTAACCGAATCGTTAACGTTAATTGCCGGCATAGGTAGGGTACCGTTCTTCATACGCTCATACAGGCGGTGTACACCGGTAGTGGTTTCTTCAGAAAGGCCTTTAATGTTAGCGATCAGTTCAGGGTATTTATCCAGTACCATGTTGGTTAAGTCGCCACCATCATCCAAAATCATGTTTAATGGTTTGCGATCTTCACCAAAGAACAGGGTTTGCTCAATACACCAGTCAAACTCCTCAGCGTTCATGCCTTTCCAGGCGTAAACAGAAGTACCGGCAGCAGCGATAGCGGCAGCGGCGTGGTCCTGGGTAGAGAATATATTGCATGACGACCAGGTAACTTCGGCACCCAGCTCTATCAATGTTTCAATTAAAACAGCAGTTTGGATGGTCATGTGCAGGCAGCCCGCTATACGCGCGCCGGCCAAAGGTTTGCTTGCGCCATACTCGGCACGCAGCGCCATTAAACCCGGCATTTCCGCCTCGGCCAATTCAATCTCTTTACGACCCCACTCGGCCAGTGAAAGGTCCTTCACTTTATACTTAACGTATGCAGTTTCTACTGTTGACATATTATTGTTTTTTTAAGTGAGGCAAAGTTAAGGATTTTTTACCTAAGTGGTTAAAATACAATTATCAGCCGAATATAATAAAACGGAGTGCTTTATAGCTAAAGGTTGTGTAGGAGTCAGTATGAACTTGTCAAAGACCTATATGCGCGAGAGTGGTTCGACAAGCTCACCATGACAAGATGAATAAACCATCTGTCATTGCGTGCGATAGCGTGGCAATCCTCTACTTAGTTAGAGAGGGGCTTGGGACATGCTTAAATAGCTGGCTTATCGTTCTCCGCAGCCTGGGCTACATTGCCGCCGCGGCCTTTGGCATCAAACACGCGGAACTTTACAGTGCCTGTAGCATCAACCGGGCCGGTATATTCAGGACTACCAGCAGTTGGCTCCGCGCCGTTGGTGGTGTAGCGGATAACCATGCCGGGGTATTGCATGTTGGCATAGTACTTACCGTCTTTTAATATTACGCCGGGCTTAGGTATCCTGAAGGCGTAGCCTCCGCCCTCGTAGGCCAGGCGCGGTAGTTCGCGTTTGCCCAGTACGTTCACAAACCGGCTCCAGTCGGCGTTGTACATTTGTTTAGCTTTGGCCGAGTCGAGCTCGGTTGTCCAGGCGGGGTCTTTGGCCCAGGCACGTTCACCCAGGGCAATCAGCTTAGGGAATATCATGTATTCCATTTGCTGGGGTGTTTTTACGGTTTCGGCCCAAAGCGCACCTTGCAAGCCTATAATATTCTCCTTGCCATAATCGGTAAGGCGCTGTTTGCCCACAAACATGCGGCGGTCAATAGGTTTGCCGTTCTTGTCCACATCGGTATTCTTAAAATAATCGAATGGGATAAAGGAGAAGAATTTATCTATCCCCAAAAACGCGCCCCAGTAATAGCCCGGCTCGTCCCAGCTTTTGTAGGTGGCCATGTCAAAATACAGGTTGGTAACGCAGGTAAGCACGGTTTTGTAGCCCGCATTAGCCAGTTTATAGGCAAGGTCTTCCTGCCCGTCGCCCAGTACATTGTTCCACACATCCACCTGCATGCCTTCGTTCACAAACTGAGGGTTAGGCAAGTAAGTGGGGTGGCCATCCAGTGTGGTTTTGCGCAGGGCCATTTCTTCCCAGCCTGCCAGAGTAATATTTTTCTTTTTCAGGATGCTGTTCACGCGGCCGTAGAAGTAGTACCACAGGTCGCCGGTGTTTTTAATTTCGGGATGCGTTTTACGGAGCGCTTCGTAAGCGGGAGATTTTTCCCAAACATGCGCGGGTACCTCATCGCCACCGAAGTGGATGGCAGGCAGCGGTGCACCGGCTTGTTTGTACATAGCAACCAGGTCATCAACCACGCGCTCAACAAAGGTGTAGGTTGATGGCAACGAAACGTCTATCACGTTATCGTTCCAGTACTGTACCGAGCGGTAGGCCGATTGGTCGCCAGCGTCATACAGTAAATATTTTGAAGCTTCGGCCTTTTTACCAGCAGCCACCAGGCGGTTATAGCGGGCCTGCATGGCTTTAATGGCGCCGCGGGCATGGCCGGGCGTTTCAATCTCGGGCATTACGGTAATGTGGCGCTCGTTGGCGTATTTAAGTATCTCTATATAATCCGCAACGGAGTAGAAACCTGTACCGGCAGGGTTGCTAAAATCGGGCCCGGAACCATGCGAGGCCGGTAAAAAGTTTTTGCTATCCAGCGTATGGCCGCGTTTTGAGGCTACGGAAGTCAGCTCGGGCAGTGAGGGTATCTCTATGCGCCAACCCTCATCATCGGTAAGGTGCATGTGCAGCACGTTGAGCTTGTAGGCACCCATAAGATCCAGCAGGCGCAGCACCTGCTTTTTATTCTGAAAGTTACGGGCGACATCCAGCATCACGGCACGGTAGCCAAAACGCGGCGAGTCTTTCACCTCCACGCAAGGGAGGGTAACACTTTTCTGCTTGTCTGTGTATACTGTGGGCGGACAAAGGTTCTTTAATGATTGTATGCCATAGAACATCCCTGCCTCTGTAGAAGCGTTGATCTGAATGGCATTGGGCTTTACGCTTAACTCATAACCTTCCTTACCAAAGCCGACTTTGTAACCCAGGGTTATGGTATTGGCACTGCCGGTGGCGGGTGGCACACCGAATGTACTAAGCAACCAGGTATCTAATTTTTTAAGTTCTTTTGTAAAGCGTGCATCGGTAGCCGTCAGCTTAACACCGGCAGCAAGGGTGAATGTGCCTTCAGTTTCCTGGTAGCTTAACGGCAGGGGGACAATCTTAGACAGTTGACCGGCGGGAATATCAATAATGGTCTTGTTTTGGTTATAGATCACCTCAGGCGTAACAAGTCCGGGATATTTTGGATCAAGCGGTTTGATGATGAAGTTGCCGGGCAGATAGCCTTTGTCGGGCGCGGCATCCCAAACAAAGTAAGGGCCCTCGATAGCGTCGGTATAGTTTACAACGATATTTTCGCAGATGTACTCGATACGGGCGCTTTCGCCGGGTTTTATGGCGGTAAAGTTTTGATTGGGGGTAATGCTGTAGAGGTCGCCATTTACGGGTAATATTTTGGCGTTACCGCTTACCGCATCGGCCATAAAGTTGCGCGATGAGTTGAAGTATATCTTCCAGCCACCGGCGGGCAGCGTTTCAGTTCCGTTATTAGTGATAATGAGCGCCGTTAGCGATTGCTGCTTGTTTTTGTAATTGTAATCAACCACCTCCCAGGTAAGGGTAAGGTTTTTAGCATTAAATACCGGGGCGGCAGCAAATGCGGTAACATTCGCGAACGCGATAACCATCAGGATAATAAAACGGCGCATGGCTTATTCAGGTTTTGTTTAACCGTAAATATAGCCAGTAAATCCGCGTAGCAATCTACTTTTTAAAATATTTTTTAAAGTGCGAATTTCACCCAGCCATTACCCTCGTTGCCAAAGATGAATTGTTTAGGATGAATGATCTCGGCCAGTATCTCCAGCGAGTCCACTATCCTTGGGCCGGGGCGGTTAAAATACTGGTTGCCATCGGCAATATACACACGGTTGTTTTTTACGGCTTTAAGTTCCGCAAAACCGGGGCGGCTTAAAAGCAGGCCCACCTCGCTCATAGTGCGCTCTATGGAGAAGCCGCAAGGCATCAGCAGGATAATATCCGGGTCGGCAGCAACAATATCGCTCCACTCCACATAAGGCGAATGTTTGCCAGCCTGCGCCAGTACCGGTGTACCACCTGCAATACTCACCAGTTCGGGGATCCAGTTGCCCGAGATCATCAAGGGCTCCAGCCATTCCACGCAGGCAATGCTGGGTTTCAGCTCCATAAACTTCAGCTTATGGCGAATAATATCGATACGCTCGGTGAGGTCTTCTAAAAGTTGCTCGCCTTTATCGGCGGCGCCTAAAACAGCGGCAACGTGTGTGATGTCGTTTAAGATCTCATCCAAACTATTAGGTTGCAGGGAAATGATCTGCGCGGGTTTATCCAGGTAGTCGCTCAGGGCTTGTTCAACCTCGGGCAGGCTTACGGCACACACCTCGCACTGGGCCTGGGTGAGTACTACATCCGGTTGCAGGTCTTTTATCACGTCGCGCTTTACGGTGTAAACGGATAGCGCATCAGCCAGTATCTCCTTCACCTTTACGTCTATCTCGGCACTGCTTAAACCATCAGGGAAGTTGGCTTCAGAACATACCGGTAATTGCTGCACACTCTCCGGGTAATCGCACTCGTGCGATCGGCCCACCAAACGGTCTTCCAGTCCTAAGGCACAAACAATTTCGGTAGCGGCAGGCAGTAGCGATACAATTCTTTCCGGCATGGTGTTATTAGTTTGCAATGATTAGTGCGCAGTTTGCAGCTATCCATTGATGAGGTTGCAAATATGCGATTTTTGATTTTGTGTTGAGTAATGATTTGGTTGATACCGCTCAATTGCCGCGGAGGGCTGTTACTTTTTGCTTGATCAAAAAGTAACCAAAAAATCAAGTCAGCAAAGAGGCTTCTTACCCACAAGGCCTTTGCCCTGCAATCAGGCAGAACCACGGGCTGCAATAGATTGTCGCTACTTCGTTCGCACAAGCCTTCGCTTCGGGCAAGTATTGCTATGCCCCTGCCAATTCGCACGCCCCACCAATGTTCTGCCCGCTTTCGCCCGAAGCTTTTTTGCTGACATGGAGAAGAAAGAACAAGAAAAATAAGCTGCGGCGATGAACCTGACGCCACCGAATTTATGCGGCCTTCGCAAAAGGCGGTAAGCACAGTCATTGCAGCAGCAGAAACTTGAAAGCGTTTTGCGGCAGCCGCGAGTTTTATTGATTGTTATTTGTTTTAGTAGGTATCAATGAGCTCGCTGTTGCTCGGTTCTTTTTGGTACTTTTTCTTTTGCGGAAAAAGAAAAAGTACAACCACAATCGACTCATTAATTACTGCCTTTCCTAATAGAATACTAATTTGGAAATTGCCTGTTTCCGACAAGTACTTATAGGCATAGCGTGTGGAGTGCTGAAATTAATTCGTTAACATCAATAACAGTTTAATTTAACTATTAACCATATCTTTACACCGATGATATTCCTGACCTTTTTCATCGGTATCATAGCCAATTTTATCGGTTATGTACCACCCGGTAATATTAACCTTACACTGGTACAAATTACCATTAACCGTGGCATGAAACAGGCGTTGCAGTTTATCATCGCTTTTTCGTGCGTTGAGTTTTTCTTCACTTTTTTTGTGATGCTGGGGGCCAGGTGGCTGGCCGAACAGGTAAAGCTGGATACCATTATTGACTGGGTAATGGTACTGCTGTTTACCGTGCTGGGTATTATTGCCTGGCGCAGCAGGAATAAGCCGGTAAAAACCACCTACTCCGAACATGCCAGCATCAAATACGGCATATTATTAGGTTTTTTAAACCCCATGCAGATACCCTTCTGGATGGTGACCGGCACTTATCTCATCACCCATGAATGGATATTGGACCAGAAATTTCCATTGGTCATCTTTAGCGTAGGCTCGGCCTGTGGTGCATTCCTGGCACTGTTCCTGTACGCCAAGTTTGCCGGCTACATAAAAAAGAAATTTGAACTCAGCAACCGCTTTATTGATACAGGTATCGCGATACTTTTCTTTTCATTCGCCGCCTACCATATATTTAAGCAGCTGTATCTGGTGTTTTTTAAGCATCATTAAATATAACTAATTTACCATGCTGATAACGAAGCCTGTTATGCGTTAATCTACAACTGACAGATTCTCCCCTGTCGCTCAAATGGCACCGGTAAGTGATTTATCGGCTAACAAAGAGGCTAATTATTCACCTTGAGCTTTACGTTCCATATCTTCTCTGCCTTGCGGCCTACCAACCAGAACGATAAAGCCAGTATAGCGAAAAACAGCGTTTTATTGGTGTGTTCCCAAAAATATTCGAAGTACTTGGTGTATAGTGAGATGATGAGGAAAGTAATGCCAAATTCGCGGGCTATAGCATCTTTATATTTTAAACCGTAGAGCAGGAACAGTGCGGCTACCACTGCTGATATAATGCCCCAATAATAAAGGCTGATCTGCTTAATATGCCACCAGTTATCCAGGCTGCCGTAATTGCCAAAAATGCTTAACAACCATAACGACATAAACAGGTAGAGCATCCCTACTATATACGTGAGTTCCCAAAAATAGGCAAACCATTTACGGCCTTTAAGCAGGTGACAAACGCTTACCAGAACCATCCCGAATACCACAAAACGCAGCGGGTAGTTCATCCCCAGGAAATATAGCGCCCAATTGGTTTGATAACCCGTTTCGGTGCCAAACCAACTGCCTAATGATACCAGCGCGAAAAGCCATATGAGCCTTGACTGCATGCGGTAAGCTAAAAAGGCATACACAAAAACCGATAGCAGGAATAAAATGGAATAATGCCCCGAGCCATTATCTAACGCTTTGCCCAGGTAGGCGATACAGCTTGCCGTAAAAAATACGCCGAGAAATATGGTGGCCTCATTACTGAATATCTTTTCGGGATGCTGTTTTTCTCGCAATCGCCCCAGGTAAAACAGGCCGGCAGCGGCCACGCCTGATAGCAGGCTGATCACCAGATCGGGCGTGTAATAAAGTTTTTTTATCCAGTTGAGCACAGCGTCGTCCACAATAAACGAGCCTATGGCAATGGCACCACAAAAAAGAGAAACCCAAATGCTGTATTTAGCCAGGCGCATCCAGTCGAACCCTTTTACTTCGTATGAATTACGAAGCTGCTGAGCCTGTGCGGTATTTACCAGGTGTTCTTTTTCCCAAAAAGCAATAGTGCTGTTTAAAAAATCACTTTCCTGTTTATCGAGGTTAAGTTTAGCCATGTTAGTGCTAAATTAATCATTTATTGGTTAACTCACCCCGGCGTCGCTACACTCGCCGACCCTCTCTGCTACGCAAATAGGGTGAATAATAGGTTCCGGTGGGTAATGGTAGTACTGTTTAACTCACCCCGGCATCGCTATGCTCGCCTAACCTCTCTGCTGCGCAAAGAGGGTGAGGGAGAGAAAGAAAGATACCTTGTTCTTGCATCGGGCGTTTGTAAAATAAGTAAAAACCTTTCGGCAATTTGTTTTGTCGTTATACCTTTGCCGGGTCTTATGAAAATATATCACCATATTAACGATTTTACACCTTTAGCGAACGCGGTGGTTACTATTGGTACGTTTGATGGTGTGCATATAGGCCACCGCAAAATTATCGCGCATATTAAAGAGCTTGCCCAGCGCAGCAATGGCGAAACGGTTATTCTTACCTTTTTTCCGCATCCGCGTATGATATTGCATCCGGAGGATGAAAGCCTCAAGCTAATTAATACCATTAATGAGAAAGCCGAGTTACTGGAGCAGTTGGGTGTAGATCACTTGATCATTACCCCATTCTCTCGCGATTTTTCTAACCAAACGGCAGAAGAGTACATCCGCGATATCCTGGTGAACAAGATAGGCACCAAAACTATTGTGATCGGTTATGACCACCGTTTTGGGAAAGACCGCCAGGGTGGTTTGGATGATCTGCTGCGTTTATCGCCATGCTATGGGTTTAATGTGGTAGAGATACCTGAGCAGGATATCAACGACGTGGCCATTAGTTCCACCCGTATAAGGGAGGCTTTGCTCGTTAATGATATCTATATTGCCAACGAGTGCCTGGGTTATCCATTTTTTATTACCGGTAAGGTGATACGGGGCGACCAGTTGGGGCGGGAGCTCGGCTACCCAACCGCGAACTTACTTGTTGAAGAAAGCTATAAACTGATACCTGATGACGGCATATTTGCCGTACGTGTAAAAGTAAACGGACAGCAGTATAATGGTATGGCCTATATAGGCCACCGGCCAACAGTGAATGGAATGAGCCGCAACATAGAGGTGAATATCTTTGATTTTAGCGAGGATATATATAACCAGCAGTTGCGCATGGAGTTCCTGCACTTTGTACGCGGCGATATCAAATTCGCATCACTGGATGAGCTTGTGGTGCAGTTGGGTAAAGACAAAGAAGAAGTGCAGGCCCTTTTAATCATGAACGGGCCGCAGTTTAACGCGTAAGGTTCGTTTTGTGTTTCATTAGGGATTGCAGTGCTTGTATAAATCGTTTGTGGATGTTACGTTTTTCGCGGTTATCTATTTAGGGGCGCTCAAGAGGGCTTCGCCGTTCTTTTCTCTCAAAAGAAAGTAACCAAAGAAAAGTCGCGACTTGGTAACGCGCTGCAATGTTTCTGATATTACCTTAGCCTGTACTACCCGCACGTTACGCTATGTCGCATTTGTTCGGTGTGGTTCTGTCTGTGGTATTTTCTTCTGATTGTCAGCAAAAAAGCTTCGGACGAAAGCAGGCAGAACAGTGGTGGCCTTGTGCATGGCAAAGGCATAGCAATACTTGCCTGAAGCGATAGCTATGAGTGAACGAAGTGGCGGCAAGATTTGCAGCCCGTGGTTCTGCCCGCTTTGCAGGGCAAAGGCCCTGAGCGAAAAGAAGCCTCTTTGCTGATTTGATTTTTTGGTTACTTTTTGATCAAGCAAAAAGTAACAGCCCTCCGCGGCAATTGAGCGGGCTAACGTTAATTTCGGCACCCGGATAAATGTGTATAGCTGAAATAAATTCAGCAAAAACGGATTGTAATTATTCTCCCTTCGGTTCTTTCAACCCCCTTATCTTCCCAACCAGTTCCATTACCTCATGGGCATCTTCAATCTTAAAACTACCGCTGCGGGTTCTGCGTAAGCGCGATAGGTAAGCGCCGTTGTTAAGCGCCTTTCCGAAATCATTTACCAGTGAACGGATATAGGTGCCTTTGCTGCACACTACCCTAAAGTCAACCTCGGGCAGTTCTATGCGGGTGATCTCAAACTCATTGATCGTTACGGTACGTGCCCGTAACTCCACTTCTTCGCCGCGGCGGGCTTTTTCGTAAAGGCGTTCGCCATCTATCTTAATGGCCGAGTGGGCTGGTGGGTATTGCTGTATCTCACCCATGAATTGCGCGCAGGTGGCATAGATCTGTTCCGGAGTGAGGTGATCTACTTCGAAAAGTTTTTCAGGCTCGCTTTCCAGATCGTAAGTTGGCGTTGTTGAGCCCAATACCATGGTGCCGGTATATTCTTTTTCCTCGGCCTGGAAGGTATCTATCTGTTTGGTCATTTTACCGGTGCAGATGATGAGCAGGCCGGTAGCCAACGGGTCCAGAGTGCCGGCATGGCCAACCTTTAGCTTCAGCGGTTTAAAAGCGTTGCGAATTTTGCCTACCACATCAAAGCTGGTCCATTTGTAGGGCTTATTAACGAGCAGCAGTTGCCCTTCGGCAAAATCTTGTATAGAGTTGAACATTATATAGCGAACAGCCTGCTCAAAAACAGGCTTGGTTAGCTGGCAAAACTACCGAAAATTTGATTTATATTAGTGACATACCCAATACCCTGTGTCACAATGAGAAAAATAGCTTTTTTATTGGTACCGGCACTTGTAATGTTAAGTGCGGCCATGCTTCACGCGCAGGACATCCGCAAAATGATGGACACCACTAAATACGGCCGTAACCCTGCCGTTGGTAAATATGCCAGTATCCGTGGCATTAAAATGTATTACGAGGTTTATGGCAAAGGCGAGCCGCTGCTTATCATCCACGGTAATGGTGGTTCTATCAATAACTTCCTGTTTCAGATACCCTACTTTGCTAAGAAGTACCAGGTGATATTGGCCGACAGTCGCGCGCAGGGCAAAACCATTGACCATGCCGATTCCTTGAGTTATGAGATGATCACCGATGACCTGGACGCCTTGCTCGATCATTTAAAGATAAAAAATGCCAATGTGATAGGCTGGAGCGATGGGGGGATTGAAGGCTTACTAATGGCCATTCGCCATCCGGATAAGGTAAAAAAGCTGGCCGTTACGGGCGCTAATCTGCGCCCTGATACCACTGCCGTTGACCCCTACATCCAAAAAATGGTAATGGCAGAAAATATAAAGGGTGCAGACTCATTAAAAAAGATGAAGAACCCGCCGGCTGAAATGAAGAATCAACTCAAGCTGATGCACCTGTTATCATACGAGCCGCATATTGATGCCCGCGAGCTTGGAAAAATAACTTGCCCTGTAATGGTCATAGCCGGCGACCATGATGTAATTACCGTGCAGCATACTGTAGAAATATTTGAAAATATCCCGAAGGCTTATTTGTGGATATTACCTAATTCCGGCCATTCTACACCCATATTTTACAGGGATATGTTTAACCAGACAGTAGGTGATTTTTTTGAGAAACCTTATCGCAGTATAAGTAAAGGACTACGATTCAATTAACGTAACCTGTCGGCAGATTTTACCAGCTTTTCATCGCGCTGAATGGCCTTAACGGCAAATATCAGCATGATGATGCTCAGTGAGGTGAGGAACAGGCCTATACCCATATTTTTATACTCCAGTGTAATAGGGCCAACTACCTTTTTAACGGTTTGCGCCATCCAGAAGCTATAGCCTATAAGCACCAGGATAGTGCTGTATATTAACGCTATTTGCTGTTTGCGGTTTTTATACATAAAGATAACCGCCAACGGTATTAAGCCCACAATAGCGGTAATAATGCTAAGGGCCACAAACGACTGTACGGGTTTATCTACCCCGTTTACATTTTCAGATACCCCGGTAACCGCTATGTTAACCAATTTGCCGTCAATAAAAAGGCCATGCGCCAGCGGAAAAATAAACAGACCGAATAATACCAGCGAAGCGAACAGTAAGTATATGGATTGGATACGTTGCAACATATTTATCTATTTTAACAGGTGCTCAAAGATAGAACGGTAAATTGTAAATCTAAAATGGTAAATGATGCTAACTTTGCGCCGTGGCAAACACCCAACGCTATTTTATAGAGCTAAGTTATGATGGTACACGCTACCATGGCTGGCAGGTACAGCCCAACGCAATAACCGTGCAGGAACTGCTGGATAAAGCTTTAACCACGTTGTTGCGCCAACCCGTTGAAACTGTAGGTTGCGGCCGTACAGATACCGGCGTGCATGCTACGCAGTTTTTCGCGCATTTTGAAGCCCCCCGGCCCCCTGAAGGGGGAGCCGAAGATGCACTTCAAAAATTCCCCCTTCAGGGCGTTAGGGGGCTTAACGCCTTATTGCCTCACGATATAGCTATTAAACGCATATTTGCAGTTGATGATGAAATGCACGCCCGCTTCAGTGCCACGCAACGTTCATACGAGTACCGTATCCATTTTCAAAAAGATCCGTTCCTGCATAACCGCTCGTGGCTGCAGCGGGATAAGCCCGATATCGAGTTGATGAACCAGGCGGCTGCTATCATCATGGAATATTCAGATTTTAGCTGTTTCAGCAAGAGCAATACACAGGTGTTTACTAATAATTGTAAAATTGTAAATGCCCGGTGGGAACAAACACTCAATGGTATTGTATTTAAAATATCGGCCGATAGGTTTTTGCGTAACATGGTGCGTGCTATTGTAGGTACGCTGATGATGGTGGGTAAGGGAGAGATAGCGCCGCAGGAAGTTCGTAAAATAATTGAAAGCAAAAACCGAAGCAACGCCGGTACAAGCGTACCAGCCTGTGGCTTGTATTTAACGGAGGTTAAGTATTAACCCCCCAGCCCCCTGGTGGGGGAGTAGTATATAAAAATGGCGAAACAGGATAAAGAGAGCAAATCAAAAGTTCCCCCTTCAGGGGGTGCAGGGGGTACTGTTACCGGTAAGGCCTTTGACTGGCATCTGTTCAAGCGGATATTGCATTACGTGGCGCCTTATAACCGCACGTTTGTAGTAGCTACCATATTAACTATACTCATAGCTGCTATAGCGCTAGTACAGCCTATACTGGTACAAATTACGCTGGATAAATATATATTGGGCAATAATTACAACGGCCTGGTATTAATGGTTGGTTTTATGCTGCTGCAACTGCTGGTGCAGTCTGTTACGCAATACTACCAAACTTACCTTACCAACGCTTTGGGCCAGTCGGTTATCCGCGATCTGCGTAAAGATGTTTTTAACCACATCACCAGTCTGCGCCTGCGTTATTTTGACCGTACACCCATCGGGATGCTCATTACCCGTACCGTATCAGATTTGGAAACCATTGCTGATATTTTTTCTGAGGGGCTGATATCCATTATGGGCGATCTGCTGCTGGTAATCGCGGTTATCGGGTACATGCTGTGGCAGGATTGGAAACTGGCTTTAATAACGCTTATCCCGATGCCTTTCCTGTTTGCCTCAACGTACGTTTTTAAGGAGGCCATCAAATCATCGTTCCAGGAAGTGCGCACACAGGTGGCACAGCTCAATACCTTCTTGGCCGAGCATATCAGCGGCATCAGTATTATCCAGTACTTTGCTCGTGAGGAACAGGAGATGCGCAAATTTGTGGCGGTTAACACCAAATACCGCGATGCCAACATCCGCTCCAATTGGTATTATTCTATCTTTTTCCCGGTTGTTGAAATATTATTTGCCATTTGTATCGCGCTGCTGGTTTGGTATGGCTGTAAACGTATTTTGAATGACGAGCAGATGCACATGCTCTCGGCATCGCCCAATGGCATTACACCGGGTGTAATTACCGGGTTTATTGTATTGCTCAACATGCTTTTTAGGCCTATACGCCAGCTTGCCGATAAATTTAATACCCTGCAAATGGGTATGGTAGGTGCCGACCGTATTTTTAAGGTTTTGGATACCGATGACGTAGCACCGAATGAAGGTACGCTTGCCCCAGCCGTTTTGCGGGGCGATATCCAATTCAATAACGTTTGGTTTGCCTATAATGATGAGAACTGGGTGCTTAAAGATATCAGCTTTCATGTTAAGCCCGGTGAAACGCTGGCATTGGTAGGTGCTACAGGTGCGGGCAAGTCATCCACCATCAACATCCTTAACCGCTTTTATGACATTGGTAAGGGAGAGGTTAAAGTAGATGGGCACGATATAAGCGGGTACAGCGTGGATTACCTGCGCTCAAAGATCGCTACCGTTATACAGGACGTATTTTTGTTTACCGATACCATTGGCAATAACATTAGCCTCAACAATGAGTCTATCACCCGTGAACAGGTGATAGCGGCGGCTAAAGATGTGGGCGCCCATGAGTTTATTGAGCGTTTACCCGGCGGGTATGATTATAATGTGATGGAGCGCGGCTCCACGCTGTCGGCAGGGCAGGCACAGCTTATTTCGTTTATCCGGGCGCTGGTTTATGACCCGGCCATACTGGTGCTGGATGAGGCCACTTCATCTGTAGATACCGAAACCGAGCTGCTCATACAGAATGCCATTAACAAGCTCATGCAGGGTCGTACGGCTATTGTAATAGCGCACCGCTTGTCCACCATTCAAAATGCCGACAAGATCATTGTGCTTGACCACGGCGAGATAAAGGAGATGGGTACCCATCAGCAATTGCTGCGTATAGAAAACGGCTATTACCGTAAACTTTACGACCTGCAATTTAATTCAGCAGGTATAGCGAAGGGTGTTTGATCTTCTACGCGCTAACCAAGGCGTAGAAGATTATCTTCGATGAGCTTAACTTCGTTCCTGTTCTCTTCGTTACCGCTCATTCGAAATGACATTTATGTTTTAAATTATTTCGATTCCAACCTGCGCTCATCATCATCAGACGCATCCGGCTGATCCTCAGCCGGCGCGTTTTTTACCGGTTGCACGGGCTGCTCGCGGTTCTCCATGTATTTGGCAACATCCTCCTGCTGCGGTTCATCGGCATGGTATTGCTCATCCTCTTTACGCACAACGCTTTCATGCCCTTCATCATTGGGCCTGTTTGTCGGGGTATCAGATGGCGACGGTTTATCGTGGTTGTTTGCTGGCTTTGTCATATAATAGCATAACATCCGGCAGTTAAAAAGGTTGTTTGGTGCAGTAAATCTGTTGCACGGTCAATAAAAAAGGCCAATGAATAACTCATTGGCCTTATTGATCTTATAACCTACGTGGGTATTACATATTTAAACTCAGGTATTGTTTGGGGTTAACTGGCTTGCCGTTCTTGCGTATCTCGTAATGCAGGTGAGGCCCTGTTGAGCGGCCGGTTGAACCTACTTTTCCAATCAATTCGCCTACGGTTACACGTTCGCCTTCCTTTACATTTATTTTGGAAAGGTGGCCGTACCAGGTTTCGATGTTGTTGTTATGGCGTATCTTAACGCAGTTGCCGTAGCCACCGGCGCGGCCGGCAAATACTACCCTGCCGCTGGCAGTGCACTTCACCGGGTCGCCTTTATGCCCGCTAAAATCAATACCCGGATGAAATTCATGCCCGCCAAAATCAAACGGGTTTCCGCGCGAACCGAAGAATGAGGTGAACGAACTTAAACGCGGATAACCCATAGGTGTATAGGCAATAGTATTAACCAGCCGGTCGAGGTAGTTGTTAAACTCCGCGTAAAGCTTGGTTTCGCTTTTGGGCTTATCATCAATATTAAGCTTACGGAATGATATGCCATGCAAACCGCGCTTGCTCATAAATTCATTAATACGTTTTAGTTTTGATTGTATGGCGGAGAGGTACGATACCGCCTGACTGCGCTGGCCCTCCTTCGCTGCTGATTGCAGCAGGGCGTCTTGGTCATTTTTTTCTATCTGGCCCTGCAATGTGGCTATCTGCGATTGCAGCCTGCTGTTTTCCTGGCGCTGCTGGGCGGCTTCGCTGCTTAGCCTAACAATGGCCGTCATGAGTACCATAACTACAATGAGCACGGCCGCTACAGTAAATTTTAATGAGTTAACATGCCTGGCCTTTACCTGTACAATACGCGGTTGCGCATTATTTTTTCGATAAATAATTCCCATACCTAAATCTTCAATTTTTAAGTTTAACCTGATAGTTTAACACGGGGTAGCAAAAAATTAAGGACTACAATGTAGCAATTATTAACCTAACAGCACGCAATCAATCCCGCCTTTTTTATTTATAACCGAAACGTCAATTATTGCCGATTATTCTGATAAGCAGTTAATTTTATTTTGAATTTGGTATTTTTGTGCTGAATATAAGCGAAGTAAAAATTATGATGTACCCAGAATATTTTGTTGCGCCAATGCGCGAAGAGTTAACCCGAGTTGGTTTTGAAGAGCTAAAGGATGCCGCTTCGGTTAATGATGCTATAAAAAGCGAAGGTACCGTGTTTGTAATGGTTAACTCGGTTTGTGGTTGCGCTGCCGCTAACGCACGCCCGGCCGCGCGTATGGCCGCTGCCAATGCTAAACACCCCGATCGTTTGGTAACTGTATTTGCCGGTATGGAAAAAGAAGCGGTTGATGCCGCCCGTAACCTGATGCTGCCTTACCCGCCATCATCACCATCGATGGCTTTGTTTAAAGATGGCAAACTGGTGCACATCATTGAGCGCCACCAGATTGAAGGCCGCCCCGCGCAAATGATTGCTGATAACCTGATAGACGCGTTTGAGCAATACTGCTAATTGATAGATTCAAGAATCAAGAATCAAGAAGCAAGATACAAGACATGTTAAATACAAAGCCCGGTGCATTGCATCGGGCTTTGTTGTTTTCTAATAAAGCTATTTACTACTCACCATTAACTGCTCACTAACCTACTCCGTTTTCAAACTCTTTACCGGGTTGATAGTGGCGGCCCTGAGGCTTTGGTAACTCACCGTCATTAAGGTGATCACCAGTGCGCCAGCGGCTGTGGCAGCGAATATCCACCAGGATAACTCCGTGCGGTACTTGTAATCCTGCAGCCAGCCTTGCATAAAGTAATACGCTGTTGGGATGGCTAAAAGTAAGGATATGGTTACCAGTACCACAAAATCAACCGACATTAAACGCCACAAGGTAAATACCGATGCGCCTAAAACCTTACGAACGCCTATCTCCTTGGTGCGCTGCTCGGCCATAAAGGATGCCATCCCAAATAAGCCCATACAGCTGATAAAGATAGCCAGTATAGTAAAGAACCCGGCCAGTTTGCCCACGCGTTCTTCTGTAGCGAATTTTTTGGCGTACTCTTCATCGGTAAATTTGTAATCAAACGGACTGGCAGGGTCATATTTTTTAATCACGGCCTCAACTTTGGCTAATGCTTCATGTGTACTTATTTTGGGGTTGAGCTTAATATCCAGCACATCGCCTTTTTCGGTTAGCGGAAAAAATATGGTAGTTTTTACCGGCTCATAGGGTGACGACATTACCATATCTTTTACTACGCCAATAATGGTAAACTCCGTATCCCATTTTACTTTTTCGCCTACCGGGTTTTTAAAGCCCAGGAATTTGGCGGTAGCTTCATTAATAATAACGGCAGCTGAATCTGACTTGTAATTTTCGTTAAAGTCGCGGCCCTTGATAATTTTCCAGCCTGCAGTTTTGCCAAAAGTCGGACTGACAGGTATGGTGCCAAAATCGTCCTGCTGGCCGGGGGCTTTGCCACGCCATTGCATACCGCTGTTGTTTGACCATACTGCCGTTAAAGGGCTGCCAGATTCTGCTACGTCTATCACCACGCCTGTTTGCAACAGGTCATACCGCACAGCGGCGAAACTTTTATGAATAGCATCGGTACGCATATCTGCCTGCAGCAACCCGGTACGTTCATAGCCCACCGGGCGGTTTTTGCTATGCTGTACCTGCAAAAACACTACAATGGTGCCGATAATTAAGGTTACTGAAACCGTAAATTGCAGCACCACCAATATTTTACGTGGCAGCGCCGCGAAACGCCCTGCCTTAAAAGTGCCTTTTAAAACCTTTACAGGCTGAAAGGATGACAAGTAAAAGGCAGGGTAACTACCGGCAACAATACCCGTGAGTATACTGAAACTCAAACCCATTATCCAAAATGCGGGGTTATCCCAAAGTACCGCCATGCTTTTATGGGCCACCTGGTTAAACCAGGGCAGCGCCAGCAGCACCAGCACAATACTTAATATGAAGGCAAAGGCTGTAACCAGTAACGATTCGCTGAAGAACTGGGCGATAAGCTGTGCGCGTAACGAGCCTACTGTTTTGCGTATACCTACCTCTTTAGCACGTTTTTCCGACCGGGCCGTACTCAGGTTCATGAAGTTAATACAGGCCAGCAGCAAAACAAACACGCCTATAATACCGAACATCACAACAAACTGAATACCACCACCGGTATTAACCCCATTTTTAAACTCGCTGTACAGGTGCCATTTATCCATAGGGTGCAAAAACACGGCAGGCTTAAATGAAGCGCCCACTGCATCGCCCTGCAAGGTGATGTTTTTGAGTTTAAGGTCTTTGATACGTGCGGACACCTCTTTAATGTCAGCACCCGGCTGTAGCTGCGCGAAGATCTGGAACGAGTTGTTGCCCCAGCGGGTCGCCGCTCTTTTAAGCCAGGGTTGTGTGGTAAGGTACCTGTCCCATGGCGCTATCAGTTCCATACCATCAAAAGTGGTATTGGCAGGGAAATCCTCGTAAACGCCGGTCACCTTATGGTCGTACTGGTTATTAATGCGTATCACCTTATCCATAGGGTCGGTATTACCGAATATGGCTTTTGCCAGTTTTTGTGATATTAAGATAGATGAAGGGTCCTTTAAGTTATCGCGGCTGCCTTTGAGCATGTTGAGGCTTAGCATTTCAGTCGCTTCAGGCTGCATGTAATTACCTTTAGCGATCAGTTTTTGCTCGCCGTGCGACACGCTGAACGAGAAAGTCCAGCTGGATAAGCTAACGTATTTAAAATCGCTCTTGTAATCATTACGCAGCATCATGCCCAGGGGTATAGGCATGGAGTTGCCGGTAAGTACCTCGCCGTTTATGGTTTGGTTTTGCATTACCTGCACAATACGGTCGTGGTTTTTAAAGTATTTATCGTAAGATACCTCGTCCCATATCCACAGGCCTATCAATATGGCCACCGCCATACCCACAGACAGTCCGGCCACGTTGATAAACGTATGCGTTTTATTTTTGATGAGGTTGCGCCAGGCAATTTTCAGGTAATTCTTTATCATGGCAAATACAGTTTGATAAGTATTGGTGCGTTACGTGCTACTATTGCATTAACCATACATTTAATAATATGCCAATTGCGTAAATATATGAATATAAGCAGGTTGTAATGTTAATGGGTAAAATAAACGTTCGTAATCGGACAGTGATTGTTCGGTTGTGCGCAATGATGTGTTCCCTTGTTTATCAGATGGTTAGCAAGGGCTTGCGTAAAACTGATATTGACGATTTTATGAAAGAAACATGCCTTGATGTAATCCTTTATCTTTACCATCTAAAATTAAAAAGATGGACTTCACCGAAAGTACTTTTCACCTGCAAAAAAAAGTGGCATTACGGTTACCATGTTTGAGATGGCGGAGCCAAAAGCATTAGTTGTTTTTGCAGCAGGGCGCGGTGGCAGCCCGGCGCGGCACCTGCCATTACTTAGGGCAATTGCAGCCAGGGAATGCACAGTGGTGGCTCCGCATTTTGAAATGATACCCTCTCCAATGCCAACAAAAGAGCAGCTGGATGTTCGCATGAAACAGCTTGAAACTGTTCTGAACTCTTATGCCGTAGCTGATTTGCCGATTGTTGGAGTTGGCCACTCCATAGGGGCAACTTTACTGCTTACGCTTGCAGGTGCAAAGGCGATAACTTTTTACAAAGAAAGTGTTAAGCCTCAATTAAAAAGGAATTTTGCCGGATTGGTACTGCTTGCACCCGCGGTAGATTTCTTTTTGCACGAGGGCGCATCAGACGCGATAAATACAAAAGTATACCTGCGCACCGGTGCTAAAGACAACATTACACCGACCGATAGAACGATGATGTTCAAGGCCATGCTTGAGGAGCATAGCAGCGTAGATTTTGTGTTAGACGAACAAGCCGGTCATTTCAGTTATATAGACCAGTTGCCGCCAAACGTGGAAGATCCACAGCCTGACAGGCATTTATTTTTGGCAGGTATGGCTAATAATGTAGCACAGTTCATCGTTTCTTTAAGTCTTTAATCTTAAGTAGTTCGTTAAGCAGGTAGCTGTTTATTTTAATAATTAATATTTACCTTAAAGCCGTTTTACTAAACCAATAGCAGTTAACATGAAAGTATTCAGCAAGGCAATTTTAGCCTTATCGGTAACCTTTGTTTTTTATCAAAAAAGCACGGCGCAAAATAATATTCCTAAAGATTATTTATCAAAGGAGTTTCATGCCGGCAGGCGCGAAGCCTTGCGTAAACTCATGCCCGCAAATTCGGTAACGGTGATATTTGCCTATCCGGAACGTGTTTTCTCTAATGATGTTAATTACGTTTACCACGCTAATCCCGATCTGTATTATTTCTCCGGCTATAAAGAGCCTGACGCGGCGCTTTTAGTGTTTAAAGAAATGCAGGGCAGCGGCGATACGGCTTATAACGAAATATTATATGTGCGCCGGCGCAACCCGCAGCAGGAGCAATGGACAGGCCGCCGTTTAGGAGTGGAGGGTGCTAAAACCCGGTTGGGCTTTAAACGCGTTTATAACAGTAATGAGTTTAGCAAACTCCCGGTTGATCTTAAAAAGTTTGCTGCCGTAGTGTATGATGACCTGCCTGAGGCGGCAGGCGGCGAACTGCAGGAGATGATAGCCTCGTTTAAAGCCAAAGCCGGGGTAAAAAATATAGATAAAGGTTTAATGGATGATGTTAAGGTAGTTATGGCTTACGCCAATATACATAACCTCGACAGGATATTAAACTACATTAAACCGCGCATACAGGATGAAGCGCACAAAAGCGAACCTTTGCTGCAACAGCTTTCTACCGGTATGGATTCTACCACCCTGGAAAACGTAAAAGCTAAGCTAAAGGCGCAATACGGCGCATCAGGTTTATTTACAGAATATACTACAGCGCTGCGTGGCATTAAACAGCCGGAAGAAATTGCCCTGATGAAAAAGAGCGCGCAGCTATCGGCTATTGCGCATGCCGAGGTGATGAAAGCTGTGAAGCCCAACATGAGCGAGCGCGAGCTGGAAGGCATTATGCTTTATGTACATAAAAATTATGGTGCCGAGGACGAAGGTTACCCGCCAATAGTTGGGGTAGGAGCAAACGGTTGCATATTACATTACGAAGAAAATAATGAAACCATGCTGAATAACCAGCTGGTTTTAATGGATGTAGGGTCTGAATACCATGGTTATTCTGCCGATGTTACCCGCACCGTACCCGCCAATGGAAAATTCACCGAAGAGCAGAAAGCTATTTACCAGGTGGTTTATGATGCGCAAGAACAAGCGATAAATATGTGTAAGGCAGGTATCAGATATGGAGACCTGGAGAAAAAAACGGAAGAAGTTTTAGCCGCCGGTTTAATTAAACTTGGCGTGATTAGGGATGCTAAAGAGTTGCGTACCTATTATCCGCATGGAGTATCGCACCATGTGGGGCTGGATGTGCATGATAAGGGCTCTTACGCCGGTAACCTGGAAGAAGGCATGATCATCACGGTCGAACCCGGTATCTACATTCCGGCTGGCAGTAAATGCGATAAAAAATGGTGGAATATTGGTGTACGTATTGAGGATGATATCCTGATAGGTAAAGATAAATTTACCAACCTTTCTGCAGATGCCCCGCGCACCTGGCAGGCGGTTGAGAAAATGGCCGCGCAAAGTAGTATATTTGACGGTGCGAAATTCCCGCCGCTTAAATAGGAAGTTTTAATTATATAGTGAAAACCCCGGCTTGCCGGGGTTTTCTTTTTTAGCCATTTAACATCCTATTTTTTTGGCTATTTTGGGTTACCAATTTTATCCATCATGAAAAAGCTGCTTATCCTGCTTACTATTACTATTTTTTCTTTGCCAGCGTTGGCGCAAACAGACAGAGAAGATATAAAAAAGACCATTAATACGCTTTTCGAGGGCATGCGCAAAGGCGACAGCACTATGCTGCGCTCAGTGTTTCATAAGGATATGGTGCTGCAGAGTGTAGCCAATAAAAAAGACGGTTCCACTGTGCTCATCACAGAGAAGGCGGGCGATTTTGTAAAACAGGTAGGCGCGCCACACAAGGAAGTTTACGATGAACGCATTACCTGGGGCGACATTAAAATTGATGGTTCGCTGGCCAGCGTATGGACGCCCTATAAGTTTTACCTGGGCACGCAGTTCAGCCATTGCGGGGTTAACTTTTTTCAGCTGATGAAAACCGTGCAGGGCTGGAAGATCATTTACATTGTTGATACCCGCCGTAAGGATAATTGCCCGGAGTAGTGAACTGCTCAGGGGAAGCTAATGAAGAACCAAACTGACGAGTTATAGATAGTTCCATGTTGTTGATTAACTGTTATGGTTTCGGCGATGATCATCACCCCATTTTTCCATCGCATACCATAAAGGACTTAATTGCAGGGCCGATTCTGTTAACAAATATTCAACTCTCACCGGTACTTCTGCATAAACGGAACGTTTAACCAAACCATCTTTTTCCAACGCTTTTAACTGGAGTGTCAGCATGCGTTCCGTAATATTAGGCAGCAATTTTTTAAGTTCTGTATAACGCATAGCGCCCTTGTCAAGTTTATACAGGATCAGCATTTTCCACCGGCCGCTCACCATATCGTGTGCATACACCATACCGCAAAAGTCCTGAAGTTTTTTACGGTTATATTGATTGGTGGAGTTTTCTTTACTCATGGCTACTTACTTTTTTGTTCGCTCCGAACAATGGATGCGGTTCTTCAAAAGTAGCATTAGACATTATACTTTTGACCTGTTTATATCAGTTAAACGTAATTTATATTTATGAAAATTCTTATAGTTTATGCCCATCCGGAACGTAAAAGTTTTAATGGCGCTATGTTTCAGGAGGCTTGTCGGGTTTTGGAAGCAGAAGGGCACCAGGTTCAAACATCAGACCTATATGGCATGGCGTTTAAACCTGTGTCAGATGCATCTAACTTCACCGGTTTACAAAACCCGGATTATTTTAAGCAGCAGTTAGAAGAATTGCACGCTACAGCCAATCATTTATTTTCTTCCGAACTTAAACCGGAAATAAAGAAGATAGAGTGGTGCGAGTTAATGATCTGGCAATTTCCGCTTTGGTGGTTTAGCGTGCCGGCCATACTCAAGGGCTGGGTAGACAGAACATTTGCGATGGGGCAGGCTTATGGAAGCGGTAGGATTTATGAAACCGGCTTTTTCAAAGATAAAAAGGCCTTATTATCCTTAACAACCGGCGGGCCGCAAGATGCTTACCTCAAAGATGGATTGCAAGGAGATATTAATGGTATTTTGAGGCCGTTACAGCGTGGTATACTTCAGTTTACGGGTTTTAAGGTTTTAACGCCGCATGTGGTGTACGGGCCTGCAAGAATGAGCGGGGAGGAACGTGAATATGAATTAAAGCGCTGGGGAGATCGCCTTAGAATTGTGGCTGATGAGCCTGAATTTAATGTAGGTAGATATTGAGTAGGGTGCATTCCACATAAAAGCCCGGTTGCAAACACAATCGGGCTTTATAACTATTTTGAATCTTGCCTCTTGATTCTTGTTTCTTGCCTCTTGATTCTTGGCTCTTGACTCTATCAAGCCGTCAGTTTTTTATACTTGATCCGCTTAGGCGTTATGTCACCTACGCGTTTTTTGTGATTCTCTTCATATTCGCTGTAGTTGCCCTCGAAGAAGTATACCTGAGAGTTGCCTTCAAATGCCAGGATATGGGTGCAAACCCTGTCCAGGAACCAGCGGTCGTGGCTGATGATCACGGCGCAGCCGCCAAAGTTTTCAAGCGCTTCTTCCAGCGAGCGTAAAGTATTTACGTCAATATCGTTGGTCGGCTCATCCAGTAGCAGCACGTTGGAGCCCTTGGTTAAGGTAATAGCCAGGTGCACACGGTTACGCTCACCGCCCGATAGCACACCCACTTTTTTCTGCTGGTCGGCACCGTTAAAGTTAAACTTGGAAACGTAGGCACGCGAGTTAAGCGGGCGGTTGCCTACCATAATGTTATCCGTGCCGCCGGTAATATTCTCCCAAACAGATTTATCGGGGTCAAGGTCGTCATGCATTTGGTCAACATACCCAAGGGCTACCGTTTCACCTACGCGGAAAGTACCGGCATCGGGCTGGTCCTGCCCGGTAATTAAGCGGAACAAGGTTGTTTTACCGGCACCGTTAGGGCCAATAATACCTACAATACCTGCCGGTGGCAACGAGAAGCTCAGGTTCTCGAATAACACCTTATCGCCATAGGCTTTTGTAACGTTATTAGCCTCGATAACGATATTACCCAACCTCGGCCCCGGCGGAATGAACAGCTCCAGTTTTTCTTCGCGCTCTTTAGTTTCCTCAGAAGCCAGCTTTTCATAGTTAGATAAACGGGCCTTTGATTTAGCATGTCGGCCTTTGGCGCCCATACGTACCCATTCCAGCTCGCGCTCCAGTGTTTTCTGGCGTTTGCTCTCGCTTTTTTCTTCGGCGGCAAGGCGTTTGGCTTTCTGATCTAACCATGAGGAATAATTTCCCTTCCATGGGATACCCTCGCCACGGTCAAGCTCCAGTATCCATCCTGCCACGTTATCCAGGAAATAACGGTCGTGCGTTACGGCTATAACGGTACCCTTATATTGCTGCAGGTGGTGCTCCAGCCAATCTATTGATTCAGCATCCAGGTGGTTGGTAGGCTCATCCAGCAATAACACGTCCGGTTCCTGCAACAGCAGGCGGCACAGGGCCACACGGCGGCGCTCACCACCTGATAGAACCGAAATTTTAGTATCCGGCTCGGGGCAGCGCAGGGCATCCATCGCTCGCTCCAGTTTGGTATCCAGTTCCCAGGCGTTGGTAGCATCGATCTTATCCTGCAATTCGCCCTGGCGGTTCATCAGCTTCTCCATTTTATCGGCATCACTGTAATACTCTTCCAGGCCAAATTTTTCGTTGATCTCTTCGTACTCCTTCAACAGGGCGGTGGTTTCGGCCACGCCTTCTTCTACTATTTCACGTACAGTTTTTTCGGGGTCAAGCTCAGGCTCCTGGCTCAGGTAACCTACGCTGTAGCCCGGCGAAAAAACCACCTCGCCAATATTGGTCTTATCAATACCGGCGATAATTTTTAACAGCGATGATTTACCGGAGCCGTTTAAACCGATAACGCCTATTTTGGCGCCGTAAAAGAACGACAGGTATATGTTTTTCAGCACTGTTTTTTGCGGCGGGTAAACCTTACTTACGCCGGCCATTGAAAAAATGATCTTTTCGTCAGCCATAAAAATTTATTGATTTATACTTAGGGAGAGCAAATATAGGATTTGAAATGTGGATTGGTGGAGAATTTTTCATCTCAAATTCATCCCATAATTTGTATCTTTCAAAGTAAATCGTTTGGTTTGCTGATATCGTGTTTCATGCCGTTGGCACACTTGCACAACACCATGCCGTAATGGCATAAAACATGACTAATTGCCCTGCAAGTAAAATAGTAGCTATAATTTTTATCCGGCTTAAACTATTTGAGCGGTGCAACATCAAATAATAAATGTTTTATTTGTTTATACCCGTGTTCAAACGTTTTTTTACGGTTTGGGCAAACAAAACCCGGCCGTACGAATTAAATTTTTATCCGCTTTTATCATCCGATTGTCTGTTAATATTTGATGTAGAAAAGTTGGCAACATTGTTGTTAAAAAAATAAAAATCGGCTTAACCTGGTGAAACAAATATTAGATTAGGACGATCATAATCAGAAAGGTATATATGGAAGCTAAATTTTCGCCACGGGTTAAAGATGTGATACAGTACAGCCGCGAGGAGGCACTGCGCCTTGGGCATGATTATATTGGTACGGAGCATCTTTTGCTTGGCCTTATCCGTGATGGAGATGGCGTGGCAATTAAACTATTGAAAGGGCTGGCCGTTGATACCGCTAAATTACGCCGTGCTGTTGAGGATGCTGTAAAAGGAACAATAGGCACAAATGTACATATAGGCAGTATCCCGCTAACCAAACAAGCCGAAAAGGTATTAAAGATAACTTACCTCGAAGCCAAAATATTTAAAAGTGATGTAATAGGTACCGAACACCTTTTACTCTCTATACTACGTGATGAGGATAATATCGCCTCACAGATACTGATGCAGTTTAACGTAAACTACGAGGTGTTTAAAGGAGAAGTAGAATCGAGCAAGAACGACATTACGGACGAAATGCCGGGTTCATCAACCGGTGGTGACGATGACTTTAAAGAGGATGATTCTTTCACCCAACCTAAAAAGGTATCAGACATCAAATCCAAAACGCCTGTACTGGATAACTTTGGCCGCGACCTGACCAAAGCTGCCGAAGAAGGTAAGCTTGACCCCATTGTTGGCCGTGAAAAAGAGATAGAGCGCGTATCGCAGATATTATCGCGCCGTAAAAAGAACAACCCTATTTTAATAGGTGAGCCGGGTGTAGGTAAATCTGCCATTGCAGAGGGCCTGGCGTTGCGTATTGTACAACGCAAGGTATCGCGTGTATTGTTCAACAAACGCGTGGTTACGCTTGACCTTGCCTCGCTGGTTGCCGGTACCAAATACCGCGGGCAGTTTGAGGAGCGTATGAAAGCAGTGATGAACGAACTGGAAAAATCTCCGGACGTGATCCTGTTTATCGACGAGATACACACTATTGTTGGTGCTGGTGGTGCTTCCGGCTCGCTGGATGCATCTAACATGTTTAAACCTGCCCTGGCGCGTGGAGAGATACAATGCATCGGTGCTACTACATTGGATGAGTACCGCCAGTACATTGAGAAAGATGGCGCGTTAGACCGCCGTTTCCAAAAGGTAATGGTAGAGCCTGCTACGCCTGATGAAACTGTAGAGATACTGAACCGCATTAAAGAGAAGTACGAGGAACACCATGGTGTTACTTATACCGACGAAGCGATTACCGCATGCGTTACCTTAACCACACGTTATATTACCGACCGCTTCCTGCCGGATAAAGCTATTGACGCTTTGGACGAGGCTGGTTCACGTGTGCATTTAACCAACATCCATGTTCCGCAAAATATCCTGGATATTGAGCAGAAGATTGAGCAGATAAAGGTAGAGAAGAACAAAGTGGTGCGCAGCCAGAAATACGAGGAAGCCGCCAAACTGCGTGATACCGAGAAACACCTGCTGGAAGAGCTTGACCAGGCTAAAGCTGCCTGGGAAGCTGAAACTAAAGCGAAACGTTATACCGTGACTGAAGATAATGTTGCCGAGGTAGTAAGCATGATGACCGGTATTCCGGTACAGCGTGTTGGGCAGGCAGATAGCGCCAAATTATTGGCCATGTCTGAAACCATCAGCGGTAAAATTATTGGCCAGGATGATGCCATCAAAAAGCTTACACGTGCTATACAACGTACCCGTGCGGGCCTTAAAGATCCTAAAAAACCAATTGGTTCATTTATATTCTTAGGCCCTACAGGTGTAGGTAAAACTGAGCTTGCTAAAGAACTTGCCCGCTTTATGTTTGATACCGAGGACGCGCTGATACAGATTGATATGAGCGAGTACATGGAGAAATTCGCGGTATCTCGTTTGGTGGGAGCGCCTCCGGGCTACGTAGGTTACGAAGAAGGCGGACAGCTTACCGAAAAGGTACGCCGTAAACCATACGCGGTGGTATTATTAGATGAGATTGAGAAAGCTCACCCTGATGTGTTCAACATCTTGTTACAGGTGCTGGACGAAGGTCAGTTGACCGACTCACTGGGCCGCAAGGTAGATTTCAGGAATACCATCATCATCATGACCTCTAATATTGGCGCGCGCCAGTTGAAAGATTTTGGTCAGGGTGTAGGTTTCAGCACCAGCGCCAAAACCACACAAGCCGAAGCACATTCGCGCGGTGTGATAGAGAACGCGCTGAAACGTGCCTTTGCGCCGGAGTTCCTGAACCGTATTGATGACGTGATCGTGTTTAACTCATTGGGTAAAGACGAGATATTCAAGATCATTGATATTGAGCTTGCCGCTTTATTTGGCCGTGTGAACACACTGGGTTATAAAATTGAGCTTACGCTTGAAGCCAAAGAGTTTATTGCCGAGAAAGGTTATGATTCGCAATTTGGGGCAAGGCCGCTTAAACGCGCCATCCAGAAATACCTGGAAGATCCGATTGCCGAAGAGATACTCAAAGGTGAATTAACCGAAGGCGACACCCTGATTGTTGATTACGACAAAGAAGCCAATGAAATAAAGGTTTCTGACAAAAAGGGCGAAAACAAGGAGCCAAAAGAAGAAGAGCAGAAGTAATCGTCTGTTAATCATATGGAAAACCCGCTTACTTAGTAAGCGGGTTTTTTTATTTCAGGCTTTTGTAAATAATATTTTAATTCAGTTAAACCTTGTCCAATAATTTTAATCATAATCACATAAAACAAATACGGAACACCTGTTATTATAATGATTAGAGTGGTTGGGTTAAACAATTTATCGCACCATTAAACCGTTAAATAGCGGAATAAAAAATTTACATTTATGAAAAAACTCTTATCTATTATCTGCGTAGCTGTTATTGCACTTACAGCAGCATCATGTAAAAAAGAAACTGTTGTACAAGGTGGTAATACTAATCGCACAGTATACGCAACAAATGTTTCTAACTGGCAACTGGTAACCGATGGCGGTGGTTCTTACGTAATGGACATTAATGTACCAGCCCTGGATAAAACCTACAGCGAAAATGGAGCCGTATTAGTTTACATAGCGCCTCCGGGCAGTACTGAGTGGGAACAGATCCCTGAAACCTTTAACGGCCGCGCTTACAGCTTTACGCATGATGTAGGCCGAGTATCTATTTACGCGCAAAACCCTTCAGGTTCGGGTACGCCTGTCTTGCCTCCTGCTATCGACGTGAAGATCGTATTGATCGATTCTAATATCAATTAATTACAATAAAGATATAAAACAAGAAA
>NZ_NRSW01000001.1:25049-57060 GCF_002288635.1 Mucilaginibacter sp. MD40 | reverse complement strand
CTTTTCTTGTTTTATATATAACCTGTAAGGTTTATTTCTCCATTTGTTCAATAACCGCCTGGGTTACGCCGGTAAATGAGAAACCACCATCGTGGAATAAATTCTGCATAGTTACCATGCGGGTAAGGTCGCTAAACAGGGTTACGCAGTAGTCGGCACATTGGTTAGCGTCAGCGTTACCCAGCGGGCTCATTTTTTCGGCATAATTGATAAAGCCGTCAAAACCTTTTACGCCGCTGCCCGCGGTAGTACGGGTTGGCGATTGCGATACCGTGTTGATGCGTACGTGCTTTTTAACACCATACTGGTAACCAAAGTTACGGGCTATACTTTCCAGGTAGGCTTTGTTATCGGCCATATCATTATAGTCGGGGAATACGCGTTGAGCAGCAATATAAGTTAGTGCCAACACAGAACCCCACTCGTTAATGGCATCCATTTTCATGGCGGTTTGCAGCACACGGTGAAAGCTTAATGCTGATATATCTAAACCCTTGTGGGTAAATTCGTAGTTGTTTTCGGCATAGGTTAAACCTTTACGTACGTTTAAGCTCATGCCTATAGAGTGCAATATAAAATCAACACCGCCGCCAAAATGCTCCAGCGTTTTAGTAAACAGGTTGTTAATATCTTCGGTGCTGGTAACATCAGCCGGGATAACCGGTGCGTTGCATTCTTCGGCAAGTTTGTTTAACTCACCCATGCGCAAAGCCAGCGGAGAGTTGGTTAAAACTATTTCAGCGCCTTCTTCGTGGCAACGTTGCGCTACCTTCCACGCGATCGACTGCTCATTAAGCGCGCCAAATATGATACCTTTTTTGCCCTTTAATAAATTGTAAGCCATCTATTTTAAGTTTGGTTTGAAGCTGTAAAGTTATAAAATTAGTTTGCAGTTTACAGTGGGGCAGCCAACATACTTAACCAAGGGGTTGCTATTTATCATTCAAATAAAAACCTATGGTAATTTTTCTTTTGGAAGGTTGCGGCCTTCCGTTTAAAATGGCAGGTCTTTTCCAGAAGGGGCCATTAATTAGCGCTTTTATTACCGCCTCTTCGCATCCGTAACCTATTCCTTTTAGCACTTGAAAGTTAGATAGTTTACCGTTTTTTTCAACGGTGAAGCTGACCTCAACATCACCCTCGATATTGTTTTCAATTGCCTGTTTAGGATAAATTATAGTCTTTTTTATATCGCTGTAATAGTTAAGTTTGGGTTCGGCAGGAAGGTAAATAGGTCTATCGCCTGTTACGCCATACCAATCAAGCACATCAGCATTTGTGATCACTTTAAACTCAGGGATATGCTTTTTATGTATCCTGGTTGCTGTAACACGGATGCTATCCTGCAAAGGATTGCTCATTTGTGTCAACGGAAGGTCTACCATTATAAACCTGCTGCCTTTATTAATTATACTATGCCGCTCGCCGTTCCAATAATATACAAGCGTGTCTCTAAACAAAGCTCCGTTTAGTTCGAACCTTCCGTTTGTATCTGTGCTGGTATAAATGTTATAGCCGGCAAAAGTGGCGTTGGCGTTCCTTGATGTAAACTTAAGGTAGGGAACAGGTTTTCCTGCCGCATCACGCACTATAGCTTTAAGATGAATAGTGTCTTGTCGTATAGTTTATACTCGTTCTTTTTAGCGGTTGTAATATATTGTGCGTAGCCGCTAACCGCGGCAAACATGGCTAACAAAAACACTACTATGCTTTTCATCATTAATAACTTAGCAGTTCCCTTGCATTTTGCAACGCGCTTTCTCCCGGGTTATCGCCGCTGAGCATTTTGGCTATTTCGGTTACACGTTCATCATTGCTAAGCTTCTTGATACGGGTAACGGTTACCTCTGTGCTGTTATCCTTGTAAACAAAATAATGGCTGCTGCCTTTGCCGGCTATTTGCGGCAGGTGGGTTATGGTGATCACCTGCAGGTTTTGCGACAGGCGTTCCATCACCAGGCCTACCTTGTTAGCCACTTCGCCACTTACACCGGTATCTATCTCATCAAAAATGATGGTGGGCAAAGCGGTGTATTCGGCAATGATGGATTTAATGCTCAACATTAAGCGGCTTAACTCACCGCCCGATGCCACCTTGCTCATATCGGCCAGCGCATGGCCCTTATTAGCCGAAAACATGAAACGGATAGCGTCTATACCGTTTTTAGTAAGATGGTCTGTAAGTCCGTGAGAGCGTAAGTCCGCAGAAAAATTTTTCTTTCCGACTTCCGGACTTTCTGACTTCGCGACTTCCTGCTCTATCGTTAACGCCGAATTCCCCATGCCCATTTCAGCAAGGGTAGCCAATACTTTATCCTGAATAACCGGTATGGCTTTTTTACGGTTGACGGATAGTTGTGTAGCCAAATGCTCAAGTTCCTGCCTGGCTGAGTTGATTTCCTGCTGCAGTTTCTCCACCGCCTCGTCGCCAAATACGGCCTGCTGTATCTTGTCAAACAGGTCGTTTTGGATAGCTAAAAGTTCCTGGTTGGTGCTTACGCGATGCTTTTTTTGCAGGTTGTAAATGAGGCTTAAACGGGTATTCACCTCTTCGGCACGGGCTTCGTCGGTAAAGGTTTTCTGTTCAATATTCTCTAATTCGGCCGCTATATCTTTCAGCTCTATCAACGTGCTTTTTAAGCGCTCGTTTAAAGCTTCTACTTCGGTATTGTATTTTTCAATACCGTTAAGCTGCTGGCCAGCCTCGCGTAACTGGATAATAGCCGAAGTTTCCCCTTCATGCATTAGATAGTGTGCGCCCAACAGGTTGCGTTTTATTTCCTCGGCGTTGTTAAGAGTAGCCAGTTCTTTTTCCAGGCCGTCCTGCTCATCTTCGGCTAAGGCGGCTTTCTCCAATTCATCAAACTGGAACTGGTAATAATCCAGGTCGGCTTTAGCCTTGTCGTTCTCCTCAATGAGTTGCTGCAAACGGCTTAACGACTTGCGATACGCGCGATATTTAGCGCGATAATCATTTAACAGATCGGTATGGCCGGCAACGCCATCCACCACCAATAGCTGAAACTCCGGGTCGTTTATCTCGCGGGTGGCATGCTGGGAGTGGATGTCGATCAGTTTTTCGCCAAGCTGCTTTAGCGTATTCAGGTTAACCGGCGTATCATTCACAAAAGCGCGCGATTTGCCATCGGCCGATATTTCGCGGCGCAGTACCGTTTCACTTTCGTGGTCGAGGTCGTTATCCTCAAAAAAATCGGCAAGATGAAATCCTTCAATTTTAAAGGCCCCCTCTATCACACACTTTTTCTGCTGATTAAAAAAGTAACGACTCTCCGCGCGCTGACCCAATATCAGCGATAGCGCACCCAAAATGATAGATTTACCGGCACCGGTTTCGCCCGTTAATATGTTCAAACCCTTATCAAAATTGATCTCCAGGTTATCTATCAGCGCGTAGTTTTGAATGGTTAGCCTTTGAAGCATAAAAAAAGTATCCCCTTTTATGAGGATACTAAATTACTAATTTTATTGGGATTAGGTGGAGAGTTGTGAATAGTGAGTAGTGAGTAGTGAATAGTTGCTGATCAGTTACCAATCAATAAAACCAACCACTCACTACTGGCCAATAACCAATAAACTACTCACCAATCACTACTCACTATTCAGCATCTGCTTGCTTAACCGGCTCATCATCAATTCTAAGGTCGTCGTCCAGTTTAACTTCAGGCAGGTCGGCATCGGGATGTGCCGCACGGTAAGCCGCCAGTTTCTTACGGAATGCAGGGCTCGAGGTGTAATCATTTAACCTTTTGGTAGCATCTTTAAGCGCTCTTTGTTCATCGCGGATTTGAGGGCTGTTGGTAATGGCGCTCATTTGCTTACTCAACTGGCGCATTTTGGCCTCGGTAGCTTTCATGTCCTTACCGGCGTAAGCGGCGCGCATGCGCTCACCGGCTTCTTTCATGGCTTTCTGGCGTTTAACCATTTCCGGATCGTTGCTAATGGTTTTCATTTGATCGCCAAGCTCCTTCATTTGCGTGCTCAGGTCTTTCACATTAGCCGGGATATTCTTTTCCAATTCCTCTTTGTATTTGCGGTAATTGGGGTCCCAGTCTTTTTCCTGGTAACTGTGCATGGCGTCCAGGTCAATATTGTATTTCTTGGCGATGCGGGCGTTAAGGGCTTTAAACTCTTTTGAATCATAGTATTTACCCATCTTATCGCCAATGGCGCCCATGCGGCTGCCCAGTTTTTCCATTTCATTGCCTTTGCCTTCCCAGATCTTTCCGTAGTCGGCGGCCGCAAGCTCCTGTGCTTTAAGCGATTGTTTAACAGCATCACTTTCGTAATAGGCAGACATTTCGGCACCTAACTTTTCCAGTTGCGCGCTTTGCGCTTTAAAATCAGGGCTGTCGTAGTATTTGCCAATAGCCTCACCACGTTTCTCTACTTCTTTGCTTAGCCTTTCAAGCTCCGCATCTTTAAAACCATTGTAGCGTACGCCATCAATGTAGTGGTTATCCCATGAGCGGGCACGGGCAGCCGCTTTTCTTTTAACGTTTTTAGCAACTTTCGCAGGCTGCTTTGCCGGGATGGTATCTCCGGTAATGATGGTTTTAATGGCAGGCACCAGGGCTTTTACTGAAACTTTACCTTGTGCTATCTCTGGTTTTAACAGCGCTAAACTACAAGCGCTAACGGTTAATATAAGCATAGCCACTAATGTTGGCCTAATGCTCGGGATTTGTTTTTTAGTTTTCATGATACGTTCAATACGGTTTAACAAATGGTACTTTTTACCTGTTACCGCCAGCGCTAACTGTAACTGGTTTTGGCGGCTCTGTTCAAGCTTAAACAAAGCCTTAGCGTATATAACCGGCGTAGCGGTTGCGTTCACTACCATGTCGTCACATGCGTTCTCGCGTTCTTCGCCAATTATTTTGTTGATCAACAATACACAGGGATTAAAGAACAACAGCGTGGCAATTACCTGCTGCAGCAGGTTCACCAGGTAGTCGTTACGTTTAATATGTGCAAGCTCGTGTAATAGGATGGCCTCAATTTCGTCGGCCTCCAGGTATGTAGAAAGTGTTACAGGCAGCAGTATCACCGGTTTCAGATAACCCGCAATGCAGGGCACATCAACAAGGGCGCTAAAACCCACCTGTACTTTTTTAGCGATTTCGAATTTAGCCGCGAAACGGCTGATCTGCGATTGCAGCTGTACGCCCAGGCTCATACCACGCTTAATGGCTTTTATACGGCGATGGGCAAATACAACTTTACCTACGTTAAGCAGTAAGCCTAACGCGTAGGCGCCCGCTATGTAAGGCATGTAGTTTTGTATGGTATAATAGTAGCGTACAGTATTGGCATCAACATTTCTGAAGGACTTTGGCAATTCCATCAGGTGCGGCATATTGGCCAGCGTTGTAGGTTGGGTAAGCCAGTTATAATCCAGTACTTCATTAACCAGGGTGTAGCCAAACCATGCTGTGATAGCCAGCAGCGCAGTTACAGCCAATAAATATTTATGCGAAGCCGTTAACCAGCGGTTAGCCGCCAGCAAAGCTACCTTAAGTAAAAAGTAGATAAAAAGCCCCTGCCAAAGCGAATGCACAATGGCAATGCCCAATACCTGGCTTATGTTGTAAAGGATGTTTTGCATAACAGTATTTTTTTGAAATTCTAAAAGCTAAACCCTAATAAGGGAAATTCTAAAAACTAAACTCTAAACTCTAAATTCTAATAATGGAAATCCTAAAAGCTAAAAGCTAAATTCTAATAAGGGAATTCTAAATCCTAAACTTTAAAACCTAATTGTTAGCCTAATCTCTAATTAACTAATCTCCAATTAACTAATCCCCAATTAACCAATCTCTAATTAACTAATCCCTATTTCTCACCCCCCTCAAACTGATCGAGGAAGTTCTTGATAGCATCTATCTCATCTTTCGAAGCCCGATGCTGGCCCAGGGCTTGTATCACCAATTCGGCAGTGGAGCCCTTAAAAACGGTAGATAGTATTTTGTCCAGCGCGCCCTGCTGAGCCTGCTCGCGGGTGATGAGTGCTTTATACAAATGTGTTTTTGATGTGGTATCGCGCTCTACCAAACCTTTATCATGCATAATTTGCATGAGTTTAAGGGTAGTAGTATAACCTGCATCTTTGCTTTTTGCCAGTTCGTCATGCACATCACGTACGCTGCACTGTCCTTTTTTCCAAATGATCTGTAATATCTCCAGTTCGCTTTCTGTCGGTTTTAAATCCATCTCTCAAGTAATCTACGAATTTCCTCGTACAAATATGTACGACATTTTTCGTAGATGCAAATTTATTTTTGAAATTTATTTTTTTGCTCTATGATAATAGACGTTTAAATCGCCGAGGCGTTACAGGTAAAGCAAGGCAATTGTCATATAAAAGCGCCGGAACAGGGCATTTAAAGGCCTACATCGTATATTTGCCGTATGGAAATTTACACCCTGAGCGAAGGCTCTTACTCGGTTGACAGTACAAAGAAATTTATTCCGTTTAACCCAGAAACAGATAACCGTAAGGACCGCCCGGGTTCGTTATTTATCCATGTTAACCCGTTCCTGATCAAAACCGCGAATGATCTGATATTGCTTGACGCCGGTTTGGGCTACAAGGATACGCGTGACGAGTTGATACTGCACCAGAATATCCGTAATATGGGTTTTGAGCCCGAAGAAGTAACGCTGGTACTGATGTCGCACCTGCATTACGACCACTCAGGAGGTTTGGTGGTTGAGCGAGGAGGTCAGTTGCTGCCCAGCTTTCCGCAGGCACGCCATGTAATACAACGCCAGGAGTTTGATTTCGCGTTGACCGGTAAATCAAGTTCATACCATAAAGAGATATTTGAGGCTTTACAGCAAAACGCTACTATTGATTTTGTTAATGGCGACGGTGAGTATAAACCGGGTATAAGCTATGAGCTATCGGCAGGGCACAGCAAATTTCACCAGGTTTTTTGGATGGAGTTTGAAGGTAAAAAAGTGTTCTTTGGCGGCGATGAACTGCCGGAACCCGAACAGCTGATCAGGAAGTTTGTGGCGAAATATGACTACGACGGACAGCGTTCTGCCGAATTACGCATCCAATACGGAAAAAAAGCCGCTGCTGAAGGCGATATATGCCTGTTTTATCATTCACGTAATATTACAGCAGGAACCATTACTTACAATGGCGAGCAGTTTACCGTTAACGCTATCTAAAGAGAAACCCCGAAAAGCTCTTTTATTTTCTCAACGTTCAGAGGCTTGGATATAAAATCTTTTACCAGCGGGTAGGAGCGCGCCTTGTTAATATCATTACTAAACACTGATGAAGAAATGATATAGATTTTGGTTTTTGCCAGCGGATCAATATTGAGGCGTTTGTATTCGTCCAGGAACTCCCAGCCATTCATGATCGGCATATTAATATCCAGCAGGATATAATCGGGTAGTTTGTTCGGGTCGTTCTGCTGTATCTCTAACAGCTGGTCAATAGCAAATTTACCGTTCAGGCAGGCCATAATATCCGTATTGGTCAAAGCTTTCTTGATCAACTTTATCGAAATGAAGTTGTTAATCTCATCATCATCAACCAATAAAACGCTTACGGTTTTGTCGTTATTAGGGCTCATAGTATCATTATACGTATCAAACTTAAAAAAGGTTTTACCCCTTTTGGTTGTAAAACGCATTTTTTATTAAAATCGTTTAAAAAAGCGGAGCCTTCCCGTTAAAGGAAGGCTCCGCAAATATGGTTATCCGGCGCTTATCGTGCTGAAAAACAATTAGATATTTATGCTCAGGTGCCGTATTCAGGCGTGGTTACTTCACTTTCTTCAAACTCATAATCAGTAATCGGAGGGCAAGAGCAGATCAACGTACGGTCGCCATAGGTGTCATTTACCCTGCCAACAGATGGCCAGAATTTAAACTGCGCTACGTAAGGCAGCGGGTAAGCCGCTTTCTGGCGGGTGTATGGATGCTCCCACTCGTTGCCGGTAATTACAGCGGCAGTGTGCGGCGCGTTTTTAAGTGGATTGTCTGTTTTGTCTGACAGGCCTTTTTCTACATCGTCAATTTCATGGCGGATAGAGATCATGGCATCGCAAAAACGGTCAAGTTCATGCTTAGGCTCAGATTCGGTTGGCTCAACCATCACCGTACCCGCAACCGGGAACGATACCGTTGGCGCATGGAAACCGTAATCCATTAAGCGTTTAGCAATATCCGTAACCTCAATACCGAAAGGTTTGAAAGAGCGGCAATCTAATATCATCTCGTGCGCGCAACGGCCGTTGGCGCCGGTGTACAACACAGGGTAGTGGTGCTCTAAACGAGATTTGATATAATTTGCATTTAGGATAGCGTAACGGGTGGCATTGGTTAAACCCTCGCCGCCCATCATGGCGATGTAGGCGTGAGAGATCAATAAGATAGATGCAGAACCCCATGGCGCTGCTGATACCGCGTGAATAGCTTTACCGTTATCAATATCCACAACCGCATGGCCGGGCAGATACGGAACCAGGTGTTTAGCCACACCGATAGGGCCCATACCGGGACCGCCACCACCGTGTGGTATACAGAAGGTTTTGTGCAGGTTAAGGTGGCAAACATCGGCGCCAATAGTGGCCGGGCTGGTTAAGCCTACCTGCGCGTTCATGTTAGCGCCATCCATATATACCTGGCCGCCATGCTGGTGAATGGTTTCACATATTTCGATGATCGACTCCTCAAATACACCGTGTGTAGATGGGTAGGTCACCATCAGGCAGGATAGGTCATTGCTGTACTGTTCGGCTTTCGCTTTAAGGTCGGCTACATCAATGTTACCGTTATCGTCGCATTTAACTACAACGATCTTCATGCCGGCCATAGCTGCCGAAGCAGGGTTGGTACCATGTGCCGATGCCGGGATCAACGCCACGTTACGGTGGCCATCGCCCCTGTCCATATGGTAAGCGCGGATAACCATTAAACCCGCATACTCACCCTGTGCACCGGCGTTTGGCTGCAAGCTCATGGATGCAAAGCCGGTGATCTCACTCAACCATTTGTTCAGCTCATCAAATACCTGCATGTAGCCGCCTACCTGGTCGGTTGGCGCGAAAGGGTGCATTTTGCTGAACTCTGCCCAGGTAACGGGTACCATTTCGGTGGTCGCGTTCAGTTTCATGGTACATGAGCCTAAGGCGATCATGGAGTGGCAAAGCGAAAGGTCTTTTGCTTCTAATGATTTAATATAACGCAGCATCTCATGCTCAGAGTGGTGCGTGTTGAACAACGTGTGGGTTAAGAAATCAGAAGTACGTTGCAGATCCGATGGGATAACGCCCTCTACGTTTTCTTTATGTGCATCAAAGTTGGCATCGTTAAGGGTTTTGCCTTTTACTTTGGCAAAGAAACGAACGATGGTTTCTACATCTTTTACCGAAGTGGTTTCGTCCAGTGAAATGGTAACAACCGAACCATTGTAGTGCAGGTTCACTTCGTTGTTTAAAGCTTCTGAATGTACCGGACCTACCAATTCGCCCAGGTCAAATTTCAGGGTATCAAAGTAAGCTTTGTTTTGCTGCTCGTAGCCCAGATCGGCTAATGATTTAGCCAGCAATACCGACAAACCATGGATACGCTCCGCGATCAGTTTCAAGCCCTGCGGGCCATGGTACACGGCATACATACCGGCCATAATGGCTAACAGTGCCTGCGCGGTACAGATGTTTGAAGTCGCTTTATCGCGGCGGATGTGCTGCTCACGGGTTTGCAGCGCCATACGCAAGGCATAGTTGCCCGCGCTGTCAATAGTTACACCAATGATACGGCCGGGGATAGAGCGTTTGTACTCCTCTTTAGTAGCAAAGAACGCCGCGTGCGGGCCACCAAAGCCCATTGGTACGCCAAAGCGTTGAGAAGAACCGACAACAATATCGGCACCCCACTCGCCCGGAGGCGTTAAAAGCACCAGGCTCATCAGGTCGGCAACGACGGTAAGTTTAATGTTTTTTTCGTGTAAAGCCGAAGCAAAGTCTTTATAGTTATACACCTCGCCGTTACCTGCCGGGTATTGAACTATGGCACCAAACATATCTTCGGTGAGTTCAACATTGCGGTGGTCGCCTATCTGTAGTTTTATACCGAAAGGTTCGCTGCGGGTTTTAAGGATATCAATAGTTTGCGGGAACAGTTCCTCGCTCACAAAAAATACGTTGGCTTTTTGGTTTTTGCGCAGGCTGTATTGCATAAACATGGCCTCTGCCGCCGCGGTACCTTCATCCAGTAAAGAGGCGTTGGCAATTTCCATACCGGTAAGATCAATGATCATGGTCTGGTAGTTCAGCAAAGCCTGTAAACGGCCCTGCGCTATTTCCGCCTGGTATGGGGTATACTGGGTATACCATCCGGGGTTTTCAAGAATGTTGCGCTGGATAACGCCGGGCACAATTACATCATAATAACCCTGGCCTATGTATGATTTAAATACCTTGTTCTTTGAAGCTGTTTGTTTAAGCGTATTCAGGTAGTCAAATTCACTTTTCGCAGCTGGAAGGTTCAGCGGGTTTTTCAGCCTGATGCGCGCCGGGACGGTTTGGTCAATCAGTTCGTCAAGTGAATGAACACCGATCGTTTTTAACATTTTTTCGGTGTCGGCCTGGTTAGGAGCGATGTGCCTTTCCTGGAATTTTTCCTGGTAATTGATATTCAGCTTCATTGAAAAAGGGGTGCCTTTAAAATTTACCGCAAAGGTAGCGTTTTGCGGGCTCAATAACAATGCGGTAATGTGATAGTGACAATGCTTTTACAAGCAGGCAGGCTATCCGCTAAACCAGTTGGCGCAGGTACATTTGTATGGTGTTTTCCAAACCGTAGTACAGCGCGTCGCTGATGAGCGCGTGGCCAATGCTCACCTCGTCAAGCGCGGGGATGTTCTCCGCGAAATATTTCAGGTTTTCCAGGTCAAGGTCGTGACCGGCATTAATACCTAAACCCAGTTGGTGAGCCTTTTCGGCAGCTTTAACATAAGGGGCAATAGCTTCTTCCTTATTATGGAGATAATGATGCGCGTAAGCTTCAGTATAAAGCTCTATACGGTCGGTGCCGGTAGTGGCGGCCGCTTCCACCATCTCCACCACCGGGTCAACAAATATAGAAACGCGTATGCCCGCATTCTTAAATACGGAGATGATCTCCTTTAAATAATCCTGATTCTTGATGGTGTCCCAGCCGTGGTTAGAGGTGATCTGGCCCAGGGCGTCAGGCACCAGGGTAACCTGCTCAGGCTTAACAGCCAGCACCAGGTCAACAAATTTTTGTTCCTGGCAGTTACCTTCTATATTAAATTCGGTAGTGACAATTTTTTTCAGTTCGTAAACATCATTATAACGGATATGTCGCTCATCGGGCCGCGGGTGTACGGTGATGCCCTGCGCGCCAAAATTTTCGCAATCTTTGGCAACCTGTATCAGATCGGGGTTGTTACCGCCACGTGAATTGCGTAAGGTGGCTATTTTATTGATATTTACCGATAACCTTGTCATAAGCAGAAAAAATTAATGATGCAGCGCAAATATCACTATTACACCATAAACAATTCAAACAAAATTACGCTTATTGCTTTTTTGGAACATATGCGCCCTACCAGATATATCCTTACCGCTCTCATTATTTTATTTAGCACTTATGCTTTTGGCCAGGCCAATTATACACGCATAACCAATTACAAGGTTTTTTACGGATGGGCACATTTATACCCGCAGGATTGGCTGGTGCTGCGCAGCTTTGAGAATAACAACCGCCCTTATTACCTGATGGTGAACCCGCAAACGCTGCAAACCAAGGTAACCGAGGCTGGCTTTTACCGGGTGAAGCCTTTATCTGTAGAGCAGGCGCGCAAGCTGTTTGCCAGTACCGCCTATGTGAAAGCCCTGCAAAGTGCCGAAAAACATTCTGTAACCATACAGGATGCCGGTATTGAGCGCGGGATACCGCAGGAAACAGGTATCAGCCTTACTGCCGACCTGTGCCCATCACACCGGCCGCTTGACAGGCGTATTTTTGTAGATATCATTAGCGGTTTCAGGCAAGTGGAGCGGCCGGTACCCATCGCATTATCCGTTAGCGGGTTGTGGATGCTGCACCACCTGGCCGACCTTAACTGGCTTAAAGACCTGCAGACTAAACGCCAGATATACATTACCTGGGTAAACCATTCCTACAACCATAGGGTTAGCGCTACCGCGCCGCTTAAAACTAACTTTTTACTGGAGCCCGGCACTAATATAAATACCGAAGTGCTGGAAACCGAAAAGCTGATGCTGGCCAATGGTCTGCTGCCTTCGGTTTTCTTCAGGTTCCCGGGCCTGGTCTCAGACCAGCAACTGGTCTATAAAATTACCGGTTTCGGGCTGATACCTATCGGTACCGATGCCTGGCTGGCCAAAGGCCAGCAGCCACAGGCAGGCAGTATTGTGCTGATACATGGTAATGGTAATGAACCGGTGGGGGTGAATGATTTTATTAACCTTTTAAAGCAAAAAGCGCCATCCATCGCTAAAAAACAATGGTTGTTGTATGACCTGCGGGAAACAGTGGAAGAAGAAGCCGATGTAAACAGATAGTATTTCGTTTCGCGCCTCACATATAAGGTTTTCGCTCCGACTGCTGGTATTAATGGCCTTCAACAAAAAAGCCCCGCATTAGCGGGGCTTTTGATATGATTTATAACCGGTTATGACATTTTTAGCTTCTTTTGGATGTCGGCCACGTAGCCTTTGAACTTCTTATCGGTATCAATTAAGTCCTCAACAGTTTGGCAGGCGTAAATTACGGTAGAGTGGTCGCGGCCGCCAAAGAAATGGCCGATAGATTTTAATGAGCTTTTGGTATGTGCTTTAGCCAGGTACATAGATATCTGCCGGGCTTGTACAATTTCGCGTTTGCGGGTTTGCGATTTAACCATCTCAATAGGTACTTCAAAGTACTCACAAACCAGGCTCTGGATGTATTCCATTGAAATTTCCTTAGCCGAATTTTTTACAAAATTCTTCAGCATTTGCTTGGCCAGGTTCAGGTCTATCTCCTTGCGGTTAAGGGTTGACTGCGCCAGTAAAGATACCATAGCGCCTTCCAGCTCACGTACGTTATTGTCTATGTTATGGGCTACGTATTCCACTACCTCATGTGATAGCTCGATGCCATCCTGGTAGATCTTGTTCTTGAGGATAGCCATGCGGGTTTCCAGGTCCGGAACCTGCAGATCTGCAGACAAGCCCCACTTAAAACGAGATAGCAAACGTTCCTCTAAACCAGCCAGGTCCTTAGGGGCTTTGTCTGATGTAATGATCAGCTGTTTGCCGCTTTGGTGCAGGTGGTTAAAAATGTGGAAGAAGAAATCCTGTGTTTTCTCTTTACCCGCGAAGTTGTGTACATCATCCATAATGAGCACGTCTATCGCCTGGTAGAAGTTCACAAAATCGTTAATGTTATTGTGCTTAAGCGCGTCAACAAACTGCTGGGTAAACTTTTCGCAGCTTACATATAATACCAGTTTATCGGGCAGGGTACGTTTTATCTCGTTACCAATAGCTTGTGCCAGGTGGGTTTTGCCCAAACCAACACCGCCATATATCATTAAAGGGTTAAACGAGGTGCCGCCGGGTTTTGCCGCTACGGCATAACCTGCAGAACGGGCCAAACGGTTGCAATCGCCTTCTACAAAATTCTCGAAAGTGTAGTTGCGGTTAAGCTGAGGGTCAACGTTCAGCTTTTTAAGGCCCGGTATTACAAACGGGTTCTTAATGTCTTTATTAATAGAAATAGGTATCGGCATAGACTGGTTCTTTGCTTCGGCACCGTTTCCGTTTGAGGGCATGTTGGTAGTATAGGGCTTTGGTGACGACGATTGCTCTACAACTATATTGTATTCCAAACGGCCTTCATCGCCCAGTTGCTTTTTAATGGTTTTGCGCAACAAACCTACGTAGTGCTCCTCAAGCCATTCATAAAAGAATAAACTTGGTACCTGTATGGTTAGGACGCTTCCTTCCATCCGTAAAGCTTTAATTGGCTCAAACCAGGTTTTAAAGCTTTGTGCCGGTATGTTGTCTTTTATGATCTGAAGGCAGCTATTCCAAACGTTAGTACAAGTTTTTTCCATAATGAAGTATCAGTAATTTCTTGATTTCCAGTCTCCCCATATGCGGGCGTTACAGCCCGTTACGGAACATCGAATATTCTAAAAAAAAGCGGATTAAAAAATAAAATTTGAACTTTTTTAACAAATATATTTTCTAAAAAAAAGGCCTTTTTTGTAGTGTAAATACATATTTTTATTATATTTCGCGGGTAAAGGCGAAAAAACGGCCCCTGTTTTATCCTGTGGCATTATTACGAGTTTCAACAACGAAAAGGTTTAAAATGTTGCAATAAAATCAATCTTTTTTAAGTTGATTTTTTTCTCTTATTACGCAATTTTTTCTCCGTTTAGTACTCTCCGAAAACTTTCCGCAATTCGTCGGCAATTTCGCCTAAGGTAGCATAGCACTCCACCGCTGTTAAAATATACGGCATCAGGTTATCTGTACCTTCGGCGGCAAGCCTTAAACTTTGCAGAGCGGTTTCAACTTTGCTGTTATCGCGCTCTTTTTTCAAGGCCTCAAGCTTTTGTGTTTGCTGTACCCGAATGGAGTCGTCAATACGGAATACCGGCGGGTTCACCTCTTCTTGCTGGGTAAATTTGTTTACGCCGACCAATGTACGGGCTCCGCTTTCAATATCAGTTTGGTACTCGTAAGCGGCGGCAGCTATTTCCTGCTGCATGTAATCCTGCTCAATGGCCTTTACCGAACCGCCCATGGCGTCTATCTTATCTATATAGGTATAGGCGGCTGTTTCTAACTCATTGGTGAGCGCTTCTACAAAGTACGATCCCGCTAATGGGTCAACCGTATCAGTAACGCCGCTTTCAAAGGCGATGATCTGCTGGGTGCGCAGGGCAATTTTGGCTGCCGCTTCGGTAGGTAAAGATAATGCCTCATCGTACCCGTTGGTGTGGAGCGATTGCGTACCGCCCAGTACCGCTGCAAGTGCCTGGTTGCTTACCCGCACAATATTATTCATGGGTTGCTGCGCGGTAAGGGTTGAGCCGCCGGTTTGCGTATGGAACCTCAGCTTTTGCGCCCCCGCGTCGGTTGCGCCCAGTTCTTTGGTAATGTTTGCCCACATCCGACGCGCCGCGCGGAATTTGGCTATCTCCTCGAAGAAATTATTATGGCAGTTAAAAAAGAAAGACAGGCGTTTGGCGAATACATTAATATCTAAACCTTTTTCTAACGCGGCTTTAAGATAGGTTTTACCGTTGGCCAGCGTAAAAGCCAGTTCTTGTACGGCGGTTGAGCCCGCTTCGCGGATGTGGTAGCCGGATATGGATATGGTGTTCCACTTAGGTATCTCTTTACTGCAGTATTCAAATATATCGGTGATTAACCGCATGGATGGCGACGGTGGATATATATAGGTGCCGCGCGCGGCATACTCCTTTAATATATCGTTCTGTATAGTGCCCGAGATCTGTTTAATGTCCGCGCCCTGTTTTTTTGCGAGTGCTATATACATAGCCAGCAGGATGGAGGCGGTGGCATTAATGGTCATGGAGGTGGTAATATCCTTTAATTGTATACCATTAAATAATATCTCCATATCCTTTAACGAATCGATAGCCACGCCAACTTTACCCACTTCGCCTTCGGCGAGGGGATGGTCGCTGTCGTACCCGATCTGCGTAGGTAGGTCAAAGGCTACCGAAAGGCCCATAGTACCCTGGCTGAGCAGGTAATGGTAACGCTTGTTTGATTCCTCAGCAGTAGAGAAACCGGCATACTGGCGCATGGTCCAGGGTTTGCCGCGGTACATGTCTTTTTGTATACCCCTGGTGTACGGGAACTCGCCGGGCAGCTCTTGCATGCCCGATGGCTCCGTATAGACTTCCTTAAAGGTAATACCGGAGGTTGTGGTAAATTTCTTATCAGCCATTGGGTTAAAATATTTGGTCCATATCTTTCTTTACGATGGCTGTAGCCAGTTCATAGGGGTTGTTTTCCAATGTTGCGAGGTGGTTGAGGATGGTTTTGCCCATATCCAGCCCTGTGGCATTGGGTGGCAGGCCCTGCATGGCATTGGTAACCAGGTTAACGGTATCATCCTTGATGCGTTTAACAGCGGCCCATGCCTGGCTGCTTACATATATTTGCTGGGTAACGTTGTGCTGATACTCGGTACGGACCTCGTTGAGTATGATATTATACAATTCGGCAGCGCTGTAAGCGTTGGCATTAAGGCGGATGAGCAGATTGGCAGGGTCAATACGGTCAATAAGCAGCACCAGCCGCTCGTAGGCCTGCAGGCGCAGCGGCAGCGTCTGGTTGCTGATGGCCTTGCGCAGTTCAAGGGCCTGTAGGTTATGCGCTTTATCCATGTAAGGTTTAAACAGGTAAAACGCAATATAGATAACGCCTACACCGGCAATGGTGTATTTTAAAATATCGAACAAATATGTGTAACTGGCCATAATGGTTTCTGTTAGGCAGAGGTCATAAATAATGTGGTCGCGACAAAAATCCGTATTTTAGATTTATATTTGTATAGTTTAATAAAAATAAGATGAGTGCTACTGTTGAAACATTAACCGCCCCCGTAACTTTTACCGAAGGCGCGGTGAAAGAACTTTTTAAACTAAAAGAACAGCAGGAAATTGGAGACGATTTTGGCCTGCGTGTAGGTGTTGAAGGCGGCGGTTGCTCCGGCATGAACTACGTTTTAGGCTTCGACCAGAAAAAAGACGGCGACCAGGAGTATAATATAGAAGGTATACGTGTTTTTATGCACAAAGCCCATGGCTTGTACCTTGCCGGTATGCAGATAGATTTCCAGGACGGCCTTAACGCCCGCGGGTTTACCTTTAACAACCCTAATGCCACCAGTACTTGTGGCTGCGGTTCATCATTCTCGGTATAACATTCCAACAGACATATGATATAAGAGGCGCCTCGATAAGGCGCCTTTTTTGTTTTACATAGCTTGAGTTTTAATATCCTCTATGGTTTTCTTTATCCAGTAGCCGGTATTATCCATGCCCACACAGTTAAACCGCACTATGCCTTGTTTATCCAGTACTACGGTGGTAGGGTAGAGGCTTACCTTGTATTTGTTGCCATAATACCGGGCGTCGGCAATGTGTTGGAAATTAAATGGTGTTTTCTTCAGGAAATCTTTGATCTCCCAGCCCTGGTCAAGGCACAGGCCAACAAATACAATGTCCGGGTCGGTGCTGTAATTGGCCACTGCCTGGTTAAGTTCGGGCATCTCCGCCCTGCAGGCCGGGCAGTTGATAAACCAAAAATTGAGCACTACAATTTTACCTTTTAAGGCTTTCAGGTCTATCTTGTTACCATCAATAGTTTTTTCCTTGAAGCTCTCCATCGGCTCGCCGTTTACAAAGCCCTCAGATGTGCGGGGCAAACGGGTAGGCACATAGGTGTACGCCGCTTTTGGCTTTGCAACTACACCGCCATTGGTTTGTTCCTGTGCAACGCGGGGATGTTCGGCTTCAAAGTTTTTTCTGTATTCGGCGAGGCGTTTCCTGCCTGCCTCGTCAAGCCAGGTAAGTACAAAAGCCGTTGTGTCGCTTTTAACGGTGTTTGTACGACCATCCTTTACACGCTTAATGCTTTGCCTAACCGAATAGTTGCCGCTTATAAGTCGCTCGTGCCAGTAGGTGTAGGGCAGTACTTTGCCGGTGGAGTCTGTAACAACTGTTTGCTCGTTCAAATTAACGTTAGAACGGGTGATGTTTTGCGCACGGCTTGCCAGTGTAATGCAACTTAAGATGAGCAGGAGTTTTACAGTTTTCATGATGCGGGTTTGGTATTGTTAAAGCTATGGTTTTTTGCTGTATTTTGATAACTTAAACAAATAAATCCAGGGCATGTAACAAAACCCTGTAACCGGTAGTCAAAAACAGCAAATTCCCTATATCATAGATAATGGCCGTTAAAACAAGCCTGCGCGAAAACATCTCCATTGCCCTGCAATCTATTGGCGGTAATCGTTTACGTACCTCGTTAACCGCGCTTATTATTGCCATTGGCATTATGGCGCTGGTGGGTATATTAACCGCTATTGAAGGTATAAAGCAATACACTAATGATGCTTTTGCCGGGTTGGGCGCCAATTCCTTTACTTTACAGAACAGGGGTAGCGGTATCAGCTTTGGTAACGGCGGGCACCGCAAAATTTATCCGGCTATTACCTACGCGCAGGCCGAGCGTTTCGATAAGCTGTATAAACTGCCCGCCAAAGTAAGTGTCGACCTTAATGTTACCGGTACCGCTGTAGCCAAGTATAATAGCATTAAATCAAACCCTAATATTTCGGTAACCGGCAGTAATGATAATTACCTGGCCATTAAAGGACATAAGCTGGCCTTTGGGCGCAATTTTTCGGCCTCGGAGCTGGAGCATGGCGCCAATGTGGTGATCGTAGGTGACGAGGTAAAAAAGAAATTGTTTAAGAATGAAGACCCCATCAATAAATCTATTTTGTTGGGCAGCAATAAATTCAGAGTTATTGGCGTGGTAGCGTCCAAGGGTAGTAACAGCTTTGGTGGCGATAAATTTTGCATTGTGCCATTGGCCAAAGCCCGTACCATTGCTGATACTTCAAGAAAGCTTTCATACGCTATTACCATCAGCGTGCCGAGCGCCGATGTGCTGGATGCCAGTATAGGCGAGGCTACCTCGCTGATGCGGAACATCAGGGGGCTGCGCATAGGCCAGGACGATAACTTTGAAATATCGCGGAGCGACTCCATACAACAGGAACTTTCAGGCCAAATTACCGGCATGACCGCCGCCGGCTTTGCTATAGGCATTATTACTTTGCTGGGCGCGGCCATTGGTTTAATGAATATTATGCTGGTTTCTGTAACGGAGCGTACGCGCGAGATCGGCTTGCGGAAATCAATCGGGGCAACACCGTCCGTTATACGCAGGCAGTTCCTGATAGAGGCAATTGTGATATGTCTTATAGGAGGTGTAGGTGGTATTATATTGGGTATGGCCGTAGGTAATTTAATAGCAGTGCAAATAAGCGGGAGTTTTGTAGTGCCATGGTTCTGGCTTTTCGCCGCCATAGCCCTGTGTACCATTATTGGCCTTTCATCAGGATTTTATCCTGCAAAAAAAGCCTCCAGGCTTGATCCGGTTGAAGCTTTGAGATACGAATGATTGGATTTTAGATTTGGGGATTTACGATTTTAGATTTCAGATGTGCAGATTCCTTTTATGATAAACATGCTAAAAAAAGAAATGCCGCTTGTGATCAAGCGGCATTTCTTTTTATCATCTGCACATCTGAAATCTGCACATTTAAAATCTGCATATCTGCACATCTACAAAGTACTGTTCTTTAACGGGTAATTGGTTAGCAGCTTTCCCAGGTAGGGTGTTTGCAGGGCTTTCTCAAAAGCGGCGGCATGGCGTGGGTGGTGCATGTCGCTTGAGATAAAGTCAACAATATCGGCATCCACCATTTGCTCGGCCTTTTTTTGTACGTGCTTACCGTAGTAACCCGTAAGCGATATGGTGTTCAGCTGCAGATCGCAACCCCAGCTTTTGAGGTTCTGCATCTGTTCAATGGTCATATAGCTGTACCTTTCGGGATGGGCCAGGATGGGTTTATAATCCATCTCGCGCATCTTTTCTATCACCGGTATCACGTTTGGCGGCTGGTTAATGAATGAAAGTTCAAACAGCACATGGTTGTCGCCCATGGTCATTACCTTTCTGTCTGTTACCCTTTTTTCAAAAGTTTCATCAAAGTAATGTTCGGCAGCGGCGGTAATGTCAATATCAATCTGCTGCCTAACCAGCTCTTCTTTCAATATGTCAAGCGCGTTATTGATGCTTTCGGCATCGTTACGGTAAAAATCAATCATGATGTGAGGCGTGGCAATAATTTTTTTTATGCCCAGCTCCATCATCTTTTTGATCAGCACAATAGATTCTTCAGGCGTTTGTGCCCCATCATCAATGCCCGGTAAAACATGTGAGTGCATGTCTACACCAATGCTGCTGTAACTAAGGTTGCTAATTCTTTCGGGCTGCGCTTGCTTCTTCTTAAATAATCCAAACATCTCTATCGGTTAGCGTACTGCTCGTTGTAATAATCCTGGTAATGCCCGCTGGTTACATCATTAAGCCATTCCTCATTGTCCAGGTACCAGTCAACGGTTTTCTCCAGGCCCTGTTCAAAGGTAATGGATGGCTCCCAACCCAGTTCGTTCTTTAGCTTGGTAGCATCAATAGCATACCTGAGGTCGTGCCCGGCGCGGTCTGTTACAAAGGTAATGAGTTTAGCCGATTCGCCTTCCGCACGGCCCAGCTTGCGGTCAAGGATGCGACAAAGCAAACGGATAAGGTCAATGTTCTTCCACTCGTTGTGGCCGCCAATATTATAGGTGTCGCCTGCTTTGGCTTTATGGAATATCACATCAATAGCACGGGCATGGTCTTCTACCCACAGCCAGTCGCGCACGTTCTCGCCTTTACCGTACACCGGTACCGGTTTGTTTTGGGTGATGTTATGGATAGCCAGCGGTATCAGTTTTTCAGGAAAATGGTACGAGCCGTAGTTATTTGAGCAGTTGGATATAACGGTGTTAAGGCCGTAGGTATCGTGGTAGGCGCGCACAAAGTGGTCCGAGCCTGCTTTAGAGGCCGAGTAGGGTGAGTGCGGGTCATAAGCCGTGGTTTCGGTAAACATATCTGTTTCGCCCAGGGTACCATACACCTCATCGGTTGATACATGGTAGAAACGCTTGTTTTCGTAATTGCCTTTCCACAGGTTTTTAGCCGCGTTAAGCAGGTTAACGGTGCCTACCACATTGGTCATCACAAATTCCAGCGGGTTGGTGATGGAGCGGTCTACATGCGATTCGGCAGCAAGGTGTATAACCGCGTCCGGTTTTTCCTGCTCAAAAAGACTGTTGATAAATGCAATATCCACAATGTCGCCTTTTACAAAGCGATAGTTAGGCGCATGTTCAATATCCTTCAGGTTGGCCAGGTTACCGGCGTAGGTAAGTTTATCCAGGTTAATGATCTGATAATCGGGATAGTTGGTTACAAAACGCCTTACTACATGCGAGCCTATAAAGCCCGCGCCGCCGGTAATGATAATTTTTTTCATGGTATATAGCTCAATTTTTAAAGCGGATTGGCCGCTATGTATTGTTCCCATGCCCAGGCAGATGCCATCATGGTGTTCAGGTCAAGCTCAGCTTTCCAGTGCAGCTTTTCGGAAGATTTTGTAACATCGCCCCAAACCTGTTCTACGTCGCCATCGCGTTTCGGTCCTATCTGGTAGTTCAGCTTTACGCCGGTAGCCTGCTCAAAAGCGTTGATAACCTCTAATACCGAAGAACCTTTACCTGTACCAATGTTAAACACATCATACCCTTTAAAATCTGCTGTTTCCATTAGTTTTAAAGCCGCTACGTGTGCTTTGGCCAGGTCAACCACATGTATATAGTCGCGTATGCAGCTGCCGTCAGGCGTGTTGTAGGTGTCGCCGAAAACGGTGATCTTTTCGCGTTTGCCAATAGCGGTCTGCGTAATAAATGGCACCAGGTTTTGCGGTACGCCGTTAGGCAGCTCGCCAATCAGCGCGCTTTCGTGCGCGCCTACCGGGTTAAAGTAGCGCAGGGCAATAACATTAAATTTGCTGCCGGCGGCAATAGTATCGCGCAGAATTTCTTCGGCAATTTGCTTGGTATTACCATAAGGCGATTCAGCGGCTTTCACCGGGGCGTCTTCCGTTACCGGTAAAACATCCGGCTGCCCGTAAACCGTGCAGCTGGATGAGAATACAAAGTTGAGCGGCTTATGGCCGTATAACCTTAATAAGTTTATCAGCGAATAAAAATTATTGTAATAGTATTTTAACGGGTTCTGCACCGATTCGCCCACAGCCTTGGACGCCGCAAAATGGATAATGCCACCAATATCAGGTTCATCTTGTACCAGTTTGCTTACCGCGGTTTCGTCGCAAAGGTTTAGCTCATGAAATACAGGTGTAAAGCCCAGTATTTTAGTTAGCTGGTCTAATATTTTAATGTTTGAGTTGGATAGGTCGTCAACTATTACGGGATCGTAACCCGCGTTAACCAGTTCAACAACAGTATGCGAGCCAATGAAACCTAAGCCGCCGGTAACTAAAATTTTCATGCGATGAAGTTTTTAACCGTCAAAATAACGGTTAATATCCGTTACAAATAATATTTCTTAAAATTTATTTGTTGTAGTACGTAAAGTCCTTATGCTTTATTTCGTGCTCGGGTAACGATTTAAAGTATTCATAAGTGATCTTTAAACCCTCTGCCCTTGCTACTTTAGGTTCCCAACCTAAAATAGCTTTTGCTTTGGTGATATCCGGCCTGCGCTGTTTAGGGTCATCTGTAGGCAGGGGCAGGCTGATCATTTCCTGATCGGTACCGGTTAATTTGATAATTTCTTCACCAAATTCACGTATGGTGATCTCGTCAGGGTTACCTATGTTCATCGGTTGAGCATAATCGCTAAACAGCAAACGATAAATACCTTCAATCAGGTCGTCAACATAGCAGAATGAGCGGGTTTGTGAGCCATCGCCAAACATGGTTAGCGGCTCGCCACGCAAAGCCTGGCCGATAAAGGCCGGCAGCACACGGCCATCATTAAGGCGCATGCGCGGCCCGTAAGTATTAAATATACGTACAATACGGGTTTCCAAACCGTGGAAGGTATGGTAAGCCATGGTGATGGATTCCTGGAAACGCTTAGCCTCGTCATACACCCCGCGCGGGCCAACCGTGTTTACGTTACCCCAATATTCTTCGGGCTGCGGGTTAACGGTAGGGTCGCCGTATATTTCGGATGTGGACGCGATAAGCATACGCGCGTTTTTAGCACGTGCCAAACCCAGCAGGTTATGCGTACCCAATGAGCCTACCTTTAGCGTTTGGATAGGGATCTTCAGGTAATCAATAGGGCTGGCAGGTGAGGCAAAGTGCAGGATGTAATGCAATTCGCCGGGCACATGCACAAACTTAGATACATCGTGGTTATAGAACTCAAAGTTCTCCAGTTTAAACAAATGCTCTATGTTGCGTAGGTCGCCGGTAATGAGGTTATCCATACCTATCACATGGAAATCCTCTTTAATGAATCTATCGCAAAGGTGCGAGCCTAAAAAGCCTGCCGCACCGGTAATTAATACTCTTTTACGCGCCATTAGCTAATGATTTTACGTCCGATACTGTTATAGTAAAAACCTAAGTCGACCATTTTTTGCAGGTCGTAAAGGTTACGGCCGTCAAAAATCACCTTGCTTGGCAGCAGTTCAACCAAGCGGTCAAAATCAGGTGTGCGGAATACCGACCATTCTGTAACAATCAGTAACGCGTCGGCTTTATCAAGCGCCTCGTATTGGTCTGCAGCATAATTGATTTTATCGCCAACCAGCGCTTTAACATTGTTCATCCCTTCAGGGTCATAAACCGTAACGGTAGCGCCGGCCGCCAGCAGTTCATCAATAATATACAAGGCAGGTGCTTCTCTTATATCATCAGTTTCAGGCTTAAACGCAAGTCCCCACATGGCAAAATGCTTGCCTTTTATATCCCCGTTGTAATATTTTTTTACTTTTTGTACCAGTACCTTTTTTTGTATTTCGTTAACTTCCATTACCGAGTTAAGAATTTTAAAATCGTACTGGTTTTCTTCTGATGATTTGGCCAGCGCCTGCACATCCTTAGGGAAACAGCTGCCGCCATAACCGATACCTGAGAACAGGAAGCGGTTACCTATACGATTATCAGAACCTATACCGCGGCGTACCATATCCACATCGGCGCCTACCAGTTCGCACAGGTTGGCAATCTCGTTCATGAAAGATATTTTGGTAGCCAGGAAAGAGTTAGCTGCGTATTTGGTAAGTTCTGACGAACGCTCATCCATAAAAATAACCGGGTTACCCTGGCGCACGTAAGGCGCGTAAAGCTCGCCCATTAATTTGCGCGCGCGCTCATCAGTAGTACCTACTACCACGCGGTCGGGCTTCATGAAATCCTCAACGGCAACACCTTCGCGTAAAAACTCGGGGTTTGATACTACAGCGCATTCAATATTGGTGTTTTCTTTGATCACCGCTTTTACCTTATCGGCTGTACCCACAGGCACGGTTGATTTGGTAACAATTACTTTGTAATCTGTAACCAGTTTAGCTATGTCTTTTGCCGCACCCAGCACGTAGCTCAGGTCGGCAGAACCGTCGCCTCCCGGAGGGGTGGGCAGCGCCAGGAAAATAATTTGCGCGTCGGCAATGGCATCTGCAAGAACGCTGGTAAACAGCAAACGCTTCTGACTGATATTACGATGGAAAAGCAGTTCAAGTCCCGGTTCATAAATAGGAACCTTACCTTCCTGCATCATTTTTACTTTTTGTTCGTTAATGTCAACACATGTAACCTGGTTACCGGTTTCTGCTAAACACGTACCGGTTACCAGCCCAACATAGCCTGTACCTACTACAGCAATTTTCATAGCTTATGATTTGTTATTTGTTACTTTTATGCCCGACGAAGATAATACTATTAACATTAAAAAATGCTTTTCATTTATAACATCGGCATCAACCTATACCACCGGATAGCCTGTTTGTTTTCTCTTTTTTCTAATAAGGCGAAATTGTGGATAAATGGCCGCCAAAACCAGCAAATACAGCCCCTGGAAAGTTGTATATGGTTCCACTTTGCCTCGCTGGGCGAGTTTGAACAGGGCTGGCCGGTATTGGAATCAGTGCGGGAAAGGTACCCCTTGCAAACCATTGTTATTACTTTTTTTTCTCCTTCGGGCTACGAGATACGCAAAAATACCCCACTGGCAAACCACGTTTATTACCTACCTCTTGATACGGCGGCCAATGCCCAACAGTTCATCAGCACCATAAAGCCACAAATGGCCATTTTTACCAAGTATGAGTACTGGTACCACTTTTTTAACGAGTTACATCGGCAGCATATTCCATTATATATTATATCCGGCATCTTTAGACCGGGGCAGGTATTTTTTAAATGGTACGGCCGCCTGCACCGCAAAATGCTGAAAATGGTTACCTGGTTCTTTCTCCAGGATGCGCAATCAAAACAACTGCTGCATGATATTGGGGTAACCAATGTAACCATAAGCGGCGATACCCGGTTTGACAGGGTGTGGGCCAACGCGCGGCAGCCAAAGAATTTACCGGAGATTGAAAGCTTTAAAGCTGGCCAAAAGCTTTTTATTGCCGGCAGCACCTGGCCGCAGGACGAGCAGCTAATTGCCAACCTTATAACCCGGCACCCCGACTGGAAATTCATCATTGCCCCGCATGAAGTAGGGGAAGATAAGATCAAAATGCTAATGAGCCTGCTGCCTGCAGACAGGACATTGAAATTTTCACAGATATCTGATCTTCAATCTCTAACTTCTAATCTTGTTATAGATAACATTGGTATGCTCTCCTCGCTATACCAATATGCCGATATAGCTTACATAGGCGGTGGTTTTGGCGCGGGTATACACAACACGCTTGAGGCGGCGGCTTTTGGTATGCCGGTAATATTTGGCCCCCGGTATGATAAGTTTAAGGAAGCACGCGATTTGGTTGAGCTTAAAGGTGCGTTTAGCATAAGTACGAAGGAAGAACTGGATAGAGTTGCCGGTAACCTGATGCGTAACGGGCAGGAAAGGCTCACGGCAGCACAAATTGCTAAAGAGTATGTGAAAAATAACGTGGGCGCTACACAAGCCATAATGGATTACTTAGTAAAGCGACACTAATTACAGGTGCAGTTTCATTCCTGTTAAGGCCAATTCACTAACATTTTCTTAATATTGCCCACCTATGGGTTTTTTGGATATTGATGGCTTAGGCAGGGCGCATTACCACGAATATGGTAGTGGCGATAAGCCTATGCTGGCATTTCATGGCTACGGGATGACGGGGAGGCAATTCCATGTGCTCGAAAAATCCATGTTGAAGAATTTTCATGTTTACGGTTTCGACCATTTTTTTCATGGCGAAAGTGAACTGAATAACTGGCCCGAGCAAAAGATCCTCGCAGGTATGCCCCGCCACATGATAAAAGCCTATGTCGAAGAATGGTTTAAGCTGCATGGCAAACAGCGTTTTTCGGTAATGGGATATTCTATAGGTGCTAACCTGGCCCTCATACTCGCCGAAGAGTACCCCGAAATGATCGATGAGATCATCCTGATGGCACCTGACGGCCTCGCCGTTTACAAAGGCTTTGAGATATTGTTGCACAAACCCTGGGGTAAATACCTGTTTAAAACCGTTACCAAAAGCAAATGGCTGGCGCCCTCGCTGCTTAAAAATTTAAAGCGCGTAAATTTTATTGACGATAGCCTTTATACCATTGCCTATAACGAGATAGATACGGAGAAAAAACGGCTGGATGTTTATTATACGCTTAACCTCATCCGCCTGCTAAAGCCGGATGTGCAGAAAGTCGCCAGCCTTATTAATCAGCATCATATCAAATGCACGCTGGTATTTGGCAAGCACGATAATTTGTTCCCTAAAAAAGCGGCGCTGCCTTTTATCAGCAGTTTAAAAAATGCCGGGGTGCACGAGGTGGATATGGGCCACTGGCTGGTAACCAAACAACTGGACGATTATTTAGTTAATTTACCACAATGATACCCGCCCGCAGAGTAACCCTTTTCAGTAACTGGTTTGCCAAATACATGCGCTACCGCATGCGCAAGGCCTTTAATCGTTTAGAGGTAATGCCGTTTACGCCAAAGCCCGGGCACTCCATCCTGCTGCTGTGTAACCACTTTAGCTGGTGGGATGGCCTTTGGGGGAATTACCTGGCTTACTGGCACCTGCACCGCAAATTGTATATCATGATGCAGGAAGACCACCTGCAAAAAAGGATGTTGCTGAACCTGTTCGGTGGTTTCTCTATCAACCGGCAGTCGCGCGAGATGATCAAATCTCTTCAATACGCGGCGGGTCTGCTGGCCAACCCCGAGAACCTGGTAGTGGTATTTCCGCAGGGCGAACTCATATCCAACCACACTACCGAGATAAAGGTAGAGCGCGGTATCGAACTCCTGTTACGCAACATTAAAGGCCCCTGCCAGATCGTGTATAACTGCGCGCTGATTGATTACTTTGAAAGCCTTAAGCCATCAGTATATTTCCATTTGTTTGATTGTGGTGTTGCCGGTGAGGTAAGCTTCGCGGAGCTTTCAGAGAAAATAAACGCCTTTCATCAACAGGCGCTTGCCGCCCAGGTAAACGTAGCGCATTAACCAGCCATGATCTACCCGAAAAAGAACAGGTTTATCACATGGTTTTTTCACCATTACATCCTGCGCATAGTAGAGCGCAACTTTTATGCGGTGAATTATGATAAGCTACAGATCGATCCTGAACGCTCTGTTTTGCTGCTGGCCAACCATTTTAGCTGGTGGGATGGTTTCCTGATGTATTACCTCAACCACCGCCTTTTCGGCAAGCGCTTTCATGTGATGGTGATAGAGGAAACGGCTAAAAAAGTGGGCTTTTTTAAATATATGGGGGCTTTCTCTGTAAAAAAAGGTTCGCGGGAAATATTGCAATCGCTTAATTTTGCCGCGGAGATGTTACAGGATCCGGATAACCTGGTATTGATATTCCCCCAGGGTAAACTGTATTCTAACTTTACCGATGAAGTGCACTTTGAGAAGGGCCTTTCGCATATCCTTAAAAACGCGGGCGATAATTATCAAACCGTACTTTCGGCGACATTTGTAGAAAATTTTGAGCACAAAAAGCCGGTCGCCAACGTTTACTTAAAAACCATTGACGCGGGCGGGGATATCAGTGATCTGAAGGCAGCCTATAAAGCGCATTACATTAACGCTCATCAACAGCAAACTCAAATCAGTATATAAAAGTGATCGTAGCCATCTATATTGTATTCTTTTTCATCATCCTTCGGTTTACGGTTACCCTGTTCAACTTTATATCAAACCCCAAGCTGCCGCACATCGCTAATCATTATACCGACCTGGTATCTATCCTGATACCGGCGCGCAACGAGGCCGAAAATATACTTACCCTGCTGCAATCCATACATGAACAGGATTACCGCGATTATGAAGTAATTATCCTTGATGACGATTCTGACGACGACACCTACGCCATTTGCAGCCAATTTGCCGCTGAACACCCTAAGTTCAGGGTAATAAAGGGCGAGCCGCTGCCCAAAGGGTGGATGGGGAAGAATTACGCTTGTCACCAGTTGGCTAAGCACGCCCGGGGGCGCTTCCTGCTTTTTTTAGATGCTGATGAGAAAGTGTACAAAAGCCTTATCAACAGTGCTGTGCACCGTATGTACCTGCGTAAGCTTTGCCTGTTAAGCCTGTTTGCCAACCAGGAAATGGATACCATAGGCGAGCGCTCGGTGGTACCGTTAATGCACTTTTTATTGTTGAATTTATTACCCCTGCGGCTGATATACCTGGTAAAGAAACGGGCATCGGTAGCGGCGGCGAGCGGGCAGTTTATGCTGTTTGATGCCGAGTTATATCACCGCCACCAGTGGCACCAACTGGTAAAAAGCAAAGTGGTGGAGGATGTAGAGATCATGAAAACCATTAAAGCCTACGGTTACAGCGGCGAAGGTTTGCTGGCCAACGGCATGATTAGCTGCCGCATGTATACCAATTACACCGACGCGGTAAACGGGTTCAGTAAAAATTTTATGGCGCCGTTCAATTACAGCATCCCTATGTTTTTAATGTATATTGTGCTGGTAGTTGGCGGCCCGCTGCTCATTATCAGTACAGGGGACTTGCCGCTCATCGGCCAGATCGTCGGGCTTATTATCCTCACCAGGGTAATGATCTCGCTGTCGGCGGGGCAAAACACATGGCTTAACCTGCTGCTGCACCCGGTGCACATGTTTAACCTGGCCGTTATTGCTTTTTTAGCGATACAAAAACACCTTACTAAAGCAACCGTATGGAAAGGCAGAAAGATATCATAAAGCCAGCCGGCATCTCCATATTCATTATCATACTGTTCCATTTGGTGGGGCTGATTGGCTTTGCTGTGCACGCCTGGCAACCGCTTTTCAAGCAGATGGTGCCCTGGCACCTGTTACTCATGCTGCTGGTGATCATGGCATCGCACAAATGGTTTGATGCCAAATTTATTGGTTTTACGCTGCTCACGGCCCTGCTGGGTTTTACTGCCGAATGGCTGGGCGTACACGGCTACTGGTTATTTGGCCATTACAGCTACGGCAAAACGCTGGGGTACAAGGTGCTGGATATCCCGCTACTGATAGGGGTAAACTGGTTCCTGCTGGTATACGCGGCTGGTGTTTGCATGCAATATACCCGTTTAAGGAGCCGCTTGCTAAGAGTACTGCTTGGGGCCGCCCTGCTGGTATTGCTGGATTGGCTCATTGAGCCCGTAGCTATAAGGTTTGATTACTGGCAATGGCTGGATAGGGGTATCCCACTTAAAAACTATGGCTGCTGGTTTCTGGTGAGCGCTGTAATGCTGTTTATTTTTGAAGCTTTTAAATTTAAAAAGCAAAACCTTGCCGCACCGGTGCTCCTGATAACGCAGTTTGTGTTTTTCGGATTATTAAATTTGCTCGGGTGAGCATAACAACGTAAATAGAGGCTCAAAATTATCTGACACTATTTTCAGAATTTAGCGTTTAAGGTTTAGTGTTTACAACTTAGCATTTAGTATTTTTGCATAAATGGGCTCATACAACTTAAAGGTTACTATTGACCAGGATTCCGGGTTTTGTTTCGGCGTGGTGTATGCCATTGATATGGCCGAAGAGATACTGGCAGAGGACGGCTACCTGTATTGCCTGGGCGATATTGTGCATAACGATGAGGAAGTAGAGCGCCTGAAAGCAAAAGGGCTGCGCATTATCGGGCACGAACAGCTGAACGATCTGCATAACGAAAAGGTGCTGATCCGCGCGCATGGCGAGGCGCCCGAAACCTACCGCGTAGCGCTTGAAAATAATATTACCTTAATTGATGCTTCTTGCCCGGTAGTGCTTAAACTGCAAAACCGGATTAAAACATCATACGATAATAACGAGAACATCATCATTTTTGGTAAGCACGGCCATGCCGAGGTGATTGGCCTGCAAGGGCAAACCAATAATGAAGCATTGGTTTTCCAGGATATTGCCGAACTGGAAGACGCGGAACTACCCGCCAGTTTTACGCTTTACAGCCAGACCACCAAAAGCATGGATAAGTTTTACGATGTAAAAGACCAGCTGCTTGCGCGTGGCTACGAGGTAAAGGCCAATGATACTATATGCCGGCAGGTAAGCAACCGCGATAAGGACCTGCCAAAGTTTGTGGTGCAGTTTGATAAAGTGGTATTCGTATCGGGCAAAAAATCATCAAACGGTAAAGTGCTGTATGAGGTTTGCAAAAAGCATAACCCCAACACCTACTTCATATCGGCGGTAAGCGAGTTGAAGCCGGAAATGTTTAATCCTAATGATACCATAGGCATTGCCGGCGCTACCTCAACCCCTATGTGGCTGATGCAGCAGGTAAAGGCCGAACTGGAAAAATATTAATGCGTATGCGGGTTTGGCTGGTATTGATAGTGATAGGCCTTGCCGCCTGCAAAGCCGGGCATAACGGCTACCTGTATAAAGTAACCGATGCCACCGGTAACCGTGAAGGCTATGTGAATGCCAGCCACGATACCGTTATCCCTTTAGGTAAATACCAGCTTTGTTATACCGATACTTTTAAGAACCTGGCTTTCGTATTAAAAAACAACCGGATGGTGGCCATTGACCGTGATGAGCGGGTGCTATTTGAGCCCTTTCCGTTTGATAATGGCCCCGACTATGCTAACGACGGGTATTACCGTATTTTAGGCGATAACAAAAAAATAGGCTACGCCGATACCCTTGGCGACATTAAAATTAAACCGCAGTTCGGTTGTGCTTTCCCGTTTGAGAATGGCCGCGCCAAAGTAAGTAATAACTGCAAAACGGTTGCTGTTGACCAGGAGCATAGCGTTTGGGAAAGCAACCAATGGTTTTATATTGATAAGCAGGGTAAGCGCGTTAAATAACAGAAGGGCTTTAACTGCTACCATCACTCAAAATAGTTCATTGCAAAAACAACCAACATATACGGGCCTGCTGGTAGCTATAATAGTTATAGCCTGCTGGGCGGTATCTATCACCCTGCTCATGCGCTGGCCGGTTAACTTTGCCAACCCCTGGCTGTATGTGTTTGTACTACTCCAAACTCATTTATATACGGGGCTTTTTATTACCGCGCATGATGCCATGCACGGCTCTATTGCGCCAAAGCGATGGATAAACAGGGCCATAGGCTTCATCAGTACTTTTTTATATGCCTCATTCTGGTACCCTAAACTGTATACCAAGCACCACGAACACCATAATTATGTACACACGGACAAAGATCCGGACTATCACCACGGCAGTTTCCTGAGCTGGTATGTGCGTTTTATACGCAACTACCTCTCTATATGGCAAATTGTGGTAATGGCTGTTATATTCAATGTATTAAAAATATGGATATCGCAGGCTAACCTCCTGCTGTTTTGGGTATTGCCCTCGTTGCTGAGTACCCTGCAACTGTTCTATTTTGGTACTTACCTGCCTCACAGGGGCGAACATGATAATAGGCACCAGTCCCGTAGCTTGCGGCGCAACCATGTGCTGGCTTTTTTAAGCTGTTATTTTTTTGGTTATCATTACGAACACCATGACCTGCCCTGGCTACCCTGGTGGAAACTATGGCAGGCACCGGAACCGCCGAAAAGATAGTTGATCTTTGCTATGATTTGACAGGAGAGAAATCTACTTTACTACGAATATATCAAAGTGGCAATCCAATAGGCCTCA
>NZ_NRSW01000001.1:0-24626 GCF_002288635.1 Mucilaginibacter sp. MD40 | reverse complement strand
AACCCTCTCCTTTGGAGAGGGCAGGGTGAGGCTTTCATTCACAATAACGCGTTTTACAACTGTTATCATCATTTTGCAATAATGATAACGGTAACAGGCTGATGGGGCGTTTTTTTGTACATTTGCATCCAAATTATCATGGCAAAAAAAGGAGTTTTACTGGTAAACTTAGGTACACCGGATAGTCCGTCGACAGCGGATGTACGTAAATATCTTGATGAGTTTTTAATGGACCCGAGGGTTATTGATGTTAACCCGGTTTTACGCACCTTTTTGGTAAAAACCATCATTGTGCCTTTCAGGGCGCCAAAATCGGCCAAGCTTTACCAGGCTATCTGGGATAAAGAAACCGGATCGCCTTTACTGCATTACAGCTTGCAGCAACAAAAAATGCTGCAGGAACGTTTGGGCGACGAGTACGTGGTAGAACTTGCCATGCGCTACCAAAGCCCATCTATTGATGATGCCCTGGCCCGTTTAAAGCAGGCGCTCATAGGCGATATACTGGTAATACCGCTGTTCCCGCAATATGCCTCGGCCAGTACAGGCTCTGTGCATGAAAAAATTATGCGTTTGGTGAAAGACTGGCAAACCGTACCCGAGATCAAGTTCATCAACTCGTTCCATAACGACGACCTGATGATCGAGACCTTTGCCGATAATGGGCGCAAGCACAACCCGGATAGTTATGACCATATCCTGTTCAGCTTCCACGGCTTGCCACAGCGGCAGCTGAAGAAATGCGACCACACGGGCAATTACTGTTTAAAGGTAAACGGATGCTGCGAAACGCTTAATGATACCAACAAATTGTGCTACTCGGCACAATCACATGATACGGCAAGGCTCATTGCCGAAAAAATGAACCTGCCCCGCGAAAAATATACCGTTTGTTTCCAGTCGCGCCTGGGCAGTGACCCATGGGTACAGCCTTACACCAGCGAAGTGATAGAACACCTGGCTAAAGAAGGTAAAAAGCGTTTACTGGTATTTTGCCCGGCCTTTGTGAGCGATTGCCTTGAAACCGTTTTTGAGGTAACAAATGAATACGGCGACGAGTTTAAAGCCCTCGGCGGCGAACACGTACAACTGGTAGAAAGCCTCAACGATAACCCTAAATGGATTGACGCGCTGGAACGCATGGTGCGAGGAAATTAAGAGTCAAGAATCAAGACCCAAGAATCAAGAGTTAAGAAACAAGAGTCAAGAACCAAGAGCCAAGAAATAGGATAGCGCGGGTTGGCCTCACGCTGCCCTCTCCGGGGGAGAGGGTTCAATAATGTTATTCTTATAAAGTCCTCTCCTTTGGAGAGGATTTAGGTGAGGCTGAGAAAATTTAGGTGAGGCTTTCACTCACAATTTTCGCTGATAACAAACACAGCGGTATACCGCCACCCGGATGCACGCTGCCCCCCGCGAAATAAAGTCCTTTTACTTTTGAAGAACTGTTGGCATGACGCAAAAAGGCCGCGAAGCGGTTATTGGAGCTGGTGCCGTAGATAGAACCTTTGTATGACGAGGTTCGGCTCTCGATACTGCGCGGGTCGAGCACGCTTTCGCATTCAATTAAGCTGCCTATATCGGTGTTCAGCAATCGGGATAATTTAGCAATGATATTGGCGCGGGCCTCGGCTATCAGTTGGTCCCAATCCTGCCCGTTATTTGCCGGAACGTTGATCATCACGAACCAATTTTCGCAACCTTCAGGAGCATCTTTTTCGTTTAATTTAGAGCTGATGTTCACATAAACCGTAGGGTCGTGGTAAATGGTTTGCTGTTGCCACAGGTGCTGAAACTCGGCCTGGTAATCGGCACTAAAGAATATATTATGCAGATCGAGCTGCGGGAATTGCTTTTTAACGCCCCAATAAAATATCAGTGCCGAACTGCTGCGTTCCTGGTTCAGCGTTTTTTGCGGATGCAGCGCCGGATGTTTCTCCAGCAGCTTTTTATAGGTAAACCAGATATCCATGTTAGATACCACCACATCGGCTATGACGTTGTTGCCATTGGTCCGTATCCCCTTCGCTATGCCATTGATCACTACCACTTCGCTAACCGGACTGTTATAGTTGAATTTTACACCCAGGCTTTCTGCAAGTTCAACCAGCTTTTGTGTAATGGCATACATGCCACCTTCAGGAAACCATGCGCCAAAATGGTGTTCGAGGTGCGGGATCACATTTAATGTAGCGGGTGCTTCGTACGGGTTCGACCCATTGTAAGTAGCATAGCGGTCAAAAAACTGCACTACCCTTTCATCACTAAAGGCTTTGGCATTGGCCTGGTGCATGGTGCGCATGGCATCAATACGCGGCAGTCGAAACACCGACCTCACAGTGTCCCAACGCAGGTAAGTTTGCAGGCGGTGTAGTGAGCGTTCCAGGAAAACATGGTTGGTAATATCGTAAATATCGCGGCTGCCGGCCAGGTGCTTCACTACCTTTTGTCCCGGTTCGCCGGTTTTATCTTCTATCTCCCGGGCGAACCGTGCAGTATCGGCATAGGCGCTCAGTTGGGTGCCATCCTCATAAAAGTAGTTACATACCACATCCAGCTTTTGGTAGTTGAAATACTCCCGCGGGTTTTTGCCTGCGAGGGTAAACAACTCATCCACATATTGCGGCATGGTGAACAGGCTTGGCCCGGCATCAAAGCGGTAACCGTTTTGGGTAAATTCCGACAGCTTACCTCCCGGATAACTGTTAGCCTCAAAAACTTCAACACTATAACCTTTTAACGCTAACCGGATGGCCGTGGCGATACCTGCTACACCGGCACCTACAATAACAGCTTTTTGTGGAGGCATGACGCAAATATAGAACAAGCGTGAAAGAGTTGGATAATGAATGCGGAATATTGGTTATTGATGGATGAAAATGTACGCAGTTAGCCGTTAATCTTCAAATGTTTATGTACCAAAGTGTACCGTTTATAGTTTCCAAAAGCGTTCCGCTCGGAACGCAAGGCTGATTTTACATTTGGCAGATAATGAGCGCTTTATTGATTGTATAAACTAAACACTGACAAATATTTGTCAGTTTTAAGTAACTGATAAATAAGGCGTTCCGCTTGTTCCATGAGTGCTATATATTATAAACGGAACGCGGTACATAGTGTATTTAATAGAATTATTGCTACAAAAAAAAGCGCCCCATAAATACTCCAACCGGGTACTTACGGGGCGCTACAGATAGCTTACCATCAGGCGTGTACGCCCTCTGCAATTTCTTCTATCATTTTTTTATTGAAGGCAGGCAGATCATCCGGGGTACGGCTGGTTACCAAACCATTATCGGTTACCACTTCTTCATCCACCCAGTCGGCACCGGCATTTTTAAGGTCGGTTTGCAGGGAAGGGTAAGAGGTGATGCGGCGGCCTTGCAGCATGCCGGTTTCGATGAGTAATTGCGGGCCGTGGCAAATGGCTGCCAGCGGTTTACCTTCGTCCAAAAACGCAGAGGCAAAGGCTACCGCGTCCTTATTCTGGCGCAGCTTGTCGGGGTTAAGTACGCCGCCGGGTAGCATTAATGCGTCGTAGTCGTCCGGGCTGGCACTGCTCAACTCTTTATCAACGTCGATCTCTATGCCCCAGTCGGTTTTGTCCCAGGCTTTAATTTTTCCGCTTTTCGGCGAGATGATATGCACGGTTGCACCCGCGGCTTCCAATGCTTCTTTTGGGCTGGTTAATTCCACCTGCTCAAATCCTTCTTCGGTAAGTATCGCTACTTTTTTATTGCTTAAATCAGCCATAATAATATGTTTTTAATAGGTTATGTACTATTAACTACAAGTGAATAATTTTATGGTTTTATGAAAGTTGAGATTAGCTGACGATCGTCCATAACTAAAAAGGGATAACCAACAGGCTATCCCTTTCTATTTAAATATGAAGGCCTAATTTCTAACCTTCAATCACTAATCACTAAACAGCAACACCCTGGCCTATCAAATGCTTTGATGCCAGGTATTCAGCAATTTGCACCGCGTTGGTAGCAGCACCTTTGCGCAGGTTATCTGATACGATCCAGCAATTCAGGGTATTGGGCTGTGTTTCATCACGGCGAAGGCGGCCTACAAATACTTCATCTTTATCATGCGCGTCAAGCGGCATTGGGTATTTTAAGTTGGCAATATCATCTACCACTACAACGCCAGGCGCGTTGGCTAATACTTCGCGTACTTCGCTCAAGTCGTACTCGTGCGCAAACTCTATGTTTACAGATTCTGAGTGACCACCCATCACCGGGATACGTACCGTAGTAGCGGTAACTGCGATGCTATCGTCGCCCATAATCTTTTTGGTTTCCAGGATCATTTTCATCTCCTCTTTGGTGTAGCCGTTTTCGGTAAATACATCTATCTGAGGGATAACGTTAAGATCGATCGTGTAAGGGTAAACCTTTGGACCATCAATGCCTTTACGCTCGTTGAACAGCTGGTCAACAGCCTTAACACCGGTACCGGTTACCGATTGGTAAGTGGATACCACCACGCGTTTGATTTTATACCTGTCATGCAATGGTTTTAAAGCCACTACCATTTGTATTGTTGAGCAATTCGGGTTAGCGATGATCTTATCTTCGGCAGTTAAAACATCGGCATTTACCTCGGGTACTACCAGCTTTTTGGTTGGTTCCATGCGCCATGCGGATGAATTATCAATAACGGTAATACCCGCATTGGCAAATAAAGGAGCCTGCTCCAATGAAGTGCTACCGCCGGCGCTAAAAATAGCAACATCCGGCTTCTGCTTAATCGCATCCTCGGCAGAAACAATCTTATATTGCTTACCCTTAAAAGTGATCTCTTTACCAATACTTTTAGCGGATGCAACGGGAATTAATTCTGTAACGGGGAAGTTGCGTTCATCAAGAACCTGCAACATTTTAGTGCCTACCAGGCCGGTAGCACCAACTACTGCGACTTTCATTGTTTGTTTACGTATAAATTGTTAATCAAATTTTTCAAATATGCGGTTTTTTTTGCGAACCCGCTAATAAATGTCTACCTGATTAGTATAATATTATCTATTTCTGATATAATCTTATCAAATCCTTTTGTAAAGCTATAATTACAATAACTGTGGCCATTGTAGCATTTAGCCTTTAACTGCAATTTCCTACATTTGCGCTCAAACTGAGTTTGCATGACCGAAAAGATATTCGTGATTGGCGCCAACGGCCAAATTGGCACCGAACTGGTAGCTGCCTTAAGAAAAATTCATGGTGCTGAAAATGTAATCGCATCAGATATCAATAGCCCTAATTACGCCCTGCGTAATACCGGCCCATTTGAATATGCGAACGTGCTGGACAAAGACAATCTGCATCATCTGTTTGATAAGCATCGCCCTACACAAGTATACTTACTGGCCGCTATTCTATCAGCCGTAGGCGAACAAAAACCCAAAATGGCCTGGGATTTAAATATGACCGGCCTTTTGCACGTGCTTGATTTTGCGGTTGAATTTAAAGTGCAAAAGGTATTTTGGCCAAGTTCTATCGCTGTATTCGGCCCGCATTCGCCGCAGCACAATACACCGCAATATTGTGTGATGGACCCCAACACGGTTTACGGGTTTAGTAAACTCGCTGGCGAGCGCTGGTGCGAGTACTACTTTAGCAAGTACGGTTTAGATGTGCGCAGTCTGCGTTACCCCGGTCTTATCGGCTGGCGTGCAAACCCAGGCGGTGGTACTACCGATTATGCGGTGCATATCTTCCACGAAGCTTTAAAGCATCAAAAATATCAGGGCTTTTTATCGGCACAAACGGCTTTGCCAATGATGTATATGGATGACGCCATCCGCGCTACATTAACTTTAATGGATGCGCCTGCGGAGAACATTACTATTCGCTCCAGCTACAATCTCGCTGGCGTTAGTTTTACACCGGAGCAGTTAGCGGCAGAAATAAAGAAGCTGATGCCAGAGTTTGAAATGAGCTATGCCGAGAACGACCCGCGCCAGGCTATTGCCGATAGTTGGCCAAAATCAATAGACGATACCCAGGCGCAGCAGGATTGGGGTTGGCAATTGGAGTACGATCTTCCAAAGATCACGGAAGATATGCTGACAAACCTGAAAACCATTATCTAAAAAACAAGTATATTCGCAAATCTATGGTCTGTGAACCATAGACTATGGACAATATCACATGGGAAGAGCATTCGAATTCCGAAAAGAGAGAAAATTTAAGCGCTGGGCCAAAATGGCAGTGCAGTTTACCCGTTTGGGTAAGGAGATAGTAATGGCTGTTAAAGCAGGTGGGGGCGATCCAAACACTAACTCGCGCCTCCGTACCGCGGTGCAAAATGCTAAGGCGGTTAATATGCCTAAGGATAGGGTTGAGGCTGCTATTAAGCGTGCATCAAGCCGTGACGAAAAAGATTACGATGAGTTGGTATATGAAGGTTACGCTCAACATGGTGTAGCTATCTTGGTAGAAACCGCTACCGATAACACCAACCGTACTGTTGCCAACGTGCGCAGCTATTTTACAAAATACGGTGGTACGTTAGGAAAGACCGGTTCACTGGATTTCGTATTTGCACGTAAATCAGTTTTCAGGTTTGACCCGGGAGAGCGAGATTTGGAAGAGTTGGAATTTGAACTGATCGATGCCGGTTTGGAAGACCTTTTTGTGGAGGCTGATGAGGAAGGAAACGACGTTGCCGTTATCCATACCGCTTTTGAAGACTTCGGCAAAATGCAGAAGACTTTAGAGGAAATGGGCATCGAAGTAAAATCTGCCAAACTGGAGCGTATCCCGCTTTCAACAACAGCCGTTACCGAAGAACAAGCTGCCGATGTACTAAAGATCGTTGACCGTTTAGAGGACGACGACGACGTACAGGCGGTTTACCATAACATGGCGGAGTAAGAAAAAAAACTTGTCATTGCGAGGAACGTAGTGACGTGGCAATCTCATAGAATATTCAAATCTGGTGAGATTGCCGCGCTAACACTCGCAATGACACAAATACATACATCATGCCATTACTATCAACACGCAAGCAGGAGAAAAAGGTTAAAGTAACCTTTGCCAATGGTTTACTTTTTGTGGAGAAAGAAGATGGTAAGCAACAAGCTTTCCCGCTGGAGTGGTTCCCAAAGCTTTTAAATGCTACCGATGAGGAGCGTGCCGATTGGAGCCAAACCGACAAAGGCATCCGGTTTAATCAGTTGGACACTGAAGTGTCTTTGTAGAGAATCAAGGCGACAAGAGGCAAGAATCAAGATAAATAAGAAAGAATGTCCTGACTCTTGATTCTTGTCTCTTATATCTGAGTAAACATGACTTTCGAAGAGTTTTTTAGAAAGAAGAAGATAGACCTGGTGGCGCTGCAAACGGCACAGCCCGGCCTGTTCTCTGAATTTAAAGAACACTATGAAGCAATGGGCGAAAAGAGTTTCGACCATACCAAAAAATACTGGTTCAATAAATTGCGTCTGCAATACCACCTTGCCCCTGAAGTTAAGGAGGAAAAGGTGGTAATGGAAAATCGCCTTGCCGAACAAACTATTGTTGAGTCACTCACCGAACCGGCTGCAACCAATGTGGGTTTTAAACCGCGATTTAAAGCGGGAGCCACAACTGCTAAGCCTACTGAAACTGAACCAGAGCCGGTTGTTAAAGCAGAGGAGCCTAAAGAAACTGCTGCATCATCAGATACCGAAACATCGGCCGCGCCAAAACCTGCCGGGTTTAAGCCGCGCTTTAATGCCAAAGCCATGGCTCCGAAAGCAGAAGAGCCTGTAGCGGAAGATAAGCCAACAACGGAAGTACCTGCTGAAACCACAGCTGCACCAAAACCTGCCGGATTTAAGCCAAGATTTAATGCGGCAAAAATGGCTCCTAAGAAAGACGAGCCTGTTGATGAAGAGAAACCTGTAGAAGAAAATTTAACACAAATAGAAACATCGGCAGAAACTCCAACTGCATCAAAACCAGCCGGTTTTAAGCCAAGGTTCAATGCGGCTAAGACGGTTCCGAAAAAAGGAGAGCCTGTTGCTGAAGAAATACATGTTGAGGAAGGCCCTGCTGCAACCGCCGGTCCTGTTGCGCAGAAAGCAGAAGATAATAAAGCCAAAGAGCAGGAAGCTAAACCTGCTGCTGAGGATTCACCTAAATTAGGCTTTAAACCGCGATTTAACCCGAAAACTACTAAACCTCAACCACCAAAAACTGAGGAATAACTATGAATACCGAAGAACTTTTTAACCAGGACAGAGGAAACAGCGAGAAAAAAGAGCAAAAGCAAAGTCCGCTGGTAAGTTTAGAGCGCGACCTTAAATTCTTTAATGATTCGATAAAAGAAGTTGCCGTTGATATTATGGTAGAAGGGTTATCTGCTACGCCGATATTTGTTGCCCACCAGCACGAAGTTAAACTGGGCGAAGTAATACTTGACCGTAACGAACTGAATACCGAATGGAGCATACATGCATCTACTATTGAGGAATTTGTAGACCGGGGTATCATTAAACCGGAGCTAAAGGAGCGTTTTATGAGCAGCTACAAAAACCCAAACGAGTTTATGTGCCTGTTTGTGATAGTTCCTGAGGGTGCTAACTTTGTTTATTATCCTTACCTGAAAAGTTAAAGCATTGAGAAGGAAAATTCAAGATATTGCTCCTTCCTTACTTGATCATTTTATTGAGATCGAGAGATATAATTTACAGGATAAATCTGAAGTCTTAAAACAAAGTAGACAAACACTCGGGCGTTATTACGATTATTTAGGCAGACTGCATGATTGCTGGATAATAGAAAATACACTTGTAGAACAGAACTTTGTTTTGCGCCTAAATGACATCACAACACATATTTTTGCGGATGCGTTGATTTCTAAAAAGAATTTGAAAGTAAACGAAGATGATCTAGTCTTTCGTGTAAATGTAGATTTTCAGGTTTCCAATTTGACTTTTAACACAGTTGACGAAGATGGCTCTATTAATGAAATAAAGCCTTTAGTGCTGGATGAGTATTTGGATGAAGAGATAATTTCGGTCACAGATAAATTGATTAAAATTGGCATAGTAGCGTGGGTCAAAAGTCAAAGAAGAAAACCTGGGCATTATGTATTAGTGTTATTTGATGCAAAAAAGGTTACTGTTGACGAATATCAGGACCAAGATTGGGAAAGGATTTTTAACAACAACTATGACAGATATTACAATAAATTTAAAGCTGAACTTTTAAATGGAAAATTTCTATCGGACCAGTCTGTTTGCGAAAAATTTATAGATGAAATAGATGAAACTATCGGTTAGTCATCATTAACCTTATATTTGTTTATAATTACTAACACCATGCCAGACAGAAAGATCCTCATACTAAACAGCCAGCAGATACAGCAAAAAATAGATCGTATTGCCTACCAGGTGCTAGAGGATAATTTTGATGAAGAAGAGGTGATCATTGCCGGTATACTCCCGCGTGGTAACCATGTAGCCGAACGTTTAAAATCCGTATTGGATAAAATCGCGCCTTTTAAAACCCAATTGCTTAGCATTGAGCTGGATAAGCAAAGCAGTCAGTTGCATGCCAGTACCAACTTCAAAGTAGAAGACTGCGCTAATAAAGTGATCATTTTGGTAGATGATGTGCTGAACAGTGGTAAAACCCTTGCTTACGGTTTCGGTATATTTTTAGATGTGCCGTTGAAGAAATTGCGCACCGTGGTATTGATAGATCGTAATCACAAAAACTTCCCGGTAACAACAGATTATGCCGGCGTTGCCCTCTCAACGGTTATCAAACAACACATTGATGTGGTAATTAACGTCGAAGGTGAAGAGGACGCGGTTTATTTAATGTAATACCGGCTACTTATTCGTGGCCAGCAAATACATAATATTTTCCGGAGTTAAGTCGGCAAAGCTTTCCGCTACAATAGAAGCCTTGCTGTAGTGTGGTTCGCGTTCGGCGAGTTTGGTTTCTATAAATTCAACCAGTTCCTGTCCTTTTTTACCCTGTAATACCGGCCTGGGTGTTTTGGCGTTCTCTAAACGGGAGGCGAGCATTTTAGGTGTTAGTTTCATGTAAACGGTTTGGCCGTTAGCATTCATCCAATCCATATTATCGAAAAAGCAGGGCAAACCGCCACCGGTTGATACTACCGCGTTTTGTGGATAGGGTGTTTCTTTGAGTATTTTTGATTCTTGCTGGCGAAAAGCGTCCTCTCCATTTTTAGAAAAGTATTCGGCAATGCTCATGCCTGCCTTTTCTTCAAACCGGTGGTCCAGGTCTACAAATTCATAGCCTAACGCGTTCGATAATTTACGGCCCATTGTGGTTTTGCCGCAACCCATAAATCCAACTAAAAATATCAAGCTCATTGTTTACCAAAGTAATCCTTAACCAGCTTATCATAAGCAGGTAAAGTATGATAATGCCATTTATTTACTACTGTGCCATTCTTTAACAGGATAATACCGGGGTTAGCCCTTACCATTGTTTTAAGCGGCACGCCATCAGCATAGAACAATTCGCTTACTAATTTATGGTCTTTGGCAAATTCCTGTGCCTGTTCCGGCGGATTGGAAGTAAGGAAAACAACACGTGTGTTAAAATTCTGTATCAGATTAGCGGCTAAAGCGTTGCTCTCGTGTATGGCATTGATATCAGTCTTAGACAGGTCATAGGCCACAATAACCAGGCTATAGAAAGGACTGTTTAATAGTTCTTTATTATAGTTATTTCCTTGCGCATCCTGTATATTCAGGTCGCGTATCTTGGGCTCAAAGCCTTTTTTTACCAGTCTGCTTTCCGGGTTGCCCTGTACTTCCCAGTTGGTATCTTTCCAGATTCCACTGTTGAGGTATTCCTTATCACTTATTTTTTTGGTGGCTTTGGTCTGTTTGTTACTGAGTGTGTACATGATCTCATACTCATCAGGCTTGGCGCCGGGCGGCGTTTGCATTTCCTGCCAGATGTTGGCGCCAACTTTATAGGGTAAAAAATCAATTACGGGTAAAAAACTATACGTATACCATCCAAAACCTATCGAAATCAGGGTAGCGGTAATAATGGCTTTGTCCCCATTTTTAGCGGTGAACAGTGGTTTTATGTTTGTACGATTGCGGAACAGCACCAACACCAGTAGCAAAAGCACCATGTCTTTCCCGAAAGATTGCCATGGTGTTAATGGTATGGCATCGCCAAAGCACCCGCAGGTTTGAACAACCTTAAAAAAGGCAGAATAAAAGGTAAGAAAGCCAAAGAAGATGATGAGCAGCAACAAGCCCCAAACCACTTTAACGGCTCGCGCGCCGATAAGCAACGCGAAACCCAGTATCATTTCCAGGGAGCATAATATAATGGCCATAATCAAGGCCAGGCCATTTAAAAAGGTGATGTGAAATACCTCAAAGTATTCTTCGAGTTTATAGGAAAAGCCCAGTGGGTCATTCGCTTTTATCAATCCGGAGAAGATAAAAAGCAAACCAACAGCAATTCTGCAAAACCAAATCAATCCATTTTTCATTTTACCCCTAATTTTATCAACGCGAAAACTGCATAGTTAAGCATATCCTGGTAGTTAGCTTTAACACCTTCCGATGCCAGCGTTTGCCCCTGGTTGTCTTCTATCTGCTTTACACGCAGCAGCTTCATCAGTATCAAATCAGTAAGTGAACTGATGCGCATATCGCGCCATGCTTCACCGTAATCGTGGTTTTTGGCAAACATCAGGTCGCGGGTTTCCTGTACCTTACTGTCAAATATCATCTCCACTTCATCAGGGTTAAGCTCCAAAGGCGTTTCTGGTCCGCAGTCCAGTTGCATCATGGCTATTACGCAATAATTTACAATGCCAATGTATTCACCTGTAATATCGTCGCCAACTTTTGAAACCTGTTTCTCTTCAAGTGTACGAATACGCTGTGCCTTAATAAATATCTGATCGGTAATAGATTGTAAACGTAAAATGCGCCAGGCGGTGCCGTAATCGCGTGTTTTTTTGATAAAAAGACTGCGGCAAACATTGATAACGGCGTCAAATTCTTGTGCGGTATTATTCACGATGTTGTTGTAAGTTGGAATGTTGTAAGGCTGATGTTGTAAGTTGTAATGTTTAAACGTTGTAAAGTTGTGTATTAAAGTAGCAAGTCTTATTAAAGTAAATAACTTTACAACATTTTAACGGTTAAAATTCCAACAAAAGCAACGTGGATAAAGATACATTTTTTCGGAAAAAGACGACCATAAATGCGGGTGGCAAATTGATTGATGTGACCTTGCCGAAGGTGATGGGGATCATTAACACTACACCTGATTCTTTTTTTGCCGATAGCCGCAAAACAGAGGTTGATGCCATTTTGCAACAGGCCGGAAAGATGCTAAGTGAAGGCGCTGACTTTTTAGATATTGGCGCTTATTCGTCCAGACCGGGGGCTGCAGATATATCTGCACAGGAAGAAACCGACAGATTACTGCCGGCGGTTGAAGCTATCGTTAAAACATATCCGGAAGCAGTTATTTCAATAGATACCTTCAGGGCTAAAGTAGCTGAAACAGCGATTAAGGCTGGGGCGCATATTATCAATGACATTAGCGGTGGAGGTTTGGACGGTGATATGTTTAGCACAGTTGCCCGTTTGCAGGTGCCTTATATTTTGATGCATATGAAAGGGAATCCTCAAAACATGCAGCAATTAGCCCAATATGACGATGTGTTTGGCGAGGTGTACGATTACTTTGTTAAAAAGATATACGCGCTTAAGCAATTAGGTGTGCATGATGTAATTATTGACCCAGGTTTTGGTTTTGCGAAAAAGCCGGAACATAGCTATGCGTTAATGAATAGGATGCAGGAGCTTGAACGATTGCAATTGCCGATATTAACAGGTATATCCCGCAAGAAAATGATCTATGGTTTATTAGGCACTACGGCTGCCGAAGCATTGAACGGAACAATAGCGCTTAATACCATTGCCCTGATGAAAGGCGCCAACATATTACGTGTGCACGATGTGAAGGCGGCTGTTGAAGCTATTACTATATTTAAGGCCACAACGTTAAGCTACAATTCATAAATAGGTGACTATGAAAAGGAGTTTTATTTCAGTTATACTGATTGTAAGTGTTGTTGCTTTTAATAAAGCCGGCGCGCAAAGTGTAGCGATAGTAAAAAACGAATATATTTTTAACGACGCGCCTTTTAAAGCATGCCACGCATCTACCCTAATTAAACTCGGACCTAACCGTTTATTAGCGGCCTGGTTTGGCGGAACGCAGGAAAGTAACCCGGATGTATGCATATGGACTGCCGAAAACGATGGAACAAAATGGTCATCACCCACCAAAGTGGCTGATGGCATACAGCCGGATGGTAAAAGGTACGCCTGCTGGAACCCCGTTTTATTTAAAGCAGCGAACGGTGTGCTTTACCTGCATTATAAAATAGGCCCAAACCCGCGCGAATGGTGGGCAATGTACAAAACATCTAAAGATGATGGCAAAACCTGGTCGGCGGCTGTGGCGTTGCCGAAAGGTTTCTTAGGCCCTATCAAAAATAAGCCGTTGCAATTAGCCAACGGAGATATCCTGTACCCGTCAAGCACTGAAAGCTTAGACGAAAAGACCTGGCAAATACATTTGGAAAGATCTGACTCGGCATTAAAGAAATGGGAAAAGATCAACATTAATTGCGATACCTTTCAGTTGATACAGCCGTCCATTTTAAGGTATTCTAAACAAAGGCTGCAATTGTTGTCGCGCAGCAAGCAGAATGTTACTGTACAAAATTGGTCTACCGATAACGGGAAGACCTGGAACAAAGCTACAGCCACGCAACTGCCCAACCCAAATTCCGGGAGCGATGCGGTTACCATAAACGGGTATCAATTGCTGGTATATAATCCCCTTACCGCCGGTAAAAACTGGTGGGAGGGGCGCTCGGTTCTAAAACTGGCTGTTACTAAAGACGGCGAACACTGGAAAGACCTCTACACCTTTGAACAACATGACAAAGGCGAATATAGCTATCCGGCCATTATTGCCGACAAAGCAGGCAATGTTTATGTTACCTACACGCACGACAGAAGCCGTATAAAATTTGTACAGCTGAAGTTTTCCAGGTAGTTATTTCATACGCACATATAGCCAGCTTGGGCCATCGGCTACTGATGTGCCTATGATCAGGCTATCAGACTTTATGCGATAAACATCTGAATAATCTGGATTAATGAATTTTATTAATCCATATTTTGCGCTGTTGTCACTACCTATCTGGTTAGTGGAAAATTTGCCCTGCGCTTTTAATTGGTTTGCTTCGTATTTGGTGTAAGTACTGTCAGCGGTAAAAACATATCTGTTTCCATTTCCGGGCGGATACGTTACAGGTACTGTCCATCCTGACATGGCGGTTCTGAGTTCCCATGATCCTGTGAAACCATTTGCAGGAACCTGCACTTTATCCTTGTGGCAGGCGGTAAATAACGCGGCGACTACTAATGCGGCAATCAGCTTTTTCATTTGTAAAGTTTAGTTTAATAACCTTACGCAGCTGGTGCTGAAAACGCTACAAGTATTTTAGTTTTTGCTTACGCTGGTGGTAAGTTCAAGGATGGAGTCAACGTATTCGCGGTTGTTGGCCAAACGTGGTACTTTGTGCTGACCACCTATTTTACCGCGTGTTTTCATCCAGTTAAAAAAGGTGTTTTGTTGTACCGGGCGTACCAAAGGCCGGCGAAGCGCCATGTCTTTAAATCGTTTCGCGTCGTAGTCAGAATTTACTTTACGGAGTGTTTCGTCCAGCAGGTCTACAAAGCGCTCAAACTCGGCGGGTGGTTTCTCAAACTCTATCAACCATTCATGAGCGCCGCAACTATTGTCGCTAAAATAAACGGGGGCTGCAGTATAGTCGCGTATAATGGCGCCGGTTTGGCTGCACGCTTCGGCAAGGGCGCGTTCGGCATTATCAATGATCAGTTCTTCGCCAAAGGCGTTAATGAAATGCTTGGTACGGCCGGTGATCTGTATTCGGAAAGGCGAGAGCGAAGTAAATTTAATGGTGTCGCCTATCATATATCGCCATAAGCCGGCATTGGTACTAATAATGAGCGCGTAATTTTTATTCAATTGCACCTCGTCAAGTGTAAGTGTCTGAGGGTTCTCGTCATGCAGGTTCTCTAAGGGTAAAAACTCGTAAAAGATCCCATAGTCGAGCATCAAGAGCATATCGCCCGGTTCCTCCAGATCCTGTATGCCAAAGAAACCTTCAGAGGCATTATAGGTTTCCAGGTAATACATGTCATCCTTGGGTATCAGTTTCCTGAACTGTTCGCGATAGGGGGTAAAGTTAACCGCACCATGAAAATACAATTCGAGATTGGGCCACACTTCCAGTAAATTGTTTTTGCCGGTGATCTCTAAAATACGCTTGAACAGCAGAATGTTCCAGGTAGGTACGCCGCTGATGCTGGTTACATTTACATCTTTGGTGGCGTAGGCCATCTTCTCTATTTTTTCTTCGAAATTTTCCAGAAGGGCTATATCCAGATGGGGGGTACGGTAAAACTCGGCCCATAATGGCAGGTTTTTCATAATAACGGCTGACAGGTCACCAAAAAAAGTATCGGCATTTAGCTGCCCTACCTGGTGGCTACCACCAAGCGTTAAGCTTTTACCTGTAAAAATGCGCGCGTTGGGGCGATTGTTGAAGTAAAGGGTAAGCATATCTTTACCGCCTTTAAAATGGCACTCTTCGAGTGATTCTTCACTTACCGGGATAAACTTGCTGCGATCATTTGTGGTGCCTGATGACTTGGCAAACCAGCGAATTTCTGATGGCCATAGTACATTTTGTTCGCCTTTGAGCATACGCTCTATATAAGGCTTAAGGCTATCATATGTTTGGAGCGGAACGCGCTCTTTAAACTGGGCAAGATTCTCTATGCTTTTGTAACCATACTTTTTTCCCCACTCCGTGCTTTCAGCACCGGCAACCAGTTGTTCAAACCATTCTTCCTGTACCTCGTTGGGGTACTTCATAAAAAGCTCTATCTGGTGGATACGCTTTTTCATGAACCAGGTAAAAACGGAGTTAAAAATGGTCATAATTTATGGTTAGAGGATCATGGTTTATGGATGATAGTTCATAGTAGCTGCTTTTGTCGCCATGAGTCATGATCTATTGACTGTCAACTATCAAATATAGATGTTACTGCGGAAAAACTTTTCTTTTCAGCACAAAGTTGGCACCGAGGTAAACCTTACGCACCATTTCATTTTCGGCCAGTATCTCGGGCACGCCCGATTCCAGAATTTTTCCTTCAAATAAAAGGTAGGCTCTATCCGTAATAGATAGTGTTTCCTGCACATTATGGTCAGTAATGAGGATGCCTATATTGCGATGCTTTAACTTAGCTACCATGCTTTGTATCTCCTCAACCGCTATGGGGTCAACCCCGGCAAAGGGCTCATCCAGTAAAATAAAGTTGGGTTCTGCTGCAAGTGCCCGCGCAATCTCGGTACGACGGCGCTCACCACCCGATAGCAGGTCGCCGCGGTTTTTACGAACCTTATGTAAACTGAACTCATCTATTAACTCTTCCAGTTTATCGCGTTGTTTTTCCTTACTCATGACTCCCATTTCCAGCACAGCCTTGATGTTATCCTCTACAGAAAGCTTGCGGAAAACCGATGCTTCCTGCGCCAGGTAGCCAATACCTTTTTGCGCTCGACGGTACATAGGGTCGGTAGTGATCTCTTCATCATCCAGGAATATTTTGCCCTCGTTGGGTTTTATCAAACCAACGATCATATAAAAAGAGGTGGTTTTACCTGCTCCATTCGGCCCGAGTAAACCTACGATCTCACCCTGCGATACATCAAATGTAACGTCATTAACAACGGTACGCTGCTTATATTTTTTTATTAAATGGTCGGCTCTGAGGATCATTTTAATTCAAAATTCAAAAGTAAAAATTCAAAAAAAGTACATGTATGATACGCTGGTCACCAATCACTATTAACTACTCACCATTCACCAACCTAATTCCTTTTATGTTCAACTGTACGGTGCGCTGTTCGCGCCATACATTTTCTTCAATGGTGTAACAAATATCAAAAGGCACGCCGTTCTTTAGTTGAGGCAATAAATCGCCCTGGTTAAAAGCTATACAACTAAAGCTTGCCGAACCGGGCTGCATTACAAACATTTTTAAGTGTTTGCCACCCACCAGGCCTGCTACGCCGCTAACATACACATTTTTGGTTAGGAACACCGGGGCCATGTTTTCGGGCCCGAAGGGAGCAAGCTGGTTAAGTACCCGGAAAAACTTAGAGTCGATATCAGCAAGTGCTATTTCCACGTCTATGCTGATCTGCTGTATCAGCAATTCATCGGGTATGGTAGTGCTCACCACTTCTTCAAACTTATCGGCAAAGGCCTGTATGTTTTCGCGCTGCATGGTAAGCCCGGCCGCATATTTATGCCCACCAAACTGTATGAGTAGATCGCTGCAGCCGCACAAAGCCTCATAAAGATCGTACCCTAATACCGAACGGGCCGAACCGGCAATATGCCCGTTTGATTGGGTGAGAACCACCGTTGGGCGATAATATTTTTCAGTAAGGCGAGATGCCACTATGCCGATAACACCCTTATGCCAGTTCTCGTTAAAAACCACGGTTGATTTGCGGCCCACGAGCACCGAGTCATTATCAATCATGCTCAGCGCTTCGTCGGTTATTTGCTGGTCGTGCCCTTTGCGTTCGAAATTGTGCAGGTTAATCCTGTCGCCTTTTTCGCGAGCGTCCTCCTCGTGGCAGGCTATCAACAATTCCACCGCGTGTTTGGCATCATCAATTCTGCCGGCAGCATTAATGCGGGGGCCGAGGGTAAACACTACATCGGCAATAGTATAGTCACATTTTTTACCGGCAATATCCATCAGGGTTTTTACCCCCATGCATGGCGAAGCATTTATTTTTTGCAGGCCCAGGTGCGCCAGTACGCGGTTTTCGCCGGTAATATGTACAATATCGCAAGCTATGCTAATGGCCACCAGGTCCAGGTATTCGGCAGTTTCTTCAAAAGGAATATCATGTATCTGGGCATATGCCTGTATCAGTTTAAAACCAATACCACAGCCTGAAAGCTCCTTGTAAGGATAGCTGCACTGCGGGCGTTTGGGGTCTAAAATGGCTATTGCTGCAGGGAGTTCATCGCCCGGCAGGTGATGGTCGCAAATAATAAAATCTACACCCAGTGTATTCGCATAAGCGATCTTATCAACAGATTTAATACCACAATCTAAAGCGATAATTAGACTGAAACCGTTTGCCGCGGCATAATCTATACCCTGTGTGGATATGCCGTAACCCTCTTTATAGCGGTCGGGTATGTAGTACTCTATCTGGCTGTAACGTTTGCTGAAAAAGCTGTACACCAATGCAACGGCGGTAGTGCCGTCAACGTCATAATCTCCGTAAATTAAGATCTTTTGGTTTTTGGCAATGGCGTCATCTATGCGATCAATGGCCTTCTCCATATCTGCCATCAGGAATGGGTCATGCAGGTGTAGTTCGCTGGGGCGGAAGAAATAGCGGGCTTCCTCAAAACTGGTAATCCCACGTTGTACAAGGATGTTAGCGAGTACGGGGCTAATGTTAAGTTCGGCAGAAAGTTTACTTACTATTTCTCTGTCAGCCTCGTCTTTTAACACCCATCGCTTGTCCATATTTATCAATCGCTTTAAAAGAAGTAAAGATAACTAATGGTGGATAAACGACGATACGGACGCAAAATTTTGTTGATATGACTTTTAAGATTTATAAGAACAGCATTTCATTTACTTATCAGGAAATTCAAACAACTAAAAATCTAAAAAAATAATTCCTGAGATATAATAATATACTATGTTTGTAAAACATACCAATTAGTATGTTTAATTGTGATGTCGAAAGCAGCAGAAACCCGGCAGATGATCCTACAGCGATCCTTTGAGCTGATATACCAGAAAGGATACCAGGCAACGAGCATTGATAATATCCTGGCGACAACACAAGTTACCAAAGGTGCTTTCTTTTACCATTTTAAAAATAAGGATGAGATGGGACTGGCGCTTATTAACGAGGTGTTATATCCAGGGATGTATGCTACTATGGTTAAACCTTTGTTGGATTCGCACGACCCGGTGAACGAGATATATGCTATGATGCGGAACCTGCTGATTAAAATACCCTTTCTGCGTGCTAAATATGGCTGCCCGGCGATCAACCTTATAGAGGAGATGTCGCCGCTGAATGAGAGTTTCCGTAAGGCTTTGGTCCGGTTGACTAATGAGTGGCAGGATGCTATTGCTGACAATATTGAGCAAGGTAAAGTAAAAGGCGATATCAGGTCAAATGTAAATTCTAAGCACACGGCCTGCTTTATTGTAGCCGGCTATAGCGGCATCCGTAACATGGGCAAGGCCATGGGTTCCGGCTGTTATACCGTTTATTTGCAAGAGTTAAAAAACTACCTGCAGCAACTGAAATAAATTTTTTTAATCAATAACATACTGATTGGTATGTTGAAAAATGTAATATGTTTGATTTTCTACTTTTTCTTCATTCCCTAATGCGATGGGCGGTACTCATTACCTTACTAACATCTATCCGGTTTGCTTATACCGGGTACAGCAAACGCCGCACATTCGGTAAAACAGACAACACCTGGCGGCACTGGACGGCAACCGTGTCTCATATGCAGTTGATCATTGGCATGTTGGTATACACGCAAAGCTCAACGGCAAAGTTTAACTTTAGGCAGATCAGTTTTTTGGGGCACATTAAGCCCGAATTCTTTTTCGGAGTAGTGCACCTACTCATGATGCTGATCGCCATTGTGCTCGTCACCATCGGCTCAGCCGTGGCGAAACGCAAACCAAATGATCACGAAAAGTTTAAGACCATGCTAATTTGGTTTAGCCTCGCGTTGTTCATTATCCTGCTGGCTATTCCATGGCCGTTTTCGCCGTTGGCTCAACGCTCTTATCTGCACACATTGTAACAACACCTTAATATGATATCGCTATTATCTACAAACATTGGCCGCTTGCGCATTATCGCCTTCCTTGAAGGTATTTCCTTACTATTATTGATCTTCATAGCTGTGCCTCTCAAATACTTTGGCCATAATCCTGCCATGGTTAAAGCTATGGGCCCGGTACACGGTGTGCTGTTCCTGCTTTTTATTTACAATACCATTAGTGTAGGCATAGAGCAGCGCTGGCCACGCAGCGTTATATATAAAGTCTTGGTGGCCTGTGTCATTCCATTCGGGACGTTTTATGTGGATAGAAAGGTATTGAGAAAGGAAAAAAGTCTCGCACCACCTCTCGTCGAAAAAGAGGGGCTTTAAGATGTTTTCTAATGCAGGTAAACAAAGTATTCCCCGGTGGAGGGGAATCTAGAGGGCAATTAACGCCCGTTTAAGGTTTGGTATTTGGTTCCGTTTGCCGGGTCGGCTGTCGAAAGGATATTCATGGCATTTAGCCTATCTTGTTGCGATGCGGCACTGAAAATGGAAACAAACTCGGAATTTTTGGCCGTAAAAAATGCCAGGGGAAAGTAGGAGCCCAGGCGTTTGCGATCTACCTGTGATAATACCGGTAATATGCTGCTGATGTATTTACGGGCCTTGTTGGGGTTGTCGGTCATTATATCCAGGCCGTTTCGGTGATAGTTATAAATAAACTCGCGCAGGTTATCGTATATCTTATTGTTCAAGTTCTCAATAAGCCAGTACCGGTTAACGTTGGTGTCAAAACCTTTCCATCCCTTGTATGAAGATGTTTGCGCATTGATCATTACCGTTTGTGCATTAAGGAAATACGGAGTGCCGCCATATTTAGCGAACGAATCATAATCCATCCCCACAATAACGTACGCGTAAAAAGCCATTATCGAACTCAGGTTACTCTGAAAGTTTTGGTCGCTGTAATCAATGGTTTGCCCATCGGTATAAGTGAAATCAATATCACGGTCATTAATGTTGAGCAGTGTAGTAGTATAAGTTGAGTTATACACCGGCCTGGACGATTGTACCTGGAGTTCGCCGCTAAAGGTGCTGCTGCCATCCCAACTGGTTATATTCAATACAAAATTGCAATCTATACGTTCATTTGGTGCTATATCGTCAGCGCTCCATTTGCGGCCATTCAGAAAATCCTTCATGGCCGTTTCAAGCGTTTGCAGGATGCGCTTGTTAGTGATCTGTATTTTGGGTGCTACCACTTTTACCCTCGCATTAAGGTCCTGCGCCTGGGCGCTTAAGCAGGTAAGCAATAAAAGAGTGGCGACGATTATGTTCTTCATTTTACATCAATTCAACCAATTTGGCGCATATATCACGTGCTACCTCTGTTTTGTTTTTAAGGCCGAAATGGGTTTTATTAAGTTGGCTGTCTATCAAAGTTACCTTATTGGTATCGCTTTTAAAACCGGCACCACTGTCGTTTAATGAATTTAGTACTATCAGGTCAAGATTTTTCTTTTTCAGTTTCTCAATGGCGTGCTCTTCTTCGTTATTGGTTTCAAGCGCGAAGCCTACTAATACCTGGTTATTACGCTTTTGCTTGCCAAGGGTTTTGAGAATATCCGTAGTTTTCTTTAATTCAATGGAGAACTGCTCTTCCGTCTTTTTTATTTTTTGCTCTGCAACGTGTGCAGGCGTATAATCTGCCACGGCTGCGCACATTACACATGCGTCGGACTGGTTGAAGTGTTGGAGACAAGCCTCAAGCATTTCAGCGGCGCTGGTAATATCTATACGTTTAATATTATGGTATTTACTTTTTTGCGCTGTAGGGCCAGCAACCAATGTAACTGAGGCGCCTAATGAAGCAAGCTCGTCGGCAATGGCAAAGCCCATTTTGCCTGATGAATGGTTGCCAATAAAACGCACAGGGTCTATCGCCTCATAGGTAGGACCTGCGGTAACCATTACGCGTTTGTTTACAAGAGGAAGCTTTTTCCTGATATCATCCGCCAGGAAATTAACTATTTCTTCAGGCTCGGCCATACGGCCCTCGCCGTGCAGGCCACTGGCCAGTTCGCCACTACCCGGCGGAATTAATATATTACCAAAGCTTTGCAACTGGCTAATATTATCGCGGGTGGCATTGTGTTTCCACATATCCAGGTCCATCGCAGGTGCAAAATACACCTGGCATTTAGCAGATAAGTAAACGGCTGTTAAAAGGTTATCAACCAATCCACCGGCCATTTTAGCCATGGTATTGGCACTCGCCGGGGCAATAACCATTATATCTGCCCATAGGCCAAGCTCAACATGATTATTCCATTCGCCGGTTTCGGCTTTAAAATACTCATGATAAACCGGGTTCTTTGATAAGGTAGAAAGGGTAAGCGGCGTAATAAAGTTAGTACTATCGGATGTCATTACCACCTGTACATTGGCTCCTGCTTTAACCAGTAGCCTTACCAACGTGGCCGACTTATACGCGGCAATACTTCCGCAAACGCCTAACAAAATCTTTTTGCCTTCTAACATCGTTTAAAGTAAAAAATAAAAAGTCAAAATTCAAAAGAAGGGAAACCTTACACTTTTGAATTTTGACTTTTAACTTTTGAATTAGCCGAGGGGCTTATAATTCTTTAGCTTCTTTGGCCGGGTTACGGTAGTAGATCTTGTTATCTAAAAATTCCTGTACTGCTACCAGGGTAGGTTTAGGCATTTTTTCGTAATGTTTAGATATCTCTATCTGTTCGCGGTTTTCAAACACCTCTTCCAGGTTATCGTTTGATGAAGCAAACTCAGATAGTTTCTGGTGTAACTCCTCTTTAATGTTATTTGAAATCTGGTTGGCACGTTTAGCCATGATCACTAATGATTCGTAGATGTTCTCTGTTTTCACATCCAGTTCACGAAGATCGCGTGTTACAGTACTGCTTGCTACAGCCGGTTTATTTGTGTTATTAGTACTCATATCTTTTATATTATATATGTGTTATATCTATTGAGGTATTTTTTGGTTACTTCTATCCTTTATTGATGGTGGCTGCGCTGTGTTGGTGCTATCTTTTTTTGCCAGTTTCTCAGCCAGCTTCTGGTCTGTTTCAGCCTCGGCTATTACACGTCTTGCACGCTCAATGCCGTAGCGGCTGTCCTTGATGTATTCGTTAGCGCTTTTCAGGAATTTACTATTAGGATACTTATCTACAAACTGGTCGGCATAAGTTATCGCCTGTTCATAGCGCTCCTGTTGTTTCCTTTCAAGGCTTATGCGCGCGTATTTATATTGTGCCTCAATAGTAAGGTATTCCAGTTCTTCGGCATATTTAGTATCAGGGTAATCACGAAGCGTGTTATTAAATGCAATAACAGCCGATTGATAGTCGCCTATAGTTAAATATAGTTTAGCGTTGGCATATGCCTTTTGTTCAAGTTTGTCGCGCAGGTTTTGTATCAGTTTACTTGCCTCTGTTACACGGTCACTTTTCGGGTAAAGGTTAATAAACAATTGCAAGGCTTCAATAGCCTTATCAGTGTTTTCCTGGTCAAGCGAATAAATAGGCGAGTCCAGATAAAAGCAATAAGCAGCTATAAACCTGCATTCCTCGGCACGCGGGCTTGATGGGTAAGTGTCTGCAAAATTTTTAAAATGGAACCTTGCCGAAGTGTAATCCTTAAGCCTGTAATTGGTATAGGCGTAGTAATAGAATAAGTCCTCCGCAGATTCACGCCCTCTGTAGCGTGGTGCAAGGTCTTCAAATAACCCTAATGCTTTATTATAGTCTTTCTTATTATAGTACTTTATCGCCTCCTGGTATTTTTTAGTATTGTCGTTACTTGCTTTCAGCCTGTCGTACTGGCTTTTGCAGCCAGCCATCACCATGCCGAAGACAATAACACCTGGTAAAACTATACGGGTTAGTTTTTTAAACATTTTGCAAAGATAAGTTATTAGTACAGAACGGTCAATTATTTATTTAGGCTACTAATATAGCTGACTTAACAGGTACTGCATGTATATTTATAAGGCATTTAACATCTTTTAACGTTACTGTAGCTATTATATGTTTAGATCAAATTGATTTGACCGATAAATTGTAGTATATATAGATGCCGTCGTTGCTATCCGTGTAAGTGTCGTTATCATATAAATATATAGCGTTTCCCCTCTGTTTATCGGGGTCGCGCTATCCGCTCATATGCCTGCAGGCCTTACACACCGGCCGGTATCCGCTGCTATCGCTAACGCGTTTCCATGTATTGAGTAATGGTATATATATTATCACCTTATCTTATAAGCTGAGTCTTATTATATATAATGCTCTCTTTGAGCTTTATTTACTACCCCCTCTTTGTGCAGGATCGAGGGGGCAGGGGGTGAGTAAAATTTTTCCTGTTCACTATCAGTGTGTTAAACGCACACTAACACTAAAACTGCTAAATTGTTTGCAAAATTAAAAACCTTACGTACCTTTGCAGCCCGCAAACGAGATAGCGGGTCGTTCTCTGAAAAGAAAAAACAAACTTTAAAAATAAAAAAAATAAAGTTTGCAGATAAACAAAAAGCTGCTACCTTTGCAGCCCGCTTCACGGAGAGTTAAGCGGTTGTTTTTTGAAGGAGTGGTGAAGGTGGTTAAGTAGTAAGAAAG